>NZ_JONK01000001.1 GCF_000711885.1 Chromobacterium haemolyticum DSM 19808
AAACATGACGAGCATCACAGCCAGAGGAATCGGCGGTCCCCCGCCCAAGCGCCGCATCGCGGGCTTGGTCGGCGTGGTCGTCTTCCATGCACTGTTGATCTACGCGCTGGTCTCGGGCCTGGCCCAGGGCGTGGTCAAAGTGATCCAGCAAAAAGTGGAAGTGGCGGTCATCAGCGAACCGCCGCCCCCTCCACCGCCCCCTCCGCCCAAGATCGAGAAAGTGGTGCAGCCCACCGCCGCGCCCAAGCCGCAGGCCTACGTGCCGCCGGTGGTCAATCCGCCGCCGGTCACCTCCACGGCCAACGCCATCCAGTCCACCACCTCGGACCCGGCGCCGCAGCCCGCGCCCACCCCCGCCCCGGCGGTGGAAGCGCCCAAGGGACCGGTGTCGGCCAAGGCCAACTGCAGCCAGCTGCAAGCGCCGGAGTATCCGAGCAAGGCGCAACAGGACGAAATCCAGGGCGTGGTGCGCGTGGCCTTCCAGGTGGGCGACAACGGCCGCTTCAGTCACATCGCCAATATTTCGTTCGACGGCGGCATCCCGCCGCGCTACCGCAGCGGCTTCCAGTCGGCGATCAGCGCCGCGCTGCAAGGCTACAGCTGCAAACCCAACAGCCTGTTGAGCCAGGAATTCGGCTTCAAACTCGATTCCGGCGAATGAGCGCGAGCGCGCCTCGACCGGAACAAGCAATCTCTAGGAGAACCAGAACATGAGCAAAATCACCCGCACCGCCTTCGCCGCCGTGGCCCTGTTGAGCAGCCTGAGCGCGCTGGCCGCCGAAACCGCGCACGTGACCAGCAACCCGTACGGCATCGACGCCCTGTGGGCGCAAGGCGACATCGTGGCGCGCGGCACCCTGATCATCCTGCTGATCATGTCCGCGGCCACCTGGTACGTCGGCATCGTCAAACTGCTGGAACAGCGCCGCCTGCTCAAGCAAGGCCGCGAACTGCTGGAATCGCACGGCGCGGAGCTGCAAAAGCGCGCCAGCGAACTGGCCGACGAAGGCATGTTCAGCGCGGTGGCGGTGGCCGGGATTGAAGCGGCGGCCGAGCACAAGGGCGAACTGGCCGGGCGCGTGGACCTCAACACCTGGGTGTCGATGGCCATCTCCGACGCGGTGGACTCCGCCAGCCACCACATGCAAAACGGCCTGTCGGTGGTGGCCACCGTCGGCTCGACCGCGCCGTTTGTCGGCCTGTTCGGCACGGTGTGGGGCATCTACCACGCGCTGACGGCGATCGGCATGTCGGGTCAGGCGTCGATCGACAAAGTGGCGGGCCCGGTGGGCGAAGCGCTGATCATGACGGCGATCGGCCTGGGCGTGGCGGTGCCGGCGGTGCTGGGTTACAACTGGCTGGTGCGTCGCAACAAGCTGGTGCTGGACATGGTGCGAGTGGTGGCGGGCCGCCTGCACGCCAGCCTGCTGAACGCGCGCTGAGGCGTCGACGATGAAAGGGCGCAACGCAAGATTCGGCCAAGGCCACGGCAAGGGCGACGAAGACGCGGTGATGTCCGCGATCAACACCACGCCGCTGGTGGACGTGATGCTGGTGCTGCTGATCATCTTCCTGATCACGGTGCCGGTGGTGACGCAGACGGTGAAGATGGCGCTGCCGAAGGAAAGCAACATTCCGACGCAGACCAAGCCGGAGAACATCGTGCTGGGGGTGGACACCGGGAACACCATTTACTGGAACACCACGCCGGTGAAGACGCAGGAAGAGCTGCTGGCGCGGCTGGTGAAGGAGGCGAAGAAGGACCCGCAGCCGGAAGTGCACATTCGGGGCGACCTGGGGGCTAAGTACAGCCCCATAGGCCGCATCGTGCTGGCGGTGCAGCAGGCGGGTATCGTGAAGATCGCTTTTATTACCGAACCGCCGCCGCGGAACTAGGAGGGGCAGGAAGATGGGAATGAACGTAGGCTCGTCCGACGACGACCTGATGGTGGAGATGAACACCACACCGCTGATCGACGTGATGCTGGTGCTGCTGATCATGTTGATCATCACGATTCCGATCCAGACGCACGCGGTGAAGCTGGACATGCCGGTGAGCAGTCCGGCGAAGCCGATGGAGAAGCCGGTGGTGGTGCAGATAGACATTGGGCCGGACAACGGGATCTTGTGGAACGGAGAGCGTTTGGCGAACCGGGAGGCTTTGGAGAAGAAGCTGACGGAAGCGGCGGCGCGGGTGCCGCAGCCGGAGTTTCACATCAAGCCGAACAAGGATGCGGGTTACGAGCCGGTGGCGATGGTGCTGGCGGAGTCGCAGCGTTTGGGGGTGACCAAGCTGGGCATCGTGGGGTCCGAGCAGTTTGTGCAGTGATCCCGCGGGCCTGACCAAGCCATTCCTTATATATGTCTTGTGTTGATATATATATTGTCTTTGTCATGAAATGGATGTTTGACTCGTTGTGAGGAAAAGGCAGCCTTTGGGCTGCCTTTCTCTTGTCGTTGTGAGCCGGCCCGGCATTTTCACCGGAACCAAAACAAGGAAAACAGGGCCGCAGAGAAATAGAGTGAAAGGAACCCCCGATGAAAATGAAGTTAGCCCTGATGGCCGCCAGTCTGTTGCTGGCCTGGCACGCACAAGCCGGCGTCGTGTCCGGCATCGACACACAGCATTTCGACAACGCGGTGCGTCCGCAGGACGATATCTATCACGCGGTCAACGGCGGCTGGATCAAACACGCGGTGCTGCCGGCGTCCGAAGACAGCGACGGCGCCTTCAAGCAATTGCGCGACTTGAGCCTGGAACGCAGCCGCAAGCTGATAGAAGAGGCCGCAGCCAAGCCGAACGCATCGCCGGAGGCGCAAAAGATCGGCGACCTGTATCACAGCTTTATGGATGAGGCCGCGCTGAACAAACTGGGCCTGGCGCCGCTGCGCGGCGATCTGGCGGAGATCGCCGGCTTGAAGGACAAGCGCGCGATGGCGGCCTGGATGGGTGCGGCGCAGGGTCTGGGCGTGCAACAGCCCTTGGCTTTTTACGTTGAGGCGGATGCCAAGGACGCGCGTCAATACCTGGCCGGCTTGTATCAGAACGGCCTGAGCATGCCGGACCGCGACTATTATCTGGGCAAGGACGCGCGCTTCGAGAAAGCTCGCCAGGCCTATCGGGCCTACCTCGCAAAATTGTTCAAGCTGGGCGGCTACGCCGAACCGGAGCAGCGCGCCCAGCGCGTGTTCGCGCTGGAAACCAGGCTGGCAGAAGCCCAGTGGAGCAAGGTGCAGAACCGAGACCCGCAAAAGACGTACAACAAGATGAGCGTGGCCGAGCTGAAAAAGCGGGCGCCGGGCTTTGACTGGCAAGCTTTCCTGGAGGCGGCCGGGGCCGGCGGCGTCAGCGCGGTCAACGTCAACCAGCCCAGCTATGCTCAGGCCTGGGCCAAGCTGGCGGCCGAGTGGCCGCTGCAAGACTGGCAGGACTATCTGACGGCGCAGACGTTGGACGCCTACGCGCCCTATCTGGACAGCGCCCTGGCGCAAACCCGTTTCGACTTTCACGGCAAGGCGCTGGCCGGCACGCTGGAACAGCAGCCGCGCTGGAAGCGCGGGGTGAAAGCGGTAGAGGGCAATCTGGGGGAGGCTCTGGGCAAGCTCTACGTGCAGGCTTACTTCCCGCCGGAGTCCAAGGCCAAGATGGAAGCGCTGGTGGGCAATTTGATGAAAGCTTACGCCCAGAGCATAGACACGCTAAGCTGGATGAGCCCGGCCACCAAGAAGGCCGCGCAGGACAAACTGTCCAAATACATGCTGAAGATAGGCTACCCCAATAAGTGGCGCGACTATGGCGGCCTGACGATCAAGCGAGACGATCTGGTGGGCAATATCAAGCGCGGCTCCTTGTTTGAATATCGCCGCATGCTGGCCCGCCTGGGCAAGCCGGTGGATCGCGAGGAGTGGGGGATGACGCCGCAAACCGTCAACGCTTACTACAACCCATCGCTGAACGAGATTGTATTCCCGGCCGCTATTCTGCAGCCGCCGTTCTTCGATGCCAAGGCCGACGACGCAGCTAATTACGGCGGCATAGGCGCGGTGATCGGCCATGAAATCAGCCACGGATTCGACGATCAGGGCAGCCAGTTCGACGGCGACGGCAATATGCGCAACTGGTGGACGGCGGAGGACCGCGCCCGTTTCGATCAACTGACCGGCAAGCTGGTGGCGCAGTACAGCGGCTACGAGCCCTTGCCGGGCAAGCACATCAACGGTGAGTTGACGCTGGGCGAAAACATCGCGGACAACGCCGGCCTGCAAATCGCCTATAAGGCCTACCAACTGTCCTTGGGTGGCAAGCCGGCGCCTACAATAGACGGTATGAGCGGCGACCAGCGCTTCTTCTATGGATTCGCCCAGGTGTGGCGCAACAAGATTCGCGACGAGGCCTTGCTGTCGCGCTTGGTGAGCGATCCGCATTCGCCCGGAGAGTTCCGGGCTATCGGCGCGGCGAGCAACAGCGACGCCTTTGCCGAAACCTTCGAAGTCAAGCCCGGCGACAAGATGTTCAAGCCGAAAGACGAGCGCATCCGTATTTGGTAAGACCGTAGTTTGCGGCCTGCCACGCGCCGGCATGCAGGGAAAGGCCGGGCCCCCCCGGCTTTTTCAATGAGCCGGCGCGTAGCATGGCTGCAATATGGCGGGCGCATAGTGGCCAGGGCTGGGCGCTTGAACTGGCTGGGGCTGACGGGAGCGGTTTGGCTGGGTCCTCGGAGCAAAAACTCTAAAAAAATGGATTTTCCCATAAGGCCGGGGGATAATGCCGGCCAGCATTCAGGAGAGATAGGCTGATTTAATGAAGTGCGTTGACGATTTCAGACTGCGGCTGGGCAAGCAGGAGCTGGTGCCCATCATGATTGGCGGCATGGGCGTGGACATCTCCACCTCGGCGCTGGCGCTGGAAGCAGCCAGACTGGGCGGCGTGGGGCATATTTCCGACGCCATGGTGCCCACGGTCACCGACCGCCGCTTCAACACCAAATACGTCAAAGACAAGCTCAAGCAGTACAAATTCAATGTCGAGAACAGCGACAAATCCGTCGTGCAGTTCGACTTGGGTTTGCTGGCGGAAGCCACCCGCATGCATGTGGGCAAGACCATGGAAGCCAAACGCGGCGATGGCCTGGTCTTCATCAACTGCATGGAAAAGCTGACCATGAACGCGCCCAAGGAAACCTTGCGCACGCGCATGCATGCCGCGCTGGACGCCGGCATCGACGGCATTACTTTGGCCGCGGGTCTGCATCTGGGCTCCTTCGCGTTGATGGAAGATCACCCGCGTTTCCGCGACGCCAAACTCGGCATCATCGTCTCCTCGCTGCGCGCTCTGCAGTTGTTCCTGAAAAAGAGCGCGCGCAGCAACCGCCTGCCGGACTATGTGGTGGTGGAAGGCCCGCTGGCCGGCGGCCACCTGGGCTTCGGCATGGATTGGGCGCAATACGACCTGGCCGTCATCGTGGCCGAAATCCGCGACTGGCTGCGGGCCGAGCAACTGGATATCCCGCTGATTCCCGCCGGCGGCGTGTTCACCGGCAGCGATGCGACTCAATTCCTGGAGATGGGCGCCGGCGCGGTGCAGGTGGCTACTCGCTTCACCGTGGCGCGAGAATGCGGCTTGCCGGAGAAAGTGCAGCAGGAATACTTCAAAGCCAATGAGGACGACATCGAAGTCAACCAACTGTCGCCCACCGGCTATCCGATGCGCATGATCAAGCACTGTCCGGCCATCGGCGACGGCATTCGCCCTAATTGCGAAGCCTACGGCTACCTGCTGGACGCCAAGGGCGGTTGTTCCTATATCGAGGCCTATAATCGCGAAGTGGCCGCCCATCCCGGCGAGCGCCGCATCAAAGTGTGGGACAAGACCTGTTTGTGCACGCAGATGCGCAATTTTGATTGCTGGACCTGCGGCCACAACGCCTACCGTCTCAAAGACACCACCGTCCAGCGCGCAGACGGCAGCTATCAACTGCTCAGCGCCGAGCACGTGTTTCACGACTATCAATACAGCAAGGATCACCACATCGCCTTGCCGGAGTTGGAAAGTACGGCTGAGGCATGATTGAATGCCTTGACTAGGGACCTCTTCCCAATGGACATGGAAGCGGCGCGCCAATCAGGCGGGCCGCTTTTTTTACGCCTTAGAACCTGCTTGCGATTTGCTACGCGTCGTGGAGCATGACACGGCGAGTACGCCCTCAAAATGTCATGTACCGTGTGTACACTCCGCTTTCTCAGGCGTTTTCGCCTGGTCCCGCTCTTGCTCGCGAGATCGTAAACAGGTTCCTACGGGCCGGCTTTCTCATGTCTTGAGAAGGGGCAGGGGGGCGAAGTGGCCGCCCAGCACATTGTGGGCGTCCTTGCCCCACCAGCTCTGGATGGCGGTGGCGTAGACCTGGCGGAAGTCAATGGCGTAGGGCAGGTTGCCGTCGCTGACGCCGGCCAGTTGCGGGCTTTGCCCGTACAGCCCGCCGCGCACGCGCCCGCCGCTGGCGAAATGGACGTTGGCGGTGCCGTGGTCAGTGCCGCGGTTGCCGTTTTCGCGCGGCCGCCGGCCGAATTCGGCGTAGCTGAGCACCAGGGTGTCGTCCCAGCGCCCTTGCTGTTGCAATTGCGTGCGCAAGAGCGCGATGCCATCTGCCAGTTCGCCCAGCAGCCGCGCCTGGGTGGGCGGCTGGTTGCCATGGGTGTCGAAGCCGGTCAGGGTGATGCGGGCTACGGCGATGGACACGCCGCGCGACAGGGTATCCGCCAGGGTGGCGACGGCCTGGGCGAACGCTCCGGTCGGCCGCGGCGCTGCCATCGGCGAATCCGCCGCGGCCAACGGTTTGGCCGGCTGCCCCAACTCGGCGGCGGCCTGGCGGATGTCGCCCTCCACTTTGAGAATATGGCCGAGCGCGCCGCTGCCGGCGTGGCCTTGGTCCGCCGCCAGCTTGGCCTGGCGTGCGAAGTCTTGAGGATTGCTCAGCACCACCGCGCGAGCGCCGCCGTCCAGCGGCCCCAGCGCCTGGCTGGACAGCACCACGCCGTCGGCGGCGAAGTCATGCGGTGTCGGCTGTTCGCGGAACAGCCGGCTCAGCCAGCCCTCGCTCAGATATTGCTGGCTATTGGATGCGGTTTCCCAGATCTCGATGGAGCGAAAGTGGGACAGGTTGGGGTCGGGATAGCCAACCCCCTGTAATACCGCCAACTCCCGCTGTTGCCATAGCGGAAGCAGCCCGGTCATGGCCGGGTGCAAGCCCAGGCGTTCGTCCAGCGGCAGCACTTGTTCACGGGGAATGGCGATGCCAGGGCGCAACCGGTAGTAGTCGGCGCTGGCGTAGGGCACCACGGTGTTGAGGCCGTCGTTGCCGCCCTTGAGCTCGATCAGCATCAGCAGGCGGCGATAGCCGGCCGGAGCCAGCGCCCAGCTCAGATTGGGCAGCACCGATACCATCAGGCCGCCGGCCATGGCCTTGAGAAATTGACGTCGCTGGAACATGGCTGGGCTCCTGTCAGTGAATTTGGTAGACCGGATCCAGCAGCAGCGGGGCGATGGCTTGCGCGCCGCTGAGGGATTCGGGCAGAGGGTTGGCCGGAGGCAGCGCCAGCAGCAGCCTGGCGGTGTCCTGAGCGCTGCGCACCTGATAGATGGCGCTCCATTCGTCAGGTTGCAGCTTGAGTGAGCGCAGGCCGGCTGCGGCCAGCCGGTTGATGCGCGCCTCGCGCCCCTTCATTTCGTCCATGCCGCCGTCCGGCAGCGCAAAGGCGTTGCGGGCCGGCGCGGCGTCGTGGGCGATACGGTCCAGGAACTGCTTGCGGCTTAACAAGGTGGCGCTGTTGATCCAGGTTTCTCCGCCTGGCCAGCCTTTGACGTTGGGCGGCGCGAACACATCCTGGCCCAACTGGCGATTAAGACCGGCCAGCGCGCGCCAGTCCGGTGGGCTGAGGTCGAAAGTCACCAGGGTGCCTATGGTCAGCTCCAGCGGTGATTTCACCAACTGGCCCTGGCTGTTCCAGAACTGTGGGCTGAGCAGCAAGGCGCGCAGCAAGGGTTTGATCTCGTAACGACCATTGCGGAAGCCGCTGGCCAGCCGCTTGACGGCGGCCGGATCCGGCTTGGGCGAGATAAAGGCTTTCCAAAGTTTGGCGGTGATGAATTCGGCGGTGGCCGGCTGTTGCAGCAGCAGGTCCAGCACGGCGTCGCCGTCGAAGTTGCCGCGCTGGCCGAAGATCAGCTTATCGCCGTCGTCGTGCAGCTTGGGGCGGTTGACGAAACGGTCGTCGCGGTCCAAGCCCCAGCCGGTGAAGGCGCGGGCGGCCTCGCGGATATCCTGTTCGCTGTAATGGCCTTCGCCCAGAGTGAACAGTTCCATCACCTCGCGAGCGAAGTTTTCGTTTGGCTGGCCCTTGCGGTTATTGGCGGTGTCCAGGTAGCGCATCATCGCCGGATCGCGCGCGATGGCGTGCAGCATGTCGCCGAAATTGCCTAGCGCGTAGCGGCGCAGCAGCAGGTTCTGCTGGTACATCATTTGCGGCGAGCGCACCTTGTCCAGCGCTGAGACAAAGTGGTTATGCCAGAACAGAGTCATTTTTTCACTGAGCGGCGATGTGGTGTAGCGCATCTCGTTCAGCCACCAGCCGCGTAGTTCCACCGCGTGCTCGGCGCGTGCCTTTTGCAAGGCTTTTTTCTCTTCTTCGCTGAGATTGGGCTGCCCCGGCCGCTCGAAGGCTTCGTTCACCCAGGCCGGCGGCGGCGTGTCGGCGCTGGCGCGGGTATTGGCCAGCAGCCGGTCCACCGCGGCTTCTCTGCTTAGCGGCGCGTACACGGCGATTTGAGCCGGGTTGGCGCCGAAGCCGGTGCGAGACAGCAAGTGGCGAGCGCCGGCGATGCCGATGTCGGCCTGGGCTAGAGCGGGCAAGCTGAGAACGGCCAGCAAGACTCCAGTCTTGGCGATGACCCGAATGGCGCCCGCCACTTTTGTCAGCGGCCGGCAAAGGATTTGCATGGGGTTCAAGCATGGTCTCCCGACGCGCCCGGAGCGGGCGCAAGCCTATTCAGCTTAGAAGGCGCTTGTCATTGGTGTGTTAAGGCGCCGGCCGACTCTGTTAAAGAGTGTTGGCTGTCAGCGCGCGGCAGCTGGGGTATACTGGCCGGCTGTCACCAGGGGTGCCCGCGCGCGGGCTGAGAAAATACCCTGCAACCTGATCTGGGTCATGCCAGCGGAGGGAGCGTGATGCGCGGGCGCTGCTCGCATTCCGCTTGCTCCGGCCAATTGCCATTGTGTACGGAGATGTCCATGAAGCGTTTTCCCTCTTTGATCGCCGTTACGCTGGCGACGGTCAGTCTGGCCGCGTCGGCGGCCGAACTGCGCGTGCTGTCGCACAGCTCGTTCACGGTGTCCAAGCCTCTGCTCGCGGAGTTTGAAAAGCAGAACGGCGCCAAGGTGTCCATCATCAAGGCCGGAGACGCCGGCGAGATGCTGAACAAGCTGATCCTGACCCGGGCCAATCCCATCGCCGACGTGGTGTTCGGCATCGACAACAGCCTGATCGGCAAAGCTCAGCAGGCCGGCGTGCTGGCGCCGGTGCCGGCGGCGCTGGCTCAAGGCGGCAAGGCCGCTTTGCCGGGCGCTGTCAGCATAGATTACGGCTACGTCACGCTCAATTACGACAAGGCCTGGTTCGCTCAGCGTCAATTGGCCTTGCCCAAGACCTTGGAGGATTTGACCAAGCCGGCCTACAAGAACCTGCTGGTGGTGCAGAATCCGGCCACCTCCAGCCCTGGGCTCGCCTTCATGCTGTCCACCGTCGCCGCGATGGGCGAGGACAAGGCCTTCGCCTTCTGGGGCCGCTTGCGCGACAACGGGCTGAAGGTCAGCAAAGGTTGGAGCGAATCCTATTACACGGACTTTTCCAAAAACGGCGGCAGCCGGCCGCTGGTGGTCAGCTACGCCACCAGCCCGGCCGCGGAGGTGTTCTACAGCAAGCAGAAACTGAACGACGCGCCCACCGGCAATCTGCCCTTGAAAGGCGGTGTGTTCCGTCAGGTGGAAGGCGCGGCTCTGGTCAAGGGCGGCAAGGAGGCGGCGCTGGGCGAGAAATTCATCGCCTTCCTGCGCTCCGAGGCGGTGCAGAAGGATGTGACCACTACTATGTGGATGTATCCGGTGATGGACAAGGTGGCCTTGGATCCGGTTTACCGCTTCGCCGAGCAGCCGACCGCGCACGACACTCCGGACAGCAAGGTGATCGCCGAGCGCTCCCGGCAATGGGTGTCCCGCTGGACTCGGGTGGTATTGAAGGGCGGGCAATGATTCCGGATATCGAAACACCGCGGCTGCTGTTGCGTCATCTGGACCCGCAAACGCTGTGGCTGTGCCTGGCCGGCCAACCGGAAACGGCGGCCGAGCTGCTGGGCGCGCCGCTGGCGACGGAATGGCTGAACGAGCAGGACTTGATGGCTTTGCGGCTGGACGATATCGAACGCCAGCCCGATTACGCGCCCTGGTCGGTGCGCGCTTTGCTGCGTCGCGAGGATCTGACGATGGTGGGCCACGCCAACTTTCACTCCTTGCCCGGCCATCCTTATCTGGGCGGTTACGGCGATGTGGAACTGGGCTATACGATTTACCCGGCGTATCGCCGCCAAGGCTACGCCCGCGAAGCGGTGCTGGCGATGGGCGCCTGGGCGGCCCGGGCCGGCGCGCCGCGGCTGGTGCTGTCCATCGCGCCGGATAACCTGCCTTCGCAATGTTTGGCTGAGGCTTTGGGCTTCGCCAAGGCGGGCCAAAGCGAGGACGAGGATGGCGTGGAGGATGTATTGACCGCCTGTTGGCCGTTGAAGGGAACGCAGTCTTGATGCTGAGCGGTAGGAGCCGCCTATTGCTGGCGGCGCCCCCCTTGCTGTTTTTGCTGGCCATGTCCGCCTTGCCGTTGGCGCGCTTGTTGCAGGAGGGCGGAGAGCCGCTGTCCTTCGGTTTGCTGAGCGATCCCTATCTGCGCTGGCGCATGTTGTGGTCGGTGCTGCAGGGCGGCGCGACTTGCTTGCTGGCCTTGTTGCTAGGCGTTCCGGCGGCGTGGGCGTTGGCCCGATTCCGTTTCGTTGGGCGCGGCTTGGCGCTGCGCCTGTTGATGTTGCCCTTTGTGATGCCCACCTTGGTCGCCGGGGTAGGAGTGCTGGCGCTGTTCGGCCCGCGAGGATTGAGCGGGCTGAATCTGCAGGACTCGCCCTGGCTGTTGCTGTACGGCAATCTGTTTTTCAATCTGCCGCTGGTGATTCGCTCCGCCGCCGATGGCTTCGCTCAGGTGCCCGCCAGCCGGCTGGCCGCTGCCCGCAGCCTGGGCGCCGGCCGCTGGCGCGCGTTCTGGCGGGTGGAATGGCCGGCGGCGCTGCCCTGGTTGCTGCCCAATCTTTGCTTGGTCTTTCTCTACTGTTTCTCCGGCTTCGGTCTGGCCTTGTTGCTGGGCGGCCAGCGTTATGCCACGGTGGAAGTCGAGATCTACACGCTGGTGGCGTATGAGCTGAACCTGGCCGACGCCGGCGCGTTGGCGTTGTTGAGCCTACTGGTGGCCGGCAGCGTCGCCGCGGTCTACGCCTGGCTGGAAGCGCGTTTGGGCGTGCCGGCGCGCTGCGAGCCGCTGCTCCCCGCGCCCGCGCGGACCTGGGTGGACCGCGCCTGGCTGACGGCGGGCCTCGCCATCCTGTTGATCTTCGCAGGCTTACCCTTGCTGGCGGTGCTGTGGAAAGCGCTGTCCGCGCTTGATGAGCTGCCCGCGCTGTGGGATGAGGAACTGCGGCTGGCCTTGTTCAATTCGGCGCGCTTCACTGTGATGACCGTGCTGCTGTCCGGGCTGCTGGGCCTGTGCCACGCACTGGCGGCGGGGCGTTGGTTGTGGCTGCGGGCCCTGGCGTTTCTGCCTTTCGTGGTGTCGCCGGTATGCGTGGCTTTTGGCCTGTTGCTGCTGTACCCAAGCTGGAGCGCCAATTTGGCCATGCTGTTGGCGGCCTACATTTTGTTGGCCTATCCCTTCGTGGCCAAGGCCGCCGGCGCGGCGCTGGACGGCATGCCTGAACATCTGGCGCAGGCGGCGCGCTCCCTGGGCGCCAGCCCTTGGAAGGTGTTCCGGCGGGTGGTTTGGCCCTTGCTGCAACCTGCTTTGCGGCGCGGGCTGGCCTTCGCCGCCGCCACTGCGGTGGGGGAGTTCGCGGTTACCTTGTTTCTGTCCCGGCCGGAATGGCTGACCTTGACCACCTTGATTTATCAAAAGCTGGGCCGGCCCGGTGAGGCCAACGCGGACGCGGCGATGCTGTTGTCCGGCCTGCTGATGGTGCTGGCCACACTGGCTTTTGCCGTGATTGAAAGCGGGACGACTAGACCGGGGGAGCCGGAGAAAGGAGACCGGTGTGCTTGAGCTCATAGGAATTGAAAAGCGTTTCGGCGCGCGGGTGGCGGCGGATGGCGTATCGCTGGAGGTGGCGGCCGGGGAGACTCTGGCCCTGCTGGGACCGTCCGGCTGCGGCAAGAGCAGCTTGCTCAAAATCATCGCCGGCCTGCTGCCGCTGGACGGCGGCGCCGTTCGTTTTGAAGGCGAGGACATCAGCCGGCTGCCGCCGGAGCGGCGCGGCTTCGCGCTGATGTTCCAGGATTTCGCTCTGTTTCCGCATTTGGACGTGGCGGGCAATGTGATGTTCGGTCTGATCGAGCGCGGGCAGTCCCGTGCCCAGGCCGCTCGCGAGGCGGAAGCGATGCTGGAGCGGTTGGGGTTGGGCGGTTATCAGCGGCGCAAGGTCTGGACCTTGTCCGGCGGCGAGCAACAGCGGGTGGCGCTGGCGCGCGCGCTGGTGACCCGGCCGCGGCTATTGCTGCTGGACGAGCCGTTTTCCAGCTTGGACGCGCACTTGCGAGGCCAGTTGCAAGGGGAGTTCACGCAGCTGCTGACGGAGTCGGGGATCCCGGCGATTCTGGTCACGCATGACCGGGAGGAGGCGTTCGCGATGGCGAGCCGCGCCGCCGTCTTGCATCAGGGGCGCATCGTGCAATGCGACGCGCCGCGGCATCTGCTGGCTAGGCCTGCAAACGCATGGCTGGCACGTTTCATCGGTTATGAAAACGTGCTGGAGCATGCTGTGGTGCCAGGCCGCGCGCTGCGGTTGGGGCCGCAGTACTCGCCGGCGCGTATTGAGTCGCTGACCTGGCTGGCGGACGGCGCCCGCGTGGAAGTGGCCGCGCAGGCGGGGCGTCTGAGTCTGAGCCTGTCCGCGCGCGAGGCGGCGAGCCTGGGCGCGGAGTTGCGGCTAGGCGGCCAGTTTGGCCTGGGGGTGAACGCCGAGGAGCTGATCCCCTTGCCGGGCGAGCTTAGCGCAGGCTCTTGATGCGTTCTTCCAGTTCTTCGAATTCCGGGCGTTCGCTCGAAAACAGCACCTTGCGGCCAAACTCGATGGCGCTGGGCGGCGGATAGCCCTGCATGCCGGCCAGCAGCACGGTCTTGATGCATTGCAATTCCTTGCTGTCCTCGTCCAGCTTCTGTTCCAGCAGCGAGCCCAGCGGCGTCACTATGCCGTAGGACAGCAGGATGCCTAGGAAGGTGCCGACCAAGGCGGAACCTATCATGCCGCCCAGCACCGCAGGCGGCGCGCCGACCGAGGCCATGGTGTTGACCACGCCCAACACGGCGGCGACGATGCCGAAGGCCGGCAAGGCGTCTCCCAGGCGCTGGATGGCGGCGATGGGCGCCATGCCCTCCTGATGGTGGGTTTCCAGTTCCACATCCATCAGGTTCTCAATTTCAAAGGCGTTCAGATTGCCGCTGACCATGATGCGAAGGTAGTCGCGGATAAAGCCCAGCGCGTGATGGTCGCCGGCAATGGCCGGGTACTTGTTGAAGATAGGGCTTTGCTGCGGCGCGTCGACATCGGCCTCCAGGGCCATCATGCCCTCTTTGCGCGCCTTGACCTGCAGTTCGTACAGCAGGCTGAGCAGATCCAGCGCGCGGGCCTTGTCATGGCGCGATCCCTTGAGCGCGGCGGGCAGCGCGCGCGCCACCGCTTTCAGGTTCTTGGTCTGATTCGCGACGATGAAGGCGCCCAGCGCGCCGCCCAGAATCGCCATCATCTCGGTAGGCATCGCGGAGAGAATGGCGCCGATGGCGCCGCCGTGGATCAGGAAGGCGCCGAAGATCATGCCGATCACGACGACGTAGCCGATGATTACATTCATAGGAAGGAGTCCCAAGCGATTTGGGCCGCGGAGGGAGCGGCGCGTTTGCGAGATTAAAGAAGGCGGAATGCTTGGAGCCTGCCCTCGCTTTCGCGAGAGAGGGGCCAGGCGTTGCTGCGGAGAAAACGGTGTGTGCTAGCGGTACATGAGTATTTCGAAGCAGCACTCACCGTGTCACGTCTTACAACGCGCAGCAGATCGTAAACAGGAGCTCAGGCGCGGGGCGGCCGGCGCGGAGGTGCGGGCGGGTGGCGCAGTGAAAGGACAGTGGCGAAGCCGGGCCAGCCTGACTCCACCGTGTTTGCCGCTAAGCCTGGACATGTGGATGGCAAAGCCTGGCACTCTCCGCATCCGCCCTGTTCGCCGCCGCAGTGGACATGGCTGCCGCTCGCGATGTGCATTGTGGTTATGTCTTGGCTGGCGGCATAGGATGGGCTGGCGCGGCCAAGCGCGTCGTCGGCGCGAACCGCGCCGTTGGCCAAGGATAGGGCCTGCCAAAGAATAAACAGCAGCAGGGCCAGCCGGGTAATGGATTTGAATGCCGATAGTCTCAATGCAGGTTTCCCATGAGTCGCTGCGCAATCTAAAGCAGGATCTGCAGGTTGGCAAGCCTGTATGCGTGGTTTAGCGCTGAAACTGAGTATTTCCATGTTAATTAAATGGCATCTATCATGCCAATATCTTAATTGGAACTATTTATTAGTTTAAAAACTCTACCTTTGCAGTGTGCGCCGGGAAAACGACCGCGCGCATACTTGACGATAAGGTTGAATGGAAAATGATCAGTAGAAGACACATTTTGGGTTGGACAGGGGCTTTGCCCCTGCTGGCGCCGTTGGCGGCCAGCGTGTTGAGTTCTGCTTGCGTCAGCGCGGCGGGAGCAGCCAAAAGCTATCGGATAGACGCCAGCGTGGTTTCCGAAAATCAGGATTCCAGGGTTCGCAACCTGGTATTCCATTACACCGCCGTGCCCAACGCTCTGGCGCTGGAAATGCTCACGCAGGGCCAGCACGGAGCCAGTGCGCATTATCTGGTGCCGGATGCCGCTTTGCTGGGCATGTCCAACAAGGTGTACCAATTGGTGCCGGAAGAGCGCAGAGCTTGGCACGCCGGGCGCAGTTACTGGCAAGGAGACCGGCTGATCAATTCCAGTTCCATCGGCATCGAGATTGTGAATCTGGGCTATCCATCCCCGGAAGAGGACGAACTGCCCCTGATGCGGCGGCAGTGGTTTGACTTCGATGAGGCGCAGGTCTCGGTGGTGGCGCAGTTGGCGGCGGACATTATCGCGCGGCATCAGATTCCGCCGCACAAGGTCGTGGGGCACTCCGACGTATCCCCGGGGCGCAAAGTGGACCCCGGTCCCAAGTTCCCGTGGGAGCGCTTATACCGCGACTACAACATCGGGGCTTGGCCGGAGCGCGAGGCGGTGGAGTTCTACCTGCGGCAAGTGCCTTATCGCGGAGACATACGGGATTTGCAGAAACGCTTGCTGGATTACGGCTATGAAGCGCCGCAAACCGGCGCGCTGGATAAAGAGACTCAGGAGGTGGTGGCGGCTTTCCAGATGCATTTCCGGCCAGCGCGTTATGACGGCGTGCCGGATACCGAAACTTCCGCGATTCTGGACGCCTTGCTGGAAAAGTACTTTAACCGGACGCGGCCTGGACGGGCGCTGGAGGCGAAGCCGGCCGCACCGCCGAAAAAAGACAATGGAAAGGGCAGCGATACCTGGCCGCTGATGCCTTAGGATCTGCTCTTCGACCCGCTAACAAAACCCCTGATCCTGGGGTGCGCCTCCTTGTCGTACGACTGGTACTGTAGCTTCGCAGAAACTTCGTTTTCTGCGTCGGCGCGCCTTGGCTCAGGTTCTCTGCGAGGTTTTCTTAGCGGCTCTAGGCATAATTTTGTCATTAACGCCGGCGGCAGGCCGGCGGATCAAAGGGACGGCATGCCGTCCCTTTTTTTATCACTGTTTTTCAGGGGGCGGGAGGGGGACTGCTCCGTCCATCCATTGTATTGACGGCGACCGCGCTAAGTTTGTGCCATAACGATAGTCAGACGTCGTTATTTGATATGTTTAACTAAAACCTAATTAAACATGCATTTATTAGTAAGTTTTTGTTAATTCTAAAACAAAATAACTTGTAAGAAAAACTATCAAATAGCCCTTTCAATTTAAATGCCACTTGTACTAGAATGCAATTGAACTAGGTTGGCTTACAAAAAAAGCCAAAACCTAAAAGCATTTGATTACTAATGGCGGGATTTAGAAAGGAAGGTCGAAAATGAAACGTCTGCACGCACTTGGACTGGCAGCCCTGCTTTCCGTTCTTTCTTCCGCTGCAATGGCACAAGGCGGCCAGGTGCACTTTTATGGCGCCATCGTTGAAGGCGGCTGCAGCGCCCAGACTCACGAAGTGGCGAGCGCCGACGCAGCCCGCGCCAAGCCCGCTTTGGAACTCAACCAATGCGCCAGCCCTGCCACGTTGACGCTGGACAGCGCGGCGGCCTCCCAGCAAGGCAAGATCGCTAGTCTGAATGTGCGCAAAGGCGAGAACCAGTTCAGCAGCCGCGATCTGCTGCGCAGTGCCACCGCCCGGGCAGGCGCAGTGAATCTGGTGGTCAACTACTTCTGATTTCAGCCCATATCTGTTCAATAAATCAGCAAAAAACCCACACGGCATGAATTGTGTGGGTTTTCTTTATTTGAAGTGTTGTTTTATTGCAAATATCGCTCAATCCTTAACAAATCCCTGAAATAAAACAAATATTCAAGATTGATTCATCAAATCGTTTAAAGTCAGCGAGGCGTTTTTTTGCGTTCATTTTAAATAAAAAATTTAATATGAAACAAAAAAACCTACGCAATGGGTCTGCTTGCTACTATTCGTCTGCGTTCCAGTACTGCATGTCAGCACTGGCGGATAGTCCGCGACGTGGCATGCCAGGCTGCAATGCGGTTTGAAAATGATTACCTATTAGTCGGAGTCAAGAATGAAAAAATTTGTATTTGCCGGTTCCCTGATGGCTGTTGCCGCTTCCTCTATTTTCGCCGCCGCTGGCACCCTGGATGTTAAGGGCGAAATCGTTACCGCAGCTTGCGGCCTGGATTCCAAGAGCGTGAACCTTGAAGTTGGCCTGGGCAAAGTGCCGACCCATGTGTTCAAGAAAGTGGGCGACCGTTCGGCTCCGACTCCGTTCCAGATGACCCTGACCGACTGCACCACCACCACGCTGAAAACCGTGGCTGTGATGTTCTCCGGCACCGCTGGCGCCAACAACGAACTGATGGCTCTGAAGAGCGGCGGCGCCAAGGGCGTGGGCGTTCGTCTGGTGAACACCAACAATGGCGACCAGATCAAGCTGAACCAGTACGGCACCGCTGTGAATCTGGTTGACGGCAACAACACGCTGAACTTCAGCGCCGCATACGAAGCCGACGGCGCCAAAGCCGGCGACGCAGTAACCGTGACCCCGGGTCAGGCTGATGCCTTCGCCGTATTCGATCTGCAGTACAAGTAATCCGCAGTTCGATTCAAAAACGGAACCAAGCAAAGTTCCGACCCCTGTCTCCTTGTGCCCTGACGGTCTGTTCGCTTAGGCGATGATCAGGCCTGGTTTGTCCGCTGTCAGCAATGAGTAGTCTGCAAACCAGGGCATGAGGATAGTCATCTGCAAGTATTCCCCAAGGCATACACCTGCGCCTGAAAACGGGCGCGGCTTCGTCATTCCTTGGCGGGACAGAATCAAGGCCGGCGCGATCTGACGCGACGGCGTGTTTTGGCAGAGCCGCCGTGAGGCGGCGCATGCACTTAATCGGGATATCCGCAGGCATGAACAAACATCGCATTTACAGTGTGGCAGTGGCGCTGACGCTCGGCCCTTGCATTGCCCATGCGGTGGAGTTCAACGACGCCTTTTTGCAGCTGGACCCGAGCAGCAGCGTCAGCCTGGAGCAGTTCGAGCAGGCCGGTTATATCGTGCCGGGCCGCTATATCGCCGATGTATACCTGAACCAGCGCTTTTTGCAGCAGTTGGAGCTGGATTTCCGCCCGGAAGGCCCCGATCAGGCGGTGCGTCCCTGTCTGCCGCCGGATTTGATCCGTCAGCTTGGTCTGCGCTCCGGCATTGTCTGGCCGCAGAACGAGCAGTGCGTTGATCTGTCTGCGGTCAGCGCCGCCAAAGTGCGTTACAGCAAGAGCAATGCGCGCTTGGATATCTCGGTGCCGCAAGCGGAACTGGCTTATCGCGATGAAGACTATGCGCCGCCGGAGACCTGGAACGACGGCGTGCCGGCCGCGATGCTGGATTACCGAGTGTTCTATCAGCGCACCGACAACGGCCTTGGCGCCAGCAGCAGCAAGACCACCAGCTACGGCGTGGCCGGCGCCAACGCCGGCCCTTGGCGGCTGCGCTCCAATTACCAGTACGACGACAGCGCGACTAACCGCAGCCGCCTGAGCTGGAACAATACCCAGGTTTATCGCGATCTGCGGGGCATGCAGGCGCGTCTGACCCTGGGCGAAGTGTTCAAGACTTCCGAGATTTTCGACGCCTTCTCCATGCGCGGCGCCACGCTGAACAGCGACGACCGCATGATTCCGCAAAGCCTGCGCGGCTACGCGCCACAGGTCAACGGCGTGGCCAAAACCAATGCCAAGGTGACCATTCGCAACCAAGGGCGGGTGCTTTACACCACCAATGTGCCGCCAGGCCCGTTTTCCATTCGCGATCTGAACAGCAGCACGCAAGGGCAGTTGGATGTGACTGTGGAGGAGGCCGACGGCAGCCAGCAGACCTTTACCGTCAATACCGCCTCGGTCCCCTTCCTGACGCGTAACGGCATGTGGCGTTATAAGGCGGCCATCGGTCAGGCGGATCAGAACGGCAGCGTGTCCCACCCTAATGTGGCCAGTGCCGAGGCGTCTTACGGCCTGACGCAGACCTTGTCGCTGTACAGCGGCTTCATCGCGTCCGCGGACTATCGCTCGCTGGCGATGGGCTTCGCCAAGGATCTCGGCAGCTGGGGCGCTTTGTCCGCCGACATGACGCAGGCCAACGCTCAAATGCGAGGCGGCGTGAACATGGCCGGCCGCTCTTACCGTTTCAACTACGCCAAGAAGTTTGAAAGCCTGAACGCGGACATCCGCCTGTTCGGCTATCGCTTTTCGGACCGTAATTTCCGATCCTTCGGTCAATTCCTCAGCGATCTGGACGGCCAGACCTATATCAGCGACAAACAGCGGGTGGGTATGACCGCCAGCAAGACTTTCGGCCAGACCAATGTGTTTCTGTCGGCGGAAAAATCCACTTATTGGAACGCCACCGCCACCCAGCGGGTGGATTTGTCGCTAAGCCGCGACGTCAATATCGGTTCCTTGCGCAACGTCAGCCTCAACTTGTCGGTGCAGAATCTGCGTGATCAGACCGGCAGCAGCAACCGTGTTTACCTGGGCTTGAGCATGCCGCTGGAGAATAACCGCCGCATCGGCTACGACATTCAGGGCAGCGCCGGCAATACCAGCCACACGGTGCGCTATTCGGACAGCAGCACCCCCAACCACAGCTACAACGTGGCGATGAGCGCGGATACCCGCTCCGGCAAGCCGCTCGTGTCCGGCGACTATCATTACACCGGCCGCGTCATGCAGGCCGATGTTTCGGCCAGCAAGCAGCAGGGCGGTTACAGCAGCGTGTCCGCCGGGATGGGTAGCTCGCTGGTATTGCACGCCGGCGGCCTGACCATGGGCAACAGCTACGGCGGTGAAACCCGCATGTTGGTGGATACCGACGGCGTGGCTGGCGTGCCGGTGTACGGCGTGCCGGCGCTAACCGACCGCAACGGCTTCGCCATGCTGAGCAGCGTGGCGCCGTACTACAGCCAGGACGTGCGCTTGGACGACGACAATATGCCGGACTCCGTAGAGGCCAGTTCCGTGGTGCGCCGCGTGGTGCTGACTGAAGGCGCGGTGGGGCGCACTGAGTTTCCGGTCAAAGTGGGACGCAAGGCCTTGCTGACGGTGAGGCTGCCAGATGGCAAAATGCCGCCTTTGGGCGCCACCGTGAGCGATGTGGCCGGCAAGCGCGATGTCGGCATGGTGGGCGATGGCGGCTTGACCTTCGTCACTGGCTTGAGTCCGACACCCAAGCTGGAAATTTCCTGGGGCAAGACGCGTTGCCGCGTGGACCCGCTGCCGGCCGATTACGAGCTGAGCCAGGGCGGCCGCGACATGACATGCACGCCTCTCGCAGAATAAAGAATAAGGAATCGATATGAAAACTCTTCATCGCGCACTGGGGCTGGCGAGCGTTTTGGCCACATTGACCGCGCCGCTAACGGCCCAGGCCAACATATTGCTGGACCGTACCCGGATGATTTATCTGGAGCAGGACAAGAACGTCAGCATGGTGCTGACCAACAAGAACCCTGAGCAACCCTATTTGGTTCAGTCCTGGCTCAGCGACGGCGAAGGCAAGCGCCTGGCTTCGCCCTTTCTGGTGTTGCCGCCCTTGCAGCGTATCGAGGCCGGCGAGAAGGGCGTAGTGCGCTTGAGCCGCATTCCGGATCCCAGCTTGCCGTCCGACAGGGAATCGCTGTTTTATCTGAACGTGCAGGAAGTGCCGCCCAAGAGCGACAAGGACAATGTGCTGCAACTGGCGATCAAGTCGCGCATCAAGGTGTTCTACCGTCCCAAGGAGGCTCAATTGCCGCGTGGCGAAAACCCGGCCAACAAGCTGCAGCTGAGCTTCGACGCCGCCGCCGGCAAGCTGGTGTTCAAGAACCCTAGCCCGTATCACCTGACCCTGGTGGGGCTGGAGCTGCCGGGAGACAAGAAGCCGCGCGATATGGACGGCCTGATGGTGCCGCCCAAGGGCGAGGCCCGTTTTGCGCTGAAGGCGCTGCCGGCCAGCCTGAAGCTGAGCAACATCAATGATTTTGGCGCTCAGGATACCTTTACCTTCGTTTGCGCGGACGGCCAATGCCAGTACCGCGAAGACAAGAAATAATTCCGCAAGCGCACAGCGCAGGGAGAGCCAATGTTGAATCGTCGTTTGCCGCGTTTGCTATTGATGGCCGCGCTGGCCATGCTGCCGGCCTTGAGCCACGCTCTGGCGTGCAAGGAAGGGGGGCGCAATGGCTCCGCCATGATTACGAGGGATATTGGCTCTACCATTAAGGTTCCAGTGACCTTGCCGGATGGAAGAGAGATTTGGCACTCCGAAGATAGGACTGTCAATGTAACATGTTACAAAGATAATAGTGTTTCTATGAGGGAGCAGGTTTATTTTTATCCGAACCCTCGTAATAACAACAATGCCAAAGGTGTAAAGTTTGGTGTGGTTTATAATGGCAGAACTTATTGGGGGGTTAACGCTAGCGATAGAATCCCAACCGGTTATTATATTGACGAGTGTAATCTTGGAGGGAATTACGATAAGTGCAAGGAGGTGAATTTTTCACTTACTTTTCAAGTTGTAATAGCTAAGCAGGGCACGATTCCCACAAGTGGTATAGGGATGTCTGAGTTTCAGGTGCTTCAGTTTGATGGCGAGCTGGGTATTAATAATAAAGAAAATTCCAACTTGGTCTACAAGGTAGTGGGGTTGGGTAAAATTACGCCGATCCAATGCGCTGTAGAAGTGCGCTTAGACCCTGCTTCCAATACATTGGATTTTGGTCGTATTGTCAGAAGTGTCAAAGGCCTCGTGCCTGCTGTGCCTCGAAAAGATTTCCGGCTAAATTTGGTTAAAACCTGTGATGACCCAGTAAAAATTAATGGCTATTTCACCGGGAAGAATGGCTTGACGGATACTTATACGGCTACTTTGGTTAAAAAGAAGGATAGCTCTGATAGCGGTTTAGGCTTGCAGTTATTCTTTAGTGACGGTCGTCAACTACGTTTTGGACAATCTGAGTTTCTGGCTGATTTTAGTTTTGGCGATCGCCAGAAAACCGTGCCGATGTACGGAACCATTGTTCCCACTAATATGGGTAAAGTAGAAGAGGGCCCATTTCAGGGCATGATTAATATCGATCTGGATTATATCTAAGCGGCTTGGGCCGTCTGGTCTTCGGATGATCAGACGGTTAACTGAAGTGGCGTAAGGAGTGGAGCAATGAAATTCAAGGCGATGGTGCTGGCTTTGGCGCTGGCGGCGCCGTTGGCGCACGCGGCTGACGGCACCTTGAACGTTTTCGGCGAGCTGGTATTGAGCGCCTGCGGTCTGGATCCCAATTCACAAAGCCTGGAAGTGGGGCTGGGCTTGGTGTCCTCGCAAATGTTCCGCAAAATCGGCGACCGTTCCCGTCCGGTGGCCTTCGACATCCGGTTGACCGAGTGCTCCATCGACACCATGACAACGGTGGCGGTGCGCTTTAACGGAGAGGCCGACCGCGACAACGGCGAACTGATGGCGATCAACGGCAGCGCCGCTGGCGTGGGCATCCGCCTGATGGGGCCGGGCGGCGGGGACATTGTGCTGGGTCAGTATTCGCCGCTGGTGGGCTTGACCAACGGCAGCAACACGCTGCGCTTCAACGCGATGTACGAATCCACCCGCGCACCCGTGCCGCAAGGGCAGGAAGGCGGGATCAAGCCTGGCTCGGCCAACGGCCTGGCTCAGTTCGACTTGCGTTATATGTGAGCGGATGTAGTGAAAACGGCCCTTCCGTCATTTGACGGAAGGGCCGTTTTCATTTGGGAACGGCGAGCTCAGCCGGCCAACCAGTTACCGGGGTGCGCCTCCAGCCAGGTTTTGATGCTTTTGGCGTCGTTGACGCGGGCGGCGCTACCGCCGGCGGCCAGCAACACGATGATCAGAGGTTGGGACCCCACCGTGGCCTGCAACACCATGCAGCGGCCGGCTTCTTGGATGTAGCCGGTTTTTTGCAGCGAAATCTCCCAGTCGCCTTCGCGCACCAGCGCGTTGCTGTTCTTATATTGCAGCACGCGGCGGCTCACCGATTGAATCTGGTGTTTCTCCGTGGTGGTGAAGGCGCGAATCAGCGGGTAGCCGTGCGCGGCGCGGACCATGCGGGCGAGGTCCGCGGCGGTGGAGGTGTTGCGCATATCCAGGCCGGTGGCGTCGTAAAAAATGGTTTCGCTCATGCCCAGGCTACGGGCTTTGCGATTCATGCGCTCCACAAAAGTGGCGGTGCCGCCGGGCAGCGCGGTGCGGGCCAGCGTGGCGGCGGCGCGGTTTTCGGACGACATCAGCGCCAGCAGCAGCATTTCCTTGCGGCTGAGAGTGGTGCCCACCGCCAGGCGCGAGGAGGTGTTTTTCACCCGGTCGATCTCGGCGTCGGACACAGTCACTTCTTGGTCCAGCGACGCTCCGGAATCCAGCAGCACCATCGCCGTCATCAGTTTGGTGATGGAAGCGATCGGCATGCGTTGGTGAATGTTCTTCTGGTACAAGGGTTCGCCGGTGATGCCGTTTAGCACCAATACCGAATGCGAATTCAGCCGCGGAACGGACTGGTCGGCCATTTGCGAGGCCACCATCACGCTGGACGGCGAACCTGCCAGCACCGGCATGGCTAACGCCGCGGATACCAGCAGGCTTGCAATTTTCTTGATCATGCTTCACTCCAGGGAGAGCGGATTTAACGAAATCTCGGACCGAAAAATAGGCTCGCGACGTCTGCGTCGCAAGCCGTGTTTTATGCTCGGTCTGACTGTATTTTAAACAATGTTTTGACTGTGTATAGCCTGAATCGCAGCTTTTTTATATGCGGTCGCATCGGGGGTGTGAAGCAAGGGCGAACCGCGTAGAATCAGGCTATCTACTCCGATGTCTCGACCCATGCTGCGCACCTATCCCAACAGTCCGTTCAAACTGCATCAACCATTCGAGCCGGCCGGCGATCAGCCGGGCGCCATCGCTCAATTACTTGAAGGGCTCAGCGACGGTCTGTCCTATCAGACTTTGCTAGGGGTGACTGGGTCCGGCAAAACCTACACCATGGCCAACGTCATCGCCCAGAGCGGGCGTCCAGCCATCATCATGGCGCATAACAAAACGCTGGCGGCGCAGCTCTACAGCGAGATGCGGGAGTTTTTCCCGGAAAACGCTGTAGAGTATTTCGTTTCTTATTACGACTACTATCAGCCGGAAGCCTATGTGCCCAGCCGCGATCTTTTCATCGAGAAAGATTCCAGCATCAACGAGCATATCGAGCAGATGCGCTTGTCGGCGACTAAGTCCATTCTGGAGCGGCCGGACTGCATCATTGTCGCCACCGTCTCCGCCATCTACGGCATTGGCGATCCTTCCGATTACCATCAGATGATTTTGCATCTGAAAGAAGGGGAGACGCTGGCGCAGCGGGACATCATCAGCCGGCTGGCCACCATGCAGTACGACCGCAACGACATGGACTTCGGCCGCGGCACCTTCCGAGTGCGCGGGGATGTGATAGACATCTATCCGGCGGAAAGCAGCGATACCGCACTGCGGGTCAGCATGTTCGACGACGAAGTGGAAACGCTGACTCTGTTCGACCCGCTGACCGGAACGACCAAGCAGCGAGTGGGGCGTTTCACCGTGTTTCCCTCCAGCCACTACGTGACGCCGCGCGACACCGTGTTGCGGGCCTGCGAGCACATTAAGGAAGAACTCCGCGCGCGACTGGAGTGGTATCAGAAGGAAGGCAAGCTGGTGGAGGCGCAGCGCCTGGAACAGCGCACCCGTTTTGACCTGGAGATGTTGTACGAGATGGGGTTTTGCAAAGGCATCGAAAACTACTCTCGGCATTTCTCCGGCAGGGGGCCTGGAGATCCTCCGCCCACGCTGATCGATTACCTGCCGAAAAACGCGTTGATGTTCATCGACGAATCGCATGTCACCGTGCCTCAGGTGGGCGCCATGTACAAGGGCGACGCCGCGCGCAAAGCCAATCTGGTGGAGTACGGCTTCCGCTTGCCGTCGGCGACCGACAACCGGCCGTTGAAATTTCACGAATTCGAATTGTTGATGCCGCAAACCATATTCGTGTCCGCCACGCCGGCCAACTACGAGAAGGAACACGCTGGACAGGTCGTGGAACAAGTCGTGCGCCCCACCGGCCTGGTGGATCCTGTAATGGAAGTGAGGCCGGTGGCCACCCAGGTGGACGATCTGCTGTCCGAGATCCGATTGCGGATGGAGAAGGGCGAGCGCGTGCTGGTTACCACGCTGACCAAGCGCATGGCTGAACAGCTGGCGGATTACTACACCGAGCACGGTATCAAGGTGCGCTATCTGCACAGCGACATCGATACGGTGGAGCGGGTGGAAATCCTCCGTGACTTGCGTTTGGGGGTGTTCGACGTGTTGATCGGCATCAACCTGCTGCGCGAAGGCCTGGACATTCCGGAAGTCAGCCTGGTGGCGATTCTGGACGCGGACAAGGAGGGCTTCCTGCGTTCGGATCGTTCCTTGATTCAGACCATAGGCCGCGCCGCGCGCAACCTCAATGGCAAGGCCTTGCTCTACGCCGACCGCATTACCGACTCGATGAAGCGGGCGATGGACGAGACCGAACGCCGCCGCGCCAAGCAGATGGCTTTCAACGCCGAACACGGCATTGTGCCCAGAGGGGTGGAGAAAAAGATCAAGGACATCATCGACGGCGTCTACAGCGTGGAGAATGAGCGCAAGAAACTGGTGGACAACGCCAGAGTGGCGATGATGGACGAAAAATCCCTGGCCAAGGAAATCAAGCGTCTGGAGAAGGAAATGATGGAGGCCGCGCGCAATCTGGAGTTCGAGAAAGCGGCCGGCCTGCGCGACCAACTAAAGCATTTGAAGGAGCAGGCCTGGATCAACGACCTATAAGGCCTGTTAAAAAGTCCACCGCGCTGCGGGGCCGCGGCGTCGAAATGCTCATGCACCGGCTTTGCATTCCGCGTTCTCCGCCGTTTTCGCCTTGGCTTTTTCCTTCTCGCGACTCTTTCAACCGCTTGTAAGAGTCTTGCTGTTTTGTCTGCGCGACGCCCCGTTCGAGTTCGAGCGGGGCGTCGTCTTTTTAATGAAGCGTTGCCGCCTGCTGCTGCCGGCGATAGTGCTGCGCAAGCGCCGCGCAAGCCATCAGCTGGATCTGGTGGAACAGCATCAGCGGCAGCACGATGGAGCCCAGCGCCGGCGCGGCGAACAGCACTTTGGCCATGGGGACGCCGCTGGCCAGGCTTTTCTTGGAACCGCAAAACACGATGGTGATCTGGTCCGCGCGGGAGAAGCCCAGCTTGCGGCTCAGCAGCATGGTGATGCCCAGCAGCAGTCCGAGCAGAACCAGGTTGACCAGCAGCAGCGCCGCCAGCGCCAGGGGAGGGGTTTGCCGCCATAGCCCGCTGATCACCGCGGCGCTGAAAGCGGTGTAGACCACCAACAGGATGGAACCCTGATCGACATAGCGCAGCAAGCCCTTGTTTCGGTCCACCCAGCCTCCTATCCAGCGGCGGGCGAGCTGCCCGGCGACGAAGGGCAGCAGCAGCTGCATCACGATGTCCAGCACCGGCCCCCAGCCCTGGCCTGCGCCATGGTGTTTAACCACCAGCAGGCTGACCAGCAGCGGGGTGATGAAGATGCCCAGGATGTTGGACGCGGTGGCGCTGCAAATGGCGGCCGGCACATTGCCCTGCGCCATTGAAGTGAAGGCGATGGATGACTGCACGGTGGAAGGCAGCATGCACAAGTAAAGGATGCCTAAGTAGAGCTGCGGCGTCAGCAACGGCTGCAGCACCGGTTGCAGTAGCAAGCCGAGAATCGGGAAAAGCAGGAAGGTGCAGCCCAGTACTAGCAGGTGCAGGCGCCAGTGGGAGGCGCCGGCCAACACGGCCTCGCGGGACAGCTTGGCGCCGTGCAAGAAGAACAGCAGCGCGATTGCCAGATTGGTGATGACGTTGAGCGCGACAGCGGCGTCGCCGGAGCAGGGCAGCGCGCTGGCCAAGGCGACGGTGGCGAGCAGGGACAGCGTGAAGGCGTCGAGTAGTTTGGGCATGGGGCGTGTGTCAATGCGGCGATGGCAGGAGAAACCGCTATTGAACCGCAGTGCAATTAAGAATACAAATGCATTTGTCTGATCTATTCATGAGTAATTGATATGAGTGTAACTTTGCGTCAATTGCGGGTTTTCCAGGCCGTGATCGAACTGGGCGGTTTCAGCCGCGCAGGCGACGCGCTGGGCCTGACTCAGCCGGCGGTCAGCCGCGCGGTGAGGGAGTTGGAACAGGCCTTGGGCTTGCGTTTGTTCGACCGCACCACGCGGGAGGTAGAACCCACCGCGGCGGCTCGCCGTCTGCAGGGAAAGCTGACGCGAGTCCTGGAGGCGCTGCAAGAGGCGCTGAGCGAAGCTCGGATGGAGGGTGCTCAGGCCCACGGCGTGGTGCGAGTGGCCAGTAGCCCTACCTTGTCAGCCAGTCTGATGCCTTTGTTGATTGCGCGTTGTCGGCAGCGCTACCCGCAATTGACGCTGGTACTGCACGATCAGGTGCAACGATTGAACATCGAGGCGGTCACGAGCGGGGAGGTGGATTTCGGCCTGGTGGTGGAGCCCGACGCGGCTGTTCCGCTGGAGAGCGAACCCTTGCTGGAGGACGACTTCTGGCTGGTGTGCCGCAGCGACCACGATTTGGCCGCCCATGAGGCCGCGCATTGGGCGCAGTTGGACGGCCTGCCGCTGGTTTTGCTGGACCACAGCTCCGGCAGCCGCCGGCTGATTGATGAACTGCTGGTCAAGCATGGGCTGGCGTGCGAAGTGACGCAGCAATTGGGACACTCGCAATCGGTGTTTCGGATGGTGGCGGCCGGCCTGGGCCTCAGCGTCACGCCGGGGCTGGCCATGCCGCTGCCCGCCGGCGGCGGTTTGAGCGTATTGCCGCTGCTGCCGGTGGAAAGTCGCCGCATTGTGTTGATCAAACGACCGAACCGTTCCTTGTCGCCGCTGGCGCGGAAAGTTTGGCAGCTGGCGCTGGAAATGCGCGCGGAACTGGCCGCCGCGGCGCGCCCCGCCGCTTGGGGCGGCTGAGTTTGCCGGTCATGGCCGGGGACGCCTGCTGGAAAAGACGAAGGCCGCGGGCTATTTAGATACTAGCAGGAGCAAAAACGGCCCTGAGCCGTGGCGCGGCGAAAAACAACGCAGAGAGGCTTGGTTGCGGAGGCTCGCACGGGCGCCGGTCGTGATAACAGCCAGCAGGAGATGGGCTAGATGGGGAAGACGATGCCGCAAATCTTGGTGGTTGACGACGAAGCCATATCCCGGCAGTTCCTGACCGCGGTGCTGCGCCAAATGGGCATGAGCAAGATATCCGAGGCGGTGGACGGCCTGGACGCGCTGATGCAGCTGGATGCAGGAGACCGGGCTTTCGACCTGATCTTTTGCGATTTGGATATGCCGAGGATGGATGGCGTTGAATTCGTGCGTCATTTGGGGGAGAGGGCTTACCAAGGCAAATTGCTGATCACCAGCGGTTTCGACGAGAGGGTGTTGGACAGCGTGGCCGATCTGGCGCGGATGTACGCGCTGCGTCTGTGCGGCGTCTTGCCCAAACCGGTGAATCCGGAGCAATTGCGGGCGATGCTGGCCGCGCCCATTGCCGCGGGAGAGGCGCTTTGTCTGCCCATGGAGCGGATCAACAGCGAAGAGTTGCGCCTGGGCATAGAGCGCGGCGAGGTGGTGCCGTTTTTCCAGCCGCAGGTGGACGTGGCCTGTGGTCGGGTGTTGAGCGTGGAGGTGCTGGCGCGCTGGCTGCATCCTCAACTGGGCTTGCTGGGCCCGCTGCAATTCATCGAGCTGGCTGAACAGAGCGGCCTGATCACGCAGATGACCAAGCGCTTGTTCGCGGATGCGGCGCAAGCGTTGAAGCGTCTGGACGCGCGAAAACGCCTGAACATGTCGGTCAATCTTTCCATGCAGTCCTTGAAGGACTCCAGCCTGGTGACTTCCTTGGTGTCGATTGCGCGCGAAACCGGCTTGGAGATGTCCCGGGTGACGTTTGAAGTCACGGAAAGCGGCGTGATGGCGGATCCGGCCTCGGCGCTGGAAATCATGACCCGCTTGCGTTTGAAGGGCGCTGGCCTGGCAATTGACGATTTCGGCACCGGTTTCGCCAGCATGGACCGGCTAACGCGCATCCCGTTCACAGAATTAAAGATAGACAAAGGTTTCGTCATCGACGCGGCGGGCAACGCCACCAACCGCTCCATTTTCCTCGGCAGCGTCGAACTGGGGCGCAGGCTGGGGCTGAAAGTGGTGGCCGAAGGCGTGGCTTCCGAGGCCGAATGGGCCTTGTGCCGGGAGTTCGGCGTGTCAGCCGCTCAAGGTTCCCTGATCTCCCCGCCGGTAGACGAGGCCTCTTTCGCGGAGTGGTTGGCAAGTTGCGGGGGAGATGTGTCGCAGTCAGCGCGGGATTGGATATTCATTGCAACGCCTACCTAAGCGAGAAAATCATGAGACGATTGGGAACCCTATTGCTGCTGCTCGGCCTGGCCGTGGCGACGCCCTTGGCCATGGCGGCCGACGCTTTGGCCAAACCCGCCGGCAAGGCGGTGCTAGTGATCAGCGGCAACATCAGCCAAAAGAACCAGGGTGACGCCGCGGCCTTCGACATGGCGATGTTGGCCAAGCTGCCGCAGCGCAGTTTCAGCACCCACACCCCCTGGTATCCTGGATTGACCCGCTTCTCCGGGCCGTTGCTGCGCGACGTGTTGGCCGCCGCCGGCGCTCACGGCAAATTGCTGAAAGCGGTGGCGCTGAACGACTACAAGACCGATATCCCCTTTGACGACGCCAGCCGATTCGACGTGATTCTGGCGACGCAAATGAACGGCAAGCCAATGCCGGTGCGTGAGAAAGGTCCCTTGTTCATCGTTTACCCCTACGACTCGCAAGAAGAGTTGCGTTCGGAACTGTATTACAACCGTTCCGCCTGGCAGCTCAAATCCCTGCTGGTACATTGAGCGCGATGAACACGCCGCAGCGAAGCTACTCCTCCTGGCGGAGCCTGATCTTGATCGGGGCGACGCTGGCCTGCGTGTTCGCCGGGGTGGCTTATATCCAGGTGCGTCAGGCGGATATGCTGAACACCGCCGCGCGCTACGAAGGCGATAACATCGTCTGGGCCTATTTTCAGCTCGAAACCGAGGCAATGAGGCTGCAGACGACGATAGAACATGTGCTGAACCATCAGCAGGACAGGGCGGAACTGCAAGAGCGCTACGACATCTTCGTCAGCCGCGTGGGAGTGGTCGACCACGGCCTGTACTCCAGTTTGCTGGACGGAACGCAGGAATATCAGCAGGCGCGTCCGAAGCTGGACGCCTTCATCCGCAAGGCCGACGCCTATTTCAGCCGCCAATCCGGAGCGGCGCTGGAGCTGGACGGCTTGCGGCGGCTGGACGCCGAGCTGGACCTGCTGAACGGACCGTTGCACGACCTCTCGTTGGTGGCTAATCAGCGCATGGCGGAGCAAGTGGACGCGCGCAACAAAAGCATGCAGCAACACATTGTGGTCAGCAATTGGTTGATGGCCTTCGAATGGGCGCTGATTCTCGGCTTCGCCACCATCGTGGTTCGGCAGTTGCGGCAATTGGAGCGGCGGCGGCACGAGCTGGAAGAACTGACCGACGTGCTGGAGCAGGCGCGGGTGCAGGCCGAGGCCGGCAGCATGGCGAAAAGTGTGTTTCTCGCCAATATGAGTCATGAAATCCGCACGCCGCTCAACGGCGTTTTGGGCATGCTCTCCTTGCTGGGAGACTGCACTCCCACGCCGGTGCAGGCTGACTACATCAAGACCGCCGAAGAGTCCGCTCGCCATCTGATGGCCTTGCTGAACGACGTGCTGGACGCCAGCAAGCTGGAGTCGGGCAAGCTGGACCTGCTGCCCACGGTGTGCAATTTGCGGCAATTGTTATTGCAATGCGAAAGCCTCATGCGCGGACAGGCTGTGGCGAAGGGGCTGGCCATGCGCATGGCGCTGGATTTGAACGTGCCCGAGTGGGTGCTGTGCGACCCGACACGCCTGCGGCAAATCCTGCTCAACTTGCTTAGCAACGCGATCAAGTTTACCGAGATAGGCGCAGTGACCATCCAGGCTGAAGCGGCGGAATCGGGCTCGGAAGGCGGGGCGGTGTTGCGGATCACGGTAAGGGATACCGGCATAGGCATGGACGACGCAACCCTGGCGCGTTTGTTCAAGCGTTTCTCTCAAGGCGACAGTTCCACTGTGCGTCAGTACGGCGGCAGCGGCCTGGGCCTGGAAATCTCCCAAAACCTGGCGCAACTGATGGGCGGTGGCATCACCGTGCACAGCGCGCTGGGCGCGGGCAGCGTTTTTGTGCTGTCGCTGCCCTTGCAGGCGATGAGCGCGCCGGAAGGCCGGGTCAAGCCGGGAGGCGGGGCGAGTCCGGCAGAGCCGGGGCGTCAGCTGCGCGTTTTAGTAGTGGACGACAACCCGGTCAATCGCAAATACATGCAAGCGATGCTGCAGAAGCAAGGGCATCTCGTCACCGTGATTCAGGAGGGCGCGGAAGCGGTGGAGGCGGCAACCCGGCAACCTTTCGATTTGGTCTTGATGGATTTGCACATGCCGGAGATGGATGGCATCGAGACGACAAGGCATTTGCGCGAACGCGCGATGACGCCAGGGATGAAAATCGTCGCTTTGACGGCCGACGTGCTCGCGGAAACGCGGGATAAAGCACTCGCCGGCGGGTTGGATGATTTTCTGGCCAAGCCGCTGCATGTGGAAGATTTCCAAGCCATGCTGGAGCGCCAGTTTGGCGATGGGCCGGCTCCGGAGCGCAGCGCCGAGCCTTCCACCTTGCCGGCCTTGCTGGACGTGGCGATGATAGAAAAAATGACGGAAATGCTGACCCTGGAAAAATACCGGGAGCTAGTGGCGCAATTCTTCTCCGGCAAGGTCGGCAGGGTGGACGAATTGCTGGCCGCCGCGCTGGCCGGCCAGCGGGATCAAGTGCGGCGCCACTCGCACAATTTGAAGGGCGCCGCGCTGACTTTGGGCTTCAGCGCGTTGGGAGGGTCCTGCGCCGGACTGGAGCGTTTGGCCTTGGCGGAGGAGGAAGGCTTGGCCGACGAGGCGGAAAGGGTGGGGCTCCTGTTCGACTCGACGCGCAGCGCCTGCATCGCGGCCGGCTATCTGGCCGGCATGGACTTGCCGGCGTTGCGTTAGTCGCGGAAGCTGCGTGAAAATCGCCGGCGCGCCTCTCGTGGGCGCGTAGCCGGCGGTGGAAGTGATAAGATCGAGGCGAGTCAGTGCTTGAATCCCATACTGAATAAAAATAGAGAGCCGAAGCCGTCCATGAGCCAGAACGATTGCTTGTCCATTTTGTTTGTTTGCATGGGAAACATCTGCCGGTCGCCAACCGCGGAAGGGGTGATGCGCGCCAAGCTCAAGAGCGCGGGCCTGGAGGCGCGGATGCGAGTGGAGTCGGCGGGCACGCACGACTACCATGTCGGCGAAGCACCGGACCGGCGTACCTGTCAGGCGGCGCTGCGCCGCGGCTATGACCTGTCCGATTTGAGGGCAAGGCAGGTGGATGGGCGCGATTTCGAGCGTTTCGATTGGATTTTGGCCGCCGACCGGCAAAATTTGGCTTTGTTAAATGCTCAATGTCCGCCATCCTATCGCGGCAAGCTGCATTTGCTACTTGAGCCGCTCCCCGGCGCTCCCCGCGATGTGCCTGACCCTTATTACGGCGGCGCTGGCGGTTTCGATACCGTGCTGGATCTGGTGGAAGCGGCTTGCGATGCTTGGCTGGCCCGCATTGCGGACACAGAGACGGAGCCGGCGCCATGAAGCCGTTTGACACGGAAACGCCGCGCGCGCGGGCTGTTTTTACAATAACCATAGAAAGCCAAGGACGCGTATGGGGCAGATGACGAGGGGAGCCTCCGCCAAGAAGCCGCTGGACGTAGTGCCCAGCCATAATGCGGACATCATCTTGCCCAAGCAGGCCGGTAAAATGCCCTTGGCCAGCCAGGCGGTGATCGTCATCGGCTCTTCCACCGGGGGCACGGAGGCCTTGCGCACCTTGCTGACCGCGCTGCCGCCCTCGATGCCACCCATTCTGATCACTCAGCACATGCCGGAAATGTTCACCCATTCCTTCGCCACGCGCTTAAACACCTTGTGCAAGTTGACGGTGAAAGAGGCGGAAGACAATGAACGGCTGCAAAACGGCACCGTCTATATCGCGCCGGGCCATTCCCACCTGCTGATCAAGCCCGCGCCCACCATAGGCTACGCCATCGGCCTGCATGCCGGACCGCCGGTCAACCGGCACCGGCCGTCAGTGGACGTGCTGTTCCGCTCCGCCGCCAATCTGGTGGGCAAGAACTGCATCGGCGTCATCCTGACCGGAATGGGCCGGGACGGCGCCAGCGGCATGCTGGAGCTCAAGCAGGCAGGCGCCTGGAATATTGCCCAGGACGAAGCCAGCTGCGTCGTGTTCGGCATGCCCAAGGAAGCCATCGCCATGGGCGGCGCGCATGAGGTGCTGGCCTTGGAGAGCATCGCCACGCGCCTGTCGGTGCTGGCCTCGCAAAAGCAACACCAAGCCGGCGGGTCGGCTTAACCCTCTGATAGAACAAGAAAATATGAAGTATCTCCCTATTTTGGTGGTGGAAGACGACGCCGATTTGCGCGAAGCCATCGTTGACACTTTGAGCCTGGCCGGCTACCCCACATTGGAGGCCGGCGACGGCGCCGCGGCCCTGGCCAGATTGAAAGAAGCGCCGGTGGGATTGATCGTATCCGACGCCCAAATGGCGCCGATGGACGGCTACACGCTGTTCGAGGAGGCGAAAAAGCGTTACCCCGGCGTGCCTTTCATTTTGATGACCGCATACGGCGTGATTGAAAGGGCGATTGAATTGCTGCGCGCGGGCGCCGCGCATTACCTGCTCAAGCCGTTCGAGCCGGCCAGTTTGATCGCCGAAGTGGAAAAGCACCTGCTGCGCATGCCTAGCGAAGCGAGCGGCGAAGTGGTGGCCGAGTCCGCCGCGATGCGACAACTGTTCGCGCTGGCCGGACGTGTGGCCGGCAGCGACGTCAGCGTGATGATTTCCGGCCCCAGCGGCGTAGGCAAGGAGGTGCTGGCGCGTTACATTCACCGGCACTCCAAGCGTTGCGAAGGGCCTTTCGTTGCGGTCAACTGCGCGGCCATTCCGGAGAACCTGCTGGAGTCCACCTTGTTCGGCCATGAGCGCGGCGCCTTCACCGGCGCGGCGCAGGCCTTGCCGGGGAAGTTCGAGCAGGCCCAGGGCGGCACCATTTTGCTGGACGAAGTCACCGAGATGCCGCTGTCGCTGCAGGCCAAATTGCTGCGGGTGCTGCAGGAGCGGGAAGTGGAGCGGGTCGGCGGCACGCGAACCTTGAAGCTGGATATCCGCGTGTTGGCCACTTCCAACCGCGACCTGCAAGCCGCGGTGGATGCGGGCCAATTCCGCGAGGATCTGTATTTTCGCCTGAACGTGTTTCCGATGCGCATCCCCGCGCTGGCCGAGCGCCGCGACGATATTCTGCCTCTGGCACGAATCATGCTTAAAAAGTACGCAGAGGCCGCCGGAAGAAGCAATCTGATCCTGTCCGAGGATGCGGAACGTCATTTGACGGCCTATAGTTGGGAGGGTAACATCCGCGAACTGGAGAATGTGGTGCAGCGGGCGGTCATTCTTGCCGCCGGGGCGGAAATTTTTGCCGCCGACCTGCTGCTGGATCACGATTCCGTCGCGGCTCAGGTTACCCGGACAGCGTCTGAAAAAGACAATTCCGTGTCGGATGAAACCGACATGAAAACGCTAGAGAAACGCCATATTCTGGAAACCTTGACCGCGGTGGGCGGCGTCAAGAAGCTGGCCGCGGAAAAACTGGGCATCAGCGAGCGCACTTTGCGCTATAAATTGCAGCGTTACCGTGATGAAGACGCTGCCGACGGATGTCAGGAGGTTCCAGATGGAAATGGCTTGGAGTAACCATGTCAGTGCCAAATATCGATCAACTGTTGGGCGAGCTGCGCACCGCCTCGGCCCTGGCCGCGGGCAAGCCCGCCGCTACGGCCCCGGAAGCGTCCCAGGTGGACTTCTCCGCTGTGCTAAAGTCCACCTTGGAGCAGGTGAACTCGGCGCAGCAGACTTCGCAGGAGATGCAGAAGCAATTTGAATTGGGTGACGAGGGGGTCAACCTGCAGGACGTGATGGTGTCGCTGCAGAAAGCCAGCCTGTCGTTCCAGACCATGGTTCAGGCGCGCAACAAGCTGGTCACCGCCTATCAGGAAATCATGAATACCCAAGTCTAGCGCTGCCGGACCCGACCAGCCGGCGGCGGTGGGCTCGAACCTAAAACCACTGTATGGCTGACCTGGCAGAAGAAAACGCTACGCCCGTTTGGCGAAGCCGCATGAATGAAGCGTCCGATCGCTTCAAAGCGCTTCCCAACAATAAAAAAGTCCTGTTCCTCGCGGCGGTGGCCGCTATTTTCGCCGTCATCGTGGGCGCGGTGGTGTTGAACCGCACGCCCAGCTATAAAATCCTGTTCTCCAATATCTCCGACCGCGACGGCGGCCAAGTGGCCGCTTCGCTGCAGCAGATGAACGTGCCGTACCAACTGGGCGAGGGCGGCACCATCTCCGTGCCCTCGGACAAGGTTTACGACGCGCGCTTGAAGCTGGCGGCGCAAGGCTTGCCCAAGGCCGGCGGCGTCGGTTTCGAACTGATGGACAATCAGAAGTTCGGCATCAGTCAGTTTGCCGAGCAAGTCAACTATCAGCGCGCGATTGAGGGCGAGCTGGCGCGCACCATTGAGGCAGTGGGTTCGGTGGAGAGCGCGCGCGTTCATATCGCCATCCCCAAGCAAAGCGTATTCGTCCGCGAGCAGCAGCAACCGACGGCTTCGGTGATGTTGACCCTGTTCCGCGGCCGCTTGCTTGACGCCGGGCAGATCGCCGGCATTCTGCACTTGGTGTCCAGTTCGGTGCCCAATCTGCCGGTCAAGAACGTCACAATCGTCGATCAGGACGGCAATCTCCTATCCAAGCAGAGCGGCCCGGATGAGAACTCTGGTCTGGATCAGCGACAGCTGGGTTACGTGCGCCAGATCGAAGAAGGCTACGTCAAGCGCATTGAGGATATCCTGGAGCCCATTTTCGGAAAGGGCAACTCGCGCGCTCAAGTTACCGCCAGCGTCGATTTCGCCGAGGTGGAGCAGACCTCGGAAACCTTCAAGCCCAATTCCAGCCCCAATCCATCCGCTACCCGCAGCCAGCAGATCAGCGAAAAGCTGAATAACGGCGCGGCGCTGCCGTCCGGGGTGCCGGGAGCCTTGTCCAATCAGCCCCCGTCGGCCGCTTCCGCGCCGATCACGCTGCCGCCGGGCGCCGCGCCCGGCACGGCCACGCTGTCCGGGCAGACCATGGGCGCGTCCGGCGCCTTGCAACGCGACATCACCACCAATTACGAAGTCGACAAAACCATACAGCACACCAAGATGCCGCAGGGCGGCGTCAAGCGTCTGTCCGCAGCCGTGGTGGTCAACTACCGGCGCATGCCGGACAAGAACGGCGAGATGAAGCCGACGCCGCTGACTCCGCAGGAGGTTCAGCAGATCAATAATCTGGTCAAGGAGGCGATGGGCTTCAACACCCAGCGCGGCGACACCCTGAACGTGGTCAACGCCGCCTTCGCAGACGCCGAAGTACCGGCGACGTTGCAGGAAAAAGTCACAGACTACGTGACCAGCAACGGCTCCAGCCTGATCAAGTATGGCCTGCTGACCATTGCCGTGCTTTACCTGCTGTTCGGCGTGGTGCGCCCCATCATGCGCGACCTGGTCAAGCCGCCGGCCCCAGCCAAGGGCAGCGAAGAAGAGGCCGCGGCGCAGGCCGCCGCGGCGGGCGGCCGCCTGTTGGGCGTAGCCGGAGAAGAGGGCGAAGAAGGCGCGGCCGGTCACTCCGGCGGCGCCGCAGGCGGCGGCGATCCGCGCGAAGCGCAGATGCGGCAATACACCACCAATCTGGAAGCGGTGCGTGAAATGGTGAAATCCGATCCGCGCATGGCCGCTCAGATCATCAAGGAATGGATAAGCGCCGATGAGTGAGAACGGAGTGCGCAAGAGCGCGGTGTTGCTGTTCAGCCTGGGTCAGGCGGAAGCCGTCGAGGTGTTTAAATACCTTGGCCCCAAGGAAGTGCAGAAGATTTCGCTGGCGATGGCGGCGATCAATAATCTGAGCTACGAGCAGATTGACGAGGTGGTCAGCGAATTCAAGGGCGAGTGCGCGGCGCGCGCCAGCATCGGCGCGTCCGACGAATACTTGCGCAATGTGCTGATCGAGGCGCTGGGGCCGGACAAGGCGGCCAACCTGCTGGACAAGATCATGCAGGGCAACGATCACAGCGGGATCGAAAGTCTGAAGTGGATGGATCCTTCTTCCGCCGCCGACTTGATCCGCAACGAACACCCGCAGATCATCGCCACCATTCTGGTGCATCTGGAGCCGGATCTGTCCAGCTCCATCCTGTCCTACTTCCCGGAACGGATGCGCAACGAAGTGCTGATCCGCACCGCCACGCTGGAAGGCGTGCAACCGCAGGCGCTGCGCGAGTTGAACGATGTGTTGACCCAGCTCTTGTCCGGCTCCGACCGCATCAAGAAGAGCGCGGCCGGCGGCATTGGCCTGACCGCGGAAATTCTCAACTTCATGGGGTCCAACGTGGAAGCCGCGGCGCTCAACTATATCCGCGAATACGATCCGGAGCTGGCGCAGCGCATTCAGGACAAGATGTTCGTGTTCGAGAACATCCTGGAAATCGACGACCGTTCGATCCAGACCATTCTGCGCGAAGTGCAATCCGATTCCCTGGTAATCGCGCTCAAGGGCACCAGCGCCGAGCTCAAGGACAAGATTTTCCGCAATATGTCGCAGCGCGCCGCGGAAATGCTGCGCGACGATCTGGAGTCCAAGGGGCCGGTCAAACTGTCCGAAGTGGAGGCCGAGCAGAAGGAGATTCTCAAGGTGGTGCGCAAGCTCGCCGACGACGGCCAGATCGTGCTAGGCAGCAAGGGCGGTGATGAAGGTCTCGTCGAGTAATCCCATCATTCCCGGCGAAGAGTTGGAGGGCTGGAGCAGTTGGAGCCCCAACGCGCTGGACGGCCTGACCCAGAGGCTGACGCCGGTGCAGCTGATGGAGCTGGCGCAGCAGCGTCGCCGTCAACAGGAGCAGGCGCAGGCCGAGTCCGCCGTCGAGTCCGCTTCGGCCGGGGCGGAGGAGGTTGCCGACGCCGCGGACGGCGAGCGCGCGGTGAGCGGCTATCCCACCGCTGCCGAACTGGAGGCCATCCATCAGGAAGCCTGGCAGTCCGGCCATGAGGCTGGGCAGGAAGCCGGCCGCGCGGCCGGTTACCAAGAAGGCTTGACAGCCGGGAGAGAGCAGGGCTTGGCCGAGGTGCGCGCAGAGCAGGAGGCTCGCTTCGCCGAGGCCTGGCAGCCCTTGCAGCAGTTGGCGAAAGGGCTGGCGCAACAGATTTCGCGTTTTGAAACTGAATTGTCCGCGGATTGGCTGGCCTTGGCGTTGGAGCTCGCCAGCCAACTGAGCCATGGGCTGGCGCGGCAGAACCCCTTGCTGATTCAGGAGCTGCTCCGCGAGGCGTTGGAGGACTTGCCGGCCACGCTGGCGCAGGCGCGTTTGCGTCTGAACCCGGCGGATCTGGAGGTGGCGCGAGAGTTTCTGGCGCAGGAAACGCCGGAAACCCAGTGGCAATGGATTGAAGACCCCGAGGTGGAGCGCGGCGGCTGCGTGATAGACACCGCCGCGCTGCGGTTGGATCTGACCATGAGCACCCGTATTGCCGCCATGCGCAAAGCGCTGGGAATGGACGATGAGCCACCCGCAGCTGATTGAGCGCCAACGCGCATGGCTGCGCGACTGCGCGGACAGCGCGCGCGCCGCCAAGCTGTGGCAGCCCTGCGGCAAGCTGGTTCGCGTTACCGGCATGGTGATGGAGGCTGTGGGCCTCAAGCTGCCGGTGGGCAGCGCATGCCAGGTGGCCTTGGCGGACCGGAAGCTTGTGGAGGCCGAGGTGGTGGGCTTTTCCGGCGACAAAGTGTTCCTGATGCCATTGAGCAACGTCCACGGCCTGTTGCCGGGCACGCCGGTGATGCCGCTGACGCCGCGGCACCCGCCGCAATTCGGCAAGACCCAAGCCCAGGCCGCCACCGACGGCGCGTCCGGCCGCATGGTGCCGGTGGGGCTCAGCCTGCTGGGCAGGGTGTTGGATTCGCTGGGGCGGCCGCTGGACGGCAAAGGCCCCATCCATCCGGATGCCTGGTTCCCGTTGCACAGCCAACCGATGAACCCGCTGGACCGATCGCCGGTGCGCGATGTGCTGGATGTCGGCGTGCGCGCCATCAACGGTTTGTTGACGGTGGGGCGGGGTCAGCGCCTGGGTCTGTTCGCCGGCTCCGGCGTGGGCAAGTCGGTGTTGCTGGGCATGATGGCCCGCTTCACCAAGGCGGATGTGGTGGTGGTGGGCTTGGTTGGCGAGCGCGGCCGCGAGGTTAAGGACTTCATCGAAAACATCCTCGGCGACGAAGGCATCGCCCGCTCGGTGGTGGTTGCCGCGCCGGCGGACATGCCGCCGCTGATGCGCCTGCACGGGGCGGCCTACGCCACGGCGCTGGCTGAATACTTCCGCGCTCAAGGCCTGGACGTGTTGCTGCTGATGGATTCGGTGACCCGCTATGCGATGGCGCAGCGCGAGATCGCGCTGGCCATTGGTGAGCCGCCGGTGACCAAGGGCTATCCGCCGTCGGTGTTCGCGCGCCTGCCGCAATTGATTGAGCGCGCCGGCAACGCCGCGGAGGGCGGCGGTTCCATCACGGGCTTTTATACGGTGCTGTCTGAAGGCGACGATCAGCAGGATCCGATCGCCGATTCCGCGCGCGCCATTCTGGACGGCCACTTTGTGCTGTCGCGAGAACTGGCCGAGTCTGGCCACTATCCTGCCATCGACATTGAGCAATCCATCAGCCGGGTTATGGTGGATGTGGTGCCTCAAGCGCAGATGGCCCTGGCTCGGCAATTCAAGCAGCTGTATTCCCGCTATCAACGTAACCGCGACCTGATCAGCGTCGGCGCCTACGTGCCAGGCTCGGATCCGGTGCTGGACGACGCAATGCGGCGTCAGCTGCCCATGGTCGGTTTTTTGACCCAGCCGATGCATGAGTCGCAGGATTTCTCTTCCAGCTGCGAACAATTGCAGGGCGTGTTGTCCTGAGGCTGAGGCGTGGCGGAAAGCAAATACCTGTTGTTGATTCGCTTGGCCGACGACAAGCAGAAAGCGGCGGCCGAGCGCATGCGGCTGGCGCAAAGCCGGCTGGCGGAGGCCCGTTCGCGCCAGGAGCAGCTGGACGCTTTTCGCGGTGAGTACCGGCAACGGCTGACCAGTCGCGGCGCGCAGGGCATCAGTGCTTTGCAATATCAGGATTTCCAGCGTTTTCTCGCTCGGCTGGACGAGGCCATGGTGCAGCAGCAGGGAGATGTGGAGCGCTGCACTCAGCGCTTCTTGCTGGAGCGCCAGGCCTGGCAGCATGAATACAAGAAGCTCAAGGCCTATGAAAAGCTGTTGCAGCGCGAGCAAGAGCGCGCCGCCGTGCGCGAGGCGCGGGTGCAGCAGAAGGTCAGCGATGAATTCGCCACCCGGCGGTTTTGGGACAGTACCCACGGCGAGGAGTAAGAGCGTGTACAGCAGGCGGCAAACAGGCGCTAAGGGCCTGTCCAAGCTTCGTGGCACGCTAGTTGCTTTACTGTTTGCGTCTTACTTGTAGAGAGTCGGCCATGACGACACCTGTGAACGCAGCCGCGGCCAATCCGGTCGGCGGCAAAGCCAATATGCCGGGGGGCAATCTGGCCACTGCCGGCGACACCGGCGCCGGCGATCTGTTCGCCAGCCTGCTGGGGCTGCAGATGAGCACCTTGGGCAGTTCCTTCTTGCCGGGCGCCAACGCCGATGCTTTGGCGGACGCAGGCCTTGACAAGGATAAGCCGGCCAAGAGCGAGGATGATCAGACTTCGGCGATGCCGTTGCCGGGGATGTCGCTGATGGGCGCCGCGCAGCAGCCCGTTCAGCAGCAGGCGACGACCTCGCCGCGGGCCAATGGCGATCTGCCAACCGGCGCCAAGCCCGTTGAACTCAAGCCCGACATCGCGGCGGCGCTGCCCGCTTCGCTAGCCAAAGCCCGCAATCTGTCGCTGCCGGCGCAGCAAAATTTGCCGGAAGACGGAAAAGTCTTGCCGCAGTTTTTGCCGCTTCAGGGGCATGAGCAGTTGGCGGCCAAGCCGGCTGCGCCCACGCCGGTGTTCACCGTGCAACAGTCGGTGACCGATCCCAACTGGGCCAAGGCCATGAGCGAGCAGGTGATGGGCATGGTCAGCCTCAAAGCCGACAAGGCGCAGATTCAGCTGAACCCGCCGCAATTGGGGCCGATCGAGGTGACGCTGAAGATGAACGGCAACGACCAGGCGCAGGTGTTGTTCGCGGCTGCGGTGCCGGCCACGCGCGAGGCGCTGGAAAACAATATGCATCGTCTGTCTTCCATGCTGGCCGCCGGCGGCATTCAGCTAACCGACGCGCAGGTGTCCAGCGGACAATCCGGACAGCAACAGCAGGCGTTCCAGCGCGGGCAATCGCAGCGCCAGAACGAGAACGCCGAGCCCGAGCCGATGGATGCATTGAGCAGCATCAAGGCGGCTCGCGGCATTCTCAGCATTTTCGCCTGATCATTTGTGATAATCTCCCCTGTTCAATTTGCATCTAAAATTAGAAAATATAGTGAAGAAATCGTTTAAGATTTCACTATGAACACCCAGTGAACAGGGCAGGTATATGGCAGAAGATAAAAAAGCGGAAAAAGCAGAGAAAAAAGCAGGGGGCGGCGGCGGTAAATTGATGCTGATCGTCATTATATTGCTGGTGCTGGTCTTGGCCGCGGTGGGGGGCTTGGCCGCCTATATGTTCACCAATATGAATAAGCCGGCGGCGGCCGGCGAACACGCCGAGCAGGCCAAGGAAAAACCCAAGAAGAAAAAAGAAGGTCCGCCGATCTTCGAAAAACTGGATACTTTCGTGGTGAACCTGGCCGGCAACGACGGCTCCTTGCTGCAGGTGGACATGCAGGCGGAGCTGGCCGATGAGGAAGCCAAAAAGAAATTCACCGATTACGCGCCTAAAATTCGCAGCGCGCTGATCTTGCTGCTGTCGTCCAAGTCCGCCGTGGAGTTGGCCACGCCTGACGGCAAGGTTCGCCTGAAGGCCCAGGTCAAGCAGATCATCAATGAGTCGATGGACGCCGGCGAGGAGCAGCCGGTGGAAAGCGTGCTCTTTACTTCCTTCATCATCCAGAAGCAGTAAGCGGCATGGGCGACGATATTCTTTCCCAGGAAGAGGTAGATGCCCTACTCAGGGGCGTCTCCGGGGAGGATGAGGATGATGCCGGCGGCGGCGACGCCCAAGGCGTCCGCGGCTATGACATCGGTCGGCAAGAGCGCATCGTGCGCGGCCGCATGCCGACGTTGGAAATCATCAACGAGCGTTTCGCGCGCAATCTGCGCATCGGCTTGTTCAACTTTATCCGCCGCAACGCGGAAATCTCGGTTGGACCGGTGCGGGTGCAAAAGTATAGCGAGTTCATCCGAAATCTGGTGGTGCCCACCAACCTGAACCTGGTGCACGTCAAGCCCTTGCGCGGCACGGGGCTGCTGATTTTCGATCCGGACTTGGTGTTTCTGATCGTCGACAACCTGTTCGGCAGCGACGGGCGCTACCATGTGCGGGTGGAAGGCCGCGACTTCACTCCCACCGAGCAGCGCATCATCCGCCGTTTGCTGGATGTGGTGTTTGTCGAGTGCCAGAAAGCCTGGGAGCCAGTGCATCCCATCGAGTTCGTCTATCTGCGTTCCGAAATGAACACCCAGTTCGCCAATATCGCCACGCCCACCGAGGTGGTGGTGGCGATGACTTTCCATATTGAGCTGGGCGCCGGTGGCGGCGATTTCCATATTTGTCTGCCGTATTCAATGGTGGAGCCTATCCGCGATGTGTTGTCCAGCACCATGCAGGCGGACCGCACCGAGGTGGATAACCGCTGGGTCAACCTGATGACGCATCAGGTGCAGGCGGCGGAAGTGGAACTGGTGGCGACCTTGGGCAAGACCAAGGTGACCTTGGGTCAGATTTTGAATTTGAAGAACGGCGACGTGGTGATGCTGGAGATTCCGGAGCGGGTGGAAGCCGACGTATCGGGCATTCCGGTGTTCGAAGCCAGTTACGGCACCGTGCAGGGGCGCTATGCGCTGAAGGTGGAGCAGGTGTTGGCCGGCGCGAATGATTTTCACGAGCCTCTGGGGGATAAAGAGCAATGAGCGAAGAAGAATTGCAAGCCGCGCAGATGGAGGCCGAAGCGGCCGCCGCCGCGGCAGCCGCTACCGGCGGAGCCGGCGGCGAGGAAGAAGTGTCGATGGACGACTGGGCCGCCGCAATGGCCGAGCAGGAAGTGGTGGATTCCGCTCCAGAGCCGGTGCCGGCCCAAAACTTGTTCCAAGAACTGGGCGCGAGCACCTCCGGCGCGGGCGTCCCGCAGAATCTGGACATGATTCTGGACATCCCGGTGCAATTGACCGTGGAGTTGGGCCGCACCAAGATCGCCATCCGCAACTTGCTGCAATTGGCGCAGGGGTCGGTGGTGGAACTGGACGGCATGGCCGGGGAGCCGATGGACGTGCTGGTCAACGGCTGTCTGATCGCCCAGGGCGAAGTGGTGGTGGTCAACGACAAGTTCGGTATTCGCCTGACCGATATCATCACGCCCGCGGAACGCATTCGCCGTTTGCAAAAATGACGAGGTCAGCCATGTTTGCGATGACGCGCCGTGCTGTGCAGGGCGCTTTTTATTTGGCGGCGTCCGGTCTGGCCGCTGCGGCCACGGCCACGGCCACGGCCACGGCCACGGCCACGGCAGCGCCGTCTCCGGCGGCCGCGCCGTCGCCGTTCATGAGTTTGCTGCAGGTCTTGTTCGGCCTGGCGGTGGTGCTGGGCGCCATCGTCGGCATGGCCTGGCTGTTCAAACGGCTTTCCGGCGGCATGCTGGGCGCCTCCAACCGCCTGAAGGTGGTCAGCGGAACCATGGTGGGGCCCAAGGAGCGCGTGGTGATCGTGGAGCTGGAGGGGGAGTGGTTGGTGCTGGGCGTGACGCCGCAGCAAGTCAATCTGCTAAGCAAGCTGCCGCGCCCGGAAGGCGCGGAAATCGAAGCGGCGCCGGCGGCGGAGCCTTTCGCGCGCTGGTTGAAGGCGGCGATGGACAAGAGCCGCAATAGCAAGGCGGGACCGCGATGAGGCCTTGTTTCCGATACGGCGCGCTGGTTTTGTTGGCGACGCCGTTGATCGCGGACGCGGCCGGTGGCTTGCCTTTGATGAGCAGCACGCCGGCGGCCGGCGGCGGGCAGAATTATTCGCTCAGCTTGCAGATGCTGCTGTTCATGACCGGGCTGACCTTCATTCCGGCGATGATGCTGATGATGACGGCTTTCACTCGCATCATCATCGTGATGTCGCTGCTGCGGCAGGCGATGGGCACCATGCAGTCGCCGCCCAACCAGGTGATCGTCGGTTTGTCGCTGTTCTTGACTCTGTTTGTGATGGGGCCGACTTTCGACCAAGTCTACGCCAAAGCCTGGGTGCCGTTCTCAGACGATAAGATCACGCTGCAACAGGCGGTGGACGAGGCCAGCAAGCCGATGAAGGCTTTCATGCTGCGCCAAACCCGGGAGAAGGACCTAGCCTTCTTCATCGAGATTTCTCAATCGGAAAAGCCGCAGACCAAGGCCGATGTATCCATGAAGACCCTGGTGCCGGCTTATGTGATCAGCGAGCTGAAAACCGCCTTCCAGATCGGCTTCATGGTATTTATTCCCTTCCTGATCATCGATCTGGTCGTGGCCAGCATCCTGATGGCAATGGGTATGATGATGGTGTCCCCGGTCACCATTTCGCTACCTTTCAAGTTGATGTTATTCGTGCTGGTGGACGGCTGGACCTTGCTGATGGGCTCGCTGGTGCAGAGCTTCTATACTGGCTGAGGCGGCATGATGGTTTGTGACTGGAAACGTCGCCGGGCGCTGCCCGGCGTTTTAGGCGAGGAGCGGGCGGCATGAGTCCGGAGCTGATCATCAATATCGTGCAGAACGCGCTGTACATCCTGATCATCGTCGCGGCGCCGGTGCTACTGGTGTCGCTGTTGGTGGGTTTGCTAGTCAGCGTGCTGCAGGCGGCGACTCAGATCAACGAGATGACGCTGACTTTCATTCCCAAGCTGCTGGCGATGTTTCTGGTGCTGGTGCTGGCCGGACCGTGGATGCTGAACACGCTGATTGAGTACACCACGCGGCTGTTCCAGAGCATTCCGCACGTGATCGGCTGATGCTCAGCATTTCCGATACGCAGATCAACGCGCTGGTGGCCATGTTCGTTTGGCCGTTCGCGCGCATCGTCGGCCTGCTGCTGGTGGAGCCGGTGTTCGCCTATCGCGGCGTGCCGCGCCGCTTCAAGGCCGGGTTCGCGCTGATCCTCACCGTGATGCTGGCGCCCTTGCTACCGCCGTTGCCGGCGGTGCCGCTGGTATCGGCGGAGGGAATGGCCATTCTGTTGCAACAGTTGTTGATTGGCCTGTCGATGGGCTTCGTCATGCGTATCGTGATTTCCGCGGTGGAAGTGGCGGGTTTCATCATGGGTTCGCAAACCGGCTTGGGTTTTGCCATGTTCTTCGACCCGATGCACTCGGCTCAAGTGCCGGTGGTGTCGCAGCTGTTGACCCTGTTCACCTTCTTGCTATTCCTGGCCTTCGACGGTCACCAAGTGGTGTTGTCCACCTTGGTGGAAAGTTACCGGGTGCTGCCGATAGGCATGAGCATGCCGGATCAGGGCATCAAGTCGCTTGCCCTGTGGGGTGGCCACCTGATCGAGTGGGGTGTCTGGCTGGCCATGCCGGTGATTGCGGCTCTGCTGATCACCAACCTGGCGATCGGGGTGATGACCCGCGCCGCGCCGCAGTTCAATATCTTCACTTTCGGCTTTCCGCTGACCCTGATGATAGGCTTCATCAGCATCTACCTGACCTTACCGATGATGGTGCCGGTGCTGGAGCAGATGTATCGCGCCGGTTTCGAGATGATGCTGGCCATGCTCAAGGCCAAGTAGCGGGGGCCGCCGCCCCTGTCCAGATTCCAGGGGGATTCGAAAAGCCTGCTGGCAGCGTTGATTCCGTGCTCGCTCGCTGTACCCCTTGTGTTTAGGCCTCTGTGCGCGGTGCGCCTTGCTCTCGAGACGCTTGCGACGGTATTCGAGGTCCCCTCAAGTTCTGATAGAATAGGCGCCAATTTTGACTGAAAGGTCCGTAGTGGACCGGACAACAGACAGAGGCAACTATGGCAGGTCACAGTAAATGGGCTAACATCCAGCACCGCAAAGGTCGTCAGGATGCCAAACGTGGCAAGATCTTTACCCGCTTGATCAAGGAAATCACCGTTGCGGCCAAGATGGGCGGCGGAGACCCCAATATGAACCCGCGCCTGCGCCTGGCGGTGGACAAGGCCAAGGCCGAGTCCATGCCTAAGGACAATATCGATAACGCCATCAAGCGCGGCACAGGCCAGTTGGAGGGCGTCGATTATGTTGAGTGCCGCTACGAGGGTTACGGCATAGGCGGCGCGGCGGTGATGGTGGACTGCCTGACCGACAACAAAACTCGCACGGTGGCCGATGTGCGCCACGCGTTCTCCAAGTATGGCGGCAATATGGGCACCGACGGTTGCGTGTCTTTCCAGTTCAGCCATTGCGGCTACCTGGTGTTCGCGCCGGGCGTGGATGAGGATGCCTTGATGGAAGCCGCGCTGGAAAGCGGGGCTGAGGATGTGGTCGCCAACGACGACGGTTCCATCGAAGTAATCACCGGTCCGTACGAGTTCTCCGACGTCAAGAGCGCGCTGGAAGCCAAGGGCTTCAAGGCGGAAATGGGCGAAGTGACGATGAAGCCGCAGAACGAGACTGAATTGTCCGGCGATGACGCGGTGCGCATGCAAAAACTGCTGGACGCGCTGGAAGACCTGGACGATGTGCAGGATGTTTACACTTCCGCGGTGCTGGACGAGTAAGAGCCTGTTCAAGGGCTTGCTCTAGTTCGCGAGATCGTAGACACGTTCTAAGCGCCGCTGCGGCGGCAGGAAAAAAGCTCCCTGAGGGGAGCTTTTTTTGCGTCTGGACTAAGCGTCCGACGTGTAGTTGCCTCGCTACATCGAAGCGCGGCCGCCGTCAAGCGTCGCCGATGCGCTTTGCGAGGACTGTTGCATTTGCTGAACAGATTGAGTTTATCGCTTCCGGCCTGTAGGCAGCTCTGCTATAAAGCGTCAGCTGATTACGTTTTAGCAATGGATGCCGTCGACTAAGGCGCGCGTCGCTTGATAACGATGAGGAAATTATGACCCGGGTCCTGGTTGTGGGCAGCGTGAATATGGATCTGGTGGTGGAGGCGGAACGCTATCCACGGCTGGGTGAAACCTTGTTTGGCAAGCGCTTTGCGTCCTATCCGGGCGGCAAGGGCGCCAATCAGGCAGTGGCCGCCGCGCGGCTGGGCGCGCAGGTGACTTTGCTGGGCTGCGTGGGCCGCGATATGTTCGGTTCTCAGCTCAAGGAGACGTTGCAGGGCGAGGGCGTGGATATTGGCCGCCTGCGCGAAACGGACGTGGCCACCGGGCTGGCGACGATCACCCTGGCCGAGGGGGACAACGCCATCGTGGTGGTGCCCGGCGCCAACCATGAGTTGCTGCCGCAACATCTGGATCAGGACGAGCAGGCGTTTCGCGATGCCGACGTGGTGCTGGCGCAGATGGAGGTGCCGCTGGCCACGGTGGAGCGCGCGGCCGAACTGGCTCAGCGCCACGGCAAGCCTTTCTTGTTGAATCCGGCGCCGGCCCATCCGCTGCCGCCCAGCTTGCTGGAGCGCACCGCCTTGCTGACGCCGAACGAGCATGAGTTGGCGCAGGCTCTGGACGAACGGGGCGGGGACTGGCAGGCGCTGATGCGCAAACTGCCGGGCAGGGTGGCGATGACGCGTGGCAAAGACGGCGCTTATTTCTGCCGCGCCGACGGCAGCCTGCATCACCAACCCGGCTTCGTGGTGTCCGCGGTGGATACCACCGGCGCCGGCGACACCTTCAACGGCGCCTTGGCCGCGTTCTGGCCGCAGGGTCTCGAGGCGGCGATGGCACTGGCCTGCGCCGCGGCGGCCTTGTCCGTGACCCGCGCGGGCGCGCAAAGCGGCATGCCGACGCTGGCCGCGCTGCAACAGATGTTGAAGGAGCAGGCATGAAGCGGCTGGGACATCTGAACCGCGATATCGCGCGGGTATTGGCCAGCATGGGTCATACCGACAGCCTGGTCATCGCCGATTGCGGCCTGCCGATTCCGCCCGGCGTAGAGTGCATAGACCTGAGCCTGCGCTTGGGCGTGCCGGAGTTCCCCAGCGTGTTGGACTCCATCCTGGCGGATTTCAAGGCGGAGCGTGCGCTGTTCGCCGCCGAGTGCCTGGAACACAGTCCGGCTGTGGAAGTGCTGGCCAACGATATGGCCGCGCACGGCGTGGCGGTGGAGTACGTGCCGCATGAGGAGTTCAAGCGCCGCTGCCGCGAGGCCAAGGCGGTGATCCGCACCGGCGAATGTACGCCGTACGCCAATGTGATCCTGTATTCCGGCGTGATCTTTTGAAGGGGCGGGCAATGAAGGTAAGCATGCGCGGCATCAGCAAGGCCTTTGGTCCGGTCAAGGTGCTGGAGGCGGTGGATTTCACCGTGAAGGGCGGCGAAGTGCATGCCTTGATGGGCGAAAACGGCGCCGGAAAATCGACCCTGATGAAGATTCTATCCGGCGTGCACCAGGCCGACGCCGGAGAAGTGCTGCTCAATGATTGGCCGGTGACGATCCGCTCCACCACCGAGGCCGAGGCCCACGGCATCGCCATCATCCACCAGGAACTGAACCTGATTCCGCAGCTGTCGGTGATGGAGAACCTGTTTTTGGGTCGCGAGCGAGAGCATAGCCGCTTTGGCGTGATCAATCGCGCCGGCATGCGGCGCGAGGCGAGCCAGATTCTGCAGCAGCTGGGCGCCGGACGGATCGATCCGGAGACGGAGGCCGGGCAATTGTCCATTGGTCAGCAGCAGATGGTGGAAATCGCCAAGGCGATGTCCCTGAACGCCAAGGTGCTGATCATGGACGAACCAACCGCCGCATTGACCGAGCGCGAGATTGAAGCGCTGTTCGTCTTCATGGAGCAGCTCAAGCAACGCGGCGTGGCGATTGTCTACGTGTCGCACCGGATGGAGGAGATCTTCCGCGTCTGCGACAAGATCAGCGTGTTGCGCGACGGCTGTTTCGTCGGCGAGCGTCAGATCGCCGCCACCGATTTCGACGAGGTGGTGAGGCTGATGGTGGGTCGCGAGATCGGCGACCGTTTTCCCAAGCGCGCGTCCGCGCCGGGCGCGGTGCGTTTGGAAGTGGAGCGTCTGGCCGACGACGGCAGCATTCGGGACATCGGCTTCGATGTCCGCGCGGGCGAGGTGCTGGGTGTGGCCGGGTTGATGGGCGCTGGGCGCAGCGAGATTCTCAACGTATTGTTTGGCGTCAAACCGCGTCGGCAGGGGCGGGTGCGGCTGGACGGCGCGGAGCTGGACATCCGCCATCCCGGCGACGCCATCGCCGCCGGCATCGCCTACGTCACGGAAGACCGCAAGAGTCAGGGCCTGGTGTTGGGCATGTCGGTGCGGGAAAACGCCACCTTGGTTCATCTGCGCCGCCACGCGCGACTGGGGGTGGTGAGCCGCCGCTCCGAGAACGAAGAGGCGCAGCGGCTGATTGAGCAATTGCGCATCCGCACCCGCGACGCTGAACTGGATGTCAAATCCTTGTCCGGCGGCAATCAGCAGAAGGTGGTGTTCGCCAAGTGGCTGGCGGAGCCGCCCAAGCTGCTGCTGCTGGACGAGCCGACGCGAGGCGTCGACGTGGGCGGCAAGGCCGAAATCTACCACATCATCAATCAACTAGCCGCCGCTGGCGTGGCCATCGTCATGGTGTCGTCCGAACTGCCGGAGGTGATGGCGATGAGCGACCGCATCCTGGTGATACACGAGGGCCGCCGGGCCGGGCTGTTTGAAGCCGCTTCGGCGACGCAGGAAGACATTATGGCCGCGGCGGCCGGCGCGACAGCGGACTGAGCGCCGCCGCGCATTGAATATTCAGGTCGCGCCCATTGGGCGCAAGCAAGGGAAACGGTAAGCAAGATGACCCCGCAACAAAAAGCAACGCTGCAAAAACTCGGGCCTTTCATCGCCCTGCTGGCGATCTGCGCCGGCTTGTCGGTGATGAGCGCCGACTTTCTGACCATGGGCAATCTGCTCAATGTGATGCGCCAGGTCTCCATCAACGCGCTGATCGCCTTCGGCATGACCCTGGTCATCCTGCTGGGCGGCATCGACCTGTCGGTGGGCTCCATCCTGGCGTTGTCGTCGGTGCTGACCGCGATGCTGCTGCAGGCCGGCGTGGATCCGCTGCTGGCCACCCTGTTGGGCATCCTGTCCGGCGCGCTAATGGGCTGCTGCAACGGTCTGGTGATCAGCAAGGGCAAGGTGGCCCCCTTCATCGCCACGCTGGCGTCGATGACGATTCTGCGCGGCCTGTCGCTGGTGGCGTCCAACGGCAGCCCGATCACCGGCTTCGGCAGCGATATGTTCTCCATGTTGGGCGGCGGCTATGTGGCCGGCGTGGTGCCGGTGCCGGTGGTGTGGATGCTGCTGATGTTCGCCGGCTTCTGGTTCATGTTGAAGAAAACCGTTTTTGGCCGCCATGTTTACGCCACCGGCGGCAACGAGGAGTCCGCGCGCCTGTCCGGCGTTAAGGTGGATCGGGTCAAGATCTGGGTCTACACCTTGTCCGGCGCGCTGTCGGCGATGGCCGGCGCGGTGCTGACTTCGCGCTTGAATTCGGCGCAGCCCACCGCTGGCGCCGGCTATGAGCTGGATGCCATCGCCGCGGTGGTGCTGGGCGGCACCAGCCTGACCGGCGGTCGCGGCTGGATTGTAGGCACGCTGATCGGCGCTTTGCTGATCGGGGTATTGAACAACGGCCTGAATCTGCTGGGCGTGTCTTCGTTCTACCAGCAAGTGATCAAGGGCGTGGTGATTCTGCTGGCGGTGCTGTTGGACCGCAGCGGCAAGAAGTGAGAACGGGCCCGCCGCCGGCGGGCGCGTAGCGCAAGCGACCATTACACAAGGGGAGTTCCGATATGCAACGCTTAATCAAGCCTTTGGTTTTCAGTGTCATCGCGGCCAGTCTGATCGCCTGCACCAAGCAGGGTCCGGCCGACGGCGCGTCGGCTGGCGCCAGCACGCCGGCCGCGGCCTCCGGCCAACCGGTGGTGGGCCTGGCGGTGTCCACGCTGAACAATCCGTTCTTCGTCTCGCTGCGCAAGGGAGCGGAAGACGAGGCGGCCAAAGAGGGCGTGCGCCTGATCACCGTGGACGCGCAGGACGATTCCGCCAAGCAGCAAGCCAGCGTTGAGGACCTGATCCAGAAGAAGGTGAGCGTGATCCTGATCAACCCCACTGACTCCTCCGCCGTCGCCAATGTGGTGAAGGAAGCGGTGAGCAAGGGCATCAAGGTGGTATCGCTGGATCGCAGCGTCAACGGCGCGGAAGTCAGCGCTCATATCGCCTCCGACAATGTGGCCGGCGGCAAGATGGCGGCCGACTTCCTGCTGCAGAAGCTGGGCGGCAAGGGCCGGCTGGTAGAGCTGGAGGGCATCCCCGGCTCCTCCGCGGCACGCGAGCGCGGCCAGGGTTTCCACGCGGTGGCGGACGGCAAGGCCGAGGTTAAGGTAGTGGCCAAGCAGCCGGCCGATTTCGACCGCGCCAAGGGCTTGTCGGTGATGGAAAACATTCTGCAGGGCAATAAGGACGTGCAAGGCGTGTTCGCTCATAACGACGAAATGGCGCTGGGCGCTTTGAAAGCAATTCAGGCCGCGGGCCTGAAGAACGTTGTGGTGGTGGGCTTTGACGCCACCGCCGACGCCGTGGCTTCGGTCAAGGCGGGGGGGCTGGCGGCCACTGTGCAGCAACAGCCGGAGTTGATTGGTCAGTACGGCGTGCAGACCGCCAAGAAGCTGATCGATGGTCAGCAGGTGGAGAAATTCATCCCGGTGCCTTTGAACCTGGTCAAGCAGTAAGCAAGGGAGGCCGCTATCGCTCTGGCGACGGCGGCCCGCTTGAGGTAAGGTTGCCAGCAATCGGCGGCCCCGCCCCGCGCTTGCGCAGGCCGGGGCTGTTTTGCAATTGAGTTTCGGGCGGCGGGCATGGCGCCGCCGCATGAGGAATAGGCTGTCGATGAGCGGCTACAAGCGTTTGACCATAGACGATATCGCCGAACTGGCCGGCGTGTCGCGCACTACTGCCAGCATGGTGCTCAACGGCCATGCCGAGCGTTATCGTATTTCCCGGGCGACAGTGGAGCGCGTGGAGAAGGTGGCGCGCGAGCAGCATTTCAACCCGTCGCAGTCGGCGCGCTCCTTGCGTTCGCGGCGCAGCAATTCGGTGGGGCTGGTGATCCCGGATCTGACCAACTCCGCTCACGCGGCGCTGGCCCAGGCGATGGAAGAGCTGTGCCGCCAGCGCGACTATCAGATGCTGCTGGTGACCAGTGACGAAGACCCGCGGCGCGAGGCCGAGGTCATGGCCCATCTGGTGGCGCGGCAGGTGGACGCGATGATCGTGGTGCCGTGCACGCACGAGGCCAAGTCCTACCAGAAATGGGTGCGGCGGTTGCCGCTGGTGTTTGTCGACCGCAGGGTGGACGGCAGCGGCATTCCGTCGGTGGTGACCGATGGTTGCGCCAGCGTGGAGCGGCTGGTGGGCGACGCGTTGGAGCAGGGCGTGTCTGAAGTGGTGTTCTTCGGCGGCCAGGCAGAGTTGTCGCCCAGCCGCGATCGCTTGCAAGGCTACCGCCAGGCCTTGACGCTGCATGGCGTGGAGGAAAAGCCGGGCTGGGTGTGCCATCGAGACTACCTGCGCCGCTCCGGTTTCGAACTGATGCAGCAATGGCGGCAACAGCATCACCGCTTGCCGCAGGCGCTGTTCACCGCCTCGGTCTCTTTGCTGGAGGGCGCGCTGGCCTTCCTCAATCAGCACTGCGGCCTGGCCAACGCGCCGCTGCGCCTGCTGACCTTCGACGATCACTCCTTGCTAGACTGCTTGCCGTTGCGCGTCGACGCCATCGTGCAGGACAGCCGCGAGATGGCGGCGCGCAGCCTGGAATTGGCTTTGGCCTTGCTGGAAGGTCAGGCCCTGGCCGAGCCGGAGTCCTTGGTGCCGGCCAGTCTGCACCGGCGTTGGCCGGCTTAGAACCTGTTTGCGATCTACTTTTAGCCCGAGAGAGCGTAAATACGTTCTTAAGGGGCTTGCGCTGGCAGGGAGGGCGTTTCCCACAAACCCTGGGGTTTGCTGCCGCTTCGTCAGCCGGCGTACAATAGCCGTTTTACGTTTTCGAGCCTGAGTCACCATGATCCGTACCCGTTTCGCTCCCAGCCCCACCGGTTATCTGCACATCGGCGGCGTGCGCACCGCGCTGTTTTCCTGGGCCTACGCCCGCAAGAACAAGGGCGTGTTCGTGCTGCGCATCGAAGACACTGATCTGGAGCGTTCGACGCCGGAATCGGTGAAGGCGATTCTGGACGGCATGCACTGGGTGGGCCTGGACTACGACGAAGGCCCGTTCTACCAGACCCATCGTTTCGACCGTTACAAGGATGTGATCCAGCAGCTGCTGGCCTCTGGCCACGCTTACCTGTGTTATTGCAGCAAGGACGAGCTGGAAGCGATGCGGGCAGAGCAGGAAGCGCGCGGGGAGAAGCCGCGCTACGATCGTCGCTGGCGTCCGGAAGCCGGCAAGACCTTGCCGGCGATCCCCGCGGACGTGGCTCCCGTGGTGCGTTTCAAGACCCCGCTGGACGGCGTGGTGGCCTGGGACGACGCGGTCAAGGGCCGCATCGAGATCGCCAATCAGGAACTGGACGATCTGATTATCGCCCGCCCGGACGGCAGTCCGACCTATAACTTCTGCGTGGTGGTGGACGACTGGGATATGCAGATCACCCACGTGATACGCGGCGATGATCACGTTAACAACACCCCACGCCAGATCAATATCCTGAAGGCTTTGAACGCGCCGCTGCCGGTGTACGGCCATCTGCCCATGATCCTCAACGAGGACGGCCAGAAGATGTCCAAGCGCCGCGACGCGGTCAGCGTGGTGGACTACGCCGACAAGGGCATCTTGCCGGAAGCGCTGCTGAACTACCTGGCGCGCCTGGGCTGGGGCCACGGCGACGACGAGTTCTTCAGCATGGAGCAGTTCGTCGAGTGGTTCAGCCTGGAGGCGGTGAGCGCGTCCGCCAGCCGCTTTAATCATGAAAAATTCATGTGGCTGAACGCCCAGCACATCAAAACCGCCGACAACGGCCGCCTGGCCGAGCTGATCGCGCCGCGTTTGGCCGCCGCCGGCGTCGAGCTGTCCGGCGGGCCTGCCATCGAGGACGTGATCGCTCTGGTCAAGGAGCGGGTGCAGGATTTGAACGCGCTGGCGCTGGAAGTGGACTACTTCTATCGCAAGCGGGAAGCCGCGGCGGCCGACGTGGACAAGCATTTGTCCGGCGACAGCGTGGCGCGCATGGGGCGTTTCGCCGACAAGCTGGCGGGTTTGGACACCTGGTCCGCGGAAGCCATCCACGAACTGTTCAAGCCGTTCTGCGCGGAAGAGGGCATCAAGATGGGCCAGCTGGGCATGCCGCTGCGCGTGCTGGTATGCGGCACCACGCAGACCCCTTCGGTGGACGCGGTGCTGGCCTTGATCGGCAAGGATGAGGTGTTGCGTCGCCTGTGCGGCTAAACCGGTCCATAGAGGCAAAGTAAACCGCCCTGCAAGTTTTGACTTGCGGGGCGGTTTGTTTTACGGCTGGCTCTGTTTCCGGTCATTGCCCGCTGCGCGGGGGCGGCTGTGCTTGGCGAGTACGGTTGCGGGATGTTTGCGCCGGTCTTGCGCGTTCCGCCTTTGCTGCCTAAAAGCCTTCCCCTTCTTTGCTCGCGATGCTTTGAACAGGCTGTCAGGCCAGCGCCGGCTCAGCGCAGGCGCGCGGGCAAGTTTCCTGCGCGGGCTGGCTCATGTAATGATCCAGCAGCAGGCGCATGTAGCGGTGGCTCTGACAGATCGCGTGGCGCAGTTCCGCCACTTGCCGCGAGCTTGGGTCTTCGCCCACCAGCGTGACGATGATTTCCAGCGCCTCCCACGGGTGCTCGTCGTCGTAATGCGCGTGAAGCGCCAGCCACTTCATCGCTTTGGCGCGTTTTTCCTTGGGAAACTGCCGGGCGTAATCCTCTTTGGAGCAAACGGCGGCGCACCATTCACCGGTAGCGCCTTCGATCGCGTAATTGGTGGCGGCCATCGCCACCTCCAGCGATTCACGCTCGCAGACCTGATTGCACCAGTGGCTGAGACTCAGCGTTTCCAGAGCCTGGGGGTTATGCAGCAGGCTGTCGGCGTCCACGCCGGACGCGGCGGCCCATTGTACCCAGTGGTCTGCGTGGTTTTGCTCCACGCGGATATTGCGGATCAGGTAGCGGCGCGCCATATCGTGGCCGCGATGTTGGCCGTAGCGCACTTTCAGCAGGTTTTTGGCCATGTATTGCGGAAACTGTTCGATTACCGGCCAGCCGCCGCGCAGAAAGGCCTGGTGGACGGCGACGGGCAGCACGCCGTCGCGCATCTGCCGGAACAGCTCGTGCTCCACCACCTGGCGCTTGAAGGCGTCGCAGTGACGAACCATCTCCCGTGTCCATTCCGGATAGCTGTGGAGGTCCATCAGCGGGCCGCTCCTGACAAAACCGATCTCTTTACTCATCGTGTCCCCTTTCCTTAGAAGCAAGGCCGGGCCAAGCCGGCCAGACGCGGCGGCCTGTCGGCCGCCCTGATCCGGCCTGACGATCAGGCCGGTAGCCTATTGCTGTCGCATTCGGTGATCGCCGCGCGCATGACGGAAGCCGAAGGGCTCCGGCCGGCTCAGGTGGAAGCCCTGGGCGTAGTCCACGCCCAGTTTGCGCAACTCGGCCACGATCTCGGGCGTATCCACGAATTCGGCGATGGTGCGCTTGCCGGTGACGTGGCCGATGTGATTGATCATCTCCACCATGGCATGGTCTATCGGGTCCGTCGCCATCTCCCGGACGAAGCTGCCGTCGACTTTCAGGAAGTCCACCGGCAAGTGCTTCAGGTAAGCGAAGGAAGACATGCCGGTGCCAAAATCGTCCAGCGAGAACAGGCAGCCGATTCGGCGCAGTTCGTGGATTAGCCGCTGTGCGGCTTCCAGGTTGGCGATGGCGTTGGTCTCTGTGATTTCGAAGCAGATCAGTTCCGGTGGGACGCCGCTGCGTTGGAACTGTTGCTGAACGAAGGCGAGGAAGCCGTCGTCGCACAGGGTGGAGCCGGATAGATTGATTGCGCAGTGTCTAATGTCCTGATTGCCGGCGCGGCGCAGGAGCGCCAGCTCCTGAAACACTTTTTCCACCACGATGCGATCGATTTCGGTCATCAGGCCATAGCGCTCGGCGATTGGCACGAACAAGCCCGGGGGCACCTGGCTGCCGTCGTCGGCGTTGAGGCGCAGCAGCACCTCGACATAGCGTCCGCGCTCCGGATGGGCGGCCAGCGGGACGATGTCCTGAGCGTACAGGGTGAAGCTGTCGTCGCGCAGGGCCTGGCGCAGCCGCTGCACCCAGTCCATCTCGTGAAAGCGCGCCGACACTTCGGAATTGTGAGGAATGTGCAGTTGGATGCGATTGCGGCCTTTTTCCTTGGCCATATAGCAGGCGATGTCAGCCGAACGCATCACCTCGGCCAGCGAGGTGTCGGCGTCGGACACGCAGACCAAGCCGATGCTGGCGCTGATGGAAAATTGGTTGCCTTCCCACTGGAAGCTGCATTCCATGATGGCCTGGCGCAGATTGTTGGCCTTGGCGATGGCGGATTCCACCGAGCTGTTGCCGAGCAAGACGCCGAACTCGTCGCCGCCCAGCCGCGCCAGCGTGTCCGAGGCGCGCAGTCGCCGCGCCACCGAGCGGCTGATCTGACACAGGAGTTCGTCGCCGGCGGCGTGGCCGTAGGTGTCGTTGATCAGTTTGAATTGATCCAGGTCGATGAACATCAGCGCCAGCGACGCCTCGGCTTGGTCCAGTTGTTTGATCGCCTTGATGGCGCGGGTTTCGAACTCCCTGCGGTTGACCAGGCCGGTCAGGGCGTCGTGGCTGGCCTGCCAGGACAATTCGTTGATGTATTGCTGCTCCGCGGTGTTGTCATGCAGCACCAGCACGATGCCGTATTGCTCGCCGTGGCGGTCGCGAATCGGCGCGGCCACCAGGCTGACCTGCAGCGGAATCGCGTTGTGGCGCAGCATGTTCAGCTTGGGATAGGTGCGGCTGGTTTCGTCCTGGCGGCAAAGCTCGGCGAAGCGCAGCGTGCTGTCGGTTTCTTGCCCTTGTTTGATCAGGCTGAGCAATTGGTCGAAGTGCAGGCCCAGGCTTTCCGTCTCTACGTGGCTCAGCATGTGCTTGGCGCTGTTGTTCAGATAGATCACCTCGCCCTGCATGTTCAGCGTGATCACCGCGTCGCCTATCGATTGCAGCGTGATCTCGGCGCGTTGCTGCTCCGCTTGCAAGGCGGCTTTGTAATTGTCCGAGGCCTGAATCAGTCGGCGGATCTGCAAAATGGTCAGCAGCACCAGCAGCATCCCCGCCATCAGATTGGCGCTCCAGACCGCCTGGCTGACTTCGCGGGAGGCGTTGCCCAGCACGCGGGAAAAGCCCTGGGCCGGCGCTTTCACCGCTTCGTTGATTTCGACGATCTGAGAGGTAAGAGCGGCTTTGTCTGCCTGGCTCAAGGAGCCGTCGGCGTAGCCTTGGCGCAACTGCTCGCCGATGGTCTGAATTTCCTGCAGGTAGTAATCGCCTATTTTCCAATAGCGGATGGCTTCGGCCAGGTAGCTGATGCGGTGAAACCACAGATAGGCGCGGATGATGTTTTCAATGTCGTCTGGATGGTTGCCGCCGTCCAGGAAGCCTTGGCGCGCGGTGTCCAGATCCGGCGGTTTGCGATCCAGCGCCAGCCGGGCCCGGTGGTCGCCCAGCTGGATGGAGATCGCCAGCCGGTAGCGTTGGAAATCGTGGTCGGACCCGGTCTGGGCGTAGCGGGTCAAATGGTAGATGGAGTCCTTCTGCGCTTTCGACCATAAGCCTTCCCCCGCCACGTAGGCTCGGGCGGTGGAAACCACATAGAGGCTGAACGCGCTTAGCGCCACCTGCATGACGACGATGAGCAAGAAGGGCAGCACGACAAAGAGCAGCTGTCGGTTGGCGGTATTCGACCTCATGGCGGTTCCGGCTGATGAATATGGTAACTATGCGGCTAAATGGTCCCCATCAAGCGCCGACGCCGACGTCTCTGGCCCGAGCGGCGAGCCGACGCCGCAGTTGAATTCGGAGTCTGCCTGTCGCGGCGCACCCGCCAACGGGCGGTATTTCACCGGTCTAAGTGCTGGTGTATGGCGTTTTTATCATCCCATTCGAAATTATTCAATATTTTTTACAACTATATCGAATGTTTATTTTAGATGAGAAGGTTTGATAATAAATGAATAGCCTAATTTCTCTGGGCTTGCCGTTGGCTTGATTGGATTGGTATCTGGGAACGGGAAGAGTCTGCGCCGGCGCGACATGGCGAGGCCGGCGGCAAGGGCGGCGTTCGCCCAAAATGGCGGGGCAAGCATGTGCCGCGCTTGCCGCGCGAGTTTTTCTCCAGGCGCGGCGGTTCGCAGATCAACCAGCGCTTACATAGAGGCCGCGTCGCGCGAGGCCTGGTCGTACAAGCTGGCCAGCATGCGCAGCAATTGCGCGTTGTCGCCGATATCGGCCTGTTGGCCGCCATTGTCGATCAGCGCGTTGATCAGGCATTGCTCGCGCACGTCGCGGTAGCGCTGACACAGTTCAATGCCGGCCTGGGTCGTGGCGAACAAGGCTTCCTTCCCCACTTTTTCGCTGCCGACATAGCCCATTTTCACCAGCTTCTTCAGCGCGTAGGACACCACATGAGTGTCCTCGATGTTCAGCACGAAGCAGATGTCCGCCAATTTCTTGCTGCGGCCGCGGTGGTTGACGTGATGCAGCAGGGACACTTCCATCGCGGTCATATCGCTCTCTCCAGCGGCCGCCATGCAGCGGGTCATCCAGCGATTGAAAGCGTTGTTGGCCACGATCAAGCCGAATTCGAACTCGGATAGCTCGGCGCAACGCTCGGAGACCAGATGCGATGAGGAGACGATGTTGCGTTGAGCGTTCATGGACGGGTCCGGAGACGAAGTGGCTTGGCCGGCCAGTATAACAAAACGTCATTTGCGCTGGACATAGCCAATAAATACAAATAATTTATAGATGTTTTATCTGCAAAATAACAAATACACGCACCGCGAGACGGGCGGCTGCAAATGGAGAATGGTTTGGCATCGAACTCAATGCGCTATTACCTGCTGGGCGAGCGGGCCGCTGTATTGGAAAGCGTTAAGCCGGCCGATCTGGCGTGTCAGCGACGCATTTGGTGGCTGGCGCAAACCTTGACGGGTGCGTCTGGGCTGATCGACGTGGTGCCCGGCATGAACAATCTCACCCTGATCTTCGACCCGGACGCCGGCGACGGCGAGGCTTGGCTGGGGCGCTTGCGCCGCGGCTGGGCGGAAGCGCAAGAGGCCGCGCCGCGTGTGCGGCGGGTGGATGTGCCGGTGTGCTACGGCGGTCGCCACGGTCCGGATCTGGCGGTGGTGGCGGCGCATGCCGGCTTGAGCGAGGCGGAAGCGGTGGCCGCTCATGCTTCGGCGAACTACGTGGTGTACTTCCTCGGTTTTCAGCCCGGCTTCGCCTATATGGGGGGACTGCCCGAGCGGTTGGCCACGCCGCGGCGCGCTGAGCCCAGGCTGGCGGTGCCGGCCGGCTCGGTGGGCATTGGCGGCGGGCAGACCGGCATCTATCCGGCGACCAGTCCCGGCGGCTGGCAGATCATAGGCCGGACTCACCTGACATTATTCGATTCGCGACGCGCGGAGCCGTCTCTGTTGCTGCCAGGCGACTGCGTGCGTTTTGTGCCGTGGGAGGACGGAGATGATTGAAGTTACGCAGGCCGGCATTCAAAGCACGGTGCAGGACCTGGGCCGGCGTGGCTTGCGTCACCTCGGCGTCGCGCAGAGCGGAGCGCTGGACGCGCCGGCGCTGATCATGGCCAACCGTCTGTTGGGCAACGCCGCGGACGCGGCTGGCATCGAGGTGGCTTTAGGGCCGTTTGGCGTCCGCTTTCTGCGCGATGGCTGGTTCGCGTTGATGGGGGCGGACTTCGGCGCGGAGCTGGACGGCGAGCCGGTGTGGAGCGGCTGGCGCTATCCGGCCCGCGCGGGTCAGCATTTGCTCTTGCGCGGCTGCCGTCACGGCATGCGCGCTTATCTCGCCTTGGCCGGAGGCATTGACGCGCCTCTGGCTCTGGGCGCGCGCGCCACCGATCTGCAAGCGGGTTTTGGCGGCTGGATGGGGCGGGCGCTGGAGGCCGGGGACCAATTGCCCTTGGGGCCGGCGCTTGCGCTGTCTGGCCGGCTGGGCCGGCGCAATCTTGGCTGGACGCCGTTATTGCGCGCCTTGCCGGGCCCGGAGTGGCAGCAGTTCTCCCGCGCGGCGCGGCAGGCGTTCAGCGAAGGCGAGTGGACGGTGTCCGCGCAGAGCAATCGCATGGGCTATCGCTTACAGGGCGAGGCCTTGGCGCGGGAGGCCGCCGGAGATTTGCCGTCCCACGGGGTTCTCCCCGGCGTAGTACAAGCGCCGCCGGGCGGTCAGCCCATTGTTTTGCTGGCGGACGCGCAGGCGACGGGAGGCTATCCGCGCATCGCCTGCGTGATTGAAGCGGATTTGTGGAAGCTGGCGCAAGCGCGGCCGGGGGCCAAGATGCGTTTCGAGATGGTGGACGCGCAACAGGCGGCGGCGGCGCGCTTACGCCTGCGGCAGTGGTTGCAGGGACAGGATTGGAGTCAGGCATGCAGATCGATTTGAACGCCGACATCGGCGAGGGTTGCGGCGACGACGCGGCGATCATGGACCAGGTCAGCTCGGTGAACATCGCCTGCGGCTGGCATGCGGGCGACGCCGAAACCATGTGGCGGGCGGTGCGGGACGCGACGCGACGCGGGGTGGCGCTGGGTGCTCACCCAGGCTTTCCCGACCGCGAGCATTTTGGCCGCAAGATGATGCAGCGCGCGCCGGAACGGGTATATCAGGACGTGCTGTACCAAGTGGGCGCGCTGGAAGCGATGGCCCGGGCAGCCGGAACGCGGCTGCGCCACGTCAAGCCGCACGGCGCGCTGTACAACCAGGCGGCGCGCGATCCGGCGCTGGCCGACGCCATCGCCCGCGCGGTGAGGGATTTCGATCCCGAACTGCGGCTGGTGGGTTTGGCCGGCGGAGAGTCCGGCCGCGCCGCGAGGCGTCACGGCTTGCAAGCGATAGAAGAAGTGTTCGCCGACCGCGCTTATCTGGCCGACGGCAGTCTGGCGCCGCGCGGAATGCCGGGCGCGGTGATCGAGGATGCGGAGCAGGCTTTGCGCCAGACCCTGGAGCTGGTGTTGCGAGGACGAGTCGCCACGCTGGACGGCGGGGAGTTGGAGATTCGCGCCGACAGCGTTTGCCTGCACGGAGATGGCGCGCACGCGCTGGAGTTCGCGAGGTTGTTGCGTCGGCGCTTGGAACAGGAGGGCGTGGGCATCATGGCTTTGTGAGCCTTATCCGGAAACTAGAGCCGTCCGCAGGCGGCCATTTCCATCATACAAAGGAGAAACTGCATGGATCTTGCATCCTACCTGCCCCTGGTGGGCATTCCCGTGGTTGTGGCGGGCTTCGCGTTGCGCTTCAATCCGCTGCTGGTGGTCACCGCCGCAGGTCTGAGCACCGGCCTGGCGGTCGGCATGGATCTGGGCGCGCTGTTGGAAACCTTCGGCGAAAAACTCCTCAATAGCCGTCAATTGGCCACCTTTATTCTGATCCTGCCGGTGATCGGCCTGTTGGAGCGTTATGGCCTGAAAGAACGCGCACAGCAATGGATAGCCGGCATTCGCAGCGCCACCACCGCGCGCATCCTGATGCTGTACTTCGTGGTGCGCGAGCTGACCGCCGCGCTGGGTCTGATCAATCTGGGCGGACACGCCCAAACCGTGCGCCCCTTGCTGGCGCCGATGGCCGAGGGCGCCGCGGCCAATCAGCTGGGGGAGCTGCCGCCGGTCTTGCGCGACCGCATCCGCGCCCATGCCGCCGCCTGCGACAATATCGCGGTGTTTTTCGGCGAGGACATCTTCATCGCCTTTGGCGCGTTGTTGTTGATGGATGCCTTCCTCAAGGAAAACGGCATCGCCAATATCGAACCGCTGCACATCGGCCTGTGGGCGATTCCCACCGCCGTCAGCGCGTTGATCATCCATATGGCGCGCTTGGCGCGGCTTGACGCCAGATTGCAAAGCGATATCGCCGCTTGGCGCGCTCAACAGGAGGCTGCGGCATGAAGGCATGGTTCAGCATCAATGACATTTATTATCTGATCGGCATTGTGGTGATGCTCTTGGTGGGCATGACGCTGCGCGACCGCGGCAATCCCAAGCGCTATACCACCGCCTTGTTCTGGTTCTTGTTCGGTTCCACCTTTTTGTTCGGCGACTTGATAACGGCGGTTCTGGGCAAGGCGATGGCCTATCGCCTGGTGGGCCTCATTGTGATCGCGCTTGCCCTGTTGGCCGGAGCCGGCTGTTTGGCGTCCGGCAGTTATAGCCAAAGCAGCGATCAGCAGCGACGGGAGGCCGCCAGCCGCCTGGGCAACAAGATTTTCCTGCCCGCCTTGTTGATTCCGCTGTTGACTGTGGCTTGCACGGTGTTGCTGAAGGATGTCGGGATTGGCGGCGCGGCCTTGTTGGATCAGAAGCATTTGACCTTGGCCGCCTTGGCGGTGTCCTGCGTCTGCGCGCTGTTGCTGGGATGGAAGCTGACTGGAGGCACCCCGCTGCAGGCGGTGCGCGAATCGCGTCGTCTGGTGGACTCCATTGGTTGGGCCGCCATCCTGCCGCAAATGCTGGCGATGCTGGGAGGGGTGTTCGTCGCCGCCAAGACCGGCCAGGCGGTGCAAGAGGTGGTGGGCCTGTTTGTCGATCCGGACAACCGTTTTCTGCTGGTGGCGATCTACTGTATCGGCATGGCGCTGTTCACCATGATCATGGGCAACGCCTTTGCAGCGTTTCCGGTGATGACAGCCGGCATCGCGCTGCCTTTCCTGATCGTCGGCCAGCATGCCGACGCCGCTCCGTTGGTGGCCATCGGCATGTATTCCGGCTATTGCGGCACGCTGATGACGCCCATGGCCGCCAATTACAATATCGTGCCAGCGGCCTTGCTGGAACTGAAGGACAGATACCTGGTGATCAAGACTCAGATTCCCACCGCGCTGGCCTTGCTGGGCGTGAATATTCTGTTGATGTATTTCATCGTGTTTCGCTAAGAACCTGTTCACGATCTGCTGCGCGGTGGCGATACGGCGTTGAAAACCCCTTAGAAATGCTCATGTGCCATGTGTGCATTCCGCTTTCTCAGCTGTTTTCGCCTTGTCTCGCGAGATCGTGAACAGGCCTAAAGGAGGCTGAATGAATCCGCAACAAGCTTCCGCGCTGGCGGCGCTGCCGCTGGCCGGCCTGGTTCGGGAGTATCCGAACTTTCTGAGCCACTTGCTGAACGGGCCGGATGATGCGCGCCCGCCGCGCAGCCTGCATCCCGTGTTCTACGGCTGCTACGACTGGCACTCGGCCGTGCATGGCTTCTGGCTGTTGGCGCGCCTGGCGCGTCGTTTTCCACGTTTGCCGGAGCAGGCTGATATCGCCGCTCTATTCGCCAGCCATTTTTCGCCGCAGGCTTTCCAGGCAGAGGCGGACTACTTCGCCGCCCCGGGCCGTACAAGCTATGAGCGGCCTTATGGCTGGGCCTGGTTGCTGGCCTTGGCGCAAGAGCTTGAGGCCTGGGAGGCGCCTCAATCCGGTCAATGGCGCGAGGCGATGCGGCCGCTGCTGACTTTGATCCGTCAGCGCTGGCTTACGTTTCTCCCTTTGCAGGATTATCCGATCCGCAGCGGCGGGCACGCCAACACTGCCTTTGCCTTGTTGCTGAGCCTGGACTATGCACGCGCCGCCGACGATGCCGAGCTGGCGCAGGCGCTGGAGGCGGCAGCCCGGCGTTATTTCCTGTCCGATGCGGATTATCCGGCGCGCTTGGAGCCAAGCGGCGATGATTTCCTGTCGCCCTGCTTATGCCAGGCTTTGTTGCTTAGCCGGCTGTTGCCGGCCGAGCCGTTTCGCGATTGGCTGCGCGCTTTCTTGCCCGATTTGCCGCGAAACGCTGTCTTGCTGAGTCCGGTAAAGGTCAGTAACGGCTCGGACCCCAAGATCGGCCATCTCATCGGCTTGAATTTGAGCCGCGCCTGGTGTTTGCGCCAGTTGACGGCGGCGCTGCCGGCGGACGACGCTTGGGGGGCTTTGTTGGGCCAAGGCGCGCGGGCGCATCTGGACGCGGGCCTGCCGCACGTGGTCAGTGGTCATTACACTGGGGAGCATTGGCTGGGGACTTTCGCCTTGCTGGCTTTGGACGAGGGAGAGCTTGAATGAGCAAGATCGTGTTGTTGACGGGTTTCGAACCGTTTGGCGGCGAGAGCGTGAATCCGTCATGGGAGGCTGCGAGCCGGCTGGATGGAGAGTCGTTGATGGGCGCGGTGGTGGCTGCGAGGCGGCTGCCATGCGTGTTCGGCGAGGCCTTGAGCGTTTTGCGCGGAGAAATGGCCGAATTACGGCCGGCGCTGGTCGTGGCGGTGGGTCAGGCGGGCGGACGCCCGGAGCTATCCTTGGAGCGGGTGGCGATCAATGTGGACGATGCCCGCATCGCGGATAATGCCGGCCATCGGCCGATAGACCGGCCGGTGGTGCCGGGGGGGCCAGCCGCTTATTTTTCCACTTTGCCGATCAAGGCGCAGGCGGCGGCCTTGCGCGCCGCCGGCATTCCAGCGGCCGTGTCGCAAAGCGCGGGGACCTTTGTCTGCAACCATGTGTTCTACGGCCTGATGCACGCCTTGACCGGCGCGCCCGCGCGCGGCGGTTTCATCCACATTCCCTATTTGCCGGAGCAGGCCGCCGCGCATCCGGGCGCGCCCAGCATGAGCCTAGAGATGATAGTCGCCGGTCTGCGGCTGGCCTTGGAAACGGCTTTGACCGCGACGGAGGACATTGTCGAGACGGGCGGGGCGACGCACTAGACGGCATCATCCCTTGAGCGCGCGCAGCCAGTGCCAGCTGGCGATGCCGGTCAGGGTGGCCAGCAGCGAGCCGCCGACGTGAACGGCGACGGCGGCCAGCGCCGGCAACAGCCGTTGTTGCTGCAGCAAGGCGATGACTTCGGCGGAGAAGGTGGAGAAGGTGGTCAGGCCGCCGCAAAAGCCGGTGATGACCAGTAGCCGCCATAGCGGCGACACCCCCGGCGCGCTGGCGAAGAAGGCGACGGCTAGTCCGATGATGTAGCCGCCGATCAGATTGGCGGCCAGCGTGCCTGGCGGCAGGCTGGGCCATAGACTGTTCAGCTTGACGCCCAGCGCCCAGCGCAACAAGGCGCCCAACGCTGCGCCGACGGAGATGGCGAGTATGGTTTTCCACATGGAGTCGAGTCTTGCGCGGAAGCAAAACCGTATTGTGCCGGCCATGTGCCGCCAAGCATAGGCCTGCTTGTTAGAACCTGTTCAAAGTCTGTTGCGCTTCGTGGTGCGTTGCACGGTGAGTACAAGCTCAAAATGCGCATGTACCACCCGACCATTCCGTTTTTTCGCTGGTTTTCGCCTTGTCTCGACCCTGCTCGCGAGGTTCTCAGAGAATTTCGGCAATGCTGCGCGCCGCGCGTTTGGCGTCGAGAAAAATCAGACCCAGCTTGGCCTCGCGCCGTGCGATCACGGTCAGCACCGCGTCCGGGCTGGCGTGGCTCATCAGAATGTAGCCGTGCTCTCCCTTGACCATCACTTGTTCCAGCCCGCCACGCGCCAGTTCTCGCGCGGTGCGCTCGCCCAGCGAGAGCATCGCAGCGGCCATCGCGCCGACCCGGTCTTCGTCAACCTCCTGCGGCAGCAGCGCCGCCATGGTTAGGCCGTCGGCGGAAATGATGGCGGATGCTTCTATGTCGGCGGTTGCGCCGTTGAGGTCGCTCAGGATGGATTTGAGCATCTGTTCACGCATGGTGTTCTCCAGGGTTTTGTTCAATGCGCCGGCCGTAGCGCGGCCGGGGTTCAGGCGTAGCGGCGCGCCAGCAACTCCACCAAGCCCACAAAGGCTTCGCTTTGCAGCCGAGGTTCGCCGCCTATGATCAACGCGAAGGCCTGCTGCGCCACGTGCAGGGGGTAAAAAGCCAGTTGGCTGCGGCCGGCCGGGTCCACCGCGGCCCAGGCGGCGCTGCCCAGATTGAGATGGTTCTTGAGCAATAGATGATGCCGACGGCTCAATGACATCAAATCGCCGGCCAGCGCGGCGATTTCCTCGGCGGTTTCGTGGTGGAAGCCTGCGGTGGCGTAATAGAGGCCGTTATCGTCGGCCAGCAAGGCCTGACCGCTGCCGGACAAAGCCTCCAGAAGCTCCGGCAGCTGGCTTTCCAGGTTGCCGGCGAGGGCTGGCCGCGGTTCCGCGGTGCCGTGCACGAATTCCAATCGTTGCAATCGATAAAGGGTGGCCAGCGCCTGTTCCAACTCGTCGTCGCACCATTCGCTGAGCAAGGGTTCGCTCAGCGGCACCGCATGGCCAAGCCGCAGGATGTTGAACAGCAGGCGACGGGTCAGGTCGGCTTCGGCTCCCGCTACGGCGTAAAAGGCCCCGGCCGGCGTGGCCATCGGGTAGAGCGGCCCGCTCAGCCGCAGTTCTTCGTTCATTGCGGTTCTCCCAGACCAGGGTCTATCGAGTACAGCAGCGCCAGCAGCAGTTGTTTGATGTCTTCGCGGCGGCGGCAGTCCACTTCGAACACCGGCGCGTTCAAGCCGCGCGCGGCGAGGGCTTCGGCGTAGACGTCGGTGGCGGACAGCGGCGCGAGATCGGTCTTGCTGACGCCCAGCGCCAGCGGCGCGCGGCGCAGCAGCGGTTCGAAGGCGCGCAGGAAGAAGCTGAGATCCTGCAGAGGGTTGGCGCGGCTGTGGTCCAACAGCAGGATCAGACCGATGCTGCCGCGGCTGACGATGTCCCACATGAAGTCGAAGCGTTCCTGGCCGGGGGTGCCGTAGAGGTGGACCTTGGTGTCGGCGTCCAGGCGCAGCATGCCGTAGTCCAGGGCTACCGTGGTGTGGTCCTTGCGATGCAGGGTCATGTCGCTGGCCTTGGCGTCGGTGCGGATCGGGGCGATGTCGCTGATGGCGGCGATGGCGGTGGTCTTGCCAGCGCCCACGGGGCCGGCGAAGAGGATTTTGTTATCGGGGCTGCGCATGATGGAAGGTCGAGAGGCTCACAAGCGGGTCACTTTTTGCAGGAGTCGGGACAAGAAGCCGGCGCCGTCTGGGCGCAGGGGGCCGGTCGGCGTCGAGCCGGGCCGCACCGGCGCGCTGGATATCACTTTCAGAGGCGGCGCATCGCTGCGCCAGTCCAGCAGGCCCAAAGCATGGGCCGCGGCCAGGAAGGTGCAGGCGTGTTCGGGGTCCACGCGAAGCAGCCGGATGATGATGCGCAGCGTGGCCGGCGTTTTGGTCAGCAGCGCGCTCAGGCGCGTCGCATCCGGCAGCGCCTCCAACCGGGTCAGATTGGGCCATTGCCTCAGCCGCAGGGGGGTGTCGGCGCCGATGCCGGCGGGCAGCCGCCCCTGGCTGCTCCAAATCGCCAGTTGCCATAGCAGCGCCGGTAACGGCTGGGTGACGACGCCGGCGCTGGCGCCGGCGGCCTGCGCCTGCAATGCGGGCGTATCCTGCCGACACAGCTCGCGCAATTGCTCCGCGGGCTGCAGGCATTGCGCTTGTGCGCGGTCCGGACGCAGCCATAGCAGCGGCCTGCCATCCACCAGCAATAGCGCCGGCCGCGGTTGGCGGGCCAGCCGCGTGGTCGCGCCGAGCAGGCCGCGGCGCGGGTCGAAACGGGCGATGGAGATCGGCGGCATGGAAGACGGAGGAGCCGGCGCGGCGGCCGGTTCGGACCGGGGCGCCGTAGCCGGAAGCGGGTCCGTCGCCGGAGCGCGTGTCGGAATAGGTGCGGGCCCCAGCGCCGCTTGCAGTTGGGGAAACAGGGATTCCACCCGCAGCGGTTTGGTCAGCGTCGGAGCCGGGGCGTGTTCCGGCGGCGTAGAGGCGACGATCAAGGCGGGCAGCTCTGGGTGGCGGAGGCGGAATTCTTCCCAGGCTTGCCAGCCGATTGGACTGTCGATATCGACGATGGCCAGGTCCGGCAGGTGTTCGCCGGACGAGGACTCCAGCAAGCGGTAGCGTATGCTGTGGTGCAAACGAAAAGCCATGCGAAGCAGGGCCAGCTTGCGGTCGTCCATGCCGACGGCGAGCACGGCGATATCGGAGGCGGGCGGGGTGGGGCGCGGCATGGGCGTTTTGCTCAGGCGGCCAGCATGCGCCGATGGGCGGCGTCGGCGTCGGCATCGAAACCGGCCAGTTGCGCGCTGACCTCCAGCGGCAGCCGCGTCACATGCGAGCGCAGCTGCTGTAAAAGCCAATGGAAGCGAGCACGGTCGTCTTGCCGACGGTAAAGCTGCAGCAAAGGCGGATAGTTGGCGGCGTCCTCCGGCTGGCTTAGCACAGCCTGTTCCAAGGTTTGGATAGCCATATCGACCTGACCTTCGCTGAGGTAGGCGTCCGCCTCGCCGCGCGCGTCGACGCTCTCAGTCGGCATCTTGACGGTTTGGCGCGTGACCAGCGGCCGGCGCAGAGGCGCGGAGGCGGGCGGCGCGCCGCTGAAGCCGAAACTGCGGCCGATTCGCTCCAGCTCCGGCCGTTCGGGGCGTTGCGCCAGCAGATCCAGCACCGGGTGGGCACCGAGCAGCCAACCCGCGTGGATCAATTGTTCTTTGAGGCTTACGCCATGCTCGCCCAGCGCCAAGTGGAAGCGCCAGAGCGTCCGCGCGTAACGCGGTAATTGGCGCTGTCGGTAATGCACATACAGCAGGTCCAGTAGATGCGTCAGCGAGTGAGGCCGCAAGGCCAGCGTCTGCTCTAACGCCGTGGTTGCGGCAGCGTATTCTTGCCAGCGCAGCCAGACTTTGGCCCGGCGTTCGGCTGGCAAGAGCGCGGCGATGACGTCTTTCTCTCTTTCGTTCAGCGGGAACAGCGGGGCGCAGCCATGCAGCAAGGCTTGGGGCCGTTTGGCATCGATGGATGGCGACGGCGACGGGCGGGAGGGGTGGATGGCCGCCGTTGTCTCCTCCGTGGCCTCTTCCGACAGGTCCGGCGCGTCGTCGCCCAGACGCAGGCCGATCTCCTCCGGCCCCCAGCCCAGTCCCTGCTCCGCCAATACTCGCAGGGACAGGTGGTTGCGCTCGACGCGCAGCCCGGCCTCCACCGCCTGCTCCAGGGCTTCCCGTCCTATCAGCGCCAGATCGTGCTGGCGTTCCAGCATCAAGGCGTAGTCGTCCAGCGCCCCGGTTTGCAGGTATAGGCCGGCCAGCCTTTTAAGCTGCTTGCCGGAGTGCGGCGCCAGCCGGTCCACGTAGTGACGCAAGGCTTGCGCGGCCTGTTCCAGATAGCCGAACTCGATGAAGATGTCGACTTCGGCGAGCGAATCGAGCTCATCCACCTGATAGGGCAGCTCGGCGTCGCCGGTGTCCGCAGGCTCCGGTTCCGCCATCTGTATGTCGGCGTTCCGCGCTTGCGCGGCGCGGTCGCGGCGCGCTTGCCAGCGCAGCGCGGCCAGCAAGCTCAGTAGGCCCATGATCAGCGCCAGGCCGGCGACAAGGTCGAAATTGCTCTGCGGCAGCCAGTCAGTCATGAGAGGGCACCTCGCGAGGCGGCGGCGTGAAATCGGCGGGGCTGATCAGGTCGGTGCCGCACTCCAGGGTTTCGAACCAGTCCAGAAAGCGCTTCACCATGGGCTTGCCCTGAAAGGAAGCGCCGTGCTGCGGCACGATCCACTCAATGTCCAACTGACGGACCATTTCCACCCATAGCCTGCAAGCCTTGTTATTGGACATATAACGCCGATGAAAGGCGAGCATGTGGCTGTCATGCAGATGAGCATCGAAATCGCTGACCGGCAAGCCGGCGGCGTGCCCGTCCATCAGCGAGGCGCCGATATCGCCGGAAAACAGGATTTTGCTGATTGGATCGTAGATCTGAAAAAAACCGACGGTGTGCAAGTAATGGGCCGGGACGATTTGCAGTTCCGCGCCGCCCAGCCTCAGCCACATGCCGCGCGGCGGAATCGCCACCAGCCGGCCGGCTGTGGCCCCGCGCATGCAGAAGTGGGGCAAGAAGCGGGTCCATTCTTCGGCGATGATCACCTGAGCGTCGGTGATGAGCAGCCAGCCGCCCACCGAGGCGATGATGTCCGGGTCCTGATGAGAGGCGAATATGTAGCGAGTGTGCGAGGGCAGGAAGTAGTCGGCCAGTTCCGCGATCAGGTGCTTGTAAGTGAGGTTGCCGCCCGGATCCAGCAAAATGCCCTCGCCTTGGTCGATGATGGCGAACTGGTTGGATTGTATGCCTTCGCCTTGCACCAGTTCGGTGAAGGCGACGCATTTGTGATTGCCGTCGTCGTAAAGCACCAATGCCATAAGCCGCCTCATCAAGCCGGCTGCGCAATGGAAGCGCCGCCGCCAGGTTATGCCGTAAGAATGTGAAGATTCTATGCAAGCGGTATGGTTGGGGTGTTGACTTGGGTCAAGACTGCCCAGAGCGAATGTTTGCCCAGGACGATGACAATACCGCGATAAAGATGTATAGTTTTTACATCTTTAAAGGAGGCCGGGGATCAACCGGCATTTTTTACCCGCTTTAAAATGTATGTAAAACACATCTTTAGGAGCCTTCCATGCTGAATCCCGAAATCCGCGCCCTTGTCAAAGCCACTGTTCCGGTGTTGCAGCAACACGGCCTGGCTTTGACCAGCCATTTCTATCGCCGCATGTTCACATACAATCCGGAGTTGAAAAACATCTTCAATCAAGGGCATCAGCATTCCGGTCAACAGCAGCAGGCGCTGGCGATGGCGGTATTGGCCTACGCCCAGCACATCGACGACCCATCGCCGTTGGCGCCTGTGCTGACCCGAGTGGCGCACAAACATGTCAGCCTGGGCATTCGGGCCGAGCACTACCCCATCGTCGGCAAGCATTTGCTGGCCTCCATCCAGGAGGTGCTGGGCGAGGCGGCAACGCCTGAGTTGATAGACGCCTGGGCCGCCGCTTACGGCCAACTGGCGGATATCTTGATCGCCGAGGAGCGCGAGCTGTATCTTGCCGCCGCCAACAACGAGGGCGGCTGGGCCGGCTGGCGGCCGTTCCGCATTGCGCGCAAGGTGGACGAGAGCGAGGAAATCACATCCTTCTATCTGGTGCCGGCCGACGGCGGCGCGGTGCCGGGTTTCCGTCCCGGTCAGTATGTTTCGGTCAAGTGCTTTGTTGCGGAATGGGGGCTGGCTCAGCCGCGCCAGTACAGCCTGTCTGACGCGCCCAATCGCGAACATCTGCGGATTTCGGTCAAACGAGAAGCGGGCGGTGACGGCAAGCCAGCGGGACGAGTGTCCAATCTGTTGCATGCGGAAAAGCGGGAGGGCGACATTCTGGAGCTAAGCGCGCCGCAGGGCGATTTTTTCCTGCATGAAGAGCGTAGCGGTCCGGTGGTGCTGATCAGCGCCGGCGTCGGCCAGACGCCGATGTTGTCCATGCTGCGGCACCTGCTGAAAACCGGCAGCCGCCGGGAAATCCGCTACCTGCACGCGGCTCGCCACGGCGGCGTGCATGCGATGCGCAACGGTTTGCGAGAGATGCAGGAACGCTACGCGCAGCTGCGCGCCCATGTTTGCTATGAAGCGCCGCGCGCGGAGGATGAACTAGGCCGGGACTATCAGCAACAAGGCCGTCTACAGCTGAACCAACTGCGTGAAATGACGCTGTTGCCGGATGCTGACTACTATCTGTGCGGCCCGGTGGGCTTCATGCTGGCGCAGCGCTCCAGCTTGTTGGACCTGGGCGTGGCGGTGGAGCGGATTCATTTCGAAGTGTTCGGCTCCAACGCCGTCGGCGCTTAAGCCATTGAGCCGGCGGCGCTTGCCGCCGGGCTCCGCCTCAGAACCTGTTCAATGTCTGCTGCGCGTCGACGATACGACGTTTAAAACAGTTTCAGAATGCTCGTGTACCATGTGTACACTTCGCGTCTTCAGTCATTTTTTGCCTTGTCTCGTGCTTGATCGCTAGGCTTGGAACAGGTTTTAAGACCATGCAATTGACCCGTTTTACCGACCTCGGCCTCCGCGTGCTGATGTATCTGACCTGGCAGGAAGAGGGGCAGTTGGCCACCATTCCGGAAATCGCCGCCCGTTTCGAGGTGTCGCGCAACCACTTGGTCAAAGTTGTCCATTTCATGGCGCAGCAGGGCTGGCTGCAGACCAGCCGCGGCAAGGGCGGCGGCCTGGCGCTGGCGCGCGCGCCGGAGCAGTACCGGGTGGGCGAGGTGGTGCGCGAGCTGGAAGGGCTATCGCAGTTGATAGACTGTGCGGATCCGCCGTGCGCGCTTCGGCAAGGCTGTAGACTCAAGGGCGCGCTGGACGAAGCCTTGGCGGCGTTTTTCCGGACGCTGGACCAATATACGCTGCGCGATATGATGGCCGCGCCTACCGGCGAGGCCATCGTCCGGCTGCACCGGCAGCCCTTGCGTCCCGGTTAATGACATTGTTGTTTTTGTTGAAATTTATATGGATTATCATTTGTAATATTTTTTGGATCTTATTGTCGTGAACACGGCGGGTACTTACACTGCCCGCCATGCGTTATCCCATCCTCCTCCCCGTTATTTTGTTGCTGGCCGCTTGCGATGCGGCCGAATTTTCCAAAATCAGTCAATCAGCGGAAGTCAAAATCCTGGCCAAGGCCGGAGCAGCCGTGGTGCGCCAGCTGGAACAGGTGACGCGGCCAGCCGCCGACACGGGCGCGCCGGGCCGGGTACAGGCCGCGCAGTTGGTGAGCGGCGTCAAGCAAGTAGGACACCGTGATTTTTCCAACGCCAAGAAAGTATTGCCGCGGGTGTTTGCCGGCATGGAGCAGGATTTCTATTGCGGCTGCGACTACCGCGGCAAGGCGGTGGATTGGGCCTCCTGCGGCTATGTGCCGCGGAAATCGGAAACCCGCGCCAGCCGCATCGAGTGGGAGCACGTGGTGCCGGCCTGGAATCTGGGCCATCAGCGTCAATGCTGGCAGCAAGGCGGCCGCAAGAACTGCGCGGCCAGCGATCCGGTCTTCCGCATGGCGGAAGGCGATTTGAACAATCTGGTGCCGGCGGTGGGCGAGGTCAACGGCGATCGAGCCAACTTCGCCTACGGCGCGTGGAGTCGCAAGCCGACGACGATGTACGGTCAATGCCAATCGGTAACGGATTTCGGCAACAAACGCTTCCAGCCGCGTGAAGAAGTGCGCGGTGTGGCGGCGCGCATCACGCTTTACATGCATGCGCGCTATCAGCTGCGCATGAGCCGGCAGGACCAGCAACTCATGTGCGCTTGGGCGCGCCAGTACCCGGTGAACGCCTGGGAGCGACGTCGCGACGCGCGCATCGTCCAACTGCAGGGCGAGGGCAATTTTCTGGTGACGGAGCCGCAGCGCTTGGCAGAGCTGTGCGGAGCTTGAGCGCCGCGGCCGGGCGGCGTTATTTGACCGCGCCGTCCATGCCGCGCATGAAATAGCGCTGACAAAATAGAAATACCAGCAATACCGGCGCGATGGTCAGCACCGCGCCGGCGGCCACCATCCGCGTGGAGGTGGCGAAAGCGCCTTTCAAGTACTGCACGCCCACGGACAGCGGGTAGAGGTCAGGGTTCTTCAGCACCACGCTGGGCCAGACATAGCTGTTCCAGGACCATACCAGGGTGAAGATGGCCAAGGTGGCCAGATAGGGCCGGCTCAGCGGCAGGCATATGCGCCAGAACAGTTGCCAGTCGCCGGCGCCGTCCATGCGCGCGGCGGCAATGATTTCTTCGGGAATTTCCTCGAAGGCGTGCTTCATCAGGAAAATCCCGAAAGCCCCGGCCAATGTTGGAAGCGCTACTCCGACGCGGCTGTCGTCCAGCCCCAGCCAGGACAGGGTCACGTAATTGCTGAGCACATTGGTTTCGCTGGGCAGCAGCAAGGTGGCGATGATGGCGTAAAACACCCATTGCCGGCCGCGAAAGCGCAGCTGCGCCAGTGCGAAGCCCGCGCAGCTGGAAACCAGCAGCGTGCCGGCAGTGGAGAGGCCAGAGATCAAAGCGGAGTTCCATAAAAACCGTCCCATCGGGATCTGATCCCATACTTCGCGGAAGTGGGTTAGCGACAAGGGCTCCGGCCAGCGCGGAGGGAAGTCGAACACCTGTTCGCCGTTGCCCAAAGCGATCATCAGCGTCCACCCAAACGGATAACAGGCGGCGCAGGCCAGCGCTAGCAGCAACAGGTAGTCCGGCAAGCGCCGGAGTGCGCGCGCGCGGGCTTGCCGGGCGGGGCGGGCGAGTAGGCTTGAGGCTGCGGTCATGGTGAGTGTCCTGAAAGCTAGCGGTGGGCGGGGCGCAGCAGGCGGAAGTTGAGGCCGGCCAGCAATAAGCACACGCCGGTCAGCAGTAAGCCGGCGGCGGCGCCGCGGCCAAAGTCCAACTGATCGAAGCCTTGATGGAACATGTAATACAACACAGTGTAGGTGGAGTTCAGCGGGCCGCCGCGCGTCATCACCAACACTTCTTCGAAGGCTTTCAATGCGTCCAGCGTGGAAATCAGGCTGCAGAACAAGATGGTGGGCCTTAGCATCGGCAGCGTGATGCGCCAGAAACGCTGCCAGGCATTGGCGCCGTCCAGCACGGCCGCTTCCTGCATCTCCGCCGGAATCGCCTGCAGGCCGGCGAGGTAGAGCACCATGTAGTAGCCGATCCCGCGCCAGAAGGTGACGAACATCACCGAGAACAGGGCGATGTCCTCATCGCTGAGAAAGCCGATCTCCTGTTGCGCGGTCAAAAGCCGCAGCCAGCGCAGCGCGCTGTTGAGCACGCCGTAATCGGCGTACATCCAGTTCCACATGATGCCGACCACGGCTACGGTGGTGATCACCGGCAGGTAGACGGCGGCGCGGAACAACTTGATGCCGCGCAAGGGCCGGTTGGCCAGCAGCGCCAGCGCAATGGCGGCCAGCTGGATCGCCGGCACCACCAGCAGATAGAGTAGGGAGTTGCGCATCGCGCGCCAGAACACCTCGTCCTGCAGCAGGAATTCGAAGTTTTCCAGGCCCGCCCACTGCGGTGGCGACAGCAGGTCATAGCGGGTAAAGGCCAGGTAAGCTCCGAACAGCAAGGGCCAGAAGGTGAACACCGCCATTAGCGATAGAGCCGGAGCCAGGAACAGCCAAGCGTTGCGGGCGCTGGATTTCATTGTTGCGCGCTTACTTCAACTGCCGGTTCCAGAACACGACCGCCTCGTCCAGCGCCAGCTGGGCGTCCTTGCGGCCGGTGACCGCGGCTTCCACGCTGTCCACCAGTTTTTTCTTCAGGTCCGCCAGCCGCGGCACCCCGCTCAGGCTGAAGGTGCGGATGTCCGGCGCAGCCTTGGCGCCCTGGGCGCGGGCGATGTCGACCAGGCTGCCACCGGCCTGGGTGAAATAAGGATCACGCAGCGCTGCGCGAGTGGAGGGGAAGGTGGCTCCGGTGACTTTGGAGAACGCCAGCTGCTGAGCGTCGCTGGTCAGGAAGCGAGCGAACTTGATCGCTTCGGCTTGAGTGGACGCAGGCAGCCCTTTGGATACTGCCCAGCCGAACTGGTAGCCGCCCTGTGTCACGCCAGTGGGCCCCAGCGGCGCCGGTTGGACCCGGCTGACCTCGAAGATGGCGCGGGCGTCGGTCTGGGTGCGCCTCACCGCGGTGGGCGCGGTTTCCATCATTGCCAGCCGGCCGCTGTTGTAGAGCTTGACGCTGGCCTGGTAGTTGTCATCGGCGAACAGGTTCTCCTTGGCCAGCGCGCCGGCTTTGTAAGCGTCGGCGTACTGGCGCAGCAAGGCCACATGCGCCGGGCTGTTGAAGACCGCCTTGCCGTTTTGCAGCAGAGGCAAGCCGCGGCCAAGCATGATGCCGTCGATCTGGCCCAACTGCGGCAGCAGGCCGGGCACGCCGGTCTTGACGCGGATGGCTTTGGCGGCGGCCAGTTGCTGCTCCAGGCTGGCCAGCTTGCGCGCCGGATCCAGGCCGGCCTTGCGGAACAGCTCGCCGTTGAGCACCAGCACATTGACGTTGTTGTACCAAGGGTAGGCGTAGAGCTTGCCGCCCACGCTGAGGTCGGCCAGCGCATTGGGCAGATAAGCGGCCTTGTCCGCTGCCAGTGCGCTGTCCAGCGGCAAGAGTGCGCCTTTCTGCGCGTATTTATACAAGCGGGGCACGTCGTGGTTAATCAGCGCCGGCGGCCGGCCGGCGGCGATGGCGGCGTTGAGCTTGGTCTCGAAGCCCTCGTTGAACACATCCACCCAGCGCAGTTCGACATTGGGATTTTGCGCCTCGTACTGTTTCTTGGCGGCGGCGAAATAGGCGTCGAATTGCGGCTTGAGCGAGTCGGTCCAGTATTCGACCACGATTTTGTCGGCGCGGGCCGGGCCGGCCAGGGCCAGCAAGCCGGCGAGCAGCAGCGGGGAAAGGCGCATGGGGAGTCCTTTTCGGAGAGAGGGAGATCAGGCAGCCAGCAAGAGCAGCGCGCCTGCGCAGGCGTCGCCCTGCGGCGGGCTGAGCCGGGCGGCGAATTCCGGCGGCAGCCAGTCGCGCAGCGCTTGGCCCAGGCCGCCGCACAGCGCCACCGGCAAGCTTTCATCCGGGTCCAGCGCCTTGGCGATGGACCAGGCGTCGCGACCGGCCTGACGCAGCAGTTCGGCCGCCAGCGAATCCCGGCGGCCGTTGGCCACCACCAGCGGCGCCAGCTGTGCGAAGAGCGTCGGGGTGGCGCGGCCGTTCCAGGCCATCATCGCCTGCCAGTCGCCGCCCACATGCTCCAGCACCGCCCGCGTCAGCGGCGTCGGCTCCATGCGGCCGTCCAGCGCCATCTGCGCGTACTGGGCGGCACGCTGGCCCAGCCAGGCGCCGCTGGCCTCGTCGCCGCTGGGGTAGCCCCAGCCGCCGACTTCGCGGTGGCCGCCGCCCGGATACAGCGCTTCGCCTATGCTGCCGGTGCCCAGCGCCACGATCACGCCGGGGCGGCCGCCATGGGCGCCCAGCAAAGTGGTGTAGCCATCGGTGGCCAGGCGCAAGCGGGCGTAGCCGGGATCGGCGGCGCGGAAGGCGTCGGCCCAGCCTGCGTTGTGCACGCCGGACAGACCAAGGCCGATCGCGCATTGCGCCGGCGGCGCCAGCGGCAGGCCGGCCTGCTCGAAGGCGCGAGCGATGACTTCGTTCACGGCGGCCCAGGCTTGCGGCACGCCGCGCGACAAGGCGGAGGGGCCGCCTTCCGCGTGGGCCAGCGGGCGGGCGCGCGCGTCGCTCAAACAGACGCGGGTGCCGCTGCCGCCGCCATCGACGCCCAAGCGATATTCAAAAGCTTCAGTCACGATGCTGTCCTTGGTCAAATGCGTGCGTTCGGCGCAAATCACTGAAACATCAGTGATTTGCATTGTCGCGATGCGATGCCATTGGCGTTTTTGGAAATTCAATCATTACAATGGCATTTCGTCAAGTTGATTTATTTAATTGTGTCGACGACACGGCCCGGCAGTCGCCGCCGATGCAACAGGCCTTGCCGGCGCGCTTGTCCGCCCTGCGCCGGGTCGCCATACTGCCTCCATGAAATCCATTCCCGCAGGTCGGGACTCGCGCACGGTGGCGGGGACCAATCTGGAACACGCCCGCGCGCACAACCGCCGCGCGGTGATAGAAACCATACGCCTGAACGGGCAGCTGACCCGCGCCGAGGTGGCTCGGCTGACCGCGTTGACGCCGCAAACGGTGTCCAATATCGCGGCGGAATTGCTGGACGGCGGCATGCTGTTGGCGGGGGAGCCGATGCGCGAAGGCGCGCGCGGCCAGCCGGCGATACCGCTGAGCATCAATCCCGACGGCGCCTACTCGCTGGGCATTCAGTTGGATACCCAGTCGCTGATCGCGGTAGCGGTGGACCTGGCCGGGCAATGCCGCGCGCGGGTGGAGGCGCCGGTGCAGCGGCCGGATCCGCAGCTGGCCCTGCCCTTGATCGAAGAGGTGGTGGGCCGGTTGCGCGCGGACTCCGGAATAGACTGGGGGCGGGTATTGGGCTTGGGACTGGTGATGCCGGGTCCGTTCGGCGTTGAGGGCATGAGTTCGGTGGGCCCTACCACCTTGCCGGGCTGGGAAGAGGTGGATGCGGCGGCGCAACTGGAGCGCAGGCTGGATCTGCCGGTCTTGCTTGAAAAGGACGCTACCGCCGCGGCCATCGGGGAGCGGCTGTACGGCCGCGCCGCCGCGCTGCGCAATTTCGTCTATCTGTTCATCGGCGCCGGGCTGGGCGCGGGCTTGTTTCTGGACGGGAGGCTGTACGCGGGCGTCCGCCACAACGCAGGCGAGATCGGCCACATGATCGTGATGCCGGATGGAAGGCCTTGCGATTGCGGCAACCATGGCTGTCTGGAGCGTTATGTATCGCTGCGCGCATTGTACGAAACCTTGGGGCTGGCCGACGACGCCGAGCTGGCTGCGCGCAGCCTGGAGCGGCCGACGCCGGAGATCTGCTACGGCATGGAACGCTGGCTGGCCACCGCCGCGCCGCCGCTACGCCAGGCGATCAATATCCTGGAGAGCCTGTTGGATATTGAGGCGGTGGTGATAGGCGGTTTCCTGCCGCCAGCCTTGCTAGAGCAACTGGAGCAACGGCTGCATCCGCTGCCGGGGTCTATCCGGCAAAGCTGCGGCCCGCGCGTGCTGCTGGGGAGCGCCGGCCGCGACACGGTGGCGCTGGGCGCGGCGGCGCTGCCCATCTTTGATGAATTCAATCCGCAGTACGAAGTGCTGCTCAAGGTTTGATGCGGCGTCTTTTTATGTCAATGGCTTGACCTGGACGTCTCGGCGCGTAAATATTGCCCGTCATTAAGGCAAAACGATTTACTTATTAGCCGGGAGACGCGCCATGAAGATTCTGCTGAATCATGTTGGTTTTGAACCCCAAGCGCCCAAGCAGGCCTTGTTGCAAGCGCCTGCCGGGGCTGGGCCTGCGACGCTAGCCTTGTTGGATGGGGAGGGACGGATCGCGGCCGACATTCCCTTGAGGCCGCAGGGCATGGCGGAGGGCTGGCCGGAATGGCACTACTGGCTGGCGGATTTCAGCGGCTGGACGCAGCCGGGACGTTACCGGCTGTGGTTACGGGACAGCGCGCCGCCGGTGATCAGTCACGAGTTCGAGGTGGGGCCTGATTGCCTGGGCAGCCAGATGCTGTCCGATCTGTTGCATTATTTTAAGTCGCAGCGTTGCACCGGTCTTTACGACCAGGCGGATCGAACCGCGCCGGAGTGGGGCGGAGAGGCGCGGCGGGATGCGCGCGGCGGTTGGTTCGACGCTTCCGGCGACTGTTCCAAATACCTGTCCCATCTATCCTACGCCAACTTCATGAATCCTCAGCAGACGCCGCTGCTGGCCTGGTGCCTGATGGCGGGCCGCGACGCTTTGCCGCCGCAGCCGCGCTGGTTCGACGAGCGCATGGTGGACGAGGCTTTGCACGGAGCGGATTTTCTGTTGCGCATGCAGCACTCGTCCGGCTTTTTCTACATGACCTTGTTCGATGGCTGGAGCAAGGCGCCGGAGCAGCGCGAGCTGTGTGCTTTCACCACTCAGCGCGGTGTCAGATCAGGCGCCTTCCAGGCCGGTTTTCGCCAGGGGGGAGGCCTGGCGATCGCCGCGCTGGCGCGCGCTGCGGAACTGCCGCGCGACGGGGAGTTCGGCCGTGGCGATTATCTGGCCGCGGCGCGGCGCGGCTTCGCCCATCTACAGCAATACAACGCGCGTTATCTGGACGATGGCTGTGAAAACCTGATCGACGATTACTGCGCGCTGTTGGCCGCCTGCGAACTATACGCGGCTAGCGGCGAGCCGGTGTTCGCCGATGCCGCCGACCGCCGCGCGCGGCGCATGTTGGCGCAGCAGGACGAGGCCGGTCGTTTCTGGATGGACGCGCAGCGGCGGCATAGCTATTTTCACGCGGTCGAAGCCGGCCTGCCTTATCTGGCCTTGCTGCGCTTCGCCGCGGTATTGCCGGCGTCGCCGCTGGCAAGCGATGCGCGACGGGCGGTCCGGCGCGGGATGGAGGCGGAAATGACGCTGACGGCGGCGGCGGGAAACCCTTTCGCTTATCCGCGGCAATGGGTGGCCCGCAACGGCGAGGAGGGCGTGGCGCGCTTTTTCATGCCGCAGCAGAATGGCAGCGGCTACTGGTGGCAGGGGGAAAATGCGCGGCTGGCCTCGCTGGCGGCGGCGGCCTGCGGCCTGGCGCAACAGGAGTCGCCAGAGGAGGGCGAGCCCCTGCGGGCTTATGCCCAGGGAGCGCTGGACTGGATTTTGGGACGCAATCCCTTCGACGTTTGCATGCTGCAGGGCTGGGGTCGTAATAATCCGCGCTATGAGCCGGGCTATTACAATGCCTGCGGAGGGGTGTGCAATGGGATTACCGCCGCGCCGGGCGCGGATGAAGGTATTGCTTTTCTGAGCCCAAAAGAAACCGATATCGGCCAATCCTGGCGTTGGACGGAACAATGGTTGCCGCATGGCGCCTGGCTGTTTCTGGCCCTGGCTTTGCGCCGGCGGGCGAATGAAGGCTGAAATGTGAAACGCCATCGGCAAGCCGATGGCGTTCTGTTGCGGCGCCCCCGTTGCCGGGGGCGGCCTGCGTTTACTGCTGTTGGGTGCTGCGCGGGCCGCGGTTGCCCTGATAACCGCCTTCGCGGCGTTGGCCTTGGTAGCCGCCTTCGCGACGATTGCCGTAGCCGCCGCGACCGCCGCCGCTGCCCGGACGGCGATCACCGTAGCCGCCTTTGCCGCTGGTGTTGCGACGCGGGCCTTTCGGCGGGCGACGGGTCGGTTCCATGCCTTCGATCACGCCTTCGGTGATTTGACGCTTCAGGTATTGCTCGATGCGGCGAACCTTGTGGAACTCCTTGGACTCCGCCAGAGTGATGGCGGTGCCGTCACGGCCAGCGCGACCGGTGCGGCCGATGCGGTGCACGTAGTCTTCAGCTTGTTTCGGCAGGTCGAAGTTCACCACGTGGGTGATGGTGGGCACGTCGATGCCGCGGGCGGCCACATCGGTGGCCACCAGAATCTTGATACGGCCGCGACGCAGATCGTTCAGCGTGCGGTTGCGCCAGCTTTGTGGCATGTCGCCGTGCAGGCAGGCGGCGGAATAGCCCTGGTCGGACAACTTGTCGGCCAGTTCTTCGGAGTAGGCTTTGGTGGCGGAGAAAATCACGCACTGGTCGAAGCCGGACTCTTTCAGAATGTGATCCAGCAGACGATGCTTGTGGTTCAGATCGTCGGCGTACAGCAGGTGTTCTTCGATGGTGCCGCCCGAGGTTTCGGTGCGGGCAATTTCGATGCGCTGCGGATCGCGGGTCATCTTTTCAGCCATGCGGCCTACGGTGCCGTCCAGCGTGGCGGAGAACAGCACGGTCTGGCGGGTGTCCGGAGTGGCTTTGACAATGGTCTCGATGTCTTCGATGAAGCCCATGTCCAGCATGCGGTCGGCTTCGTCCAGCACCAGCATTTCCAGGCGCGAAAAATCGATGCGGCCGGAGCGCATGTGATCCATCAGACGGCCGGGCGTAGCCACGATCAGGTCGATGGGGCGCGACAGCGCTCGGGTTTGGTAGCCGAAGGATGCGCCGCCTACCAAGCAGGCGGTCTTCATCCAGCGCAGGTCCTTGCCGTATTCCAGCGCGTTCTTTTCTACTTGCTGAGCCAGTTCGCGGGTTGGGCACAATACCAGCACGCGCGGGCCCTGGCCCTTGCCGGTGGAGCGCTCGGAAAGCTTGGTCAGCGCCGGCAGCAGGAAGGCTGCGGTCTTGCCGCTACCGGTTTGGGCGGATACCAGCAGGTCGCGGCCAGCGATGGCGGCGGGCACGGCTTGAGCCTGTACTTCGGTAGGGGAAGAATAGCCGGCGGCTTCCAGAGCGCGCAGGATGGTCGGGGCGATGCCCAGATCGGAAAAATGCATGATGTCCTTTCAGGCCGGTTACTGCCGGCGTCACTTAATAGCCAGGTTGGTGGCGGTCGGTTATACGGCGCCTTTAAGCCGTAAATCATCGGCACTAACCTGACAAGCGGCGAACAGCGGTCCAGTCTGATGCGACATTATAAGCGTGGACGAAGCCTGGAAATGGTCAGGGACGATGAAGCAATCTCACTCGGGCTGAGGCGTGGTTTGGAATGCCCGGTGGAAACACAAGAGGCCGGACTATACGGTAAATCGGACAGCTTTACAACTGTTTTTTAAAAACATGCCGGCTAAGTATTTGATTGTTTGCCGCTTGCCGTGACGGTTTTCCAAAAAAGCTGTCGCCCGCCTGCGATGGCGGGTGAGGACTCGGCTCCGGAAGCGAGGCGTTGGCTTGTGGAGATTTGCGAGGTTCTAACTACACTTCAACGATGACGGGCCATGCGTGACACCTTCGTTGAGGGCTGGCAATGAGTGGAAAGAACAGATTCGCAAGCACGGACCGGACGCATGCCTGGCTGATGTCCAGTTCCTCTGGCGCGGCCTATGCCGTTTGCGTCGGTTTGGCCTTGGCGCTGACGATGGTCTTGGCGCTGGCGTTGACGGCGTGGCGGATGCAGTCGGCGGCCAGGGAGAGGGCCGAGTTGGTTGTCGGGCAGCTGACCTGGCAGTTGTCGCCCGCGTTCGCCGCGCTGACGCGATTGGACGGGCTGCCGCCGCCGGAGCCGGATTGCCGCGCTCAAACCCAGGCTTTGGCTGAATTGGTTCAGCGCACGTCGCTGGCGCGCTTCGCCTTGGCGCGCGGCGCCGGCGGCGCGCAGTGTGCTTCCCGGCGCGGCGTTTCGGAGGGGGCGGCAGGGTTTGAGAATGGGGCGAGCTTGTTGCCGGCCGGCAATGGCCAGCTGTTGCCGGGGTTGCGGTTGGGGCATGCCGCAGGGGTGATTGAGTTGGACGCAGGGCCCTTGGTGGCTCAATTGGCGTTGGCCGAGCGTGATGGTTTGAAAGTGAGCTTGCTGGCCGGGGGGCGGGCGCTGGCCGCCAACGGCGAGGTGAGGGATCAGGGAGCGGACACGGGCGGAGAGGTGGCGTGGGTGCCGTCCGCGCCGGCGCGCATAGGCGTGCTGGCGGCGCCGCAGTGGGCGGCCGCGCCCTTGTTGGCGCTGCAAACTCAATGGTTGACTTTGTTGGCGGCTGCAGCCTTGGGGGGCGGCGTCGCTTGGGGAGCGCGCCGCGGTTCCGGCGGGCGCAAGGCGACGGGGTGGGAGATATCCGAGGGGATTCGGCAAAAAGAGTTTTTCGCCCATTACCAGCCCATCGTCACCGCGGCCAGCGGCGAATGCGTCGGAGTGGAGGTGCTGGCGCGCTGGCGGCACCCGGTGCAGGGCAATGTGCGCTCTGAACTCTTCATTCAGACCGCGATTGAGGCCGGCATGATTGTGCCGCTGACGCGTTACATGCTGCGGAGGGTGGCCGAGGAGTTGAAGCAGATCGTATTGCCCCCCGGTTTTATGGTTGGGGTCAATATCTCTACCGATCACCTGGCTTTGCCCGAACTGCTGGAAGATTGCCGTCCGCTGGTTAATCTATTGCGTGAAAAGCAGGCTCAACTGGTGCTGGAGGTGTCGGAGAGGGCTCCATTGCAAGAGGCTTCCGGCGCGCAAAAGGTGATCAACGGCTTACGGCAGATGGGCGTGAGGCTGGCCTTGGACGACTTTGGCGCCGGCTATGCCGACAAGGCTTATCTGAGCCGTTGGGGCTTTGACTATCTGAAGGTTGAGAAAGGTTACGTGTCGGCCTTGGGCCAGGACAGCCTGAAAGGGAATATTCTGGATGGCCTGCTTTTATCCTCCAATGAAATGGGGGTGCAGGTCATTGTGAAAGGGGTCGAGACCCAGGGTCAGCAAAGCTATCTGAATGTGAAGGGCTTCGAGTATTTACAGGGCTTTTATTTTGGCAAGCCGATGACCTTGAATCATTTCCGGCAGTGGCTGTATTCAGGCATTGCGGAAAGCCGGGTCCGCCCGGCGGGCAAGAGGGGCGGCGATGGGTGAGGCCGGCTCGCGGCTTGGGGACGCGGGGGCGCTTTGTTACAATGCGCCCTTTTTTGTTTCAGGAAAGGAGTAGGGAATGATGTATGCCGTGCAGCGTTATGCGGCCTCCCGTCCTTGGGCCAAGCGCGTCAGCCAGTTGTATGTTCAGGCCTTGCAGCCGTCCGCGGCGCGCAAGGAAATGAAGGAAGTGATCAAGCGCGAACTGGAGCGCGCCGCCCAGGTATTTGCAGTGAGGCAGCAGACCATCGTCGCTGAACTGGCTTTGGCGGAGTCCTGGGGTTGTTTCGCCCGTCATGGCCGCGTGATTTCCCATCTGGACGACGGCTTGGTGCGGGCCTTGGCCCACACTCGGCTGCCCTCGCAATTGCCGGATACGCTGAATTTGCCGGCCGACGCTTTCTTTCTGCATGTGCCCGGAGGCGGCGGGGCTTTCGTCTCGCATCAGCCAGAGCGCAAGGCCTTGTTGCTGACCTTGGTGGAGGAGGGGTTTTCGCGCGACGCCGCGCAATGGCTGCATGAGTCCGATGCGGTGGAAGCTTTGCTGGTCACCTATCCGGGTGAACTGGCGCCGCAGATAACGGAGGTGGCGGAGTGTTGGCAAGCCTTGTTGGCCGCGGTGCTCAATGGCCTTGCCATGATGACTCAGCCCAAGCTGGAGAGAGAGCTGTCCTGGCAGTCGGGTGCGCCGGAGTCATGGGTGGAGCAGGCCGGCGCGCCGACTTGCGCCAAAACTCGGCAGCGCGGCCGCAGCCAATTGCTGAAGGCCGGCTTCAGCGAGGTGAGCTTCTGCCGCATTCCCGAGCTGGACGCCGCGCAGGCTTACGCGACTCAGGGTTACTGGCGGCGGCAGGCGTTTGGCGAGGCCAAGGCCAATTCGCGGCTGGTGTGGGTGGCGCCCAAGTAAGAAGGACGGCTTAGAGTCTGTTCAAAGTCTCGCGAGCAAGGGCTTTGAACAGATTCTCAGTATTCCTGCAGCAGTTCGCGGATGGTGTCTCTTAGCTTGTTGGTGGAGAAGGGCTTGTCGCAGCAGGCCGAGACGCCAGCCGCCTCCACCTCGGCCAGCCGGTCGTGATCGGTCTCGCTGGTGATCATCAGGATGGGGGTGCGCCCCTGAGTGCTGTTTTGTCGGATGTGGCGAGCCAGTTCGCAGCCATCCATGCCGGGCATGTGGTAGTCGACAATGATCAACTGAAAGCTTTCGCTCTCCAGCAGCGGCAGCGCGTCGGTCCCGCTGGCGGCTTCGGTGAAGTGTTCGAAGCCCAGTCGCTCCAGCACGGCGCGCACATGGCGGCGCGAGGTATGGCTGTCGTCTACGATCAACACCTGGACATTGGCCAGATCCGTGTCCACCTCCATGGCCAGGCTCTCGGTGTTGATGAAGTCCAGCGCGTTGGCCAGCACCTCGTCCAGTTGGCCATTGGTGAAGGGCTTGGGCAGGATGCCCAGGCTGCCCGCCTGGCGGATGGGTTCCAGCCGTTCCGGATTGGTTTCGCTGGAAACCAGAATGAAAGGCATGCCGCTGAGGTCGGCGCTTTCGCGCATCTGTTGCAGTAACTGCTGGCCCGTCATGTCCGGCAGGTAATAGGCGCTGATCACTAAGTCGGGGCGCGACTCGCGTGCACGGCTGAGCAGCGCTTCGCCGTTGGGGTGGACCTCCACTTTGGAGATGCCCATCTCCCCCAGCGCCTTGCTGATGATCTGCGCCTGCACATGCGAAGGCTCAGCCAGCGAGATGATTAAATGTTGTACTTCCAGCATGCCTCTTCCCCCGCCTGTATTCTCTATTTTGTCAAAGCCGTCCGCGACCGCCAGCCAATGCGTAAGTGTCGGCGATCCCGGGCGCGTCTTCAATGGTTCTTATGTTGGTTTGGCACGAATTGCGCGGTGCGGCAAGCAAAATCTGTCGCTTGGGCCGGAGGCGGCAAATCTTGCCGCTCATTGTTGCCGTTTGGGCCGCTGCGGCCGAGAGCGTGGCGTATTGCTCAGGAAAATCAAAGGGCTGTCGGGGTTCGGTGGCTTGGCACGCTTCCTGCTTTAACGTCGCCTCAAGGAGGCTGACATGCTAGACAAAATCGCCAAACATTTCGACTTTCAGCAGCGAGCGCTGAATTTGCGGGCCTATCGCACCGAGGTGCTGGCCAGCAATATCGCCAATGACGAAACCCCTAACTACAAAGCGGTGGATTTCGACTTCGGCAAGGCCTTGCAGGCGCAAACGGATGCGCAAGGTCGTTTGGCGATGAACCTGACCGATGCCCGGCATCTTGCAGGCGCCGGCGGCGCGGGAAACAACGGCGCCGCCCTGCAGTACCGCGCGGCGGTGCAGCCCAGCGTGGACGGCAACACCGTGGACATGGACGTGGAGCGCGCGGCTTTCGCCGACAACGCGGTCCGCTTCCAGTCGACGCTGACTTTTCTGAACAAGCGGATCAGCGGCCTGAGTTCGGCGATCCAGGGCCAGGGAGGCAATAGCTGATGTCTTTGTCCAATGTGTTTGCCATTTCCGGTTCGGCGATGTCGGCGCAGTCGATGCGCCTCAGCCTGGTGGCGAGCAATATCGCCAACGCGGAAAGTTCGACCAGCTCCACCGGCGAACCCTACAAGGGGCGTCACGCGGTGTTCACCGCGATCCCGGTGACGGCCGCGCAGCCGCAGGTGGCCGGCGTGCGCGTGACCGCGGTGGTAGAAGACCAGACCCCGCCGCGGCTCAAGTACGACCCGGGCAATCCGCTGGCCGACCAGCGCGGCTACGTGACGATGCCCAATGTGAACCCGGTGGAGGAGATGGCCGACATGATCGCCGCCTCCCGCGCCTATCAGAACAATGTCGAAATCATGAATACGGCCAAGACGCTGCAGCAGAAAGTGCTGCAGCTGGGCCAGTAAGGCGAGAGGAGTAACGGCAATGGCTAGCGCAAATCCTTATGACGTACTGAATAGTCAGACTCAGACCAACCCGAACAGCAGCGTCAACGGCAGCAAGAGCAATTCCGGCGTGGTCGGCTCTAGCGCCAACGACATTCAGAGCACTTTTCTGAAACTGTTCGTGGCTCAGATGCGTTCCCAAGACCCGATGAATCCGATGGACAACAGCCAGATGACGTCCCAGATGGCGCAGATCAGCCAGGTGGGCGGCATTCAGCAGCTGAACCAGTCTATGCAGGCGCTGATCGGCGCCCAGGCGGCGTCACAGTCGCTGATGGCGTCCAGCATGATAGGCAAAAAAGTGCTGGTGGCCGGCAGCAGCCTGCCCAAGCCGCCGGATGGCGGCACCACCCCGGCCGGCGTGTTGCTGAACGGCCCGGCGCAGACGGTGAAAGTCAGCGTAAAGGACGCCAACGGCAATGTGGTCCGCACCATGACCATCGACAAGCCGGTGGCCGGCGTCAACACCTTCAGCTGGGACGGCAAGAACGACAAGGGCGAAGTGGTGCCGGCCGGCAAATACAGCTTTAGCGCCGACGTGACGCAAGCCAGCGCCAACGGCAGCACCAAGGCCGTGGCCTACAACACGCAGACAGTAACCGCAGTGGCCTGGGATCAGGGCATTCCCGAGCTGGTGCTGCCGGATGGCAGCCGTGCCCAGTTGGGCGACGTGGCGCAAATGACCGCCTGATCCTGCTGACCTCATTCGACTTCAAGGACTGACATCATGGGCTTTCAACAAGGTTTGAGCGGCTTGAACGCCGCCTCCACCCAACTGGATACCATCGGCAACAACGTAGCCAACGCCAACACCGTGGGCTTCAAGAGTTCGCGCACGGAGTTTGCCGATATGTACGGCAATACCTTGTACGGCATCGCCACCACTACGCCGGGCATTGGCGTCAAGGTGGCCGCGGTGACGCAGAACATGAGCAACGGCAACGTGACCACCACCGGCCGCAGCCTTGACTTGGCGATCAACAACGGCGGCTTTTTCACCGTGGCCCAGCCGGACGGCACCTTGTCCTATACCCGCAATGGCCAATTCCAGATCAACAATCAGGGGTATGTGGTCAATAACGGCAACTTCCTGCAGGGCTGGCAGGCGGACGCCGCAGGCAACATCACTCAGGGGCCGGTGAGCAAAATACAGCTGAACTCCAATTTGGTGTCGCCGCAGGCCACCACCAAGGCCACCCTCGGCGTCAATCTGGATTCTCGCAGCACGGTGCCGACCGTTACGCCGCTGGACCCGACCAATTCATCCTCCTATAACTGGTCGAACACCAATACGGTATACGATTCGCTGGGTAATCCGCATCAGGTGACCATGTACTATGTCGCCGGCGCGCCCACCGCCACCGGCCGAACCTGGACCGCGACCGCTTATGTCGACGGCAATCCGGCCAATAACACGCCGCCCAACAGCAACAATTTCTCGCTGACTTTCAACACCTCCGGCGTGCTGACCACGCCCGGACCGTTCAACATCAATTTTTCCCCCAACCCGCTCAACGGTTCGGCGGTGCCGCAGACCGTGGCCTTCAGCTTTACCGGTTCCACTCAGGTGGGGCAGAACTTCGGCGTGACCACCCCGCCTATCATCGACGGTTCCGCTCCTGGCAATCTGAAGGGCATCAATATTTCGTCCTCGGGCATCATTCAGGCGACGTATACCAACGGACAGACCAAAACCATAGGTCAGGTTGCTCTCGCCAACTTCATCAATCCGCAAGGTTTGCAGTCCAAGGGCAATAATCTGTGGGCGCAGACTTACGATTCCGGCATTGCTTCCTACAACGCGCCCGGGGCGGGCAATACCGGCACCATTCAGGCCGGCGCGGTGGAAGATTCCAACGTCGACCTGACCTCGGAGCTGGTCAATATGATTACCGCGCAGCGCTATTACCAGGCCAATGCGCAGACCATCAAAACCCAGGACACCCTGGTGCAGACCTTGCTGAACATCTGATGAGCTGAGCGCGCGCGATGGATAGAATGCTTTACCTGGCGATGAACGGCGCCAAGCACGTGATGTGGCAGCAAGCCACCACCGCCAACAATCTGGCCAATGTGCACACCAACGGCTTCAAGGCCGACGTGGTGGCGTTCCGCGCCTTGCCGGTGGTGGGCGAGGGCGCGCCGACGAGGACCTATGTGGTGGACAACACCGTGGGCCACGACCTGAGCCAGGGCAGCCTGATGCACACGGGCAACGCCAGCGACTTCGCCATCGGTTCCAAGGGCTTCTTCGCGGTACAGGCGCCGGACGGCGCCGAAGCCTATACGCGCGACGGCGGCTATGTGCTCGACGCCACCGGCATGATGCGCACCCGCTCCGGCCTGCCCATCATGGGCGACGGCGGCCCCATCGTTGTCCCTACAGGTTCCCGCATTCAATTGGGCGAAGATGGCTCGGTCATGGCGATTCCGCTGTCCGGCGTGGTGCGCACGCCGCAGCTGGTCGGGCAGATCAAGATGGTCAACCCCGGCCCAAAGGACGTGTACAAGGGCGAGGACGGTCTGTTTCGCATCAACGGCGGCGGCAACGCGGCAGCCGACGCCAACGTCAAGCTGGTGCCGGAAATGCTAGAGGCCAGTAACGTCAATTCGGTGGAAAGCCTGGTGCAGATGATCTCCCACGCCCGCCAGTACGACCTCAACGTCCGATTGATGCAGACCGCGCAGCAAGGCGATCAGCAGGCGGCTCAGTTGTTGTCCACCAACGGTTAAACCAATAAGACAAGATTTCGCCGCGGCGGCCCGGTAGAGGCTGCGCGGTTCTGGAGACGAGGTAAACAAGCCATGATGCGCGCACTGTACATCGCCAAGACCGGCATGGATTCCAGCCAGTTTCAACTGGACGTGGTGTCCAATAACCTGGCCAACGTCAACACCGTGGGTTTCAAGCGCAGCCGCGGCATTTTCGAGGACTTGTATTACCAGACCTTGCGTCAGCCCGGCGCGCAGTTGGCCAACGGCAACACCACGCCCACCGGTCTGCAGGTGGGGACCGGCTCGGCGGCGGTAGCCACCGCCCGCATCCACTCCCAGGGGAATATGACTCAGACCGGGCAGCCGCTGGACATGGCGATCGCCGGCGAGGGCTTCTTCCGCATCCAGCTGCCGGACGGCACCACCGCCTATACCCGCAACGGCGAGTTCAAGCGCAACTCCAACGGCGACGTGGTGAATCCGGACGGCTATCCGCTGAATCCCAATATCAACATCCCCGGCACCGCCAACCAGATTACGGTGTCCACTGCCGGCGTGGTGCAGTACTTTTTGCCCAATAACCCGGCGGCGCAAACCGCGGGCACCATCCAGCTCACCACCTTCATCAACCCGCAGGGCCTGGAGAGCGTGGGCAACAACCTGTATTTGCAGTCCGCATCCTCCGGCGATCCGCAGGATGGGGATCCGCAGACCGATACCCGAGGCGCGGTGCGCTCTGGTTTCGTGGAGGCGTCCAACGTTAACGTCACCGAGGAACTGGTCAATATGATCACTGCGCAGCGCGCGTTTGAAATGAACTCGCGGGCGATCACCACTGCGGACCAGATGTTGCAGAAACTGAGCCAGCTGTAAGCGGAAGCGGGCCGCCGGTGGAAGGCGGCCGATCGAGATTTGAATTGACGAGGTGTTTGATGAAGGCGATGGCGATAGCGGCGATGTTGGCCGCACTACTAAGCGCTTGCGTGACCCAGGAGCCGCCGCTTGTGCAGCAACCCACCAGCGCGCGTCCGCAACCGCAGCCGGTCAGCATGCCTACCAATGGGTCGATTTTCCAGGTGGCCAGCTACAGGCCGTTGTTTCAGGACCGGATGCCCGCTTATGTCGGCGACACCTTGACGGTGAACATCCAGGAAAACTCGTCCACGTCGGCATCGGAGCAGACAACCAATACCCGCACTTCGGGTCTGAACAGCAGCATCAACGCCGGGATCAAGATTCCCTTCCTGCCAAGCGGCGCCGCCGGTGGCTTGGCCGGCGCCAATTTTGGCGGCACGGGCTCGGCCAACAATACCGGCAAGGGCGACAACAAGGTGGCTACCTCCTTTGTCAGCTCCATCACTGTCACGGTGTTGGAGGTGTTGCCCAACGGCAATCTGTCGATCAGCGGCGAGAAAGTCGTGCGCGTGAACAGCGATACCGAGTCGATCCGCCTGTCCGGCGTGGTCAACCCGCGCGATATCAGCGCGGATCGCAGCGTGTCTTCGCTCAAGGTGGCGGACGCCCGCATCGAACAGCAGACCAAGGGCACGCACCGGCTGTACAATGAGCCGGGCTGGCTCACCAAGTTTTTCATGAGTATATTGCCGATTTAACGGATTACCGGCCGGGCGCGGCCGCTTGGCGGGCGCGGCGGGCTGAAAGCGGGCGGAAAATGAAGCGATTGATGTTAGGGATGTTGTTGGCGCTGGCGCTGTTCCCGGCCTTGGCGGCGCAACGTTTGAAGGATCTGACCAATGTCGGCGGGGTGCGTCCCAACCAACTGATAGGCTATGGCCTGGTGGTGGGCCTGGATGGCAGCGGCGACAAGGTCACCTCGTCGCCGTTTACCGGTCAGGCGATGTCCAATATGCTGAACCAGTTGGGCGTGCAAGTGCCCCCTGGCACCAAGCTCGATCCCAAGAACGTCGCCGCGGTCACGCTGACTGCGACCTTGCCGCCGTTTGCGCGGCAGGGGCAGGCGATAGACGTGACGGCTTCGTCGATCGGCGATGCCAAAAGCCTGCGCGGCGGCACCTTGTTGCTGTCACCGCTCAAAGGCGCGGACGGTCAGATCTACGCGATGGCGCAGGGCAACGTGGTTGTCGGCGGCGCCGGTGCCTCGGCAGGCGGCAGCTCTGCCCAGATAAATCAGCTTAGCGTGGGCCGCATTCCGGCTGGCGCCACAGTGGAGCGCGAAGTGCCCACTGCGCTGGGCTCCGGCGAGTTCATCAATCTGGAGTTGCGCGAGTCCGACTTCACTACCGCCAACCGTGTGGTGCAGGCCATCAACAAATCGTTTGGGCAGGGCACTGCGCGAGCGGTGGATGGCCGGCTGATCGAAGTGCGCGCGCCGTTCGATCCGGACCAGCGCGTGCAGTTTCTGGCCAAGATGGAAAATATTGCCGTCGACCCGGCAGATGTTTCCCCCACCGTCATTATCAACGCCCGTACCGGCTCCATCGTGATGAATCAGGCGGTGACCTTGGCGCCGTGCGCGGTGTCGCACGGCAACCTGACCGTGACCGTCAGCAACACGCCGCAAGTGAGCCAGCCCAACCCGCTGTCCGGAGGAAAGACCACGGTGACCAATCAGACGGACATCAGCATCAATACCCCAGGAAGCAAGCTGATCAACGTGCCCAACGGCGCCAATCTGTCGCGAGTGGTGGCGGCGCTGAACGCGCTGGGCGCGAATGCCCAAGATCTGATTTCCATTTTGCAGGCGATGAAGTCCGCCGGCGCGCTGAAAGCGGACTTGCAGATCATCTGAGCTTTGGGAGGGAAGGAAAAAGACGGCCAAGCGGCCGTCTTTTTTTTCTGGCCCGAATCTTGCTTTTGGATGAATTCCAGGAGCGAGAAATGACGATTCAGTCCATCAATGCGGGCGCCATGAGCGCCAACGATTTGCTAAACCGGCAGTTGGCTGTGGATCCGAGCCAGCTGAATGAACTGCGGGCACAGGCGATCAAGGACCCGAAGGGCGCGGCGCGGCAAGTTGCGTCTCAGTTCGAGGCCTTATTGATGAATACCTTGCTCAAGAACATGCGCGAGACCAAGTTTGACCCGGAAGGCGAGTCCAACGGCTTGAGTACCTACCAGGGCTTGTACGACCAGCAACTGACTCAGGCCTTGAGTTCTAATGGCGGTTTGGGCTTGGGCGACATGCTGTATCGCCAGATCGCCAAACAGTCGAATTTCGATCCGGACGACAAAAGCACGCATACGATTTACGCCGCTCCCGGCCCGCAACTGGCCGCGCGTCCGGTCGGCGGCGCCAAGGCCTTGCAGGCTTACCAGGAAGCGCAGCAGATCGCAGGCGCGGCGCTGACCTTGACGGCCCCGGCGGTTCCGGTCAAGGCCGAAGCGGCCGGCAAGGGCGGCGGCCGCGATTTCGCCGCCGAGATGTTGCCGCACGCCCGAACGGCCGCGGCGCAGTTGGGCGTGGCGCCTGAAGCCGTGGTTGCGCATGCGGCGCTGGAAAGCGGCTGGGGCAAGCGGGCGATCCGCCACCCGGACGGCAGCAATAGCCATAACCTGTTCGGCATCAAGGCCAGCGGGGATTGGCAGGGGCGCACGGTCAGCGTGATGACTACCGAATACGAAGGCGGGGTTGCGCAGAAGCGAGTGGAAAAATTCCGAGCCTACGGTTCTTACGCCGAGGCCTTCAGCGACTATGCCCGTCTGCTGAAGGATTCGCCTCGCTACAAGAGCGCGTTGAACCAGGGGCGGAACATGTATGGTTTCGCGCATGCGCTGCAATCCGGCGGTTACGCCACTGATCCGCGCTACGCGCGCAAGCTGGTGGACGTGGCGGCGACATTAGCGCAGCAAACCACGCGCAGTTGAGGACAAGGCTGCGGCGGCGGAACTTGTGTTTTAGGGTCAAGTTTCCGCGCGCCGGGCCGATAAAGCAAACAGAGGTAAATCATGGGCTCCAATATTTTCTCGATCGGCGTGAGCGGACTGAATGCGGCTCAAGCGGCTTTGTCGGTAACCGGCAATAACATCGCCAACGTCTCCACGCCGGGTTACAACGTTCAATACATCACCCAGGCCGGCCGCGCGCCGCAATATGCGGGCTTCGGCTTTCTGGGGCAGGGCGTGGACGTTACCAATGTGCTGCGCACCTATGACAAATTCCTGTCTGGCCAGGTGCAAACCGCGCAGACCAACAGCAGCTATTACAGCACCCAGGTCAAGCAGTTGAATCAGATCAACAATCTGATGGCGTCCACCGATGTTTCCATCATTCCGGCCTTGCAGGATTTCTTTGGTGCGATGCAGACGTTGTCGCAGCAGCCGGACGCCCTTCCCAGCCGGCAGACCGTGTTGAACATGGCTCAGGCCTTGAGCACCAAGTTCGCCACCATCGACGGACAGTTGCAACAGCTGCAGTCCGGCGCCAACGGTCAGATCAAGAGCACGGTGGACAGCATCAACGCGCTGGCCTCGCAGATCGCCAGCCTCAACACCGAAATCGCCGCATTGACCGGCGGCAATCAACTGAGCGCGCAACCCAACACGCTGATGGACCAGCGCGATCAGGCCATGCTGGAGCTGAACAAGTTGGTCAGCGCCAAGGCTGTACCGCAAGCGGACGGGACTTACTCGGTGTACATAGGCAACGGTCAGACCCTGGTGACAGGCGGCCAGACCAACACCCTGGCCACGCAGCCCTTGCCCAGCGATCCCACTACCTTGCAGTTGGTGTTCAACAACCCCAACGGCACGGTGACGGCGATTCCGAACAATCTGGTCTCCGGCGGCCAACTAGGCGGTTTGCTGAACTTTCGCGATGGGCCCCTGTTGCAGGCCCGGCAGCAGTTGGGCACGATGGCGATCAATTTTGCCGCTTCAATCAATTATCAAAATCAGCTGGGCGTGGACAACACAGGCGGGGCCGGCCAGCCCATTTTCAATGATCTGAGCAGCTACGCCTCCAATCCGCAGAATGCGGCGAGCAATCTGCAAGTATTGATGGGCGACCCCAATAAACTGGCCACCGCGTCCAATATGGTGTCCACCGGCGGCGCCGGTGGCAACGGCGTCACCATGAGCGGCGTGTGGGCCACGCTGCCGGGCGGTTACGCGGGGAGCCTCAATAGCGTGCCGCCGGTTTTTCCCGGCACCGGCACGCACCCCTCCATCGGCATGACCGGAATGACCATTACCGCCACCGGCACTCCGGCGACGATGACCGCCACCATCGCCGGCCCCAACGGCGGCGGACCTTACAATGTGGTTCCGGTGGGCGGCGGGGCCAGCAACAGCTTCAAGTTGCAGACAACGGCGGTGCCTCCGGTGGACGTGGGCGTCAGCTTTCAGCTGTCCGGCGCGCCGATCAACGGCCAGACTTTTACCGTGGGGCCGGCCCCGGCCGGCACCAAGCCGCCTCCGGGCGACAACACCAATTTGCGCGAGCTGCTGGCGCAGCAGAACCTTAAACTGATGGGCAATCAGTCTTACGGTTCTTATTATTCGACTCTGGTGGCCTCGGTGGGCAATCAGACCAATACCGCGCAATTGCAGTCCGCGGCCATGCTGAACACGTTGAAGCAAACCACGGAAAGCCTGTCCAATGTCACCGGGGTGAGCCTGGATCAGGAGGCGGCCAATCTGATCAAGTATCAACAGTCCTATCAGGCGTGCAGCAAGGTGATTCAAGTGGCGCAAACCACCTTCTCCAGCATTCTGAACCTGATGGGCTAAGGAGAGACCGATGCGTATCAGCTCCAACACCATCTATCAGTCCGGCCTGAATAATATGCAGAGCTTGCAGGCCAGCATTTACAAGCTCACCATGCAGATCGACAATCAGCAGCGGGTGGTGACGCCGGCCGACGATCCGGTGGCCGCGGCGCGTATCCTGCTGCTCAGCCAGTCGCAGGGCCAGAACAGCCAGTACATCACCAATACCCAGGCGGTCAGCTCTTGGCTGTCGCTGTCCGAGACCGCGATCAAAAGTTCGTCGGACCTGATGGCCAGCATGAAGAGCCTGGCGATTTCCGCCGGCAGCGGCGCGTTGAGCCCAACCGAACTGCAGGCGATTCAGAAGCAGTTGCAGGAAGGCATCACCGAGCTGACCACCTACGCCAACTCCACCGACGGCCGCGGCAACTATTTGTTCAGCGGCAACAAGACCGACACGGTGCCTTATGTGGTGAGCCTGTCGGCGGTGCCGCCGGCCACTTACCAGGGCGATACCGGCCAGCGCAGCGTGCAGATCAGCGCTTCGCAGCAAATGACGATTTCCGATCCGGGCAGCACGGTGTTCGGCACGCCTAGCGGCAGCCCTACGGCTGCCTTCGACGCCTTGCTGCAACTAAACACCCTGCTGGGCCAAAACCCGAAGCCGGCCAACTTCGGCACGCAGCTGAACAGCGCGATCAACGCCATCGATTCGGCCCAGCAGCAGTTTTCTCTGTCCCTGGCGTCCATCGGCGCCCGCGGTCAGCAGAACGACAATATGCAGAATGTGGGGGGGAGCCTGAAGCTGCAGTACGCCAGCAGTATTGGCGATTTGCAGGATCTGGACATGCCGCAGGCGATCTCGGATTTCACCCTGGCGCAGACTTCGTTGAAATACAGCCAGCTGACCTATAACAAGGTGACTCAGCTCTCGCTGTTCAACTATATCTCCTGACCGGCGTCCGCCGGATACGACAAAGGCCGCGCAAGCGGCCTTTTGCTATTTTCCGCTGGCGGATTCAACCGTAGACATCCACCTGGCTGACACGGCCGGCGCGGCCGTCTTCAGTCAGATAGACGCCGGAACGGCGGATGTCGGCCTGGGACTGATTGTCTGCGTTCTTGATGCTGAACGGACTGTCCACGCTGGGCAGCAGAATGGCGCCAATGCCCAACTCCTTCAAGCCCATCAATTGATCCTTGTCGCCGTCTCGGCCGGACCAGAGCTTCAATTGAGCGAACGCCGCGTCGCCGTCATCAAGCACCCCGTCGCCATTGCTGTCCAACTTGGCCAGATCGGCGAAACCGTTGCCCGACTGAGTGCCGAACAACTCGCTGCCATTGTTGATCTTGCCGTCGCCATTGCGGTCCAGCGCCAGCCAGCCGCCGTTGTTGATGAAGGGCAGTTGGCTTTGTTTGCCGTTGCTTTGCAGGTCGAAGCTGACGCTGGCGCCGCTGAAGCTGCCGGCGTCGTTGCCCAGGCTCAACATCAAGGGGTCGGTGGCGTGGCCGTTGCCAAACTGAAGAGTGCTGCTGCTGTGGTATTCGAAGCTGCGGCTCATTTGCACGTCCAGAGCGAAGTTGAACTCGCGGCCGTCTTGGGTCTTGATCGAACCTTTGGCCGAAAACGCCAGGCTTTCACTTTCTTGGTAGTCGACGGTTTGTTTGAGTTCGCCGCCGGAGAGCAACTGCTGCGGAGCAGTCGAAGATTGGCCGGAGCGTACAGGGCGGGAGTCGGCGGATTGCTCGTCCTTGCCGTCGTCTCTTTGCAGAGTGCCGTCGACCACTTTGAATTTAACGCCAAGCACTTTTTCCAGAATGTCCTTGATCAGCCCCAGCATCGGCGTCATGCCATCGGAGAACGCCTTGTCCTGGGAACTGGCCTTGACGCCGTCGGAGCTCAGGCTGACATCGGAGGAAGGCTTTGACGGCGGCGGGGAGGGGGGGAGCTGGGCCCAGGCGCGGCTTTGTTGTTGAACGCTGAGGCTTTGGCTGAAACTGTATTGGCTGCTCATCGACAGCGCCATGGACGCGACTCGCATTGCAGGCTCCGGAACGGAAGTGTAGGTGAACTGATATCGTCAATCCGGAACGGAACTTGATGGCGTGAAAATACCTAGCCGGCGGAGGGGCGGCTAGGTCAGGGGTTTCAATTGCGAGCGGGCTGGATACTCAGGGTTTCGATATGGTCGATCTGCATGATCTCGCGCGACAGGTCCACGACATTGACCAGGTCCCGCCGGTTTTGCGCAGAGACCAGAAAGCTCCATTCGGTGGCGTCCGGGCCGGCGTTCAGCGCAATGCTGTCCTCGTGCAGACGCACGCCGAAGCGAAGCAGGCCAGCGCTCAGCGTTTGCACCGTCCACTGGTATTCCGGCTTGAAGCGGATGACGATGAACAGGCTGAAGCGGCGCGGCAGCCGGTTTTCCATCTGATTGATGGAGAGCATGCACAGCACGCACAGTAAAGTAATGGCGATGGCGGCGGCATAGAAACCGACGCCGACCAGGATGCCAATCACCGAGGACATCCAGATTGAGGCGGCAGAGGTGAGGCCGCTGATGGACAGGCCTTCCTTCATGATCATACCTGCGCCCAGGAAGCCGACGCCGGTCAGGACGCCTTGGGCCACGCGGGTCATGTCGCCGTGGGTCATGTCGGGGTAGAGCCCGCCGTACCAGTAGCCGGAATACCCGACGATGCTGATGGCCGCGGCGGAGGCCATGGACACCAGGCCGTAGGTGCGCATGCCGGCGGCGCGGCCGTTGAACCAGCGCTCGTAACCCACCAAGCAGCCCAGCAGGAGGCCGCCGAGCAAGTTAAGCGTGATGAGCAGATTGATTTCCCACTTGGGGGTAGACCAGTATCGGCTGATCAGTTCGGCGAACGAGATATCCATGCATGCTCCATTGGCGCTTAGGCTGGTGCGCCGACGATAACAAGTTGCGGTGGCGAGCGCCACCGCCGTTTTAGCGTGGCAGCCATTCTGCGGCGTGGCTGCCCAGCGGCGTCGAAGGCAGCACCCAATGCGCTGGAGTTAAGGATAGTTGGGCAGCATGGCGGACGGCGCGCAAGGCGCCGAAGCCGGACGGGTAGTCGGCCAGCCAGGGCGCTATCTGCTCAAGGCCGGGGTCCGCGGCGGCGCAGCCGGCGCTGTCTGCGCCAAGCTGTCGCAGCCAGTGTCCGGTTTGCGCTAGTGAAACCCTAACCTGCCAACTGCCGCCTTCTTGCGCTTGGCGGGCAAGCGCGGCGATGACGCCGAAAGCCAGCAGATAGCCGGCGGCATGGTCCAGCGCCTGAGCCGGCAGCGCGCGCGGCCGCTCGTCGTCGAAAGCCTTCGCCTCGGCGTGATTGAAGCCGCTGGCGGTCTGAACCAGGGAGTCGAAGCCGCGCCGCTCGGCCCAGGGGCCGGTGTGGCCATAGGCGGACAGCGAGGCGTAGACGATGCCCGGACGCAGGCGCGCGGCCTGTTCCGGGCCGAAACCGAGCGCGGCGAGGCCGCCGGGCCGATAGCCTTGGATGAAGACATCGGCCTCGGCCAGCAGGCGCCGCAGCTGTTCGCCATCGGCGGCCTGGCGCAAGTCCAGCTCGGCATTGCGCTTGCCGCGGCCGGTGTCGATGTCCAGCGGCGGGATGGACGGCAGTCGCGGCGAAGTGACGCGCAACACGTCGGCGCCATGCGCTGCCAGCACCCGGCCGCCTACCGGGCCGGCGATGATGCGGGTCAGGTCCAGCACGCGTATGCCTTGCAAGGGGCGTGGCGCGAAGGGACGTGCCAGCGGCGGCGCATCGCCGATGCGCTCTATGTCAAATAAGGGCAAGGCGGCGACGGCCTGCCCCTGCGGGTGGCGGTCCCACTCGTTGAAACTGCGCATCGCCGTGGCCACCAGGCCGCGTTCGGCTACCGCCTGTTCAAACTCGAAAGCCCGCCAGCCTTGCAAGGCGGCGGCCACGCTGTCCTTGTCATGACGGCAACCCAGCAAGCGCAGGATCCCATCGCGATGATGAGGGAAATTCGTATGGATGCGCACCCAGCGGCCATCGCCGCAACGATAGGGGCCGGCAATGGCGTCCCATAGTTCAGGCGCCGGCGCGCCATCGACGCGCAGATAGCGTTCGCTGCGGAATTCGGCGGCGGCGTGAGCCAGGTCGACTGTGACGGTTTGAGCCGCGCCGCCGCGCAGACGCCAGAACTCCGCCGCCATCAGCGCGCTGGCGGCAATGCTGGCCTGGGCCAAGGCGCCGACCGCGAAAGAGGAAGGCAACGGCGCCGGGCCAGTCGGCAACTGGGCGCGTTCCAGCGCGGAGGGGTCGAGGGCGGCGGCGGCCCAGAGCTGGGCCAGGGCCTGTTGGCCGTTGAGTGTGGTCATGGCGGTGTGGAGGCTGTGCTTATGACATTGATCTTTCAACAGCCCGCGCCCCTTCGTCAAGCAATGTGATTTTTCACGCTGGCCGTGTGTTTAAGTTTGGCGCGCGGCGGCCGCCTTGTGAGGGTGACGGCAGCGATGCCGGACCAACCAACCTGACTTCTGGAGCACAAAGCTATGCTGAGCCTGCACACCAATATCGCCGCACTGAATACCAAGTCCAACCTGACCGGCACCCAAACCGCGCTGTCCACTTCGATGACCCGTCTGGGCACCGGCTTCCGCATCAACTCCGCCATGGACGATGCCGCCGGCCTGCAGATTGCTACCCGTCTGGACGCGCAAAGCCGCGGCATGCAAGTGGCGATGAAGAACGCCCAGAACGGCATCTCCATGCTGCAAACCGCAGAAGGCGCGCTGAACGAAGTGTCAAACATTCTGCAGCGCATGAAGGACCTGTCCACCGAAGGCGCCAACGCCACCTCCACCAAGGCCGACAAGAGCGCGATGCAGTCCGAATTTGCCGAACTGGGCAAGGAACTGACCAACATCATGAAGAACACGTCCTTCGGCGGTGAAAAACTGCTGCAAGGCGGCAAGCTGACCGAAGAGATGAAGTTCCAGATCGGCGCGTCGGCCGACGAGTCCATGACGGTGAACATGAAGGATGGCATGACCGCGTTGAACAACGCGCTGGGCAGCGTTTCCAAAACCTTCTTCAAGGATGACGCCGCAGGTACCGCCTACGCAGCAGCAGTCAAGACCGCTACCGACGCGATGCCGGCTCTGGTTACCGCGACCGACACCGCTAAAACGGCTTACGATGCCGATCCGACCGATGGCGCCAAGAAAACCGCTTACGAAACCGCGCTGAAGGCTCAGCAAGACGGCCAAGCCGCTCTGGACAAAGCCGCCAAGGGCGATGAAATCGGTAAAGCCGACACCATCAACACCATCCAGGCCGCTCTGGATTCGGTAGGCTCGGTTCGCTCCTCCCTGGGCGCCAACGCCAACCGTCTGGACCACGTGAACAACAACCTGGCCAACGTGAACAACAACACTCTGGCCGCCAAGGGTCGTATCATGGACACCGACTACGCCAACGAAAGCGCCAGCATGACCTCCAAGCAAATGCTGATGCAAGCCGGCACTTCCATGCTGAAGCAAAGCGGCAGCATGAGCAGCCTGGCCATGTCCCTGCTGCAGTAATCGCGACTCCGCGTCGATTATCCGGCGCGTATCCAAAGCCAGCTGCGTATGCGGCTGGCTTTTTTGCGTCATGTGAGCGGTTTTTTTGAAGGAGCAAGGCTATTTCAATCCGAGCGATCACGGCGGCGGCTCCGGTCACGCCGAGCGCGCCGATTTCGAACGGCGCGCAGCCGGGCGCGGAGCTTGCGCCGGGCCGGCAGTGGCAGGCGGTGCTAAGCCGAGCCGCTGACGGCCGGCCGCTGTTGAGCGGCGACGGCATCCAGTTGGCGCTGCCGGCCTGGCCGCAAGGCGCGGCCGAACTGACGCCCGGCGCGGTGCTGAAAGTGCTGGTGCTGGCCACCCAGCCGCAGCTGAAGCTGTCGCTGCAGTTGGAGCGTCAGGGCGCGGCGCCTGAAGGCGAAACGCCGGCGCGCGCCTGGCAGCTGGAGCAGGCCGCCATGCCCAGGCTGGAGAAGCCGCAGCCGGCCGCCGCGGAGCTGGCCCAGGCCTGGCGGCAGGCTTTGCTGGGACGGCTGACGCAGGCGGCGGCGCAATTCCAGCAGGCAGGCGGCAGCCATCTGCCCGGAGTCTTGCTGCAACAATTGCCGGAGCTGGCCTTGGCCGGAGTGCGCAATGCCGCCGGCGAGCCGCCCCTGCCGTTGACGCTGCCGTTCTGGCTATGGGGCGGACCGGCGCTGACGCTGAGCGTGGAGGATGCGCTGGAGCGCGAGTCCGAGCCGGAGCTGGACGAATTGGACCTGCTGCTATGGCTGACGGTGCCGGGAATCGGCGCATTCTGCCTGCGCATCCGGCGTGTGGTGGCCGGGGTGGCTCTAGCCTTTGTGGCGGAGGGGGAGGTGTGTCGCGCCTTGCGTCGGCGTCTGCCGGAGATTGAGGCCGCGGTTGAGCGAGGGGGCGGCAAGCTAACCGCCTGCCTGATCGGCGAGCGCATGCCATGGAGCGGGTTGGCGATCAGCCGGCATGGCGCGACGGGTTTGCAGGCGCAGCGTCTGTCGCCGCTGCTGTTTGCCGTGGCGGCGGAAGTGGCCGGTCAATTGCTGGCGGGGAATGGCGTGCCGTTTTGACCCGGCTGTGGTCTATAGTGGGTCCATGTTGCGCCTTCTCATGCTGCTTCTGTGTCTGCTTAGCGTGGACTTCGCCGTCGGCGGCTCTACGGATGCCGGCGTTGACGCTCCACAAGCGAGGGAAAATCCGGCGCGGGAGTGGATCGAGTGGGATGGTCCGGTCAGCGGCCCGGCGGCAGAGCCTGGCCGCAGCGTCTGGTTTTTGGCCTCGGATCTGCGCAACGGCGGCGTGGTTGGGGTGTACCGGGGGTTGGCCGAGGCCGGACGTTTATTGGGCTGGCGCTTGACGCTGTTGGATGGTCAGGGGCAGCGGAGTTCGCTGCTCCAGTTTCTGGAAAGCGCGCAACGGGAACGGCCGGCCGCCGTGGCCTTGGGGGGCTTCGACGCTCAGGAGTTTTTGCCGCAGATCCAACGCTTGCATGCGCAAGGCGTGATTGTGCTTGGCTGGCATGCCGGCGAGAAGCCCGGCCCCTTGCCCGGTGTGTTGTTCACCAATATCTCAACCAGCCCCTTGGCCGCGGCGCAAGCCGCCGCCGACTACATCGTGGCCAGCAGCCGCGGTCCGGTCGGGGTGGTGTTGTTCACCGATAGCCGTTTCGCCATCGCCACCGCCAAAACCAGGCAAGCGGTGAGGCAACTGCAAGCGTGCCAGCGCTGCAAGGTTTTGGCGGTGGAGGACATTTCGCTGGCCCAGGTCCAGCTGCTGCTGCCGGATAAGGTGGCGGAGCTGTATCAGCGCCACGGCAAGGCCTGGACCCACAGCATAGGCATCAACGACTTGTATTACGATTCCATCGGCCATCCGCTGGGGAAGCTTAACGCCTCCGTCGTGAATATCTCGCTGGGGGACGGCTCGCTGAGTGCGATGAGACGGATTCGAGCGGGCTTGATGCAGGAGGCGACCATTGCCGAACCCCTGCATCTGCATGGTTGGCAGATGGCCGACGAGCTGAACCGGGCCTTTGCCGGGCAGCCGCCCAGTCTTTACATCACCCAGCCGCATTTGCTGGTCAAACGGACGATACGCGATAGTTATCTGAGCATTGGTTACGACCCGGACAACGGTTACCGCCGCGCCTATGCGGCCATCTGGTTTCCGCGGCATTGATTTGCCGGGCATCGCATGTTTAACTGGCGCCAAGTCAACGCATTGTCATTTCCCATGGTTTCCTCGATTTCCACGCAAGTATTGGTCCACTTGGTCTTGGGCTCCTTGCTATTGCCGCCGCTGAACATGTTGCTGCTGATGTCGCTAGGACTGTGGCTGCGCCGCCGCTGGCGGCGCTTGGGGGCCTGCCTGCTGATTTTGGGCATGGCCGGCCTGTACGCCTTGAGCACGCCGATAACCGCGATGTGGCTGAACCGCAGCCTGGAACGTTATCCGGTGATCAGCACCGAGCAACTGAACCGGGTGGAAGCTATTGTGGTGTTGTCCGGCGGCAAGAAGCCGGCGCCCGAGTACGGCGGGATGGAGCCCGGCGCGGATTCGTTGGCGCGGCTGCGTTACGCCGCGCGGTTGGCGCGACAAAGCGGCAAGCCGATCCTGCTGACCGGCGGCGCGCCGATGGGCGGGGAAGCGGAGGCCGAGGTGATGGCTAGGGTTCTGCGCGAGGAGTACGGCATTGCCCCGCGTTGGGTGGAGGCGCGCTCCAACACCACGCTGGAAAACGCTCGATATTCCGCCGGCCTATTGCATGCCGCCGGGATCAAGCGGATTGCGTTGGTCAGCCAGGGCTGGCATTTGCGCCGGGCCTTGCCGTTTTTCCAGCGCCAGGCTCTGGACGTGACGGCCGCCCCAACCGCCTTCATCCGTTACGATGGAGGCGGCGTGGCCTGGTTTCTGCCCAGCGGACGGTCGATGCAGGAATGTCACGCCGCGCTGCGGGAGTGGCTGGGCATCTTGTTTTACCGGATGAAAGGAGAGTAGAGCGATGCCGGAACCATTCGCCGCGTCCCTATTCCCGGCCGGGAGACATAAGGTGGATCATCGCTTCTGGCGAGATGCGGCTTTGCCGCAGTTCGAGGCTCGCTCGGTGGCCGACGGCCGCCGCGTCTGTTACGCCAGACACGCGCACGAGACGTTTTCCATTGGCGTCATCACCGCGGGCGCCTGCGACTACTTCAACGGCAAAGTGCGCCGTAGCGAGCAAGGCTCCCTCGTGTTGATGAACCCGGGCGACACCCATGCCTGCAACCCCGTGGCGGCACAGGCTTGGTCTTATCGCATGTTGTATGTGGATGTAGCCTGGCTCGGGGGTTTGCAGCAAACGCTTGGCCTGGATCAGGGCGGCGGCTTTCGTCCTTTTGGCGACACGGCGAGCCAGGATCCGCGCTTGTTTGCCGGTTTCAACGCTTTGTTCGACTTGCTGTGCTCGGAGGGACGGGAGTCTCTGGAGAAGGACACGGCGGCTACGGCCTTTTTCGGAGGCGCGCACCGAGTCTTGGGCTTGGCCGTAGAGCCGGCGGCGGAGTCTAGCCAGCGTTTGGCGCGCGCGGCGGAGTATATTGCGGCGCATTGCGACCAGGCTTTGCGCCTGGAGGAGATCTGCGCTGCGGCCGACTTGTCGGCCTCCTATCTGATTCGCGCGTTCAAACGGCGTTACGGGGTCACGCCTCACGACTTTTTACTGAATCAGCGAGTGCAGCTGGCGCGTCGGCTGGTGCGCGGCGGGCTGCCCTTGGCGCAAGTGGCGCAGGCCGCCGGTTTTTCCGACCAGGCCCATTTGCAGAAAATCTTCAAACAGTACGTTGCCGCCACGCCGGGGCAGTACCGCGCCGGCTCAGTTCAGCAAGCCCAGCGCGCTTAGCCCCAGCAATAAAGCCATTGTCTGGTTAAAGAGCCGAAGCCGCTTGGGCGACTCCAGCTTTTGCCCTAGCCAGGCTCCGGTCACCACCCAAGCTCCGACTGAGGCGTAGCAAATCAGAAAGTAGAGCCCGGCGAAGCGCCATAACGCCGTCGCGTCTTGGCCGGAGGTGAAGGCCGCGCAGCCCGCCAGCGCCGCGATCCAGGCCTTGGGGTTCAGCCATTGAATCGCCGCGCCGCGCCACCAGCTTGGCCGGGCGCCGTTCTTGTCCATATCCAGCGAGCCGTCGCTGCGAGCCAATTGATACGCCATATAGAGCAAGAAGGTCACGCCGGCCCATTGCAAAGCCTGGGTGAGCGCCGGCCATTGCCGCAAGGTCTGCTCCAGGCCCAGGCCGGTCAGCAATAGAAGCAGGGTGAAGCCGGCGGTGGCGCCGCCGACATGGCGCATGCCTGCGCGCGCGCCGTAGCGGGCGCCGCAACTGAGCGCGACGAGGTTGACCGGGCCCGGCGTGATGGAGGCGGCCAGAGCGAAGCCGGCCATGGCGAGAGTCTGATTCATGATGTCTCCTGACGGTGGGCAGCGCGGCGGCCGGATATCCGCCTTTGGCTGTCCCGGACAAAGTAGCTGGGCCGGGGAGGGGCGTATTGTAGAAAATTGACCCGGCTGCCGGAGCGGTTTCAAAAATGCCTTTGACATTACGTGTTTTATGTAATACCAATCAAATACCAGTTTGCGCCCAGTCCGGCATCCCGCCGGCAGCGCGTGTTGTCGTATCGCAAAGGAGGATGCCGCATGTACTCGAAGGGGAAAGCCGTGCTGTTGGCGCCGGTATGCGCAATGGTGTTGGGCGCAGGGCCGGTCTTGGCCGCCGCGTGTCCGGATTGGAGAGAGGGTTCAACTTACCAGGCGGGCGATGTGGCGGCCTATGCGGCGGCCAATTACACAGCGCGCGCGGCGCATACCGCCTATGTGGGCGCCAATTGGAATCCGCCGACCACGCCCACGCTGTGGCAGGCTGGGGGAAGCTGCGGCGCGGCGCCGGAGCCGACTCCGTCCCCAGGGCCATCTCCATCCCCGGGCCCGTCCGCGCCGTTCGCCAAGCATGCGCTGGTCGGGTATTGGCACAATTTCGCCAATCCCAGCGGCGACACTTATCCGCTCAGCCAGGTTAGCGACGATTGGGATGTGATCGTCGTCGCCTTTGCCGACGATGCCGGCAACGGCAATCTCAGCTTCACGCTGGATCCCAAGGCCGGGTCCGAGGCGCAGTTCATCCAGGATGTTCGCGCCAAGCAGGCCAAAGGCAAGAAGGTGGTGCTGTCGCTGGGCGGACAAAATGGCTCGGTCACGCTGAACACTTCGGCGCAGGCGCAGAATTTCGTCAATAGCCTCCACGCCATCATCGTCAAATACGGTTTCGACGGCATCGATCTGGATCTGGAAAGCGGGGTGTCGCAGGGTGCGCCCATCATCGGCAACTTGATCAGCGCCGTGAAACAGTTGAAAACCAAGGTGGGTGCGGGTTTCTACCTGTCTATGGCGCCGGAACATCCCTATGTTCAGGGCGGCTACGTAGCCTACGGCAGCATCTGGGGTGCTTATCTGCCCATCATTGACGCCTTGCGCGACGATTTGAGCGTGATTCATGTCCAGTACTACAACAACGGCGGGCTGAACACGCCGTATTCCACCGCCGCCTTGGCGGAAGGTAGCGTGGACATGCTGGTGGGAGGCAGCAAGATGTTGATTGAAGGCTTTCCCCTGGCTTACGGCGCTTCGGGCAGTTTCAAGGGCTTGAGGCCCGATCAAGTGGCTTTTGGCGTGCCTTCCGGACGTAGTTCCGCCAACTCTGGTTTTGTCAGCGCGGATACCGTCGTCAAATCACTGGATTGCCTGATGGCCTTGAAGAACTGCGGCGTAGTCAAACCAAATCAGGCCTACCCGATGTTCCGTGGGGTGATGAGCTAGTCGATCAATTGGGACCGCAAGGACGGCTTCCCATTCTCGCGGCCGGTGGCGGCGTCTCTGCGTGGTCGCAACTGAGGCGCAGAAAAAAAACCGAGGCGCGACTGCGCCTCGGTTTTTGATGGACTTGGGCCGGGCTTGAGAGCCTGTTCAAAGTCTTGGATCGAGAGGGTTGTTACAGCGCGGGCATCGAATAGCCTTCGATTTGGGCGGCGGCTACCAATTGGCCCAGATAGGCCTGCATCGCCTTGTTGCCGGCCATGTCGTTCAGATATTGCTGCAAGCGGTCCTTGATTTCTTCAAAGCTCACTTTGCCGCCTTCGTGGCGTTCCTGTACCTGGATGATGTGGTAGCCGAACTGGGTCTGCACCAGGTCCGGCGCGATCTGGCCGGCGTCGGTGCTGAATACCGCCTGTTCGAATTCCGGCACCATCTGGCCGCGGCCGAACTGGCCCAGGCTGCCGCCTTGTTGGCCGGACGGGCAAGTGGAGTGTTCGCGAGCCAGGTCGGAGAAACGGGCCGGGTTGGCTTTGATTTCCTCCAGTACGCCTTCCGCCTTGGCCTTGGCCAGGCTGCCGGCCAGGCCTTCGCCCAGCGGGAACAGAATGTGGCTGGCCACGGCGGATTCGCCGCTGCTGAAACGCTCGGGGTATTGATTGTAGAACGCCAGGCATGCCGCTTCGTCGACAGCGTCAACCTGCAGCTCCTGTTCCAGCAGGGCGCCGATGGCGGTGCCTTGATCGGCGGTGTCGATGCCGATGGATTTGGCTTTCTGCAGCAGCAGTTCGCGCAGGATCAGCTCCTGAACGGCGGCATCGTGCGGGTTCGGCGCGTCAGCGTAGTGGGCTTGTTCCGTTTGCACCATGTCTTCGGTGATTTCGATGCCGTTGACTCGAATGGTCATGGAGGTTTCCTGTGATAGTGAACGAGGGGGCGCCTAAAGGCGGGAAATTTGCGATTAGAAAAGCGTTCGCCGCGCTTGTCAAGAAAGGCTGCGGGCCGCCTTCTGGGCTTTGGAATAAAACACGGAAATTTTAAGAAAAATCTTATATTTGTCCGGCGGCGTAGCCGCTAGTATACGAGCCATGCAGCTTCAAGGCTGGCATGAAGGTTCGGCAGGCGGGTTTTTACTTCTTGCTTCAAGCCGCTTGTAGGACCTTCGATTGAGCTTGTGTTATGTAGACGTCGTCCGTCTGTGCTTTAGTTTTGACGCGCCAAGCTTGTATTTGGACACTTTAGTGAATTGAGATCCCCGTTTGGGCCGCCTTCGTGCGGCCTCTTTTTTTGCTTCGCTTCCGGGAGTCTATCACAAAAGCATGGGGGAGGTGGGTTCACTCCGCCGTGGAGGAAAGGTAAAAAAAAAGAGCCCCGGTAAGGGGGCTCTGAATTGCACCTTCGCTCAGGTGATCTACGCAGCTGCCGGAGGGCGTGTATCCACAGCGAACAGCGCTTCGATCGTATCAAACCGCCCTCGGGGGAGAGCGAATTCGATGGAGGCAGTATGCGCCTGCCGGAACGGGTCAAATAGAGTGATTATTGGGGGCTTGTGTGACGGGCTGTGATGAAATCGGGGTAGGCTTAACAATTGCGCAATGAATTTGCGCTTTTGTATTGATGCGGGGCTGCGGCGCATAAAAAAAGAGCCCCGGATGGGGCCCCAATTTGCACCTTCGCTCAGGAGACCAACGCGCTGGCCAGAAGGGGTAGGTAATTTCCAACAGAACCCGCGCGTTGATCATGCCAGATCAGGACTCTCGCGAGCCCTGGCTGCTGACGGAAACCAGTATGCCGTTTTGTTTCGAAGGCGGATATTTGGATTTGTTGTGTTTTATGTGACGCTATGTGACCCGGAAGGGATTGGCCGTTATCATGACGCAGTGCAAACAATCATGGCGCGCCGGCCGTGAACGGCGCTTGATGGACGCCGCGCCGGCTCGTCTTTCAAGGGGAACAGCGTGGACAAGCATTACCCGGTAATCGACACTCGCAGCATCGTGATGCGCTGGGGCGATATGGATGCCGTCGGGCATTTGAACAATACCTATTATTTCCGTTATCTGGAACAGATCCGCCTGGATTGGCTGGAGAGCCTGGGGCACGGGATCGATCCTTCCGGCTGCGGGCCGGTGCTGGCGGGCACTTCCTGCGTGTTTCGCAAGGAGATCACCTATCCGGCCACGCTCGACATTACCATTGAACTGGAAAAGCTGGGACGCAGCAGTTTGAAGCTGCGCCATCATTTTTATCGGCGCGACGATCCCGGCGTAGTGTACGCCAGCGGCGAGGTAACATTGGTGTGGGTGGACTACCAGGCGGGCAAGTCGGTCTCCATTCCCGACGACATCCGCGAAGCGGTGGAGACGGCGGCCAAATCCGCCGTTTGAGTCCCTGTTCAAAGTCTCGCGAGCAAGGGCGAGACACGGCGAAAACGGCTGAGAAATCGGAATGGTCGAGGGGTATATGAGCATTTTGAGCTTGTACTCACCGCACAACGCTTCACGAAGCGCAGCAGACTTTGAACAAGCTCTGAGACTCCCGCCGTTGTTCTTGGCCCCCGGCGCTCTGATGCGTCGGGGGCTTTTGCCTGGTGACCCGCGTCAGCCCTGCTAGGGGACTTTGTTGCGCATCAGGTCGCGGATCAGGAATCGGCTGGGGTGGGTGGCCTGCATCAGACTGCGGGCCACCGGGGCGGGTTCGTCCTCCAGCAGAGCGGCGAGGATTTCGCCGGACAGCGGCGCGGTGATCATGCCGCGCGAACCATGGGCGGTATTGACGTAGAGACCATCTATCCAGGGCGCTGATGCGCTGAGTTTCAGCGAGGCGTCCTTGCTCAGGGGCAAATAGGCGTCGATCAGGCTTTGCGCGTGGGCGACGGGGCCGACGATGGGCAGGTAGTCCGGGCTGGTGCAGCGCAGCGCGGCGCGCCCGGCCAGGGCTTTGTCCAGCAGGCCTTCTCCGCCCAAAGCCTGGTACAGGCTGGGGGCTAGCCCCGCCAGCATTTGCAGATTTTCCTGATGCTCGAACAGATTGACGCCGAGATCTTCGGTATTGAATTTGAAGGTGGCGCCCAGGCAGTGCTCGCCAAATCGGGCCGGGGAAATATAGCCCTCGCCGCACAGTACGGTGCGCAGCGCTTCGCTGTGTTCGGTTGCGCGCGCCACGGTGACTTGGCCGCGAATCTTTTTCAAGGGCAGGTGCTGGGTGGCGTCGAAGGAGCCGGTTTCCGCCGCACCGGCCAGAATGACCACGGAGCCGATGGCCACGGAGCCTTCATCGCCGATGGCGACCCAGCTTTTGTCCAACGGGTTGTAATCCAGCTCCACGATGGTGCGGCTGGTGCGAACCTGGATATTGGGATGTTCCACCAGTTTGCGCACCAGGGCGGGCGGGTTGATCCAGCCGCCCTCCGGAAAGAACAGGCCGCCGTGCTGCAGTTCGACGCCGGCCAGCTCGCTGGCCTCGCTGGCATCGACCGGGCGCAGGAAATCGGCGCCAAAACCGGCTGAGGCCAGGCCTTGCTGGCGTTCCGCCTCGGCCGCGTCATAGGCCAATTGCAATACGCCGCATCCGCGCCAGTTCGCGTCGTCTTCCGGCAACTGGGTTTTCAGCGTGCGGAGACTGTAGCCGTAGCCGGACAGGATCAGGCGGGTCAGCGGGGTGAAGTGTGGAGACAGCTTGGTGTACAGCACGCCTTGCGGGTTGCCGGAGGCGCCGCGGGCCAGTTCGGGCAGGCGTTCCACCACGGTGACTTGCCAGCCGCGGCAAGCCAGGCTGTAGGCGCTGGCGGCCCCGGCGATGCCGCCGCCGATGACAATGGCGCTGCGTTCGCCATGACGCCGCGCCGGGCGCGCGAACCACGGCGGCGACCACTCTCCGGCGGGCAGGGTTTGCAAATGACCGTGGCTCATTTCCCGCTTATGGCCGAAACCGGCGGTTTTGCTGACGGCGAAGCCGGCTTCGCTCAAACCGCGGCGCACAAAACCTGCGCTGGTGAATGTGGCGAAGGTGGCGCCGGGCGCCGAGAGCCGCGCCATGGCCTGGAACAGCTCCGCTTGCCACATGTCCGGGTTCTTGGACGGAGCGAAGCCATCAAGGAACCAGGCGTCGACGCGAGCGTCCACCTCCGGCAGCACTTCCAGAACGTCGCCGATCAGCAAGGTCAGCGTGACGCGTCCCTGATTCAGCAGCAGGCGGTGCCAGCCAGGGGGCAGGGCCTGGTATTGGGCCAGCAATTGTTGGGCCAGGCCGGCGAGCTGGGGCCAGAGCGCCAACGCCTGGGTCAGATCGCGCGGGGTCAGTGGAAATTTCTCCGCGCTGATGAAGTGCAGGCGCGTGTCGACCGGCGCGTATTGCAGGAAACATTCCCACGCGCACAAGAAATTCAGTCCGGTGCCGAAGCCGGTTTCCGCAATGGTGAAGTGGCCGCCGGAGGGCAGTTCGGCGAAACGTTCGGCCAAGCGGTTGTGCCGCAGGAAAACATGGCGGGTTTCGTCCAGGCCGGAGGCGCGGGAGAAATAGACATCGCCGAATGCGAGGGAAACCGGTTGACCGTCTTGCCAGTCAAGTTGAGCGTGTGGGGTCATGCGCGCGGAGTCGGGGCGCGGCGCGGCGCCGCTGATGAATTAGGATGTTCTGATGATACCGTAGTTTCGCGCTGCGATCAGCGCCGCTCCTCGAGACAGCGGCTGAGCCGGCTCTCAGAGCCTGTTCAAAGCCTGCTGCGCTTCGTGGAGCGTTGTGCCTCAGGCGATGCGAGAGGCGGCCAGGTCCAGCTGTTCCGGTGCCAGGCTGTCCAGCCGTAGAGGCACGGCTTCGGCCAGCTGCGGGTAATGCTTGCCCAGCGAACGGTAGTAGAGCGGATCGTAGTGTTTGGCCAGCAAATCCGCTACCAGCGCATCAAAGCGGCCGGCTAGGATCATCTGGTTCCAGGCCTCCATTTGCTCCCCTGAGTGCAAACCCTTCAAAAAACCCAACTGGCGGATCAAGGTCTCTGGGTCTTGCAGGTAGAAGGCGTAATCCTCAAGCAGAAAGCGCACGCGCTCGGCCAAGGGCACGTCGATCAGCAGGCAGTCGCCTTGGTGCATCTGACGATACAGCGCGTCGGGCAGGGTGACGAAGCCCACTTTCTTGCTTTCCGACTCGATGAAGACGGGCCGCATGAGGTCCAGGCCGCGAATCTGTTGCAGCAGCAAGGTGTCGAACCATTTTTGCGACGGCTGCGGCAAGTCCGGCAGGCGGCCGAGCACCGAGCCGCGGTGATTGGCCAACTGCTCCAGATCCAACACTTGGTGGCCGGCGCGCGCCAAGGCATGCAGCAAGCGGCTTTTGCCGGAGCCGGTGGGGCCGCAGATCACGCGCAGTTTGAGCTGTCCCGGGAGCTCATCCAGCCATTGCAGCGCTTGGCGGCGGTAGGCTTTGTAGCCGCCCTCCAACTGATGCGCTGGCCAGCCTATCTGTGCGAAAATCAGCGCCATGGAGCCGGAGCGCTGGCCGCCGCGCCAGCAGCATATCAGCGGGCGCCAGGATTTGGGGCGATCGGCGAAGCGCTCTTCGATGTGCCGGGCGATATTCTTGGCGGCCAGCGCCGCGCCCACTTTGCGCGCTTCAAATGGAGAAACCTGTTTGTACAGCGTACCGACGCGAATCCGCTCATCGTTGTCCAGAACCGGGCAGTTAATGGCGCCAGGAATATGATCCTCGGCAAATTCTGCCGGGGAACGGACGTCGATGATCTCGTCAAACTGCCCTAGCTGTGATACGTTCGCGACCTTGAAAAGCATAAATATGGCGGAGTCCGCAAATGGCTGAAATCAAATTGACGCAATTGTCTCACGGCGGCGGCTGCGGCTGCAAAATTGCCCCGGCGGTGCTGGAGTCCATTTTGTCGACGGCCAAGGAAAAAATGGCCTTTCCCAATCTCTTGGTGGGGGCGGAAACCAGCGACGACGCCGCGGTGTATCAATTGAACGCCTCGCAGGCGATCGTGGCGACCACTGATTTTTTCATGCCCATCGTAGACGATGCTTATGACTTTGGCCGCATCGCCGCCACCAACGCACTTTCAGACATCTACGCGATGGGAGCGACGCCCATCATGGCGCTGGCCATTGTGGGCATGCCGGTGAAGGTGTTGCCGGTGGAGACCATCCGCGACATTCTTTCTGGCGGCGAATCGGTGTGCCATGCCGCGGGCATTCCGCTCGCCGGCGGTCATTCCATCGATTCCCCCGAGCCTATTTACGGGCTGGTCGCTTTGGGCGTGGTGCATCCGGACCAGCTCAAGCGCAACAGCGAGGCGCAAGATGGCGACGTGCTGATTCTGGGCAAGGGCCTGGGCGTTGGCGTGCTGGCGCAGGCGATGAAAAAAGGGGAGTTGGACGACAAGGGCTACCAGGCCTTGATCGCCTCCACCACTAAGTTGAACACCGTGGGAGCGGAGTTGGCGGCCATGGACGGGGTGCACGCGCTGACCGACGTGACCGGCTTCGGCCTGCTCGGCCACGCCTTGGAAGTATGCAAGGGCGCGAGGTTGGCGGCGCACATCGATATGACCGACGTGCCGGTGATCGAGGAAGCCCGCGTTTTTGCGGAGCAAGGCTGCGGTCCTGGCGCGATTGAGCGCAACCTGGCCAGTTTCGGCGAGCACGTTGACTTCGGCGCGGATCTGCCGGAGTGGCAACTGCGCCTGCTGGCCGATCCGCAGACCAGCGGCGGCTTGCTGGCCGCGGTGGCGCCGGAGCAGGCGGACGAGGTTTTGGCGCGTTTCCAACGCGCCGGCTTCGGCTATGCCGCCAAGATCGGCAGGCTGGCCGCGGGCGAGGCTCGCGTCATCGTCCGCTGAGCGGCGCGAGATGAACGACGAAAAGCCGAAGAGCCCGTCGCTGGTTGCCCGCGACCGGCCTTTGACGGAACTGGCCCGGCTTGCGCCGGGCCGGGTAAGCGCCGCGCGCGGCCCCGCCGCCGGCGACACTCATGTTTCGTGGTTCGACGGCAGCGTGGCGGCGGGCTTTCCGTCGCCGGCCGACGACTATCTTGAGCGTTCGCTCAATCTCAACGACTTTCTGATCCAGCATCCGGACACCAGTTTCTTTGTGCGCGTTTCCGGCGACGCCATGGCCGGGGCCGGCATTTTCGACGGAGATCTGTTGATCGTCGATCGCCTGCCGCCGCCGCGCCACAACGATGTGGTTGTGGCTGTGGTGGGCGACGAGTTTCTGGTGCGCCGGCTGCATCTGAGTCCAGCTCATGCCTGCTTGCGCGCCGCGCAAGCAGGCTGCGCCGATTTGCCGGTGGAGACCGGTGTGGAGATCTGGGGCGTGGTCAGCGCGGTGGTGCGCTCGCTGCGCTAGCCTTGCCGGGCGACCATTCCCGTCCCAGGCCAGGGTTTTCTCCGTTGAATTCACCATATTTCCCGCTGCATTGGCTGTTTTAGAATTTGTTAGGCGATGTCATCGGGCGGGCTCAAGACTCGAGGCCTTTTGTCATAGCCTGGCTGGATACCGCTCTTAATGCATGAGTTAAGTTTTTCGGTAATGCCATGGGGCAGTGACGCCAAGTTGAAAATTGGGTTCAAGATCGACAATAGAGAGGCTTGAAAAGCAACTGGCCATGCCCAAATAGTGCATATCAACGTTCCGAAGGAGCCACTCCATGCGATTCGACAAGCTGACCACCAAGTTCCAGCAGGCGCTGGGGGATGCCCAGAGCCTGGCCCTGTCTCAAGACCATGCTTATATCGAGCCGCAGCATTTGCTGCTGGCCATGCTAGACGACGCCGACGGCGGCATTGCCGGCCTGCTGGCGCGCGCCGGGGTCAATGTGCCCGGCCTGAAGGGCGCGCTAAACCAATCTTTACAGCGTTTGCCGCGGGTGCAGGGCAACGGTGGCGAGATCACCGTGTCGCGGGATTTGGCTAATCTGTTGAACCTGAGCGATAAGGCCGCGATGAAACTGGGCGACGAGTTCATCGCCAGCGAGCTGTTCCTGTCCGCGTTGAGCCAGGACAAGGGCGAGGCCGCTCGGCTGTTGAAAGAGCATGGCGGCCAGCCAGCGGCGATTCAGGCTGCGATTGACGCGGTGCGCGGCGGCGAGAACGTCTCCAGTCAGGATGCGGAGAGCCAGCGCGAAGCCTTGAAAAAGTACACTCAGGATCTGACCGAACGCGCGCGTCAGGGCAAGCTGGACCCGGTGATCGGCCGTGACGACGAAATCCGCCGCGCGATCCAGGTTTTGCAGCGGCGCACCAAGAACAACCCGGTATTGATCGGGGAGCCCGGCGTCGGCAAGACCGCCATCGTCGAAGGTCTGGCTCAGCGCATCGTTAACGGCGAAGTGCCGGAAAGCCTGAAAAACAAACGCCTGCTGGTGCTGGATCTGGCCGCGCTGATCGCCGGCGCCAAGTTCCGTGGCGAGTTTGAGGAGCGGCTGAAAGCGGTATTGAATGATCTGTCCAAGGACGATGGCCAGACCCTGATCTTCATCGACGAAATCCACACTCTGGTGGGCGCGGGCAAGGCCGACGGCGCGATGGACGCGGGCAATATGCTGAAGCCGGCGCTGGCGCGCGGCGAACTTCACTGCATCGGCGCGACCACGCTGGACGAGTATCGTCGTTACATTGAAAAGGATGCGGCGCTGGAGCGCCGCTTCCAGAAAGTACTGGTTGGCGAGCCGTCGGTGGAGGACACCATCGCCATCCTCCGCGGCTTGCAGGAAAAGTATGAGATTCATCACGGCGTGGACATCACCGACCCGGCCATTGTCGCCGCCGCCGAACTGTCGCAGCGCTACATCACCGATCGCTTCCTGCCTGACAAGGCCATCGACCTGATCGACGAGGCCGCCAGCCGCATCAAGATGGAACTGGATTCCAAGCCGGAGGAAATGGACCGGCTGGACCGCCGGCTGATTCAACTGAAGATCGAGCGGGAGGCGGTGAACAAGGAAAGCGACGAAGCCTCGCAAAAGCGGCTGAAGTTGATCGAGGACGAGATCGCCGAGTTGTCGCGCGCTTATGCGGATCTGGACGAAATCTGGAAGGCGGAAAAAGCCGCGCAACAGGGCTCGCAGAGCATCAAGGAGGAAATCGAGCGCCTCAAGGTGGAAATGGAGGACCTGAAGCGCAAGGGCGATTGGCAGAAGCTGGCGGAGCTGCAGTACGGCAAGCTGCCGCAGCTGGAGGCGCGGCTGAAGGACGCGGAGGCCGCCGGCGCCGGCGAGCAGTCCAAGCCCAATCGCTTGCTGCGCACCCAGGTGGGGGCGGAGGAGATCGCGGAAGTGGTCAGCCGAGCCACCGGCATTCCCGTGTCCAAGATGCTGGAAGGCGAGCGCGACAAGCTGCTGCGCATGGAGGACGTGTTGCATCAGCGCGTGGTGGGGCAGGACGAAGCGGTCAGCGCGGTGGCCGACGCCATCCGCCGCTCCCGTTCCGGCCTGGCCGACCCCAACAAGCCTTACGGCTCCTTCCTGTTCCTGGGGCCGACCGGCGTGGGCAAGACCGAACTGTGCAAGGCATTGGCCGGATTCATGTTCGACAGCGAAGACCACCTGATCCGCATCGACATGTCCGAGTACATGGAGAAGCATTCGGTGGCGCGGCTGATCGGCGCGCCGCCGGGTTATGTCGGCTACGAGGAGGGCGGCTATCTGACCGAGCAGGTGCGACGCAAGCCGTATAGCGTGATCCTGCTGGACGAGGTGGAAAAAGCGCACCCGGACGTGTTCAACATCCTGTTGCAAGTGCTGGACGACGGCCGCTTGACCGATGGACAGGGCCGCACTGTGGATTTCAAGAACACGGTGGTGGTGATGACGTCCAATATCGGCAGCCAGCAGATACAGGCAATGGACACCGATGATTACCAGGTGATCAAGCTGGCGGTGATGGCGGAGGTGAAAACCCAGTTCCGGCCGGAGTTCATCAACCGCATCGACGAGGTGGTGGTGTTCCACGGCCTGGGCGAGCAGCATATCAAGTCCATCGCCCGCATCCAGCTTAAGAGCCTGGAAGGCCGGCTGGCGAAGCTGGATCTGGACTTGCAGATCAGCGAGGAGGCGTTGGCGCTGTTGTCCGAAGCCGGCTTCGATCCGGTTTACGGCGCGCGGCCCTTGAAGCGGGCTATCCAGTCCGAGTTGGAGAATCCGCTGGCCAAAGCCATCCTGGCAGGAGAGTACCCGCCGAAATCCACCATTATGGTGGAGGCGCGCGACGGTCGTCTGAGCTTCGCCTGAGCATGTCCCGCTCATGAAAAAAGCCCGGCTATCCGGGCTTTTTCTTTGCGCGACGACGTCAGCCGCGATCAGGGTGGCGGAAGCAGGCGGACATATGGTCATTGACCACGCCGCAGGCTTGCAGATAGGCGTAGATCACCGTACTGCCGACGAAATTCATGCCGGCTTTCTTCAGCGCCTTGCTGATGCGGTCGGACAGTTCGGTGCTGGCGAGCACCCGCTCGTCGTCGCGACGGCGCAATATGGGCCGGCCGTCCACATGCCCCCACAGCCAATCGGCGAAGCTGCCGTGTTGCTGTTGCATCTGCAGAAACACCTTGGCGTTGCGGATGGCGCTCTGGATCTTCAACCTGTTGCGCACAATGCCGGTGTCCTGCATCAGGCGCTCAACGTCGCCGTCGTCCATCGCCGCCACCTTCACCGGGTCAAAGCCGTGAAAGGCGCGGCGGTAGCCGTCGCGCTTGCGCAGGATGGTAATCCAGGACAGGCCGGCCTGAGCGCCCTCCAGAATCAGCATCTCGAACAGCTTGCGGTCGTCGTGTTCAGGACATCCCCATTCCTCGTCGTGATAAGCGACGTAGAGGGGATCGTCGCCGCACCAGGCGCAGCGGGTTGGGACGGGCATCAGCGGTTATGCAGCAGGATGTCGCACTGCAGCCCCATTTTTTGCAAGCCGGTGCGGCTTTGCAGGTTGATCACCAGAGGATTGCGGATGTTCGCCTTCATCGTGGATAAGGCGGGATGTTGTTCGTCGGCCTGATTGCTCAGCATAAGCAGGATGGCCACATCCTGCGGCTGTTGCAATTTCAGTTCGGACACCTCGGCGTCGTCCAGTTCGATCTCGTAGCGGATGTCCAGCGCTTCCGGCGTGGTGATGCTGAAGATGACGCCAGGGTCGTCCAGCGATTGCAGCCAGAACACCTGGGGCTGCGCCTGAGTGGCGTTGTGAAAGAGCTTGAAACGGGTGCAGTTTTCCAACGCGGGAATGCCGCGCGGGAAAGTGATGACGGTGCTCTCGTCGATATCGACTTGGCCGAGCTGGCTGGACTGGAACCGCATGGCGTGCCTCCTGGCGTGACAATGTTCTCATTATGCATGGCGGCGGCGGCAATTGCACAAGCGGAACCCCGCCGGTGGAGAAGATTGCAAGCTGTGGTTGTGGCCGCGGGTTTAACAACCTATATCAATATTACTCGAATGTCGTATTTGAATTGGGTTGCGGCCGGCCGGCAGAGTGCCCGCGCGCGATGCTAAGGGGGAGATCCCATGGGCTTGCCAGCAAAGCGGTTTCTGATTCTTGAAGATCAGTTGGTATTGCGGAAATTGATTTCTCGTCAGGCCAGCTTCTTTAGCCGTTACGAAGTGGCCATCGATGAGTTCAGCGACCCGGCTGAGGCGTTGCGCAGCATCGGCGAGAACAGCTACGACCTGATTGTCACCGATATCGGCATGCCGGGCATGAACGGCATCGACTTCATCAAACATGTGGCCTTGCTTGGTTACCGGGCGGCGCTGCTGATCATCTCCGGCTATGACGGCAAGACGCTGAACACCATCAGCGAGATGGCCTGCAGCCTGGGCATAGGCAGCACCCGTTTCCTATCCAAGCCGTATTCGGCGGAATCCTTTCTCACCGCGCTCAACAGCATCTTCAACGATCTGGAGCGCGCCTATCAGGTACAGCAACTGGAAGTGGAGAGCTTTTTCGCCGACGTGTGTTCCGGGGAGTTCAAGCTGGAGCTTGAGCCGGTCTTGAGCCTGCCCGGCCACCGGCTTGCAGGCTTCGACGTGACGGCGCTGATCCGCCCGCAAGGGCGGGTGGAGTGGAGCGCGGTGCTGTTCAATGTGCTGGCGCGGCGTAAGGGAATCTCCGCCCTGGTGCTGGAGGAGTTGGTGGCGCGCATCGCCAATTTGCTGACCGGTTTGCGCCAGCAAGGGCTGGGTGAGGAATGCGATTTCAACGTCCGCATCGACAAAGCCTGCCTGGAGAGTGAAAACCTGTTTGATCACTGTCATTCCCTGTTGCAGCAGCGAGGCGTGCCGCCGCGTTTGCTGGGCTTCGAGTTGGCCGAAGGCCTGGGACCGCAATCGCCGGCTCAGGCTTTCGAGAACGTCGCCAAGATCAAGTATCTGGGGTTTCGCCTGATCGCCGATCACTTCGGCACCGGCTCGTTGACCCAGAGCAATATGCTCAAGCTGCCGTTCGACCATGTGAACATCCCCATCGAATCCCTGCGATGGATAAGAACCATGCTGGGGGCGGATCCTCAGGCGTTGCGCTTTTTGCGTATTTACGGCTTGCCGCCGGGGGCGATTACCGTAAGCGGTGTCGATGAGGAGGAGGACGTCGCGCTGGCTCAGGAGATGGGATGTCCTCGCGTGCAGGGCGCTTGTATGGCCTTGCCGGTACGCGAAAACGAGTTAAGTGACTATTTGCGGCGGAGCCAAGAAACCGCGGCGGCGGAAGGAGGCGCGGGATGAGCGTTGCGGCAGTGGATTTTTCGCGGATGCGGATATTGGTCGTGGACGATCAAACCCTGGTGCGTTCATTGATCAGCCAGGCCTTGCAGACCATGGGCATGCGTTCGGACGCCATTTTTCAAACCGCGGACGGCACCGCGTCGATGCGGTTGTTGGACATCCGCATGGTGGACCTGGTGCTGTGCGATGTGCAGATGGCGCCGATGAACGGCATGGACTTGCTCAAGGAATTGCGCTGCGGGCATACCATGAATCCTTCCAACCTGCCTTTCGTGTTTTTGTCCGGCCATGCGGACCGCAGCAATGTGGTGCTGGCCAGTCAGCTCCACGCCGACGGCTTTGTGGTCAAACCGCCTAAGCCTGCCGATGTCGAGAAAGCGATTGTGGCGGCGATGCAGCGCAAGCGGCCGGAAATCGACCCGTTCAGCTACTACGGCGTGGCCACCGGCACCGAATACGACCGCAAGGTCTTTGGCCGGCTGTTCGACGCTCCGGCGTTGCCGGAGGCGCCGTCGGGCACGGCGGTGAGCTTGCTGACGGTCAAGGCCGGGGCGGTGCTGGCCCAGGATCTGTTCAGCAAGCACGGCCATTTGTTGCTGCCGCGCGGCGCCGCCATTTCCGCCAACCAGATCACGGTATTGCGTGATTTCAGCGATCGCTACGGCGTGTTGCGGCTTTTCGTCGAGGAGATTTCCGAGACCGAAGCCGAGTCGTCCCGAGAACATTGAGTGCCGTCGATGAAGTTCGCCAGGCCGCGCCAGGACCATATCAAATCCATCCGCCGAGCGGTCATCCTGATCGTGCTGTTGCTGGGCGTGCTGCAGGCGATGGCCATTCTGCGTTTGTTGAACGAGTCCTGGGACTCCTATCGCACGGCCAGGCACGTGGCCGAACTCAACCGCGATATTTCCGCCTTGTATCAGGCGGTTAGCTCGGAAAACCTGGAAAGCAGCAAGCTGCGCTTGTTGTTGACGGCGAAATCCCCGCCTACGCCGCAACAGCGAGAAGAGCTAAGCTGGCTGGCCCGCAATACGGACGCCAAGTTCAGTGTGGCGCTGGCCTCCATTCCCGTCATGACCGGGATGGATGCCTCCAGCCAGACACGCATGCGCAATCTGGCCCACGATTTCAAAGTGCTGCGAGAGGAGTCTTACGCGGAATTACGCCGTCCGGATTTTCAGAATGAGTCTTTGAGCAACTTGCTGTATTTGGTCACGGCGCGGATGCGCAACGAGGCCGGCGGCATTCTGGCCGCGGACACGGCGCAGTTGGCAAGCCAGGGCGACCCCACCCTCAACAGCCTGATGATGATCAAGCAAAGCTTGTGGCAGTTGGGCGGCCAATTGCGCGGCAACGTGGTGGCGTTGATCATGCGGGAGCAGTTGGGACATCGAATGAACCGCGACATCGAGGATGACCTGGCCTTCCGGCTAAGCTCCGCGATGTTGATGGTGGAGCAGCTGCGGCCAGTGATTTTGGGGGTGCGCGACGACGCATTGAAAGCCGAGTTCACCAATCTGGCCACGTTGACGCTGAAGCTGCAGTTAGTGGTCAAGCTGCAGCTTGAGCAGATCGACGGCGCCCAGTCCTTCAATCAGGCCACGAATTTTCGCGCCAGCTTGGCGGAACTGGACGGGGAGTTGAAGCGCGTCTTCGACATGGTGGAACAGATGACGGCCGATCGTATTGACGAGAGCCGGCGAGTCAATTTGTTCCGCATGGTGCGCGACGGCTTGTTCGGTTTGTTGGCGCTTGGCCTGATGGTGGTGTTGCTGTACTACATGGTGCGCCGGGTGCTGCGGCCGCTGTCCGCCTTGAAACATATGTTGGACGCCTCCGGCGACGCGGTGCTGATCGTCAATAGCAACGGGCGGATCGAGATCGCCAACGCCGGGGCCGGCAAAATGTTCGTTTATCCTCAGGCGGCGCTGCATGGCATGTCGGTCTACAGCTTGCTGGAGGTGCCGGGCGGGGCCGCGCATCTGACCCAGGCCTTGAACGATCAGGAAACGGTAGCGTTGGCCGGGGAAGGCTTGTCCGCCAACGGCGAGCGTTTCTATGTGACGATTTCCCTCAGCCAGTTCAGCAACAGCCGGGACCACGGCTGGCGCATGCTCACGGTGCGCAACGAACAGCAAAGACGGCAGGCGGAAACCACGCTGGAGCGCAGCGTCGAATTGTTGTCCGCGATTTCGGTGGTGGAAGGCATGCTGTTGGCGCGAGAGCCGCGGGACAAGGTGTTTGAAGAACTGCATCGCGTGTTCTGTCACCATACCGGTGCTCGAGAATGTCTGCTGGTGGCTTGGTCGCCGTTGGACGAGGGCGGGCAGTCCCTGTGCTTGCAAGCCGGCCAATGGCCGCCGGAGTTGCAGCCGTTGTCGGAAGTGGCGTATGCGGCCGCCCCGCTCAGTCAATTGTTCCAACTGCTCAGCGAGCGATCCACTTGGATTTCCCTGCCGGTGATGCTGGGCGGCGATGTCGCCGCCGCGGTGTGCATGCAACAGCCGGACGTGTACCGGCTGGGCGTAGGCATGCAGCCTCTGATCGGCGCTTACGCCAATATTCTGGGATTTTACGATGAGGAGGCGCGGCGCAAGGTGTCGGAAGCGCAGTTGCGCACCGTGCTTCAGGAAGAGGAGGCGGTGTTCGCCTCGTCTCCGGTGGGCTTGCTGCGCCTGAACGAGCAATTGCAGATTTCCCGCTCCAATCAAACGGCGGAAATGATTTTCGATGTTGGGGTTTACGGCCTGGTTGGCATGCACTTGATGGAGTTGATGGCTTCGGATCAGGGCTGGATCGAGCTGACCGAGCATTTGCAGCAAATGCGGCAAGGCACGCGCGTTCATTGTGAGCTGGAGTGTTTTACCGGCGCCGGTCTCCCGATCTGGGTCTTGTTCGAAGGCCAGATGGTGGCGACGGAAACGGTGGAGGGGGTGATGATCCTGGCCTGCCTGGACATCACCGAACGCAAGATGGCCGAGTTCGAGCTTCGCATGGCGCGAGACCAGGCCAATGCCGCCAACCGCGCCAAGAGCGCATTCCTGGCCACCATGAGCCACGAGATCCGCACGCCGATGAACGGAGTGCTGGGCATGTTGGAGTTGTTGAACATGACCCGGCTGGACGGCGAGCAGCGGGACGCGGTGGCCACGATACACGACTCCGCGCATACGCTATTGCGTTTGATCGACGATATTCTGGATTTCTCCAAGATCGAGGCAGACAAACTGGAGATTGTCACCGCGCCCACGGCGATGCGGCCGTTTTTGGAGAGCGTTCGCAGCCTGTATCAGGAAAACGCTTATAAGAAGGGCTTGGATTTTCAGCTGGAAGTGGATGATCAACTGGCGCCGACGCTGGTGCTGGATCCCTTGCGCTTACGGCAAATTCTGCAGAACTTCATCAGCAACGCGATCAAGTTCACCGCTCAGGGCGGCGTGATCATCCGCGTCAAGGTGCTTAGCACCATGGCCAATTATCAGTCGCTCAGTTTTGAGGTGGAGGACAGCGGCATCGGTATGACCGAGGAGAGTTTGTCCCGGTTGTTCCAGCCTTTCACCCAGGCGGACTCCGACACCACCCGGCGCTTTGGCGGCACCGGTCTGGGGCTTGCCATCTGCCGACGGCTGGCCGGACTGATGGGCGGTCACGTGGAACTGGAAAGCCAATTGGGCAAGGGCAGTTGCGCGCGCTTGTTGCTGGAAGCGGAGTGGTCGGAACAGGTGGTGGCGCCGGTCAGCCTGCCCCAGGTTCACGTGCCGGCGGAGACGCCGCGCGAAGAGGAGATCGAAACCGCGGCGCCTTCTCCGGAGCAAAGCGTGCTGCCCATTCTGTTTGCCGAGGACAACCCGACCAACCGCAAGCTCACGCTCAAGCAACTGGAAAAGCTGGGCTATTCGGCGGAGTGGGCCGAGGACGGCGAGCAGGCCTTCGCCAAATGGCAAACCGGCCGCTACTCGATGATTCTGACCGATTGCCACATGCCGGGCATCGACGGTTATCAACTGGCGCGGCTGGTGCGCGCACAGGAGCAAGAAGAGCCGGCGCGGGGTCATATTCCCATCGTCGCCTGCACCGCGAACGCCGCCAAGGAGGAGCTGGACAAGACCCGTGACGCGGGCATGGATGATTTTCTGACCAAGCCGCTGTCGATCGCGGAGCTGTCCGCTGCCCTGCAAAAATGGACGACGACGGGAAGCGTTCCGGAAGCCGCGCCTCCGCCGCCTGCCGCGGCAGGGCCTGAGGACGGGCCGGTGGACCGCTCCGTTCTGCAGGTGTACAGCAACGGCGACCTGCAAGTTGAGCTGGAGATCCTGCGAGACTTCCAGCAAGGCAACGCCGAGGACGTGGGCGAGTTGCGCAGCGCCATCGCAGAAGGCTCGAGCGACCGCGTCAGCTTTGCCGCCCACCGAGTCAAGGGCGCCAGCCGCATGGTGGGCGTCAATGCCTTGGGCGCTGCCGCCGAGGCGGTGGAAAAGGCGGGCAAGGCCCAGTCGCTGGAGCAGGTGACGGCCCTGATGCCGGCCTTCGACGCGGCGCTGGCCGAGTTTGACGCCTGGATGGCCCGGCAGAATGAAACCAATTTGGCATGAGGCCCTGTCGTTTGTTGCGCTTCGTCAGATATGGCGCGATGAGTAGCGTGTCGAAATGCTCATCAATCACTCGTACATTCCGCTTTTTCACTCGCTTTCGCCTTGTCTCGCTTTAGCTCGCGAGATCGAGAACAGCTGCTTTACCCGCTCCGCTCTGTCCGTTGTTCTTCGCCTTTGCTCGCTAGACTTTGAACAAGTACAGAGGCGCGCCAAGGTCGGCTAAAATGTCCAGCCATGAGCGAGCCGACATCACTTTACCCACAGTTGGAAGCGGCGCTGCTGTGCCGCGACGTTGAGCGCAAGATGGCGCTGGCGGTTGAGGCCTTGCACGGCTGGCGCGTCGACGCGCTGCCGCGCAACACGGATGCGCCGCCGCCATACCCGTTGCCCGAGGCTGGGCGTCCTCCGCTGCCGGAGCTAGTGCATCCGTCCAAGGTGCCCAAGCGCAGCCTGTCCACGCGCCAGGGGCATGCCGCCTTGCTCCACGCCATCGCCCACATCGAATTCAACGCCGTCAACCTGGCGCTGGACGCCGCTTGGCGGTTCCGCGCGATGCCGGATGCTTTCGTCAGCGATTGGCTGCAGGTTGCAGCGGAAGAGGCGCGCCACTTTTCCCTGTTGCTGCGGCGTCTGCGGGAACTGGGGCACGACTACGGGGATTTCCCGGCCCACAACGGTTTGTGGGCGATGAGCTGCAAGACCGATTACGATCCGCTGGCGCGCATGGCTCTGGTGCCCAGAGTGTTGGAAGCCCGCGGCCTGGACGTGACGCCGGGCATACAGCGTCGGCTGGCCGGCATCGGCGATCACGCGAGCGTAGCGGTGCTGGACATCATCTTGCGCGAGGAAGTGGGGCATGTGCGCATCGGCAACGCTTGGTTTGGGCGGCTGTGCCGACAGCGCGGCCTGGAGCCGGAGACCTGTTTTCAGGAACTGCTGCGACGCCACGATGTCCAGCTTTACCGCGGGGCTTATAATCTGGCCGCTCGCGAGCGGGCGGGGTTTTCAGCCAGGGAGCTGGAATCGCTGCGCGCCTTGTGCGAAGACGACACCGCTTCAGCCGGCTAGACTGCCGGCGGCCTTACCTGGAACGACGAAACATGCTATTGAATTTGTTTAAGAAGATGCAAAAGCAGCGGCGCTTCGCCATGACGGTGCTGCTGCTCAGCACCTTGATCTTCGCGCTCAGCTCGGCCCTGTGGCGCGGCTTTGACGGCGGCCCCGGCCCGTTGCTGGCCATTTTGTGTCCGTTGGCGATGCTGCTGGCCTTGATCTGCCAGTTCAGCGCTTTGCTGGCATTGGCGAAAAGACCTTAAACCAAAAAAGGATTTTTAAAACAGCGGCTTAAAGTGTTGATTGCGGACCGCGCACGGACTTGACTGGCATCGGCAGGCCGCGCATAATCGCCCCCGTATCGATAAGGGTCAGGGCTCCACATTGGGTGGAGCCTTTGCTTTTTGGAATTTTCGGAGAAACCGAGTCATGGACCATCAGGCATTCCTGCGCCAATTGGAAACCAACGCGCTGCCTGCATCCGACTTCAACCATCGCGCGCATCTGTACGCCGCATGGGCCTATCGTCGCCAATACCCGGCGCCGGAGGCTGCCGCCCGTTGCGCGCGCGCGCTGTCCCGTTTCGCCATGGTGAACGGCGCGGCGATGAAGTACCACCACACCCTGACCATGGCCATCCTGGTGATTCTGTACAGCCGGATGGCCAGCCAGCCGCAGTTGCTGGAAGACTGGGAAGCGTTCGCCAGCCACTGCCCGGACATGCTGGCCGACCCCCGCGCGGTGATCCTGCAACACTATTCTTCAGAGCGCCTGGACGACGATTCGGCGCGCAAAGGCTTTGTCGAGCCGGACCGCGAGCCGTTGCCGATGTCCTGTTTGCTGCACTGAGCCCACGCTCAACGAACCCCACCAGAATAAACAATGAAAGCACCGGAACTTCTGCTGCCGGCCGGCACGCTGGACAAGATGCGCGCCGCCTACGACTTTGGCGCCGACGCCGTCTACGCCGGCCAGCCGCGCTACAGCCTGCGCGCCCGCAATAACGATTTCAAGCTGGAAGAGCTGAAGCAGGGCATAGACGAAGCCCACGCGCGCGGCAAACTGTTTTTTGTCGCCAGCAACATCCTGCCGCACAACAGCAAGATCAAGACCTATATGGCCGATATGGAGCCGGTGATCGCGATGAAGCCGGACGCGCTGATCATGGCCGATCCAGGCCTGATCATGATGGTGCGCGAGAAGTGGCCGGAAGTGCCCATCCATTTGTCGGTGCAGGCCAATACCGTCAACTACATGGGCGTCAAGTTCTGGCAGAAGCTGGGCGTGTCGCGCATCATTTTGTCGCGCGAACTGAGCCTGGACGAAATCGCCGAGATTCGCCAGCAATGCCCTGACATTGAACTGGAAGTGTTTGTGCACGGCGCGCTGTGCATCGCTTATTCCGGCCGCTGCCTGCTGTCCGGCTATTTCAACCATCGCGACCCGAACCAGGGCACCTGCACCAACGCCTGTCGCTGGGATTACAAGGTGCATGATACCCAGGGCGATGATGCCGGCGATGTGCAGACCATCAAGTTCGACTTCAACAAGGCCCTGGAAGAGGCCAACCAGAGCTTCGCCTCCTGCGGCGGCGCCGAGCGTCATCCGTTGGCGGACAAGACCTATCTGATTGAAGAGGGCAGCCGCCCCGGCGAGCTGATGCCCATCATTGAAGACGAGCACGGCACCTACATCATGAACTCCAAGGACCTGCGCGCGGTGGAGCAGGTGGAGAAGCTGGCCAAGATCGGCGTGGATTCGCTGAAGATCGAGGGCCGCACCAAGAGCTTGTACTACGTGGCGCGCGCCGCTCAGGTGTACCGCAAGGCCATCGACGACGCCGTGGCCGGCCGCCCGTTCGACCTCGGCTTGCTGGCTGAGCTGGACGGCCTCGCCAACCGCGGCTACACCCCGGGCTTCCTGGAGCGCCACCAGACGCAGGAATATCAGAATTACATCACCGGCCATTCCAAGGCCAAGCAGAGCCAATACGTGGGCGACGTGCTGTCCGTGGATGCCGAAGGCTGGGCGCTGATCGAGGTGAAAAACCGCTTCGCGGTGGGCGACCGCATCGAAGTGATTCATCCCAGCGGCAACCAGATCATCGAACTGGCCCAGATGACCCGCAACGATCAGCCGGTGAGCGTGGCGGCCGGCAACGGCATGCAGGTCAAGATCCCCGGCATGCAGGGCAAGGAGAAAGCGCTGCTGGCGCGGCTGTTCTGACCCAGAGGGGAGCAATGGAGCAAGACAGGCGGCTAATGGCCGCCTGTTTTTTTTCGTGATTGCGACGTTTTCAGTCAACTCTATGCCGTGATCGTGCGTTTTGAGTGCTGTGAATTGGGTGAACTTCACCTCGGATTGTTGATAATAGTGAACGTTTGGAATTGGTGTGTGGCGTAAGTGTTTATTTTTTTGCACTGCAAGATCAATAAAAGTTGCGTGCATAAAAAAATATGGTTAAAAAGTAGTGACGTATCAGAGAGAAATGTAAATTTTATTAAACATTCGCTGAGCGTGGAGACAAGAGGAGACGATGTGAGCAGCAATGGCCGCCTTGCGGTTGCGCATCGGCATGGAGGCTCAGGCTTCGCATGCAGGTTTCCCTGGCCGTTTATCGACACCCGCCACTTAGAACGCGGGGCGCAACGGCCTGAATCACGACCCTTAGCACCTCGAAAGTTGCAAACCGTTACGCGCGGACAGATGGCATGACGCGCTGCGGGGTGTAAGTTGGCATGAGCAGCACGCGATGGGCGGCGCCGGAACCGGTCCGCCAGCCGCAAGCTCGTGCCGCATTCGACCCAGGTCCGCCCAGGCGGCCGGGGGAAATGGAGCAGCGCCATGGCCCGGCAACGGGCGGGAAGCGTGGCGCTGAGGTTGCCGTTATCGGGCCGCCCGATGTTCGCTGGCCGCAGGCCCGGCATCGGACAGCGCGGCCCGTTCCATTAGGAAGCCTGTCATGCAGAATAAGCTGGTTCGCAAAGCGCTGTGTTCGTTGCTGATGTTGCTGCCGGTCGCGGCGGCGCAAGCTGAAGACAAGGTGCTCAATGTCTACAACTGGTCGGACTATATCGCCAAGTCCACCATTCCCGGATTTGAAAAACAGAGCGGCATCAAGGTTAAGTACGACGTCTATGACAGCGACGACACCTTGCAGGCCAAGATGCTGACCGGCCGCGCCGGTTACGACATCGTGGTGCCCACCTCCAACTTCATGGCCAAGCAGATCGAGGCTGGCATCTACCAGAAGCTGGATAAGTCCAAGCTGCCCAATCTGGCCAATCTGGACAAGGCGCTGATGGCCAAGATCGTGGACGCCGACCCGGCCAACGCCCACGGCGTGCCCTGGGCCTACGGTACCGACGGTCTCGGCTACAATCTGACCAAGGTCAAGGCGGTGCTGGGCAAGGACGCGCCGCTGGACAGCTGGGACATCCTGTTTGATCCCAAATATGTGTCCAAGCTCAAGGGCTGCGGCGTATCGGTGCTGGACCAGGCCAACGACGTGTTCGCCGTCGCCTTGCACCACTCGGGCAAAGACCCTAACAGCAAGAACCCCGCCGACTACCAGGCCGCTTTCGAAGCGCTGAAGAAAATCCGCCCCTACATCACCCAGTTCAATTCCTCCGGTTATATCAACGACCTCGCCAACGGCGACATCTGTATGGCGCTGGGCTTTTCCGGCGACGTCAACATCGCCAAGCACCGCGCTCAGGAATCCAAGCGGCCGTACCAACTGGCCTATGTGATTCCCAAGAGCGGCGCGCCGCTCTGGTTCGACGTGATGGTGGTGCCGAAGGACGCGCCGCATCCCGAGGCCGCGCTTAAGTGGATCAACTACATCCAGTCGCCGGAAGTCAACGCCGCGATCACCAATGAGGTGTTCTACCCGACCGCCAACGCCGCCGCGCGCAAATACGTGAAGCCGGAAATCGCTAACGACCCGGGCGTGTATCCGCCGGAGTCCGTCGTTAAAACGCTGTTCCTGCTCAAGCCCCTGCCATCCGACATCATGCGTCTGCAAAACCGCTTGTGGACGCAGTTGAAAACAGGTCGCTGAGTCAGGTATCCAACAACGCCGCCGCGCCAGCCTGAACCGGGCCGGCGGCTGTCCTGAGTCTATCCGAGCGCAAGCGCGCCGCTGGCCAGTCAGGCCGGCGGGCACGCGCGCGGCCGGTTCGTATGTGACAGGAGGAGGGAAGGCGCGATGTCCGGCCGCCGCGGCCGTGGGTATCCGGGAGAAGAGTTCAAGAGGAGGCCGTTCAACCGGCAGCCCGCGTTATAAGTTGTTCAAATTCTGCTGCGCGTAGTGAGGTGCGACTTGGCGAGCGCCGAATTCGAAATGTCCATGCACTCCATGCCCATTCGTTTTCTCCGCTGTTTGCGCCATGCCTCGCTCCAGCTGGCTGGACTTTGAACCGCTTCCAAGACGGGCCTGGGGGACGGCGCAAAAGCAATGCAAGCGAGCCGGATCAAACCGGCCATGTGGTGCTGACATGAAAAGTCTTAAGCTAAGCCGTTGGCTGCCGTCGGGCAGAACCACCGTCATCGGCATGCCGTTCCTGTTTTTGCTGGTGTTCTTCCTGCTGCCCTTCCTGCTGGTGGTGGGCATCAGCTTCTCGCAGCAACAACTGGGCATTCCGCCTTACACCCCGCTCACCAAGCTGGAAAACGATGTTTTCACCATTGCGCTGAACATTGGCCATTACAAGTTCATGCTGGGTGACGATTTGTACTTCGCCACCTATATCAGTTCGGTGAAGATGGCCTTCGTCTCCACCGTGCTGTGTCTGTTGATCGGCTATCCGATGGCTTATTACATCGCCCGGGCTTCGGATAGCGCGCGCAACACACTGATGATGATGGTGATGCTGCCGTTCTGGACGTCCTACCTGATCCGCGTCTACGCCTGGATCGGCATCCTGAAAAATGACGGCTTCCTCAATCAGTTCCTGCTGTGGCTGGGCGTGGTCGATACGCCGCTGCGGCTCTATCACACCAACTGGGCGGTCTATATCGGCATGGTGTTCTCCTACCTGCCGTTCATGATCATGCCCTTGTACGCCCATCTGGTGAAAATGGACCTGCGGCTGCTGGAGGCGGCCTACGACCTGGGCGCCAGACCGTGGAAGGCCTTTGTCCAAGTGACCTTGCCGTTGTCCAAGAACGGCATCATCGCCGGCAGCCTGCTTGTGTTCATTCCGGCGGTGGGGGAGTACGTGATTCCGGAACTGCTGGGCGGCTCCGACACGCTGATGATAGGCCGCGTGATGTGGGATGAGTTCTTCAACAATATGGATTGGCCGATGGCGGCGACGGTGACCTGCGCGATGGTGCTGCTCTTGCTGGTGCCGATGGCGCTGTTCCAGCACTACCAGGTCAAGAATATGGAGGCCGCGAGATGATCAAGCCCAACAAGACGCTGTCCTTCCTGGTGCTGGGACTGGGGTACGGCTTTCTCTACCTGCCGATCGCGCTGCTGGTGTTGTACTCCTTCAACGAGTCCAAACTGGTGACGGTATGGTCCGGTTTTTCCACCAAGTGGTATGCCGCGCTGCTTCAGGACGACGAGCTGATCAACGCCGCCTGGCTCAGCGTCAAGATCGCGCTGATGACCGCCACCGCCTCGGTGGTAATAGGTACCTGGGCCGGCTTCGTGCTGGCCCGCTTCGGGCGCTTCCGGATGTTCACCCTGTTCGCCGGCATGATCAACGCGCCGCTGGTGATTCCCGAGGTGATTCAGGGCATCTCGCTGCTGCTGTTGTTCGTGGCGATGGAACAGGCCTTCGGCTGGCCGGAAGGACGTGGCGTGTTCACCATCTGGATAGGCCACGTGATGCTGTGCGTGTCCTATGTCGCCATCGTGGTGCAGTCGCGGGTGCGCGAATTGAATCTGTCGCTGGAAGAGGCGGCGATGGATCTGGGCGCGCGTCCCTTGAAGGTGTTCTTTGTGATCACGCTGCCGCTGATCTCGCAGGCGCTGGTGTCGGGCTGGCTGCTGTCGTTCACGCTGTCGCTTGACGACCTGGTGCTGACCGCCTTCCTGTCCGGCCCTGGTTCCACCACCTTGCCCATGGTGATCTTCTCGCGGGTGCGCCTGGGGCTGAATCCGGAGATGAACGCGCTGGCAACGCTGTTCATCGTGCTGGTGTCGGCCGGGGTGGTGGTGGCCAACATCTATATGCGCATGGCGGAGCGCAAGCGTGAGCGCGAGATGAAACTGGCCTTTGCCCAGGCCTGAGCCTGGCGTTGCATAAAAATATAAAACACGCATGCCGGCGCGGCGTTGCCGCGCCGGAGCGTCCGTGGATGAGCGCAGGCGGTTCTCGAATGTTGTATCCAAAGTCATGCAACAAGGGAGTGGGAAATGAAGAGAATACTGATCAGCGCGCTGATAGCCGGCCTGCCTGGCATGGCATTGGCCGATGCCAAGGCGGACGAGCTCGCCAAGCTCAAGGCGCAACTACAAGCACTGCAGAGCCAGATGCAGGCTTTGCAGCAAGCGGTGGCCGCGGCGACCGAGGCCAAGGCGCCAGCGGACGAGGCCAACGCAGACCTCAAGGAGAGGGTGGCCGGCATGGAGCTGAAGGTGGACAAGCTCAACAACGCCGCCACCGACGGCCCGCTGGCCGGACTTAGCGTCACCGGCTACCTGGACCCAACCTATATCTACAACCGCGCCAACAATAGCTCCGGCTTCCAGTTTCTGAATCATCAGAATACCTATGCCTACAGCAACAGCACCTTTGGCGACGTCTACCTCGACATCAAGAAGACCTTTGGCGTGGGCCCCACCGCCCCCAGCGCGGAAATCAGCATCATGCCCAACCGTGGTTCCGGCAACACCCTGCTGGATGGCGGCAGCGGCAACAACATTATCAACACCGCGCAGTTCACCTATCCGCTGTCGGACACCTGGTCGTTGACCGCCGGCCTGGTCAACAGCTTCGGTGGTTATGAAATGCAGCAATCCAACCAGATGACCACGCTGACCCACGGCCTGCTGTACGACTTCAGCGTGCCGGGCTCCTATGTCGGCGCCGGCTTCAACTGGGCGCACGGCGACTGGGCGTGGAAGTTCATGCTGGGCAATGAGCAATACCGCACTCATGCCAATCTGGCCTCCACCGGCAGCAATGGCGATACCGGCAACCCCATCGTCAAAAGCAACAACACGCCCACGCTCACCGGCCGGGTTGACTACACCTGGAGCAGTGCGCTGGACCTGGGCTGGTCCTTCAACGCCGGCCGCCAGACGCTGCTGACCAGCGCCGCCCAGTCCGCCAGCAATCCCGCTCCGGTGAGCAACGGTTGTCTGGCCGGCAACAGCGGCTTTGGCTACCAGTGCGTCAGCAAGGACCCATACAGCAATTACTTCTATACCGAAGTCGACGCCAGCTACACCTTGAACGATATCCAGTACAACGCCGAGTTCGATTACGGACGGCAGCAGAACGCCGCCTGGAACGGCAGCGCGGCGCAATGGTATGGGGTCTCGTTGCTTGGGCACCGCAAATGGGTGACAGATCTCCTGGGCAAGATGGGCGCCACCTTGCGTTACGACTACCTGAACAACAGCAAGAACGGAGGCGGCGGCGCCGGCGTCGCGCTCAATGCCAACGGCTACGACGGCGTCAACGGCTTTGGCGTGTCGCAGGCTTGCGTGGCCAGCGGCGCGGCCGACTGCAAGGGCGCCAATCGCCAGGCCTTGACCGCGGACTTGTTGTTCTATCCGACGGACCAACTGACGCTGAAGTTCGAGTACCGGCACGACTGGGCCAGCCAGGACGTGTTCCTGCGCAACGACGGTCGCTTCCGTCGCAGCAACGATATGTTGGGCGCGCAGGCGGTGTACAGCTTCTGATTAGGAGCGAGGACGGGCGGCCCGGCGCGGGCCGCCTTTTGTTTTGCCCGGCCATGGGCGACAATGCCCATCCCTTCCTCGTTACCGCCATGTCATGTCGCGATTGAAACCCTGGCTGCAAGACCGCTGGCCGCTACCGCGTTATCGGCCCGATCCGCGGCAAGCCCATCATGGGGCCGATGGCTACCACAATCTATTTCCTTTCCAGCAACCGCGGCTGCTGGACGTGCTGCGTTGGGAATGGCAGCGCCGCCGCATGCCGGTGGTGCGTCACCGGCTGGAACGCATTCCGCGCCAAGAACCGGACTTGGCCGCGCTGAACGCCAACCGGGGCCGGCCGTCGCTGACCTGGGTGGCCCATGCCACCAGCTTCATCCAATTGTGCGGCAAGAACATATTGATCGATCCGATCTGGTCGCAGCGGGCCTCGCCGCTCCAGTGGGCGGGACCGGAACGGCAGTTGCCGCCGCCGATGGCTTTGCAGGAACTGCCGGCGATCGATCTGGTGCTGATTACCCACAATCATTACGACCATCTCGACTTCAACACCGTCAGCCGGCTGGCGCGCCAGCCGGCAAGCTGCCCGCATTTCGCCGCGCCGCTGGGAGTGGGAGCGACCTTGCGGCGCGCTGGCGTGCCTGTGTCGCACATCCATGAGCTGGACTGGTGGCAGTGTTACCGTCTGGACGGCGTGGAGGCGGAATTGACGCCGGCCCATCATTGGAGCAAGCGCTGGATGTTCGGCGACGAAAACCGCGCGCTGTGGGGCGGCTTCGCCGTGCGCGGCGATGGGCTGCAGTTCTGGTATCCAGGCGACACCGGTTATCAGGACCAGCTGTTCCGGCTGATAGGCGAACGCATCGGCTTGGTGGATCTGGCCTTGTTGCCGATAGGCGCTTACGAGCCGCGCTGGTTTCTCAGCCCGCAGCACGTCAATCCGGAGGAGGCTGTGCGAATTTTGCTGGACACCGGGGCGCGAGCCGCCTGGGCAGTGCATTGGGGCAGCTTCATCCTTACCGACGAGCCGCTGGATCGCCCGCAGGACGATCTTGCCGCCGCGCTAGCGCTATGGAATATCTCGCCGGAGGTCTTTCAACGGCCGGCCATGGGCGAAACACGCTGGTTTTGAGTCCGATCTTGGCAGTAAATCCCAAACGTCGTCGTTTGAGGCTTATTTTACCGATGCGGCTTGGCTGCAAGCATTGCCCCTGATGGCAAGCGGGAATACAATCAACAGGTAGTTTTTTTCAGAAGCGAAGACTAATTTTCGTTTTCGCGGCAATTCTTGGGGCTCTAATGACTATTCTTCAACTGATCAATCAACGGGTGCAGGCCGCCCTTGCGGCAGCCGGCGCGCCGGACGCGCCCGCCGTGGTGCAGCCGGCGTCCAAGCCGGAATTCGGCGACTATCAAGCCAACGGCGTGATGGGCGCTGCCAAGCAGCTTAAGACCAACCCGCGCGAACTGGCCCAGAAAGTGGTTGCCGCGCTGGATCTTGCCGGCATCGCCGACAAGGTGGAAATCGCCGGTCCGGGTTTCATCAATATTCATTTAGCCCCTGAATATCTTGCCCGACGAAGCGAAGCCGCCCTGAAAGACGACAAGCTAGGCATCCATCGCGTTGCGCCGCAGCGCGTGATGGTGGAGTACTCCTCGCCCAACCTGGCCAAGGAAATGCACGTCGGCCACCTGCGTTCCAGCATCATCGGCGACGCGCTGGCCCGTGTGATGGAATTTGTCGGCCACGACGTGGTGCGCGCCAATCACGTGGGCGACTGGGGCACCCAGTTTGGCATGCTGACCGCCTACCTGGTGGAAACCAGCCACGCCGGCGACGCCGAGCTGCAGCTGTCCGACCTGGAAACCTTCTATCGCAACGCCAAAGTGCGTTTTGACGAAAGCGAAGATTTCGCCAACCGCGCCCGCGACTACGTGGTCAAGCTGCAAGGCGGCGACCAGGAAGTGCTCAAGCTGTGGGAGCAGTTCGTCGACGTATCGCTGAAGCATTGCGAAGCGGTGTACCAGAAGCTCAACGTCGGCCTCAAGCGCGAGCATGTGCGCGGCGAATCCTCGTACAACGACGATCTGCCGGTCATCGTCGAGGAGTTGCGCGCGGCCGGCCTGCTGACCGAGGACGACGGCGCCCAAGTTGTGTTCCTGGAAGAGTTCCGCACCCAGGAAGACAAGCCCATGGGCGTGATCATCCAGAAAAAGGATGGCGGCTATCTGTACACCACCACCGACCTGGGCGCGGTGCGCTATCGCCATAAAACCCTGAACCTTGACCGCGTGATCTACGTGGTGGACGCGCGCCAGAGCCAGCACTTCGCCCAGATGTTCTCCATCTGCCGCAAGGCCGGTTTCGCGCCGGACAGCATGAAGCTGGAACATGTCGGTTTCGGCGTGATGATGGGCGACGACGGCAAGCCGTTCAAGACCCGCTCCGGCGGTACGGTCAAGCTGATTGAGCTGTTGCAGGAGGCCGAAGAGCGCGCGTTCGCGCTGGTGTCGGAGAAGAATCCGGACCTGCCGGAAGCCGAGCGCCGCGAGATCGCCGCGGCCGTGGGCATCGGCGCGGTCAAGTACGCTGACTTGTCCAAGAACCGGATGAGCGATTACATCTTCAACTGGGACACCATGTTGGCCTTCGAGGGCAATACCGCGCCCTATCTGCAATACGCTTACACCCGAGTGCAAAGCGTATTCCGCAAGGCCGGCGACTACGACGCCAATGCCGCCATCGTCATTACCGAGCCGGCGGAGAAACACCTGGCCGCCGCGTTGGCTCAGTTTGAAGATACCTTGCAGGCGGTGGTGGACGGTTGCTATCCGCACTACTTGTCCCAGTATCTGTACAACATCGCCACGCTGTTCTCGCGTTTCTACGAGGCTTGTCCCATCCTGAAGAGCGAGGGCGACGTCCGCGCCAGCCGTCTGCAGTTGTCGGCGCTGACCGCCAAGACGCTGAAAACCGGTCTGGATCTGTTGGGCATCAAGGTGCTGGATTCGATGTAAACCGGTCTTTCCGGCTCAAGCATGCCGCCCGCGCTTCGCGCCGGCGGCATTTTTCATGGGGGCCGGGGATGGCGGGGGCGTTCAAGGCGCGGCGGGTGCTTTGCCGACCTTGGTTTCTCCGTTTGCGTCCGCCGCCGGATCGGCCTCTTCGACGCCCATTGCTTTGTTCGCCGGCGGCTGGATGGAGGCGCCCAGCATGTCCAGCACCTTGGCCATGCCGGCCGGCATGGCCGTGTCGCTGCGTCCCACCTCAACACGGTATTTCGCGGATAGCGTTTGCTCTTTCATGTTCACATCCTTGGAATGGGGGCGGAGGGCAGTCTACGCCGATTGTGATGTCTTTGTCATGGTATTGGCTGGGGGGCTTCAAGGTGCTCCGCTCTTTGTGTCCAGCGCAACTTGGTTCCGGCCATTGGCCTTGGCGCGGTAAAGCGCCTGGTCGGCGCGTTCCACCACCGCTTCGGGTTGCGCGCCGGAGGGGCCGAAATTGTCGTTGACGCGCTGGACGTAGGCGGGGGGAGGGACGATAGGGTTATAGATTGGCTGCGTATTGGGGCGCATTGCGAAAAGGGTGGCGCAAACCGACAAAAAACCCCGAAAGCCGTGAGCTATCGGGGTTTTCGAGTTTTCATGACGCGTCATGAAATGGTGTTGTGGTGGAGGCGGCGGGAATCTGCTCATATCGATGAATATATTGGATTTTACCGAAATACTGTAGCAGGTTGTATCCGATTGGAACACCCCGCAAGGTCCCCTCTCCATGCCTGAATGCGATTCCCAAACACGCAATCACATACAGATCATAAGCTGCCTATTATTTAATCAGAGGCGCAAGCCCGCTTTACACTAGCCGTAGAGATGCCAAAGCGATCAGCAGTGGCCTTGATGCTGGCTCCGTTCTCCATGCGCCATGCCTTTACTTCAGCATCCTTGATGGTCTTTACCCGGCCTAGAGCCTTTCCTTCGGCCTTGGCGCGCTCTATGCCTGCCATCTGTCTAGCCTTGATGTTGCCCCGTTCAAGCTCAGCAACCGCCGCAAGCATCGCTAGCATGGCCTTGCCGATGGGTGTAGATAGGTCGAAGCCTTCCCGCATGGATACCACGGTTACGCCTTTGGCTTGCAGGGCTTCCACCGTGGACAGAACATCAATGGTATCGCGTCCCAAGCGGTCTATAGCGGCCACTACAAGCGTATCGCCTTCCCGCACATAGTCGAAGCAAGCCTTGAACTCAGGCCGCTGCATGGCCTTTACTGCGCCAGAAACGCCATCATCGGAATAGAAGCGCTCAATCTTGTAGCGGTCCTCGATGGTCTTGCGTTGGGCTGATGTGTCTTGTTCATCCGTGCTGACGCGAAGGTAGGCGATGGTCTGGCTCATGGTTGCTGCTCCAAGTGGCTCATAAACTATGGCTCACATTCTAGGCATGGCTCAGATTTAAATCAACACTTTTGATCCATCATGGTGATGGGTTCTAGACTATGGCTCACAGGGTGTACTCAAAGAGCCACCTTCAAAAGGTACCCTGCCGGCCATGGAAGACCGGGAAGAGTATCTGGTAAGCCTTTGGGTACAAAGACAGCCCACATGTTTTCAAGAGTGCTTACATGAGCTTGGTCAGTATATAGCCCCTTCGAGACACCCCCTGGGGGGTAGTCCGCACCCTTCTTATCTCAGATACCCATTTAAATTTTTCCGGCACTTTTAGCCACCTTGCACGCCTCAGAGCCATGTCCCATACTCAATAAGAAATGCCTTTTGCATGCTCATATAGACTGTAACTAGGAGGATGCCTGTGTTCCAGCTGAAAGAAGGCGCGTATTACGCCATAGGTGACACGCTGACAGTTCTAAACGGCACTTTCCTTTTTGATGGGGATGGAAACATAGTAGGCACTGTGGGCGCTTGGAACACAGCCATCGAAGGCTATCCTATCATCGCCTACAAGGGGCCGTGGGGCAGTCTTCACGCTGGTGGCGCGCATGCAAGATACACAGCGCAGTTTGGAGTAAAGGACATTATGGGAACAATTAAAGAAGGTCCTATTATTGAAATCTTTAATTTAGATGGCTCGCTGAGGCATACCTACAGCCTTACTGTTGTCTGACTTCCTTCCCTTCGCCGCTTACAAAGGTCCCGCGCTGCATCAACTACAGTACAACTCTAGCCCACTTTGAAGATGGTTCTTATCCGGTAGCGTATCAAAGCTAGGCTAACTTCAATGAACTTGGCTAACCTCTTTAAGAAAAAACATGATCCAAGGCCATCAAATCCAGGAAGATAGTTGTATCAGAATGGCAATAGAAACAACTTGTCGGAAATAGTAGGTAGAGCGTCGAAGGTAGATGTGAGAGGAGAACTCATCAGGCCCATATCGATAGCTAGAACCAATGAATTCTGAATTTATAATAGAAAAAGCCCCTACAGGTCTTTGGTGTACTTTGGTACACTTTGGACATGTAAGGGCTTGATTCACTGAGGAAATGCTGTCACTCAATGAGTTATGACATGTTGGTGGAGGCGGCGGGAATCGAACCCGCGTCCGAAAGTCCTCTACAGTGAGTTCTACATACTTAGTCGTGTCATTTGGATTTAACCGCTGCCACGCCGACGGACAGGCTGGACTTTGGCGAGTTACCTATTGTTTCGCACTATGCCAAGTAACCCGACATAGCACTAGCAGATGTAAAGTGACACTACAGGGTTTTGACGCCCCCGGCCCATCTGCGAACCGTTGTAGTGTCTAGCTAGCCCTTAGGCTGCCAGAGCGTAAGTTTCGTCGTTTGCGACTAAATAAACTCAGTGTTTTACGGGGTGACTGAAATCCCGGTATGCCCTCATCTGCTTCGCAACCCTCGTCGAAACCAGGTCGCCCCCAGATAAGAATCTAGATTATATAGACAATGGGCGCACAAGGCTAGTTCCGCGGCCTTTTTTGTACGAATTCAACCGCTGTCGGGCGGGGAGGAAGGCCAGGTCGGCTAGGGATGATGCCTGTCATATGGCTCTGCTTGAAACAGAGTTAGCGTTTCTCTTGCGCAAGCCGATGTCTTAAAGAAAAGGCGAAGTCAGGCTGTCGGAAACCAAGACGGTAGTCTAGATTGATAGTTTTATTGATGAGCAATGGACTGAAACGCTCCGGGTTTGGTTTATCCTGTTTTCATGAGCGGGATGCGCTTTCCAAAAAACTTTAGTGTTTAAGGGTTTTTCCATCAGGGCTGAATGTGGAGAGGCCAATTTCAAATTAATGGCCTTTTTACGCGTGAACATTTGCAACTTCAGTTGGATTGACTATGTTGACTTCATGACTGGCCGCAAATGCGTACTTCTCAGCGAGGAGGAAATATGATGGATAAAGAGGCGCTCAGGCAGGAAGCCATGAGATGGCGAAACTGGTTTAGCAAAGGTCAGCGGCTTTGGAGCTTCGCCCATCATACGGCCATCTTCGGATCGATTCTTTGCAGCGTGGTGGTGGGGGGCTTGCTGCAGGTGCAAGGGCATGATCTCAAAGGTTATTCCACCGTGTTGACTTCAATCGCCGCGGCTTTGTCCAGCTTGGCCGCCGCGGGGGGGTTTGAGCGCAAGTGGAAAAGCAACCGCTTGAGCCGCAGCCGGGTGGATGGCCTGCTGATTGATATTGAGGCAGGCTCGTACAGCATGTCGGAATTGGCTTGTCAGTTGAAGGAAATTATTTCCAAGCATGATCTGGACGTGACTAAAAGAGACAGCATGGAGCCTTTGCTGGTGGAGCATAAAACCAGCAGCACCGTTAAATCCCTGCTTTCCTGAGCGGCGCTCCCGTGAATGAAAAGCGCTGATGGCGGCCATGGCGCTTTGATTTGAATGTAAAACAGTCCTTGTCGTTTATTCGACGCGGACTGTTTTCTTATTGTCGGGTGAATGTCGACGCGTTTTTACCTGCTCGCTAGGCATGCTTAGTCGGTATAGCGCTCGGCAATAGCGCGGAAAGTTTCCGTCAGGGCCAGGAAGGCGGCGACGATGTCCGGGTCGAAATGGCTGCCGTAGCCTTCGCGGATGATGGAGACTGCCTGTTCATGGGGGAGGGGGGGCTTGTAGACGCGGCGGGAAATCAAGGCGTCGTAAACATCCGCCACCGCCATTAGCCGGGCGGAGACGGGGATGTCGTCTCCGGCAAGGCCTTGAGGGTAGCCGCTGCCGTCCCATTTCTCCTGATGGCTGTACGCGATTTCCTTGGCGTGGCGCAGAAAACTGCTGGGAGAGTTCAGCAGCCTCTCCGCGGAGGCGATGGTATCGCGCCCCAGCGTGGTGTGGGTTTTCATGATTTCGAACTCTTCCGGCGTCAACTTGCCGGGCTTGAGCAGGATATAGTCCGGAATGCCCACCTTGCCGATATCGTGCAAGGGCGCGGATTTGAACAGTTCTTGAATGGTTTCCTCATCCAGCGCGGCTTGGAAGCGCGGGTGGTTGCGCAATTGCGTGCACAAGGCGAGAACATAGTTTTGCGTCCGGCGCAGATGGTTGCCCGTTTCATGGTCGCGGGTTTCCGCCAGCGAGGCCAGGGCAAGGATGGTGACGTCCTGGACGACTTGCACTTCGTGGGTACGGCGCTCCACCTCTCTTTGCAGGAAAGCGGACTTGTCTTCCAGAAAGTCCGCGGCGGCTTTGAGCCGCAGATGGGTTTTGACCCGGGCCAGCACGATGGGAGGAGAGATGGGTTTGATGATGTAATCCACCGCGCCGGCGTCGAAGCCGGCTTGTTCATTTTCATTTTCGCCCATTGAGGTCAGAAAGATCACCGGTATCCGCGCGGTGCGTGGGTTGGCCTTGACCTGGCGGCAGGTTTCAAAACCGCCGATGCCGGGCATCATGATGTCCAGCAGCAGCAGGTCCGGCAGTGTTTCGGCCTCCAACAGTTCCAGCGCGCGTTCGCCGCTGTTGGCGATTTGGATTCGGTACTGGTCTTTGAGCAAACCGTAAAGCAAAGTGAGGTTTTCCGGCATGTCGTCCACGATCAGAACAGTCTGGCGCGGCGCAGCCGGTGCGGAGTCCGTCATCTTATGTCCTCCGGCAAAGGGATGCGCTGGGCAGCCGCGGCGTGGCGAAGCAAGGTCAGAGCGCTGACGAAGTCGAACTGATTCAGCGCTTTTTCGAAATCGGCGAATTCATTCGGGGCGAGTAGAGTGCGCAGGACCGGCGCCTGTTGCAGGAAGAGTTCCAGGGCGTCGCCGTCGCTCGCGGCCAGCAGGGCCGCCAGCCGCCGCAGCAGCGCCGGACCGGCCGGCGCGTCCGCATTCGGCGCGATGGCGCCGGATAAACGGTCTTCCGCCTCCAGACAGGCGCGAAGCGCCGTCATCACCTGTTCAAGGGCGTCTTCCAGCGGGGCCAGCCGAACGGCGCCGCGCGAGCGCAAATCGCGTTCCACCGCGGTGGCGGCATCCTGAAGTTGCACGCATCCCACATTGCCGCTGACGCCTTTTAGCGTATGCACAGTGCGTTCGGCCTGGACGTAGTCTCCAATTGCCAGCGCTGCGGACAGGCGGGCGGCTGCGTCCGCCTCTTCCGCGACGAATTGGCGCAGCAGATGCAGGTAGAGTTCGCGTTTTCCGGCTACGCGTTTCAAGCCGGCTTGTTGATCCAGGCCGGGGATGTCCGGCAGCGCCAGCGCGGACGAGACGGCGTGACGGAGCTCCGCGCCCGGCGGTATCGGTTTGACCCAGCGCAGCAAGGTCTGGAACATCGCATGCGGGTCAATCGGCTTGGCGATGTAGTCGTCCATGCCGGCGTTCATGCACTCTTCCCGCTCCTCCGACAGCGTGTCTGCCGTCATCGCCAGCACCGGCAAGGAGGAAAAACGCGGGTCGGCCTTGATTTGCCGGGTGGCCGATATGCCGTCCAGCACTGGCATTTGCACATCCATCAGCACCGCGTCGAAGCCCTGCGGGCCCATTGCGGCCAGGCGGGCCAGCGCTTCGCCGCCGTGATTGGCCAAGGTCACCAGCGCGCCCGCGTCGCCCAGCAGCTCTACGGCGATTTGTTGATTCACCAGGTTGTCTTCCACCAATAGCAGGCGCACGCCGTCCAAGCGCGGCAATTCCTCGGTGAGCGTCACTATGCCTTTGTTGTGATGGGGCCCGAACATCGCCAGCACCACGTCGTAGAGCGAAGACAGGCTGACGGGTTTGATCAGGACCGCGTCGCAGCCGCTCAGCTCGCCTTGGGCGCGAACGTCGTCGCGGCCAAAGGCGGTGGCCAAGACGATCTTGATGCTGCGGCTGATGCTGCGAATCTGGGAGATGGTTTCCACCCCGTTCATGCCCGGCATCATCCAGTCCACGAAAACCGCGTCGAACGGCCGATCCAGATTGGCCTGAGCGACCGCGGCCACGGCCTCCGGCCCGGAGGCGCAGGTTTGAGCGAAAAAGCCCAAAGACCGCAGTTGGTCGGACAAGATGTCTCGCGCCGACGCGTTGTCGTCCACCACCAGCACGCGCAAGCCCTTGATCTCTCGAGGTAGGCCCTGGCGGCGGGTGTCCACGGCGGAGGACACGCCCAGCCAGACGTTGAACATGAACAGGCTGCCCCAGCCGGGCGCGGATTCCACCCGGATCGAGCCCCCCATCAGCTCCACCAGCCGCTTGGCGATGGTCAGCCCCAGACCGGTGCCGCCAAAGCGGCGCGTGGTGGAGCCGTCTGCCTGGCTGAACGGCTGAAAAAGCCGCGCAGCTTGTTCCTCGCTCATGCCGATGCCGGTGTCGTGCACGCAAAAACGCAGATGGACCTTGTCGCCCACTTGTTCCAGCCGGCGGATGATGATGGCCACTTGGCCCTTGTCCGTGAACTTGATCGCGTTATTGCTCAAATTGATCAGCACTTGGCTGAGCCGCAAGGCGTCGCCCACCAGGCCTTTGGGCACGTCAGAGCCCACTTCGAACAGCAATTCCAGAGATTTGTCGGTTGCTTTTTGCGCCACCAGCGGGGACACCGCCTCCAATATATCGTCCAGCCAGAACGGTTCGGCTTCCATTTCCAGCTTGCCGGCTTCTACTTTGGAAAAGTCCAGAATGTCGTTGACGATGCCCAGCAGAGAGGTGCCGGCGTTGTGGATTTTGCTGACGTAGTCGCGCTGCTGCCCGGTGAGCTTGGTTTTCAGGGCCAGATAGGACATCCCGATGATGGCGTTCATCGGCGTGCGGATTTCGTGGCTCATATTGGCCAGGAACATCGACTTGGCCTGGGTGGCGTGCTCCGCCTGCTGCTTGGCCACGCGCAATTGCCCTGCGGTGTCCGCCAGGCGCGCGTAGAGCAGGCCGTTTTCCAGCAGCAGAATGATCAGCACAAAGCTGGCGGACAGCAGGCCGTAGCCGCGGCCGGCGTAAAAGCCCAGGTCGAAGCGGCTGGCGTTTAGCATGGCGGACAAGGCGATATCGCACAGCCAGGCCGTCATGACTACCGCCAGCCAGACATCAAGCAAGGTGCGCTTCCAGCGCTGCAACAACAGCAGCAAGGCCAGCGCGCTGAAGCCCCAAACGGCGGACACCACGCCAAACATGATGGGCGTGTAACGGCTGCCCTGCATGATGGGGGGGAACCAGGGATGGCCCAGCGTAGCCAGCGCCGTCAGCGCCACCATCAGCGCCAGCGAGCCGGCGACGCAGCCCAGTACCGCCGGCAGCGGGCTGACAAAGCGTTTTGGGCCGTCGTCGCGTTGGGCTAGCAGCGCGTAAGCCAGCACCATCAGCGGAAAGCCGCCGTGCCAGAACATATACATCCAGGCCGTGGTTTGCGGGCCGGCCCCCAGCAGGCCGCCCGGCGCGAACACGCCGGGAAAGGTCAGCGCGTGCGCCACCGCCATCAGCGCGGTGAATAGATAGGCCGTGGCCAGGGCCAATAAGGCGCGGGCGCGCAAGATCGCGTATTGGCCGAACAATAGCGCCGCGGTGACCAGATCGCACACCGCCATCGCAGCCTGATACGCGGGAATGAAGGCGGGCACTTTGGGCAGGGGCAATTTGGTGAAAGGCAGCACGCAGAGAAACACCAGCATGGATACCAGAATGGCGGCCAGCGCCATCCGGCGCTGCGCCGGGCTGGGCGGCAGAGTGGATAGAAATTCGAATGCGTCGTTGCCGGAGGCGGGCGTTTGCTGCATATGTCGAAGCTCCATCCATCAACGGATTTCGTGTTTATGAAGCAATCATATTTTGCTGTTTTATAGCATATGGACTCGCAAGAAGGGATGGAATGTCCATTGCCTGGCTCTGGGCTTTCAAGCGCCGGATAAATCGAAGGAAGTTGCAAAGAGGGACGTGGACGCATCTCCGAGCCGGCTTTGCAGCGAAGCGAGGAGGGCTTGAACGGCGGATGAGGGGGGAGATGGAGAGGTGGGGAGGTGGCTCATGTCGCTGGTGGCGCCACGCCGGCGTATGCGCTTGTGAAGCGCGGCGCGAATGTCGTCCAACCTTTGCTCGCTCTTGTGGACGTCTTTGGTGTTTGCGCGCAGAGCCTCTTGGGCGATCCGTCCACGGTCAGAGCGGTGCAATCGGCGCGGCCGGTCGCCGCCATCACGCCGCTGTCGCCCTGTTCGGCAAGCCGGTTAGTCTGGCCGCGATGCTGGCGATCGCGGCGATCTTGTTTTCAGTGGTGCAACTCAAGCAAGTGAAAGATTGATATGGATTAGTTTTATCTGTTGGCGGCGGGCGTGCTTGAAATCCTGGCAGTGGTGGGTGTCCGGGACATTGCGTTGAAACGCCATGCCAGAGGCTGCGCATTGTATGCGCTGGGCCTGAGCAGCTCCTTATTCCTAACTCTATCTGGCGATGAAAACCATACAAATGTCGACTGTCTATACCGCGTATACCAGGATTGGCGTGGTGGGCACGGTGGTGACCGGCATCTTGTTTTGGGGCGATAAAAAGAGCCACAAGGAGTTTGCCTCTCTGTCGCTGCTGGTCGCATCCATCGTCGCGCTCAAGACCGCCGGCTATCGCACGCTCATGGTTGGGCGCCCGGCGCCAGCCCGCGGTCCAGCCGAGCCAGGATGCGGTAGGCTGCGCTCACTCGTTCGGCCAGCGGATAGGACTTGTTGGCCAATAGCACGATGCCCAGCCGCTTTTCCGGGATATAGGCGGCGTAAGCCGAAAAGCCGTTGGTGGAACCCGTCTTGTTGATGAAGTCCCGCGGTTGCGGCGGCAGCGGCGGATCCAGGCGCTGTGCCGGCATGCCCTGATAGATGTAGGCGGGAGAGTTACTGCTTAGCAGCCGGGGCAAGGCCACTGGATACGGATATTGTTCCCAGATCAGGCTTTGGGTCAATTCTCCGGCGCGGTAGTAGCCGATATGAGTGTCCTCGAGCGCGGCTTGCAGCTTGGGCGCCATGGGCAACAGGCCCATATTGGCGTTGAGGAAGCGGGCCAAGTCTGCCGCGCTGGACTTGACGCCGTAGGCCTCATCCGCCAACACGGCCGGGGTCAGCCGCGCGGGCCGGTCGTTCTTGTCGTAGCCCTGGGCGTAGTCGCGCATTCTCTGGAAAGGGACGTTGACGAAGCTGTTGTCCATGCCCAGCTTGGCGAAGAGTCTGCCTTCCACCGCCGCCGCATAGGGCATGCGCATGCTGGCGGCGGCGATCTGGCCCAGGACCCCGATGCCGATATTGGAATAGATCCGTTGGCTGCCCACTGGCTGTCTGGGACGCCAGCGCCGCATGAATCGCCGCAACTGGCCGGCGTTGTCGACGTTGTCCGGCACGAACAAGGGAAGGCCGGAGGTCTGAGTGCCCAGGTTCAGCAGCGTGACCCGCTCCAGGCCGCCGCCGCTCTGTGCCGGGAGGTGCTGGGTCACGGGATCGGCCAGCGAGAGCCGGCCCTCGGTCTGGGCGTAGCTGGCCAGCGCGGCGGTGAAGGTTTTGCTGAGCGAGCCGATCTCGAACAGCGTGGCGCTCGTCACCGGCCTTTGGTCGGTTTTAGAAGCGACGCCGTAGTTGTAGACCTGGACGCCGCCGTCGACGGCGAGGCCCACCGCCATGCCGGGTATGCCGTTTTTGCGCATCAGCGCCGGGATCTCCGCGTCCACGGCGGCCTGGGGCGAAGGCGCGGCTGCCAGAGCGTGAGCGGATAGTGCGGCGCAGAACAGCGGCAGGATGCGGCGATTGATTAAGGGCATGACGATGCCTCCATCAAGATATGGGAAGAGAAAGAACGGCGCGTCGGACGCGACGGAGGCCGGGCCGCGGTCGCCGCCTCTGCCGTTCCGGCTTGTCTGGGCCAGGGCTTGGAGTCTGTTTACGATCTAGCGAGACAAGGCGTTTTCAACGCGGTATCGCCGACGCGCAGCAGAGATCGTAAACAGGTGGTCAGGAGCGGTTCAGCGCCAGCAGCAATTGATTGACGCCGTCGCTCATGGCCTGGTAGCGCGTCTGTTTGCCGCGGGTCAGCGCCACCCATACCGCCGTCTGCCGTTGGGGGTCGATGGCGACATAACTGAAGAAGCCGCCGCCGCCGGCGGTTTTTTGCAGGAAAGGTTGGGCGTTCGGCTGTTCGCGCAGAGCCACCCAGCCCAGACCCAACGCATCGGCCTTGCCGGGCACGTCCATGCCGGTAAGGCTGCGCAGCTCGGCGCGCTGATAGCGCATCTGGAAGGTTTGCTGATACAGGCGTTTGCGTTGCTCGTTCTGCGGCCGCACCAAGTCTTGCAGCCAGCGTTGCATGTCGGCGGCGGTGGAATAGACGCCGCCGCTGCCTATGGCGGCGCTGGTATTGACGCAGGGGCTGGTTTCCACGCCGCGCAGCAGGCGCGCGCACTGGGCGGGGCTGGGGCTGAAGGTGGTGTCGCGCATGGCCAGCGGCCCGGTGACGGTGTCGCGCAGCAAGGTCGGATAGGGCTTGCCGGCGGCGACTGCCAGCGCGTCGGCTAGATAATCGTAAGCCAGGTTGGAGTATTGGGCGCTCTGTCCTGGCGCGAATCGGGTCTTGGTCTTGACCAGCCAGCGCCAGCGCTGTTGCTGATTGGGCCAGACGAATACGGGCGTGTCGCGCGGTTTGACGCCCGGCAACTCGCGGGGCAAGCCGCTGGTGTGGGTGGCCAGGTGCAGCAAGGTGATGGGCTGGCCGCCCAAGGCCTTGGCTGGCCGGGCGCCGGCCGGCGCGAACTTTTGCAACGGGTCGTCCAGTTTGAGCCGCTGATCCAGCACCATGGCCGCCAGTACTTCGCTGGTCATCAGTTTGCTCAGGCTGGCGATGCGGAGCAGTGAGTTGGCGTCCGGCGTCTGGCGGCTGCCGGGGCGGGTTTCTCCGTAAAAACGTTGCAGGCTGCCTTGTTTGTCTATCACCACCATCACCATGCCCACCGCCTGGCTGTCTTTGAAGATGCGCTCGGCGTGCTGGTTTAGTTGGGCGATGGGCATGGCGGCCAGGCTCGCGGCCGGCAGGGCGGCCAGGGCCAGGCTGATGAATCCCTTTGTTCTCATTGATCGTGCTTTCCTTGGGTGAGGCTGCGCATCATCGGCGCTGTCGATGGCATGCATTTTATGGGCGGCGGAAGCCGGCGGCATAGCGCGCAATCTGTAACGGCTGTAACCGATTGAGACGGTCTAGTCCAAAAGTACAGGCGTGCCCGGTTTTTGAGGTGCTATTACTGGCTAGTTGAAGTCCCTATCGCCGCCATTATCGGCCCCGCCTCGTCTGCGCCAAGGCGCCCGCCCCTGATTGACGACTTAGTGGCTGTTTGTTCGTCCGCTTCGCCCGTGCCGCTGCACGGAGAGGAGGAGAGACTCATGCTCTATCACATGCAGAGCAAGAGGTAGAACCGCTGGCAAAACCCGCTTGAACCTGCAAGCCCGCGCCCTGAGGCGGTGCGGCGCGTTGTCGTTTGCGCAGGTTTTGCCAGCTGCTGTTGCCGTATGGAGGACGCCGGCTTTGCGCCGGCGTTGGGGCAGCTGACTTACCTTTATGGAGGAAAGTGTCATGCCATCAGTCAATCAGTTTGCTTATGTGCCCAATACCAGCACCTACAAATTCGCCTATGGCGGGTCCATTCCCAATATGGCGATTGCCAATATGCCCAACGATACCAATTGGGCGCGTTGGACCATGCTCAACGACGGTGAGTACTACCGGATGTATTTCTTCAAGGGCAGCAGCGCGGATACCCTGTATCAGGCCGCGTTCAATCCGGCCACGTCCAAGTACGAGTTCGGCTTCCACTCCATCCCGGAGTTGAAGATCACCGGCGCGCCGCCGGACGCGGACGCCAGCAGCGTGTCCATGCTCTACGATGGCAGCACCAGCACGTATCGGCTGTATTTGCGGCGTTTGGGCGCGCCCACGGTGCTGTACCAGTTTGGCTTCAACCGTTCCACCAACCACTATGAGTACGGCTATAACTCCATTCCCACTTTGAACGTCACCGGCGCGCCGGGAGATACGGATTTCCACCGTTGGTCGATGTTGTTCGACGGCAGCACCTATCGCTTGTACGCCTTCAAGGTGGGCAGCGTGGACACCTTCTACCAGTTCGGCTACAACCCGCAGACCCAGGCGTATCAATATGGTCACGACTCCATTCCCATCCTGACCCTGGTGGGCACGCCGGCCAACAGCAATCTGACCAGTATGTCGATGCTGTTCGGGCAGGGCGATTACCGCTTCTATTTCCAGACCTTGTGAGCGGGCGGGCGAGAACGGCGGACGGCCGGGATGGCGGTCCGCCGGGGGCAGCTTGTTCGAAGTCAGTGGATGTTGAACAGGCGTTCAGGCCCGCAGGTCCACGATGGGCGGCGTTTTGCTGGTGATGGGGTCCAGCCGCCATTGTGCTCGCGCCGCCGGTATGAGCGCGACGGCGCAGGTGTCCGCCTGGCCGAGCAAGGCCGTCAGGCGCGAGCGCAAGGCCGCCTCCGCGGGGGCGGGCAGCGGGCCGGCCAGCAGCAGGGTCAGCCGCTCGCGGCCGCTTGGGTCGCGGTCCAGTTGGATCTGGAAGCCGTCTTCCGCGCCGGCCAGCTTCGCGAAGTCGTCCAGTTCGTAAGTGGTTTCATTGAGACGGAAGGAGCGGCCGTCGCGACCGCGCAATTCCAGCCAGCGTTCACCGTCGCGCTCCACCCAGCGGCCGATGTCGCCCACGCAGTAGCGAAACACCGGAAAGCGCCGCCGCCAGGCGTTGCTGACTGCAATGCGGCCGTAACCGGCGGCGTCCGGCTGCAGGATCTCCACCGCCACCCGCGGCAGCACCCGAAACAGGCCGGGGCGGCGGCTGGCGTCGCTCCAGGCCCAGATGCCGGTTTCCGCGCCGCCGTATAGTGACCAGACCTGACCCGCGCCCAAAGCGGCGCGCAGCCGCGCGAGAGTGGATGCGTGCAGGGTTTCACCGGCGTAGAGCAGTTGCGGAATCTCCAAACGCTCATCCGCGGCCTCCAGGTGGGCGGCGAACAGCGCCAGCCGCGACGGGGTGCCCAATATATGGCTGGGGCGGAACTGCCGCGCCGCGGCCAGGATGTCGGCGTCGGCGGCGTGGGCGCTCATCGGCAGGGTGGTGGCCTGGCAGCGCTCCAGCACATCGTCGACGATGGCGGCGGTGCGGTAGAGGTTGGCGTAGCCAAACAGATTCAGGGCGATGCTGGCGGGGCCGAACACCCCGTCGGCGCGCAGCCGGTCCGCCAGCGCCTGTCGTTGGGCCAGGTTTTCCGCGATATCCACCGGGAAAATCAGCGCCGCCTGGGTGCTGCCGCCGGAGCGCACCAGATAGAGGCCGGAAGCCTCCCGTTCCGGCGCAAACGACGCCAGCGCGGCTTGCAGAACCGCTTTTTCCAGCGGCTGCGCGGCGTCGGCGCAGTCTACGCCGCGGTAGAGCGTCTGATAGAAGGGATGGGCGCGGGCAAGCTCGAAACACTCTCGCAACAAGGCTTGCTGACGGGCCGGCGCGGAAGGCTGGGTCAGCGGCGCGTTCATGCCGGCAGCCTCGCCGCGTCTGTTTGCGGCAGCCCCAGCTGGATCAGCAGCGGGCGATGGCGGGCCAGGAAGGCGCGCCGCTGCGCCGCGTCCGGCAGCGACTCCTGCGCGTAATCCAGCCAGCGCTGCGCCAGCATGCGAGCCAGGCGCAGCTCGTCCGCGTCCTGGCTGCCGGCATAGCGCAGCACGGTGGGCGGGGTGGCCAGCAGCCGCCAATCCCGGCACGGCCGGTGTGACAGGCTGTCCGCCAGAATGCGGAAGCGAATCAGCGGAGCGGACAGCACTCCGGCGCGCCCGCCGTGCGCGACAATCTCCTTCAGCACCCGATACCAGAAATCGATGCCCTCGTTCAAGCGCGCGCCGGCCACGTAGCGCTGCGTCAGCAGCCATTGCCGCCGCGCGGCCACATTGCTGGCCCGGCCCATGAAAAAATCAGGATGGCCGGCGGTGCGCAGCGGGCGCGGAAGCAGGAAAACTTCGTCCTCCAGGGGCTCCCACTCCGCGCGCAGCGCGTCCAGTTGCGGGAAGCGCTCCTCCTGCGGCGCGCTGTCATAGCCCAGCACCGCCAGGTCCAGCCGGTGCTCGTTCATTTTTTGCTCCAGCAAGCGCAGGCAGTCCGGGCGGTAGCAGTCGTCCGCGTCCAGAAAGCTCACTAGTTCGCCGCCCGCCAGCGCCAGCCCTGCGTTTCGCGCCGCGCCGGGGCCGCTGTTGCGCGGCAGCCGCAGCAGCACGCTGCGGGTATGGCTTAAATCCTGAGCGTGGTGGCGCAAGGCGTGTTCCGCCGCCTCGGCGCTGTCGTCGGTGCTGGCGTCGTCGACGATGATGATCTCGTGCGGCGCTTTCTCCTGCGCCGCCAGCGAGGCGATGGTTTCACCGATGTAGGCGCGTTTGTTGTACAGCGGAATAATGACGGAATGCCGCATGAAGCCCCCTGTGCAAACCGATTCAGGCCGCGGCGGCGGCGGAGTACAGCTTGCCGCGGCGTTGGTGCAGATTGATGATCAACTCGTCCGAACCGCGAAACACGCCGGGGCCGTAACTTTCCGCGTCGCGGCATAGCTGCATGCCCACCAGCCGGATGAGCTGTCGGCTTTCCGGGTCCTCGAATTCGCTTTGTTCAATATAGTTTTGAAACATGTACCGCGGCCATTGCTCCCGCACCAGCTTGCGCCAGGCGGCTTCGCCGCAGGCGGAGCGCACCAGCGAGCCCAGGCCGCGTCCGCCGCTGCTGGGCTTGGCGATGAAATCGCCGGGAAGCGCCAACAGGGCTTCGGCTTCCTCCTGCGAAGCCGGCGCGAAGGAGGGGATCAGAAAGGGCCGGAGGGCGGCGTAATCATCGGTGTCCAGGCAGTCCCGCATGATGTCCTCCCGATTCAGGACCGCCAGAGAACGCTTGTCGTGCACCAGGATCAGCGTGCGGATGTCGTTGAAATAAGCGCCGCTATCCAGCAACTGATCCAGCGCTTTGTCCGGCAGTAGCGGCAGTTCGCTACGGTCCATTTCCAGAATGCAGCGATCCACTGCGCGGCCGTTCAGCCACAGTTTGCCGTTGCGGACGCTGAGCGCTTCCGGCCGGGCGGACAGAAAGTGAGCGCCGTCGCGCCGCAGCGTTTCCGCCAGCAGAAAAATCTCGGTGCCGGGCTCGCGGGCGTGCACAAGCGCCACCACGCAGCCGGGCGGGTGCCATTGACGCAGCGTTTTCAAGAAGGCGTCGTCTCCCTCAGCCTGGCCCAGCCAGTGGCTGATCATCCATCCGTTCATTGGATAGCGCGCGCCCACCTCGCAGATGCGCGGCAGGCCCTCGCGGTCGTAAATGAAGTCCGGACGGTAAAATCCCACGCGGTAAGGCCGGCCGTGAGCGTGCAGCAGCAGCGCCTCCATCGCTTTGGGCAACTGATAAAGCGCCCGGATGCGAGGGTCCAGGAAATAGCGGCCGACGATGGCCCGGAACGCGGCGTCCAGCAGCGCGCTCAGACGATGCAGGCTGCTCAGATAGCCGGCGGACACTTCCACGCGGGCGCGCGCCAGCTGCTCCGGGGCGAACAGCGGCGGCGTGCCCGGCGGCCAGGCGGGCGGCGCGGCGGCGGCCTGATCCGCCAGCCGCAAGAGCGGCGGTTCGGTTCCGCTCACAGCGCTTCCGCCGCGACGTCCAGCGCCACCGCTTCCAGCACCGCCGCCTTTTGCTCCAGGTAAGCGCCGACGATGCCGTCCAGACTATAGCGTTCCAAATCCAGCGCCATGGCCCGCGCGTAGTGGCGGATGGCGTTCATGGCGTGAAAGAAGTGGTTTTTCTCGGTGGGGCCGCAGTGCACGCTGATCCAGCCCAGCGTACGAGTGGCGTCGCGCTCGGCGAAGCCCAGGGTTTGAGTCAGCCAGCGGCGGAACAAAGGCAGGATGAACTCCACTTCGCCGTGAGTGTAGATCTCGTGCGTCAGCGTGGTCAGCAGCGCAATGGCCAGGTCCGGCTCGCGCAGCGACTGATGGTCCTTCCAGCTCTTGAAGGCCTTGGCGCTGGGGTGGAGGTAGGCATGGGACAGCCACTGGTCATCTCCGACAATGCCCGTGGCCATGTTGTAGTACATCTGGGCGTGCAGAATCTTGTGCGTGACCGCCAGATCCTCGTCCACGATGCGGTTCAAGCAGACCATGGCGGCCAATAAAGCTTCGCGGTCCGCCACCGGCCGGCCGGTGTGAATCAGCAAGGTCATGCGGTTGCTGATGCCGGCCACCGTCATCGCGCTATTGTTGGTCTGGCTCCAGCTTTGAAAAAAGCGGCGCAAGGTCTCAGGACTTTGCCGCTGAGCGGTTAGGCGCGCAAAGCCGGCCTCGATTGCTTCAAAGTGGCGGCCGTGCCGTTCAAAGGCTTCCAGCAGCTCGCGTTTGAGGTGGGAGGCGGGCAAATCCCGCAGGACTGGCATGATGATATGGCTGAGATGATTCATGAGCAGGACCCCTTGCTGGCATTGAGTGCGCGCCGCGGCAGGCCGGACGGGAAGGCCGCTGGCCCGTTCCTTTTTCGGTCGGACAGACATCAATATGGTTTAAGGATCAGACTGCCGATATAGGTACTACCACGATATTGAAAATCCGCATGAATGATCTAATGGCGCTTGCCGCACCGTGTATTGATTTGGCATTATTTGTCTTTTCCGGCAAGCGAGGCAGCGGAAATGCAAGCTCAAGTGATGACCGTCAAACAGGCAAGGTGGATTGAATGCCGTGCCGGCGTGGAAAGCCTGGATCAGGCGCTGGAACTGGTGGCGCTATGCGCGGAGCACGACGCGCCGTGCTTGCTGCTGGCGGAAGAAGCCTTGCCGCCGGTCTTTTTTGACTTGAGCAGCCGTTTTGCCGGGGAGTTCATCCAGAAGCTGGTCAACTACCGCCTCGCCGTGGCCGGCGTGTTCGCAAACGGCGCCGCTTATGGGGAGAGATTTGGCGAGTACCTGAACGAAGCGCGCCAGGGCCGGCAGTTTCGCGTGTTTGACGGTAGGGAGGCTGCTCTGGCCTGGTTGGCGGCGCAGCATTGAGGGCGAAGCTGTAGGAAAAGCGGCGGTTCCGGGGGGGAGGCTGGCGTTGGGGAAGGGGCGCGGATGAGGGAAGCGGCCCCTGAGCGGGGCTGCCGGCTTTCAACCTGTTAACGATCCGCTGCGCTGCGGAGGGGCCGTCAGCATGACCTGTCGTTGCATGGAAACTGTTCTTGAGAACCATGTGGATAGGCGTGATCGGAACCAGAAGCTGGCCGGGTGCGGTGCTTTGTGTGAGGCTGATTGCAGCTATGTTTCGCAAAGCGCTTGCGGGGGCACCAACTCCCCCGCCCGATCTATAAGCCAATAGCTCGGTTTTATTTGGGCTGGTCCGAAATCTGCTGATAAATCACTTTGCCGGCTAGCATAGTCCACAACACCTTGGCATCTTTGAGCTGTGCCACTGGTACCTTTTCGAGATTACGGTCAATCAGGGCGAAGTCTGCGCTTTTCCCCGCCGTGATACTGCCAATTTGCTGATCCAGCCCTATCACTTTAGCCGCATTGAGGGTGTAGGCCTGCAAGGCATCCTGACGCGAGATTTTTTCCTCCGCCGGCGGGAGTTCCCCCAGCTCCCCCTGCCGAGTGATCCCTGTGTACATGGCATGGAAGGGATTGGGCGTGGAGACTGGCCAGTCGCTGGCGCCTGCAACGATGGCGCCACTGCGAATCAAACTCCCCGCAGGATAGAGCTTCTGACGGAGTGCAGGGTTAACGTCGGCCAACAAGCTGGTACTGGCCGCGTCTTTCCCTGACCACAGAAACTGCATCGATGCGGCGACATTGAGCGGTTTGAACTGCTGGATGTGCCGATCGGCAACCACTTCCAAATGCGTCAGGCTGTGCAGGGTCCGGCCTTCAGGATTGCGGGCGCGGGCATAGGCAAGTGCCGTGAGAGCCTCATCGGCCGCACGATCGCCAATGGTGTGAAAGTGTGCGATCAAGTGCTGGCGGTCGGCCGCCGCAATCAACTCGTTAAAGCGTTGCTGGTTCAGATCTTGGCTGCCGCTGTAGTCCGGCCGGTTCAGGTAAGGCTGGCTGAGCTTGGCGGATTGAGACGGCGCCTCGATCACGCCGTCTTGCAGAATCTTGATGCCCCCCAGATTCAGCCGGCCGCCTGAGAACCGCCGTTTCAGCTTCATTACGTCTTGGATGATTTCAGGACCCGAATGGATGCCCACCAGCGCCAGCGCGGTCACATGGCCATTGAGACGCCCTTGTTGGGCCAGATAAGCGTAAGCGGGCAACTGGCCTTGATCGCGTGCGGTGGGTTCGGCGCTGAAGACGGCGGAGGCCGGCCGGATATTGGTGATGGGGTCCATCCAGGCGGTAATACCGTACCGATTGAGCTCGCGGGCGCCGGAGGCGATGGCGCGCGCCATGGTCTTGGTGTCTAGCGGGGGCATGGCTTGCAGGATTTGGTCCCAGCCGGCCTCTGAAACAAAACCGTTCAACTCCCCTTGCGGCGTCTGGCCAAAGTGGCTGGCAACGCTCGGCCCCAGCTTGGCTAGCCTTTTTTGATCTATGCCGGCCTGCTTCAGCATCGCTTGATTAACCCAGCCTGTGTGAGCATCTGCGCCTGCCAGCACTACCGGGACCGTGGCGAACTCGGGGCTGTTGAACACTTGGCGGATGGGCTCCAGGTTTTCCCAGTAGCTCAAAGAAACATTGGAGAAGTAGAGGATGTTGCCAAGGCGCAGCTTGGGGCTGTTCTGTTTCTGCCGCACAAAATCGCGGATTTGCTCGGCGGTGCCCAGCGTGTCGGGAAAGGCTTCGGTCATGCTCTGGAAACCGGCGAATCCGGTATGCACATGCGTATCGATCAGGCCGGGCATCAAGAATTTGCCTTGTAGATCCAATCGAGTGGCGCTTGGCCCCATTGCCTTGGCTACAACTGCATAATCGCCAACGATGACGATTTTGCCATTTGCTACGCCAACGGCTTCAGGGTGTGGTTGCGTGGCGTCGGCGCTATAGATGTTGCCGCCGTGTAGAATCATGCCGCTGCGCGGCGCCGCCGATGCGGCAAGCGATAAGAAAAGAACGCCCAGAGTGAACAAGGAGTGTTTCAATAACATGGTGGTTTCCTGGCATCGGACCGCCAATGGCGGCATGTAGAAGAACCATGCGACGAAGCGCCGACATGGACAACAACGATGCGGACAGGAAACGACAGTGTGCCGAGTTCAGCCAGGCGGCTCGCCAATAGGCATATGGATCTCCACCGCGTACCAGCCAAGCTCCGGTTGGGTTCCAGGCAAGTACAGCTCGTAGCAAGGGCTGTCGCCCAACTCGTAGCCGTGTCTATCCATCCAGGCGGCCGCGGCGTGCCAGGCTTGCGCCAGCAGAGCTTCGTCTCCCGCGCAAGAAAATACAGCGTAGCGCCCGCCAGGCACCTGTTGCGTCACGCGCTGGTCAACCAAATCCGGCAGTTGCGCGCACATATCGGTGCGGCACTTGTTCGGCGGGGTGACCAGCGGGTAGTCCCAATACACCGCCAGCACCGGCGTAGTCTGAAAGTCCGGTGTATAGCCTAGCAATTCACTTAGAGCCAAGAAGGCATGGGCGCAGGACGCTTGACCATAATTTCCGGTTTGGCGGGCATACACCACCTCCCGGGCGGCAAGCTCCCGGATACTGGCGAAAGCCGTTGCTTCATTGTCCGCATCAAGGTCGTCAAGGTATTGAATTGCTGCCGGGATGTCGTTTCCATGCTTGCTATTTTGCATGTGCAGCCGATAGTCCGACGGGCTTAGGCCAAAGTGCCGCCGAAAGCTTTTTGCCATGTTTTGCGAGCTGGAAAATCCGCAAAAAGCGGCTAAGCGGCTCATATTGTAGATTTGGGACGAGCATAGGTATTTGGCGACACGCTCCAGTCTTAGTCTTCTGATCGCTTCGCTTAATGTTTCGCCGGTTTCCTGCTTGAACACGCGGTGGAAGTGGAAACGTGAAGAGGCGCACTGGCGAGATACCACGGCAAGCGAGTGCTCCTGTTCCAGGCTGCTGCTGATCAGGTTCAAGGCTTTCATCACTTTGAGCTTGTTGTGGGCAAGCGCTTTAGCGCGGCGCATGGTGGAATGTCATAGATGAATCTTCTGCGTTTAGAATCTGTTTACGATCTGCCGCGCGTTGATGAGATGGTGAGACAAGAGCGTGAGCCCTCTTCGAAATGCGAATGTACCATCTGTGCACTCCGCTTTTTCGTTTGTTTTCGCCTTGTCTCGCGAGCGACGGCTTCCCTATGGTCCATTGCAATAAGAGTTCTTCTGTTTGCAATTTCTTCTTCAGTTTTGCGAGTTTGGCAGCGGCGCCTTGCGCATCGTATTTTTGTAGATCACCCCATCCTTCATGATCACGGTAAAGTTTTTCGCGGGGTTCTCAATCAATTTGATGTCCGCTATAGGGTTGCCGTCAACCAACAATAAGTCAGCCAGCGCTCCTTCCTCAACCACGCCGATCTTCCCGGGATAGGGTGAGCGCAGACCGGATAGCGCAAGCAATTCTCCATTGTCAGCGGTGGCCATTTTTAGCACTTGAGCCGGCGTATACCAACGCACGAGCTTGGCCAACTGCGCGCCTTGGCGGCTAGCCAGCTTGGCGTCGAACAAAGTGTCTGTGCCGAATGCCGTCTTAATCTTGTACTTCTTCGCCAATTGATAAGCATTGTCGGTGCCCTTGAGCATCTGTAATTGCTTGGCCCGATTAACAGAACCTTCGGGGAAAGGGATCATGTCCTCGTCCTCAAGAAAAGGCTGCAAGCTCCACCAGATGCCTTTTTCGGCCATCAATTTAGCGCTGGCTTCGTCAGCAAGCTGGCCGTGATCAATGCATTTGACGCCTGCGCGAATCGCTGTCTGAATCGCTTTGGGCGTGTAAGCATGCACTGCGACATAAGTGCCCCAGTTATCCGCGGCCTCGACCGCGGCATGAATCTCGGCCTCGCTATATTGCGCGACGTCCAAAGGATCGTAATTAGAGGCTACGCCACCACCCGCCATCACTTTCAAAAGGCTGGCGCCTTGTAACAATTGCTCGCGCGCGCCGCGCCTTACTTCATCCGGACTATCCGCTATCACCGCGTACCCCAGCCGCTCGCTGAAATGAGCAGGAGAGCCATCCTTGCGCGGCAGGTCAAAATGGCTGCGAAAATCCGCGTGACCTGAGGTCTGTGAAATTGCCGCGCCGGACGGCCAGATGCGAGGCCCTGGAATGTGACCCTCATCAATCGCTCGCTTCATGCCAAAGGTTGGACCGGATAGATCTCTTGCGCTGGTAAATCCACGCATCAACATGTCGCCGGCCGCCTTGGCCTGCACGATCTGGGTATAGTTTGGGTCCGCGGTCATCAGCACCGGCAATGGAACCACCGACTGCGCCATATGGGTATGGGCATCAATGAGTCCAGGCATTAGAGTGCGTCCTTCCGCATCAATCAACACTACATTGGCACTTCGCTCGATTGAGATGGGCAAGGCAGAGATCTTCACAATCTTGTTGCCACGCACAAGCACATTCGCCGGCGCGCTGAGTTGCTTTGACTTGCCATCGAAAATTCGTGCGCCGGTGATCAGGGTCTGCAATTCTGGAACAGGCTTCGATACAGGCAAAGGCGGCTCCGCGGCCTCCTGTCCGTGAGCGTGCACCATGGAAGTTGTCAGCATGAGTAAGACAAGGGCAAGTTTTTGCATGGAGTTCTCCAGAGGAGTGGGGCCTCATGAACCACAACCGCGAAGAGACGCAGAAGCCGTATGACCTGTAGATTAGCACGACATTGTCATTTTACTTGCCAGTGGCAAGAATGATTAATAACAAAATTAAATATGTTGCATACCCCTGCAAGGTTTGGGTCAAGGCTTGTCAGAGCCTGTTCAAAAGTCTCGCGAGCAAGAGCGAGATAAGGCGAAAACGGCTCAGAAAGCGGAATGGTCGAGTGGTATATGAGCATTTCGCAGGGGCATGACCCGTCAACAGCGGGTACGCCACACCCCGTTGGCGTTTCCAATGCTATTAATTTTTATACCAAATGATTGTTTTCGGGCTGTTTGAATAGACTAAAAGCATGGCGAGCAGCGCTAGCTGTGCCATGATTTAGAAACGAACGACACTGCCTGGAGCCGTCATGCCCCTGATCCGCTGCTGCCTGCTGTTCCTGTTGCTGTCGCTGCCGACTCTAGCCGCCGAACCACACCCATCGCCTTCTTCAGCCGACAACGCCCGCACACTGATTCTGGACAATCGGCCCATCTTCCTGTTTCTAGCCGGACAGGGCGTCCTGACGCCAGAACAACGACTGCAGCGCACTCTGGAGCGGATCAATGCGCTGGAGCCAGAGGACCTGCGCCAACCAGTAGAAACCACACCTTTCACCGCCGGCCGGTTGCGCGGCCTGGCGCTGAGCGTGCGTGGCAAGCCGCTCTTCACCATCTTGGAGAGCGACCTTGATCCAGGCGATCAATTGACGTTGGAGCAGGCTGGTACCCGAGTGCAGAACCGTCTGAACGAACTGCGGCTGGCGGTTCTGGAACAGCGCTCGCCTCAACACATCGCCCAGTCCGTACTACTGACGATTTTCGCCGCTCTCGTGTTCGCCGCTGTGCTGTTCTTAATCATCAAGGGGCGCTCCGCCTCGCGGCACCGGCTGGCACGGCAGTCACTTCCATCGCGATCAGCCAGCCATTTCAACCTGTATCGATTCCTGCTGGCCGCGGAACACCATCTGGTGGATATCACCGCGTTGCTGTGCGCGCTGTTCGCCGCTTATGTCTGGCTAAGCTACTCGCTGAGCTTGTTCTCCTACACTCGCCCGCTGGGACGGAAATTGGCTGGCGCCTTTTATCAGCTCCTGGCAACCATCACCGACGACACGCTATCCGCATTGCCTGGCTTGGCCATCGTCGCCGTGATCTTTCTCCTGACCCGGCTGCTTGGCCGCGGCCTCGCATTGTTGTTCGGCTCAGTGGAACGGGGTCAGTTGGAATTACCTGGTTTGCATGCCGAAACCGCTGGAGCCACCCGTCGGCTGGCCTCGGTGACCCTTTGGCTGTTCGCGTTGATCGTTGCCTATCCCTACCTCCCTGGCGCCAACAGCGACGCTTTCAAGGGCGTCAGCGTGTTTTTCGGCTTGATGGTTACCTTGGGCTCGGCCGGGTTGATGAATCACGCGATGAGCGGTCTGGTGCTGATTTATTCCCGCGCGCTGCGCACCGGCGATTACGTGAAGATAGGGGAAGTGGAAGGACGGGTCAGCGAATTATCGGCACTGTCGACCAAGCTCACTACTGGTCAGGGTTTCGAGATCACCATTCCCAACGCGGTGGCGGTGGGCGGCCTGGTGAACAACTACAGCCGCCACGCCAACGCCGCGGGGACCCTGCTCTCCACCCGCATCACCATAGGCTACTACACGCCTTGGCGGCAGGTGGAGGCGTTGCTGGAGCTGGCTGCGCGGCGCTGCCCCTATATTGACCCAGCCTGGAAGCCTCGCGTGCGCAAGCTGGCGTTGCAGGATTTTTATGTCGAATATGAGCTACAGGCAAAGTTGATGGCGGATGCCCAGCCGCCAACCGCGCGCGACATGCTGCACGGCCTGATCCTGGATGCGTTCAACGAGTTCGGCGTGCAAATCATGTCGCCGCATTTCGCCGAACAGCCTGACGTTCCTGTGCTGGTGCCGGCGGAGCGCTGGAACGAACCGCCCGCGGGACAATAGCCGCCATGCTCACCAAGCGAGTTGTAGCGGCCAACCTCGGGGAGAGTGGTCTTGGGGGGCAAGGGTTGGGCGACTTGCCTCGCGGGTATGTGGGATCGATAGACCGACCGTGTTTCTTCTATACAGTGAAAAATGTCGAGGGCACCTGAGTGCATAGGTCATGAGGACGGAAGCCGACCAATCAAACGATGGCTGACCAAGGTTAATGTGCGTATCTACATGCCGTGTGTAGATATGCCTCAATGGTCTGCTGATGTTAATTGGCCCGCCTCGTGGAGAGCAGGTCACGAGTCTTTCGGCTCCGCTGGAGAGGGAACTTTGAGAGAGGGCGCAGGGCGTCAGCGGCCTTTATCCAGTTCGCAGGCGAGGCCGGTGCCGGCGAAACCGCCGTACAACTTCATTTGGTCCGGCTGCTTGCGGGTGATGAAGAAACTGTCCGGCAGTGGCAAACCGGTGTTGCCGCGCGGCCAGGTCAGGAGCCCGCGCTCATCCATATAACCCTGAAAGCGCTGTTCGCCGCGAATCAACTCCACCGTCTGGCTCTGGCGGCTGAAGTGAAAGCGGGTGGCATCTGCGCAGTGGTAGCTGGCCTGCATCGCCTGCGGCTTGCAGCCGGCCGTCAGAGCCAGAGCCAAGCTGGCGAAGAGGAAACGGGCGGGGAGGGTCATGGGCGGCGAGTGGGCTTAGGACGGAAGGCCGCCAATATAGCAAGAGCGGCCGGCGACGGCTAGCCGCGCTCCCGGCGAGACTGGTCTATTCGCGAGGGAACGGTTAACATGCCGATCGATTTTTTGGCCGTCGCTCCAATGGCGGCCGCAAGGAGACAAGCATGTTTTCGCGAAAGGTGATGCTGGCGGTTTTGGGCGCGCTGACGCCGTTTGCCGCAATGGCGGCGGATATTTATATCGGCATGTTGAGCATGAACGAGGGGGCCATGCGCTTGACTCGCTGCAGCATCGGCAAGCCTGTCTATCTGCTGCTGAGCCGGGAAGGCCGGCCGTTGACGGAATGGCCGGGCGTGTCGCCGCAGGCGCTGGACGACAGGGCCAGAACCTCGGCCCGGATCTTGGGCGAGTTTGAGGAACGGGACGGCAAGCCGGCCTTGAGGGTGGAGGAAATCGAGGCGATCCGTTCTGGCGAGTCCTGCCATCTGGACGATTGGTTGGACCAGTAAGCCGCGCCAGAGGCGGAGCCGCGGTGATGTTGAGCAAAGGCCAGGCGGCGCTGTCGCTGTTTGCCTTGCTGAGCACGGGCTGATCGTAGAGTGCGGGCTTTCCGCATCGGGGCTCGGTCTGGTGCGCGCTTCAGAACAGGGGGGATGGTTTGCAAGACGCTAATGAGCGGGACCAAGGCCGGGAGGCCGCCGGCGCGCGTTTGCTGGTGCGCCCGGCGGTGGATGTGAGCACCTTGCTGCCGGGTTTGTTGCTGAAGAACAGCCCGCTGTTATTGATGGGTTTTTTTCTGTTGTTCATCGCCAGTGGCGAAAGCGACGGCAGGGAGACTCCCGGTTATGTGATGGCCGCCGGCATCTTGTTGTTGGTGGGCTGGCGGGCGGTGGCCGAGGCCTGGCATTCGATGCCGGTGGAGCAGGTGGACGGGGTGATGCTATTGGGCGACGAGTGGGTATTGACCCGGCAGGCGCCCAGCGCGGTGGTGGTGCGTCATTTGTGGAAAGCGCACTGGATGACGTTATTGCGCTGCGGCTCCAAGGATATCCCGGTGCGCTACCACCGGCTGGCTGCGGCGGACAAGCAACATGCGTTGGAACTGGCCCGCCGCTTCGGCGTCAAGGTGTGGACCAAGAGCGCGTGGGAAAAGCCCAAGCGGGTGTATTGGCGTTGAGAGCCTGTTCTCCATCCGCTCGCGCAGAGAGGGAGAGGCGCTGATCAAGGCCGGCGAGGCCTTGCCTTGCAGCGAGCAGGAGACGACGGCGCGTTTCAGTTCCGGGTCCAGTTTGATTTGCAGTTCCCGCATGGTGCGGGTGGCGCCGATGACGCTTCCGAACACCGGCGCGGCCGGCCGCCCTTGCCCATCCAGGGCCAGGCTTTCGCTGTGGATGTCGTGGCCGGAGCCGGCGTTGTGCTGTGGGCCGCGCTTTCGAGCAGGACCAGCAGCTTGTCCATTGTGGCCTGTCGGCCCGTCTTCAGGGTGAATCCCCAGCTGTAATATGCGCCCAGCCTGCCCAGGTTTTTCCAACGGACATTGAAGGATTGCAGCTATAGGTCGGCGACGCGCAGCGTCCGCGTCAGCGGAATGTCCGTGTGGTACATGAGCATTTCGAAGCCATTTTCAACGCGGCATCGCCGACGCGCAGCAGATCGTGAACAGGTGTGAAGGCTTTCCCCTCCGCCCCGCCAGCGGCAGGGGCGGCCGCGTCCGGCATTTCCCAAGAAAAAACAGGAACTGGTATGATCCGGGCCGCTGGGGCTTTAGTCGTGCCGGCTGGAAAAATATTGGGAATCAAAATGTTGAGAGTTATTGCGTTTGTTTTGGCCTTGTTCGTTTCCTCTGCCCATGCCTCAAGCTGGGATTTCACTTATTTCAATCCCGATCAGGGCGCTTTGTTCATCGACAGCGACAGCATTGCCGAAACGCCCGAAGGCACGGTCAAGTTCTGGGCTTTGTGCGCGCCTCGTTTCGAGCGCGGCAAGCCGGTGGAGGCTTACGCTTATCGGCAGTCGCTGTACGAGGTGCATTGCAAGCAGCGCTTGCTGGCGATGCCGCTGACGGTGCGGTTCGACGTGGACGGCGCCTCAAGCGAGCAGGTGTTCGAGGAGGCGCAGATGGAGGATATCCAGCCCGATACGCAGGAAGATTTCCTGTGGACCTATATCTGCAAGCCGCAGCAGCGCCCGGAGATGGCGGTGGCGATGCGGCAGGGAATACAGATTTTTCTGCTGGAACAGCGGCGCTATGTCCGCGAGCTACTGGCGTTTCAGCATGGCAAGGGCCGTTGAACGGCGTGTTTCATGGCGCTAAAGCCTTTGGCATGATCGTTTTGCGCAAGATCATGCCATTGATGTTTGGCACTCTGTGCGTCACTGAATCACGCACAGGAAATCACACGCCATGAGAGTCGCTCCCCCCGGTAAATTGCTAGTGCCCAGAAACTGCGCCCAGCGTGAAGAGCTAAGGCTTGCCGAGGCCTCCAACTTGATCAAGCAGCTGCGGCAATGGCGGCATGATGCCGCCCCGCTGTCACGGGTGGATTCGGTGGATTCGGGCGGTGTCGACAAGAAGGCCTTGTTCGCGTTGGCGCTGAAGAGTCAGCTGGAACAGAACAAGGCGGTGTCGGGCAAGACGCCGGTGAGCGCAGCCGGAGAAGGCAAGCACCTGGATCATATCCAGCGGCTGGTGGTGATAGGCGACAGCCTGTCTGATTCCGAAGGCCGCATGCTCAGCAAGAGCCTGGGGGTGATGCCCTCATCGCGTCAGTATTACGAAGGGCGTTTCACCAATGGCTTCGCCTGGCCGGACTTCCTGGCCTCCAAGGCCTACCTGGGCAAACCGCTGGTGAACTACGCCGAAGGCGGCGCGGTAGCCGGCAAATACTCCAAGTGGAACCCGGTTTTCATGTTCATTTCCCATATGGAGCGCCAGATCAACAAGCATGACTTCCAGCAGGGCGATATGGCGGTGCTGGCGTTGGGCTCCAACGACTATATGACCTTCGGCAAGACCGATGTGGGCAAGGTGATCCGGACGTATAAGCAGCAAGTGGACAAGCTGCTGGCCAAGGGGGTGAAGGACATTCTGGTGGTGGGCGCGCCGGACTTGTCGAAAACCGTGAACGCACGCAAGCAGCCGTCAGAGGAGGCCGCCAAGTTGAAGTTATTGTCGCAGGAGCACAACCGGCTGCTGGGCAAGGCGGTGGACACGCTACAGGCAAGCAGCAAAAGTGACGGGGTGACCATCCGTTTCTTCGACATCAGCGCCAAACTGAATGACCTGATGGAGCTGGCGGAACAGGTGGAGTACGACACAATGCATAATAAGCACGAGGGCTATATCGACCTGCCGCGCGTGTTCGGTTTCGCCGGGGACACACGGCCGCTGGACAGCTCGCACCGCCACCTGTTCCACGACGAGGTGCACCCCAGTCAGGAGGTGCACCAGATCCTGGCCGCGCAAATGACGGACTTTATCCGCGAGCAATACGGCAGGCCGGCCAAGCTTCAGGACGCGGCCAGGTCCGCTAAATAGCGCAGGCCGCCGATGCCGGGGAAGAAGCAATATGCGCCGCCGCGAGTGGTGACCATCCGCGAGAAGCCCTTCAGCACGGTGTTGTTCTTGCCCATGCGGCCGGGCGCGGCCAGCGTGAAGCTGCTGTCCGCAGTGTTGTTGACGCCTAGGAACACATCTTCCCCGCTGATATTGAACACCGCGTTGCCGGCGTCAGGGTTGCCCGGTTCGGTTGCGGACTTGACGAAGTCGCTGAGCAGATTCCACTGGCTGCTGAGAAATTCGAACTGATTCCTCAGGCTGGCGTTGATTAAGTAGCCGATCAGCCCGCGCGCCGCCTGGGTGGGGCGGAGCGGGTCGTAAGCCGGGCCGTAAGGCATGGCCCTACGCACGATGCGGTGATGCGCGCTGTCTGTGCCCACCACCGCGCCGTTGCGAGGGTTGTTGCGGCGGATATGCGAGCCTATCGGGCATTTAAGGCCCAGGGTGTCGTCCTGGGACGGTTGGCTGTTGACGTAGTTGAAGTCGTTTAATTGGTCGGCGGGCAAGGTGGCGCCGGCCTCGTCCGGCCGCAGCGTCAGCGGGTTGCCGTTGCGCCAGCGTCCACAGACCTTGGCCGCCAGCAGCTCGGGGTCTATGCCTGCCTTGGCCGCGTACTCGTTCAGAAACGCGTCGAAGCCGGCCACGTCCTGTTCCAGGATGCGGAAGGCGGCGTAGCTGCCGTTGCGGCTGAGCTGTTCGGGCTTGACCGAGTACACGCCGCCGCTTTGGTTGAGGTAGCCCAGCAGAAACTCCCCGGTGGCGACGACCTCCTGATCATCCGGCGCTTGGCGTTTGCGCGCCGGCGCGCCGGCGATGGTGGGCTGGGCAATGCTGTCGCGATAGCCGAAGTGCACCTGGTTGTCCGGCAGCGCTTGCGCGTCGTGAGCGGACAGCTCGCTGAAACCGTCGGCGAAGCTCTGGCGCAGGCGCGCGCTGAGGCTTTCCAGCAGCGCCGGGTCCTTGGCCACCCACAGGCTTAGCAAAACATGCACCCGGCCGCCATCGGCCAGGCCTCCTATCCACTGTGCCGGCGCGCTGTCGCCCACATCGCCGACGGCGCTGGCGGAGGCCGCGCTGGTGGCGCCCAACTGGAAGGCCGGATCGAAGCTGGCCAACTGTTCCGCGTCGACGCCCAGCGCGGCCAGCCCGGGACAGGTGAAGCCGATGTTCAGAAAGCAGCCGGGTTTTTTCAGCCAGCATTCCGCGGTGGTGACGCGCGGCAGGCCGTCCTGTCCGGTCACGAGTTTGCGGATGAAGCGGCCGGCGGCGGCCGGATCGCGAATGCTCAGGACGAAGTGCCGTGCCAGGTCCACGCGGTAGCCGCGCAAAATCGTGCCTTGGATATCGTCGTATTGGAGAACGGGGCTGTTCATGGCGGGCCTTTCAGCAAGGGCGGGCGTGGACCGGGCCGCGCGCGGCGCAAGCGGGGGCCGCCTGCGCCTGGCGAAGGTGGGTTATCCGAGCGCGGCGAGTATGGTCTGCACGGTGTACGGGTAGGCCTGGTACAAACCGTTGTCGTTCTGCGTGCCGTCGCCGTTGTTGGGCGGTTGCTGGGAGGCGTCGTTCTTGGTGACGAAGGCCTGGAAGGCCGCCACATTATTGGCCACCGGAGTCAGCGCTTTGCCGCCCACCACGAATTGCAGCAAGGCGTCGAAGACGGTGCCCACCTGAGCGACGAAGTCGTTGATGTAGGCGTCGAAGTTGCCGTCGTATTCGGTGATCACCGCGATGACGTAGTTGTCGCCGGCTTGGCCGGTGGGCTGCAAATTGGCGGCGGAGCGGTCCAGCAGCAGGGTGCGCGCGTAATGGACTGTGCCGATGGAGGTCAGCGCCTCATGCAATTTAGGCTGGTATTCCGCCAAGGTGGCGGCGATGGCTTGCAAGCTGGTGCCGGGGACGACCGGCATCAACAGAGTGAGCGGGCTGGCCATGGGCTTCTCCCTAAGGGGTTTGGGAATTGAAGCCTAGCAGCGCGACTTTGACTGTCAATGTGATTTTATTCGTTTTGCAAGTCAAATGCCTTGGCTTAGGTATTCGTACTAAGGATTTGCCCGGTGGCCGCGCCCGACGCGAACGGAGGCGGCCGGGCGCTCATTTTCGATTGGTCAAGGACACGCCCGCCGCCGCCAGCGCGCCGCCCGCCAGCATGGACGCCAAGATGGGTTCCCCCAGCAGCCCCGCGGACAAGATCACGCCGAAGGCGGGTACCAGATTAGTGAACACGGCGGCGCGCGACGGGCCGATTTCCCGGATGCCCTGGTAATACCAGATGAAACCCACCACGGTGCCTATGGCGCCCAAGTAGAGCATGGACAGCCAGATCCGCCATCCAAAGGAAGCCCACGGAACGGAGCCGATTTCGCCGGCCGCGCCCAGGGACAGGAAGGCCAGCCCCCACAGGGTGGCGTAGGTGGTGGCCGCTATCGGGCTCAGGGTTTCCATCGCTTTGCGCGAACCCAGCGTGTAGGCCGCCCAGCTCAGCACCGCCAGGCTCATCAGGGCCTCCCCGGCGCCGAAGGACTGGCTGAAATCGTGGACTGTGCCGGCAAGATCGCCGCGGGTGATGACCACCATGGCGCCGAGCAAGGCCACGCCGATGCCGGCCCAGCGGCGCAGACCCAGACGCTCCCGGAAAATCAGGCTGGCGGCCAGCGCGGTCATGATGGGATTGAGGCTGACGAACAAGGCGGTGCGGCCGGCGGGTATGCGCGCCAGCGCGCCGAAGAAACAGGCGTTGTAGAGAAAAATGCCGGTGAAGCCCAGAAACGCGGTGACGGCGATCTGAGAGCGATTGAGCCGCGGCAGCCCGCCCTCCAGCCTGTAAGCCACCAGTACCAGCAGCAGAGCGGCCACCAGGAAGCGGCCGAAGGCGGCGGTCATCAAGGGCATGGACTGCGCCAGCACTCTGCCGGCGATGAAGGTGCCGCCCCAGAACAGCGCGGTCAGCGCCAGTTTGAAAGTCAGGGCCGGTCTGAGAGCGGCGTGCCCGCGCGCCGGCTGCGCGGCGATGGCGATGGAGCTTGGGTGGGTCATGGTGGGCGCCGGGCAAGACGTCCGGCCTCCTGATGCTATTTGGGTGCGTATATACTATTGATTGTTTCAATTCATGGAAAAATGAGCTTTTGCTCATGGGTGGGCGAGACGGTCATGACCTTTACGCAGTTGGAAATTTTTGCGCTGGTGGCGGAGCTGGGCGGCTTTACCGCGGCGGCGGACAAATTGGGCATTAGCCAATCGGCGGTATCGCACGCGATCAAGCAGTTGGAGAAGGAATGGGGGTTGACGCTGCTGACGCGCGGCCAGGCCGGCATAGAAGCCACCGAGGCCGGAAACAGCCTGTTGTTGCGCGTGCGCGAGCTGCTGGGCGTGGCCGAGGCGATCCGCCAGGAAGCGTCGGCGGCGCGTGGCTTGAACCGCGGCGTGCTGCGCATCGGCTCCTTCGGCACGACATCGTCGCTGTTGTTGTTGCCGCGCATTCTCGAACAGTTCCGCGCCGCCTATCCGGAAATCGACGTGTTCGTGGAAGAGGGCGAGGACGACGAAGTGGCGCAGTGGGTTAGCGAGCGCCGGGTGGACGTGGGCTTCGTGGTGCTGCCGGACGAGCGCTTTGACACCTTGCCGCTGGTGGAGGACCAGTTCGTGGCCCTGATTCCGGCAGACCATCCGCTGGCCGGCCAGCCGGCGGTGGAGCTGGCGGATTTGTGCGACATGCCTTTCATCATGACCTTGGCGGGCAATACCACGCTGATTGAGAGACTGTTTGAAAACGCCGGCTTGCGGCCCATGGTCAAGCATCGCTACGCCCAGATCATCACCATCGTCAAAATGGTGGAAAACGGGGCGGGTGTGTCCATCGTCGCCGATCTCGCGGTGCCAGCGCCCTTGCTGGCGTTGTGTCCCGGAGTGGTGAAAAAGCCGCTGGCGCCGAAGGTCAAGCGCGCGGTGGGTCTGGCGGTGCCCAGCCGTAAGCACGTCAGCCCGGCGGTGGCGGCTTTTCTGCATACTTCCAAAACCATGGCCAAGAGCCTGCGCGACGGCTCGCTGGGCGGTTTGTGAGCTGGTGCCAGGCGGGAAGACCGCGCAGTGGCGGCGGAATGCCGGCGGCTAGCCCGCCATGCGCTTCATCACGCGTTCGATTTCATCCTGCAGCCGGACAACGTCTATAGGCTTGGTCATGAACCCGTCCATGCCGGCGGCCATGGCCGCTTCGCGGTCCTCCTGAAACGCCCCGGCCGTCAACGCGATGATGGGTGTGGCGCGCTTGTCGCTGTCCGCGTGCACCTGACGGATGAACTTGCAGGCGGTGATGCCGTCCATCACCGGCATTTGAACGTCCATCAGAATGAGGTCTATATCATGGTGCTGCCACGCGTTGATCACTTCTTTCCCATTGGATGCGGTGTAAATCCGGTGCCCGTGTTTTTTGAGCAGGAGGGTGACGATGTCCAAATTGATTAAATCGTCATCGGCCACCAGGATGTTCAAGGGAGACGGAGGGACAGGCATGAGCTTCGCATCCTGCGGCTCCAGGCAGGGCAAGGCGTCAAGCGGCGCCGGGCGCAGGGGAAGGTAAACCTGAAAGACCGAGCCTTTGTTGAGGGCGCTTTGCACCTCTATCCGGCCGCCCATTTTCTGGGTCAACTGCAAGGCGATGATGGTGGTGCCCAGGCCGGTGCCGCCAAAGCGGCGGGTGGTTGAGGCGTCCGCTTGGGAAAAGGGTTCGAACAACTTGGCAAGGGTGTCCTGGCTCATGCCAATCCCGCTGTCCCGGATAATGACCACCACGTTCTCTTCCGTGGACAACACCGTCAGCCAGACCCCGCCCTGAACGGTGAACTTGATGGCGTTGCCCACCAGGTTCATCAAGATCTGCCGCACCCGGAAAGCGTCGCCGATAAAGGTCTGCTGGATAATGTCCGGGTATTTCAGCTGCAGGGAGATACCCTTTTTGCTGGCGCTTAGTTGCAGAATATCGATCACCTGTTCCGCCACTTCGCGCAAAGAGAAGGGCGCTTCTTCCAACTCCAGCGCGTTTTGCTCCAGCTTTGCCGTGTCGAGAACATCGTTGAGCAGGCCCAGCAAGCTTTTGGCGGAGTGGTTGACGGTTTTGAGCATGCCTTTCTGCTTGTCGTCCAACTCCGTGTCTTGCAATAAATCGGTGTAACCGATGATGGCGTTCATCGGCGTCCTGATTTCATGGCTCATATTGGCCAGGAAGGCGCTTTTGGATTTAACGGCCGAAAGCGCGCGGTTTTTGGCTTCAATCAAAGCGAACTCCGCCGCTTTTTTCTCCGAAATATCCAGTATCACCCCGTCAATCAACAGCAGCGCGCCGTCGTCGTCGTATACGCCGCGGGCGCTTTCCAATACCCAGCATTCTTCTTGATTCAGGCCGAGCAGGCGGTATTCGACGACATAAAGCTGATGCTGCTCCAAAGCGTAGCGAATGGTTTCACGCACCCTTTCCTTGTCATCCGGGTGAACGATGTCCAGTAACTGAATGCGGCCGTCCAAGAAGGATTTTGCTGGCCAGCCGCATAGTTTTTCTATGTTCTCGTTGATGAATATGGTTTTCCACGGCTCCTGGAAGTGGCTGCGAAAGGCGACGCCGGGGATGTTGTCGATCAAGGTGCGAAACTGACTTTCACGTTCTTCCAGCTCCTGCTGGATGCGGTGACGCGCGCTGATGTCGCTGATGAAGCCGACGTAAATCACCTGCTCGGGCAGCAATACCTTGCCTATCGATAAGCGGATGGGGAACTGGCTGCCGTCCTTTTTGAGCGCCATCTCCTCGCGTTCCTGGCCAATCAATTTCGCGATTTGGGTTTCCATGTAATCGGCAAGAAAGCGATCATGTTTGGAGTGGTACGGCTCCGGCATCAACAAATTGATGTTCTTGCCTAGCAACTCTTCCACCTTCCAGCCAAATAGCCGCTCCACCGCGGGGTTGGCGCTCAAGATGCCGCCTTTCTCGTCGAAGGTGATGATGCCGTCCAGCGAGGTGTTGAACGTGGCTTGCAGCTTCAGTTCGTTGCTCAGTGTTCTTTGATACAAGGGGCGGTACCGCAACAACACATTGCACACGAAGACGATATTGCCAAGCATGAGCACGGTGATGGCGATGGCGACCGCCAAGCCCGCATTGTCTTCAAAGGGGCTGCGGAAAGCCGGGTCCCGCGTGCCGATGAAGCGGGCCGCCTCCATGCCGAAATAATGCATGCCCGCAATGGCGACCCCCATGACCCCGCCGCTGAGCAGCGTCATCCCTCCCTTGCCGATTTTCTTATTGTCCAGGCCAAAACGTATCCACAGCGACAAGGTGCTTAGCAGCACGGCGAGCAAGATGGAAACGGCGAACCAGAAGGGATCGTAACGCAGCAGCGGCGTCATGCGTATGGCCGCCATGCCGGAGTAGTGCATGGTGCCGATGCCGCTTCCCACCAGAACTCCGCTGATCAACAGCTGTTTTCCGTTGATTTTGGGCTGAGACAGCAAGTGCAGGGCAATGAGCGAGGCGGCGACGGCGGGCAGCATGGACAAGAGAGTGGGAAGCAGCGCGTACTGGATTGTGCTGCAAACGCTGAAGGCCAGCATGCCGACAAAATGCATGGCCCATATGCCGCCGCCCATCGCGCAAGAGCCGGTGGCCAGAGCGACCCAGCGCAGCCAGCGCTCGCTGGCTTCGCGAGCCAGGCCGGCTATCTGCAGCGCCAAGCAGGAGGTAAATATGGCCACCAGTAAGGAGAGCGCCACCAGCCACAAGTTGTATCTGGTTGGCAAAAACAAATAGGACTGGTAAGCGTCAATGAAAAACGAGCTGAGCATGACCTCCCCATTTTCAATAGCTTCTTCACGCTGTGCCAATGAGCCGCAGGGGCTTTCCTCCGGTATAGACAATGCAGGTATTGTCGCACCAGCGTTGTGCAGGAAGGTTATTCCATCCGCCGCCCCGCGCAATGCGGGAATCTAGCGCTGCTTTGCCAACTACAGCGACTAGATTTTGCCCGCGGAGAGTGAATACTTCCAAGGCTGATATCCGGGGTGCCCACGGGAGCCTGAGCCGTTCAAAACCTCTACCCGGAGTCTTGTTTTAGCGGGGTGAACTTTACTATCTATAGAAGATATCGATAGGTGTATGCATGCCGGAGTGGATATCTTGCCAGACCGATTTGAAGCCAAGCTGCGGGTAGCCATTACCGTCTCCATGTTGTTTGTAGCCGCGTTGTCGTTTTCTATCTGGAAGGTTGTGGATGGCGCTAAGCAAGCAGCGCACTGGCTGACGAACAGCGTGATGGTTGCGGACAAGCTGGCGCACATCCGCGGCTTTACCGTGCATGCGGAAATCAGCACCCAGAATTTTCGCCTGACAGGTGATGAGTCCAATCTAAAAGAGCGCGATAGGGCAATTGAGGCGCGCGAACGGTTGCTGACGCAGATTCGCACCCTAATCGGCGACAACCCCAGGCAGCTTGATCGGTGGATGGCGCTGCGCAGGGTTGTCACTCAGCGGGTGGCGATCTCTCGTGAGGTGGAGCGTTTGTACCGTCAGTACGGTGGAACCGCGGCCAACGCCTACGCTACGAGCGCGCCGCTACGCTCCACTCGCATGCAGGTATATAGCTTACTGGACGAAATGGACAATGAAGAGCACCGCGTGCTAGAGGGGCGGCTGGTTGATTACGAGCATTCACAGCAGTGGCAAATATGGTGGAACAGCCTGAGCGGCATCACGCTTTTCTTGCTGTTGGGCGGGACTTATTTCATGGTGCGGCGGCAATGGCGGGCCCTCAGCATCAGCCGAAGAGCGCTTGCCTCCAGCGAGGAAAACCTGGCCGCCACGCTGCATTCGATTGGAGATGCGGTAATCTCCGTTAATGCCAGTGGCTTGGTGACCCATTGCAACCGGGTAGCCGAATTCCTCACGGGTTGGCCTGCCGCCGAGGCTGCCGGCTTGCCGCTGTCGCACGTATTAACCGTATGCCGGGATAAAGACGAACGGTCTATCGACTTGTTCGCATGCGGGACAAGAATGGTGACGCAGGCCCAGCACATACCGGAGTCCTGGAATGGGGAACTGGTGGCGCGCGATGGCCAGCAGCGTCCGATCAGCTACACCGTAGCGCCGATTATGGCCAGCAGCGGCCTGGTGAACGGCGTGGTGGTTGTGTTCCGCGACTGCACTGCGGAGCGGGATGTCCGGCGGACCATCCTTGCGCATAATGCCTTGCTTGCCGAGCGGGTCCAGGACCGATCCTTGCGCTTGCGCGAAAGCGAAGCGCATTTGGACGCCATCCTCAGCGCCGTGCCGGTGCTGATCGCCTATGTCAACGCCGATCGCCTTTATGTGTATGTCAATGAGCAGTATCGGCTGCGCTTTGCCCCCCAGCTTGCGGACATCACCGGCTACGCAGTAAGCGAGATTCTAGGGGCGGAACGTTATGCCATAGCCTGTCCATGCATTGACAAAGTGCTGGCCGGTGAGCCGCTTAACTATGATTGGCAGCCTTTTCCAGGGATTTGGCAGAACATCCGCTATGTGCCCAAGCGCAACGAGCGGGAGGAGGTCGTTGGTTATTATGTGCTGGGTATCGATGTGACCGAGCGCAAGGTGGCAGAGGAACATATCCAGCAGCTGAACAGCGAGCTATCGCGGCAAGTGCATGAGCTAGAGCATGTCTCCCGCGCCCTGCGCACCCTGAGCGCGGGGAATCGCGCCATGCTGAGGGCCAAGGATGAGCAGCAATTGCTGGATAGCAGTTGCAGGGCCATCGTTGAGGCCGGCGGTTATAGCACGGCGGTGATCTGGTATGGCGACGCGGATGCGCAAGGCATACAGCCGATGGCTCAATGCGGTTTTGCCGGCGAGCTGACTGAGCTGGCAGGCATCGTTCTGGGCAGGGCGGACGCCGTAGGCGGCATCAGCATCACGCCCACTGCGGTGCGCACCGGTAAGGTTCAGCTGGCGCGCGACATGCAAAGCGATATCCGGTATGAGGCGCTGCGGGCCTTGCTGCATGGGGCGGCATCCGGCTTGGCTTGCCCGTTGCAGGTGGATGGCCGCGTTATCGGCGCATTGACCATTTACGACAGGCAGGCGGATACCTTTGACGACGACGAGATCGACTTGCTGATCGAAGCCAGTGCCGACCTGGCATTCGGCATCGGCTCCTTGCGGGCGCAGAGGGAACGAGAGCAGGCCCGCATCGCCATGCAGCAAATGCTGCGCCATGATCAACTGACGGGCTTGCCCAATATGCTGCAGTTTGAAGAGGCGCTGACGTTGGAGCTTGTGCACGCAAGCCAGGAGGACCGCACGCTGGCCGTGCTGCAATTCAATATCGAACGTCTGGGAGAAATCAATGAGGTGCTTGGTTTTGCTCAGGGAGATCAAATCTTGCGTGAGTTCGGCGCGCGCCTGACGGCCTGCCTGCCGGCCGCCGCGTTGGCCGCGCGCGTGCGAGGCGACGAATTTGCGGTATTGCTTCCCGGCGCGGATGGACAGGAGGCACTGGTGCTGGTCACTGCGGTCAACTGGGCGATGACTACCGCTTTTGAAGTGGCGGGGCTGACGCTGGATGTTGCCGTAAGAGTGGGAATGGTGCTGTTCCCTCAACATGGGAGGAATGTACACGATTTGCTGCGCCACCTGGATAAGGCGACACAGCAGGCCAAGCAGCGAGGCGTGGCTTATTACTTGTACGAACCGGGCAAGGCCGAGACGCAAGCCGAGCGGCTGGTGTTGGCCAGAGAGCTACGCCACGCCATAGCGCAGGGCGAACTGCGACTCTATCTGCAGCCCAAGGTCAGCCTGGCCGACGGCCAGGTCTGTGGCGCCGAGGCGCTGGTGCGCTGGCAGCATCCGCGGCACGGCTTGTTGGCGCCCAGCGCCTTCATCGATATCGCCGAACGATCCGGCTTAATCCACCCGTTGACCGAGTGGGTTGTGACCGCGGCGCTGGATTTGCTCCAAGTTTGGCAGCGGCAGCAGCTAATGCTGCCCATCGCGGTGAACCTATCGGTGCGCAATCTGCAGGATGACACCTTGCCGGACAAGCTGCGACTTTGGCAGGAGCAGCGTTCGATTCGCACCGGTTTGTTGGAGCTGGAAATCACGGAAAGCTCCATGATGCTGGATCCGGAGTTGGCGCTGGCCTTGCTGCAAGAGCTGCGATGCGCCGGCGCCGCACTGTATGTGGACGATTTTGGCACAGGTTACTCGTCGTTAAGCTATTTACAAAAATTGCCGGTGGACTACATCAAGATTGATCAGTCCTTTGTGATGAACATGTCCCAGGACAAAGACTCAGCCATGATCGTGAAATCCACCATCGAACTTGTGCACGATCTGGGGCGGCTGGTGGTAGCGGAGGGCGTGGAATCCGCTGCGGATTGGCAGAGCCTGCGCGAAATGGGCTGTGATTATGCGCAGGGGTTCTTCATCGCCCCGCCAATGCCGGCGGAGGCGTTTGCCGCCTGGATACGCTCTTTCCAGGCGCCATAGTGTTGGAAGGCTTCCCGTTTGGAGCCCGGCGCTTCGAGTCCATCATCCATACCAGAACTGAGTCCTAGGAACGCGGGATGCACATACGCTTTAAAGCGAAGCCCGTTCCAGAAATTTCCTGATCTCGAGAGAGTAGGCGCCAGGATGCGAGAACCTGAACATGTGGCCGGTGTGCGGCATGATGACTTCCTGCGAGCCCTTTATGCCGTTGAGGAGGATCTTCGCGGCCTCTTCGCCGATCAGCTTGTCTTCCCCGGGCGTCAGGATCAGCGTGGGGACCTTGATCTTCTTCAGCCGTGCCGTATAGTCCGCCTTTTCGATTGAGCGTATGCGATTGACGTAGGCTTTATGGGGCGTTTCCTTGGCAAAGAAGGCGCGAGTCTTCCCGGTAGACCAGGGAATCTCCCCCTCCTTGTCAAATGATGAAGCCAGCTGCGCTGCGTGAACCCGAAGGGTTATCAGTCGGTAAAACGGTCCGGGGAAGAATGGAGCAAGCGCTGCCAGCGTCTTGAGCAAGGGCGACGTGATCGGACTCTTGGCAAAACCGCCAGAGATCACCAGACCCTTAAGGCCCTTCGGCTGTTGCGTCGCCACCGCGATTGAGGAGACTGCGCCGTAGGAGTCGCCAACTAAGACATAGCTCTCCAAGTCCTTCACCTGGTCAATAATGAAATCGGCCAATGTTTCCAGTTCGTAGACATCGTCCGGCAAGCGCAGGGTGCGCATGGCGCGACCCCGCAAGCAGGTCAGTTGGTTAAGCTGCCACGGGGCCCCTGCGAAGCAAGGGATCATGACCAAGGTGGGCTCAGTTTTCATGGGGTGTTCTGGCGAGTTGAATAAACGACGACCCAACTCTAGGAGGACTACGGCATTCGATCCAATGGCATCTACGCATCATGTCGATGCACGAGATTCATGGCGCGGCACCGGCCGCAGCAAGCCCCCGCCGATGCTTAGCCGGCGATCATCATGTTTGTAATCCACTCAATGGAGGGCTCGTTGGCTCGCCCGCGGGCTCGAATAACGAGCACCTCCCAAGTTGGTAGCGCCAAGGGCAGCTCAAAAAGGCTAAGCTGGGCGGTCTCCTGCATCCGTATTGCGACCCGCTCGGCAACAACGGCAATCGATTCCGAAGCGCCTACCATGAACGGAACAGCCAGAAAGCTCGTGCAGACGGCGCTCACCTTGCGGGTACGACCGAGACGCTCCAAAGCATCGTCGACAGCGCCCCGTGTATCACCGCGCGGCGAGACCAGAAGGTGAGGCAGGCGAGCGAAGTCATCCAGATCCATGTGCAGCGTCTTGCCTCGCTTGATCAGAGCTGGATGACCCTTGCGTGCGATGCCGATAAAACGCTCCTTATGAACAAGCTGGCAATCAAAGCGCTGCGGGATCTGAGCAAAAGAGCCCGACCCCAGTACGATATCGAGTTCACCGGCGTCCAACATGCGCAAGGCAGATTCGCGATTGGCCGGCCTGAGCTTCAGTACGACGTCCGGCGCCGCGGCCTGGATCATGGCCAGAACAGGGGCGATGACGGTCAATATGGCATGATCGGTAGCCGCTACGGAGAGCGTCGCTTGCAAACGGCCTGGGTCGAACGGGCCGCGTGGGCTGGCAACGAGCCTGACCGACTCGAGTGCCGCCGCCACTCTTGGCATTAGCTCTATAGTCAGAGGCGTCGGCACGATCCCACGTGGGTTACGAGTGAAAAGCGGATCATCAAAGGCAGTACGCAACCTCGATAAGGCGTGACTGGTTGCAGATTGAGACAAATGCAACCTTGCGGCAGCACGGCCGACGTGCCTTTCGGCCCAAAGCGCCTCAAGGACAACCAGAAGGTTGAGATCGAAACGCGTCAGATCGAGGAGCTTCATGCTGTTTGGACCCTTTGTTCATAATTCGATGTACGGAGCTTTCGTACCGCCCTTTCGGGACGGTCACCGTACGCAATAAAGACAGCGTGGTATCTGGGGGCAATGCTTATCGGGCGCAGGCAGGAGAGCCGCCCGCAGCGTCCCGCGCGCGCCCGACACCAGTTCTAGGTCGTGCTCTTTCTCTTCGGTGCTTCCACGCGGCCGATCAAGCCCTCCGCAGGCTAGCTATTTGAGTGGTCGCTTCATCCGTTATCAACGGAGCAGTCTAGGCGTGCAAATCGGTCAAGGAAGAAGGTCATGACATGGCGGTATGGTGGAATGCTATCGGACCATATCAGTCGTTCTCCTCGCAATAGCCAATTTACTGAAGAAGTCGGTTCTGTGGCTTATAAGTTAGGCGCGGCGGTTATCTAGGTGCAAAAGAGCTGTAGCGAGATCCCGGTGGTGATTAGACTGCCGGCGGCAAACCGGCATTGCGACGGAGGGGCCGTCGTTAGTTGTATCCGCTCATCAAATAGTCGCCGTTATCCCATCGCGGGGTGGTCTCTGGTTCATCTGATAACGCCAAAATAGCTGGTCGAGTTTCTTGCTGCTGTATTGGCCGCCTTGGTCGAAATGAAGCAACACGGGCTTGGGACCGCCAAGCTATCTATGCGCATGCTCAAGCGCGTGGATGAAGTCTGTATCCGACCACCCCTCTCCCTGCTCGTCACCCGACGAGCGAACAAATCCAGCGCCACGGCCAAGTGGCGCCAACAGCCAGCGACTTTCAGTGGTCCGTGCACCTTTCGTGTAGAGAAGCAGTCTCCGTATATACCATTGGAATTGATGGGAAAAACCCTATGAAAACCAAGCGCAGAGCGAATATCCGGGGCGAAGACAGCCCCAAACGGGCTCTGCGGCATGGGCTGTTTTTAGGATTAATCCTATGTGGCCAAAGTAAGGGTCTGGATAGTATCCGCCTATGCAGAACCGGTAGCGATTGCGTCTGGTCTGTTGCCTCCTGAGTTCAGGTTGGCATTGAGTTCAACACTTTTAAGGTAACGATATGAAAAAGGCAGTAGCTCTCGCATTGATTTCTGGCGCAATGGTTCCCGGTCTGGCCTTGGCCGCGGATGGGAACATGAGCTTTACCGGCAATGTGACAGCCAATACCTGCGTGATTAACTCTCCTGATCTGACTATCGACATGGGCGACGTACCTGCCAGTGCGCTGGCAACTCCGGGCGCGCGTGCAGGCCAGACACGGTTTGAGATTGCGCTGACGGGGTGTACGGAAGGCGTGGCTAAGGTTGCCGCCAAGTTTGAATCAGGAACCGCGGATTTGAGCACGGGCAGACTAGGGCTAACCGCTGATGTTAATCAGGCGAAGAACGTACAGATCGCCATCTACGATATGGCTGACGCGGAGAACAAGTTTGGCCAAGCGCCGCCAACCTCTTCTTATCAGGACATCATCAGCGGCAGCGCCACCCTGCGCTATAGCGCATGGTACGTTGCCACCGGAGTGGCCACGGTGGGTACCGCCAATGCTGCGGCGACTTATACCTTGGCGTATGAATAAGGCACTTCCATGATCTAAACGGATGCTTCACAGCGCAAGCCGAGGCTGCCATCACGCGCTATTAGGCTGGGCAGCCTTTTCGCTGACATTGGTATTGATCGCCACACATCTGTGTTGGAAGGAATAGGTATGCGCGGAATGCGCTTGTGAGGTCCGGAGAGGTTTGAAAATGAAAGTTCTTAGTGGTGCCGTCTGGTTGATTCTGTTTTTTCTGCACGCAAATACTGTCACGGCAGCCGTCATGCTGTATGGCACCCGTGTCATTTATGATGCGGGAAAGCGGGAGCAACTAGTCCGCTTGAGCAATGAAAGCGACAGCCCTTTATTGATTCAGGCTTGGCTGGATGATGGGGTGGAAAAGGCAGTTGCGGAGCAGAAGGTGCCATTCATTCTTACGCCGCCGGTATTTCGCATGTCTGCACGGCAGGGGCAAGTTTTACGTATGCAATATACGGGAGAGGCCTTGCCGGAAGATCGTGAATCGGTTTTCTATTTGAATGTTTTGGAAATACCTCCCAAGCCAAAAATTGATAATGGACAGAATACCTTGCAACTGGCATTGCGCAGTCGCGTGAAAGTATTCTTTCGTCCAATAGCCTTGGCCGAAGGGCCTAAAGATTTGGGCGGCAAGCTAAAGTGGCGGCTGGTCAAAGAAAATGGGGCTACCGCCTTGGAGGTGCTTAACCCTACTGGCTTTTATGCGTCTTTTGCGAATGCGAGTGTTCAGGCAAAGGGCAAGCGGCACAGCTTGGAAACCAATATGTTGGGTCCAGGAGAAACGCGTATCTTTCGTTTCACCTCGCAGGTGCCTGGAAACGTGGATATGGAGAAAGTGGAATTTAACCTGATAAACGATATTGGGGCGAACGCTTTCAGTATATTTACGCTGCAGGATAAAAATAAGAATTGAAAGACCGGAAGATGAAGCCTGCTCACCGTAAAATATCCGCCTGTCTTATTGTGTTCGCTTGTGGTGATGCCTCCGCGCGGAATTCCCCGCCTCAGGCTGAAAATAAACAAGAGGCCGTCATATTTAATGATGTTTTCCTGTTTGGCAGCGATAAAGTGGACGTCAGCCGGTTCGCTACGGAAACCCCGATTGAACCGGGCCTGCATCGTGTTGAACTCTATGTAAACAACGTCGGCATGCAGACTCGAGATATTCTTTTCGTCAAGCAGCCCGGACAGAGCAATGCCTATCCCTGTTTTTCGCAAAGCACTTTGCAGGCATTGGGTGTGGCGGTAGAAAAATTCAACGCGGATCAAAAAGCTCTGTTCAGCAAAGCCGATGACTGTGTAGCCATTAATTCGCTGTGGCCTGACGCTAGCAGCGAATATGACAGCGCGCAGCAAAGGCTTAACCTTAGCTTGCCACAGATGGCGCTGTCCAGGCGGAGCCGTGGCTATGTGGACCCGTCGCAATGGGATACTGGTCTGAATGTCGCCTTCGCCAACTACCGCGCGAATACCTACTATTCCGAACTGCAAGGTGGCGGCAGCTCACGCAGTGATTATCTTAATCTGACCGGTGGCATCAATCTGGCGGGAGTGCAGTTTCGTTCTGAGGCGAGCTATACGGGACGTTCGAACGGCGATCATCGTTGGCAGAGTGTGCGCTCGTATCTGCAAGGTAGTTTGCCAAATTGGCAGAGCCGCTATGTTGTTGGACAAGCCTTCACCAGCGGCCGATATTTTGATGCTGTGGGGTTCACTGGCGTGGAATTGAGCCGAGACGAGCGCATGGTGCCGGATTCGGAGCGGGGCTACGCGCCGGTGGTGAGAGGAGTTGCGATGACCCAGGCGAAAGTGGCTGTTCGCCAGGGCAGTTACCTTCTCTTCGAGACCTCGGTGCCGCCTGGGCCGTTTGAGTTTGACGATTTGTACCCGACTGGTTACGGCGGGGATTTGCAAGTGGAAATTACTGAGGCGGACGGCAAGATGCGCGTCTACTCCATTCCATATTCAGCGGTTCCAGATATGTTGCGTGAGGGGGTGAATCGCTACAGCCTGACAGCAGGCCAGTTGCGCGACCCTTCCATACGGAGCCAACCCTATTTCGCTCAGTTGTCATATAGCGTTGGAGTGAACAGCTTTGTCACCGCTTATGGGGCAGGTCAACTAGCCCAAAATTATGCCTCCGGTTTGCTTGGGGTGGGCTGGAATACCTTTCTGGGGGCGATTTCGGCTGATGTGACTAGTTCACAAGCGCGGTTATGGAATGGCGAAGCCTACAGTGGCATGAGTTTTAAATTGAGTCACAGCTATCGTCTCACGGCGACGGACACCAGTTTTTCCCTGGCGGCATACCGTTACTCCACTGAACGGTATTTGTCCTTGCGCGACTTCGCTTACGCCAACGATTCTATCGCCAATAGAGATATGGCTTTGCAATTTCCCCGCCAGAAAAATCGTTTTGATATCACTATGAGTCAGGCCTTGGGTAGCAACGGACAGCTTTACCTTTCAGGCAGCACGCAAACCCAGTGGGCGGGTTCTGGAAGGAGCACACAGTACCAGCTTGGCTACTCGGGTTCGTATAAACACTACAATTTTACAGCCAGTATTGGGCGAACATTAAATGATGCCAATCAAGCGGCTAATCAATTATTCGTTGGGGTGACGATTCCATTCGACCATTCGTCCGGCTCCAAGCTGAACAGTGTCAGCAGCGTAAGCAGCAATGGGGGGGACTTTACGCTACAGACCGCTTTGAATGGCAGCCTGCCGCAAGACGATAGCGTGACGCTCGGGGCTTACGCCGGCTACGACAGCCAAGGTCGACAGTCCAACTGGGGAGCGAATGCGCAGAAGCAGTTCAGTAGCGTCAATTTACAGGGCTCACTCTCTCAGTCCGGTAGCTATAAGCAGTACTCGGCAGGTGCGGCTGGCAGCGTGGTGGCGCATCGCGGCGGGCTCTCTTTCGGGCAATCACTGGGTGAATCATTCGCCATTGTCGAGGCGCCGGGTGCCGCGGGTGCCGGCGTGCTGAATACGCGCAATGTGCAGGTGGATAGCAGGGGATTCGCTATCGTGCCGTACTTGACTCCATTTCGGATGAATGAGGTTGCCTTGTCGCCGGAAGGCATGGGCAGTGAGATTGAACTGAAACAGACCAGCAAAATGGCGGTCCCCTTGGGAGGCGCGGTGGTCCACGTTAAGTTTGAAACCCAGAGTGGTCGCAGTGTATTGCTGGAACTTCAACAGGCCTCGGGCAACCCGCTGCCCATCGGCTCAGATGTTTTAGATGAGGGTGGTGCGATTATCGGTGTGGTGGGGCAGGGTAGTCGCGCGTATTTCCGGGCGAGCGCAGACCATGGCCGGCTGACGATCAAATGGGGTGAGCAACTCGCTCAGCGCTGTGTACTTGATTATGACTTGGCGCATGCCGAAAACCGTGGGGCATTAGCACTTGCCTCAGCGATTTGCGCCCCAGAGAAGGTGAATTGATGAATAGTTCGCAAAACAAAGGCATAGGCCGATATCAACTTGCCGGCGCACTATTGCTGCTGGTTTCAAGTAGCTGTCACGCGGCCCTAGCGGAGTGTTCCTGGAAGGGTTCCAATACCACCAATGTGGTGCAGATGCCATCCACGGTGTCTATCCCTTATAGCTTGCCGCTGCTCAGTATCTTCCAAACCGCGCAGTGGTCGGCGCCCGCTCCCACCGGCATGACTGATGGCGACAAAGTGATCTTGCTATGCCGAAAACCGGGGGACCTGCAGTTGCTGGTAATGGCGGATCGGACAGCTCCGAACCCACGCGGTTCGTCGGGATTCATAGAAACGCTATCCAATGCGGTTAATGTCCGCTTTGTTTACGGGTATGACACCAGTAATAGCTCAATGTGGATGTCGGTGAAAAGTCCCGGCAATACGATCCTGATTCCCAATGCGGTGACTGTGGGGGATCAGGGAGAGGCGTTGAATCCCAGCGCCCCTAACACGGTGGGGGCGCCAGGAACTTACAGTGTCACCATCAACAAGCTGAAAGCGTTGACGCCGATGGTGGTGACGGTGGAACTGGAAAAGAACGCGAATACAGGTAGCGCCGCCAATTTTGGTGGTTACGATCGAGTCAGCATGCGAATGCAGCATACCAATTGGGGGGCCACTTCTACTGGCAGCCAGCTGTTGGGGCTGTTTCGTTTGTCCGCGACACGCTCAGTGATCGCGCCATGCGATCCTGTCTCCATTTCTCGACCTGTTCTGGATCTGGGGTCATACCCGCTGAAGCGTTTCACTGGGGTGAATACGGTCATGCCCAGCGTGCCGTTTACGGTGAGCATCAATTGCCCGTCAATGCCAACCACGGGCCGGGTGTACTATGGTTTCTCAACCGACTATGCCGACTCCTCCAGTCTAGATCTGATCGGTAATTTAGCGGGTGCAGGGAACGCCAGCGGCGTGGCTGTGGAGCTGTTGCAAAGTAATGCCAATACTAGACAGACGCTGTTGCGTGCTAATGATTTGACCACGAACTGGCTGGATACCGGTATCAGGTCGAATGCCAAGCAGACCGTGCTGTCTTTTCATGCGCGCATGCGTCAGACCAAACCGGTGGTGACGCCGGGGCAGATCAATGCTACGGCAACTTTTCTGATTAACTATCGGTAGGCGTGAGCGATGATTTGGCAGGCCTTTCACCGGCAAGGAAATGAAAGGCTAGCTTTCACCCTCCGAGATGTTCTTGGCAGTGGCATCCAGTGCGGCGCGTAGTTGAGCTAAGGCGGGAGCCAAGGCATCCACTTGGTGTTCCACTAGGAGCTGTTCCAGCTTGCCGGCGACAGTGACTAATTCAGGAACGTCCATGCTGAGTGCCAAGCCGTAAATTCGATGAGCGTGTTGGCGGGCAACGTCCCATTGCTGTTGTTTGATGGCGGAGTCCACACCTGCAAAGTCTGCCTCGTTGTACTCGATGAACAGATCCCACAGGTTGGCATCATAAGAGGAGGGCGGTTTGGCTATTTTTTCTACCGAAACATCCGTTAACCACATGGAAAGAATTTTTTGCAGATCAGCCAGCCTTAGCGGTTTCACCAGCAGGCCATTCATACCGCTGGACATGCATTTTTCCTGATGCTGATAATCATTGGTGGCGGAAATGGCAATGATGGGAGTCAACGGTAAGTTCTCCGCTTTTTCTTCTGCTCGAATCCGTTGCGCTACCTCGTAACCATTCACATCAGGTAGGTGGCAGTCCAGCAGGATCAGCTTGACGTCCGATAGCTCACGCAGGATTGACAATCCGCTCATGCCGTTGCTGGCAATGGAGACCTCGCAGCCTAGCTCTAACAGTTGATCACGTATCAGCTGCTGATTGGCGGGATGGTCCTCTATTACCAACACTCGTTGGTTGTAGCCGATCTCTGATCCACTTAATTCACCAAGGGGAACGATAGGCTCCTTGTTCAAAGGCCCACCGATTTCCGTTGGAATTTCAATGGTGAACGTCGTGCGGGAGTGCCCGTCGCTGTATAGACTAATCCGCCCCTTCATCAGTTCGACTAGGCGCTTGCTGATGGCCAGCCCCAAACCGCTTCCGCCAAACTGGCGATTGATGCTGGGGTCCGCCTGTACAAATGGGGAAAATACCGCTTTTTGAGCCTCCTCCTTAATGCCAATACCGGTGTCGCTAACCCGGCAGATGAGCATTCCGTGCGTTGGCTTCGCGCTATCCATGCGGAAACACGCTTGCAAAGTAATGCTGCCTTGCTTTGTGAATTTGATCGCGTTGGACAGAAGGTTGTGCAGCACACGCTGAAGATGAGAAGGATCCAGTAGCAGCGTACAGGAGGGTAGCTCGGTTGCGTAGTGCATCTGCAGCCCCTTGGTCTCGGCTGCCAGACGATACAAGGTTGAGAGACCATTTAGGATATTGCCAGCATCCACAAAGGACAGTTCCAGCGTTTCCTGTCCGGCGTCTAGCCGTGAGGTGCTCAAAATATTATTCAATAGTTGCAGTAGACTATTTGCGGCCAAGTTGGATTGTACAACCAGCTGGTGCTGTTTCTCGCTCATTGGCATGGCATGCAGCAATTCACCCGCAGCGATGATGGCATTCATTGGCGTGCGGATTTCGTGGCTAATCACGGCAAGAAATTCGCTTTTTGCCTCCTCGCCCATTTGTGCTTTGCGCATCAAAATATTGGCGCGACGCACGGTCCACAATAGCAAGAAAAAGGCGAGTAATAGTATGGCGCCCTCTCCAGCGTAAGTACGCATCACTGTGTAAGCGGTAGGTCTTGTCGCAATTTCGTTTTCCCAGTCGGTGCGAACATCATCCACGTCATCCGCGGTCATGTTATCCATGGTTTTCTGGATGATACGGTACAGCAGCGGCTGACTTTTACTGATGCCAAAGCTATAGATTGCATAATAGCCAGGCATTGACCCCGAGCTTTTGAGTTCGGGGAAACGGTGATTGAGCATGAAGCGTGCATAGGTTTCTGGAACTAGGGCAATATCTGCTTTCATGTCAACCAATGAGCGAAGAGCCATGGTCGAAGTATCAACGGGATAGAAACTCACATTTAGGCCATCGCGAGCCATCCATGAGCGCGAGTTGTCGTTGAAGATAAAAGCCAGAGTCAGACCTTGTAGATCGTTGGCATTATAGATGGGCTTTTGATTGCGTCGGCTTATCACCATCAATGACTGCGTGGAGTAGGGTTGAGTGAAATAGTAGTTCTTATTCAGGCTAAGCTGGCTTATTGTGTCTTGATTGACACTGGCAAGCATGGGGGGCTTGCTGCTGGCAAGCGTCGTTACCCACTCCTTGGCTGAAGGTTGGAGGGTGAATTTGAAACGTAGCCCAGTTTGACGCTCGATGTGTTTCAGGTAATAGTATTCAATGCCGCGGAAACGTACTTCTCCGCTTTTGTTGCGGAGAACCGGAGTGGTGCGGAGCAGGTAAACCTCGACCTCCCTGTGCTGGGCTATCCAGTCTTTTTCTTCTTGATTGAGGTTGGTATGCAGTCCATCTATTCCGCAGGCTTGTAATTGAGTCAGTAGAATAAAGCACAGACCCCGGTAGTATTTTTGCACCATCACCTCAGCTTCGCATTCAGGACAAACAACTCCTGATCAGTTTGGATTCCCAGCTTTTGAAATGCAGCATGCTTTTGCGTGCTGATGGTTTTAATGCTGCGTGAAAACTTCTCCGCAATCTGTTTAGTGCCCATTCCGTCCAGACAGCACCTTACTACCTCACGTTCGCGAGGTGATAGTTTGGCAAAAGGGTCTAGAGCGGAAACATCTTTTTTAACTAGCGTGGAAACATCTTTTTTAAAGATGGTGTCGGAGAGCAGAATGTTGAGTTCGCTCATGACCTGTGGAGTTAGATAGATGCGACCGGCATTGACGGTGCGAATGGCGGCAGCCAAAGCTTCCACGGGTTGGGATTTGCTGAAAAAACCTCGTGCGCCAGCCTTTAGCATAATGTTGATGGTGCCGGGTAGATCACTGGCGGAGAGGACGAGGATTTTGCAACTGGGATAGCGCACTCTGATGGATTGAATTAGATTCAAGCCATCTATCTCGTTGTCGCTCAGCGTAAAATCCATCAACAATACATCTGGTATAGATTCCCGCAATGCGGCCAGTAGCTGTTGGCTGCTCGCATAGCTTCCCGTAATTTTCAGATCTGGGTATGCCATTAACTTTACTTCTAACCCAATCCGGATCAAATCATGATCATCTAGTATGATTATACTTATTTTTTTCCGCATGCTTTTGTCAATTTAAATTACATTGCCATAAAGTGACTGACTCGAGAAGCGTTTCGCTGCGCCTCGTGCTTTCAATATGGTACAAATCTGAATCAGGTGCTCTTAAATTCGATTCTGTGCATGATATGCACCAGTTCTGTACATTCTTCTGCCACTTCCTCTAGCTTCTCGTGCTGATGTAGGATGTGTTCTAAATATTTCTCTGGTGGCATTGGAAAGTGCAAGCCAAAGCCCTGGCCGATTTCACAGCCCATTTTCAGTAGAGAGTCGGCGCAGGCCTCGTCTTCAATGCCTTCCGCGATGATTTTTAGTTTTAATTTTTTTCCCAATAAAATCGATGAGCGCACTATTTCCCGGTGTTTGGCACTGCGTGGCATGGCTGCGACAAGTTCCCGGTCAAGTTTCAATTCGGTGAATGGCATACGGGAAACAATCTTTAGGGTTGATATGCCAATTCCGTAGTCATCACAGGCAATGGCGAAGCCATTGGCGCGCAGCTGATTAAGAGCCACCATCAGGTCCAAACCGTGTTCAAGTTCAACATTCTCGGTCAACTCAATTACCAGCAGTGATCTGGGTAGTCTTGTCAGATCCCAGCGTTTAATGATTTCTTCCGTCAAGCTGGGAGAAATTAGGGTGCTGGCGGAGGCGTTGATTGCGATAGGTAGAAAAACTCCGTTTCGCGCCAGCACCTGTTGAGTGGCGATGATGCGACTAAGTACGTGGAAAAATAGAAGTAGATCTAGCCCCAGTTTGTTAATGATGGGCAAAAATACATCCGGTGCGATATTGCCCAGTATAGGATGCCGGCAGCGTGCTAAAGCTTCCGCTCCAACGATCTTTCGATCGGCGAGGCGAACCTGAGGCTGTAGGGCAATTGAAATGCTGTTTTTAGAAAATAGGGCCTCTATGATTTCCTGCTCCTTAAAGCCATAGGCTGTTGGTGCAGATGGAGAGCGGGACGATAGGCTGAATACATTTTTGACATGCGAGAGAATGTGCATGCAATTTTGCTTATTGAATGGCTTGCTTATTGAATTGACGTGTCGAAAATTGGCCTCATACGCCAATTGGGTGTGCGAGTGCAGTAGCACTTTATTCATTGAACTCAGCCAAACAAGAATGGGTAATGAAGATATTGTTTGTTGCTTCAATAGGTTGTGCAGCTGTGAGATTAATTTTGCGCCGCCGCCATTGGGCATCAGAATATCGCATATCAATAAATCTACATTCTCTCGCTTAATAATATTAATTGCATCTGATATGTGGTTGACGTTGAATGTCTGGTTAATGCCGCAGTCCTGAAAAATGCGGCAAACATGCGCGCTTTCCAATGGGTGATCATCTACTATCATTACATTTATATTATTCATATCGTTTTCTTTTTGGTTGCTGGAGTTATTGGGTTGGTGGTTTTCGCACGTTTTTATTGGGTTTGTGGCGTGGGTAGACCGTAATGTAAAAAAGTCACCCCATCTCACAATCTGCCAATCCTTGTTTGCGAACGGTGAATGATAATGACTATGGTTTTTCATGCCATTATTTGGCACTGCATTGTCATTTTTGAGGTGGGCGATTATTGTGATGCGGCAGGTATGCCTGGTGTGTTTATCCAAAATCTCATATGGCATTCATCGTGAAATACAGGATGAAGAACAGAGGGAGCGATAAGTTTCTCGGGGGGCATGATATCGTTGACTACAGAATGTCCACTGATGAATGAGACTGCGTGGCTGGGCCGATCCTGTATTGATTTGTCTACAGCAAATATGCCCATAAATGATGAAGGAATTTTCATTGGGGGACTCGTCGATAAAAGTCCCTATGGTAGAAATGGGCTGTTTGCTTCTACATAGGAATTATCCTAAAAAGATGCGCCTCGCCGTGTTCTGCGCTGCTTGTGAACATAGGTGGATTCTTCCGATTCCGTAGGCATTCCTGCTCTATGGGCATGAGTGGAGGTTCAGGAGCACACGGCGTTCCTCTCTGAATTCAAAGAAGCAGCCGTCAAACAGATCATCGAGAGCCCGGACTCTGTAGCGGAGGTTTCCGCGCGATGAGGGGGGCGGCTACAGCCGTACCAGTGGGGCAGGGTTTGGCTTAACTCGGACGCGACTTTGCCAGGGGGCCGAGTGAAGCACTGCAGATGATGTCGGGTTGTTGGTATTCATTCGCGACTCATGGCGGGCCAGTGGCGAGGTGTCTGGCTTTTGCCGGGAGTTGGGTGGTTTGCGTGGGAGTGGTGAGAAGTGGGGTAAATACCGCGCGGCCAGGATCATGCGGCAACATAGCACCAATGCCCTGCATGGTTATACAGCTCTAAAGCAGACTGTTGATGTGGCTTAAGTCCTGACACAGGCGCGGCAGCAGGGGCGGGATGGCATGCTGGCCGATACGAGCTGCGCAGATATCGATCAGACCCCACGATAGCACTGAGATTTTGGGCATAAAAAAGCCCGCGCGTGAGCGCGGGCAAATGATGGAAGAGGACCAGGTCAGCGGATCAATAATCCAACTCGGTCGGCACTTTCTCCTTGCTGTCCTTCGGCGCTTCGGCCACGGTGGCGTCAGTGGTCAGGATCAGGCTGGCGATGGAAGCGGCGTTTTGTAACGCGGTGCGAGTCACCTTGGTGGGGTCGATCACGCCCATTTCCACCAAGTCGCCAAACTGGCCGCTGGCAGCGTTGTAGCCATGGCTGCCCTTGCCCTCCAGAACTTTGTTGACGATCACCGAGGGCTCGTCGCCGGCATTGGCGGCGATAGCGCGCAGAGGCGCTTCCAGCGCGCGCAGCACGATCTGGATGCCTGCATCCTGGTCGGCGTTGTCGCCCTTCAGGCCGCTGATGTGGGCTCGAGCGCGCAGCAGGGAGACGCCGCCGCCGGCAACGATGCCTTCTTCCACTGCGGCGCGGGTGGCGTGCAGTGCGTCGTCCACGCGGTCTTTCTTCTCTTTCATTTCCACTTCGGTGGCCGCGCCAATGCGGATGACCGCCACGCCGCCAGATAGCTTGGCCACGCGCTCCTGCAGTTTCTCGCGGTCATAGTCGCTAGTGGCCGCATCGATCTGGGTGCGTATGGTCTGAATACGAGCATCGATCTTGGCCTTGTCTCCCGCGCCGTCGATGATGGTGGTGTTCTCCTTGCCGATTTCCACGCGTTTGGCGCTGCCCAACTCCGGCAGGCCGGCTTTTTCCAGCGTGAGCCCGGTTTCCTCGGAAATGACAGTGCCGCCGGTGAGGATGGCGATGTCTTCCAGCATGGCCTTGCGGCGATCGCCAAAGCCAGGCGCCTTCACGGCGGCCACCTTCAGGATGCCGCGCATGCTGTTCACCACCAGGGTGGCCAGCGCTTCGCCTTCCACGTCTTCGGCCACAATCAGCAGCGGCTTGCCGGCCTTGGCCACTTGCTCCAGCACCGGCAGCAAATCGCGGATATTGCTGATCTTCTTGTCGTAGAGCAGCACCAGCGGGTCTTCCAGAACGGCGGTCTGTTTTTCCGGGTTGGTGATGAAGTAGGGCGACAGATAGCCGCGGTCGAACTGCATGCCCTCGACGACGGCCAACTCGTTGTCCAAGGATTTGCCGTCCTCCACAGTGATCACGCCCTCCTTGCCCACTTTCTCCATGGCATCCGCGATGATCTTGCCGATGGACTCGTCGGAGTTGGCGGACAGCGCGGCGACTTGGGCGGTTTCCTTGCTGTTGGTCACCGGCTTGGACAGGGTTTGCAGCTCTTTCACTACGGCCTGGACGGCTTTATCAATGCCGCGCTTCAGGTCCATCGGATTCATGCCGGAAGCGACATACTTCATGCCTTCCTGCACGATGGCTTGGGCCAGCACAGTGGCGGTGGTGGTGCCGTCGCCCGCCACGTCGGCGGTCTTGGACGCCACTTCTTTTACCATCTGGGCGCCCATGTTCTCGAATGGGTCCTTCAGTTCGATTTCCTTGGCAACCGACACGCCATCCTTGGTGATGTGCGGCGCGCCGAAACTGCGCGCCAACAGTACGTTGCGGCCTTTCGGGCCCAGGGTGACTTTGACGGCATTAGCCAGCACATTGACGCCGTTGACGATGCGCTCACGGGCGTTGTCGTGGAAGCGGACTTCTTTCGCAGCCATGGTTTAACTCCTGTGATGATTGTAGGAAATCAGGCAGCCTTGCGGCCGGATTGAGGGGCGTCTTCAACGACCCCGAAGACATCTTCTTCGCGAAGCACCAAGTATTCCTGGTCGTTTAGCTTGACGGTCTGGCCGCCGTACTTGCCGAACAGAACCAGGTCGCCCACTTGCACCTGCATCGGCAACAATGTGCCGTCTTGCAGACGCTTGCCAGGGCCCACGGCGAGAACTTCGCCTTGTTCCGGTTTTTCAGCGGCGCTATCGGGAATGACGATGCCGGAAGCAGTCTGGCGGACTTTCTCGATCCGCTTGACGATAATCCGGTCGTGCAGAGGACGGATTTGCATATCAATCTCCTGTGCGATTCAGATCATTGGAAACGGTTGGTAAGACCGAGCGGCAGGCGCGAAATGGCCCACGCTTACCGGTCAAAGTCAGCCGGTACGGCTGACCAAAGACGAAGTAAGGGCGGGCCAAAAACTTTTCAAGAGGTTTTTTGCAGAAAAAACGAGACTACAAAATGATGCGCTCGACACGGCCAAAACGGTACTCCGTTCTGCTTGCCTTGCCTCCATGGCAGACGCGCGGCCTTAGGGGGCAGGGTGGTTTGCGCAGGCCTTCCTCGCCCAGGGTGTCGTCTTCGGCCAGGTCGCGCCATAGCCCGCCGTGTACAGGGCGGAACTGCCAGGAAACATAGCCTCGGCGGGAGGCCAACCGCATCAGGTCCGGGCCGTCGGGCGCTTCCATCAAGACACTTTCCTCTCCAGCGATAGGTGGCAGATCGCCGAAAGCCTGGCGGCAGGCCAGCTCTTCCCCCGCGGCCGCGCCTATGGTGTTGCAGCCGCGCCGCTCGTCGCGCAGCAGGTTCCAGGCGCCCAGCTGCCAGGCCGCGTCCAGAATGTCTTCTTCTATCAGGGAGAGGGCGTCCCATCTGCGCGTCAGTTGCAAGGCCGATGCCGGCACTTGCCGAAGCAAGGGCTCGCCATTTTGGCCGCGGTCGGGCTCAGGGCGGCGGAAACCATGCCAGTGCAGCATCAACAGCAAGGGGGTATCGGGAAAGGGCACCGCGCTGAGACTGACCGCGAATAGCGGCAGGCGCATATGGCGGATTTGAGCGGACAAGGTATCGAATAACTCCACGGCAACACTCCATGACAATGGACGCGAAGATAGACATCAAGAGCGGCGGAGGACCTGTTTACGATCTGCTGGGCGTTGTGAGACGTGACACGGTGCATGAGCATTTTGAGCTCGTTTTCAACGCCGTATCGCCAAAGCGTAGCAGACCTTGAACAAGCTCGCAGCGGTTTTCGCCTTGCCTCGCGAGATCGTAAACAGGTGCTCACGCGTGAAACTGCGTTTTGTTAGCCACTCTAAAGATAAAAAGATTGCCGGCATGAGGCAAGCGTCAACCTGGTGATTACGGCTAGGCGTTTATTTCCATCCTTGCCGCCATTGCTTGTCGTCGCGCAGAACCTGCCACGGCACGGTTTGCTGGCGGCGGGTGTACACCGCCTCCAGCGTCACCGTGTCTACCGGGCTGTCGGGCGCGGGCCGTCCCAGCGCCACCACCAGGAAGTGTTTTTCCTTGTCGCGCGGCACGGCGGCGGTCCACTTGCTCAGCAGCAATTTTTCCGGGTTGAGCCGCCTAGTTGTCGCCACGATTCTGACTCACCCAAATCAACTTCTCCGCGGGTATGCCCAACTTGGCCGCCACCGCCAGCAGAGCGGTCTTGGCCTCGGGGGCGGGCTGCTTGTCGCGCGACAGCAGCCACAAGTAGTTCTTGTCGGGTCCCACCACCACCGCCCAGCGATAGTCGGGGTCCAGCTCCGCCACGTGGTAGCCGCCGTAGAACGGGCCAAAGAAGGACACTTTCAGCGAGGCGACGTCGGCGGGGCCGTTGAACCAGGCCTTGCCCACGGCTTCGCGCCAGCTGGCGGCGGCGGTGTCAAAGCCGCGGTTGACCACGCGGATGCTGCCGTCGGTATTGCGGCTATAGTCGGCGCTCACCGCTTGCAGGCCCCGTTCGAAACGGTGGTCCAGGCGGGCGATTTCATACCATCGCCCCTGATAGCGTTCCAGTTGGAAGCCTTGCACTGGGGTGACGTCCGGCGGCGGCAGAGTGTTGCAGCCGGTGAGCGGCAATAGGGTAATAGCCAACAGGACCAAAGGTTTTTTCAACATATCAGGCTCACAGTGTGTCGAGATTGGTTTGCAGCGTCGCCGCGTGAGCGGCGATAGCGGCTTGTTCGGCATCCGGCAGCTTGTCCAGCTGGCGATAGACCAGGCTGAGTCGCCGATTGGCCGCCAGCCGCGCGCGGTGGCGCTGGAAAAAATTCCAGTACAGGGCATTGAAGGGACAGGCGTCCCGGCCAATGCGCAGTTTGGGCTGGTAGCGGCAGCCGGCGCAGTAATCGCTCATGCGGCCTATATAAGCGGCGCTGCCGGCGTAGGGCTTGCTGCCGAGCAGCCCGCCGTCGGCGAACTGGCTCATGCCCAGAGTGTTGGGCAACTCCACCCATTCGAAGGCGTCGATGTAGACGCCCAAATACCATTCATGCAGCGCCTGCGGCGACAGTCCGGCTATCAGTCCGAAATTACCGATCACCATCAGCCGCTGGATGTGGTGGGCGTAGGCGTCTTCCAGCGATTGGCCGATGGCGTGAGCAAGACACCGCATGCCCGTTTCGCCGTCCCAAAACCAGCGCGGCAGCGGCAGATTGTGCGACAGAGCGTTATTGTCGCGGTAGCCGGGCATCTTGGCCCAATAGACGCCTCGCACGTATTCGCGCCAGCCCAGTATCTGCCGCACAAAGCCCTCTACCGCGGCCAGTGGCGCGCGGCCTGCGCGCCAGGCGGCGATGGCGGCGTCCACCACCTCGCGCGGATTGAGCATTTTTACATTGAGGGCGAAGGAAAGCTGGGAGTGAAACAAGCGCCGCGCATGCCGGCTCATTGCGTCCTGATAAGCGCCAAAGTGCGGCAGCGTCCGCTCGATGAAGTCGCACAGCAGGGCCTGCGCCTCGGCGCGTTTGAGCGGCCAGCGCAGCGCTTCGGCCTGAGGCTGACCGAAACTGTTCACGCCGGCGTCGTTTATGGTTTGCCACAGCCCGCGGTGGTCATGCTCAGGGCGAGGGTCATTGGGTTCCGGCGGGCTGCCGGACCAGCGCTGACGGTTCTCGGCATCGAAATTCCAGCGCCCGTCGGCGGGTTCGCCGTTCTCGTCCACCAAAATGCCGTGCTTGCGCCGCAGGTGACGATATAGGGTCTCCTGCCTCCATTGCCGCCGCGCTCCGAAGAACGCGGCGGCATCGCCGCGAGCGGTGTAGAAGTGCTCGCTGTCCGCCATGTGGCATGGAATGGATAAATCCGCGCCCCAGCGGGCGAGTTGATGGTCCAGCCGCCATTCGTCCGGAGCCTGGTATTCCACCCTCGTCGCGCCGTAGTGGCGGATCAGCGCATCCAAATTGCCGATTAACGATTGGCGATTGCTTCCGTCGTCGATGGCGATGTAGCGCACTCGATGCCCCAAGGCCTTCAGTTGGCTTGCAAAATCACGCATCGCGGCGAAGATGGCCAGGATTTTCTGCGCGTGGTGGCGTACGTAATCCGTCTCCTGGCGGATTTCCATCATCACATGCACCACCTCGGGGTCGGGGGCGGTGAACCAACTATGGTTGGGGTTGAGCTGGTCGCCCAGAATCAGCCGCAAGAGGGTCATTGGGCCATGTCCTTCTGACGGCGGCAGCGTTCTGAGCAGTATTGGACGGCATCCCAATTATTGCGCCATTTTTTGCGCCAGCTCATGGGGTGGCCGCAGGCGGCGCAGCGCTTGGATGGTAGTGCCGCCTTATTGCCCTTGAATATCCGCGCCATCACGCTACCTTCAGTTTTTTGCGCAGCCAGGCCACCGGCAGTCCAAGCAGGGGGATTTTCTCGAACAATTCTTCGGCGGCGTCCCAGTAATCGCGGTGCAGCGTGATTTTGCCGTCGGCATCGAACTGGAAATGGCTGCCGCCGTGAATGTTGACCTTGCGTCCGGCATAGGCAAAATCGAAATCCCAGGTGATGAATGCCTGGTCGCCATCCCGTAGCGCGTGGATGACAGTGAAGCGGGGTTGTTCCAGCGTCTTGAACATGTGGTGAAACACCGCCTGGATTTTGGCCACGCCGCGCACGTCGTTGAAGGGGTCCTTGAAGCGCGCGTTTTCAGTGTAAAAGCGAGCGATGTCCGGCAAGGTTTGCGGTGTCAGCGTTTGATACCAGTCGAGCAAAGCTTGCCAATCGGCTTGAGTGGGGATGCGTTTCATGGTCGAGCCAACCTCGCGAGCAAAGGCAGCCGCAGCCGGTAAGGCAGCAGCCGCAGTAGTTTGAGCCATAAGGTGAAGCGCCACGGAAAGTGAATTTCAAACGCGCCGCGGGCCAGCCCGCGCATGATGTCGCGAGCCGCCTGACGCGGCGTGAGCAGGGCCGGCATGGAAAAATCGTTTTTGGCGGTGAGCGGTGTGGCCACGAAGCCGGGATTGATCAGATAAACCGCCACGCCATGCGGCTTGAGTTCCGCGTAGAGGATTTCCGCCAGATTGATCAGCGCCGCCTTGCCGGGGCCGTACACCGCGGCGCCCGGCAGGCCGACATAACCCGCCACACTGGCGATCAGCGCCACGCCGCCGCGGCCTTGCTCCGCCAGCGCCGGCAACACCACTTCCAGGCCGTGGTAGACGCCCAGCAGGTTGGTGTCGAGCAGGCCGCGGGTTTCATCGGCGTGCAGATCCAGGCAGGTTTGCGGACGGTAGTCCGCCGCGCAGAACACCACGAGGTCGGGCAGCGCGCCGGCGGCTTCCAGGCGCGACCAAGCGGCCCGCCAGGCGGCCGGATCGGTCACGTCCAGCGTTTCCACTTGCGCGCCCGGGCGCTCTGCCGCCAGCATGCGCATCGGCTCGGCGCGTCGGGCGGAGAGGATGACTTGGGCGCCGGCCGATAGCAGCTCGTCGGCCAATGCCGCGCCGATGCCGCTGGACGCGCCTATCACCCATACCCGGCGCGCGCGCCAATCGGCGATGCGAGGGTTAAGGCGGAGTGTCATGATCCTGACTCCGGTTTGTGGAAAAACAGCGTGACCTCGCCCAAGCGGAAGCCAAACTTGCTCATGACCGCGCGGTTGAGCAGGCTGCGCTCGTCTTGCAGGAACATCCAGTCATCGAACTGGACCAGGTATTCCTCGCCCTCCACCGGCAACTTCAGCGTGTAGCGCCAGCGCAGCGCGTTGCCGGCCGTCTCGCCAATGGCTTCTCCCTCCACGTCGTCGGCCAGGCCGCGCCAGCGGCCCTGGCCGAGGGGCTTGAGCAGCCAGACGCGTTGTTGTCGGCTGCCGTCGCTGTAAAGAAAGCGCTCGGTCAACACCAACTCGTCGCCGTGGCGTTCGCCGTCCATGTCGACGGTGAAGCGCTTGAGCAGGCGGCCTTGCCGGTCCTGGTATATGCCCCAGGCCTTGGTTTGGCCAAGGAAAAACCGGCCGGGGTCCAGCGGCGGGCGGTTGGCGGCGTAATCTCCAACCGTTGGAGCGGCGCAGCCAGCCAGCAGGAGCATGGCGGCGAGCCAGAGGGGGGCGCGCATGGTTACGCCCTTTGCAGCAGAAACTGCGACACGCCGATGCGTCCCGCATCGAAACCCGATTCGCAGTAGCACAGGTAAAGCCGCCACAGCCGAATGAAGGCCTCGTCGAAACCTTGGCCGCGAACGGCGTCCAGTTGGGTCTCGAAAGCCTCGCGCCAGCGGCGCAGCGTTTCCGCGTAGTCCGCGCCGAAATCCAGGCGCTTGCGGCAGGTCAGCCCGCTTTGATGCGCCGCGCGTTCAAAACGCTCGCGGCTGGGAAGCATGCCGCCGGGGAAGATAAAGGCCTGGATGAAATCGGTGCTGGCGCGGTAGGCCTCGAAACGGGATTCATCAATGGTGATGCTTTGCGCTAGCGCTTGGCCGCCCGGCTTGAGGCAGCGGCGCAGTGTGTCGAAATAGCCGCGCCAGTAGCGCTCGCCCACCGCCTCGAACATTTCGATCGACACGATGGCGTCGTATTGGCCGCTCAGGTCGCGGTAGTCGCGGTGTTCCAGTGTGACCAGCGGCTCCTTGGCCAGGCGGCGGCGGGCGAAGCTCAGTTGCGCATCCGAAATGGTGATGCCGTGCACGGAGACGCCGAGACCGGCGGCGTGTTCGGCGAACCCTCCCCAGCCGCAGCCGATTTCCAGCACCCGCATGCCGGGGCGTAGCTGCAACTGCTCGCAGATGCGTTGGTACTTGCGCGCCTGCGCTTGGGCCAAGGGCTGGCTGTAGTCGCCGTCGAACCATGCGCTGGAGTAAGTCCAGCTGGGGTCCAGCCACAGTTTGTAAAAATCGTTGCCGATATCGTAATGGGCATGGATGTTGCGGCGGCTGCCGCGGCGGCTGTTGACGCGCAGGAGATGGCGCAGCCGGTGCCACAAACGCGCGGCCCAACGGCCCAGCGCCCCCAATTGCAAGGCGTCTTCATTGCGCAGCATCAGTTGCAGCAGCCCTGTCAGGTCCGGGCAGTCCAACCAGCCGTCGCGGTAGGCCTCGGCAAAGCCGATGTCGCCGCCGGACAGGATGCGGGCGCAGGCGCGCCAGTCCCGCAGCGTCAACTCCGCGCTGACGTGCGTTTGGGCCGCGCCAAACCATAAGGTCTCGCCATCTGGCGTGACCACTTTAAGGCTGCCGTGGCGCAATTGAGCCAGTATGGCGAGCAGCGCGCGCCCCGCCGCCGGAAACTTGGGGTGGGACAAGGAGAGGGGTTGGCTCGCGCTCATGGTTTCAGCTCCTGGCCACGGCTGAGGGCGGTGGCGGGGGGATGGGGTTTGCGGGAAAAGGGTACGCGTTTTAGCCAAAGCTTCAGCGCCTGCCAGTGAATGCGGGCGATGACGCCCAGGGTGAGCAGAGGCTGGCGCAGCAAGGCGGCCGCCGCTGTGGCCGAGCTTAAGGCGCGCAAGCGGCCGGATATCGAGGTGTGAAGCAGAGCGCCGTTGGCATCGTGATAATCGATCCGTGTCAGCGCGCGGCCCGCTTGTTCCACGAAGCGGAATTGATAATGGCCTTCCACTTGGCAAAACGGGGAGACATGCAGCAGTTTGCGGCAGACCAACTGGCTGGAGGCGCTAATTGGCTCCCCGTCGGTTTGGCTGAGCAGGTAGCTATGTCTTTCGCCAAAGGTGTTGTTCACCTCGGCCAGCACGGCGATCAACTGGCCAGAGGCGTTGTGGCAGTGCCAGAAATTAACCGGATTGAAAACGTAACCGAACACGCGCGGGAAGGTTTGCAGCCAGACCTCGCCGTCGCAGGGAAGGCCGGCTTCGTCCAGGCGCGCGCGTATCCAGGGCAATAGCGGCGAGCCGTCGCGCGGGCCGTAGTCGCGCGTGCGCAGCGACAGCGGCCGGCGGCAGTCCACGCCAAACCATGGCCCGCGCATGTTTTCCAGCGAGGATAGCTTGAGCCGCAAGCAAAACACAGGGTAGACGAAGCGATTGGCGGCCGGGCGTAGGCGATGGTGCATCACGTGTCCGGTCAACAGATAGGCTGTGCTCATGTTTACAGCCTCGCCCAGGCGGGTGCCAGGCCAAAATCCTGTGCCACGCGCAAAGCCGATTTCAGGCCATCCTCATGGAAGCCGTAGCCCGTCCAGGCGCCGGTGAACCAGCAGCCGCGTCGCCCCTGGATTTTGGATAGCGCTTTTTGCGCGGCGATGGCGGCGTTGTCCAACAGCGGGTGTTCGTAATGGTAGCGGCCCAGCACTTTGGTCGGATCCGGCTCTTGTGTTGGATTAAGCGTGACCATCACCGGGGTTTCCACCGGCAGCGGCTGTAATCGGTTCAACAGATAGCTCACGCCCACGGCGCGTCCATCGTCTTTTCCTTCGGCCAAGAAGTTCCAGGCCGCCCAGGCGCGAGGGCTGCGCGGCAGCAAGGAGACATCGGAGTGCAGCACGGCCTCATTGGCTTGGTAGCGCACCGCGGATAGCAGCGACCGTTCGCGCTCGTCGGCATCGGCCAGCAGCGCCAGCGTTTGAGGGGCGTGGGTGGCGAATACCACGCTGTCGAAGCATTCCTCGCCATGCGCGGTCTGCACGCGCACTTGGCCATCCTCACGACAGACGCGCAGTACCGGGGTGGACAGCCTTATATCATCCAGCCCGTCCGCTATTTTTTCCACATACTGGCGCGCGCCATCCCGCACCGTCCGCCACTGCGGCCGGTTGCTCAACTGCAAGAGGCCGTGGTTGAGGCTGAAACGCAGAAAGGTTTCCGCGGGGAAGGACAGGATATCGCGGCAGGGGCTGGACCAGATGGCCGCGGCCATCGGCAGCAGATAGTGATCGCGGAAGCGTGCGCCATAGCGGTCCGCTTCAAGCAACAGGCCCAGCGTGAGCGGTGATTCGACGGCCCGTTTCAGGTTGCGGGGCGCCGCGCGGTTGAAACGGATAATGTCGGTCAGCATGCCCCAAAATCCGGGCGACAACAGATTGCGGCGTTGGGCGAACACGGTGTCCAGATTACTGCCCGCCCATTCCAGCTGGCCCTGGTCCAGTGAAACGCTGAATGACATGTCGCTGGGGTGGCTGACGATGCCCAGCTCGGCAAATAGCGCGATCAGGTTAGGGTAGGTGCGATCGTTGTACACCAGAAAGCCCGTGTCCACGGCAAAGCGGACGCCGTCAATCGTGATGTCGACGGTATGGGCGTGGCCGCCCAGGTAATCGGCGTCTTCGAATAGGGTAATGTTGTGACCGCGGGCCAAAAAGTGCGCGCAGGCCAAACCGGAGATGCCGGCGCCAATGACGGCGATGTGTTGTCGCTGCTGAGTATTCACCGATGCGTCCTGTGGGCGTATGGGTTGAGCGGGATAACTTGGCAGCCGCTGGGCGGTGCTTTATATTCAGGATATAACCGGTTTGGAAAAAATGCTACCAATCAGTAAAAGGTGTTACCAATGGGTATTTTGGGCAGGCTCAGCTTTAAAGATCAGGCTTTCAAGCTGCGTGAACAGGCGGTGTTGGACGCGACGACGCGCATGCTGGCGAGCAAGGGCTTCGATCTCATGACCATGGACGATGTGGCGAACGAAGCGGGTATTTCCAAACCCAGCCTGTACAAGCATTTCAAATCCAAAGATGAGCTGGCCACCGAGGTGATGATCCGTTTGCTGGACGATGCCCTGCGCTATTTGGCGCGACAAGACTCAAGGTTGAGCCCACTGGCCCGCCTGCGAGACCTCTTGGACTGGGCGCTAAGGGTGCGGCTGGCTGGCGGATTGCCCTTCTTGCCGTCAGCCAGCCCGCAAGTGCGCAGCATGTTGACGCGCAGCATGACTTACGTTGGCCGGGTCATTAAATTGCACAAGACCTTGCAAGGCATCGTTGAGCAGGCCAAGAAACAAGGTGAATTGAAGGCGGAGATGCCAACGGATGTCATCCTTTTCAGCTACTACTCTCGAACCTGTGACCCAGCGGTGGAGTACCTGCGCGTGTACGGGAAATACCAGGATGAAGACATCATCAAGCACATGCTGCAGCTTTGTTTTGAAGGGATGTCCGCTGGCGCCGGGGCGGCGTAATCGAACTCTTGAAGCATGGTGTCTATACGCCGATTCATAACTGAGCATGGTTTGGCGGGATTGTGTGGAATGTGATGATGCAAGAGGAGTATGTGTTTGCGCAGCCATTCAATGGCGCCGCGCATGCCAATGTGTGGGGCATGCCCTTCATGAAAGCGGTGAAGTCCATTTATGAACTGGGAATGATTGCCGAAGGGCTTAAAAAAGCCGGCAGTCGTTAAGGCGGCCGCGTTTGCGCAGCGCCGGTTCTTGACGTACAGCGCCCCAAGGAGCGCGGGCGCTTCTTGGGGCCTCAGCCTACACCAAGTGGTTAATGCAACTTAAGCCCTGACACAGGCGTTGCAGCACCGGCTCCAACAGTGCCGCGGCGTCCTCGCTGCTCAACAGCAAGGGTTCGTCTCGGCGTTGCAGCAGAGTCAGGATGGCTTGCAGACTGATATGGGCTGCGCGGATGTCGATCAAGCCTTGCATCAGGCTGGCGTCCATCTCTTCGCATTGTTGGGCCAATTGCTGGCCCAAGTGTGGCAATGTGGTCTGATCCTGGGCGTCGAACAGCTTCTGGTTCAACAGCTTTAATTGCTCCATGGCGGGCAAGGCAGTATTCATCGCGGTATTCCCTTGGCTTGACCAACTTGAATTAGAAGTTGATAGCGGTTTTTAGGCCCACTACCCAGGCGTCGGAAGTTTGGGCAATGCCGCCAGGGCGTCCCCAATACTGGATCAAGGGTTGTAACTCCAGCCATGGGGTCACCTTGAAACGGTAGTACAGCTCGGCATTCACGGAAGACTCCGGCAACGGTGCATAACGCGGATCGCTATAGTCTTCGACTCCGCTTTGCTGGTTCAGGAAGTTCTGGCTACGGCGAAAATTGGAGCTGCCTTGCATTTTGGCTACGCCTAGCGCCAGCCAGTCGTTTGGCCGAGCGTCGAAAGGGCCACGATAACGCAGGGCCAGAGCAGTGGAATAACGGGACTTATTGCTGCGCTGCTCCGCTAAACCCAGGCTCCAGGCCAGGCTCAAGCCCCGGTTGGCGCTATCGGCGTGGCGAGTCAGTTGCTGGTTGAAGCCGGTATACAGGAACCAAGTGTTGCGGTACTGGCGATAGCCCGCTGGATCAACGGTGCCGGGGCCGCCGGACTGGCCAAGGTAGAGGTCGGTTTGCTTGGCATTGGTGTACAGCAGACCCAGGCTGTAAATGCCCGGCAGTCCGAAGCGCCGGGTGCGCCACTCGGCTTCCAGCGGCAGCAGAATGCCCCGGCTGCCGTCGGTGGACACGCTCCAGGCGTGGCTGCGCGACGGCGCTTGCGGGTTTTGCTCCAGCAAGCCGGTCAAGAGGGTCAGTTCCGGGGTGAGTCGGTACTGCAAGGTGCTGCCCCAGTAATGCACGTTCCAGTTGTACCAGGTGCCGGAGTCCGCCGATTTGCCGCCGCACAGGCTGAGCATCTGGAAGTCGCAGGGAATGATCTGGTCGAAGTCCTGCACCTTGTTCATCAGTCCTATCCGCCACTGCAACTTGCCGTCAAGAAAGCTTCTCCTGAAATTCAGCCAGCCCAGCCGGGTAATGGATTGGCCGCCCCAGCTTTCCTGCGTCAGATCGTTAAAACCTATACGGGGATCTTGCAGCCGCGTGCTAGTCAGGTTGTTGTCATGGTTGCGGTTGACGATATTGCCCTCGATCGCGGCATCGGGAATGCCGGTCAGCGCTTCCAGGCTTTGGGTGAAGGTCAGCGAAAGCTGATCGATGTACTCGGCTTTCTTGTCCGTGTTGTAACCGCCTTTGGCGTTGTAGGCGGTTTGGCTGACGTGGGCCAGGCGATAGCGAAAACCATATCGTTCCAGCCAGTTGCGAATGCCGGTATCGGTACTGAGCAAATCGCCGGCCTGTGGTTCGAAGCCAAGCACCGTGCCATCCCATGCGGGGATGTCATCGCGGCCGCTATCGGCTTGCGTGATGGCCGGACTCAGCAGAATGCCCACGGTCAGGCCCAAGGCCAGCGGGAGGGAACGCGGGTCGGTAGTAGAGAACAGGATAGGCATGTTGGTCTCCTGATACTCAGGCGGCGGCATAGGCGCAGGCAAAACTAGCCCCTGGCCTATGACAGCGCCTGTTGTGGGTGTGGCCTGCCGCTGGCAGGCCTAGGGGTTTTTGCAGTTGGGCTTAGCCGGCCGGCTTCAGCGTCTGCCCCCGGCTGCGGATCACGTCGCGATACCAGTAAAAGCTATCCTTGCGCCGTCGTTTCAGGCTGCCATGGCCCTGGTCGTCCAGATCGACGTGGATGAAGCCGTAACGTTTGGACATTTCCGCCTTGGACGCGCTGACCAGATCAATCGGCCCCCAGCTGGTGTAGCCGAGGATTTCGACGCCGTCGTCCAGGGCCTCGGCCACTTGGATCAGATGATCGTTAAAGTACTGGATGCGGTAGGGGTCGTGGATGCGGCCGTCCGGCGTCACCTCGTCGCGCGCGCCAAGACCGTTCTCCACGATGAACAGCGGTTTCTGGTAGCGGTCGTAGAGCAGGTTGAGCAGATAACGCAGGCCTTGCGGGTCGATCTGCCAGCCCCATTCCGAACTGGGCAAGTGAGGGTTGGGCACCATGCCCAGCGTGCCGCCGGCTTGTTCCGCCAAGCTTGGGTCGGCGCTGGCGCAGCCGGACATGTAGTAGCTGAAGGAGATGAAATCCACGGTGGCGCGCAGGTCTTTTCGGTCGGACGCGCGGATGTCCAACTCAATGCCGGCCTCGCGAAAGAAACGCCGCATATAGGCTGGGTAAGCGCCCCTTGCCTGCACATCGCCAAAAAATTGCCATGTTCGGTTTTGCCGCAGGGCCTCCTGAACGTCTTCCGGCCGGCACGTTAGCGGGTAACGAACGCCCCCCAACAACATATTGCCGATCCGGGCGTCCGGGATCAGCTCATGGCAGGCTGTAACGGAGCGCGCGCTGGCCACCAGCTGGTGGTGAAGGGCTTGGTAAACCGCTTGCTTGTCGCTGTCCGGCGGCAGGCCGACCCCGGTAAACGGCGCGTGCAGCGCCATATTGATTTCATTGAAGGTCAGCCAGTATTTGACCTTGTCGCGATAGCGGGTGAACACCGTGCGGGCGTAATGCTCGAAAAAGGCGATGGTCTGGCGGCTGGCCCAGCCGCCGTAACGCTGAGTCAGCGCGTAAGGCATTTCGAAGTGCGACAGCGTGACCAGCGGCTGAATGCCGTGCTTGGTCATCTCGTCGAACAGGCGATCATAAAACGCCAGCCCGGCCTCGTTGGGCTCGTCCTCGTCGCCTTGCGGGAAGATGCGGCTCCAGGCGATGGACACGCGCAGGCAGCTAAAACCCATCTCAGCGAACAGGGCGATGTCCTCCGGATAGCGGTGGTAAAAATCGATGGCCTGGTCCTTGAGGCCGTTGTCGCCGGCCACGCGCTCGACGATGGGGCCAAAAACGCCTTGCGGCAGCACATCCGAGGTGGACAGTCCTTTGCCATCGGCCAGGTAAGCGCCTTCCGCCTGATTGGCGGCCAAGGCGCCGCCCCATAGAAAATCAGCGGGAAATAATGTCATCTCTCATCTCCTGATTGCGGTGGTTAACGGCTGACGGCCAGCAGGGGAGCCAACTCCTCCACCTCGGCCGTGGGAATGGGCCGCACTTGCGTGCAGCCGGGGTTGCAGATCAGCACCAGGCTGGTCATATCGAAGCCGGCCTCGGTAATCGCGGCGCGGTCAAACTCCAACAGCAGATCGCCGGCCGCGATTGAGTCGCCTGTCCGCACATGGGCGCGGAAGTGGCGGCCATCGAGCTTGACGGTATTGATGCCGACATGGATCAGCATTTCGGTTCCGTCGTCGGCGACGAGCGCCAGGGCGTGGCAAGCGTGGAACAGGGATTTGACCTGACCACTAAACGGCGCCACCACCCGGCCGCTGTGCGGCAGGATGGCCACGCCATTGCCCAGCACGCCGCTGGCAAAAGCGGGGTCCGACACCGTGCTGAGCGGCTGAACCTGACCGTGGATAGGTGAAGGGATTTGATAAGACGAGGGGTCCTCAGCTGCGGCCGGCGCTTCATCCGCCGCCGTGGCGGCTGTGGCTGGTTCGGCTTTGGGCAGGCCAAAAAAGAAGGTGAGCAGGGCGGCGAGGCCGGCTGCCAGCAGGCTGCCGGCAATCGCGCCCCAGACGGAGAAATCGACGCCACTGGGAGGGATGATTTGGGGGAAGGTAAAAATGCTGGGCAGGTTTGGCGAGTAGACGCTGCTGCGCGCGTAACCCAGGATCAAGCCGCCCAAGGCGCCGCTGATGCAGCCAAAGAGGAAGGGACGTTTTGCCGGCAGCGTCACCCCGTAGATGGCGGGTTCGGTAATGCCGAATAGCCCAGAGCTCACCGCGGAGCCTGCCAATGATTTCAGGCGCGCATCGCGGGTGCGCAAGAAAACCCCCAGCGTAGCGCCCACTTGCCCCATTACCGCCGGCAGCAACAGCGCGCCCATGGTGTCATAGCCCAGCAGGCTCAAATTGTTGTACATCAGCGGCACCAGGCCCCAATGCAGGCCAAAGATCACCAACACCTGCCACAAGCCGCCCAGCGCCGCGCCGGCCAACATCGGAGCCAAGTCATAGAGGATTTGAAAACCATTGGCCAGCAAGCGGCCTAGCCCGGTGGCGGCTGGTCCGATCAGCAGGAAAGTCATGGGCACGATCAGACTCAAGCACAGCAGCGGGGCCAGGAAGTTCTTGATGGCGGCGGGCAGGATCCGCTTGCAGCGGGCTTCAAGATGGCTGCTGGCCCAAGCGGCAAGAATGATGGGGATCACCGAAGAACTGTAATTGATGAAAACGATGGGAATGCCGACAAAGTCCAAGGACGCCGCGCCAGTCTGCTGAGCGGCATTAAACGCCGCGATGGAGAGCGGGTGAGTGAGCGCGCCGCCCAGGGCCATTGCCGTGAAAGGGTTGCCGCCAAACTTTTTGCCGGCGGTATACCCCAAGGCCAAGGGGAAGAAATAAAACAGGGCATCGCTGGCCACAAACAACAGTAAATAGGTGCCGCCGGTCTCGCTCAACCATTCATTCACCAGCGCCAGCGATAACAAGCCTTTCAGGATGCCGGAGGCGGCCAGGATGCCGAGGGTGGGCGTGAAAATAGCGGAGACCACGTCAATGAAACGGCTCAGCAGCCCCTCTTTCTTGGTCTCGCCCGCTGGCGGAGCCTCGTCGTCCTGTTCAAGGATCCGGCAAATGGCTTGGTAGACTTCAGCCACCAGGTTCCCGATCACCACCTGAAATTGCCCGCCGCTCTCCAGCACCATCAGAATATCGGGCAGACGGTTCAAGGTTTCCGCCTGGGCCCGCCCGGAATCGCGCAACTTGAAGCGCAGCCGGGTAGCGCAATGCACCAGGCTCAGAATATTGTCCTTGCCACCCACTCCCGCGACGATTTGTTTGGCAAGTGTGTCCATGGTTCTCCTCCCTATGGCTAGCAAACGCTCAAAAAAAAACCTGACCGCGCCTACCCGAAACGGGGGAGGCATGGCCAGGTTTTGCCTGTTCTAGACAGTAACAACCCTGTTGATGTCTCGACTGGTCAAACCAGCCGGTGAGTAAAGATCAGGCTTATAGACGGCTAATATGAATGGCGAGGAACATCATCTCGTCCAACTCAAGCTCCTTCCGGTGCTGCTCCCAAACATAAGCACCAACGCTCTCCGCGCTGCGCCATGCTTGCGGGTAGCTTGCCTTCACCGCCGCATGCAAACAGGTGTCTCCAGCAGGCAATGACTGCTGGGACAACACGCGTTGCGCAAAAAACTTCAGGTGGGCAATGAAGCGGTGGTAGCTCAGCGCTTGCTGGTCAAGCTCATGCCCTTGCTGATAGGTGACGATCCGCAGCACCTGCTGCATCAGCTGGGTAATGGCTTGCATCTCCGGAGCCTCGCTATTCATTTGGGCGTTGGCCAAATGCCAGGCGATGAAACCGGCCTCATCCTCCGGCAGGGTCAGTCCCAATCGCTGCTCTATCAGCGCCAGCGCTTGCAGGCCAATGGCGAATTCTTTCGGGTAGAACCTGCGCATTTCCCATTGCAGCGCGTTGTGGAGGGCAATGCCCTGACGATGGCGTTCAAGCGCGAAATGGCAGTGATCCAGCAAAGCCAGGTAAACCTCCTCGGGCAGCCTGCCCAATTGATTTTTCGCCAGGTTGAGGATGTCGGTGCAGACCGCCATCACCTCGGTGGGGATGGCGCTCAAGACTTCGCTCAAGCGGGACATCAGCTCATGGTTTTGCAAGGCGAAGAGTTTTTCTACCAGCGCAGGGTCCAGCGCGTCGCCCGGCCGCTTTTGAAACCCCAGGCCGCAGCCCATGGCCACCAGCTCATGCTGGTGTTCATCCAACACGAGGGCGGCATTGTTGTTCAAGACTTTGCTGATTTTCATAGCGCGCATCCTGAAAACAAAAAAACCTGACGGCTTGGCCTGTCGTCAGCGGATGGAACCATTGGGTGGCAAAAAATACAACTTAATTTGTTAAAAATATATCGTTTCGAAACAGCCAGGGGCAGACGCCCGGCAGGAGGGGCTGCTGGAGGCGGTTTTGTCGCAGTGGAGAAAAAGAGGGAAGGCGTCATTTCGGTCCCCAAGTCAGCGTTGGACACCTATCGGTCGGGGGGCATGGAGCGGCGTCGGGGCAAAGGCTGTGCAACTGACTGGCGAAGTCGTCCAGCACCGTGGTGGTGGCACAGGCCAGATGCCCCAAACGGGGCTGCAGTGTTTGTGTGGCGTGGAACTGGAAGGCGTCAAGCGCGTGACGCAGGGTGGCAAGGCAGTTCAAGGCCAGAGCGCAGGCGGCCAGGGTTTGGGATGGCGGGGGGTGGGGGGCAGGACTGCGGAAGTGAGTCATTGTATGCCTCTTTGTGATTTTTCGGTTTACTTTTTTATTAATTCTACCCTGTACGTGGTTATTGTAAACAGTGTGCGTTGATTAAATAAGGAGAAAGTACACGTAGAGTAGAAAAGTGGACACAAAAATCAAGATTGGCAGGCAAGTTCAGATTTTGCGCAAGCGCAAAGGTCTGTCCCAAGATGCTTTGGCAGAGATGGTGGGCATTGACGCTAAATCGCTGAGCCGCATAGAGCGCGGCGCGCATTACCCCGCCATTGAGACGCTAGAGCGGTTGGCCAACGCTATGAAGCTGGAACTGAAGGATTTCTTCGATTTCGACGGCCGCCCCTCCGTGGAGGAGATGCGAAGTCAGATTATGCGTAGCGCGCAAGCTGCTGGCGCTGACGAGGTGGAACGCATGGTTGCTGCGTTGCATTCCATTTTTTCATCAGGTGAAAAGTAATCATTCACACTAGAGGCTTGGTCCTTGAGCCACACCATGCGAGATAATATCAAGGAAATGGGGGCGGCAGTTTCAGAAGCCCGCCATGCCGAAACGAGAATAACTGCACTTAGCGAGGCCAATCAAAAAATTCAAATAATTACACAATCTATAGCCACTATTACAGACCAAACTAATCTGTTGGCGCTGAATGCAGCGATTGAAGCTGCGCGTGCGGGTGAGCATGGGCGGGGTTTTGCTGTGGTGGCTGATGAAGTACGTAAGTTAGCTCAGAACGCGTCGAATGCGACCGATGAAATTACCGGGATTATCAATAGCTTAGGGGTTCTAATTCAGGAGAATACAGAGTCGGTACAGGGTATTATTATTAGTACTCGGCTTGGCATGGAAAAAGCGGAGCATGCAAATAAAGCTATCGGCGAGTTAGTGCAGGATATCGAGACCAATGTTATTGCAGCTCAAAAAATAAGCCAAGCTAGTCACGAACAAATGTCACGCCTAGAAATTATGCGAAATCAGTTAGAGGCCTTGTTAACTACTTTGAGTGATAATGCCCACAAGGTTCACACAACAGGGATAATTAGCCAAGTGTTATACAAGGCTTCTTCGGATTTGCGCAGCATTATGAGTCATTTTCAATTTGATGAAAACTTTCCCGCGTTACCTGCAGAAAATGAAAGTAGGAAACTGCCACGTATGCGTCAACATATTTTGGTGCAGGTAAAGGATGGCGATAATTTTCGTGATGCTATAACGGATGACTTTAGTTTGTCAGGGGTTAAGTTGCGCCTACCTTTAGCGTTACATTTCGCAAAGGGCGAATTAATAGAGTTGCAGGTTGCACTTCCTCAAGACAGTATCGAAGACTATCGAAAACAAGAACCATTGCTACTGTCGGCATGTGTAAAGTGGATAAAAAAAGAGAGCGATGGTGAAATTTATGGGTTGGAATTTAAAAATATTCAGCCAAATCAGCAAACAAAAATAAAATACTGCTTTGATTTTTACAATCAAAGTTCGACCTTCTCTTAAGGCTATTTTGAAAATTGAGGTGCAAATTAAAGTTAAGTCGAACCTGCGCTAATGGTTGCACGGGTTGGTGATTTCATGCGTTAAAAATACGTCTGCCTAAGCGGTCAATTTTCGTTCAGGGTCGATTCTGACTTTTACTGAAAGATAGAACCGGATGTTTACCCAATGCAAAGATTGAATATCCGGTTTTGCTTCCGAGCGAACTCCCTGAGTTGGTCACACTAGTGGCCGTTTCGGCCGACAAACCGACACTAGGGTTCTTCTCCGCACGCAACCTTATGAACGGCTACCTTATCGGGGTAAGACAAAGGCCCTACAATTGCAGGGCCTTTGTTTCTCGTAAAGCAAGATTTCAAGCTTTCGGATTTCCGACAGTATTGGCCACGAAATGAAAAATTATACGTCGAAAATGAAAAATTATCTGTCGCCCGACGACAGCTATCAATCCCAGCTCAACGCCCCACCCGTCTGATATTCCGTAACCCGCGTCTCAAAGAAGTTCTTCTCTTTCTTCAAGTCGATCATTTCGCTCATCCACGGGAAGGGGTTGTTCACGCCGGGGTAGAGCTGGTCCAGGCCAATCTGCTGCATGCGGCGGTTGGCGATGAAGCGCAGGTATTCCTTGAACATGCTGGCGTTCAGGCCCAGCACGCCGCGCGGCATGGTGTCTTCGGCGTAAGCGTATTCCAGTTCCACCGCGTGCTTGAACAGTTCGGTGATCTCGGCCTTGAAGCTTTCGGTCCAGATTTCCGGTTGCTCCAGCTTGATGGTGTTGATCAGGTCGATGCCAAAGTTGCAGTGCATGGACTCGTCGCGCAGGATGTACTGGTACTGTTCCGCGGCGCCGGTCATTTTGTTCTGGCGGCCCAGCGCCAGGATTTGCACAAAGCCCACGTAGAAGAACAGGCCTTCCATGATGCAGGCAAACACGATCAGGGATTTGAGCAGCTTCTGGTCGTTTTCCAGCGTGCCGGTCTTGAAGGCCGGGTCGCACAGTACGTCGATGAAGGGGATCAGGAATTCATCTTTGTCGCGGATGGATTTGATTTCGTTGTAGGCGTTGAAGACTTCGCCTTCGTCCAGGCCCAGGCTTTCCACGATGTATTGGTAGGCGTGGGTGTGGATGGCTTCGTCAAAGGCCTGACGCAGCAGGAACTGGCGGCATTCCGGGCTGGTGATCTGGCGGTAGGTGCCCAGCACGATGTTGTTGGCGGCCAGGGAGTCCGCGGTGACGAAGAAGCCGAGGTTGCGCTTGACGATGCGCATTTCGTCTTCGGTCAGCTGGCCGGTTTTCCACTGTTCGATGTCGCGCTGCATGTTCACTTCTTGCGGCATCCAGTGGTTGGCGCATTGGGCCAGGTATTTTTCCCATGCCCATTTGTGTTTGAAAGGCACGAGCTGGTTGACGTCGGTGGTGCCGTTGATCACTTTTTTGTCCACCACGTTGACGCGGCCGGCGGCGATGGCGCCCGCGGAGGGGGCGGCCGGTTTGGTTTCGATGGTGTCGTCAAAGTTCAGCATTAAGGGCTCCTGTTTGGATTTATTCCGCGTCCGGCGCGGTGATTTGGGGCGGCAGCGGCTGCTTGTCGCCAGCCAGGCTGGGGCTGAGCGGCAGGCTGCTTTTGCGCAGTATTTGTATCTGGCGCGGCGCGGCGGCAAGTGCCGGCACCGGGTCCAGGTCCACGTGCAGGCTGCCCAGTTTTCGGTAGCCTGCGTCTTTGCCATGTTCGCCATGGCGGGCGATACAGAATGCGGTGGCGCTCATGAGCAGCGTCCTTTCAGAAGCGCAGCTGTTGGCTGAGGCGGTGGATTAGCTGGCGTTCGCTGCTTTCCTCCTGCTCCACCTGGCTGCCGCGCGGCTGCCGCAGCTTCAGCAGCTGGCGGTATTGCCGGTTGGCTTGTTCTATGTCTTGCTTGAGCAGCTCTATTTGCTGCTGCAGTTCTTCCGGCTGGCAGTACACCACCAGCGCGTCCGCTTCCACCCAGGCTTTGCGCCACACTTTCTGGCGCGGCAGGCGGCGGGCTTCGTTGAACAGGTCCTTCCATTCGCAGGGCGGGGCCTGGTTCAGCGTCAGGTACATATTGAACAGCACAAACTGCTTGTCGGGGTTGTGGGTTCTTTGTTCGCAAAACCCGTTGATCCGGATATTTTCAAACGCTTGCATCTGACCTCCTGCTGAAGCCTTGCTGGTGGCGGCGGGGCCGTGGGCCTCGTCTTCCTGGAACCCGCTCAACACCCGCCGCGCTCGCTTGCTTGGTCTTGAGCTGTTTCCGTCCGTCCGCATCGCGGGCTGGCCGGCGTTTCCATCCCGAAGCCGCCTGAGGGCAAGCGGCTTGAGGCTGGGGTTGCCGTTTACTGCTGCGGCGCGTCCTGGTACTGCACCAGGCCGTAAATCTTCCACTGGCCGTCCACCCGTTTCAGGTGGTAGCCGGTGCAGTATTCCCAGGCCGGCTGGTCCTGGCGCTGTACGGTCCAGCGCACGCGGGCGCTGGCGGCGTCTTCGCCAAAATTCAGCACGCTGTCCAGTTGGTGACTGGCGCTGATGAAGCCCTGGCTGCGGTACCACTCCAGCAAGGCGGTGGTGGTGTCGCGCAGCGATGTCATGTTGTCCCAGCTGCTCAGGTCTCCCTGATGGATGGCGGTGAAGGGCACGGTGAAGTGCGCGGTCACTTGGGGCACGTCCAGCTGGCTGTAGCCCACTGCGTAGCTGTTGAAAAATTCTTCTATATTCATCCGGTTTCCCCTGGTTTTGCATGTGTGCTGCGTCCGCTGCCGTTACGGTCTGGCGCGGTTTGTTGCTGCGTTCCCCATTGGCCAGCCGTCTGGACGGGCAGGCGGCTGGCCAATGGGTGGGGCGGCCGGATTGTGGGGCCATTTCACAGCCTGCTGCGGGCAGAGGGCTGTGAGATGGAGCCTGGCCGGGGCCAGGCTAGACCAGCCCCGAGGGGCCGGCCGTTCAAGCCAGGATGGCTGCTTCCGCCTTACTGGCAGCTCTCGCAATCCGGGTTGTCGATGCTGCAGAACTTGGCGTCGGTGGCCGGGGTGTTGTCCACCACGGCTTCCGGAGCCGCGGCCGGTTGGCTGTGGCTGTTGGACACCGCGTTCAGTTCGCCGCCGCGCCCGGTGGATTTCTCGGCGCTGGTGGCGGCCAGGGTGCGCAGGTAGTAGGTGGTTTTCAGGCCGCGCAACCAGGCGTGCTTGTACAGCTCGTCCAGTTTCTTGCCGGAAGCGCCCGCCATGTACAGGTTCAGGGACTGAGCCTGGTCGATCCACTTTTGACGGCGGGAGGCCGCTTCCACCAGCCAGCGCGGGTCCAGCTCGAATGCGGTGGCGTAGATGGCTTTCAGTTCGGCCGGCACGCGGTCGATCTGGCCCAGGCTGCCGTCAAAGTATTTGAGGTCGGCCACCATCACTTCGTCCCACAGGCCGGCGGCTTTCAGGTCGCGCACCAGGTATTCGTTGGTGACGGTGAATTCGCCGGACAGGTTGGATTTGACGAACAGGTTCTGGTAGGTCGGTTCGATGCTTGCCGACACGCCGATGATGTTGGCGATGGTGGCGGTGGGTGCGATGGCCAGGCAGTTGCTGTTGCGCATGCCGTGGGTTTTCACGCGTTCACGCAGCGCGTTCCAGTCCATGCGTTCGCTGCGGTCTACTTCCAGGAAGCCGCCGCGTTCGGCCGCCAGCAGGTTGATGCTGTCGTGCGGCAGGATGCCGCGGTCCCACAGGCTGCCCTTGTAGGACGGGTAGCGGCCGCGTTCTTCCGCCAGTTCGGTGGAAGCCCAGTAAGCGTAGTAGGCCACCATTTCCATGGATTCGTCGGCAAACTCCACCGCGGCGTCGGAGCCGTAGGGCACGCGCTTCTGGTGCAGGCAGTCCTGGAAGCCCATGATGCCCATGCCCACCGGACGGTGTTTCAGGTTGGAGTTGCGCGCCTTCTTCACCGGGTAGAAGTTGATGTCGATCACGTTGTCCAGCATGCGCAGGGCGATGCGGATGGTGCGCTGCAGTTTTTCGGAGTCCAGGCTGCCGTCTGCCTTCAGGTGGGCGGACAGGTTGACGGAACCCAGGTTGCAGACCGCGATTTCGTCCTCATTGGTGTTGAGGGTGATCTCGGTGCAAAGGTTGGAGCTGTGCACCACGCCCATGTGCTGCTGCGGGCTGCGGATGTTGCACGGGTCCTTGAAGGTCATCCACGGGTGGCCGGTTTCAAACAGCATGGTCAGCATTTTGCGCCACAGGGACAGCGCCGGGATGCGCTTGTACACCTTGAGCTCGCCGCGCTCGCCCATGGCTTCGTATTCCTTGTAGCGCTTCTCGAAGGCCGCGCCGTACAGGTCGTGCAGGTCCGGGGCTTCGGACGGGGACAGCAGGGCCCAGTCCGCGCCTTCCATCACCCGCTTCATGAACAGGTCCGGAATCCAGTTGGCGGTGTTCATGTCGTGGGTGCGGCGGCGGTCGTCGCCGGTGTTCTTGCGCAGCTCCAGGAATTCTTCGATGTCCGCGTGCCAGGTTTCCAGATAGGCGCAGACGGCGCCTTTGCGCTTGCCGCCCTGGTTCACCGCCACGGCGGTGTCGTTGACCACTTTCAGGAACGGCACCACGCCCTGGGATTTGCCGTTGGTGCCCTTGATGTGGGAGCCCATGGCGCGCACGGAGGTCCAGTCATTGCCCAGGCCGCCGGCAAACTTGGACAGCAGGGCGTTTTCCTTGATGCCTTCGTAGATGCCGTCCAGGTCGTCGGCAATGGTGGTGAGGTAGCAGCTGGACAGTTGGCTGCGACGGGTGCCGGAGTTGAACAGGGTGGGGGTGGACGACATGAAGTCGAAGCTGGAGAGCACGTTGTAGAACTCGATGGCGCGCTCTTCGCGGTTCACTTCGTTCAACGCCAGGCCCATGGCCACGCGCATGTAGAAGGCCTGCGGCATTTCGATGCGGGCGCCGTCCACGTGCAGGAAGTAGCGGTCGAACAGGGTTTGCAGGCCCAGGTAGCCAAACTTCAGGTCGCGGTTGGCGTCCAGCGCGGCGCCCATTTTTTTCAGGTCGTATTCGCCCAGTCTTTCATCCAGCAGTTCGGCGTCGATGCCTTTCTTGATGAAAGTGGGGAAGTACAGCGCGTACTGCTTGGCCATTTCTTCCTGGCTGACGGCTTCGCCCAGGATTTCCAGGCGGATGTTGTTCAGCAGCAGGCGGGCGGTCACGTAATCGTAAGCCGGGTCCTGCTCAATCATGGAACGGGCGGCCAGGATGGCGGATTTGTTGACTTCGTCTTCGCTGACGCCGTCGTAAATGTTCTTCAGGGTTTCGCTGAGGATGGCGTCGATATCGATGCCTGCCAGGTTTTGGCTGGCGGATTCGATGGTGGCGCGCAGGCGGGCCACGTCCAGCGGCAGCTTGCGGCCGTCTTTGCGCACCACGTTGATCTGCACCTGGGTCAGGGCTTCGCCGCGGGCGGCGCGCTCTTGGGAGCGCTGTTCGCGGTACAGCACGTAGGCGCGGGCTACATCATGCTCGCCAAAGCGCATCAGAGACAGTTCCACCTGGTCCTGGATGTCTTCAATGTGGATGGCTCCGCCTTCCGGCTTGCGGCGCATCAGGGCGCTGGCCACTTGTTCGCTCAGCTGGGCGACTTTTTCGCGCAGGCTGGCGGAGGTGGCGCCCTGGTGGCCCATGACCGCCAGGAAGGCTTTGGTCATGGCGATGGAGATCTTGACGGGTTCGAACGGCACCACCGCACCGTTGCGACGGATGGTTTTGTACTGGCTGAAATCGGCTTTGGGCGCGGCTGCGCGGCCGAGTTCTGCGGCGGTCTGCCCTTCAAAGGTGGTCAATTGCATGTAGCCCTCGATAAGGTGGGTGGTTGCGTCCTTCCGTTACTGCGTTTCCCATGGGGCAGGCCGGCTGTGGACAAATCTGTTGAAAAGCTGTGCGCGAGCTGTGGGTAAACACAATATGTATTGTTTGTAGCTCGCGGAACACCCAAATTCTAGTGTTGAGTATGGGGCAGTACAAGTCTTGACAGCGGAAGATTTAATGGCTGTTTTGGAGAGGATGGGGGGCGAAAGCCCGTGGTTGCTGGCTTTGCGGGGCGTGAGATTTTTTTTGGCCGGCCGACACATTTCATTCTGTAGCCAAGAAACCTTGTTGAAACAAGCCGCAGCGCAGTGAGCGGCGCGGGCCACTAGATGTTGTGGATTTGCATCATGGCGCGGGCAGTGCTGAGTTGGAGGAAAGTGGTGCGTAATTGGTGTGTTGGGTTTTTGGCCTGTCTGATCGCGCAATCAATGAAAAGCCCCGCGCGCAGCGGGGCTCTGGGGCGGATGTCTTGGGACCTGTTCACGATCTCGCGAGCTAAGGTAAGACAAGGCGAAAACGGCTGAAAAAGCGGAATGTACGTGTGGTACGTGAGCATTTCGAAGCCGGTTTCAACGCTGTATCGCCGACGCGCAGCGGATCGTAAACAGATTCTTACTCCAGCCAGATCAGGCTGGCCATGCGGCCGGTCTGGCCGTCGCGGCGGTAGGAGAAGAAGCGCGCGCGGTCTATCACCGTGCATTCCTCGCCGCCGTAGATTTGCTCCACGCCGGCGGCGTTCAGGCGCTGGCGCGCCAGCGCGTAGATGTCGGCCAGGTATTTGCCGTCGCCAATGTCGCTGAAGGCGGCCGCGGCGGCCGGGTTGCGTTCCATGAAGGCGGCGCGCACTTCCGCGCCCACTTCAAAGGCATCCGGGCCGATGGCGGGGCCCAGCCAGGCCATCAGCCGCGCCGGGCGCTCGTTGCAGGCGGCCACGGCGGCTTCTATCACGCCGTCGCACAACCCGCGCCAGCCGGCGTGGGCGGCGGCCACTACGGTGCCTTCGCTATTGCACAGCAAGAGCGGCAGGCAGTCCGCGGTCATCACCGCGCACACCGTGCCGGGCTGGCGGCTGAAGCTGGCGTCGGCGTCCGGGGGCTGGGCGCCCACCTCGGCCGCGTTCAGCACCGTCACGCCGTGCACCTGATTCAGCCAGGCCGGCTCCGCCGGCAGTTGTTGGCGCAGCAGCGCGCGGTTGGTGGCCACGGCGGCCGGATCGTCGCCCACGTGCAGGCCCAGGTTCAAGCTGTGAAAGGGCGCGGCGCTGACGCCGCCGTTGCGGGTGGTGATCAGGGTGCGCACATTCGGCGGCGCCGGCCAGTCGGCTTCCAGCCAGTCCGGCGCTTGCTTGGCGGACAGCTCAGCGGACATAGATTACCTCCACGTCGCCGTCGTCTTCTTCGTCCTCATCGTCCCATTCTTCGTCTTCCGTATCGTCCAGCAACTGCGGCATCGGCGCGGCGTCGGCGGTGTCGCCGTCTCCGCGCAGCACGTCCAGCAGGTGGCGCAGGTCGTCCGGCAGCGGCGCTTTCCAGTTGCGCTCCTCGCCGCTGGCCGGGTGCACCAGGGTCAGCGAGTAAGCGTGCAGCGCTTGGCGGCCCAGCGCCTTGACCGCTGCGGCGATGTCTTCGTCCATCTTGTGCCGCAGGTTGCCGTAGATCGGGTCGCCGGCCAGCGGGTGGTTGGCTTCGCGCATGTGCACGCGGATCTGGTGGGTGCGGCCGGTTTCCAGCTTGCACTCGATATAGGAGTGGCTGGCGAAGCGCTCCAGCACCCGCACATGGGTGATGGCCTGTTTGCCGCCAAACTTCAGCACCGCCATTTTCAGGCGGTTGTGCGGGTCGCGGCCCATCTGGGTTTCGATGGTGCCGTCAAACGGCACGTTGCCGTCGGCGATGGCGCGATAGATGCGCTTGACGGTGCGCGCCTGCAATTGGCGGACCAGTTCGGTCTGGGCCGGCAGCGTCTTGGCCACCACCATCAAGCCGCTCGTGTCCTTGTCCAGCCGGTGCACAATGCCGGCGCGCGGCACTTGGGCCAGCGCCGGGCAGTGGTGCAGCAGGCCGTTGAGCAGGGTGCCGCTCCAGTTGCCGGAGGCAGGGTGCACCACCAGGCCGGCCGGCTTGTTGATCACCAGGATGTGGTCGTCTTCAAAAATGATGGGCAAGTCCATGGCTTCCGGCTGGAAGGCCATCTCTTCGTTGCTGCGCATCAGAGTGACATCCAGCTTCTCGCCCCCCAGCACCTTGGTCTTGGGCGCGGCGGTTTTGCCGTCCAGCAGCACGTGGCCATCTTTGATCCATTGCGTAAGGCGGCTGCGCGAGTATTCCGGCATCAATTTCGCCAGCGCGGCATCCAGCCGTTCGCCGCCCAGCGACAGCGGAACATCAAGTTGTTGTGTAGCGGATATCTCGTTTTCCGAGATGTCGCTATAATCGTCCGGGTCAAAGTAAGGATCAGTCATGAAAAGATACGTTGTCGCTGCAATGTTGGTGATGGGGCTTGCCGGTTGTGCAACCACGGAAACCTACGATGAGACTCGCGGCTGGACCGTGGAAAAGCTGTATTCGGAAGCGCATGATGAGTTGAACAGCGGCAATTATACCCGCGCTGTCAAGCTCTACGAAACGCTGGAAGCGCGTTTCCCTTACGGGCGTTACGCTCAGCAGGCGCAGATGGACCTGGCTTATACCCATTACAAGGATAACGAGCCGGAGCAGGCCATCGCCTCCGCCGACCGTTTCATCAAGCTTCATCCCACCCATCCAAACCTGGACTACCTCTATTATCTGAAAGGCTTGGTGTTTTACAACGATGATTCCGGCTTGCTGGCCAAATGGGCCGGCCAGGACATGAGCGAGCGCGATCCGCGCGCCGCGCGCGAGGCCTTCACCGCCTTCCGCGAACTGGTGACGCGCTTCCCCAACAGCATTTACAAGGAAGACGCCTCCAAGAAGATGGAGCGGCTGCTGGACGCGCTGGGCGGCAACGAGATGCACGTAGCCCGCTATTACATGAAGCGCGGCGCTTACCTAGCCGCCGCCAACCGCGCCCAGGGCGTGGTGAAGAACTACGCCAACACCAAGTACCCGGAAGAGGCGCTGGGCATCATGGTGGCGGCTTACGACAAGCTGTCCATGCCGCAACTGCGCGACGACGCCAAGCGCGTGCTGGCGCTGAACTACCCCAACAGCGAATACCTGAAAGAGGGCTGGTCCATTGAGGACATGCCGTGGTGGAAACTGTGGAAGTAAGCTGGCCTTGAATGGTTTGAAAGCCCCCGGATTCCGGGGGCTTTTTGTTTGATGCCGGGCAAGTTGCGTGGGGCCATGGTTTGAGGGTAATGCTTTTGGGATGATAGGATCTCAAGCTTTAAGCCGATAATCATAATTAGTCATGTCCAAAACCTTCGCTTCCCTGTTGGTGCTGGCCGCCTTGTGCGCGCCGGTTGCCGCCGCCACAAAGCCAGACGTCGTCCTACTGAAAGAGCGTTACCCGGAAAAGCTGTCCTACGACGGCTCGGCGCAACTGCTGAGCGCCGGCGACGGCGAACTGAACGATTCCGTCATGGGCTTGATTGATGCGCTCAAGCTGCGTTTCCCTTGGCATGAGCTGTGGGCGTTGCGTTCGGCCAACGGCTTGACCTTGCGTCAGGGGCGAACGGAGGCGGCCTTGCCTTTGCCCAAGGGCAGTTATTTCACCACCAGCTATATGGCGATGTCGCGAGACGGCCTGACCTTGGCTTTTGGCACTGGCCGGGACGGCAAACTGGAGGCTGTGCGCTGGCGGCGCGGCGGCGCGCTGGAGACGCTGGTGCCTGCGGGCCAAGCCTGGCTGTCCGGCGTCACAGATATCAGCGCCGACGGCCGCACGGTGATTGGCTGGCTGCTGAGCGACGAAAAAGCGATGCTGCGCGGCTTCCAATGGGTGGAGGGCAAGGGGTTCAGCTTGTTGCCGGAACCCATGAGCCTGCCGCTGGCGCTGAGCGCGGATGGGGCGGTAACGGCCGGTCTTGCCTTGCGCGGCAATCTGGACATGCTGCGGCGGATGCGGCGCATGCAAGATTTCATGAACGAAAGCCCGCTGATGAGTGATGGCGAGGTGACTAAGCTGCAAGTTTCCGGCGTCCATCCGGGGCGCGGGGATGTGGCCGGCTACTTCAAGCATGCCGACACCGGCGTTTGGCACGGCTTTGTCTGGAATCCGGACGAGGGCAAGCCAAGCCGGCGCGAGCCCTTGCCGTGGCAGGCCGAGGCGGAAGGCAAGACGGCTGACGCGCAAGTGCTGGCCTTGGCCGGCATGGGCGGCGAGGATGGCAATATCTTCATGGAGAGCGACGCCGTGCGTTGGCGTGCGGGCGAGGGCGTCAGCGTGATCCGCGCCAAGTCCGTGCTGGAGAGTTTGTCCGCGGATGGGCGCACGGTTTTTGTGTCCTTTAACCGGGAAAGCGACCATAGCCGCGCCTTCGTGCAAGTCTCGCCGGAGGGCGAGGTGGATCTGGAGGCGGCGGTGCGCGCGGAAACTCGCAAGGAGAGCCTGGGGATGTTCTTGCGCTCGGTCTCCGAGGATGGCCGCTACTTATGGCTGAACTCGTTCACGGCAGACGGGACGTTCCCGCTGCGCTTGGAAAACGGCAAGCTGGCGCCGTTCTCGCCGGTGATCGATGATCTGACGTTGACCGCTTTTAGTCAGGACGGTCGCGTGGTGGCGGGTACCTCCACCCAGCCGGAGCAGGGCGGATACGCCACTTTACGCTGGCGTTTTGGCGCGCCGAAGACACAGCGCCTGTTCTGCCCGGGCGAGGAGCGGAGCAGCAGCCATATCGTCATGTCCGGTGACGGCAAGGTGGTGGCAGCGGGTCAGGAGAAGCACGGCAAGGTGCATACTTGCCTGTTCGGGCCTTTGGATTAAGAGCCTGTTCAAAGGACTGCTACGCTTCGGCGATCCGCGCCGCCTTGACTCCCAGACACGTCATGTCACAACAGCCCCGCGCCTCAGCAATCGCGGCGCTCGGGATTGGCCTCTAGAAGTGAAGGATCTGGTGGACGTGCTTCGCAGCATGTCCGCTTGTGATTGTTATGCCTGATCTGGGCGGGTCATGGCAAGGGCGCCTTCATTGGTCCGCCGGTGTTTGGATTCTTCCCCCGTAGGCCAACCTTGTCATGTCCCCGCCTTGCCGTTTTCGTGGTTTGGCGCCACTTGCTCAGGAGGCTGCAATGACGCAGTCTGCTCGCAATAAATCCAAACCCCTCGCACCCAAGGCATCCGGCGTGCGCTAGACCATCGATTCTCCGCAACAGCAGGCTTTGTCGTGCTCGCGTTATCGCTTCGTCTCGCTGGAAACCAAAGAAATCCGCCTGCCTTTTGTCCGCTATATTCCGGGGTGCAATCATCCGCATTACTGGCAGCCGGAGGCAACTCAGGATTACGAGAGAGCTTGCTTCCTGGGTCGCTAGTACGCCGCCCATCTGGCTCAACTGCTGAAAAACACCAGTTGTACATCGGGCACGGTTTATTGCACCACATTGCGCGCGACATCGATTGCAGCGACCGCAGCCATCGCCACGGCTTGCAACTGGGCTTTCTCAATTATCTGGAAGTACTGCTGGGCCTGGCCGGGCCGCGGTTGAATCTGTACCACCACGTGGGGGCGGTGCATGAGTTGCACCGTAGCCTGGGCGTGTTGGTGTGGTTGGAACGCAAGCACAAATGCTGATCGCGGCTGGGGTGAATGACAAGGCCTCGCGGGAGCGGAGTCTTGGGAGGGTTGATAAGCCCAGTTCTCTGGTATGCACTGGGTTAATTGATTATGTTTTGTGAATATTCTGGTTTTTGAATGTTTCTTGCCGTGGCTATGATTCTGGTTTGCGCGCCTCGGACCAGGGAGTGGCACGCATTTTTAACCTACTACCAGGATGGATGAAACATGAAACAAAGAGTGTTGGCGGTTAGCCTGGTATTGTTTACCGTCGGAGCAAGCGCGGCGGATTTTGAATGGCTGGATACGGGGTTGACGGATTGCGCGGGGCGGGATGTGGGCAGTACCAGCGGCAGTGTTCCCGATAATCATTATGCGGCAAGCGGACTGACCGCCGTGTGTTGGGACGGAAAGGCATATTCGAACCGCAATAGCCCCGGCGTAGCATTTTGCACCTACAAGAACATCAGCCGCGCTGCATGCGTCGGTGGCATCAATACCGGGAAGGCGTATGCCGCGGCGCCGGTCAAGGAGTTCGCCTGGGAGGAGAAGGGGGTTGGAGATTGTGCTGGTCGAGACGTGAACGCGAGTTATGGCTCCAGCCTGCCCTCTAAGGAGCTGGCTACGGTAGGGACGATAGCAGTGTGCTGGGATGGCAAGACTTACAATAACGTCAATAGTCCGGGGCAGGCGTTCTGCACTTACAAATCGGTAACGGTGGAAAGCTGTACGGGCGGACGCAACCCCGGCTGGGTGTACGCGCCGGCCAAGGTTGCCGTAATGAAATGGCAGGCTGGGGGTATTGGCGACTGCACGGGGCAGGACTATGCGCAAACGGACGGGAAGACGCCGCACCCCAATTATCTGATTGAAGGCACAACGGCCGTGTGCTGGGACGGGGCTGAGCATTCGAACAGCAATGCGCCGGGGAAAGCGTTTTGCACCTATAAAACAGTGAAGTCGGGGCAATGTACTGGGGGGCGAAATCCAGGCTGGATGTACTCGCCAGCTCGGGGCGTCAATTGAAAGAGGTGTTGAGAACCTGTTCACGATCTGCTGCGCTGCGGCATACGGCGTTAAAAACAAGCTCAAAATGCTTATGTACCACGTGTACATTCCGCTTTTTCGCTCGTTTTCGCCCTGTCACGCCTTAGCCCGCGAGATTGTGAACACGTGCAGAAAGAGGCTTTTCAAGGATTCTGATGCGGATGGACAATGCCCCGCGGAAGCGGGGCATTGAAGAGGTAAACTTAGATCGCCTGCTCGTTGGTTTCGCCGGTGCGGATGCGCACCACTTGCTCCACCGGGGTGACGAAGATCTTGCCGTCGCCTATCTTGCCGGTGCGGGCGGTGGCGACGATGGTTTCGATGGCGCGTTCCACCAGGTCGTCTGGCAGAATCACTTCCACTTTCACTTTGGGTAAAAAGTCCACCACGTATTCGGCGCCGCGGTAGAGCTCGGTATGGCCCTTTTGGCGGCCAAAGCCCTTGACCTCGGTAACGGTCAGGCCGTTGATGCCCAGTTCGGACAAGGCTTCGCGCACCTCGTCCAGTTTGAACGGCTTGATCACGGCTTCAACCTTTTTCATGCTGGAAGCTCCTTGCTGATGAGATGAAATGCTATACGGATGAGGATTATTTTATTAAGCGGCGGGCATCCGGGCAATTAGCCGCTTAAAACAAACAGTGAATTGCTGTATTATGACGCGCTTTCCTGATACTTGTCGCGGGTGTCTAATGTCTTACCTTACCAAGCTCCGTGGCGGCGTTGCGCTGTCGCCGTTCCGTCTTGAAAAACTGCTTGCCGCAGCCGCCGAAGCCGGGCTGCCGGATCTCAGCATCAGTGCCGAATTCTGGCATTTCGCCGAAAGCGAAACCGAACTGACGTTGGAAGAGCAGGCCACCTTGGGCAAGTTGCTGAGCTACGGCGAAGCGCCGTTGGCCGGCCAGCCGGATGGCGAACTGTTTCTGGTGACGCCGCGATTGGGCACTTTGTCGCCCTGGGCCTCCAAGGCCACCGATATCGCCCAGCACTGCGGGCTGGGAGGGATTCTCCGCATCGAACGCGGCACCGCCTTCTGGGTTAAGTCCGCACAATCATCTTTAAATGAAGAGGCTCGTCATATTTTGACGGGCCTCTTGCACGATAGGATGACGGAAACGGTGCTGCCGTCGCTGGACGACGCCGCACGCCTGTTTGTCCATCAAGATCCGCAGCCGATGACGTCGGTGGACATCCTCGCCGGCGGCCGCGCGGCGCTGGAGGCTGCCAACGCCGATCTGGGCCTGGCCTTGTCCGAGGACGAAGTGGATTACCTGGTGGAAAACTTCACCAAGATGCGGCGCAACCCCACCGATGTGGAATTGATGATGTTTGCGCAGGCCAACTCCGAGCACTGCCGCCACAAGATCTTCAACGCCAAATTCATCATCGACGGCGAAGAGCAGGAAAAGTCGCTGTTCCGCATGATCCGGGACACCCACGACGCCAATCCGCAAGGCACGCTGGTGGCGTACAAGGACAACGCCTCGGTGATCGAAGGCGCTTTCATCGAGCGCTTCTACCCGCAGCCGGAAGGCCACGCTTACGCTTACCACAGCGAACCCACCGATATCCTGATGAAGGTGGAGACGCACAACCACCCGACGGCGATTTCACCGTTCGCCGGCGCATCCACCGGCAACGGCGGCGAGATCCGCGACGAGGGCGCCACCGGCCGCGGCTCGCGCCCCAAGGCCGGCATGACCGGCTTCACCGTGTCCAACCTGAACATTCCGGGCTTTGTGCAGCCGTGGGAGCGTTACAGCGACACGGCGGCGCAGTACGGCAAGCCGGAGCGCATCGCCTCCGCCTTGCAGATCATGCTGGAAGGCCCGATCGGCGGCGCGGCGTTTAACAATGAATTCGGCCGCCCCAATCTGACCGGCTATTTCCGCACCTTCGAAGAAGAGGTAGAAGGCGAGATGCGCGGCTATCACAAGCCGATCATGATCGCCGGCGGCCTGGGCAACATCCAGCAGCAGCAAATTCACAAGAACGAGATTCCGGAAGGCGCGCTGCTGATTCAACTGGGCGGCCCCAGCTTGCTGATCGGCCTGGGCGGCGGCGCGGCTTCGTCGATGGACACCGGCGCCAACAGCGCGGACTTGGACTTTGACTCCGTGCAGCGCGGCAACCCGGAAATCGAACGTCGCTGTCAGGAAGTGATCGACCGCTGCTGGCAGATGGGCGACGCCAACCCCATCGTGTCCATTCACGACGTGGGCGCCGGCGGCCTGTCCAACGCCTTTCCGGAACTGGTGAACGACGCCGGCCGCGGCGCCGTCTTCCATTTGCGCAAAGTGCATCTGGAAGAAAAGGGCATGACGCCGATGCAGATCTGGTCCAACGAGTCGCAGGAGCGCTATGTGATGGCGGTGCTGCCGCAGGACCTGGAGCGCTTCAGCGCGCTGTGCGAACGCGAGCGTTGCCCGTTCGCGGTGCTGGGCGTGGCCACCGACGACGGCCATCTGCAAGTGCGCGACGATCACTTCGACAACAATCCGGTGGACATGCCGCTGGAGGTGCTGTTGGGCAAGCCGCCGCGCATGACCCGCGACGTGACCACCCGCGAGCGCGATTTGAGCATCTTCGATGCTTCGCGCTTTGAACTGAAGGAAACCGCGTTGCGCGTGCTGCGCAACCCGACGGTGGCGGACAAGTCCTTCCTGATCACCATCGGAGACCGCACCGTGGGCGGCATGACCGCGCGGGATCAAATGGTGGGTCGCTGGCAGGTGCCGGTGGCGGACGTCGCCGTCACCACCATGGGTTTCAACACCTATCGCGGCGAAGCGATGGCAATGGGCGAACGCACGCCCACCGCCTTGTTCGACGCGCCGGCCTCCGGCCGCATGGCGATAGGCGAGGCGTTGACCAATATCGCCGCGTCCTTCGTCGGCCACCTGGGCAACGTCAAACTGTCCGCCAACTGGATGGCCGCCGCGGGCCACCCGGGCGAGGAAGCGCGTCTGTACCGCACGGTGGAAGCGGTGTCCAAGCTGAGCCAGGACCTGGGCATCAGCATCCCTGTGGGCAAGGATTCCTTGTCGATGAAGACGGTGTGGGAAGAGGCCGGCGAGAAGAAAGCCGTGACCGCGCCGCTGTCGCTGATCATTTCCGCTTTTTCCCCGGTGGAAGACGTGCGCAAAACCGCCACGCCGGAGCTGAAAGAGGACAAGGACACCGACCTGATCCTGATCGATCTGGGCTACGGCCGTTGCCGTTTGGGCGGCTCCATTTACGGCCAGGTGTGGAAAGCGATGGAGGGCAAGGCGCCGGATGTGGAGAGCCCGCACCAGTTGGCGGCCTTCTTCAACACCGTGCAGACGCTGTTGCGCGACGATATGTTGCTGGCCTACCACGACCGTTCCGACGGCGGCCTGTTCGTGACCTTGTCGGAAATGATGTTCGCCGGCCATATCGGCGTCACCATCGATCTGCAGGAACTGGTGATCGAGCGCAAGAACACCCAGCGCATTATCGACGACTTCGTTCAGCCCACTCAGGAAGCCGCCACCCATGGCCGCCTGATGCGGGTGCTGTTCAATGAAGAGCTGGGCGCGGTGTTGCAGGTGAAGAAATCCGACACGCCGGAGGTGATCTCGCGCTTCATGAAGGCCGGCATCGGCCGCGAGCTGTTTGTGATCGGCCGCGTCAACAACAAGGATCGCCTGGTCATCAAGCACCGCGGCGTGGAGCTGTTCAACGAGAGCCGTTCCGATCTGCATCGCGAGTGGTCCGAGACCAGCGCCCGCATGCAGCGCCTGCGCGACAATCCGGCGTGCGCAGACAGCGAGCATCTGCTGCGCTCCAGCCCGAAAGCGCCGGGCCTGAGCGCCAAGCTGAGCTTTGACGTGCACGCCGATCCGGCGGCGCCTTTCATCGCCAGCGGCGCGCGTCCGCGCCTGGCGGTGCTGCGCGAGCAGGGCGTCAACGGTCAGTTGGAGATGGCGGCGGCTTTCGACCGAGCCGGTTTCGACACCGTGGACGTGCACATGAGCGACATCATCAGCGGTCGCGTGTCGCTGGCGGACTTCAAGGGCTTGGCCGCCTGCGGCGGCTTCAGCTACGGCGACGTGCTGGGCGCCGGCGAGGGTTGGGCCAAGAGCATTCTGTTCAATCCGCGCGCCCGCGAGCAGTTCGAGGCCTTCTTCGGTCGCGCCGACACGTTCGCGCTGGGCGTGTGCAACGGCTGCCAGATGATGTCCAATCTGTCGTCCATCATTCCGGGCGCGGAGCACTGGCCGAAGTTCCATCGCAACGCTTCCGAGCAGTTCGAGGCGCGCTTCGCCATGGTGGAAGTGACGGCCTCGCCGTCCATCTTCTTGTCCGACATGGCGGGCAGCCAGCTGCCGGTGGTGGTCAGCCACGGCGAAGGCCGCGCGGTATTCGCGCCTGGCGCGCAGGAGCAGGCGCTGACGGCGTTGCGCTACGTCGATTTTGACGGCCGCGCCACTCAAACCTATCCGCTGAACCCCAACGGTTCGCCGGCCGGCATTACCGGGGTGACCACGGCCGATGGCCGCTTCACCATCATGATGCCGCATCCGGAGCGGGTGTTCCGCACGGTGCAGAACAGCTGGCATCCGGCAGACTGGGGCGAGAACGGCGGCTGGTATCGGATGTTCGCCACCGCTCGCCGCTGGGTGGGCTGAGCGGCAAGCTCACGGCGGGCCGTTTGTCCGGCCCCGCCTGGCGTTATATGCGAACGGAAGCTTTGGCTTCCGTTTTTTTTGGTTTCAGCGCGCCTTAAGCCCGTGGCCGGCGTTGCGGGCGGCCGCGCGCACGGCTTCCAGCAGCAGCCGGGCTTTGCGCGGGATGCGGCGGTTGGCGAAGACGGCGTGCATTTGCGGGTTGTCGCCGTGGCTGGAGACGATGCGGTAGTCCGGGCACAGCCGCAGTAGTTGGCCGGAGCGGACCAGCGGCTCGGCCAGCCAGTCTCCCAGGCGGGCGACGCCCAGGCCGGCCAGCACGGCGTTGAGCACGGCGCTGCCGGAGCTGACGCGGTGCCAGGGCGTGAGATTGAGGCTGAGCTGATGGCCGGCGGAGATAAAGTTCCAGGCTTTCAGCACGCGCGGCGCGGAGTGGATCACTACCCGGTGTTCCGGCAATTGTTCCGGCGTTTGCGGAGCGCCATGGCGGGCGACATAGTCCGGGCTGGCGTAGAGGTGGCGCTGATAATCCCACAGCGGGTAGCCGATCAGCTCGCTGGAGGCGGGGAAGGCGCCGCGGATGCTGAAGTCCAGCTTTTCGCGGATCGGGTCCAAGATGGTGTCGCTGTACAGCACGTCGAAGCGCAGTTCCGGGTTGGCGTCGGCCATGCGCGCCAGCACCGGCGGCAGCAGCGCGTGGCTCATCGCCTCCGGCGCGGAAAAACGCAGCAGGCCGCGCGGGGCCTCGCTCAAGGCGGCCAGCTCGTCTTCGGCTTCTTCCTGCAGGTCCAGCATCTTGCGCGCGGAGACGTAATAGCTTTCGCCGGCCAAGGTCAGGTTGACCTGTTTTTGCGAGCGAGCCAGCAAGCTGCCGCCCAGCGCTTCTTCCAGCGCCTGCACCGCGCGGGTGACGCTGCTGGGCGAGGTGCCCAGCTGGCGCGCGGCGGCGACAAAGCTTTTTCTTTCCACCACCGCGCAGAATACGCGCAATTCCCACAGCGATTTCATCCCGACCTCGGTCATCTTGATTGCGATTTTCGCAATACGGTATTGCAAGCACGGGCCGCTGGCAAGGCATAGAATCTTGTCCTAACTGTAAGCGGCACGGAGCCGGGAGAAGTGAATGCTGTTGACCTTGAGTTTTCTGTGTGTGATTTCCTTTGCCGCCGGCCTGGTGGACGCGGCGGTGGGCGGCGGCGGGCTGATCCAGATTCCGGCCTTGTTCAGCGCCTTGCCCAATCTGGCGCCGGCCACGGTGTTCGGCACCAATAAGCTGGCCGCGGCGATGGGCACGCTGTCCGCCGCGCGTTCTTATCTGAAGCGGGTCCGGGTGCCGTGGCGCTTGGTGTTGCCGGCGGCGGCGGCGGCCTTCTTCATGTCCATCGCGGGCGCGGCCACAGTCAGCTTGATCGACAAAGCGGTGTTGCGGCCCATGGTGCTGGCGCTGCTGGTGGTGATGGCGGTGTACACCTTGTGGAAGAAGGATTTCGGTTCCCTGCACAAGCCGGTGGCGATAGGGCGGCGCGAGATGGCGATAGGCATGGCCATCGGCGGCGCGATCGGTTTTTACGATGGCCTGTTCGGCCCCGGCACCGGCAGCTTCCTGATGTTTTTGTTTATCCGCTTTTTCGCCTTCGACTTTCTGCACGCTTCGGCATCGGCCAAGGTGGTGAACCTGACCACCAACTGCGCCGCCTTGCTCTTCTTCATTCCCGCCGGCCACGTGCTGTTCCAGTACGCGCTGCCGATGGCGGCCTGCAATATGGCCGGGGCGATGGTGGGAAGCTGGGTGGCGATGAAGAAAGGCACGGGCTTTGTGCGGGTGTTGTTCCTGTTGCTGACCAGTACGCTCATCCTCAAGCTGGGCTGGGACATCTTCCACGGTTGATCCGCTGTGCAAGGCTGGCCGCGCTTTGGCGGTACGGCTTGGGAAGGGCGTTAAACGCCGCTTTCCCGGCCGCCTTGTTTTTGTCCTCGCGACCTTGAGCAGGCATCGAGGCCAAGCCTGCTTTTGAACTCTGGCGCGGCGTCCTTTATCATGCGGGATGTCCTGACCCTCGCCGAGAGTTTATGCACCCATCACGTTGTCCGCCCCCCGCGCGGGCGCGGCATTTGCGCGAGCTGCCCAATATCGGCCCCAGCCTGGCCGACGACCTGCGCCTGCTCGGCATTGAGCAGCCGTCGCAGTTGCGCGGCGCCGAGCCTTTGCGACTTTACCATCGTTTGTGCGAATTGACCGGAACCCGGCAGGACCCGTGCGTGCTGGATACGCTGATGTCGGTGGTGCACTACATGGACACCGGCGAGGCGCGGCTGTGGTGGAGCTTTACCGCGGAACGCAAGGCGAAGGGCGGTTACTGATGTCGCGGCCGGATGCGGATTCCAAACTGACGGCCTGCCATGATTGCGACTTGCTGATGCGGGTGCCGTTGAGGGGCGAGGGGCGGGCCTGCTGCCCGCGCTGCGGCGCGCTGGTGCGCCATTACGGCGCGCAGCGACAGGATGCCGAACTGGCCTTGCTGTTGACCGGGGTGATCGCCTTTCTGTTGGCCAACGTCTATCCGGTGGTGACGCTGGAGGCCGCCGGGGCCCGCAGCGCGGCCACCTTGTGGCAGACGGTGGTGGCGCTGGAGCGCCAGGGCATGCTGTCGGTGGCCATGCTGGTGATGTTCACCGGCATTGTGATGCCGTCGCTGGAGCTGGGCAGCATGCTTTACGTGCGGCTGCCGCTGGCCTTCGGCCATGTGCCGCGCGGCTTTCCCTGGCTGATGCGGCTGAAGATATTGACCCGTCCGTGGTGCATGGTGGAGGTGTTTCTGTTGGGCATCCTGGTGTCTTTGGTGAAGCTGGTCAGCCTGGCCACCGTGCACGTGGGCGTGGGCCTGATGGCCTTGTTCGCCTTGATCATGCTGATGGCGGCCACCGCCAGCCGTTTCAATCCGGAAGATTTGTGGGAGCGTTATCAGCAATGTCGGGCTACCGCGTGAAAACCGCCGTCCAGTCCGGCCTGTGGCTGTGTCACGGATGCGGCTTGTTATGCCGCGCCGGCGAAGGCGCTCAATCCTGCCCGCGCTGCCATGCCGCTTTGCACTCGCGCAAGCCGCACAGCCTGCAGCGCAGCTGGGCTCTGCTGCTGGCGGCGATGGTGGCCTATCTGCCCGCCAACCTGCTGCCTATCATGGAAACCTCCACCATCATGGGCATGCAGAACGACACCATCATGAGTGGGGTAGTGTATTTGTGGAAGTCCGGCTCCTGGCCGCTGGCGCTGGTGGTATTCACCGCCAGCGTGCTGGTGCCGCTGTTGAAAATTCTGGCCTTGTTGTTATTGCTGGCGACGGTACAGTTGGGTTCCGGCTGGGCGCCGCGGCAGCGGACGCGGTTGTATCGGGTGGTGGAGGTGATAGGCCCGTGGTCGATGTTGGATATTTACGTGGTGGCCCTGATGGTGGCATTGGTGCAATGGCAGTCGCTGGCGTCGATCAAGGCCGGGCCGGGGGCCATAGCTTTTGGCGCGGTGGTGGTGCTGACCATGGTGGCGGCGATGAGTTTCGATCCCAGGCTGATCTGGGATCAGGTAAAGGAAGACGATGAGCAGTGATCAACCCGAAAACCCGGCCGCAGCCGGCGAGGATTTGCCGGCCGCGGTGCCGGTGAAGCGGCGGCGCTGGTCGCCGTCGCTGGTGTGGCTGATTCCGGTGGTGGCGGCGGTGATTGGCGGCTGGCTGGCGGTGAACGCGGTGTTGTCGCGCGGGCCCACCATCACCATCGCCTTTCAGAACGCGGAAGGGCTGGAAGCCGGCAAGACCCGGATCAAGTACAAGGACGTGGAGATCGGCGAGGTAAAGGCGGTGTCGGTGAGCCCGGATCGTCAATCCATTCTGGTGACCGCGGAGCTGAGCAAGAAGGTGGACGATTACCTGGTGGCGGACAGCCGCTTTTGGGTGGTTCGGCCCCGTATTTCCGGCGGCAGCGTGTCTGGTCTGGGCACGGTGCTGGGCGGCTCCTACATCGGCATGGACGTGGGCAAGAGCAAGGAGCGCCGCACCGAGTTCAAGGGCCTGGAAGTGCCACCCATCATCAACGCGGACTTGCCGGGCAAGATGTTCGTGTTGCGTTCCGACAACCTGGGCTCGCTCAACGCCGGCTCGCCGGTCTATTTCCGACGCGTGCCGGTGGGGCAGGTGGTGGGCTATGAACTGGACCCGGCGGGCAGCGCGGTGAAGCTGTCGGTTTTCATTAACGCGCCTTACGATCACTTCGTTACCGTCAACAGCCGCTTTTGGCACGCCAGCGGCATCGACGTGGCCATCGGCGCCAACGGTTTGAGCGTCAATACCCAGTCATTGGCGGCGATCGCCTTGGGCGGCATCGCCTTCGAAACTCCGCTTAGCGATGGGCCGGACAAGGCGCCTGACGCCAAATACTTATTCTTGCTCAACGAAACCCGAGAGAAGGCGCTGCAGAATCGCGACCGCGAAACCCAATCCTTCCGGCTGAAGTTCCGTCAGTCGGTGCGGGGCTTGACCGTGGGCGCGCCGGTGGATTTCCGCGGGATTACATTTGGCGAGGTCACCGCCATCGGCATCGAATACGCGCCGGCGCGCAAGGACTTCGACATGACGGTGGATATCCGCACCTATCCCAGCCGGCTCAACACCCTGTCCGGCGACCACAGCCTGTCGGCCAAGATTTCCGTGGAGTCGCTGGTGCGCAACGGCCTGCGCGCTCAACTGCGCTCCGGCAGCCTGATCACCGGTCAGCTTTACGTGGCGCTGGACTTCTTCCCCGAGGCCAAGCCGGCCAAGGTGTCGGTGCGCAACGGCATGACCGAGCTGCCGACGCTGCCGGGCGACCTGGAAGAGCTGCAGCGGGTGTTGCAGCGCATTGCGCGCCGCCTGGACAAGGTGCCGTTCGACAGCATAGGCGCGGAATTGAATCAATCGTTGAAATCGCTGCACCAGACGCTGGACGGCATGCGCAAACTGTCCGAGAACATGGACGGCAAGGTGCTGCCGCAGGCGGTGAAAACGCTGGAGGACCTGCAAAAGACGTTGGAAAGCACGCGTCAGGCGATGCAGGCGGATTCGCCGCTGCAGCAGGACGTGCGCGCCGCCGCGCAAGAGGTGTCGGAAACCGCGCGCAGCTTCCGCGCGCTGGCCGATTACCTGGACCGCCATCCGGAGGCGTTGATACGCGGCAAGGGAGAGAAAAAATGAAGTCCATCGCGTTGAGTCTGATCATGCTGGCGCTGCTGAGCGCCTGCGCCTCGCCGCCCACCACCTTTCACCAGCTGCGTCCGGCGCTGCCGGCGGCGGCCAATCCCGCGCAAGGCGTCAGCGTCATGGTGGGTCCAGCCTCGCTGCCGGCTGGGCTGGAGCGGCCGCAACTAGTGGTGGAGGATGCGGTCGGCAATGTCGAGTTGCTGGATCTGCAGCGTTGGGCCGGGCCGTTGGACCGCATGCTGACGCAAGCCGTGGCGGCGGATGTGTCCCGCGCTCTGGGCTTGGCCAGCGTGTACGCTTATCCGCAGCCGGGCATGGGCGGAGGGGATGTCCGCTTATTGCTGGATGTGCGCCAACTGCGGCTGAGGCCGGGGCGCGACGCCTCGCTGGAAGTGGCGTGGCAGGCGCTGTCGGCACAGGGCGACAAGAAACCGCTGGCCAGCGGCTATTTCCAGCAGAGCCGGCCCTTGGCGACGAATGACGCGGCAGCGGCCGTGGCCGGCCTGCAGGCGCTGGTGACCGAGCTGAGCCGCCGCGTGGCCGACGAGCTGGGGCCCGCCCTGGCGGGATTCAAGGGCTAGGCGGCGCCGGCGGACGCCGGTGCGCCCATGGACGCGCCTGTTCCAGCTGGCGCGCGAGCTGAAGCAGCGTGAGATCGTCGCCGCAGCGCGCGACGAATTGCACGCCTATGGGCAGCCCCGCCTGATTCCAGTGCAGCGGCACGCTCATCGCGGGTTGTCCGCTCATATTGAAGGGAATGGTCCAGCCCAGGTATTCCATCAGGCGGCGCGAGGTGGCCGGGATCAACTGGCCGAAGCGCAAGGTCCAGTCCCAGCCCAGCTTGCCCAGCATCCAGCGCGAGATCGTGGCCTCGGCCGCGCTGGGCCCCAGGCCGCCGACCAGGGCGGGCGGCTGATTCAGCGTAGGGGTCGCCAGCACGTCGTAGCGCTGATGAAAGGTCTCCATGATCCTGGCCTGCTCCCAGGCGAAACCGCGCGCCCAGGCCAGCTCACCGGCGCTGAGGCGCTCGCCGTAGCGCGCCAGCGCCCAGCTGGCCGCCTCCAGTTGCTCGTGACGCGCCGGCTTGCCGGTGCGGCGCTCGATGTCGCGCAGCAGTCCCGCCATTTCCCCGCAGATGATCGTCAGCATGGCGCGGTTGTACTCCTCCGGAGACGCCAACGGCGGGGCCGCTTCTTCCACCTCATGCCCCAGATCGGCCAGCAAGGCCAATGCGCCGTCCAGCGCGGCAGCGCAATCCGGGTGCAGCGCGCCGCCCAGAATGGGGCGCTTGCTCCAGGCGATGCGCAGCTTACCGGGCTCGCGTTGGTGCGCGGCGAAGAAGCTTTGCTCCGGCGCAGGCCAGTAATAAGCCTCGCCGCCGCGCGGACCGCCAGCCAGCAAATCCAGCATCGCCGCGCTGTCGCGCACGCTGCGCGTCAACGCGTGTTGGCAGACCAGGCCTTGCCAGCCCTCGCTGTAGTCCGGTCCGGCCGGGCCGCGGCCCCGGGTGGGCTTGAGGCCGAACACGCCGCAGTTGGAGGCGGGGATGCGGATGGAGCCGCCGCCGTCGCCGCCGTGGGCGATGGGCACGATGCCGGCGGCCACCGCGGCCGCCGAGCCGCCGCTGGAGCCGCCAGGCGTCCGGCTCAGATCCCAGGGGTTGCGGCTGAGGCCGTAGACTTCGGATTCGGTGTAGGGGCTGAGGCCCAGTTCCGGGGTGGCGGTTTTGCCGATGAAGATCAGGCCGCCCTGGCGGTAGCGCTGGATAATGTCTGCGTCGCGCGGCGCGGTGTAGCCGTCAAACAGGCGGCTGCCGTTGCGGGTGGGGACGCCGGCGATATCGGCCAGCAAGTCCTTGATCAAGACTGGGCTGCCAGCGAGCGGGCCGCCGCCCTGCGGCTGCGCCAATTGCGTTTGGGCCAGTTCCGGCAGCGGCAGGCACACCGCGTTCAGCGCCGGATTCCACCGTTCCAGCCTGGCTTGGGCGGCCGCCGTCGCCTCGCTGGCGGCAATCTCGCCGCGGGCGATCAGCTGGGCCAGGCCGATGCCATCGTAGTCTTCATATTCTTTGAAACAGATCATGTCTGCCTCCTGAAATTTGCATGGAATGGTGGGGCCTTTTCGCTGTTTGCCATTGTAATGAAATGTTGTGCATTGTTGTTCAGGCCGCAACAAAATAAAATCGAATACGCATATTGTTTGGTTGCTTTAATGCTTTTTAAATTAGAAGGGGGTGGCAATGCCGAATGGAAAAAGGCGCTCTTGCATTGCTCTTATGCTGGCCATGCTGGCGACCGGCGCGCTGGCTGCCGAGACGCCCGGGCGTTTGCGCGCCCAAGGCAAGGAGTCTGTGTATGCGTATGCCGAGTTGGCCAAGGGCAGGGAGGTGTTTGACGCCTTCCGCGCGCTGGCTCCGGGCGCCGAGCTGCGCTACCGCCTTTATCCGCATCCGCCGCGGCAGGGCGTGAGCCTGTCTTGGCGCGATGGCGGCAACATCAGGGGGCTGGTGCGCCTGGCCGGCGACAACAGCTTCACCATGGCGCAACTGTCGGGGCTGGAACGGCGCAACGCCTGGCTGGTGGCCAGCTTGTCGCCGGCGGAGCTGAGCTGGCGGCCGGTGGTGCGCAGCAGCGGCCTGCCGGCCAACGTCCGGCGACTGGGCGATTTGCGGTTGGAGTGCCTGGTGGGCGCGCAGGGTCGGGTCAGTCTGCGCGATGAGCGCAAAATAGCCTGCCTGCCGCCGCCCAATGCCACGTGTCAGGATGATGTGGTGGCGTGCGCGCGGCGCGCCTCGGTGGTCTTGGGCGAGGCCATGCTCAAAGGGCTAACGCGCTTGCAGGGGGAGAAGAATCCCTATGAGCAAGGGCGCGCCCAGTATCTATTCATCGCGGACAAGCCGGTGTTCAGCGTCACGCTGCAGGAGGGCGGCCGGCAGTTCACCCTGCCGGCGATCTGGCTGTATGGCCGCGCCGAACCGTTTACGCCGTTTTTCCAGTGGCCGTATCCGCGCGAATATTTGTACTCGGTGCCGCTGGAGGTGGGCGAGTGGTCCGATGACGCCCTGGTGGAGCTGGAACCCATGGTGGCGGAGGGCGGCAAATGAGGTTGGGATGGATATTGGCCTTGGGTTGCGCTTGCTGGCTGAGCGCGTGCGTCAGCAGCGGCAGCCAGCATTTGGAGGGCGTGGATGAGCCGGCGGTGAAGCGCGTGCTTCAGCGCGGCGGCGGGCGGCACGAAGTGCTGGCGGCTTTTGGCGAGCCGCAGGACAAGATCAAGTTCGCCAATGAGCGCGAACTGTGGGTCTACAGCTACATCCAGTACCGGGCGCAATTGCAGAACTTCACTGATCTGGCGCCCTTGATCGGCGCGCAGAATCGCTTCGACAAAGAGCTGGTGCTACTGTTCGACCCCGGCGGCAAGGTGCTGCAATGGCGGCTGTCCACCCGCGAGGAAGTGCGGGGCACCGGCTTGCTGAACCAGCCGCTGCCGGACGAGCGCTGAAGGGCGGCGCGGATGCCGCGTAGCCAGTTGCGGCGGCATCCCCTACAATACGGCCAAATGCAACAGCGGACTTGCCGGTGGTTGCGGGTTGCCCGGTCGCCTGTCTTGGGTTGAAGAGACGGGGCGGGCGCCGCAGCGGTCGCAAGCCGCTTTTTTATTACGGAACGAAATGATGGAACCAGTGCGCCTGTCGAAACGCATGGCCGAGTTGGGGCTGTGCTCGCGCCGCGAGGCCGATAGCTATATCGAACAAGGGTGGGTGAAAGTGGACGGCGAGGTGGCCGTTCTCGGACAGAAAGTGCTGCCGCACAATCTGATCGAGGTGGATAAGAAGGCCCAGGACGCGCAGGCCTCGCGCGTCACCATCCTATTGAACAAACCCATGGGCTATGTGTCCGGACAAGCCGAGGATGGCTACGAGCCGGCGGTGGTGCTGGTCAAGCCGGAGAACCAGTGGGCGGAGGACAAGAGCCGTCGCCGGTTTTCCCCGCAGCATTTGAAAGGGCTGGCGCCGGCCGGCCGTCTGGATATCGACTCGGTGGGCCTGCTGATCCTGACCCAGGACGGCCGAGTGGCCAAGCAGCTTATCGGCGAGAACTCCAGCGTGGACAAGGAGTACCTGGTGCGCGTGGAAGGCGAACTTTCCGACGAAGGTTTGCGTCTGCTCAATCATGGTCTGGAGCTGGATGGTAAAAAATTGCTGCCTGCCACGGTGGCATGGCAGAACGAGGACCAGTTGCGCTTTGTGCTGCGCGAAGGCAAGAAACGCCAGATTCGCCGCATGTGCGAGCTGGTGGGGCTGCGCGTGGTGGGTCTGAAGCGGATTCGCATCGGCAAGGTCAAGCTGGGCAATCTGCCCACCGGCCAATGGCGCTATCTGCGCGACGACGAATCATTTTAATCCGGCTGGGCGACCGGCTGTTAGAACGTGTTGACGATCTTGCGAGCAAGGGCGAGACGGCGTGCTCGCCCGCTGTGGCTTGTGACGAGCAGTGGGGAGTGAACAGGTTTCTAGAGGGGGATGCATGTTAGGGCGCTTGTTGCAAAGATGGGGGCTGGATGCCGAAAGCCGGCAGCAGCAGCGGGAGTTGACGCAGGCGATAGAGTGCCTGATCGACGGCACGGACAAGCGCTTGCGCCTGACTCCCGGCTATCTGGAGGCGCTGGCGCCGGGCATGCGCGTTACCCAGGCTTATCTGTCCGAGTTGCCGAACCGAATGCCGGAGCCGCTGGAGTTATCCTTGCGCGGCTTTGCGCAGGACCCGAGGTTGGGTTTGTTGTTTTCCGGACCGGCCAGCCTGCTGTCCTGCCTGCGGCAGAGCGAGCCCCTGCGCAACTTTTTCTTGTCCGCCAGCCAGGGCGACGAGGCCTGGGCTTTACTGTCGATGGTGCGCAGCGAAACCGGCCGCCTGGGCGTGGCGATGGAGGGGGGAGAGTTGCGGCGCGAGGTGCCGCAGCAAGTGGTGAGCTTTGACGGCCATCGCTTGGCGATGCCCTGCGCGTCGCGCGAGCTGCTGCGCGAGAGCAGTGCGCGGCGCAGCGAGGAGATGCTGACCACGGTGATTGCGCGGCGCTTGAGCTTGCTGGAGCAGCTGCGTCAGACGCTGGACAACGAGATGTCGCGGCTACAGTTGCGTTTGAGCGTGCTGCGTTGCGAGGCCGGCACCGTGGTGGATGGAGCCTCGGACGGATCTCCTCTGCCTGACACCTGCGAAGGGGTGCAGCGACGCATGGAAGAGATCGAGCCGCAGTTGCGCGAGGCGCGCGGCGCGCTGAGTCTTGAGGGCCTGTTGGAAACCGTGCGCCATGTGTTGGAGCATCCTGCGGATTATTTCCGCTTGGAATGGCGGACCTTGTACTTGAACCGCATGGGGGTGAAGCAGGATGCGCCCGGCGAGGACGCCACCGAGCTGGAGTTCGAGGAACTAGTGCTGGGGCAGGCTCAGCCTTTGCGTCGGGCCTTGATGCCGGTGCGGGTGACGCGTCAGGCCTTGGCGGAACTGGAACGGGAGTTCGGCAGCGACTGAAACAGATCCTGCTTCGTCAAAGCGGGCTGTGCAAAGCCGAAACAAGGGCTATGCTGGAACTGTAGAGTCGCTTTCGATCAGCCTTCAGGGCGGCTGATTGAGTCTGCCCCGGCACCAGGCCGGGGTTTTTTTGTGCCGGCCGCATCGCGATGGGATATTTTGCGGCCGGAACGCGCGATATGCCCGTCAGGGCTTGCTTTGTGCTATCCTTGCGCCCCTCTTCAGCAACGACTGTGACCCGTCACTCAAGCCATGAAAGATCCTTGCGATCACTACACCTTCGATCTGATTGGCGGCGTCCGCAAAAAGCCGGGGCGTAAGCCCTTGGGCGAGCGCGCGATGACCGTGGCCGAGCGCAAGCGCCGCAGCCGCGAACTGCGTCGCAGTCGTCTGCAGGAGCTGTCGGTGACGGTGGAGCTGAGCCGCGACGCGCAGAAGTCCCTGGACAAGATGATAGAGTGGTGGGGTGTCAGCAAGAAGGAGGCGATCAATCGCGCGCTGATGATAGCCTGTCAATCGCAAACCGGGCGCACCGCTCAGCTGTTTGAATTCGAGCCGCCGCCGGAGGCGCGGCGCAAGGGTAAGAAGGCGGCGGGCGGCAAGCCCGATGCTTGAAGCGGAACGGACATGCAAAAGGCCGGGCAAATTGCCCGGCCTTTTTCTATTGAAGCATGGGTTTGGCGTCTGTTTGAGATTTTGTCCTCGCTCCCGAGAGCGTAAACAGGTTCTTAGCCGTAGCGTTTAGCCGCCTCGATCGCCAGGCCGCTGCCGATGCTGCCGAACAGGTCGCCCTCTACGTGACGGGCTTGGGGCAGCAGGCGCTTGATGCTGTCGCGCAGCGCCGGCACGCCGCTGGAGCCGCCGGTGAAGAAGACAGTGTCGATGTCGCCGGCCTGGGTGCAGGCGTCCGTTAGCAATTGCCGCACGGTGGCGCCAATCTGGGTCAGCATCGCGTCGATGCTCTGGTTGAACTGATCGCGGCTCAACTCGCAGCGCAAGCCCGACTCTATGTGGCCGAGGTCCAACTGATGGAAGGCTTCGTCCGACAGCGCGATCTTGGCGGTTTCCACCTGCATTGCCAGCCGGTGGCCGGCGCGGTCTTGGATCAGGCGGAACAGTCGATCCAGAACCTGGGGTTGCGCGGCATCGCGATGCACGTCTTGCAGGTCCATCCAGGCTTTGCGGGTGTATGCGAAGTTGATGGTGTGCCAGGTGGCCAGGTTGAAATATTGGCTGGACGGCATCTCCGCGTTATTGCGCAAGCGGCTTTTGAAGCCGAACAGAGGCATTACGCCGTGCAGGCTCAATTGCTTGTCGAAGTCCGTGCCGCCGATATGCACGCCGCCGGTGGCGAGGATGTCGTCGCGGCGCTCGTCCAGGCGATGGCGCTCGGGCGCCAGCCGGATCAGGGTGAAGTCCGAGGTGCCGCCGCCGATGTCGACGATCAGCACCAGCTCTTCGCGGTCCAGCCGGGCTTCGTAGTCGAAGGCGGCTGCGATGGGTTCGAACTGGAAGGACACTTCTTTGAAACCGACCTGGCGCGCAATCTCGCCCAGCGTCGACTCCGCTTCGGCGTCGGCCTTGGGGTTGTCGTCGACAAAGTGGACGGGTCGGCCCAGCACCACTTGTTCGAATGGGCGGTCGGCGGCGCGGTCGGCGCGCAATTTCAGCTCCTGGATGAACAGGCTGAGCAGGTGGCGGAAGGGAAGCGCCTTGCCTTGCACTTCGGTCTGGCTGTCGATCAGGTTGGAGCCCAGCAGGCTTTTCAGCGAACGCATCAGCCGGCCTTCGTAGCCTTCCATGTATTCCTGCAGCGCCAGCCGGCCGAACACGGAATGATCCTCCTCGTAGTTGAAGAAAACCACCGAGGGCAAGGTGATCTTGCCGTCCTCCAGCGTCAGTAGAGTGGCTTGGTTCGGGCGCAGCCATCCCACGGTGGAGTTGGATGTGCCAAAGTCAATGCCGCAGGCGCGGGCCGTAGTCTGCGTGTTCATATTCCCTCCCGTAAAGCGAGGCGCGATGGTACGCGGATTGACGCGGCAAGGGAAGGCTTTAGCTGCCGAATCAAGCGTTTTGTCGCGCAGGCGTCGTCGATTGCGCCTGCCTTTTGGCCGGGGCGCGCGGTGGCCGCGGTGTAATGGGTATATGCTGAAAGCGCGTTCCGCATGAGCTGGCGCGGATAATGGACTGAATGGAAAGGATCCGGGCATGAATAAACTGATCGTGATGTTTGTTGCATTGGCGCTGGGCAGCGGCAGCCTGTCCGGCTGCGCGAATATGTCCGAAACACAGAAGGACACCGGTACCGGCGCGGCAATTGGGGCCGTGGCCGGCGCGGTGCTGGGTGGCCTGACCGCGGGAGGCAATCCGGGCCGTAGCGCGGCCACCGGGGCGGCCTTGGGCGCGGCGCTGGGCGCTGGCGGCGGTTATTTGTGGTCCAAGCACATGCAGGAGCAGAAGGCCGCGATGGAACAAGCGACCAAGGGTTCCGGCGTTAGCGTCAGCCAGACCGCCGACAATCAACTGAAGCTGGATATTCCCAGCGATGTGTCTTTCGACGTGGGGCGTTACGATATCAAGCCCAATCTGCGGCCGATTCTCGATCGTTTCGCCGCCACCTTGAATCAGAATCCGGTGACCACGGTGAGCATCGTTGGCCATGCCGATAATACCGGTACCAATGCGGTCAACGACCCGCTATCGCTAAATCGTGCTCGTGCTACGCGCGACTATCTGACCGCGCGTGGCGTGGCCGAGGGGCGGATCAGCATTACTGGCCGCGGATCGCATGAGCCGGTGGCTAGCAACGCCAGCGCGGCGGGGCGGGCGAAGAACAGGCGAGTGGAAATCTTCGTGGGCGAGGCCGCGCGCGGCTAAGAACCTGTTTACGATCTGCTGCGCGTCGTGAGACGTCGTATGGTGAGTGCCGTTTCGAAATGCTCATGCACCACTCCTACATTCCGCTTTTTCGCTCGTTTTCGCCTTGTCTCGCTCTTGCTCGCGAGATTGTGAACAGGTTCTAAGGCGAGGGGTTGGCGGGAGGGGCGGGCGTCGCAGGCGACGCGCCGCCCTTTTTCTTTTGCCGACTCTTGCCGTGCATGTGAGCGCCAATTGTTAAATTTCAAATGTAATACGTAATATATTTTAAAGTGCCGCTTTGCTAGAATGTCGGCCACGATAAACGAGCATTTTCAGGCATGGCGACAGACATTTATTCGCGTATCCGGCAGGCGGCGTTCGAGCTGGTGGGCGAGGGCGTATGGCCGACGGTGCTGGAGGTTCGGGCCAGAATCGGCGCGGGCTCCAACACGACGATCAACAACACCTTGAAAGAATGGCGACAGGAGTTTTTGTCGCGGGTGGCGATCTCGTCACGGCGGCCGGATTGGCCGGCCGGCCTGGCCGAAGCTTTCGAACAGGTATGGCAGCGGGCCTGCGACGAAGCGGATGGGCGGCTGGAGTCTTTGCGTCAGGACGCGGAAACCGCAGTGGCGCAGGCCGCGGCGGAGACTCGAGAGCTAAAGGACAGCTTGGCTGCGCGCCAGGCCGAGCTGCAATCCGCCTTGCGTGAGCTAGAGTTGCGGGCCGCGCGGTTGGCGGACCTGGAAGGACGCTTGCAGGGAGAGGAAACCCGGCGTCAGATGTTGGAGCGGGCGGGGCGGGAGCAGGAGGCGAGGCTGGAGCAGGCCCGGAAGGAAATGGCCGAGGTCCGGCGTCAGGCTGAGCAGCGTCAGCAGGAGCTTGAGGAGCGCGCGGAGCAGAAGGTGCAGGAGGCGCGCGAAGAAGCCGCCAGACGCGAGTCCCTGGCTTATGAGCGTCTGGAAGGTTTGCGGCTGAGGCTTTACGAGCAAATGGAAGAGGAGCGCCGGGCCATGCAACAGGCGCAGGCCCGCCAGGAAGAGGCTTTGCAACAAAGCCGGCGCGAGCGGACTCGACTGGAGGGGGAGTGGCGCGACCGCCTCGCAGAGCGCGAGCGAGACAACGGCAGGCTGGAGGCGAGGCTGGAGTGGCTGGAAGGGCGCAACGCGGCTTTGGAGCAGGACGCGCTGAGGCAGGCTGTGCAATTGGAACAGACCTCGGCACGCTTGCTGGACATGGCCAGCGAGAACAGCCGGCTGGCCGGAGAGATGAATCTGGGCGCCGAGCGGCAACTGGCGCGTCTGGTGGAGTTGCTGGCCGTCTCGCGTCAGGAGCTGTTGACGTTGGACGAGGCCGGCTTGCGCGAGTGGTTGGGCCGGCAGCTGCAATTGCCCCTATTAGGCTAACTGCGCTCCGGACGCGTGTTTCTACTAAGTGCTTGCCACGATGTCGCTTGTAGCGGGCTTTGTTAGTTTGTCGAGATAGGATTGTCTTTATTGGAGGCAATATGACTTTCGGCGAATACTACCGCGCCCCGGCGCTGATCTCCTTGCTGGCCTTGTTCGTGTGGTGTGGATTGTGCTGGGCGGACGCTGGATCTTTCTGGCAGGGCTTGCTGGCTATGGTTACGGGCAAAAATCTGTCCATTCTGTCCGGTCTGGTCGTGTTTTGGATTTTGGAGCTGGCGGGGCGAGTGTGGTTGCGGCCTCGAGAGGGGCGCGATTCAATGCGTTTGCAGCTCTAGCCGGTGAAGCCGGCCTGATAATGAAAAAGCGCGCCTGTTGGCGCGCTTTTTCATGGTCGGAAGGTATTTCCAGCGCCGTATCACTGAAGCGCGGCAAGCGCTTGGAGCCTATTTGCGATCTGCCGCGCGTCGGCGATACGGCGTTGAAAACCGCTTCGAAATGTTCATACGCCACCTGTACATTCCGCTTTTTCGCTCGTTTCCGCCTTGTCTCGTCTTAGCTCGCGAGATCGTAAACAGGTTCTTAGAGCCGCTAACAAAACCTCGCAGAGAACCTGAGCCAAGGCGCGCCGACGCTGGCAGTACAAGTGGTACGACAAGGAGGCGCAACGCAGGATCAGGGGTTTTGTTAGCGGGTCTTAAAACAGGCGGGTAAGACCCGCCGCGATGCGTTCCAGGTATTCGGCGTCCACCGCGTCGAAGCTGGCTAGTTCGCTGGAGTCCACGTCCAGCACCGCGACCACTTCGCCGTCGGCGTTGCGGACCGGCACCACGATTTCCGAGCGCGCGCTGGATGAGCAGGCGATATGACCGGGAAAGGCGTCGACATCTTCCACCACCAGGGTGGCGCCGGCCTGCCAGGCGCTGCCGCACACGCCTTTGCCGAAGGGGATGCGGGTGCAGGCGATTGGGCCCTGGAAGGGACCTAGCACCAATTGTTTGTCCTTGACCAGATAAAAGCCGGTCCACAGCCAATCGAAGCTGCTGTGCAAGGCGGCGCAGAGATTGGCCAGCGCGGCGATTTGGTCCGTCTCGGATTCAATCAGCGCCAGCGCCTGCGGCAATAGGGTTTGGTAGCGCTCTTGTTTGTCTGCGCCGTGGACGATCAGGTGTTCTGCCATGGGTATGTCGGGGTGTGGCTTGGGAAGGCGATAGCATACACAGCGGACGGACAAAAAGAAAACGCCGCCCGGCGGGGCGGCGTCGCATGGCGGGCAGCGGCCCGGTTTACATCATGTGCTGGCCGCCGTTCATCGCCACGTTGGCGCCGGTGATGAAGCCCGCCTGTTCGGAGGCGAGGAAGGTCACCAAGGCGGCGATTTCCTCGGGCTTGCCCAAGCGGCCCACCGGAATCTGGGCGATGATCTTGTTGCGAACGTCTTCCGCCACCGCCATCACCATATCAGTGGCGATGTAGCCGGGCGAAATGGTGTTGACGGTCACGCCCTTGCGCGCCACTTCCTGCGCCAAGGCCATGGTGAAACCGTGCATGCCGGCCTTGGCCGCGGAGTAGTTGGTCTGGCCGAACTGGCCCTTCTGGCCGTTGATCGACGAAATGTTGATGATGCGGCCGAAGCCCCGGTCGCTCATCCCGTCCACCACCGGCTTGGTCATATTGAAAAGCGAATCCAGATTGGTGCGCAGCACCGCGTCCCAGTCTTCCTTGGTCTGCTTCTTGAAGCTGCAGTCGCGGGTAATGCCGGCGTTATTGACCAGCACGTCGATCGGCCCCAGGTCTTTGGCCACCTTTTCGGCCAGTCCCTTGCAGGCTGCGGTGTCGGTGACATCGCATTGATAGGCGTGGATATCCTTCAGTCCCAGCCCCTTCATGTCGGCGAGCCAGGCTTGCTCGCGGCCGGGCTTACTGTAGGTGGTGACTACGATGTGACCGCTTTCAGCGAGGGCTTTGCAGATGGCGGTGCCAATACCGCCCATGCCGCCGGTTACGAGTGCGATTCGCTTAGTCATGGTGCTGGCTCCTTATTAGCTGTCTGTCTGGATATGCTTATGCGATACGACTTTCAGTTTTTTAGGATAAATGAATTACCCGTGTATGTGAATGGAAAGTACGCATACCTTTCGTCACGGCTTGGATGGTGAAAGTTCATCCGTTAGACGCTGCAGCAAAGACAGCCGGGACTTGACGATGGCGCCGGATTCACATGCGGTCATGATGGCACAGTTCGGTTCCACGCGGTGCGAACAATTGTGAAAGCGGCATTGACCTATCAGCGGGCGCATTTCCGGGAAGTAACGGGTCAGTTCCGCGGCTTTCAAATGCTTGAGGCCAAACTCTTGCAAGCCGGGGGAATCAATCAGGTGGCTGTCCGCGTTCAGATGGTAGAGCGTGGCGTGGGTGGTGGTGTGGCGGCCGGAGTCCAAGGCGGTGGAGATGTCGCCGATGCGGGCATTGGCGTCCGGCAGCAGCGCATTGGTCAGCGTGGATTTGCCCATGCCGGACTGGCCGACGAAAACGCTGGTCTGGCCTTGCAGCAGCGGCAGCAACGGCGCGACATCCTGCTTGGCGGACAGGGTGACCACCTTGTAGCCCAGGCGCCGGTACAGGTCCAGTTTGAGCAGCAAGCTCGCGGTTTCCGGCAAGTCCGCCTTGTTGACCACGATGACGGGGTCGATGTCGCCGGCTTCCGCCGCGATCAGGCAGCGGCCCAGCAACTCCTCGTTGGGGCTGGGCACCGCGGCGATCACGAACAGGATGCGGCTTACATTGGCGGCGATGACCTTGGTTTTCCAGTCGTCCTGGCGATAGAGCAGGCTGCGGCGCTCCTGCGAGCGCTCGATGACCGCCTGTTCCTTGTTTTGCACCAGAATGTCCACCCAGTCGCCGCAGGCGAAGTCGACGCGCTTGCCGCGGGTGGTGCAATCGTAAACTTGGCCCTCGGATTCGACGATGAAACGGCGGCCGTGGCTGCGGATGATTTGTCCAGTCTGACCTGTCATGGGCGAGCCAGCAGCGCTTCGGTCTTGGCCGCGCAGATGAAGTCGTTCAGTGTCAGGCCGCCGGCGTCGTGGGTGCTGAAGTTGACGACGACGCGGTTGTAATGCACGGACATGTCCGGGTGGTGGTCTTCGCGATGGGCGATCCAGGCCAGTGCGTTGACGAAAGCCATGGTGTCGTGGAAGTCGGCGAAGGGGAAGGTTTTGGTCAGTTCGATGCCGCGGATGTTCCAGCCGGGCAGCGAGCCCATCAATTGATTGACGGTGCTGGCGGCCAGCGGGTTGGCGCCGTGTTGGGCTTCGCAGGACAGTTCAAGCAGGTTCATGTCAGCGGTTTCCTTGTAGATGGTTGATGCGCAGCGCGGCGGGCGGGTGCGAGTCGTAAAAGGCGGAGTGCAGCGGATCCGGCGTCAGCGTGGACGCGTTGTCGCGATAGAGTTTGACCAGGGCCGACACCAGTTTGCCGGCGTCGGTTTCGTTGGCGGCAAATTCGTCGGCCTCGTATTCGTGGCGGCGCGACAGGCTGCTGGACAGCGGCGTGAACGGAAAGGTGAAGGCCGGTACCGCGGTGAAGAACAGGATGAGCGCCATTGCGGTGCTGGGCGTGGAAACGCCCAGGCCGGCGTAGAACCACGGCGCATCCAGCAACTGGCCTAGCAGGAACAGGAAGCCCAGGGACAGCGCAAAGGCCAGCGCGATGCGCTTGGCGATGTGGCGGCGCTTGAAGTGGCCCAGCTCATGCGCCAGCACCGCCTCGATCTCTGCGTGGTCCAGTTGCCCCAGCAGGGTATCGAAAAACACAATGCGCTTGCCGGCGCCGAAGCCGGTAAAGTAGGCGTTGCCGTGGCTGGAGCGGCGCGAGCCGTCCATTACGAACACGCCCTGGCTTTTGAAGCCGGCGCGTTGCAGCAGCGCTTCGATGCGAGCCTTGAGTTCCAGGTCTTGCAGCGGTGAGAACTTATTGAACAGCGGGGCGATCAGCGTGGGGTAGAGCGCCACCATCAGTAGCTGGAAGCCGGTCCAGACCAGCCACACCCACAGCCACCACAGCGGACCGGAGATGTCCATCAGCCACAGAATCAGCGTCACCAGAGGCAAGCCGATGGCGGCGCCTAGCAGCAGGCCCTTGATCTGGTCGATGATGAACAACCTGGGCGTGGTTTTGTTGAAGCCGAAGCGGGCCTCGATGCCGAAGGTGGAGTATAGGCTGAGCGGAAAGCTGATGCAGCCGGTCAGCACCGATACGCCCACGATCAGTAGCAGGCCGGACAGAAGCGGCGAGGCGCTGGCGTTGGCGGCGATGCCGGCCAAGTACTGCAGCACGCCGCCAAAGGTCAGCACCAGGATCACTAGACTGTCCAGCAAGGCGGAAAACAGGCTGAAGCGAGTTTTGGCGATGCAATAATCGGCGGCCAACTGATGTTGTTGCAAGGTGATGGCGTCGCGGAAGGCCGCGGGCACTTCCGCGCGGTGGCGGGCAATGTGGCGGGCATGACGCCAGCCTAGCCAGAGTTTTAGCGCGAGGGTGGCCGCCAGCGCGGCCAGGAAGAGAGAGCTGAATGCCTCGGTCATCGGAGTCCGTTATCTGCTGTCAGGTTTGCCGCCAGCGCGGCAATGAAGGAAAATGGCAGGGTTTTGCAAAGATTGGCAAGTATGACACAAGATCAAATGAACCTCATCTGGCTCGACATGGAAATGACGGGCCTGAATCCTGAGACCGACCGCATCATCGAAGTCGCGATGATCGTTACCGACAGCCAACTGAACGTGGTGGCGGAATCGCCGGTGCTGGTGATCCACCAGCCGGACGAGGTGTTGGACGGCATGGACGACTGGAACAAGAATACCCATGGTAAAAGCGGCCTGATCGAGAAGGTCAAGGCCTCCACCTTGGGCGAAGCCGAGGCCGAGCAGATACTGCTGGACTTCATGGCTCGGTACGTGCCGCCGCGGATCACGCCCATGTGCGGCAACACCATTCATCAGGACCGCCGATTCATGGTGCGCTGGATGCCCAAGCTGGAGGAGTATTTCCACTATCGCAACCTGGATGTGTCTACCTTGAAAGAGCTGTGCAAGCGCTGGAAGCCGGAAGTGGCGCGTGGCGTGGTCAAACGCGGCAAACACGAGGCGCTGGCGGATATTCTGGAATCCATTGAGGAGTTGCGTTACTACCGCGAGCATTTCCTCAAGCTCTAAGAACCTGTTTACGATCTGCTGTGCGTCGTGGGACGGCCCATGGTGAGTGCCGCTTCGAAATGCTCATGTACCGTGTGTACACTCCGCTTTCTCAGCGGTTTTCGCCTTGTCTCGCCCTGGCTCGCGAGATCGTAAACGGGTTTTAAGAGTCAGTGCCAAGCGGCTCAAGCGGTAATCGGGGGGCGGCTCCATGATGGGGCTTGCTCCTTTACTTTTGGCGAAATTTATTCCATCGGCAATCTATATGGCTTCGCATCGCACGTCCGACATTAACTCAACCCGGGTCTGGGCCCGTTTGCATCAACATCAGCGCGCTACCCGGCACATGCATATGCGTGAGCTGTTCGATGCCGATCCGCAGCGCTTTCAGCGTTTTTCGCTGGAATTGGACGGCCTGTTGCTGGATTACTCCAAGAACCGCATCACCGAACGCACGCTTGAGCTGTTGTTCGAGCTGGCGCGGGAGGCCGATTTGGCCGGCTGGATGGAGAAAATGCGGAGCGGCGAGCGCATCAATGTCAGTGAAGACCGCGCGGTGTTGCACACCGCGTTGCGTTTGCCGGCTGGGGCGACACTGGTGCTGGACGGTTGCGAGCTAGTGGCCGAGGTGCAAGCGGTGCTCGCGCGGATGCGCGCGTTCAGCGAGCAGGTTCGCGGCGGCGAGTGGAAAGGCTTCAGCGGCCGGCGCATCCGCCACGTGGTCAACCTGGGCATAGGCGGGTCCGACCTGGGGCCGCTGATGGTGAAGGAAGCGCTGGCCGCGTATGCGACGCCGGAGCTGGACGTGCATTTCGTCTCCAATGTGGACGGCGCGCACGTGGCGCGCACGCTGGAACGGCTGGATCCCGCCGAAACCTTGTTCATCATCGCCTCCAAATCCTTCACCACGCCGGAGACCTTGCTGAACGCGCAGGCTGCGCGGCAATGGTTTTTGCAAGCTGGAAGCGAGGCCGACATCGCGCGCCATTTCGTCGCGGTGTCCACCAATCAAGCGGCGGTGGAGGCTTTCGGCATCGATCCCGCTCACATGTTCGGCTTTTGGGATTGGGTGGGCGGCCGCTATTCCACCTGGTCCGCGATCGGCTTGCCGGTGATGTTGGCGATAGGTTTCGATCATTTTCAGGACTTCCTGGCCGGCGGCCACGCGATGGACCGGCATTTCTTTTCCGCGCCGTTCGCCGCCAATATGCCGGTGCTGCTCGCCTTGATAGGGGTTTGGTATAACACCTTCTACCGTGCCCACACCCATGCCATCATGCCTTACGACCACGGCTTGCGACGCTTGCCGGCTCATGTGCAGCAATTGGACATGGAGTCCAACGGCAAGCGCGTCGGACGTTACGGCGAGGCGCTGGATTTCGACACCGGCCCGGTGATCTGGGGCGAGGAGGGCGCCAACAGCCAGCACGCTTTTTTCCAGTTGCTGCATCAAGGGACGCGGCTGGTGCCTTGCGACTTCATCATTCCGATGCGCAGCCATTACCCGGTGGCGGATCAGCACCAGGTTCTGGTGGCCAACTGCCTGGCTCAGACCGAGGCGCTGATGCGCGGCAAGGGCGAGGCCGAGGCGATGCGTGAGCTGGCGCATCTGCCGGGCGAACAATTGGACATGTTGCTGCCGCAGAAGCTGTTCCCGGGCAACCAACCGTCTAACACCCTGGCGCTGGATGAAGTAAGTCCGTACAGCGTGGGCATGTTGCTGGCCCTGTATGAGCACAAGGTGTTTGTGCAGGGAGTGATCTGGGGGATCAACTCCTTCGATCAATGGGGGGTGGAGTATGGTAAGCAGCTGGCGCGCCGGATTTTGCCCGAGCTGATGGCCGATGACGACGCGCTGGCGCACGATAGCTCCACCAACGGCTTGATTCGCCATTTCAAATCGCGACAATCTTAAGAGAAAGCGCCATGCAAGAAAGCCTGGAGTTGGCCCGCCGTTTAGGCGAGCGTTTGCTGGCGGCGGGCGAGAGTGTCGCCGCCGCCGAGTCCTGCACCGGCGGCATGATCGCCGCGGCGCTGACCGACATTGCCGGTAGCTCGGCTTGGTTTGGCTACGGCGTGGTCACTTACAGCAATGAGGCCAAGCAAGGTCTGCTGAAGGTGGAAGACAGCGCCTTGCGGGAGCACGGCGCTGTCAGCGAGGCGGTGGTGCGGCAGATGGCTGCCGGGGTGCAAAGCCTGTCCGGCGCGGATTGGAGCGTGGCGGTGTCCGGCGTGGCCGGCCCCGGCGGAGGCACGGCAGCCAAGCCGGTGGGGCTGGTTTGGTTCGGCATTGCCGGTCCAGATGGCTGGAATGAGGCGTTCAGCTGTCGCTTTGACGGTGATCGAGGCCAGGTGCGCACGCAAACGGTGATGCGCGCCTTGCAGCGCTTGGATGAGTTGGTGGCCGAGCGTAGCCGCTTGGCTTAGACCCGCTAACAAAACCCCTGATCCTGCGTTGCGCCTCCTTGTCGTACCACTTGTACTGCCTGCGTCGGCGCGCCTTGGCTCAGGTTCTCTGCGAGGTTTTGTTAGCGGCTCTTAGAGCCTGTTCAAGATCCGCTGCGCGTCGTGAGGCGCCTCGCGGTGAGTGCGGCTTCGAAATGCTCATGTACCACGCGTACATTCCGCTTTCTCAGCCATTTTCGCCTTGGTTCGCTAGATCGTGAACACGCCCTTGGCTCGCAGGGCGTTTAATCCTTTTTTTCCGGCTTCTTGCGCGCACGCGGATGTGCGCCGTCGTAGACCTTTGCCAGGTGCTGGAAATCCAGCGCGGTATAGATCTGAGTGCTGGACAGATTGGCGTGTCCCAAGAGTTCTTGCACTGCGCGCAAGTCGCCGGATGACTGCAGCAGGTGGGAGGCGAAGGAATGGCGGAGCATGTGCGGATGCACGTGTTGCTGCGCGCCGGTCTTGATCGCCCAGTCGCGCAAGCGTTTCTCCACCTGGCGGCCGCCCAGTCGCCTGCCGTGACGGGCGATGAACACCGCGCGCTCGTCCGGCGCGGCCTGGCGCTGCGCCAGCCAGCGCTGCAGGCAGACGCGCGCCTCGGCGCCCAGCGGCGCGATGCGCTCCTTGCCGCCTTTGCCGCGGATGCGCAGCAGGTCGTCTGAAAAGTCCAGGTCCTCCAGGTTCAACCCCACCGCTTCGGATAGTCGCAGTCCGCAGGAGTAAATCAGCTCGAACAGCGCGCGGTCGCGTATGGAGAGCGCGTCGGGGTCGTCGATGCGGTCCAGCAGGGCCGCGGTGCTGTCCACCGGCAAAGCCTTGGGCAGCGGTTTGTCCTGTTTGGGCGCGCGCAGGCCTTGGCTGGGGTCGTCCGCGCGCTGTCCGCTGTCCAGCAGCCATTGGTAGAAACGGCGCCAGGCGGAGAGCTTGCGCGCCAGGCTGCGGCTATGCAGGCCCTGAGCGTGTAGTTTGGCTAGGGTTTTGCGCAGCTGTGCGTGCTCGGCACGTTCCAGAGGGGTGGGCTGAAGCAGGGCCGCCAGCTGTTCCAGGTCGCGCAAGTAGGCGGCGGAAGTGTGGTTGCTGCGGCCGGCCAACGCCAGCGAGGCGGCAAAGCGCTCCAGGGTTTCCATCTTAGCGGCGCAGTTTGGCCATCTGCATCAGGCGCTCGAATAATTGCAGATCCTGCTCGCTTTTCAACAGCGCGCCGGCCAGCGGCGGCGGGGCGTTGTCCTGATGGCGCTGCTTCAGCGCCGAGGCGTCCATGCCTTCCGCCGACAATAATTTCAGCCAGTCCAGCAGTTCCGAGGTGCTGGGTTTTTTCTTCAGGCCCGGCAACTCGCGGATGGAAAAGAACACTTCCAGCGCCTCGCTGACCAGCTGTTGGCGCAGCGCCGGGAAGTGAGCGTCGATGATGGCCTGCATGGTGTCCCGGTCCGGGAAGCGGATGTAATGGAAGAAGCAGCGGCGCAGGAAGGCGTCCGGCAGTTCTTTTTCATTATTGGAGGTAATGATGATGATGGGGCGCTGGCGCGCGCGCACGAATTCCTGGGTTTCGTGCACGAAAAACTCCATCTGGTCCAGTTCCCGCAGCAGATCGTTGGGGAATTCGATGTCGGCCTTGTCGATCTCGTCAATCAGCAGCACCGGCGCGGAGGCGGCGTCGAAAGCCTGCCACAGCTTGCCTTTGACGATGTAGTTGCGGATATCGTGCACGCGGGCGTCGCCCAGTTGCGAATCGCGCAGCCGCGACACCGCGTCGTATTCGTACAGGCCGTGCTGGGCCTTGGTGGTGGATTTGATCGGCCAGACAATCAGTTCTCGGCCCAGGCTGCGGGCCACTTCCTCGGCCAGCATGGTTTTGCCGGTGCCGGGCTCGCCCTTGATCAGGAGCGGGTGCTCCAGAGTAATGGCGGCGTTCACCGCCATCATCAGATCTTCAGTGGCGATATAGTTGTCTGTTCCGGAAAATCGGGTATTGCTCGTCATGGGTGGGGAAGGCTTCGAAATGGCCAAAGCAGCCGCGCAAACGGCTGCTTTGGCGGGGAAAGAGGTCAACGGGCGAATTCGCGTTCCAGGTCGTCCAGCGAAATGCCCCAGCTTTTCATCATGTGGCTCAGCAGCGCCATTTCCGGCTCGCTGATGGTGCCGTCGGACTTGCTGATGTCCATGGCCAGCACGCAGGCCAAAATGCGTTTTCGGTGGTCGCTCACCTCGGCCAGCAAACCGTTGATGCGCTCCGCGTCCAGTAAGTGGATGGTGCCGTCGTCGTTGGCTTCGTCGGAGACGTCGTCGCAGTAATCCACCAGCACCTTGGTGAACTGCTTGCGCGGCAGGCCGATCAGGTCGTAGACGTGGAGTTTTTCCAGCAGCTCCAGCTCACGCGGGTCCATATTGCCATCCGTGATCATAAACATAGCCAGCAGGCGCGCCATTGCTTCCGGGCTATTGAGTGCGTATTTTCTCATGACGCCTTTCCTTTATTCTGATGTGACGCTCAGCCGCTCCAGAAACGCTGGGGGCATGGCGGCAAGCTTGCGGCTTTCGTAATCGAAGAAGATTAGGCCTGTCTTCAATCTTGCCACTTCTTTCCCGGTTTTGTCATTGCTTGCCTGATAGAGCAAATCGAAACCGCGCGGACCAATGTCGTCCACCGCCAAATCAAAGCGCAGCATCTCGCCGTGGAAGGCTTCCGCGCGGTAGCAGATTGCGGTGTCCGCCACCACAATGCCCAGGCCCTCGATGCTGAGTTCGTGCGGATAGCCTAGACTTTGTAAAAAGCGCAGACGCGCCTCGTGGGCCAGTCTCAACACGGCGTCGTTGCCTAGATGGCCGGCGTAGTTGACGTCGCCGATTCGGATGTCGATGCGGGTTTCGAAGGCGAAGCGCTCAGGCATGGCAAGCTGGATTCTGGGCATGATGTGGGCTTTGGGCGAGTGGTTTGGCTGAGTTGTTTGTCTTAACCTGAGTCAACAGGACAGTGTCTTGGTTTGATAGACTGCAAGTGTAAGGCAAATACAACAAGGAGCAGAGTCATGTATCAGTGCATATTCGTACCGGTGGATGATAGCGAGACCTCCAATCTGGCGTTGCACGAAGCTTGCCACCTGGCCAAGGAAGTGGGCGCCAGTCTGAAGTTGGTGCATGTGGTGGACTTGGCCCAGTTCGGCTGGGGCGGGACCGAGTTTCTGGACGCGACCGAACTGCAAAAGTCGATCAAGCAGGCGGGAGAGCAGGTGCTGGGGCAGGCCGGGGCCAAGGCCAAGGAGTTGGGCGTGACGGCGGATTGCAAAATCCTGGAAAGCTGGGGGGATAAAATCGCCGCGGTGCTGGTGGACGACGCCGGCGCTTGGGGGGCGGATTTGATAGTGATGGGTACCCATGGTTGGAGCGGTTTGATGCATCTGCTGATGGGGAGCGTGGCGGAAGGCGTGCTTAAACTGGCGGACGTGCCGGTGTTGCTGGTGCGCAACCCCGGGGACTAGGCTGATGGCATGACGGGCGCGCGGCTAGCACGGGATGTGGCGCGCCGTTGCTTGTCGGACAATCCTTAGGGTAAAAATAAAGCCAGCCGGCATTGCTGCGGGCTGGCTTTCCTCGCGGAAGAGGATCAAGCAGCGGTGGCTTCCACGCTGCCGTCCTGAGCTTCCAGCTTGGTGCGAACCGCTTTGCGCAGGCTCTTGTACAGGTCCGGGTGGGTTTCCTTCAGGTACTCGACGATTTCGAAGTCTTCGCGACGAACCTTGGACAAGTCGATCTGCTCAACGTGAACCAGGCGCAACAGTTCGCGCACCGGCTTGGGCATGTTGCGGCCGCTCTCGTAACGGGAACCGCCGGACTGGGTCACGCCGATGCGGCTCCAGAACTCTTGCTGGTTCAGGCCGAGCTTGCGGCGGATTTCACGCGGGTTGGGGATCTTTTCAAACAGTTTCATGAGTGTTCCTCTCAGTATCAAAGAATATTGGTTCTAATATTTTTTAGGTTTCGTGCCCTGCACCCTAAAAATAGCAAAAAAAATCCATCAGGAATAATTCTGATGCAAAAAAGTTCATGAAGTTCCGTTAAGTGCCAACTTCGTTTTTTGCAATGTTAGTGGATTCTTATTGTCAAGGACAATGGGATTTGAAGGGCGAGACGCGAAAAGATACTGTGTGGTCGCTTTTTTGTAAAGCGTTTTGGCGTTTGAGACTGAAAAAAAGGGGAGGGGCGGCGAGCCTGACCCCCGGCACTTGCGCTAAATAACTGTGGCTGCTTCCTTCCGGACCTGACCAGGTTCGCTATCGCGCAATGCGGGGAGACCCGCCTCAAGAGAAGACGCATTCTAACGATAAGCAGTCGTTTTGCCAAGCGCGACGTGCGTTTTTGTCGCTGGGGCTGGGGCGGCGTTGGTTGCCGAAGCTTGGCCGCACAGGCAGACTGGGCGGCATCTATCTCAAATACCGCGGCAAGCGTGGGAGTGTGTAATGACTCAATCAGCGCAAGAACTGTTGGCGGAACTGGTCCGCTTCGACACTACCAGCCGGCATTCCAATTTGCAGCTGATCGAATGGGTGCGCGCTTATCTGCTGAAACTGGGCGTGGAGTCGACGTTGACCTTTAACGACGATGGCGGCAAGGCCAATCTGTTTGCCCGCATCGGCGCGCCCGAAACGCCGTTGGTGGTCTTGTCCGGCCATAGCGACGTGGTGCCGGTGGATGGCCAGGTCTGGAGCAGCGATCCCTTCGTTTTGACTGACAAAGGAGAAGGGCGGCTGTATGGCCGCGGATCAGCCGACATGAAGGGCTTCATCGCCTGCGTGCTGTCGCTGGCGCCCTGGTTTGTCGAGCTGGCCCAGCGCGGAAGTTTAAGGCAGGGCATAGGCATCGCGCTGTCGTACGACGAGGAAGTCGGCTGCCTGGGCGTGGGGCGTCTGATAGACCGATTAGCGGCGGACGGAGTGAAGGTGTCCGGCTGCATCGTCGGCGAGCCCACCAGCATGCAGCCGGTGATCGCGCACAAAGGCATCGCCCATTTTCTGTGCAAGGTCCAAGGCCGCGCGGCGCATTCCTCCCTAACGCCGCAAGGCGTCAACGCTATCGAGTTCGCGGCGCGACTGATTACCCATATTCGCAAGCTGGCCGACGCGGAGGCTTCGTTTGGTCATCGCCAGGCCTTATATGATGTGCCGTTCACCACCTTGCAGACTGGCACCATCCATGGCGGCACCGCTTGCAATATCGTGCCCAAGGATTGCGAGTTCATGTTCGAGTGCCGTTGGCTGCCGGGCGACGGACCTGAGCGTTTTGTCAGCTCTGTCAGGGACTACGCGGCCACCTTGCTGTTGGAGATGAGGGAGGTGGCGCCGGAGGCGGAGATAGAGATTGAGCAGGTGGTGTACAGCCCGGCCTTCGAGTCGTCGGAAAACAGCGAGGTGCGCCGCACCGTGGCGCGCTTGTGCGGCTGCGACGGCGGCAAGGGCGTTGCCTACACCACCGAGGCGGGCCTGTTCAGCGAGGCCGGCATCGCCTGCGTGGTGCTGGGGCCTGGCAACATCGAACAGGCTCACCGGCCCGATGAATACATCGAGATTGAACAACTGGAGCGGTGCGTGGCCTGGTTGCGGCGTTTAGGGGATGAGCTGGCGCAAAAACCATGAAGATTTTTTTGCGCTGATGGCCGAATAGCAGCAAAATCGCTGCCGGCGACAAGCCGAACACTCAAGTTGCCCGCCAGGGGGATCCCTTAGGCGGGCTTGTTTTATGGTGGCGTTAGAAGTCGCTCAACGTCCGGTCCAAAGGGGCTGTGGGCGTTGGCGCGGCGGTTGTCAGAAAGAAAAAATAAATGAGTCAGAACGTGGGATCTGTGCGGCAGGGAGGCGCGGCCAAGTCGCGAGACGGCTTCACCTCCAGCTTTGGCGTATTGGCTGCGACTCTCGGTTCCGCCGTGGGTCTCGGCAATATCTGGAAGTTTCCTTATCTGACCGGCACCAATGGCGGCGCCGGTTTTTTGGTGGTGTACGTGCTGGCCACATTGCTGGTGGGCCTGCCGGTGATGATCGCCGAGATCATGCTGGGTCGCAAAGCCAAGACCGATGCGGTGACGGCGATGAAGACGCTGGCGCCCGCCGGCCAGCCGTGGTGGCTGATCAGCGCCTTCGGCGTGCTGGCCGCCTTCCTGATTATGGCTTTCTATTCGGAAGTGGCGGCCTGGGTGTTCGCCTACGTGTTCAAATCCTTGGGCGGAGGCTTGTTGTCCAGCGACCCCAAGGCCACTTCGCAGGCGTTCAGCGCGCTGATTTCCGATCCGTTGCAGTCCTTGCTGTGGCAATGGCTGGTTTTGCTGTTGATCGGCGGCATTCTGCTGATGGGTGTGTCCAAAGGCATTGAGGCGGTGACCAAGAAGCTGATGCCCTTGTTGTTCCTGCTGTTGTTGGTGATCGGCGCGCGCAGCCTGATGCTGCCCGGCGCGGCCAAAGGGTTGGACTTCCTGTTTACCCCCGATTTTTCCAAGATCAGCGGCGCGGTGGTGCTGACCGCCGTGGGCTTGGCCTTCTTCAAGCTGTCCATTGGCATGGGCACCATGATCACCTATGGCAGTTATTTTCGCGATGATCAAAATATCCCCGTCACCACATTCAGGGTGATGTGCGCGGATTTGTTTGTTTCCATTCTGGCCGGCATCGCCATTTTCCCCGCCGTGTTCGCTTTCGGCTTCGAGCCGGCGGCCGGGCCGTCGCTGTTGTTCATCACAATTCCGGCGGTGTTCGCCAGCATGCCGCTGGGCAATGTGTTCATGGTGGCCTTCTTCGTGCTGGCCGCGATCGCGGCCACCGGCGCGATGCTGTCCATCCTGGAGGTGCCGGTATCGGTTTTCAGCGAACGCTTCGGCATCAGCCGAGTCAAGGCCACGGTGATCAATTTGCTGCTGTTGGCCTTGGTGGGGGCGGGCTGCGCCTTGTCCAACAGCACGCTGTCCGGCTTCAAGCCTTTCGGCATGACCTTGTTTGATCTGTTCGACTTTGTGACTTCTAACCTGCTGATGCCTTTGGGCGGCATCTTCCTTTGCCTGTTCGTTGGCTGGGTATGGGGTTTCGAACGGTTGAAGCAGGCGTTGAGCAATGAGGGCGAGCTGAAGAACGAGGGCTTGTTGAAGGCGCTGTTCTTCGTGTTGCGCTATGTGTCGCCGCTGTTGATTCTGGTGGTGATGCTCAAGGGCCTGGGCGTGATCTGAGAACCTGTTTGCGATCTGCTGCGTGTCAACGATACGGCGTTGAAACCGGCTCCACGCGTGCATTCGCTTTCTCGGTCTTTTTCGCCTTAGCTCGCGAGATCGCAGGCTCGTTCTGAGCCGCGGCTCAGGCGCGCCTCGGATGCTGAGCGGAACGCAAATAGAAAAGGAGCCAATAGGCTCCTTTTTCATTTTTGCGCAAACGGTCAGGGCTGGGCGACGTCGTCTTCCGGTATCACCACTGGCGGAGGCGTGAAGCCATTTATTTCTCTGGCGTTTTTTTCCAGTAGCAGCACAATGCTGGTGTTGAGCGCGCCGAAGGCCCAGCTAATCAGGAAAAATACCGAGTAGGCCGAGAGTTTGTCGTTGAAGAGGATTTTGCCGTGCAGACTGAGCTCGGCAGGGTCGAAAATGGAAAAGAATACCCCAGTCGCCAAGATGGCGATGATGAAGGAGGGCCAGAACAGCAAGATGCCTTTTTTCATGAGTCATGCTCCTGTGGCTGCCGCAACGGAATGCTTGGGTGGCTAATGTCAGGGTAATGGCCGGGCGTCGCGCTGTCAAAACGCTGCGGCGACGGATGGCGGCCCGGAGAACGGCTCTCCATGTTAGACTGTGGCCATCCGGTTTTTCTTGTCCAGCCGGCCAGGGCGCGCGCTTTTGGCCGGTTGTTGCGTAAAGTAATGGAGCCTTGCATGACCTCTTCGATCTTCTCCGCCGTAGAACTGGCGCCGCGCGACCCTATCCTGGGCCTGAACGAAGCATTCAACGCCGATACCCGCACCACTAAGGTGAATCTGGGCGTCGGCGTGTATTCCGACGACAACGGCAAGATCCCGCTGCTGGCGGCGGTGAAGGCCGCGGAGAAGGCTCGTCTTGAAACCATGCCGCCGCGCGGCTACCAGCCGATCGAAGGCGCTCAGGCTTACGACAGCGCGGTGCAGAACCTGTTGTTCGGCGCGGACAGCGAATTGATCAAGGCAGGGCAGGTGGTGACCGCTCAGGCCTTGGGCGGCACAGGCGCCTTGAAAATCGGCGCGGACTTTCTGAAGCGCCTGAATCCGGCGGCCAAGGTCTACATCAGCAACCCGAGCTGGGAAAACCACCGCGCGCTGTTTGAGTCCGCTGGCTTCGAAGTGGAAAACTACCCGTATTACGACGCGGCCACCCGCGGCGTCGATTTCGACGGCATGCGCGCCTTCCTGGCGCAGCTGCCGGCCGGTTCCGTGATTGTGCTGCATGCCTGCTGCCACAACCCCACCGGCGCCGACCTGTCTGACGCGCAATGGGCCGAGGTGGTGCAAGTTTGCCGCGAACGCGGCCTGGTTCCCTTCCTGGATATGGCCTACCAGGGCTTTGCCGACGGCATCGACGCCGACGCCGTGGCCGTGCGCCTGTTCTCGGCCTCCGGCCTGCAGTTCTTCGTATCCAGCTCCTTCTCCAAGAGCTTCTCGTTGTACGGCGAGCGCGTGGGCGCTTTGTCCATCGTCACCGCCGGCAAGGAAGAGTCCGCGCGCGTGCTGTCCCAACTGAAGCGTGTGATCCGCACCAACTATTCCAACCCGCCGATTCACGGCGGCGCGGTGGTGGCCGCGGTGCTGTCCAATCCGGAACTGCGCCAGCTGTGGGAAGACGAGCTGGCCGGCATGCGCGATCGCATTCGCGCGATGCGCGTCGGCTTGGTCGAGGCGATCAAGGCCGAAGGCGTGGCTCAGGACTTCTCCTTTGTCGCCCAGCAGCGCGGCATGTTCTCTTATACCGGCCTGAGCGCGGCCCAGGTGGAGCGCCTGCGCGCCGACTTCGGCATCTACGCCGTATCCACCGGCCGCATCTGCCTGGCGGCGTTGAACAGCAAGAACCTGGCCTATGTGGCTTCCGCCATCGCTCAGGTGGTGAAAGCGGGCTAAGCCTGGCCGGTTTTGTTATCAAGCATCGCCAAAGCCCCGCCTGTCGGGGCTTTTTTTCAATCGGCCGATCGCCGGCCGTAGTCAAGGAGCAGATTCATGCAATTGCACAGCCGCAGCTTTCAAGACGGGGAACGCATTCCGGGCCGCCTGGCCTTCTGCGTGCCGGACGCGGGCAGCCATGTGGCGCTGTCCGACAACCTCAACCCGCATCTGACCTGGAGCGGGGCGCCGGCGGGGACGCGCTCGTATGCGTTGGTCTGCCATGATCCGGACGTGCCGTCATGCGGAGACGACGTCAATCAGGAGGGGAGGGAAGTGCCGGCGGATCTGCCGCGAGTGGACTTCTACCACTGGCTGCTATTGGATATCCCCGCAGGACAGAACGAGATCGCCGAGGGCGGCCACAGCGCGGGTGTGGTCGCGCGCGGCAAGAGCGGCCCGGGAGCCCCGGGCGGTTTGCGTCACGGCGTCAATGACTACACCGGTTGGTTCGCCGGGGATGCGGCGATGGCGGGGGACTATTACGGTTACGATGGTCCCTGCCCGCCGTGGAACGACAGCCTGGAGCATCGCTACGTCTTCACCGTATACGCTTTGGACGTGGCCAGCCTGCCGGTGGCCGGGGCGCTGACGCCGGCCAACATCATGGCGGCCATCGACGGCCATGTGCTCGCATCTGCAAGCCTGACCGGGCGCTATACGCTGAATCCGCGTTTGCTGTAACCGTTCCGCAATGTAAGTAAGTGGCAAAAAGGACAGTTTGTCTCTCTCCCAACGCAGAGGCTTCTGGCAAGGGATTGCAGTGAGCCAATGAAATGCAGCATGATGTTGCGGCGTTTACCGTCTCCGCGGCTGATTTGCTTAGGCGGCCGCGTCCATGCGGCGCTTTGAACCGCGGCCGGCCAAAAGCGGCAAACGATAACAACATCAAAGGGGATTAACTGTCATGGTTGCAAACACTGTTAAAGACAAGCTGCCGGCCGCCGTGTTGGCGACGGGGGCTTTTGACGCGGACGATGCCGATGTGCGCAACAATCTGGGGCTGATGGGTTTGTTGGATGTGAATTCGGGCGATGGCCGTTATCGCCTGACCGCAACGCTGGAGCCGGAGGTTGAAGGCGTGGACGATGTTCAAGCCTGGGTCTTGGAAATGGAGCTTGTGACTTTGGCCACTGGGCAGGTTTTGCGTTGCAAACAGGCCGGCGTCGCCTACGCCGGACCGACGCCGGGCAGCCATCTGCGCCGCCTATTGGCCAACGGCCAACTGCAGGGGTACTTGCAACTGGCCGCCTAGCCCGATTTCGCCGTCAGCAGGAATTAAGCCGCCGCGTCACGCTGCGGCTTAATTTTTTTCACTTACGGGCATTCATCGTCTACGAGCGCCTGCCGCGAACACTATAAAAAACGGTACAATCGCCGCAGTCGGGCCGACATTGGATTTGGGCTCGGCCGTTAATTTTCGACATCGTCAGAGGTTGTGAACTGTGTGGTTTGTGCTGTGTGTGCTGCTGTTGATGCTAGGTGCGCTGGCTTGGCTGGTGTATACCGGCCGTGTCGTCTTGTCCGAATGGACCCAAAAGCTGGATCGCTTGTTGGGCATGTCGCCGTCGGAGCGTCATGAGCCGGACTACTTCGCTGAAGAGGCCGACGCCGGATTGAGCGCAGCGGAGTCCCGAACCGGGCAGCGAACCGAACCGGCGGCGTCCCGCGAAGCGGCTCCCGCCGCCGAGCCGGAGCCGGCAAGACCCGCCGCGCCGCAGCCTTCCCCGGAGCGTGAAGCGCCTTTGGCCATGCCCGAGCGTGAAACCATCGTGTTGCCGAAACGACAGACTGCGCCGCCTCAAGCCAAGCCTGAGTTGCCTACGCTGGAACTGTCTCGAGAATATCGCAAGCGCGTGCGGCAGCCGTCGGTGGATCAGTCGCAGGCCAAGGAACTGCCAGTGATTGGCTTGCATGAGCTGCAACATAATTTGCAGTCGGACTATCGCCGCCGTCAGGCCTCCCGGGTGCTGACGCAGAGCATCAAGGAGCAGGGCGCGTCCGCCTTGCCGATGATTGAGCCCAGCGAGGTGCGAGAGCAGTTGCGCCATATTCATTCCAAGCGCGGCAAAAGCATGGCCGCGCCCCTTCCGGCAGCCATGCGTCCGCTGACCGTCAAGCCGCAGGAAGAGGCGGAGCCGCAAATCGTGCCGCCCCCGGTGGTGCGGCATGAGTTGCCAGCCAGCGCGCGGCCGGCTCAACACGGCTGGTTGGCGCCAGCGAGGCCGTCAGCGCCGCCGGCCGAGCCGGAAATTGTCGCCGCTGTCGAGATGCCCGACATGCTTGCAGAGATGCCCGTGGAACTTGAGGCGGCTGCTAGCGCGCCGGATGCGACGCGCCCGGAGCCAGAGGCGTTTGTCGACCCCGTGTTCGACGCGTCGCCGGGGCCTGAAGTCGCCGCTGCGGTCGATTTGCCCGCGCCAAGGCCTACGACGCGCGACACCGCTGTTTTGGCCGAGGCGCAGACGCCCCCGTCCGAGCCGCCGCCCGCTGTCATGGCTGCAAGGACGCCAGACCCGGTTTTTGCCGAGGCGGATGCGCCGCGTGCTGCCGAGCCGGCGCCGTGGCGCTGGCCGCAGACCCGTTCGGTACTGGTGCAGGACGAAGAAAAGCCGGCCGTGGTGCAGCGCGAGAGCGTGCCGGCGGAGCCGCCGTCGGTGGCTGCCGCGGCGCAGCAACTGGCCGCCAAGCCACTGCCTTGGGTTTTGATCGAGCCCCCCGTCGCCGCGGCGCCGGATGAGGTGCCGGCGGAGAAGGCGCTGCCTTGGGACGCAGCGCCTGAGTCCGGCAGTTGGGCGCAACAGGCGCAGCAGCATGTGGAGCTGGCGGCCGAGCCGGCTCCGCCCAAGCCGCGGCCGGTATACGATGATTACGGCTTGCCGGGGCTGGATTTGTTGCGCCCTGCGGACGAGGCGACGGTGACTTGCTCGGAAGAGGAACTGCTGGAACGCGGCATCGTCATCGAGGAGAAACTGGCCGAGTTCAAGGTCAAGGTCAGCGTGGTGGACGCCTACGCCGGCCCAGTGATCACCCGCTACGAAGTGGAGCCGGCGGTAGGCGTGCGCGGCAACCAAGTGGTCAATCTAATGAAAGATTTGTCGCGCGCGCTGGGCCTGGCGGCGATCCGGGTAGTGGAAACCATACCCGGCAAGACTTGCATGGGTTTGGAGCTGCCCAATCCCAAGCGTCAGATGATCCGCTTGTCCGAGATATTCTCCTCCGAGGTATTCCAGCAACCGCGATCGCGTCTGACTCTGGCGCTGGGAAAGGACATTACCGGCCAACCGGTGGCGATGGACTTAGCCAAGGCGCCGCATCTACTGGTGGCCGGCACCACCGGCTCGGGCAAATCGGTGGGCGTCAACGCCATGATTCTGTCCATGCTTTACAAGGCGCGGCCGGACGAAGTGCGTTTCATCATGATAGATCCCAAAATGCTGGAGCTGTCGGTGTACAACGACATCCCTCACTTGCTGGCGCCCGTGGTGACTGATATGAAACTGGCCGCCAACGCGCTGAATTGGTGCGTGGGCGAGATGGAGCGCCGTTACCGGCTGATGAGCGCGCTGGGTGTGCGTAATCTGGCCGGCTACAACGACAAGGTGCGCGAGGCCGAGGCCGTGGGTCAGCGCATCAGCAATCCGTTCAGCCTGACGCCGGAAACGCCGGAGCCCTTGGAGGCGCTGCCCTTCATCGTGGTGGTGGTGGACGAGTTCGCCGACTTGATGATGGTGGCCGGCAAGAAGATCGAGGAGTTGATCGCGCGTTTGGCGCAGAAGGCGCGCGCGGCCGGCATCCACTTGATCCTGGCGACTCAGCGGCCGTCGGTGGATGTGATCACCGGCCTGATCAAGGCCAATATCCCGACGCGGATCGCCTTCCAAGTGTCCAGCAAGGTGGACAGCCGCACCATTCTGGATCAGATGGGGGCGGAAAGCTTGCTGGGTCAGGGCGATATGCTGTTCCTGCCGCCGGGCACCGGCTACCCGCAGCGCGTGCACGGCGCCTTCGTCACCGACGACGAAGTGCATGCCGTCGTCGAGCATCTGAAGCAGTTTGGCGAGCCGGATTATGTGGAAGGGTTGCTGACCGGCGAGAGCGAGGCGGAGGAGGAGTCAGCCGCCGCCACGGCGAAGGCGCAGGCGGCCAGCGAGAGTGATCCGTTGTACGACGAGGCGGTTGAAATCGTGATGCGCACTCGCAAGCCGTCGATTTCCTCTGTGCAGCGCCACCTGCGCATAGGCTATAACCGCGCAGCGCGCCTGATTGAGGAAATGGAGGCCGCGGGCATCGTCAGCCCGATGGAAAGCAATGGCAACCGGACGGTGCTGGTGCCGCAGCGCGAGCTGTGAAAATCTCTGTGTGATCATAATGAAAAAGCGCGCCGGTTGCGGCGCGCTTTTTCCTTTCTTCTGCTTTGGGCGGGGGTCAGCGACGGCGCTGGTCCTGATCGTTGCGGATGCGGATCGGAGTCAGTTGGTCCTGGTCTTCCACCGGGCCGCTCAACATCTTGGCGACGACGACCACAGCGGCGATGAGGGCGAATAAAAGCAAAATTTCCATGGCATGGCTCCCCGAGGCTTGAGTACGAAGTATTGATGATGACGATTGCCGGCGAACAAGCCTGGAAGCAAACTCGTCTATGGCGGCCCCCTGTGATTTCATTCTGGAACACAAGCCGCCGCAAGCTCAAGTAATAATTTGTGTCGGAAAGTTAAAATTCAAGGCGCGCTGCGCTTTAGCGCGCGCATGGCCTGATCGATGCCCTGCAGTGTCAGCCCGTACATGCGCCCGGACATCAGCTGACGCAGCATGTGCAGCGACTGGGTGTACTCCCAGTGCGCCTCCGGCACCGGGTTGAGCCAGGCGGCGTGTTTGAAGTGGCCGAGCAGGCGGCGCAGCCAGATTTCGCCGGCTTCCTGGTTCATGTGTTCGACGCTGCCGCCGGGGTAGCTGATTTCATAAGGGCTCATGGTGGCGTCGCCGACGATGATCAGCTTGTAATCGGAGCCGAAAGTGTGGATCAAGTCCCAAGTGGGGAAGGTCTGGGTGTGGCGGCGGGCGTTGTCCTTCCACACGGCTTCGTAGACGCAGTTGTGGAAATAGAAATACTCCAGATGCTTGAACTCGGACTTTACCGCCGAGAAGAGCTCCTCGCAGGCCTTGACGTGATCGTCCATCGAGCCGCCGATGTCGAACAGCACCAGCACTTTGACCGCGTTGCGCAGCTCGCGCTGCATGCGCAGGTCCAACATGCCGGCCTTGCCGGCGGTGGCGGCGATGGTGGCGTCCAGGTCCAGTACTTCCTCTGCGCCGTCGCGGGCGAATTCGCGCAGCCGGCGCAGCGCGATCTTGAGATTACGGGTGCCCAGTTCGACCGAGTCGTCGAAATTGCGGAATTCGCGTTGATCCCATACCTTCACCGCGCGACGGTGGCGCGATTCGTGCTGACCGATGCGAATGCCGGCTGGATTGTAGCCGAAGGCGCCGAAGGGGCTGGTGCCGCCGGTGCCTATCCATTTATTGCCGCCCTGGTGTCGCTCCTGCTGTTCTTGCAGCCGCTGGCGCAGGGTGTCCATCAATTGCTCCCAGCCCAGCGCTTCCAGCCGGCGCTTGTCTTCTTCTGACAAGTGCTTTTCCACCTGTTTGCGCAGCCAGTCCTCCGGAATGCCTGTTTTCAGCTCGTCCAGTGTCTGCGACAGGCCTTTGAAATGCTTGCCGAACACCTGGTCGAAGCGGTCGAAGTGTTTTTCATCCTTGATGAGCGTGGTGCGCGCCAGATAGTAGAACGCGTCCACGTCGCCAAAGGCGACGCGCTTTTGCAACGCTTCCAGCAAGGTGAGGAATTCTTTCAGCGTGACCGGCAGGCCGGCGTCGCGCAGGGCGTAAAAAAAATCAATCAACATGGCGCGGCAAGAGGGTGACAGCGTGGGTGGGCGATGATATTCTTGTTTTAGAGCTACGGCTCTAAACAATCGTTCGGATACTGCTATCCTAGGGATAATACAATGAATGCCGCCGCCATGCCCATTTGCCGGGATGATCTTCTGCAAGCGGAGTTTTCCCGCCTGCATCGCCTCAGCCGGACCTCCGCGTTTCCGCCGCTGGAGCTTCGCCAGGATTGGCTCAAATGCCTGGAGAGCATGTTGCAGGAGAACCGCCAGGCTTTCGTCGACGCGATCAGTCAAGACTTTGGTCATCGCAGCGCGGTGGAAACCAGGCTGGCTGAGTTGTTCCCCTCGCTGGAGGCCATACGTTACGCGCGCCGACGGCTGCGCCGCTGGATGCGGCCGGAGCGACGCGGAGTGTCGCTGTGGTTCCAGCCGGCCGGCAATAGCGTGATGCCGCAGCCCTTGGGCGTCATCGGCGTGGTGGTGCCATGGAACTATCCCTTGTTCTTGGCGCTAGGGCCGGTGGTGTCAGCGTTGGCGGCGGGCAACCGGGTCATGGTGAAGATGTCGGAATACACGCCGGCCACCGGCGCGCTGCTGCAGCGCCTGACCGAGCGCTATCTGGGGCCTGATGTAATCGCTGTGGTCAATGGAGACGCCCAACTGGCGCAGGATTTCACCCGGCTGCCATTCGACCATTTGTTCTTTACCGGCTCGACTTCGGTGGGTCGTCACGTGATGCGCGCGGCGGCGGAGAACCTGACGCCGGTGACGCTGGAGCTGGGCGGAAAATCGCCGGTGATCGTCGCCAGGGGCGCCGATTTACGCCACGCGGCGGAGGCCATCGTCGCCGGAAAGATGTTGAACGCCGGCCAGACCTGCGTGGCGCCGGATTATGTGCTGGTCAACGATAAGGACCGAGAGGCCTTGCTGGAAGAGTTGCGCCGCGCGGCGCGCCGGGCGTACCCAAGTTTGGCGGACAATCCCGATTACAGCGCCATCATCAACGAGCGCCATTGCCAGCGTCTGCTGCAATGGCTGGAAGAGGCGAGCGCGGCCGGCGCAGAGGTGGAGCAGATTAACCCGGCGGCGGAAGACTGGCGGCCCAGCCGCAAATTCCCGCTCACTCTGGTGCTGGGCTGCCCGGAGGACGCGACCCTGCTGCGGGAGGAGATTTTCGGGCCGATTCTGCCGGTGCTGAGTTACGACAAGTTCGACGAGGCGTTGGCCTACGTCAACGCGCGGCCGCGGCCGTTGGCCTTGTATTTATTCGACAACGATGCGCTGCGCATCGAGAAGACCTTGCGCGAAACCGTATCGGGCGGGGTGGCGATCAACGATATCGCCCTGCAGGTGGTGCAGGAGGACCTGCCTTTCGGTGGGGTCGGTCCGTCCGGCATGGGGCATTGCCACGCCAAGGAGGGCTTCATGGCGTTTTCCAAGCTCAAGCCGGTGTTCCGGCAAAGCCGCTGGGCCGGCACCGCCTTGACGCGCGCGCCTTACGGGGCCGGCGTGGAGAGGTTGTTGAAATGGATGTTGCGCTGAGATGCCGAGCCGTCGTGAGTTGCTCAAAACCGGTCTGGGCGGCGCCGTGGCTTTGGCGCTGGCCACCTTGCTGGCCTCGCCGCAGCCGGAAGGCCCGGCGGAGGACTGGGTCGCGTCCTTGAAATTACGCGCCCTGACGCTGCTGGACGCGCAGTTGTTGGCGGCGATCGCCCCGGCCGTCTTGGGCCCGGGCGTCGCACCGCCAGAGGACGTGGTGCGCGGGGTGGATCGCGCGGTGGCCGGCTTGCCGCCCGCCATGCGGGCTGAGCTGCGTCAGTTGCTGGACCTGCTTGGCAACCCTTGGGGACGGCGCTGGATCGCCGGCGTGGCCACGCCGTGGAGGCAAGCGTCGGCGGAGGACGTCGCCGCCTTTCTGCAGCGCTGGCGAGGCAGCGCGTTTCCCTTGTTGCGTAGTGGTTACCAGGCCTTGCACCAATTGCTGAACGCGGCCTGGTACGGCAATCCGGCTAGCTGGCCGGCACTGGGCTATCGGCAGCCGGCGGCGGTGATGGAGATGCTGCCGTGAGCCGCGCGACGATACCCGACCCGGTGGCGGCCGGCGTCGCCGCGGGCTGGAAGGCGCAGGACGGCGCGACCTTGCCTGATCTGGAACTGCGGGCGGATGTCGTGATTGTCGGCAGCGGGGCCGGCGGGGGTATGGCGGCCGAGCAATTGGCCGCGGCCGGGCTGGATGTATTGCTACTGGAAGAAGGTGGTTTGTACAGCTCGCGAGACTTCCGCCTGCTGGAAGCCAAGGCCTATCCTGAGCTGTATCAGGAGTCCGCCTGTCGTAAAACAGCGGACAAGGGGATTTCCATCTTGCAGGGAAAAGCTGTTGGGGGGAGTACTGTGGTGAACTGGACCAGCTCCTTCCGCACGCCGCCGGACACCTTGAGCTGGTGGCGGGAGCGGCACCGGCTGGGCGGCGTCAGCGAGGAGACGATGCGGCCGTGGTTCGAGCAGGCCGAGGCGAGGCTGGGCATCGCCGACTGGCTGCCGGATCCGAATCCCAATAACGCGGTGCTGGCCCGCGGTTGCGAGGCTTTGGGCATTGCCTACAAGCGTATCCGCCGCAATGTGCGCGGTTGCTGGAATCTGGGCTATTGCGGCATGGGCTGTCCCACCAACGCCAAACAGTCGATGCTGGTGACGGCGATACCCGCCGCGCTGGAACACGGCGCCAGGCTGATCAGCCGCGCGCGGGTTGACCGCTTGCGCGCCAATGCCGGCAGGACTCGGCTGGAGGGGCTGGAAGGACGCTTTCTGGCGGCGGACGGGGTGAGCGAAACCGGACGTCGTTTCAAGGTGACGGCGGCTCAGGTGGTGCTGGCCGCCGGCGCCATCGGTTCGCCGGCCATCCTGCTGCGCAGCGGCCTGATCGATCCCGGAGGTCATACCGGGACACGGACCTTTCTACACCCCGTGCTGCTGTCCGCGGCGCTGATGCCTGAGCCGGTAGAGCCGTTCAACGGCGCGCCGCAGACGGTGTACAGCGACCACTTCATGCATGAGCATGCTTTGGACGGCCCTTTGGGATACAAGCTGGAAGTGCCGCCCATCCATCCCTTGCTGGCCAGCATCACTTTCCCGGGTTTCGGCGCGGCGCAGTCGGCTTTGCTGCGTCGCTTGCCGCATCTGCACGCGACCCTGGCCTTGTTGCGGGATGGTTTCCACTCGGAAAGCCGCGGTGGCCAGGTGCGTTTGCGCGGCGACGGTTCGCCGGAGCTGGACTACCCCTTGAACGAGGTGGTGTGGGAGGGCGCGCGCCGTGCCTGGTTGAGCATGGCCGAGATTCAGTTCGCGGCCGGCGCGCGGCAGGTGCTGACGGTGCACGAGCAGGCCGGCCTGGCCCGTAGCTGGAGTGAGGCTAGGACAACGATAGCGGGGCTGGAGCTCAAGCCCTTGCTGGCCAAGGTGGTCAGCGCTCATGTGATGGGTGGGCTGGCGATGTCGGGCGACGCGGATTCCGGGGTGGTGGACGAGTGGGGACGGCATTGGCAGCTGGGCAATCTGACCGTGGTGGACGGCTCCGTGTTTCCCAGCAGCGTCGGCGCCAATCCGCAGTTGTCCGTTTACGCTTTCGCGCTGCGTTCAGTGGCGGCGCTACTGCAACGCATGCGGGGTGCGGGGGGCTGAGGCAAGAAAAAAGGGACCGCGAGGTCCCTTTTTGCAGGTCGCTGCCAGGCAGCGACGAATCAGGCGAAGTTTTTGGCGACGAAGTCCCAGTTCACCAGCTTCCAGAAGCTGTCCATATAGTTCGGGCGGCTGTTGCGGTAATCGATATAATACGCGTGCTCCCACACATCACAGGTCAGCAGCGGCTTCTTGTCGGTGGTCAGCGGGGTGGCGGCGTTGCTGGTGGATACCAGGTCCAGCGAGCCGTCGGTGTTCTTCACCAGCCAGGCCCAGCCGGAGCCGAAGGTGCCAATGGCGGTTTGGGTGAAGGCCTTCTTGAATTCGTCGTAGGAACCCCATTTGGCGTTGATGGCGTCGGCCAGCGCGCCGGTGGGCTTGCGCTCTTCGCCGGCGTTGGGGGCGAAGCCCAGCCAGTAAAAGGTGTGGTTCCATACCTGGGCCGCGTTGTTGAAGATGCCGCCGGAGGATTTCTTCACGATCTCTTCCAGGGAGGCGTTTTCGAACTCGGTGCCCTTGATCAGGTTGTTCAGGTTGGTGATGTAGGTCTGATGATGCTTGCCGTAGTGGAATTCCAGGGTTTCCTTGGAAATGTGCGGGGCAAGCGCGTCCAGCGCGTACGGCAGTTCCGGCAGTTTGTGTTCCATTATGCTCTCCTTGTTGAGAAAGTAAGCCGCATAAGCGGATGCTTTAGCCGCAAGTTTACTGGATTAAGCCGTTGGTCGCCAATAGTTGACTAAAAAAGTAAAGTAAGGATGAACGCCATTGCAGTATGATGTTATTGTCATCGGGGCCGGCGCCGCCGGCCTGATGTGCGCGGCCACGGCCGGCCAGCGCGGCCGGCGCGTATTGTTGCTGGACCACGCGCGCAAGCTGGCGGAGAAGATTCGCATTTCCGGCGGCGGCCGCTGCAATTTCACTAATCTCCACGCCCGTTTCGACTGTTATCTGTCCGCCAATCCCCATTTCTGTCGCTCGGCGCTGGCGCAGTACACGCCTCAGGATTTCATCGCCATGGTGGAGCGCCACGGTATCGGCTATCACGAGAAGAAGCTGGGGCAGCTGTTCTGTGACGACGGCAGTGAGCGCATCATCGCGATGCTGGACGAAGAGTGCCGGCTGGGCGGGGTGGATAGGCGCATGGAAACGCAGATTCTGAAAGTGAGTCGAGAAGCGGACGGCTTCGTCTTGGACACCGGCGCCGGCTGTTTCCGAGCGGCCTCGCTGGTGGTGGCCACCGGCGGTTTGTCGATTCCGCAGATCGGCGCGACGCCGTTCGGCTACCAGCTGGCCGAGCAGTTCGGCCTGGAACTGACGCCTCTGACGCCGGCCCTGGTGCCGCTGACCTTCCACGTGGAGGACGCGGAAGCGTTCGCGCCGCTGGCCGGCGTGTCGCTGGAGGTGGAGGCGCGGGCCGGCAAGGGTCGTTTCCGCGAGAACGTGTTGTTCACTCACAAAGGCGTGTCCGGGCCGGCCATCCTGCAAGTGTCGTCTTATTGGCAGCCTGGCATGACCCTTGAGCTGGATTTGCTGCCGGATGCGGACGCGGCCTCTTGGCTGGAACAAAAGGCCGGCAGCGAGCAATTGATTTCCAACGCGCTGGCCGAGTTCGGCTGGCCCAAGCGCTTCGCTGAGGCCTGGCTGGAGCGCGAAGGATGCAATAAGCGGCTGAAGGATTTATCGCCCAAGCAGCGCCTGCAGTTGGCGGAGCGGTTGCACGGCTGGCGCGTCAAGCCTAACGGCACTCAGGGCTACAAAAAGGCCGAGGTAACGCTGGGCGGGGTGTCTACCAAAGCCTTGTCGTCCAAGACCATGATGGCCAACGCGGTGCCCGGCCTGTTCTTCATTGGCGAAGTCGTCGATGTCACCGGCTGGCTGGGCGGCTACAATTTCCAGTGGGCCTGGTCGTCGGGCTATGTGGCCGGGATGCATTGCTGACTTAGAGTGGCTGATAAACCCCTGATGCTGCGCTGCGCCGACTTGCCGTACGGTACATGAGCATTTCGAAGCAGTTTTCAACGCCGTATCGCCGACGCGCAGCGGATCGCAAACAGGTTCTTAGTCCGCCGCCAGAAACCACACGTTCTGGATCTTGCCGTCAATGATTTCATAAACGGCAGCCACCTCGAAGGGCTGCTCGGCAACGCCGCTGACGCGTTCGTGGTCGATCACCTTGTTGCCGAACTCGATGCGTTTGACCAGCTCCGCGTGCAAGCCGGGCAGGGTGAAGCGTTGGGTGGCGTAGAAGTCGCCCAGAGCGGCTTTGCCGCGCAGGCTGGGCTCCGCGCCGGGCAGCCGGTACACCGTCACGTCGTCGGCGTACACGGCGAGAAAGCCTTCCAGCTGGCGTTGGTTGTAGGCGTCGAGTTGCTGTTGGACGAGGGTGGCGGGCGTCATGATTGCTCCTGTGGAATGAGCTTTCGATGCTGGGGCCGCGCGGGGGGCTTGTCAACGCATGCTCAGCCAGCGACGGTTTCGGGTTAAAATCCGGTTTTTGCCTGATCCAGGCTTGCTTTATTCGCGCGGCTAGTCCGCACCATCACTCCGAGTCTACATGACTGAATCGTACGAGAATTTTGACAGCGAGATGGCGGCGATTCGCACGCCGCCTCATTCGATTGAAGCCGAGCAATCGGTGCTGGGCGGCTTGTTGCTGGACAACAGCGCCTGGGACAAGATCGCCGACGTAGTGTCCGAGGCGGACTTTTATCGCCATGACCACCGGTTGATCTACAAACATGTGGCCAAGCTGGTGGAACTGGCGCGTCCGGCCGACGTGGTCACCGTTTCCGAAAGCCTGGACAAGAACGGCGAGCTGGGCAATATCGGCGGCCTGTCCTATCTGGCCACGCTGGCGCAAAACACGCCGTCCGCCGCCAATATCCGCCGCTACGCCGAGATCGTGCGCGAACGCTCCATCATGCGCCAGCTGGCGCAGGTGGGCACTGAGATCGCAGAGGCCGCCTACGCGCCGATGGGGCGCGACGCCTCCCAGCTGCTGGACGAAGCCGAGGGCAAGGTGTTTCAGATTGCCGAATCCACCGCCAAGGCCAAGCAGGGCTTCCTGGAGATGCCTGGCCTGTTGAAAGAGGTGGTGGAGCGTATCGACATGCTCTATAGCCGAGAGAACCCGGACGAGGTCACCGGCGTGCCCACCGGCTTCATCGATTTGGATGCCAAGACCTCGGGCCTGCAAGCGGGTGATCTGATCATCGTCGCCGGTCGTCCGTCCATGGGCAAGACCGCGTTCTCGATGAATATCGCCGAGCACGTGGCGGTGGAGCAGCATCTGCCGGTGGCGGTGTTCTCGATGGAGATGGGCGGCGCGCAGCTGGTGATGCGTATGCTGGGTTCGGTGGGGCGGCTGGATCAGCATACGCTGCGCACCGGCAAACTGGGCGACGACGACTGGCAGAAGCTGACTTACGCGATAGGCAAGCTGTCCGAGGCGCCGATGTACATCGACGAAACCGCGGCGCTGACCGCGCTGGAAGTGCGTGCCCGCGCGCGCCGTCTGGCGCGCCAGCACGGCGGCAAACTGGGCTTGATCGTGATCGACTACTTGCAGCTGATGTCGGGCTCGGGCCGCGGCGACAACCGTACCGCCGAGCTGGGCGAGATTTCGCGTGGCCTGAAAGGCCTGGCCAAGGAGCTGCAGGTGCCGGTGATCGCGTTGTCCCAGCTGTCTCGTGCGGTGGAGCAGCGCCCCAATAAGCGGCCAATGATGTCGGACTTGCGGGAATCCGGCGCCATCGAGCAGGATGCCGACTTGATCGTCTTCATGTACCGGGAAGAGTATTACAACCCTGAGAATCAGGAAGTGAAGGGCTTGGCGGAGGCCATCATCGGCAAGCACCGTAACGGCCCTACCGGCGCGGTGCGGCTGGCCTTTGTCGGCAAGTACGCCAAGTTTGACAATGCCGCTACCTTGGGGGTTAGCGGCTGGGCCGATAGCGACTCCTAAGAACCTGTACGATCTGCCGCGCGTCGGCGATACAGCGTTGAAAACCGCTTCGAATTGCTCATGTACCGCGTGTACACTCCGCTTTCTCAGCCGTTTTCGCCTTGTCTCGCCCTTGCCCGCGAGATCGTAAACAGGCTCTAAGAATCTGTTCACGAGAGATACTGATGAGCTTTTTCGACAAGCATGTATTCATTTGCTGCAATCAGCGCGCCGGCTGCGAGGATTGCTGCAACAATCATGGTTCCAGCGAACTGCTGGGCTACATGAAGGACAAGGTCAAGGCGCTGGGCCTGGCCGGCGAGGGCAAGATCCGCGTCAACAAGGCCGGCTGTCTTGGGCGTTGCGACGACGGCCCGGTGATGGTGGTGTACCCGGAAGAAACTTGGTACACCTTCGTCGATAAGGAAGACATCGACGAAATTGTCGCCGAGCATATGGTGGGCGGGCGCGTGGTGGAAAGGTTGAAGATCTGATGTTGAAGGCAATGAACAAGCAAGTGGTGGCCGGTCCGGCCGGGGGCATGGAAACCATCGTGGTGGCTGCACAGGGTGAGACGCGCGGTGTCGCGGTCATCTGTCATCCTAACCCGCTGCAGGGCGGCACCAACACCAACAAGGTGGTGCAGACCGCGGCCAAGGCCTTGTCGCAGCTGGGCTATGTCTGCTATTGCCCGAATCTGCGCGGCGTGGGCGATAGCGAAGGGCAGCACGATTACGGTATCGGCGAAGTGGAGGATGTCATTGCGGTGGTGGATCATGCTCGCCGCGAGCAAGGCGACCTTCCCTTGGCCTTGGCGGGTTTTTCCTTTGGCGGCTTTGTCGCCGCGCGCACCCGCGCGCGCATTGAGGCGGATAAATTACTGCTGATGGGCGTGGCGGTGGGTAAGTACGAGACGCCTACGCCGGAGGTGCCGGCCGACACGCTGGTGATTCACGGTGAGGAGGATGAGGTGATTCCGCTGGCTGCGGTGATGGATTGGGCCCGGCCGCAAGGCTTGCCGGTCGTGGTGTTTCCCGGTGCGGGCCATTTCTTCCATGGCCGGCTGGTGCAGTTGGCGCAAACGATTCAACGCTGCTGGTAAGGCGTCGCCAGGCTCCGGCGCAAAAAAACCGGTCATCCATGCGATGGCCGGTTTTTTTTATCAGCGGTGCAGTTCGCCCGCGGCTTCTGGCTGGTAGGTGACTTCCAGCACCTTCAGGCGGATGCTGCCGGCCGGCGTTGGCCAGTCGATGCTTTGGCCAACGGACAGACCCAGCAAGGCGGCGCCAATGGGCGCCAGCACCGAGATCTTGCCCTGTTCGCTGTCCGCTTCGCGGGGGTAGACCAGGGTCAGGGTTTTTTCCTGGGCGTCGTCCAGCTTGACCCGCGCGCAGCTGTTCATGGTGATGATGCCGGCGGGCATGGCGGAGGGCTCCACCACATCGGCGCGCTCCAGCTCGGCTTCCAGCGCGGCCGCGGTGGGGTGGCCGCTCTCGCAATCCTCCAGCAGCGCGGCGAGGCGCTCATAGTCCAAAGAGGACACCGTGATGGCCGGGCTTGTCGACATATGCAACTCCTTCAGATAGACAAAGGGCACCGCAGGGTGCCCGATGATTTAGTGCGCGAAAAGCGTGTGTGCCAATGATATCGCTTGTAACCGCGTGTAACAAGGCTTGGCGGCTCAATCGCCAGGAATACTGGGCTTTGGGCCGGGCTTGTAATGCGGCGTAAGAACCTGTTTGCAACCTGCTGCATCTCGGCGATAGGGCGTTGAAACCGTCTTCAAAATGCTCATGTGCCGTGTGTACATTCCGCTTTCTCAGCCATTTCCGCCTTGCCTCGCCCTTGCTCGCGAGATCGTAAACAGGCTCTAAGCGTTCAGCCCAGCAGCGATAGCGCCGCGCGGGGACCGATATTGGCCTGTGCCTGGGCGGCGAGGCCGGTCTGGCCCAGTATCTGCTTGGCGGCCAGTTGCGCCGTGGCGGCGGCGAAGTCGGTGTCGCTGATACGGCTATTGGCGGCGGCGGTGTTGACCGAGGCGGTTTGCAGGTTGTTGATGCTGGCCTCGAAACGGTTGCTGATCGAGCCCAGGGTGCTGCGGGTATTGGCCAAGGTGTTCAGATCGGTGTTGGTGCTTTGCTGCGCGGCCAGCGCGCCGGCCTGGGTGCTGATGTCTATGGTGCCGGTGGCGTTCAGATTGGCGTTGTAGCTGTTCAAGCCGCCGCTGGCCGGCGCGGCGGCCAGATTGACGCCGGATATGTTCACTTGGTTGTCCGCGCTGCCGTTGGGGCCCACCTGAAAGGTGGTGGTGGCGTTGCTGTTCAGCAAAGGGGTGCCGTTGAATTCGGTGCTTTGCACAATGGCGGAATTGGCCTGGGTCAGTTGGTCGACTTGCTGCTGCAACGCCTGGCGATTGCTGGCGCTGAGCGCGCCGTTGCCGGCCTGAATCGCCAGCTCTTGGATCTGCTGGGTATTGCTTTGTAGCTGGTTGAGAGCGCCGTCGGCGGTCTGAGCCAGCGAGATGCCGTCGTTGGCGTTGTTGATCGCTTGATTGTTGCCGTTGATCTGGGCTAGCAGCGCTTCCGAGATGGCGGCGTTGGCCGGGTTGTTGGCGGCGTTGTCGGTGGTTTTACCGGCCGAGAGTTGGGCCAGCAGCTTGTCTTTGGCTTTCTGGGTCTGGTTCAGCTGGTTCTGCCCCTGCAGCGCGCTCAGATTGCTATTGATGGTCAGTGCCATGGCCGGCTCCCGCTGGATGTGGTTTCACTTCTTCAGTGTAAGAAACCGCGCGGGGCAGGGCAAGCCGGGTTGCGGGTAAATTCGCTTCGCGTCCGATGGCGCGGGCATGGGCGTGAAAAAGCCCGGCGGCGCCGGGCTGATGATTGAGCATTTCTTTTATTTGCCGGGCTTGGGCGGCGTGCCGGCGGACTGAGTCAGGATTTCGTAGCCGCTGTCGGTGACCAGCACGGTATGTTCCCACTGCGCCGACAGGCTGCGATCCTTGGTGACCACGGTCCAGCCGTCGCCCAGCATGCGCAGATGGCGTTTGCCCTGGTTGATCATCGGCTCGATGGTGAAGATCATGCCGGCCTGCAATTCCAGCCCGGTGCCGGGGCGGCCGTAGTGCAGTACTTGCGGTTCTTCGTGGAATTTTGTGCCGATGCCGTGGCCGCAGAATTCCTGCACCACGCTGTAACCGGAGTTTTCCGCGTGCTGCTGGATGGCGTAGCCGATGTCGCCCAGCGTGGCGCCCGGCTTGACCTTGTCGATGCCGCGCCACATGCATTCATAGGTGACGCGGGACAGGCGGCGGGCATGTTCGCTGACGTTGCCCACGTGGTACATGCGGCTGGTGTCGCCGTGGTAGCCGTCCTTGATCACGGTGACGTCCAGATTCATGATGTCGCCGCTTTTCAGGGGCTTGTCGTTCGGGATGCCATGGCAAATCACGTGGTTGACCGAGGTGCATACCGATTTGGGATACGGATTGTGGCCGTCCGGCGCGTAGTTCAGCGGCGCCGGGATCGCGCCCTGCACATTGACGATGTAGTCGTGGCAGAGCTTGTCGATGGCTTCGGTGGTGACGCCGGGCTTGATGAAGGGGGTGATGTAGTCGAGGACTTCCGACGCCAGGCGGCCGGCAATCCGCATCTTTTCGATGTCTTGGGCGGTTTTTAGTTGGATGCTCATGGGATTCTGGTGATGTGCGTGTCTGCGGCTAATGAGACGTATTCTAGCAAAAACGCCCCCGGCCCGGCAGTGCTTGTCGGGCCGGGGGCGCGTTGGCGTTCAAATCAGGCGCATCTTGAACTGCTTGCCCTTGATCTTGCAGGCGGACAAGCGCTCCAGCGCTTGCTCGGCGATGGAGCGGTCCAGCGCCACGAAGCTGGCGAATTCAAAGATATTGATCTTGCCTATCTGGGCGCCGGCAAAGCCGGCATCGCCGGTCAGCGCGCCGAGGATGTCGCCGGGGCGCAGCTTTTCACGCTTGCCGCCGGCGATCTCCAGCGTGACCATGGGCGGCAGGAGTGGACCGCCAGGGGCCGGGGTCAGCTGGTCCAGCTTGGCCCAGGTCAGCGGCGCCTGCTGATAGCTTTCAATCAGCGCCAGCCGCTTGTCGTCGTTGTCGGCGGCCAAGGTCAGCGCCAGGCCCATCGACTCGCCGCGGCCGGTGCGGCCGATGCGATGGATGTGGATTTCCGGGTCGTGGGTGACGTCGACGTTGATTACCAGGTCCAGTTCCTTGATGTCCAGGCCGCGCGCGGCCACGTCGGTGGCCACCAGCACGGTGGCGCTCTTGTTGGCGAAGCGCAGCAGGATCTGGTCGCGTTCGCGCTGCTCCAGGTCGCCGTACAGCGCCAGCGCGCTGAAGCCGCGGGCCTGCAGGTCGCGAACCAGCTCCTTGCAGCGTTCCTTGGTGTTGCAGAAGGCCAACGCGGAAGTCGGACGCAGGTGTTGCAGAATAGTGGTGACGGTTTCCAGCCGCTGTTCCGGCTTGATCTTGTAGAACCATTGTTCGATGCGTTCGCCGCCGTGCAGCGACTCCACCTGGATTTCCTGCGGGCGGCGCATGAATTGCGCGCTGATCTTGCGGATGTCTTCCGGGTAGGTGGCGGAGAACATCAAGGTTTGGCGCTGGCGCGGGCAGGCGCGGACGATGCCGACGATTTCCTCGATAAAGCCCATGTCCACCATGCGGTCGGCCTCGTCCAGCACCAGGGTGCCGACGCCGGACAGATTCAGCGAGCCGCGGAAGAGGTGGTCCTGCAGCCGGCCAGGGGTGCCCACCACGATGTGGGCGCCATGCTCCAGCGAGCCAATCTGCGGTCCCATCGGGCTGCCGCCGGTCAGGGTCACTACTTTTACATTGTCTATGCTGCGCGCCAGCCGACGGATTTCCTGCGCCACTTGGTCGGCCAGTTCGCGGGTAGGGCAGAGCACTAGTGCCTGCACGCCAAACCAGCGCGGATTCAGTCGCGCGAGGATGCCCAGCCCAAAAGCCGCTGTTTTGCCGCTGCCGGTCTTGGCCTGCGCGATCAGGTCTTGGCCGTCCAGGATCGCCGGCAGGCTGGCGGCCTGGATGGCGGTCATGCTGTGGTAGCCCAGGCTGTCCAGATTGGACAATAGGGCGGCGGGCAGGGGCAGGATAGAGAAAGCGGCTTTTTTCACAATGACTTGGCGTATTACGGTATCGGGCTGCGAGTGTAACAGGCCGGCGGCCAACGGCCAAATCGGATGTCCGCCGCCGGCGCCGTTCAGACTGTGAAGCGCGATACCGATTCCGTCAGCCGCTGCGCCAATTGCTCCAGTTGCTCGGCGGCGTTCACGGTTTGCCCGATTTCTTGGTCGTTGGTTTGAGCCATCTCCGCGATGGCGTCGATGCTGCCGGTCACGGATTGGCTGGCGGCTCGCTGTTGTTCGGTGACGGCGACGATCTGGCGCAGGCCCTGGCGCACCTCGGCTACGGACTGGTTGGCCGCGTCCAGCACGCTGGACACGCTGTCGGCGGACTGGCGGCTGGCGGTCAGCGAGGACAGGCCGGCGTTGACCGCGGCGCGCACCGCGTCGGTTTTCTGGTTCAGCGCGCCGGTCACTGCGTCGATCTCGCTGGCGGAACGGGCCGATTTCTCCGCCAGCTTGCGCACCTCGTCGGCGACCACCGCGAAACCGCGGCCTTGCTCGCCAGCGCGCGCGGCCTCAATCGCCGCGTTCAGCGCCAGCAGATTGGTCTGTTCGGCGATTTCACGCACTTCCTTGGTCATATTGGTGATGCTGGAGGTGGAGCTGGCCAGTTCGGTTTCCGCCTGAGCCATCAACCGCACCGCTTGCTCCACCTGGCTGATTTCGCGTTGAAGCTGGCTGAGGCTGGAGCGGCCGTCCTCGGAGCGTTGCAGGCTCTGGTCGGCCTCGGCGCTGACATCCTCCGCCTTGCCGGCGATTTCACCGATATGGCTGGCCAGTTGCTCCACCGCGTCGGCCGCGGATTGGGATTGACGGTTTTGCCTGTGAGAACTTTCCGCCAGGTGGGCGGCGCCGTCGGCCAACTGGCGCGAGGACTGCGACACCGCGCCGGCGGAAGCGCCTACATGGCGCACCAGCTCCGCGATGGCGGCCAGCATCTGGTTGAAGCGTTGCGCGGTATCGCCGATTTCGTCGCGGCTGCGCACCGGCAGCCGCCGCGTGAGATCGCCTTCGCCCTGAGCCAGCTCCGCGAGGCCGGTCGACATCGCCTGCAGGGGCCGGGTGACGAGGCGGCGAGCCAGCAGGAACACCACCGCCATCAGGGGGAGCGAGGCCAGGATGGCGAACAGAATGCTTTGATCGCGAAAACGGCTGACGGAGGCGTAGGGTTTTTCCAGTGAGATGCGCATGCTGACCACGCCCAGCGGCGTCTTGTCCGCCACCTGATGGCACATCATGCAGTTCTTGCCCAAGTAGTTGCGCGACGCCAACGCAGGGTAAACCACGCGCAGGTGCTCGCCCAGCGCCGGGGTGGATTCGATCTGGATATGGGGCTTGCCGTCGCGCAAGGCCTGTTGTTCCACCGTGTCGCCGCTCAGGCTCTTGTCGCCGGCGTTGCCGGGGCCGAACTGCTTGCTGACGGCCGGGCCGCGTATCACGCGCAGGTCGCGCACCGCGGAGAGTTCCTTGATTTGGTCCAGAAAAACGTCGCGCTGGCCCACGGTGCCGGTAATCATCATGCCGGTGAGTCCGGCCATGGTCATTTCGTTCATGCTGTGGGCCAGGTCCTGCGCCTGCTCCACCGCGATGTCGCGGCTGACGCTGGTTTCCCAGGCAATCAGCCCGCTCCAGGCCAGGACCAGGCAGCACCATACCGCCATGGTCAGTTTCAGCCAGATCGGCCAATCGGAAAATTTGCGCATGCGTGTGCGGACGGCGGGTCCGTTCTCCTGGTGTGTTTGTAGAATCGCGCGATTGCCGCTATAGGTTTATTGAAATGGGTCGCAGCGCGATGGTAGTGATTTGATGACGTAGGAATGTTGGTTTAAATCAAACTTATAGTTAAAACGATTAGGCTTGGGTTTGAGGCGGTTTTCTGTGAAAATCCCGCCCTCGCCGCAGTTGGGCATCTTCATCACCATGGATTTCAAGGAGCGCAGTATATGGGTGACACAAGCGGACGCCGCGTAGCCATCATCGGCGGCGGACCGGCCGGCCTGGCCGCCGCCGAGCAACTGGCGGCGGCGGGCGTGCGGGTCGATGTCTACGACGCGATGCCGTCGGTCGGCCGCAAATTCCTGCTGGCTGGCGTGGGCGGCATGAACATCACCCATTCCGAACCCCACGCCAGCTTTGTGCAGCGCTACGGCGCGCGCAGCGCCGAGTTGCGGCCGATGCTGGACGTATTCAACGGCGAACATGTGCGGGCCTGGGTGCACGGCTTGGGGATAGAAACCTTCATCGGCAGTTCCGGAAAGGTGTTTCCTAAGGAGATGAAGGCGGCGCCGCTGCTGCGTTCCTGGCTGACGCGTTTGCGCGAGGCGGGGGTGAGTTTCCATGTGCGTCACCGTTTTCTGGGCTGGGACGAGCGCGGCCGCCTGCGGCTGTCGGCGCCGGATGGCGAGTGCTTGGCCGAAGCCGACGCCGTGGTGTTGGCCATGGGCGGCGGAAGCTGGCGTAAGCTGGGGTCGGACGGAAGCTGGGCGGCGATGCTGCGCGAGCGTGGCGTGGAGGTGTCCAAGCTACAGCCGTCCAATTGCGGTTTCGACGCCGGCTGGAGCGAGTATTTCGCCGACAAATTCGCCGGCGCGCCGTTGAAGTCGGTGACCTTGCAGTTCCATCCGGCCGTTGGCCACCCGTTCAGCCGCCGCGGCGAATTCGTCGTCACCGCCGGCGGCGTGGAAGGCAATCTGATCTACGCTTGCTCCGGCGCCATCCGCGATGAAATCGCGCGCAGCGGCGCGGCCTTGTGCTATCTGGACCTGATGCCGGATTGGAGCTTGCAGCGCATCCTGGGCGAAGTGGCGCGGCCGCGCGGCTCGCGCTCGATGTCCAGCCATTTGCAAAGCCGGCTGGGCCTGAAGGGCGTGCGCATGGGCTTGTTGCGCGAATGCCTGGACAAGGAGGTTTTCAACGACCCGGCCAAGCTGGCCGAGGGCATCAAGGCGCTGCCGCTGCGCCTGTTGGCGCCGAGGCCGCTGGATGAGGCGATCAGCACCGCGGGCGGCGTGACTTTCGGCGCGTTGGACGAGAACCTGATGTTGCAGGCGATGCCGGGCGTGTTCTGCGCCGGCGAGATGCTGGACTGGGAAGCACCCACCGGCGGTTATTTGCTGACCGCCTGCTTTTCCACCGGACGCGCCGCCGCGGGCGGCGTGCTGCGCTGGATGAGGCAGGGCTGAGGCCTGTTGCGTCCACGCCAGCGCAATAGGCGGCGACTGCGTGTTTCTACGGAGCGTTGCCTGCATTTTTTTTGCAAGCCTCTATACTGGTAGTGTCGCGCGGAACGCGCGGCCACGTCGTTGTCGAGAAAGCCGCCCACTGCATGGATTGTCATGATGCGAAGGCGAACGCCTGAGGAGAACAGCGCGATGAAGCTTGACGATTTCAACCAGGTGGCCGATCTGATCGGCCTGAAAAAACGCTCACGCGAAGCGGTGTGGCTGATGGAGGTGGAGGGCATGACCGGTTACTTCGCGGCCCAGCAAATGGACATCAGCGAATCCACCGTGTCCCGCGCGCACAGCCGATTCCGCCGCGCGCTGCAAAAAATCAACTCGCTGGCGGGCCATCTGCCCTTGTAAAGCTCGCCGTCACGGCGGCAACGAAGCCCGGTCTTGGCCGGGCTTCGTTGCGTTCGGGCTGTTCCTTGTGCCGGGAGGCGTTGGCGACGCTGCCTCCGTTCACCACATCTGGATATACTGACGCGCAGTCTTCCCCTCCTAAGGAGAGCTTCATGGCTTTGCGTCACGGCGTCGATTTCGACAAGGCTCAGGCCCTGCACCGGCAGGAGCTGGCGATGTTTTCCGAGCGGCGTCCGCGCTCGCGGCAGCTGTCCGCCGCCGGCGGCGAGCATTTGCTGTTCGGCGCGCCATTGCATTGGATGGCGGATTGGTCCACCCCGTTCAATCTCTATGTGGAAGAGGCTCGGGGCGCGCGGCTGCGCGACGTGGACGGCCATGAATATCTGGATTTTTGTCTGGGCGACACCGGCGCGATGTTCGGCCATTCGCCGGAGCCGGTGGCGCGCGCCATCGCCGATCAGGCCGCGCGCGGTTTGACCGCGATGCTGCCGTCGCCGGATGCGGTGTGGGTGGCGGAGGAACTGGCGCGACGCTTCGGTCTGTCGCACTGGCAATTCGCCCTCAGCGCCAGTGATGCCAATCGCTTCGCGCTGCGCTGGCTGCGCGCCGCCAGCGGCCGGGACCGGATCATCGTGTTCAACGGCTGTTACCACGGCACGGTGGACGACGCCTTCGTCGATCTGATCGATGGCCGGCCAAGGCGGCGAGCCAGTTTGCTGGGGCAGACGCATGATCCGGCCGCGTATACCCGAGTAGTGGAGTTCAACGACCTGGAGGCGTTGGATCGGGCTCTGAGCGATGAGCGGGTGGCCTGCGTGCTGGCCGAGCCGGTGATGACCAATATCGGCATGGTGTTGCCGGAGCCTGGCTTCTGGAGCGCGGCGCAGGATTTGATCCGCCGCTACGGCAGTTATCTGCTACTGGATGAAACCCATACCATCAGCAGCGGGCCGGGCGGTTACGGCGCGGCTTACGGCTTGAAGCCGGACGCGCTGGTGCTGGGCAAGCCGCTGGGGGGCGGGCTGCCGTGCGCGGTCTATGGGTTCAGCGAGGAACTGGCGGAGCGGGCGCAGCGCGCAAAGCGCTCCGCCGCGCCCGGTCATTCCGGCATCGGCACCACGCTGAGCGGCAATATGCTGGCCGCGGCGGCGATGCGCGCCAATTTGGCCGAGGTGATGAGCGATGCCGCCTACCAGCGGATGTTCGCGTTGGCGCAGCATCTGGCGGACGGTTTGCAGGACTGGATAGAGCGCTGGCGGCTGCCGTGGTGTGTGAGCCGCGTCGGCGCGCGCTGCGAGTTCCAGTTTTCCCCGCGCCCGCCGCGCAACGGCGGCGAGGCGGGCGCGATGCAGGATGAGGCGCTGGAGCGGGTGATTCATCTTTACCTGCTCAACCGCGGTTTCCTGATCACCCCTTTCCACAATATGTTGTTGCTATGTCCGGACACCGAATTTGCCGACGTTGATCGCCTGCTGGAGGCCTTGGACGGTTTTGCCGGCGAGGTGGTTTAGAGTCGCTGGAACACCTCGCGGAGACGCAGCGGCAAGGCGCGCTTTTGAGCGCGCCTGTCTAAAATCCCGCTGACGCGAAGGAGATCGTAAACAGGTTCTTAGCGCGCGGCTTGCTGGCGAATAGCCAGCAAGGCCTGATTGCGCAAGGTTTTCAGCAGGCTGAGTTGCTCCGGCGCGATGGCCAACGATCCCGCTTGGCGGCGGTCGCCGTAGAGTATGCCCAGCTTGCGTTTGTCCAAGGACAGCGGCAGCAAGACGAAGGTGTGGGCCACGCTCATTTGGCGATACCAGGCCGGGATGTGCTGGGCGATGGCCGGCGCGTCGATGTCGTCTATCAGCATGTCGGCGTTGCGCTCCAGCGCCTTGCGGAACAGGCTGTCGCCGCTATCGATGTCGGCCCGTAGCGCCGGCAGCAGCAATTCCACCTTTTCGCCGAAACCGAAGCGGGCTTGCAGCGGCAGGTCGGTCCCGCTGCGCGCGCAGATCAGCGCGTGGTCGAAGCCCAGGCCGCGGTACATGGTTTCCAGAATGATGCGCAGCAGGTCATTGAGTTTGTAATCGCCCAGCAGGGTGTTGGTGATGTCCTGAACGCCAGCGGACAGCACGGCGATCCGGCCGGCGGAGCCGGCGGTGGCTTGCAGCCGGGTGGGGTCCGGCGCCGTTGGCGGAGGCGCGCTGGCGGCGGGCGGCGGCGCGCTCTTGTTGAGTCTGGCCTGGCGCAAGGCCTGTGAACGCGGCCCTTGGCCGGCCTCCGGCCCCAGCTCCACCAGATAGGCGGATAGCAGGGTCTGCGCCTGCGCCAGCTGCTGCTCCAGGGGCGCCCACTCCAGCGCCAGCGCCCGGCTGTAGCGTTGCAGCAGCTTGCGGCTGGCCTCGGCTTGATCAATGCCGCTCTGAGTCAGCTGGCAAACCAGTTCGCGGCACAGCGAACTTAAGGCCTTCATCCGCATCTCGCTGGTTTGCGGCTGACGCACCGCGCCGGCCGGCATCGGCTCCATGCCGGTCAGAATCCGTTCCGGGAAGCGCCACAGCGCGGCGGTGGCGGCGCCCAGGTCGGCGTAATGGGCGCCCAGCGTCTGGTGCGCGGCTTGGTCGACGCCGGCGCCGGCGTCGATCAGCATTTGGATTTGCCGGTATTCGTCACGGAAATAATTGACGCACAGCAGTTCGCCCAAGTTTTGCAGCATGCCGCAAATCAAGGCCTCTTCCGCCTCGCGCACGCCGCAGGCCGACGCCAGCGAGCGCGCCAGCAGGCCGGTGAACAGGGTTTTGATCGCCACGTCGCGGATCTCGTCGGCATGGGCGCGGTTGTGCAGGTGTTCGAACAGCAGCAGGCTGAGCGCCAGATTGCGTATGGTGTCGAAGCCGAGGATCACGATGGCGCGGGAAATGGTGCTGACCGCGCCGCCGTACTGGCTGAAATTGGCGGAATTCACCACCTTCAGCAGTTTATTGGTCAGCGATACATCCTTGAGGATGGCACTGGACAGCGCTTGCAGCCGCTCGCTGTCGGCGTTGTTGCTCTTGTTGATGGCGGCGATCGCCTGCGACAGCGCCGGGAAGTCCGGCGAGTGGCGCATGCGTTGCAGCAGGTGGTCCAGCGCGGCGCGGCCGCCTTCCTGGCGATTAAAGCGCTGATGGCGGGCCAGCCAGTCTTGCAGGCCGGCCAGCGCGCGGCGGCAGGCGCCGGCGTCGGCCGCCGGGTCGCGCAGCGCGGCCAGCCATTGCTCCAATTCCGGGTCGCACTCTCGTTCCGGCGCGCCGGCGCTGATTAGCCAGCGCAGTAATTGCTCGGCCTGCAGCAGTTCCTGACGCAAGCGTTCCGGGCTCAACGTCTGGCAAGCGTGCTCGCCTAGCAGCGCGACGCGTTGATGGATGTCGGCCAACACCGTTTCGGGGTAGAGCCGCCCCAGGCATTTCCCGCTGGCGTGCAGGTGGATCAGCGGTTCCAGGATGTCGCACGCCAGGCCGATGCGTTCGGCCAGCGGCAGCGCCTGCAGCGTTTTCAGGCGCAAGGGCTGTAGCGTGTCCTGTCGGTAGACGGCGTAGTGTTTGCCGTCGAGGCGGACTTGTCCCTGCCAGGCTTGCAGCAAGGGGTGGCGGAAGGCCGGGCGCGGCGGCGTGTCGGGCAACTCCGACTTGGACTCCATCAACGCCAGCGCCTCGCCGTCGTGGTTGGCCAGTAGCACCGACAAGCCATCCGGGCAGTTCAGCGTGGCGACGATTTGGTATTCCGGCTCTGCGGCGGCGCTCATCGCTGTCTCCATGCGGCTTGCGTGTTTGTACTAATGTAGACAGTTATTGGGGCGCGAGCCGAAGATTCCACTGCGTTTGCTTGGGCATTCTTATTGCCCTTTGGACTAATTGTTGATTTGCTAAGAGCATATTGATATATCCAATCGGTTTTGATGCGCCGATGGGCTTTCGGTAGATTTGAACGCATCTACAGGATGGGCAGGAAGCATGGACATCGGTCATCAGAGGCTGACTCACCTCAAGCAGTTGGAAGCGGAGTCGATTCACATCATTCGCGAAGTGGCCGCGGAATTCGAAAACCCGGTGATGCTGTATTCGATAGGCAAGGATTCGGCGGTGATGCTGCATCTGGCGAAGAAGGCTTTTGCGCCGGGCAAGCCGCCGTTCCCCTTGATGCACGTGGACACCACCTGGAAGTTCAAGGAAATGATCGCGCTGCGCGACAAGCAGGCGCGCGAGTACGGCTGGGACTTGATCGTCCACGTCAACCAGGATGGCGTGGACGCCGGCATCAACCCGTTCACCGCGGGCAGCGCCAAGCACACCGACGTGATGAAGACCGAGGGCCTGAAGCAGGCCTTGAACAAATACGGCTTCGACGCGGCTTTCGGCGGCGCGCGCCGCGACGAGGAAAAGAGCCGCGCTAAAGAGCGGGTCTACTCCTTCCGCGACCGCAATCACCGCTGGGACCCGAAGAACCAGCGTCCGGAGCTTTGGAACATCTACAACAGCAAGATAGACAAGGGCGAGAGCATACGGGTGTTTCCGCTGTCCAACTGGACCGAGCTGGACATCTGGCAATACATCTTCCTGGAAAATATCGAGATCGTGCCGCTGTACTTCGCCGCCGAACGGCCGGTGATCGAGCGCGACGGCACGCTGATCATGATAGACGATGAGCGGATACTGGAATATCTGAGCCCGGAAGAGAAGGCCGGCATCGAAACCAGACAGGTTCGCTTCCGCACCCTGGGCTGTTATCCGCTGACCGGCGCGGTGGAGTCCCAGGCGGCCACGTTGCCCGACATCATCCAGGAGATGCTGCTGACCCGCACCTCCGAACGCCAGGGCCGGGTGATAGACCACGACAGCGCCGGCTCGATGGAAAAGAAAAAGATGGAAGGATATTTCTGATGACCCACCAATCCGATCTGATCGCCGGCGATATTCTGGAATACCTGCGCCAGCACGAAAACAAGGACCTGCTGCGCTTCATCACCTGCGGTAATGTCGACGACGGCAAATCGACCCTGATCGGCCGGCTGCTGCATGATTCCAAACTGATTTTCGAGGATCAACTGGCGGCGATAGAGCGAGACTCCAAGAAGTACAACACCACCGACCAGGAGATAGACCTGGCCTTGCTGGTGGATGGCTTGCAAGCGGAGCGGGAGCAGGGCATTACCATCGACGTGGCTTATCGCTATTTCAGCACCGACAAGCGCAAATTCATCATTGCCGACTGCCCGGGCCACGAGCAGTACACCCGCAATATGGCCACCGGCGCGTCCACCAGCAATCTGGCCATCATCTTGATCGACGCCAGGCGCGGGGTGCAGACTCAGACCCGCCGCCACAGCTTCATCGTCAGCCTGTTGGGCATTCGTCATGTGATTGTGGCGGTGAACAAGATGGACCTGGTGGATTACGACCCGGCGGTGTTCGAGCGTATTCGCGACGAGTACCTGGCCTTCGCCGAGGGCCTGGAGATCCCGGACATCCGCTTCGTGCCGATTTCCGCGCTGCGCGGCGACAATGTGGTTGGCCGTGGAGAGGGCGCCCCCTGGTATCAGGGGCCGACGCTCATGCAGCTGCTGGAAACGGTGGAAGTGAGCAGCGACGTGGCGCTGGAAGCCTTTCGCCTGCCGGTGCAGTACGTGAACCGTCCCAATCTGGACTTCCGCGGCTTCTGCGGCACGATCGCCGCCGGCGAAATCCGTCCCGGCGACGAAGTCGTGGCGCTGCCTTCCGGCCGCCGCAGCAAGGTCAAGGCGCTGGTGGCCTATGAAGGCGAACTGGCCGCGGCCGGCGCCGGCGAGGCGATCACGCTGACGCTTGAGGACGAGATCGATGTGTCGCGCGGCGACATGATCGTGCGCGCAGATCAAGCGCCTCCGGCGGTGACCGGAAGCCTGGACGCTCATCTGGTGTGGATGCAGGATGCGCCGCTGCGCGCCGGAAAGGAGTACGGCTTCAAGCTGGCCGGCAAGTTTGTCACGGGCCGTGTGGAGGCCATCCTGCACCAGGTGGACGTCAACACCCTGGAGAGGAAGCCTGCGGAGGCGTTGCATCTGAACGAGATTGCGCTATGCCGCATCAGCTTGAACGCGCCGGCGGTGATAGACGCCTACGCCGCCTGTCGCGGCACCGGCAGCTTCATCGTGATAGACCGGTTGAGCAACGCCACCGCCGGCGCCGGCATGATTGCGGAGGCCAGGACAGAGCAGGTTGCCGCGCCGCAGGACGAATTGCAGCGGCTGCGCGCCTTTGAGCTGGAGTTGAACGCGCTGGTGCGCAAATACTTCCCGCACTGGGAGGCCAAGGACATCGGCCAGCTGTTCCCGCGCTGAGCGGGCGTTGCGGGTTGTCGATGGCCCGCCGTCCTGGTTAGAGACTGTTGAACGTTTCGCGGGCAAGAGCGAGGCAAGGCGAAAGCGGCTGAGAAAGCGGAATGTGGGCGTGGTGCATGAGCATTTCGAGGCCGTTCTCGCCGTGCAACGCCTCACGAAGCGAGTAGATCGTAAACAGGTACTTATGGCGGGCTGTCCGTTTTTCGACCTGTTGTTGCAGGAATCGGCCACGCCGGTTTACAGCCGGCGGCGGTCTGCCTACAATCCGGCAGCTTCAATTGGCGCGTTGTATCCGCTGTGGTTTTCGCAGCGGCGTGGTTCTGTTTCGTCCCGTCTGCTTAGGCAGCCGCGGTCCACTCGGTTTCCCCCTCCGTCTTTCGCTTGAAGCGCCGGCAACGCCGCCCGCGGCGCTGTCGCATCGACTGTAATCCACATAGAAAAGATAAAACATGACGTTTGCGCTGAAACACATCGCAGGCGCAACCGCTGCCATCTTGCTGGCAGGCCCGGTTGCAGCCAAGGATTTCACTGTCGCCGTGATCTACGATCAGGCCGGCAAGTTCGACAAGAGCTTCAATGAAGCGGCATTCAACGGCGCCGAACGTTTCAAGAAAGAATTCCACATCAACTACCGCGAAGGCCAGGTCAGCAACGATGCTCAGAAAGAGCAGATGCTGCGCAATATGGCGCGCAAGGGCGCTGATCTGGTGGTGGCGGTGGGCTTCGCCTACACCCAATCCATCGAGACCGTGGCCAAGGAATTCCCCAAGGTGAAGTTCACCCTGGTGGATTCGGTGGCCAAGGGCCCGAATGTGCAGAGCATCGCCTTCAAGGAGCAGGAAGGCTCCTTCCTGGTGGGCATGGCCGCCGCGCTCAAATCCAAGAGCGGCAAGGTGGGCTATCTGGGCGGCATGGATGTGCCGCTGATCCGCGCCTTCGGCTGCGGCTACGCCCAGGGAGCCAAGTACGCCAATCCCAAGGCGGTGGTGATGCAGAACATGATCGGCACCACCCATGCCGCCTTCAACGACCCGGCGCGCGGCGGCGAACTGGCCAAGAGCCAATTCGATCGCGGTGTGGACGTGGTGTTCGCCGCGGCGGCGCTGTCCAATATGGGCGTGATCCAGGCGGCCAAGGGCGCCAAGAAGTTCTACATCGGCGTGGACAGCAACCAGAACTATCTGCAGCCGGGCGTGGTGCTGACCTCCATGGTCAAGCGCGTGGACAATGCGGTGTACGAAACCATGCGCGACGCCAAGAACGGCGCGTGGAAGCCGGACGTCAAGCTGATGGGCTTGAAGGAAAACGGTGTGGACTGGGCGCTGGACCAGCACAACCGTTCGCTGATCACGCCTGAGATGGAGAAGAAGATTCTGCAGGCGCGCAAGGACATCGTCAGCGGCAAGATCAAGGTGGTGGATTACCGCGCCGCCAATCGCTGCCCGGTGAACTGATCCGTCGGGATCGCGCCGGGCTTGGCGCGGCGACGTGAAAACGGGCAAGACCATTTGGTCTTGCCCGTTTTTCTTTGTGGATCGTGAATAGGCACGTAAGAACCTGTTCATGATTTTCCCAGTGCGTTGAGGCTTTGTTGGCTAAATAGGAAATCACGTATCCGATGCGCCCCAGGTCCCTTCAAGCCTGCTGACGGGACCCGGCGGGAAGCCGTAGGCCAGGCTTGCAGGGCGGCCTTTAGGGGACTACGTGCGAATCTTTGATTCGCTCAGTGACAGGGAGATTTGGCCGCGCAAATCTCCCTTTCCGTTTTATTCCCTCGCGACGCTGCGCTTGCCTCGCTCGGTCACGGCGGAACCGGCCCTAAATCATTATCCGCGTAGCGGACTCAATGTTTTGAGGCAATGGTCCCACTCGGAAAGATCGTAGACCGTCCCTCAGATCCCCAGCGTCGCGCCGCCGTCCACATACAGATTATGCAGCGTGATGTGGCGCGCCTGATCCGACAGCAGGAACAGCGCGGCATTGGCCACATCCTGCGGCGTGGCGATGCGGCGCAGCGGGATGCCGGTACGGTACTGCTCCAGCGAGCCTTGCAGGATGGCCGGCGGGATGGCGTCGTCGCTCCACAGCTGGCGCTGCATCGCGGTGTCGGTGGAGCCGGGCGACACGATGTTGCAGCGCACGCCGAACTCGGCCAGCTCCAGGCCCAGGCACTTGCTGAACTGGGTGGTGGCGGCCTTGGACGCGGCGTAGGCCGCCATCTGGGTGCGCGGCACTTCGGCGGCGTTGGAGCCGACGGTGACGATGCCGCCCTGGCGGCGCGCCTGCATGCGCCGCGCCACCGCGCGGCTGAGGAAGAACACGCCGTGGGTGTTGACGGCGAAGCTCTGCAGCCAGTCCTCGTCGCTGAGTTGCTCCACCGTGCCCAGGCGCAGCACGCCGGCGACATTGGCCAGCATGTCGATGGCGCCGATCTCGTCCTCGATGCGCGCCACCGCCTGTTCCACCGCCGCGCCGTCGCGGATGTCCAGCGGCAGCGGAATGATGCGGCCGTCGGCGTGAGCCGGCGCGTGCAGCGCCAGCTGCTGCAGGCCGTCAGCGCGCAGGTCCAGGGCCGCCACGCGGCAGCCCTGGTCCGCCAGCGAGCGCGCCAGCGCCGCGCCTATGCCCTGGGCCGCGCCGCTGACCACGGCCAGCCGGCCGTGGAATTCCGGATAGCTGGCGCTCATGCGGCCACCCTGTCCAGCTGGCGCGCCAGCAGTGCCTGCCAGGCGTTGACGCTGGGTTGTTGCGCCAGCTCGATGAAGTCGATTTCCGCGCCCAGCGCGCGCCACTGTTCCAGCAAACTCATCAGGCGGATGGAGTCCAGACCCCAGTCCAGCAGATTGTCGTCCAGGCCGATGTCGCTGGCCGGCTGTTGCAACAGCTCGGCGATGGCGACGCGCAGCGCTTCAGCGCTGGGCGCGGCGCTGGCCGGAGCGGCCAGTTGATTCAGCAGGCGCTGGCTATCCAGGGTCACGCCGCAGCGCTGGGCGACGTATTCCAGCGCCATCGCGTGGCGTTCGGCGGAGAAGTCGGCCAGGCCATCGGCGACGAAGAAGGGCTGGATGTCGTACATGAAGGCGTCCAGCGCGGTGCTCATGCAGCCGATGTGGGCGTAGATGCCGCATATGATCAGCTGATCGCGTCCTTGTTGGCGCAGCAGGTTGAGGAAGGGCGAGCGCTGGAAGGCGCTGTAGCGCCACTTGGTCAGCACGGTGTCGTCGGCGGCCGGGCTCAGGCTGGCCACGATGGGGTGGCGTTCCGGGCGCGCCGGCAGGCCGGGGCCCCACATATCGTTGAGCAGGCCGCGGTCGCTGTCGGCCTGTTCCGCCGGCTGGGCGGTGTAGAACACGGGGATGTTGAGCTCGCGGCAGCGCGCGCGGATGGCGGCGATATTGCGCAGCGCGGTGGCCACAGGCTCGGCGTCTCGATCATAGAAATCCAGGAAGTATTCCTGCATGTCGTGGATCAGCAGCGCGGCGCGCTGCGGCGCCACCGTCCAGTTGACGCGGTTTTCCGGCAGTTGGGACGGGATGGCGTAGGGGGCGATGCGGGGAATGCTCATGCTTGTGACCTTTGGGTGGGCTGTGCGGCCAGTTTCTGTTCCAACATCTGGCGCAGGGTTTTCTTGCTGACTTTGCCGACGCTGGTTTGCGGCAGGGTGTCGACCAGTTCCAGCCGGTCCGGAATCTTGTAGGCGGCGAGGCCGCGCTCGCGCAGGAAAGCCGCCACTTGGGGCAGGCGGATCGCCTGTTGCTCGCGCGGGATGATGAAGGCGCAGGAACGCTCGCCCAGATAGGGGTCGCTCATCGCCACGATGGCGACGTCGCGCACCAGCGGGTGGGCCAATAGGTGGTTTTCCACTTCCTCGGCCGATATCTTTTCGCCGCCGCGGTTGATCTGATCCTTGGCGCGGCCTTCCACCGTCAGATAGCCGTCGGCGTTCATGCTCACCAGGTCGCCGGTGCGGTAGAAACCGTCTGCGGTGAAAGCGCGCTGATTGTGGTCTGCTGCGCGCCAGTAGCCGCGGATGGTATAGGGGCCGCGCGTCAGCAGATGGCCGACTTCGCCCGGCGCCACCGGCTGGTCCTCGTCATCGACGATGCGCACTTCGTCGTCTGCGCTGATTGGCCTGCCCTGGGTGTGTAGCACCCGTTCCGGGCCGTCGTCGAGCCGGGTGTAGTTGACCAGGCCTTCCGCCATGCCGAACACCTGCTGCAGTTTGCAGCCCAGCGCGGGCTCGACGCGGGCGGCGAGCTCGGGGCCGAACTTGGCGCCGCCCACCTGCAGCAGGCGCAGGCTGGCCAGCTTGCCGGGCTGCTTGGCGGCGGCGTCCAGCCACAGCGGCACCAGTGGAGGCACCAACGCGGCGATAGTGACGGACTCGGCCTCAATCAGCTCGAAGGATTCGTCGACGCTGGGGCCGGAGGCCAGTACCACGGTGCCCCCGGCGTGGAACACGCCGAAGCTGCCGGGCGAACTCATCGGGAAGTTGTGGCCGGCCGGCAGCACGCACAGATAGATGCTGTCTCGGCTCAGGCCGCAGATTTCGGCGCTGGCGGCGAAGCTGTACAGATAGTCGTCATGAGTGCGCGGAATCAACTTGGGCACGCCGGTGCTGCCGCCGGAAAGCTGGAAGAAGGCCAGGCCGCTGGCATCCGGCTCCGCGGGCAGCGGCTGGTCCATCAGATAGAGGCTGTTGAGCGGGGTGTAGTCGCCGGCGTCGCCGGCCACGATCACGTGTTGCAGCGAGGGCGCCAGCGGCAGCAGCTCGGCCGCCAGAGTGCGGTAGTCGAAGCCGCCGTGCTGGTCGGCGCAAATGTAGACCGCGGCGTCGGTGTGCTGGCAGAAGTAAGATACTTCGGCGCGGCGATGCGCCGGCAGCGCGAACACCGGCAGCATGCCGAGACGGAACAGCGCGAAAGCGACGATGAAGAACTCGGCGCAGTTAGGCAGCTGCACCACGGCGCGCTGGCCGGGGCGCAGGCCGCGGGCGTACAGGCCGGCGGCCAGGCGTTCGGCGTAGAGCTTGAGTTCGCGGTAGTTCAGCCGCTGCTTGCCGGCCACCAGGGCCAGTTTTTCCGGCTGTTGCTCGGCCTGGGCCGCCAGCATGGAAAACAGGGTCTGGCCCTGCCAATAGCCGGCCTCGCGGTAGCGGCGGGCAAAGTCTTCCGGCCAAGGGGTCCAGTCCAGTTGTTGCTCGCTCATGCCGCCTCCGCCAAGTCTGCCAGGCCCATCGCGCGCAGCATGGTGCGGAACTTGGCCGCGGTTTCAGCCAGTTCGCTTTCCGGCAGCGAGCCGGTGACGATGCCGGCGCCGGCGAACAGACGCAGCGTGCGCTCTGCGATTTCGGCGCAGCGGATGGTGACCGCCCATTCGCCGTCGCCGTTGCCGTCGCACCAGCCCACCATGCCGGTGAAGAAGCCGCGGTCGAAGGGTTCGATCTCGCGGATCAGCTTGCGGGCCGGGTCCGCCGGGAAGCCGCATACCGCCGGGGTGGGGTGCAGCGCGCGGGCCAACTCGAAGGAGCCCACGGTCGGGTCGATCAGTTCGCCGCTGATGCGGGTGGACAGGTGCCACATGGTGGCGGTAGACACCAGGGACGGGCCGGCCGGCACTTGCAGATTGCGGCAATACGGCGCCAAGGCCTCGACCACGGCGTCGATCACCAGCTTGTGTTCGTACAAGTCCTTGCCGGATTCCAGCAGGGCGTCGGCGCGGCGGCGGTCTTCAGTCGGGTCCGGACTGCGCGCGGCGGAGCCGGCCAGCGGATTGGTGATCACTTGCCGGCCGTAGCGCGCCAGCAGCAGCTCAGGGCTGGCGCCCATCAGCGCCCGGCGCGGCGCGTCGTCCGCGCTCAGCTGCACCGCGAAGGTGTAGCCGTGCTGGTTCTGGCTGGCCAGATTGAGCAGCAATTGACGCTGATCTATGGCTTGTTGGGCGGAAAGCTCTAAGGTGCGCGACAGCACCACCTTATCCAGCGCGCCGCTGCCGATGCGGTCCAGCGCGTCGCTGACGCCTTGGCAGTAAGCGGCTGGCGCCGGCTGCGGGGTCAATTGGCAATCGGCCTGCAAAGGTTGGCGCAGAGCGCTGCGTTGTTCCTGTTTCAGCGCGTCGGCGCGGCGCACGCGCCGCGGCACGAACAACCAGGGTTGTTGTTCCGGCATGAAGGGAATGGCGCCTACCACTACGGCCTGAGCCGGGTCCGGCTGGGAGGCCAGCGCGGCGGCAATGGCGGCGCTGGGGTCGGTTTCGGTGATCACTTGCTGGATGCCTTCAGCCAGGAGAGTGTGGCATGGCGAGGCGAAGAAGAAGGCGGAATCGGCCTGGTAGGCGGCCAACAGATTGTGTTTGCCGCTATAGGCTGGATCGAGTGAGGTTTGGTTCATCGCTGTTCCTGAGTCCACTGGGTAGGTGGGGGATGGCTCGTTTTGAGCGTCGATGGCGAATATAAATGATAATCGTTATCTATTGCAATACGGTGATATTACGCACAGATGATATTGATTTCACATTTTTGCTCTAGAACTTCGCAGGGGTAGAGGCTAGGTTTTGGGCGTCTTCGTTAATGTTTGCGCCTTTTTCTGTTGCTGCGCGGGGGCGGCGGGGATGCAAAGGGGCGCATGAAGTCAGGCAATGCGAAGGCGAAAGGCGGGGTCACATGCCGGGCGATTGGACTAATTTTGTTAAAAACGCAATTGACAATCATTCTCAATAAAAATATCGTAGCCGCCAATTGAACCGCTTGCATGGCAGGCGCAGGATGGAGAATGACAATGTATTCCGAAGGCAGCGACAGCATGGACGGCGTTCCCGATAGTGCGCAGGCGGCGGAGCCGATGAGCTTGCGGCGTTTACCCTCGCCGCGCGAACTGATGGCCGACGCGATGGCGGACGATAGAGCGCGGGAGACGGTGACGCGCGGGCGCCGCGCGGCCCAAGCGGCATTGGCCGGAACCGGTTCGCGGCGTCTGCTGCTGTTGCGTTTGCCGCTGCCGGCCTTGTTGGAGCAGGCAGGGCAGTTGGCCGCGTGGCAGTTGCGAGAGGGGGGCTGGAGCGTGCTGGTCCAACCGCTTGCCGGCGCGACGACGGGACGCGGAAGGCAGGCGTTGTTGGAGCAAAGAAGGGTTTATTTGCAGTGCTTGGCCGCGGGCGTGCCCTTGGCGCATGTCTTGATTCAACTTAATGAGATGGCGTATCTGAGCGATCTGGTCAGCGCGGCGCTGCTGCCGCCAACCGTGATTGAGAGCCAGATTCACCGCGAGCTGGCATCGGCTCTGCCTTGCCCGGTGCTGCTGGAGCCTGGCGACGCCGACAAGCTGCAGATCGCGCGCGACGCTCGCCAGGCGGTGGCCGCCAGCCATCGATTCCCGATGCTGTTGAGCGAGGGGCGGGTGGGGCTGGTGGAAAGCGCCGGCAATCCGGACGGCGCGGTGCTGTTGGGGCCGGGCATGGCGGCGGGAGACGCCCCGCACTTGCTGGCCTTCGACGACGCTCCCGAACGCGGCGAAGACTGGGCGCCGGCTTGCGGCGGCCTGACGCTGACCGCGTCCAGCGTGACGGCGGCCCAGCGGCGTTTCGAGCGCTGGAGAACGTCTGATCTGTTGGCTACGGCCGGCTGAACTTAGAGCTTGTTTACGATTTGGCCGATGCGGGCAGATCGTAAACAGGCGCTTAGCGGCTACTGCTTAAACAATCGCGTCCACTGCCCTTGGCGTGGTAAAGCGCCTCATCGGCCCGCGCGTAGCAACTGGCGACGTCGTCGTCTGGCCGCAGTTCGGTCAGCCCGATCGAGCAGGTGTAGCCTAGTTCCGGCTTGGCCGCCAGCGGACGGTCCCGCCGCGCGGCGGCGAGAATCCGTTCACAGCACTGTTCGGCTTCAAGCAGCGAGGTTTGCGGCAGCAAGAGCATGAATTCCTCGCCGCCCAAACGCCCAAAACCATCCCTTTGCCGTAGCTGAGCGCGCACGGTCTGGACGAAGCTGCAGATCACCTGATCGCCGGCTGGATGGCCCTCAAGGTCGTTGATGCGTTTGAAGTGGTCCAGGTCGAGGATGGCGAGGCAGGCCGGCGCCGAGTGCTCACGCCTTTGCTGCAGCAATAGTTGGAGCAACTGCATCAAATGGGTGCGGTTGCTGATGCCGGTCATTGGATCGGTCTGGGCGGCGCGCAAGGCCACATCGCGGGCCTGGCGCAGCTCGCGTTTGTCGGCCCGCAGCTCGGTGATGTCGCTGGCTTGGCACAGCATCCAGCCGTCCGCGCTCATCGTTTCCGTCATCCACATCCATCGGCCGTCGCATAAATCAGCCTCGAAAGCGCGATAAGGCAGCTTGCCGCGGCGCGAACAGGCGGAGCGCAACCAAGCTTCGATATCGTCGGTCTCTATCCGCGAGCCTTGTTTTTGCTGGTAGTTCCGTCGCATCAGTTCCGCCCAGCTCAGGCACTCCTCCTGCGTCAGGAAGAAGCTTTGTCGAAAGGCGGTGTTGGCGTAGCGCAGCATGTCGTGCCGGTCGAACAGCGCGACAAGAGCCGCGCTGTTGTCCAGCATGGCAAGCAGTGTGATGCAGAGGGCGTCCGTCATGGAGGTGGGCTACTCAAGCGTGTTTCAGTGAGTATCGTACCCGGTTGCCGTGCTTGCCAAGGCGCATGCTGCGCGTCACAACATGGTGAAGGCCGCCATGCCCACCAGCGCGCCGGTGGTGCCCAGTATCGTCTCCATCAGCGACCAGGTTTTCAGAGTCTGAGCCTCGTTGGCGCCGGTGAATTTACCGAATAGCCAGAAGCCGGAGTCGTTGACGTGGCTGAGCACGATGGAGCCGCCGGCGATACAGATGGACAGCGCGGCCAGCTGCGCGCCGGACAAGCCCATGGTCTCGATGGCCGGCAGCACCAGTCCCACCGTGGTCAGGCAGGCGACAGTGGCGGATCCTTGAATGATTCTGACCGCGGCCGCCAGCGCGAAGCAGGCGACGGCGATGGGCAGGCCGGCGCCGATCAGCGCGTTGCCCAGCGCCGGCCCCACGCCGGAATCCACCAGTACCTGTTTGAATACCCCGCCGGCGCCGGTCACCAGCAGAATGATGCCGGCCGGTTGCAGCGCGGCGCTGCAGATGCGCATGACCTGTTCCGCCTCCATGCCGCGACGGACAGCCAGGCCATAAATGGCGATCAGGCAGGCGGCCAGGATGGCGCTGAACGGATGGCCGATGAACTGCAGCCAATGGAAGACGGTCGAGCCCGGCGTCGCCAGATGGCTGCCCAGGGTTTTGCAGGCCACCATGACCAGCGGAAACAGCACCAACGTCAGGCTGAAGGCGAAGGAGGGCATGCGGTCGCGCTCCAGCGTCGGCTCACTGATGTCGTCCGGCAGGGCCAGGCTGACGTGCCGGCTGATGAAACTGCCGAACAGCGGGCCGGCCAGCAACATGCCGGGAATCGCCGCGGCCAGCCCGATGACGATCATCCAGCCGAAGTCCGCCTGCATCTGCGAGGCCAGCAGCATGGGGGTGGGGCCGGGCAGCAGGAAGGCCGCCGAGGCGGCCACGCCGGCGAACAGCGGCACGGCCAGCTTGACCACATTGCCGCCGGTGCGGCGAGCCACTGCGAACACCACGCCGATCAGCAGCACAATGGCGACGTCGAAGAACAGCGGCAGCGCGCAGACCAGCCCGGCCACGCCCAGCGCGTAATGCGCGCGCCGTTCGCCAAAGCTGCTCAAGAGCCGGCCGGCGATCTGATCGAGCGCTCCGGTTTCATGCAGTATCTTGCCGAACATCGCGCCCAGGGCCACCACCACGGCGAGGAAGCCTAGGGTTCCTGCCATGCCTTTTTGCATGGTGTCGGCGATTTTTTCCACCGGCATGCCTGAGGCCACGCCGGCCACGATCGAGACCAGCATCAACGCGATGAACGCATGCAAGCGAGCCTTCATCACCAGCAACAACAACAGGGCAACCGAGCCCAGCGCGGTCAATACGAGGGTTGCAATGGACATGTCAGCGCTCCTGGCGGGACTGGATCAGGCGCATCGCGTCGGCGACGACGTTGTTCAGCTCGGGGCGGATGTCCAGAGTATGGACATCGGTTTCGTCCGGCCCGGGTTCCTCTAGCGCGGCAAATTGCGAGGCCAGCATATCGGCCTTTTGAAAATGGCCTTGCCGGGCTTGCAGCCGTTGCAGGATCAGGTCGAAATCGCCTTTCAAGTAAAGGAAGGACAACTGCGGGTTGCCGGCGCGCAGCTGGTCGCGGTAACGCCGTTTCAGCGCGGAGCACACGATGATGGACAGCGCGTTGCTGCGTTGCATGGCGTAGGCGGCGTCGCTGAGCGCGCTGAGCCAGGGGTGGCGATCGGCGTCATCCAGCGGCGTTCCTGCGGCCATTTTGTCGATATTGGCGCGAGGATGCAGGAAGTCTCCGTCCAGTACGGCGCATGTCAGGCGCTGGGACAGTTGCGCGGCGAGCGCGGATTTGCCGCAGCCGGAAACGCCCATCAGCACGTAAACCTGATGTGGTGTGGAATTCATGAAGCCACTCCAATGAGTTGTCGAATTGTTTGAAGGCGGATCGTGATTGTTACCGGTAACATTACGCCGATAACAATATGTCGGCTTTGCAAGGCGCAGGCAAGCGTTTTGAGCGCCGGCCTTGACTTGGCTGCGGCGCTTTGAGGGTTTTGTCTTGATAAATAAAGGTTTTTTTGAGGGGAGGGTGTCGTATTCCGGCACTGGCCTAGACGCTGCCGCCCAGGCTTAGGGTGTAACCCAAGTCAATGACGGGATCGGTGTAACGCTGGCCGTGGATACGGCCTAGCAAGCGTTGCGCCGCCAGCCGGCCAATCGCTTCGCGCGGCGTGACCACGCTGGCCAGCCGCGGATGCAAGGCGGAGCCGATATCCAAGGCGTTGAAGCCGGCGACGGCAATACGCTGCGGCACGGCCATGCCCATGGCCTGGGCTTCCAGCAAGGCGCCGGCGGCGATGTCGTCGTTGGTGCAGAACACGCCGTCCAGGTCCGGCGCGGCGGCCATGGCTTGGCGCAACATCTCGCCGCCTAGCTGAAAGCTGGAGTGTTGCTCTGTCTGTATCTCCAGCGGAACCAGTCCGGCTTGTTCCATCGCCGCCCGGTAGCCGGCGGCGCGCAGCCGGGTGCGGCGGTCGAGGCGGGCGGCCAGGTAGACGATGCGCCGCTTGCCCCGCGCGATCATGGTCCGGGTCATGTCTTCGGCGGCGGCCTGGTGGTCCAGGCCCACGGCCAGGTCTATGGGCTGGGACGGCAGTTCCATCACCTCCACCACCGGAATCGCCGCCACTTGCAACATGCGCAAGGTGCGTTCGGAGTGGATGGTTTCGCACAGGATCAACCCATCCACCTGGAAAGACAGCAACTGCTCCACTTGCCGGGTTTCTTGTTCGACGTCGTAGCAGTAATGACCATACAGCGTATGGTAACCGGCTTCCCGAGTCACGGACTCGACGCCGTGAACCAGGTTGGAGAACACCTGGTTGGACATCGACGGCAACAACACGCCGATGGCGCGGCTCTTGGCCCGGGCCAGCAGGTCCGGCACCCGGTTTGGGATATAGCCCAATTGCTCCATCGCGCTGGAGATGCGCTGGCCGGTGGCGTCCGATACCAGGCTGGCGTTGCGCAAGTAACGGCTGACCGTCATTTTGGAAGTGCCTACCCGGTCTGCGATGTCCTGCAGCGACGGGCGCCTCGGCTTATCGCTCATGGCGCGGGTCCGGCGAGGCGGAAGCGGCGGCTTCCAGTGATAGGGCGAACGGCGCGAAACAGGTCATGCGGACATCGGCTCCCATGGCGGCGTGGTAAGTCAGGCAAGCCGCGATTGTAGACCGATTTCCGTCAAATGAGCTATGGCTAGTGGATGGCTGTGACCGTGGATCTCAGTTTTTTGGCATAAAAGCGCGCTTCGTCGCCGACGTCGCGAGGTTTAATCAGCCGGCAAGCCCAATAAGCGACGCAGATTGTTGATCACCTGCTGACGTTTTGCCTGCTCTTGCTGGTAGTCGCGGTCGGCGGCGGCGATGTCCGCCGAGCAGTGTGGGCAACAGGTTTCGTCGGGGTGGATGTATTGCTGGCATTGCCGGCACAGCGCCAGCTTGGCCGGCGGCTTGCCTTCGCGCGGCGCGGTTTTGCCCTTGTTTTTCCAAGTCAGCGCGATGACTTGGCCGCTGCGGCTGATTCGGCTGACTTCCTGGCCGCTGGCGATGTCTTCGGTGATCAAGTCGAATCGTCCAACGGCGAAGGAGGCGGGCGCGGCGTCCTGTAGTTTGACGATGCGCTCGCGCAGGCCCTGTTTTTCCAGCTCCAGCGCGCGGTAATGACAGTAGGGGTTGTTGCCGGGCTTGCCCAGCAGGGAGTGGGAGGTCCAGGTGCACCCGCCACGGCAGATGTCGTTGTAGTAGCAGCCGCGGCAATAGCCCCATAGATCCTCCACCGAGCGCAGGCGGCCAAAGTGGATGCCCTCGCTGTGGTGCCAGATGTCGTCCAGGCTCATATCGCGAACATTGCCGCCGGAAAAGCCGACGGTGGCCAGCGATGGACAGCCCTTGACGGTGCCGTCCGCCTCCAGCGCCAGCACGGTCTGGCCGGCGGCGCAGCCGCTCCAGTGAACCCGCTCGTCGCCAAATCCGCGCCACAGGCGCTCGTACGGGCCGTAGTATCCGATATTGTTGCCCACATTCATCAGCAGGCCGCGCTCCACGCCTTCGCGGTAAAGCCGCGCCAGCAAGGGCATCAGTTCCAGCAGTTGGTAGGGTTGCAGCAGCAGCTCGTCATTGTCCACCGCATTGCCCATCGCCACCGTCAACTGGATCTGCCAGTGGGTGGCGCCCAGTTCGATGATCTGGTCCATCAGCGCCGGCAAGTCCGGCATGGTGGCCGCGCCGATCTGGGTATTGACGCTGACGGCGAGGCCGGCCGCCTTGGCGCGGCGCAAGGCGTCCACCGCCTTGTCGAAAGCGCCCGGCACATTGCGCACCTTGTCGTGCAAGGGCGCAAGGCCGTCCAGCGATACGCCGACGCCGTTGAGGCCGGCGTCTATCGCCTGTTGCAGGCGAGCCGGGTTCAGATTTCGGCCGCCGGTCTGGATCGCGCAATACATCCCGTGGCCGCGGATGGCGCGGATCAATTGGGTCCAGTCCTTGCGCAGATAGGCTTCGCCGCCGATCAGGGTGATCTCGCGCGTGCCCAGCGCCGCCAGCGCGTTTATGACCTCCAGGCATTCGGCGGTGGACAGCTCGTTGGGGCGGCGGTGGCCGGCGCGGGAGCCGCAGTGCAGGCATTTCAGGTCGCAGGCCAGCGTGATTTCCCAAACCACGTGCACCGGGACGTAACGCTTGAAGTCTTCGTCGTCCAGATAACGGGCGGGACGGACGGTGGGGCGGTCATCGAGCATGAGCGGGTCCTTGGAAGGGGGCGAGGAGCGTCCGCTGGACGCCCCTGGACTTTGAGCTGCTTAGAACCTGTTTACGATCTGCTACGCGTGGTGAAACGTGGTTCGGCGAGTGCAACTTCAAAATGCTCATGTACCGTGTGTACACGCCGCTTGCTCAGCCGTTTTCGCCTTGCCTCACCTTGGCTCGCGAGATCGTAAACACGTTCTTAGCGTGCGGCGCCGTTCAATGCCGGCCTTCTAGGCGGGCGATTTCCGCATGCAGCTGCTTCAGCGCGGCTTCGATATTGTCGTGCTGCTTCAACTGTTCTTCCGCCTGAATGGCCAGCGACTTCATCTGCGCCAGATTGTCGCTGGAGCGGGATTGCTGAAGCGCAGCGGCGTAGAGCGGAATGGGGTGGGGGTAGGGCTTGCTGCCGGAGCGCGGCTCCGGATGCACGGCCGGGGCCTCGGTCACGATGGCGTGCGCCACGGTGTGCCAAGCGTTCTGGTAGAAGAAGCGGTAGCTGGCGTGGCCGTCCTTCCAGTTCTGGTCGAGAATGCCTTGCAAGTGGAAGGTTTCGGCGATCTGACTGTTGGGAGAGCTGGGGCTGCCGTCCAGCGACAGCACGATGTGGTGCTCGGCGGACGGGTCCAGTTTGGCTTGGCTGTAATGGCCCCAGACATTGGCCTGGAATTGCAGCGGCGGGCTGACGCTTTGGAAAATGCTGGCGTGGCCGCTGACCTTTTTCTGCGGCGTGTTGACCAGCAGGTCCAGGGTCAGGACCGGTGCGCCCAGCACCGGGGCGGAAACGATGTAACGGGTATGGAACAATCCTGTTGCTGACATGGAGCACTCCTTGGCGGATGGGGGAGAGACGGCGCTAGCCTATTGGCGTTCCAGCTTGGCGATTTCCGATTTCAGCGCGTCCAGTTCCTTGCGCAGTTGCGGCTGAGCGTCCAATTGCTGGCGGGCGTAGGAGGCCAGCGTTTTCATGTGGGCCAGGTCGCCGCTGGCGATGGCGCTTTGAATCGGCACGCCGTACAGCGCATTGATGGGCGGGTTGGGAAGAATCACCGGTCCGGGTCCCAGCGGCAACGGGAAATAGCGCGATTTCAGTTCCGGGTTGAGTTTGGCCGGCGCGTTTTCCACTTCCACCCACGCGGAACCGTTCAGATAGCTGTAATTGGCCACGCCCTGTTTCCAGTCCTGGCTCAGAACCAAGTGCAGTTTGAAGTTGACCGTGTTGCCGCTGTGGCCTTGGGCGGTGATCAGAATGCGGCCTTCGCTGGGCGGCATCACCGTCAGGTAGGTGTAGTCGCCGTGAACGTGGGAGTGAACGTCCAGCGGCGGATTGGTGGCCTGGGTGATGTGGGCGTCGCCGGTCACGGCGCTGCGCGGCGGCGCGACCAGCAGGTTCAGCGTAAGCCGTTGCGCGCCTTCCATGCCGGTGCCGATGAGGTAGCTGACGGGAAACAAGCCGATATCGGTTTGTGCGGTGTCTGACATAAAACCTCCGGAGAGTTAGGTGATGTTCCTGCCGGGCGAGCCGAGCGGGCTCGCTGGATCGCGAGAGTGTTCTTAGCGTCGTTCCAGGCGGGAGATTTCCTGCTTCAACTGATCGACGGCGGCGTGCAGATCGCCGTATTGGCGCAAGTGTTGTTCGCCTTGTTCCAGCAGGGTTTTCATCTGCGCCAGATTGCCTTCCGCAATCGCTTGGTGGATGGCGACGCCGTAAGGCAAGACTTGATGCGTGGGAAGATGGCTCATGAGTCGACCTGTTCCTTGAGAACCTGTTTGCGATCTGCTGCGCGTTGTGAGACACGACACGGTGAGTGCCGCTTCGAAATGTTCATGTGCCGTATGTGCATTCCGCTTTCTCAGCCGTTTTCGCCATGTCTCGCTTTTGCTAGCGGGATCGTAAACACGTTCTTAGCGCTGATTAACGAGATGACGGGCGGATGAGAGCGGGCCGCCCGCAAAGGGCTGCCGGACAAAGCCCGGCAGTGTTTATCGGTGTAGCAGTTGGGGGCGGCGGCAAACTGAACTTAAGGTCAGTTTTTATGAAGAACAAATACTTAAGTGGAAGTACCGAGCCGCGCGAACGCAGCCCGGAGCAAGGAAGAGAGGCTTAAAACCGGTTGGAGGGGCGAGCCAGATAGAACCACTCCTGGCCGCTGGGCGATTGAGGGTTGGGGAAGACGATGCGACCGTCGTCTATGGCCGTCACCGGGCTGCCGTCGGCGCGCCAGCCGATGAGTTCGCCTCTGCGCACTGGATCGAAGCTGGTCCAGTCGCGGGCGAAGCGGTCGCCATCGTCAAGTTTGTCCACCACTTCATACAGGCTCAGCGCTTCCAGAGGAGCCGGCGTGGGGGGCGGCGCGTCCATCATGCCCAGATGGGCCAGCGTATTGACGATGGCCTGGTAGGCGACATCCGGCGCGGCGGGGTCGTCGTGTTGGCCGCATTCCAGCGTCAGCGCCCAGCCGCCTTGTTGACGCATGTATTCGGTGGTGCCCACGCCGTATCGGGCATCGCCGCCGGCCGTCTTGCCGCGGCGGCTCACGCCCAGGGCGTAAGTGGACAGCCAGCCGTCCACTGCGCGGGCGACGCCCAGCCGCTGCGCCAGAGCCTCTTCCCGCGCGGCCAGGGCGAAGGGTTCGAGCTCGCCGGCGTTGTCGCGCGGGCCGAGGAAGACGAAAGGCCGGCCGGGGGACTGGAAGGAATGCAGGTCCAGCAAAACCTCATGTTCCGACAGCAAGGGGCACAGCCAGTTGGCGACGTGATCTTCGAAGTCGCCCGGCGCGTTGCTGGGCGCGAGATTGCGGTTCAGGTTGCGTTCGCCGCCGCGCTGGCCCAGCTGGAAAGCCAGCGGATTGACCACCGGAACCAGAGTCAGCCGGCCGGCGCGGAGCGCCAGCGCGCCTTGTTCCAGTTCGGCCATCACGCGACGGATGGCCAGCGCGCCGCAAACCTCGTTGCCGTGCACGGCGCCGGTGACGATCAGGCGCGGGCCGGCCCGCAAACTCTGGTAACGGTGGCTGGCGAAATGGGTGGGCCAGGCCGGGTTTATTTGAGCCATACGTCCTCGAAGTCAAAAGAGCCATTGGGATTCATCACGAAACCCTGCACATTGTTGCGCATCGGAATGTAAATGCGCGAATGGGCCATGGTGATCCAGGGGCGTTCGTATTTGAAAATTTCCTGGGCTTTCAAATAATACTGAGTGCGTTGCTTCTGCTCGGTGGCTTGCCGGCCGAGCAGCAGCAGCTTATCGAACTCCTGATTGCAGAAGCGCTGACCGCCCTTGCTGACGCTGCAGGACAGGGCGTTCCAGAGGAAGTCGTCAGGGTCGCCGGAGTTGCTGGTCAGGCCCGACATATAGACATCGTGTTCGCCGGCGGCGGCGCGTTTCAGGTACTCGCCCCATTCGTAGGACCGAATATTGGCCTTGACGCCTATCTTGGCCCAGTCTTGCTGGATCATCTGCGCCATCAGTTTGCCGTTGGGGTTGGTGGGCCGCTGTACCGGCAGCGCCCATAAATCCAGGGTGAAGCCGTTGGGGTAGCCGGCTTGGGCCAGCAGCGCCTTGGCCTTGGCCGGGTTGTATTCATTACGGGTTTTGGGGTTCCAGCTCCAGGTGGACGGCGGATAGGGGTTGACCGCCTGAGTGGCGCCGCCCTTGGGGAACATCGCTTTGAACAGGGCGTCGCGGTTGATGGCGATGTCCAGCGCCACGCGCACTTCGCGTTTGGCGAACTGCGGCCGTTTCAGATTGTAGGCCAGGTAGGAAATATTGCTGGCGCCGGTGGCGGCGATCTTGATGTTCTTGTCGGTGTTCAAGGTGTCCAGATCGGACTCGCGCACCGCCGCGGCCACTTGGCATTCGCCCGCCTTTAGCTTCTGGATGCGTACTTGCGGGTCAGTGACGATGGCGAAGATCAGGTTGCGGGTTTTTTGCGGCGCGCCCCAGTATTGAGGATTGGCCTCATAGCGCACGGTTGAATCCTTGGCGTAGCTCTTGAAGCGGTAGGGGCCGGTGCCGATGGGCAGCAGGTTGATCTGCGCGGGCTTGCCGGCCTGCAGCAGCTGCTGGGCGTATTCAGCCGACTGCATGCCGGCGAAGCCCATCGCGAAGAACGTCAGGAAGGTGGCGTTGCGCTCCTTCAGCCGGATCTTGACGGTGTGAGGATCCAGCTTTTGCACCGAGTCTATCAGTTTGACGAGGCCGTAGCCGTCCGGGCCGGTCAGCGGGGTCTTGAACGCCTGATTGAACGGCAGGTCCGGCCGGATCCAACGGTTGACGGTGAAAACCACGTCGTCGGCGGAGAAGTCGCGGCTGGGCTTGAAATACTCGGTGTGATGGAATTTGACGCCACGGCGCAGTTTGAAGGTGTATTCCAGCCCGTCCGCCGACACGCTCCAGCTTTCCGCCAGACCTGGGCGCAGCGCCACGCCGCCGCGCTTGAATTCGGTCAGCCCCTGGAAGACGGGCTTGACGATGTTGTAAGTGGAGGCGGTGTCCCACATCGCGGGGTCGAAACCTTCCGGCGAGGCTTCCGCGCAAAAGACCAGCGGCTTGGCCGCCAGCGCGGCGGCAGGCAAGGCGCCGACCAGCAACAGGGAAAGGGAGAGGATCGATTTTGTCATTTACGCTATCCTGAATTCTTGTTCGCGGCATGCGAATTGTCCGTCATCTACCGCTGTCGGTCCAAGACCATGGCAATTGGTTCCCGGCGCGGGCCGGCTTCGCGGTTTCGACGGACTTTGCGAGGGGGCGGTGATGGGGGGATCGAGAGTGCTTGTCGTGGGCGCCGGCGTAATTGGCCTGTGCAGCGCATGGCGGCTGGCGCGGGCGGGCTGGCCGGTCACGGTGTTGGAGCGGCGAGGCGAGGCGGCGGCCGGCGCCAGCCACGCCAACGGCGGCCAGCTAAGCTATAGCTATGTCGCGCCGCTGGCCGATGCGGGCGTGCCGGCCAAGGCGCTGGCCTGGCTGTTGAGCGCGGATGCGCCTATGCGTTTGCGTCTAAGCTGGGACGCGGCCCAATGGCAGTGGTTGTGGCGCTTTTATCGCGCTTGCAACCGTAAAGCCAATCGCGCCGGCAGCGCTCAGTTGTGGCGTTTGGCGCAAGAAAGCCGCGTGTTGCTTGAAGGGCTGCGCGAGGAGGGGTTGGGCGGTTTTGCCTGGCGGCGCAACGGCAAGCTGGTGCTGTACCGCAGCGCGGCGGCGCTGGAGCATGCGCGTCAAGGCGTGGCGGCGATGAGCGAGCTGGGTGCGTGCCAGCAACTGCTGGATACGGATGCTTGCCATGATTTGGAGCCGGCCTTGGCCGGACTAAGCGGGCCGATAGCCGGCGGCGTGCATACCCCTGACGAGGAAGTGGCGGATTGTCGGTTGTTCTGCCTTGCTATGCAGCGGCGGATGCTTGAGGAAGGCCTGGATGTCGAGTTCCGGTTTGGCCAGGAAGTTAGCGGTTTCGAAATGGCTCAGGGGCGAGTGCGGCAAGTCTTGCTGTCCGATGAGGCCTTGCCCTGCCGGCATCTGGTGCTGGCCGCCGGCGTCGGCGGCGCGGCGTTGGCGCGCAAGCTGGGCCTGCGGCTGCCGCTCTATCCGCTGAAGGGTTACAGCCTGGACATGCCCGCGGGGGAGTGTTTGCCGGTTCTAAGCGTCACAGATTTCGAGCGCAAGACCTTGTACGCGCCCATAGACGGGCGTCTGCGGGTTGCGGCGGCGGCGGATCTGGTTGGCTACGACGAAAGCCCGGATCCGCGGCGCGTGGCCGGCTTGCGTCGGCAAGTGAAGCGCGATTGGCCGCGGGCGGGCTGTTTGGAACAGGCTACGGAATGGGCCGGCTTGAGGCCGGCCACGCCGGACGGGGTGCCCATGATAGGGCGCGCGCCTGGCGGGCCGGCTAATCTCTGGCTGAATCTCGGACACGGCGCCTTGGGCTTTACCTTGGCCCTGGGCAGCGCCGAGCGGCTGGCGCGGGAGATGGCTGGAGGATGAATGAAGGGGAGTGCGAAGAGAATGAAAGCGGTCATCGCCATGGAGGAGTTGGCGGCGCATCCGGAGTACCTGTCGATTGCGGATATCGACGGGGTAAGACTGGACCTGCGCTATGCCTGCGCCAATAATTTTGTGGGACGGAATCTTTACGGCGACGCGGCGCCGGCGCTGTTGCATCGCCGCGCCGCCGAGCGCCTGGCCATGGCCGCGCGCGAGTTGCGCAGGCAACGGCCGGGTTTCCATTTGCGGGTTTTCGACGCGCTGAGGCCGGGGAGGGTGCAGCGAGTGTTGTGGGACATCGTCAAGGACACGCCGCAACGCATCTACGTAGCCGACCCCGCGCGCGGCTCGATTCACAGCTTCGGCATGGCTGTGGACCTAAGCGTGGAGGATGACGGCGGGCGTGAACTGAACATGGGCACCGGCTTTGACGACTTCACCGAGCTGGCGCAGCCGCAGCGCGAGCCGGAGTTGCGGCGGACGGGAAGGCTGAGCGAGGCGCAATTGGCCAATCGCTTGCTGTTGCGCCATTGCATGAGCCAAGCCGGTTTCAGCGGCATCGCCACCGAGTGGTGGCACTTCGAGGCGGCGGATCGGGATTGGGTACGCGCTCATATGCTGTTGATCGAATAATTAAGTGGATGCTGGCCTGCCTAATGCCGCCGGGCCGGCGGCTTTATGCCCGGCAGGCATTTAGCAAACGGCGGGTTTTCAGGCAATATGAGCGCTGGCTTTATCTTTGAAGCACCCGTAGAGACTCTTCAATGGCATCCGACAATACCGAACAAGCCTGTTGGCACCCGGAAACACTGGCAATCCGCGGCGGTCGCGAAATCAGCGAATATCGCGAACATAGCCAAAGCCTGCATCTGACTTCCAGCTTCACCTACGATTCGGCGGAACAGGCCGCGGCCATGTTTCTGGGCGAGCTGGACGGCTATACCTACTCCCGCTTCACCAATCCCACTGTCGCCGCCTTTCAGCAGCGCTTGGCGCTGATGGAGGGGGGCGAGCGCGCCATCGCCACCGCCACTGGCATGGCGGCTATCCAGGCCATCATGATGAGCCTGCTCAAGGCCGGCGACCACATCTTGTCTTCGCAAAGCCTGTTTGGCTCCACCACCAATCTGTTCGCCGGCCTGCTGGCCAAGTTTGGCGTGGAAACCACCTTTGTCGACGCCACAAACCTGCAAGCCTGGCGCGATGCCGCGCGGCCCAATACCCGTTTGTTGTTTCTGGAAACGCCGTCCAATCCTTTAACGGAAATCGCCGACATCGCCGCCATCGCCCAGATTGCGCATCAGCGCGACGCCTTGCTGGTGGTGGACAACAGCTTCTGTTCTCCGGCCTTGCAGCAGCCGTTGAAACTGGGGGCGGATCTGGTGATGCATTCCGCCACCAAATATCTCGACGGGCATGGCCGGGTGATGGGCGGTGCGGTAGTGGGCAGCGATGCGTTGATCGAACAGATTTATCTGCATGTGCGTACCGCCGGCCCCACGCTGGCCCCGTTTAATGCCTGGACGCTGCTCTCCGGCATGGAAACCCTGCATTTGCGGATGGAAAAGCACAGCGCCAGCGCGCTGGAGTTGGCGCGCTGGCTGGAAGCCCAGCCGGCGGTGGAGCGGGTGTTCTATCCGGGGCTGGCCAGTCATCCGCAACACGAGCTGGCGCTTCGCCAGCAAAGCGGCGGCGGCGCGGTGGTGTCCTTCGTGGTCAAGGGCGGCAGGGAGGAGGCTTGGCGAGTGGTTGACCGGGTGCAGTTGATTTCCCGTACCGCCAATCTGGGCGACGTCAAATCCACCATCACCCATCCGGCGTCCACGACGCATGCCCGCATCACGCCGGAGGCCAGAGCCAAGGCCGGGATCGTGGAAGGCCTGTTGCGGGTGGCCGTGGGCCTGGAGCATGTCGAAGACCTGAAGCGGGATTTGGCACGCGGCCTTGACTAAACGCTTTCAACATGTGTTTCATTCAAACGGCAGTCTAAAATACGGACTGCCGCTTTTGTTGCCGCCCTGTTGAGTTTGGCCCGAGCGCTGTCGAGACATGTCTTGACATTCATCAAATTAAAACGTAAGTTTGAAACGCTTGTTCGAAAGCTGAAATGAGCAAGACCATAAAACCAGCAAATACAAAAAAGGCACTGGAAAACATGGAAGCAAGCCGCCCCGATACCGCCACCCGCATTCTGGACGTTGCAGAACGCTTGTTTGTGGAGCACGGTTTCGAAGCGACCTCGCTGCGCATGATTACCCAGCAAGCCGAGGTAAACCTGGCCGCGGTGAATTACCACTTCGGCTCCAAGGATGCGTTGTTCGAGTCTGTGTTCATGCGCAGGTTGGCCCCGTTGATAGCGGACTGCCTGGCGGAACTGGATAAGCTGGAGGCGGTGGCCTCGGAGGAGAAACTGTCGGTGGAAGGCTTGGTGCTGTCGTTCATACGCCCTTGTCTATCGCTGTCCAAGGACCCGTCGCGCGGCGGGGCGATGTTCGTGCGCTTGTTGTCGCGCACCTTGGTGGAAAATCATCGTCTGTTGCGTGAAACCATCTCCCAGCAGTACAGCGTGTTCGTCCAGCGTTACAGTCGCGCGTTTCAGCGCGCCTTGCCCTTGCTGGACACGGAGCAGTTGGCCTGGAGAATGCATCTTGCGTTCAGCGTCATGTTCAATGCCTTTGCAGGCAACGATGTGTTGAAGATCTTTACTCGAAGTCAGATCGTCAGCGCGCGGGATCCGGACATGATCGTCAAATACCTCGTGCCCTTTGTCATGGCTGGCCTGGTCGCGCCCATGGAAGGCTGATTCCGGAGCGCAGGGCAGGACGTGCCGATCGCGGCCGCGTCCCTTGCTGTTGCCGCCGGAATGGAAGGGTCAACACGAGGGTAAAACAAAATGATATCTGCCGTTGTTCTGGTCGTGCTGCTGGGCGCGCTGGCGTATTTCCGCGCGCCTGTTCTGGCCTGGACCGTGGGGCTGGCCGTCTGGCTCGCCGCGCTCCAGTTTATCTTCCACTGCCCGCTGCCGCCGGCGGCCTGGGCTGTTTTCGCGGTGGTCGCCGCCGTTCTCAATCTTCCGCCGCTGCGCCGCGCCGTGTTCACCGGCCCGGTGTTCGGCGTGTTCAAGAAAATCACGCCGGCGATGTCACAGACCGAGCAGGAAGCCATCAATGCCGGCACGGTATGGTGGGATCGCGACCTGTTCTCCGGCAAGCCGGACTGGAATCGTCTGCTGTCTTTCCCCGATCCCAAGCTGACGCCGGAAGAGCAGGCCTTCATCGACGGCCCCACCGAACAGCTGTGCGCGATGATCGACGACTGGAAGATCACCCACGAGCTGAAGGATCTGCCGGCGGAAGTGTGGCAGTTCATCAAGGACAACGGCTTCCTGGGCATGATCGTCAAGAAGCAGTACGGCGGTCTGGAGTTCTCCAATTACGCCCACGCCAAGGTGGTCACCAAGATCGCCACCCGCGGCGGCACCGCCGCGGTGTCGGTGATGGTGCCCAACTCCCTGGGGCCGGGCGAGCTGCTGCAACACTACGGCACGGAGGAGCAGAAGGACTATTATCTGCCCCGTCTGGCCAAGGGCCTGGAAATCCCGTGCTTCGCGCTGACCAGCCCTTATGCGGGTTCGGACGCCGGCAGCATCCCCGACTACGGCATCGTCTGCCGCGGCAGCTACACCCATCCGCGCACCGGCGAGCGTTTCGACGATGTGCTCGGCCTGCGCGTCAGCTGGGAAAAGCGCTGGATCACTCTGGCTCCGGTGGCCACCATCCTGGGCCTGGCGTTCAAGATGTACGACCCGGAGCATCTGCTGGGCGATAAGGAAGACCTGGGCATCACTTGCGCGCTGGTCCCCACCGAGCACGAAGGCGTGGCCATCGGCCGGCGCCATTTCCCCGGCGGCGCGGCCTTCATGAATGGTCCGACCTGGGGCAAGGACGTGTTCATTCCGCTGGACTGGATCATCGGCGGCCGCGAGTTCGCCGGTCAGGGTTGGCGCATGCTGGTTGAATGCTTGTCGGTGGGTCGTTGCATCTCCCTGCCGGCGATGTCGGTGGCTTCCGGCAAGATGAGCACCTTCGTCACGGGCGCCTACGCGCGCATCCGCGATCAGTTCGGCCTGCCCATCGGCAAGTTCGAGGGCGTGGACGAGGCGATGGCGCGCATCGGCGGCTACACCTATCAGATGGAGGCCTCGCAGGACTTGGCGCTGACCGGTCTCGATACCGGCGAGAAACCGTCGGTGTTGTCGGCCATCCTCAAGTACCACAACACCGAGCGCATGCGCAAAGCCATCAACGACGCGATGGACATCCATGGCGGCAAGGCGGTGGTGCTGGGGCCGCGCAACTACCTGGCGCGAGCTTATCAGGCGATTCCGATCGGCATCACCGTCGAAGGCGCCAACATCCTGACGCGCTCGATGATTATCTACGGTCAGGGCGCCATCCGCTGCCATCCCTTCGTGTTGCGCGAGATGAAGGCGGCCATGGCCAACGATGGCAAGGAGTTCGATGCCGCCATCACGGGTCACATCAACTTTGTGATCAGCAATGTGGTTCGTTCCTTGTGGCTGGGCTTGAGCGGGTCGCGTTTCGTCGGCGCCCCGCGCGGCGGCGAAGTGGGGGTTTACTATCGTCGGTTGACTCGTTTCTCCAGCGCTTTCGCCTTGCTGTCCGATATGGCGATGTTCAGCCTGGGCGGCAGCCTTAAATTCCGCGAGAAGTTGTCCGCGCGTCTGGGCGACATGCTCTCCGGCCTTTACATCGCCTCCGCCTGCTTGAAGCGCTTCGAGCGCGACGGCGCGCCCAAGGAAGACCTGGCGGTCTTGCAGTGGTCGGTGGAAAACGCTTTGTACGATGTGCAGCAGGCGATGGACGGCTTCCTCGCCAACTTGCCCAGCCGCATGCTGGCCGTGGTGTTGCGCAAGCTGATCTTCCCGTGGGGCCTGACGCTCAAGCCGGCGTCCGACCGCGTCGGCACCCAGGTGGCGCGCGCGATGATGGAGCCCGGCGCGACGCGTGAACGGCTGACGCGCGGCATGTATCTGCCAAAAGAAGAGGGCGATGCCGTGGGCGTGCTGGCTCACGCGCTGGAGGCCGTGCTGGCCACCGAGCCGCTGGAGCAAAAGCTGCGCAAACTGGCGCGCGACGGCAAGTTTGTTTCCGTTACCGCGCGCGAGCGCCTGGCGGAAGCCTTGGCGGCCGGTTTGCTCAATCAGGCCGAGTTCGACGCCGTCAGCCGTGCGCGCAAGCTCAAGCGCGACGTGATCATGGTGGACGACTTCGACAAGATGCTGGAGCAACATGATGACAAGCTGTTGCAGCGCTTGATCTTCTGAGCGTAAGGGGTAAGATTTGCCGGGATTCGTCCCGGCATTTCACGCCAGCGGCTGCGATGACGGCCGCTGGCGTGAAATGACGAAAGTCGCCAAAGCCGAGCGACGAGCAATAACAAAGGAGTGAGCATGGACCGCCCTGAAGTCCGGATTCCCACGCTGCGCGTGCGCGCGCTGCCAACCAGCACCAATGCTTACGGCCGAGTCCAGGCCGGTTGGCTGATGAATCAGATCGACATGGCCGGCAGCCTGGACGCCGAGCGCTTGTCGCGCGGCCCGGTGACCACGGTGGCGGTCAATACCTTTCAGTTCGCCGCGCCCATTCTGCTGGGCGACGTGGTAGACCTTTATGTCGAGCGGCTGCGAATCGGCCAGAAATCCATCACCTTGAAAATCACCGTCGAGGCGGAGCGCATAGACGGCTCGCATGAGGCGATTACCGAAGTGGTTGCCACGTATGTGGCGATTGATAATGATGGTAAATCGCGTATTTTGGGTGAAATTTAGCGTTGTTCGACGCTTTTTAATATGCTTGTTGCAGAAATGTCTCATTAAACGTTTGTTTGGAACAAACACTCCAAAACCTTGTGGAATTGCTCTAATTCTCTGGTAGCATCAAATATGACCACTGCTTTTTATTGGTCATCTAACACCTAAGAACACTATAGCAACGCCAAAGAGAGAGGGAGAACATGAAACTCAAGCACCTCAGCCTGTCCGTGATGGTCATGGGCGCAACATTCGGTCTAATGTCCACCCAGGCCGTGGCCTCGGGTTATCAGTTTGGTTCGCAGAGCGTGTCCGGCCAGGGCACGGCGCATGCCAACGGCGCCGAGGCCAACGATCCTTCCACCATTTTCGCCAACCCGGCCGGTTTGTCGCGGTTGGAGGGCACCCAGATTTCCGGTGGCGCCACTCTGGTGGTGCCGCATTCCGAGTACACCGACAGTGGCTCTACCCGGGCCGTGTTGATCCCCGGCGCCACTGCCCAACCGGCTGGTGGCAGCAATGGTGGTAGTTTTGCGCCCAAGGCGGTGGCAGCTCCTAACTTCTACCTGTCGCACAAACTGAACGACAAGATCAATCTGGGTCTGGGCATATTCGTACCCTATGGCGCCAAGTTGGACTATGGCTTTGACTGGGCTGGCCGTTACGCGCTGAAGAGTGTGAATCTGCAATCGTTCAACATCAACCCGTCGATGTCGTTCAAGCTGGATGACCGCCATTCCTTTGGCTTCGGCATTTCCGCCCAGTACATGAATGCGTCGTTGGACCAAATGGCTGACGCTTCCACTGGTGTGAATGCCCGTATTTTCCAGACGGCCTACCAGCAAGCACTGGCGGGTGGCGCTTCGCAGGCAGTTGCTCTGGCCCAAGCCCGTGGCGCGGTTGGCGCGGCTGCGGTGAATGGTGATGGCCTGGCGCATGTTGAGGGTGACGACTGGGGCTTCGGTTGGAATATCGGCTATATGTTCCAGCTGAATGAGAACACCCGCTTTGGCCTAGCTTACCGCTCCAGCATTAAGCAGTCCTTGAGCGGCTCATCCACTTGGACATTCAACAATGTCACCAATAACGCTATTCCCGGTTTGCCACAAAACGGAGCTGGCGCGGTGGCTAAGGGCAAGCACCCGGATGCTACGGCCAAGGTGGATGTCACCACGCCGGAAACCGCATCCGCCAACTTCTTCCATCAGCTGAATCCGAAGTGGGCGGTGATGGGCGATGTGACTTGGGTCGCCAACTCGCAAATGAAAGAGATTGTGATTCAGCAGTCCACGGTGGGCGGTGTGGCTCAGGGCGATATGGTGATTCACCAGAACTGGCGCGACACTTGGCGCGTGTCCTTGGGCGCCAACTACCAGTACAGCGATGCTTGGCTGTTCCGCGGCGGCGTGGCTTGGGAGCAGTCGCCGTTGCAGTCCGATAAAGATCGTCACCCGGCGCTGCCGGATAGCGACCGCTTGTGGCTGTCGCTGGGCGCCAACTACAAGATCAATAAGCAAAGCTCGGTCGACTTCGCCTATAGCTTCATCAACTTCACCAACGCCAATGTGAACTACACCGACGGCTGCAGCCCGGCCGGCACTAGCCCGACAACCGGCGCGGCTTGCACAGGTAACGGCGGCACGGTGAAGGGTAGCTACAAGACCTATCTGCAGTTGGTCGGTCTGCAATATAACTATCGGTTTTAATTGAATCGGCGCCGCAGAGCGCGCGGATTTCAGGCCGGGCGGGCGCGGTGGCGCTCGCCCGGTTTTTACGTTTGCGGCGCGTCGAGTTTTCCGCTTGTTTTCTCCCTCTATTTTTCCATTTACCCCCTGTTTTTTTGCCCAAATTGGGTTAGACTTATTTGTGAGAAAAGCGAGTGTTTGATATTTTTCAATACAGGCTTTTTCCAGCTGCGCTTGAGTCGCCGCCATAGTGGCTGCCAGCGCGGTTTTTCAGTAGATTGACGGATATCCATCGGCGATGAGGCGATGCCTTCGCCGCCAGGGTTCCGGGCGGGCCGGGCTTTATCATAATCACTTCCCGGCCGGTCAGTTGTGCCGGCTGCAGCGGCGGCGCGCCGCCGACTCAGCGCAAGGACGAACAACGCCCGTCCTTGAAGCAGGCTGAGCAGGCGAGAGGGGCCTGTCTCATGTTGTGTTTCAACAAAACGAGGAAACCATGTCTCAAACCAAGTTCAACGTACGCAAGGTAGCCGTGCTAGGCGCTGGCGTGATGGGGGCTCAAATCGCCGCCCATCTGGTGAATGCCAAAGTACCGACCATCCTGTTTGACTTGCCGGCCAAGGAAGGCGACAAGAACGGCATCGTGCTCAAGGCGCTGGAAGGCTTGAAAAAGCAGAAGCCGGCCCCCTTGGCCAATAAGGATGCCGTCAACCACATTCAGCCGGCCAACTACGACGACCACCTGCACCTCTTGAAGGATTGCGACCTGGTGATCGAAGCCATCGCCGAACGCATGGACTGGAAGGCGGACCTGTACCACAAAGTGGCGCCGCACCTGGGCGAGCACACCATTTTCGCCACCAATACTTCCGGCTTGTCGATCAACACGCTGGCGCAAAGCTGCCCGGACAATGTGCGCCCGCGTTTCTGCGGCGTGCACTTCTTCAATCCGCCGCGCTATATGCATCTGGTGGAAATCATTCCCTGCCTGACTTCGGACGCGCACATTCTGGATAATCTGGAGCGCTTCCTTGTGTCCAGCCTGGGCAAGGGCGTGGTTCGCGCCAAGGATACCCCCAACTTCGTCGCCAACCGCATCGGCGTCTTCTCGATGCTGGCCACCATCGCCAACGCCGCCAAGTTCGGCATTCGCTTCGACGTGGTGGACGATCTGACCGGTCCGCGCCTGGGTCGCCCCAAATCGGCGACCTTCCGCACCGCCGACGTGGTGGGCCTGGATACCTTCGCCCACGTGGTCAAGACCATGCAGGACACTCTGCCGCAAGACCCGTGGCATGGTCTGTTCCAGACTCCGGAGTGGATGCAGAAGCTGATCGCGGCCGGCGCGCTGGGCGCCAAGACCAAGGCCGGCATCTACAAAAAAGACGGCAAGCGCATGCTGGTGCTGGATCCGGCCAAGGGCGAATACGTTGGTGCCGGCGAGAAGGGCGACGACGCGGTCAAGGACATTTTGAAGATTGCCAACCCGGCGGAAAAATTCCAGAAACTGCGCGAAAGCAGCCATCCGCAGGCGCAATTCCTGTGGGCATGTTTCCGCGATGTGTTCCATTACATCTCCCACCATCTGGCCGATATCGCCAATTGCGCGCGCGACGTCGACTTTGCCATCCGCTGGGGCTTCGGCTGGAGCGTGGGTCCGTTCGAGACCTGGCAAGCCGCCGGCTGGCAACAAGTGGCCAAGTGGCTGGACGAGGACGTGAAAGCCGGCAAGGCGCTGAGCGCCGCCGCGCTGCCTGCCTGGGTATTGCAGGGCGACCGCGCCGGCGTGCATTTCGCCGAAGGTTCTTTCGACCCCGCCGGCAACAAGTTGGTGGGCCGTTCCACGCTGGATGTGTACCAGCGTCAGCTGGCGCCTGCCAAAGTGCTGGGCGAAGCGTCCGCTCCGCTGGGTGAAACCGTGTTCGAGAACGAGGGCGTGCGCGCCTTCACCACCGGCGACGAGGTTCTGGTGGTGTCGTTCAAATCGAAGGCCCATGCCATCGGCCCGGCTGTGATCGAAGGCTTGAACAAAGCTATCGATATCGCCGAAGACCGTTTCAAAGGCTTGGTGATCTGGCAGACCGAGGAGCCGTTCTCCGTCGGCGCCGATCTGCAGTCGATGATGCCGGCCTTCATGATGGGCGATTGGGACGCGATTGACGCGACGGTGCGCCGTTTCCAGGAAACCTCGATGCGCCTGCGTTACTGCCAGGTGCCGACGGTGGCCGCTACCCAGGGCTATGTGTTTGGCGGCGGTTGCGAATTCGCGATGCACTGCGACAAGACCGTGGCGGCGCTGGAGTCCTACGTTGGTCTGGTTGAGGTGGGCGTCGGCCTGCTGCCGGGCGGCGGCGGCTGCAAGGAGTTCGCTCTGCGCGCCGCGCAAGAAGCGCGCGGCGACGTGTTGGCCGCATTGAAGGATTACTTCATGGCCATCGCTACCGCCAAAGTGGCCACCAGCGGCTTCGAAGCGCAGGAAATCGGCTTCTTCCGCAATGGCGACCCGGTCGTGTTCAACGCCTACGAGCTGTTGCACGTGGCGAAGCAGCAGGCGATCGCGCTGGCCGAAGCCGGCTATCGTCCGCCGCTCAAGGTCAAGGGCTTCCCGGTGGCGGGCCGCAGCGGCGCTGCGTCGGTCAAGGGCCAGTTGGTGAACATGCTGGAAGGCAACTTTATTTCCAAGCACGACTTCTTCATTGCCGGGCTGATTGCCGACGTGATGACCGGCGGCGACGTCGAGGCGGGCACCCTGGTCAACGAGCAGTGGATTCTGGACCTGGAGCGCAAGGCCTTCATGACCTTGCTGAAAAACTCCAAGACTCAGGACCGCATTGCGAATATGTTGACTACCGGCAAGCCGCTGCGCAACTAAGTGCTTGGGGACGATTCTGCTGCGCGAGCCGATATTGAATGCTGTGATGCTCGCCGTACCCCATGTACGGCTGCGTTTCTCGCTTCGATCTCGGCCCGCTCGCGACGAATCCTCCCGCAAGCGCGGCCAATAGCCAGATGAAAGGCCGCTTGATCGCCGCAAAGCCGATCAGGCGGCCGACAGGAGAATCGAAAATGAGCAAACAAGTACAAGAAGCTTACATCGTCGCCGCCACCCGCACCCCGGTGGGCAAGGCGCCGCGCGGCATGATGCGTCATGTGCGCCCGGACGATATGCTGGCGCACGTGATTACCGGCGCGCTGGCCCAAGTGCCGAATCTGGACCCGAAACTGATTTCCGACTGCGTGGTGGGTTGCGCCTTCCCGGAAGCGGAGCAGGGCCTTAACATGGCGCGTATCGGCGTGCTGTTGGCCGGCCTGCCCAATACCGTGGGCGGCATTACGATCAACCGTTACTGCTCGTCCGGCATCAACGCGGTGCAGATGGCCGCCGATCGCATCCGCCTGGGCGAGGCCGACGTGGTGATCGCCGCGGGAGCCGAGTCGATGTCTCTGGTGCCGATGATGGGCAACAAGGTGTCGTTGAACCCGGAAATCTTCGCCAAGGACGAAAACTACGGCATTGCTTACGGCATGGGTCTGACCGCCGAGAAAGTGGCGCAGCAGTGGGGTGTGTCGCGTGAAGATCAGGATGCGTTCGCAGTGGAATCGCATCGCCGCGCTCTGGCCGCGATTGACGGCGGCAAGTTCAAGAGCGAGATTACGCCGCTGGAGGCGACGTATCGCACGCCCAACCTGGAAACCGGCGAAGTGGCGGTTAAAACCCGAGTCCTGGACACCGACGAAGGTCCGCGTCGCGAGACCACGCTGGAGGGCCTCGCCAAGCTGAAAACGGTGTTCGACGCCAAGGGCTCGGTCACTGCCGGCAACTCTTCGCAGATGTCCGACGGCGCCGGCGCCGTGATTCTGGTGTCCGAGCGCGTGCTCAAGGAGTTCAAGCTGACGCCGCTGGGTCGCTACGTCACCTTCGCGGTCAAGGGCGTGCCGCCGGAAATCATGGGCATTGGTCCGAAAGAGGCGATTCCCGCCGCCTTGAACCAGGCCGGCCTGAAGCAGGACGATCTGAAGTGGATCGAGCTGAACGAGGCGTTTGCGGCTCAGGCTTTGGCGGTGATCCGCGATCTGGAGCTGGATACTTCCAAGGTGAATCCGCATGGCGGCGCCATCGCCCTGGGCCATCCCCTGGGCGCTACCGGCGCCATCCGCACCGCCACCTTGGTGCATGGCATGCGTGACGCCGGGCAAAAGGGCTATGGCATGGTGACCATGTGCATCGGCACCGGCATGGGCGCCGCCGGCATCATCGAAGTGTTGTAAGCTGGATTTGCCCGCTTAAAAAAAACCGGCTTGCAATCGCAAGCCGGTTTTTTATTGCGCGCCACCCCGTGGCGGACAAGGCTTAATCCACTTTGGACAGGGTGTCGAAGTCGCTGTGGCTGCAGTCCTCGTATTCGTGCTGGGGCGTTTTGAGGCGAATTTGATAGGACTTGCCCTGCGCAGCCAGCACCAGTTGCTTGTCCGGCTGCGTCAGTGCTTTGGGCATCAGAAAGTAACGCTGGCCTTTGCGGGAATTGGGCTGGGTAATGTAGATGGCGGTGGAGGGCGGCGAGTCCGCGTGCTCAGGGTCCAGCAGCGATACGCCAACAGGGTTTTGCCCGAGGATTTCTATGCCAACCTTGGTGCCGTTGCTCTGGCGTAGAATGCGGCGGATCACGCCCAGCAATTGAGGATGGTTGTCCGCCTTAACCAGGATGACGCGGCCGATGGCCAACTGCTCCACCGCCTTGCCGATGAAGGTGAGGCCCATGCCGGTGGAGCTGATGTCGTTGATGCGCCAATCGCTGGCGCGCTCGGGGTCCTGCGTCGGCATGTCCTGAACCTTGACTTGATAGGCGACGCGTTCAAAGCCGATGCTGACATGGGCGTTGGACGCATGCAGGGAGCGCTCCGACTTGCGCAGCGACTTGCCGCCGTCGGTAGACCAGCGGATGGCCAGTTTTTCGCATAGAATGGCCCATTCCTCGCGTTCCAGGTCGCCGTTCATGGCCTCTAGGGCGGGAGGGATCCGCCTGTCCAGATCAAACATCAGATCCGCCAGCCGGCTGGTGATTTCGTAGGCGGACCAATAGCGGTGCCATTTGCCGGCCATGCCGCGCAGCATGGCTTGCGGCGGCTCGGGCATCGACAGGTTGTACACGAAAATAGGTTCTTCCACCGGAGGTTGCTTGTCCAGCGGAATGCCCTGGCTCAGCATCATCAGCAATTGGTCGACCGCGACGATTTCCTTGTGCAGCATATTGTCGGTCTGCGCCAGGAACAGCATTCCGGCCTGAATCAGCAACTGTTCACAGCTGAATTCATCCGGGCTGTTCAGGTAAAGCTTGATAGGCTGTCGGGAAAAGCCGCTTTCCTCGGCTTGGCTGAAAAAGCGGAAACCGTTTTGCCACGCCGCGCCTTCCGGCTTCAGGTAGCGCAGCGAATTCCAGGCGATCAGCCGCATCTGATGATGCAGGCCGCGGATGGTGACGATGCGGATTTCGTCTTCCGGCACCGCGTTGGGGTGGCTTTTGTACAGCCGCAAGCAAATCTGGTAGGCGGAGGACAGTTCGTGCCAGTAGGCCAGGATGGTGGGAAGATAGCCTTTGCTGCCGCCTTTGGACTGCAAGTAGTCCTGGCACAGCTGGCGGTGGATATTGTTGGCCTTGTCGTCGACGTAGACCAGGGTTTTGACCCGCTCTTTCAGCGAGATCTCGGTGTCGGTATTGATTTTGGCGACGGCTTTGATGATTTCCACCAAGGCGCCGAAATATTCGGCTTCGGGCAAGTCGCGCACTAATAGGGTTGCGGACTGCGCCACTTCGGAGGCAGTCGTGTTTTTGTTCAGTAGGGAACTGACAAGTGATTTGAAGTCAAACATTTAGCCCGGCTTTATAGGAAATTATGTTTTCATTGGCATATTGCTATATCTTACGCCACGCGCAGGCGCGGGTGAAACGGTAATTCTCATTATTTACCCATATGCTTACAAATAACAATCGCTGGAATCAGCGACAGTGGCTGGCCTCGCTGCTGTTGCTCGGGGTTTTGTCGCAAACGGCCAGGGCGGACGGAACAGAAGAGCTTGGCGTTTATCCGCCGCAGGGTGTGGGTTTGGTGCTGGGCGGCGGCGGCGCGCGGGGTTTTGCCCACCTGGGGGTGCTGAAGGAGCTGGAGCGTTTGCGGGTTCCCATCGCCTGTATCGCGGGAACCAGCGCGGGGGCCCTGATTGGTGGTATTTATGCAAATGGACTGCCTTTGGCGCAGATGGAGCACGAATTCGACGCCGCTGATTGGGATACCTTGTTGTCCGGCAAGCCGACGCGGGCGGACGTGCCGTACGACCGCAAGCGTGATGATTACAAGAACTATCTGGACATTACCTTCGGCCTGAAAAAAGACGGGCTGAAAGTACCGCGCAGTGCGATCAACTCGCAGGAAATCGAGCTGTACATCCATAAGCTGACACGTGACCGCGTGGTGGGTAGTTTCGATCAGCTTCCCATTCCGTTCCGGGCTGTCGCCACTGATCTGGCAACTGGCGAGCCGGTGGTGTTTTCCCAAGGCTCGCTGGCGCGAGCGCTGCGCGCCAGCATGGCGGTGCCGGGATTGTTCGATCTGATCGAGGACGACGATGGCCGCTTGCTGGTGGACGGCGGTTTGGCGCGCAACTTGCCTATTCAGGATGTCAAAGGCCGCTGCGCGGACCGGGTGATCGTCGTCGATGTGTCCACGCCCTTGATGAAGGCGAAAGAGATCAACAGCCTGTTCGACGTGGTGGCGCAGACCTCCAATTTGATGGTCAGCCGCAACGCCAAGGAACAACTGCGCAAGCTGGACAAGCGCGATCTGGTGATCAAGCCGGATCTGAGCGGCTATACCTCGGCCTCCTTCAGCGAACACCAGGCCATCACTCAGCGAGGGGAGGAGGCGGCCAAGGCGCTGGCCAAGCAGTTGTCGGCCTATTCGGTATCCGAAGAGGAATACGCGGCGTGGAAACGCCGACTGGTGCGGCCGCATTTCCCCTTGATCGACAAGATCCAGGTGGAGGGCAAGCCTGGCCAGTTCACCAAGCCGGAGCAATTGGCCAAATCGCTGGCCTTCTCCTCGGTGGTGGAGCCGATCAGCAGCGCCCAGTCCCGCCTGCGCGGCGTGTTCGCCGGAGGCGATTACGACCGGCTGACCTACCGCGTGGACAATGTGTCCGGCCGCAATGTGATGACGGTGTCGCCGCTGGAACGCAGCATTGGCCCTAACTTCCTGCGTTTTGGCTTGAACCTGAACAGCGCGACGCCGGGCGAGAGCAATTTCAACTTTTTGGCCTCGCATGAATGGCGCAACGCCAACAGCGCCGGCGGCGCCTGGCGCAACGATGCGTCCATAGGCCAGAACAAGCTGTTCAAGACCGAGTGGTACCAGCCGCTGTACGAGGGCAGCCCGGTATTCGGCGCCGTGTCCTTGGGCTATCGACAGGACTTTCTGCCGATTTATAACGCTGACCATTCGTTGAATACAGAGTGGAACAACGATGTGGGCAGCGTGCGGCTGGATGGCGGCGTGGCTTTGGGGCAGTACGGCGAGTGGCGGATTGGCGCGTACCGGGACGATAATCACTTCGGTTCCCGAGTATCGTGGTTTCCCGGCTTGGTGCCGCCAAACTTTCGGGATACAGGGGTGGGCACCAGCCTGATAGTCGACCAGTTCGACAACCCGCGCTGGCCGCGCTCCGGCTACTTCTTCAGTGGCCGGTTGACCAAGAGCATTCCGTCCTGGGGCAGCGATGTCAATCTGACCAGTTACAATACGACCTTGGAGTACGCCAAGACGCTGGGCAGCATCACAATAAGGTTGAGCGCCAAGAACAAGGGGGCTTTGAATCTCAAGGACAGAGAGGATGCCCAGACCTTGCCCAGATCGCTGGGCGGCTTTTTGAACCTGAGCGGTTATCAGGAATCCGAACTGATCGGCGATCGCTCGTCCCTTTTCCGCTCCATGCTGTATTGGCGAGCGTCCAGCCTGCCGTCCGCCATTGGATCTGGCGTTTACGCTGGCATCTCGATGGAGCTAGGCAAGATTTGGGGCCGAGTGCGGGCTGAAGATTTAACGTCGCAAGATACTAACTGGATCCCCGCCGGCTCGGTTTTCCTGGCCGCGGACACCATTATCGGGCCGTTCTTCGTTGGCGTCGGCACGGCGAGGGGCGGCAAGCCCACTGCCTATCTGTACTTGGGTTCCGACTACTGAGCGAAGTCCGGGCAGCGCTCGGGCAAACCAAAAACGCTATATGGCTGCGGCCATATAGCGTTTTTTATTGTGCAGCTGTCTGTTTAGTCAGCTGGTTTCTAATCTTTTGGACGGTTGAATTTTTAAGTTGTTGTATTTTCTGTTGTTGATGTGTGACGTAAAAATACAAACGTTTGAATAATTCTGGTGTTTTCAGCGGCTTTCCCCTATTAACAATCTTGGGCATGCAAATAAGAGCAAATACTCAGCCCGCATTTCATCGACTAGAGGAGAAACACCATGAAGAAGTTGCTTCACGGAGCATTGCTGTGCCTGGGACTATGGCTGCCGCTGTCCACGGCTTACGCCGCCGGCGGCTATACCCAGACCCGCTATCCCATCGTGCTGGTGCATGGTTTGTTCGGCTTCGGCCAATTACTGGGAGTGGATTACTTCTACCAAGTGCCGGCGGCCTTGCGTTCAGACGGCGCGCAGGTGTTCGTGGCCGAAGTGTCCGCGCTGAACAGCAACGAGGCTCGCGGAGAGCAGTTGTTGCAACAGGTGCAAAAAATCATTGCCATCACCGGCGCCGCCAAGGTCAATCTGATCGGGCATAGCCAGGGCGCGCCAACGGCGCGCTACGTAGCTGGGGTGAGGCCGGACCTGGTGGCATCGGTTACATCGGTGGGCGGCGTCAACAAGGGGTCGGTGGTGGCCGACATCGTACGCGGCGTGGGGCCTTCGGGCTCGGTGTCCGAGGCCGTGGCGGTTGCCGTGGCGAAGGCTTTGGGCACGGTAATTCAGTTCTTCGCCGGTACTTCAGGCCAGCCGCAATATCCGGTGGGCGCCTTGGATTCCTTGACCACCGCCGGCTCCGCCGCTTTTAGCGCCAAATTCCCGCAAGGGGTCCCGACCAGCGCTTGCGGCGAGGGGGATTACCAGGTCAACGGCATCCGTTATTACTCTTGGACCGGCTCGGCCACCGTCACCAATATTCTGGACCCGCTATCGGCGCCGATGGGCGTGCTGGGCCTGGCTTTTGGTTCCACGCCCACCGATGGCCTGGTCAGCGCTTGCTCGGCGCGGCTGGGGCAGGTGATCCGCGACAATTACCGGATGAACCATATGAATGAGATCAACCAGAGTTTCGGCCTGGTCAGCTTGTTCGAGGTCAGTCCGGTGAGTTTGTATCGGCAACAGGCCAACCGCTTGAAGAATACGGGGCTATGATGCGGCGCGCCTGGGTGGGCTGGGCTTGCGCGCTGCTGTTGGGCGGGCTGGTCTGGCTGGGGCGGCCTAGCGCTGATGAGGCGGCGGCCCAGGCCGGAGGCTCCGCGCCGCAGGCGGCGCCGTCGTTGCGCGGCACTCAGGTCGACGGCCGGGCGAGCGCGGAGGCGAGCGGGGCGCTGAGGGTGGACGCGGAACTGAGACGCTTGTTCGATTACCAATTGGCGGCGTTGGGGGAGCGAGATCTGCCCGCGGTCCGCAAGGCGGTGCAACAGGCCTTGCAGGCGCAATTGAACGGAGCGGCCCTTAAGCAGGCGCTGGAGTTGTTCGACCGCTATGTCGCCTATCGTCGTGCTTTGAGCGATGGCAAGGCGGCGGCGGGCGGCGTGGCCGAGCGTTTGCAGCAGATGAGGGCGCTGCGTTTGCAGTTCCTGTCGGAGAGCGAAGTGGCCGGCTTGTTTGGAGAGGAAGACGTTTACGACGACTTCACCGTCAAGCGGTTGCGCATTGCCGCCGACGTCAGCCTGAGCGCCGAGCAGAAAGCCGCGCGGCTCAAGGCCTTGGAGGCGGGCTTGCCGGCTGATCTGCGCGCGGCGCGCTTGGAACCGGTCAAGCACTTGACCTTGGCCGAGGCGGAGGAGACTTTGCGGAAGAAGGGCGGAGGCGAACAGGAGCTGTACGCCTTGCGCGCCGGCATGGTGGGCCAGGCCGCCGCCGATCGTTTGTCGCAGTTGGATCGCGAGCAAGCGCAGTGGCAGACCAAGGTGGAGGCTTACCGCTTAGAGGCGCAGCGCTTGCAAACGGTTGCCGGTTTGGACGCGGCGCAGAGGCGGCAGGCCTTGGCCGGCTGGCGCGCCCAGCGCTTCAATCCGCAGGAGCAATTGCGGCTGGACGCTATCGTCCCGCCGCAATAGTCGGCCGCTTAGCGGTTTTCTTCGTTCTGAAACAGCCGGGAGAGACCTTCTCCCGGTTCTTTTTCCCGCATGAAGGCTTCGCCCACCAGGAAGGTGTGGACCTGGTGGCTGCGCATCAGCCGCACGTCGTCGATGGTGGCGATGCCGCTTTCCGTGATGGCTATACGGCTGTTCTCAATTTGAGGCAGCAGTTTCAGCGTGGTGGCCAGGCTGACTTCGAAGCTGCGCAGATTGCGGTTGTTGACGCCGATCAGTTCTGTTCTCAATTGCAGAGCCTGTTCCAGTTCGTCTGCGTCGTGCACTTCGGCCAGAACCGCCATGCCCAGTTCCATCGCCAGGACTTCCAACTCGCGCATCAGCGGCAACTCCAGCGCGGCGGCGATCAGCAAAATGCAGTCGGCGCCCATCGCGCGGGCTTCGTACACCTGATAGGGGTCGACGATGAAGTCCTTGCGCAGCACCGGCAGGCGGCAGGCGGCGCGGGCGGCCTGCAAATAGGCGGCGTCGCCTTGGAAATACTGGCGGTCGGTCAGCACCGACAGGCAGGCAGCGCCGTGTTCGGCGTAGCTGGCGGCGATGTCGGCCGGACGGAAGTCTTCGCGGATCACGCCTTTGCTCGGGCTGGCTTTCTTGATCTCGGCGATGACCGCGGCTTGGCCCAGCGCGTGTTTGGCGCGCAGCGCGGCGACAAAATCGCGACGATCGCCGCTGAGCGCTTCCGCGGCGGCGCGCACCGCGCTCAGAGGCCGCTGCGGCAAGGCTGCGGCGATTTCTTCGCGTTTGGTGGCAATGATGGTGTTGAGTATGTCTGACATGCTTGAGTCTGCAATCCGGGCAAGTCGAAAGAAACGACCATCATGCAGGAACAGCCGTGGCGTTGACAAGCCGTGTCGTTCAGTCCTGCTCTGCTGGGTTTTGTCTGCGGGGCACGTCGACGATGCGCGGAGGGTGGCCGGTCAGGTCCAGAAAGCGCATCAGCTCGTCCATGGGCAGCGCCAGCGTGCTGGTATTGACCAGCGGATGGCAAAGGATGGCGTCCCGGCGGCTCAGCGCCTGATCGATGACGACGGAGACCTGACGGTCGCGGTCATTGAAGGCGGCCAAAAGCGTCACCGAGCCCGGCGTCAGGCCCAAGCAACGTTGCAGGCGGTCAGGCGAGGCGAAGCGCAGGCCCTTGAGTTCCAGCAATTCGCCCAGGGCCTTGATGTCGACCCCAGCGTCGGCAGGCACCGCCAACAGCACATGCTGGCGGCCCTTGGCGTCGCATAGAAACAGGTTTTTGCATTCCGCGCCGGGCAGGCCGGGCGCTAGCCGCGCGGCCTCTTCGCAGGTATAGACCGGGGGGTGGTCGAAGCGCTGGCGGCGGATCTGGTGCTGGTCGAGAAAGTCGTACAGAACATGTTCCATGCTCCGCAGGCTAGCATGACGGCGGCGCGTGCTTCAATGGTCGCGCCGCCAGCTTTGGCTCAGTCGCGCCAGCGGTCTTCAAACACCAATTGCTCCAGAGGCTGGCGGCTGGCCCACTTCTCTTGTTCCAGCATGGGTTGGGCGTAGAACTCGGCGACATGGCCAAGACACAACACGGCAATGGGTTTTGCGCCCTCCGGCATGCCCAGCAGCGCGGAGAGCGCGGCCGGGTCGAACAAGGACACCCAGCCCATGCCCAGGCCTTCGGCGCGGGCCGCCAGCCACAGGTTCTGGATGGCGCAGGCCACCGAGGCCAAGTCCATTTCCGGCAGAGTGCGGCGGCCGAACACATGGCGTTCGCGGCCGTCCATCAGCGCGGCTACCAGCACTTCGCCGCAGTCGCGGATGCCTTCCACTTTCAGGCGCAGGAATTCTGCTTGGCGCTCGCCCAATTGATCCGCGGTGCGCAGGCGCTCGGCGTCCACCAGTTTGCCTATTTCCTCGCGCAGGCTGCGGTTAGCGATGCGGATGAAGCGCCACGGCTGCATATAGCCGACGCTGGGCGCGTGGTGGGCGGCTTCGAGCAGCCGTCGCAGCAGCGCCGGGTCTACCGGGTCCGGCAGAAAATGGCGCATGTCTCGCCGTTGTTCTACCACCCGGTAGATGGCGGCGATGTCTTGATCGGGATAGCGGTGCATGGGGAGGCCTTTCTAAAGAACCTGTTCGAGATCTGCTGCGCTTCAGCAATACGGCGTGAAATACAAGCTCAAATGTTCATGCATCGCATGGCCATTTCTCTTTATTAAGAGTGGCTAACAAACCCCTGATGCTGCGTTGCGCCGACTTGCCGTACTCAAGCACTGCCTGCGTCGGTGCGCCTTGCCTCAGCCGTAATATTGAGTTTTGTTAGCTGCTCTAAGAGGTTTCACCCTGTCTTGCTCCAGATTGCGAGACTTTGAACAGGCTTTGGCAAACGGACGAGAGGGATTTTCAGTGTCGGAGGATAGCGGCTTTGTCACAGCTGGCAAATAGCATGGCCTTGCTTGCAGGAGGACTCATGACTTCGGTCAAGCGATTCAGCGGATTAGACGCTTTTGGCATGAGTTTCCCACATGACGCCGCGCATGCGGGCGTGATAAAGTGGACAGTCTGAATTCCAACGTTGCCGCGCCGGGCGCGGCGCGTTCGGCCATAGCCCGAACCGCTATCGCATCTTGATGATTTAGAGGACTTTCCGTGACCCGAATTGCAGAACTAGAACCCAAAGTCGTCTGGGAGCATTTCCAGACCTTGTGTGAAATCCCGCGTCCGTCCAAGCATGAGCAGCAATTGCGCGATTACCTGAAGGGGTGGGCGGAACTGCGCGGCCTGGACACCGTGGTGGACGAGGTCGGCAACCTGATCATTCGCAAACCGGCGACCCCTGGCTACGAAAACCGCATCGGCGTGGTGTTGCAAGGCCATTTGGACATGGTGTGCCAGGCCAACACCGGCACCGAGCACGACTTCTTCAAGGATCCGATTCGTCCGGTGCTGCAAGACGGCTGGCTGGTGGCGGAAAACACCACGCTGGGCGCCGACAACGGCATCGGCGTGGCGCTGGGCATGGCGGTGCTGAATAGCGAGGACGTGCCGCACGGGCCGATCGAGGTGTTGCTGACACTGGATGAGGAAGCCGGCATGGGCGGCGCGCTGGGCTTGGGTACCGGCCTTTTGCAAGGCCAGTACCTGATCAATATCGATACCGAAGAGTGGGGCGAGTTCTACATGGGCTGCGCCGGCGGCGTCGATGTCAACGTCAGCCGCGGCTATGCGAGCGAGGCCGTGCCCGCTGGCTATCAAGCCGCCAGCCTGGTGATCAAAGGCCTGCGCGGCGGCCATTCCGGCGCCGATATTCATCTGGGCCGCGGCAACGCCAACAAGATTCTGATTCGTCTGATCCGCGAGCTGGAAGCGGAAACCGATCTGCGCGTGTCTTCGTTCAAGGGCGGTACCGCGCGCAACGCCTTGTCGCGCGAGGCTTTCGCCGCAGTGGCTTTCCCGGCCGCGGATGCGGACAAGGTGGCGGCCAAGCTGGATGCGTTCCAGAGCCTGCTGCGTTTTGAACTGGCTGGCGTCGACGAGGGCGTCACCGTGGTGCAGGAGCGGATCGAGCTGGACAAGGTGATGTCGCGCGCGGATCAAGGCGCGATCTTCGCTGCCTTGCACGCGGCGCCGCATGGCGTCAAGCGCATGAGCCAGCGCGTCCAGGGCGTAGTGGAAACCTCCAACAACCTGGGCGTGGTGGTGGTGGAAGAGGGCAAGTTGTTCGCCAACCTGATGGTGCGCTCCTTGCTGGATTCCGGTACCTGGATGCTGGCGCGCGAGGTGGAAAGCCTGTTCCTGTTGGCCGGTTGCAAAGTCGAGATGGAAGGCGGCTATCCGGGCTGGGCGCCTAACCCGCAATCCAAGCTGCTGGCCTTGTTCCAGCAAGTCTATGCGCGCGAGTTCGGCGACGAGGCTCAGGTGCAAGTGATCCATGCCGGCCTGGAGTGCGGCATCTTGGGTTCCAAGTATCCGGATATGGACATGGTGTCCTTCGGGCCCAACATCCGCGGCGCGCATGCGCCGGGCGAGCGGGTGGAGGTGGAGTCGGTGGGCAAGGCCTGGCATTTGCTGAAGGCAGTGTTGGCTGCGGTGCCGGCGCGCTGAATCTCTGTCAGCTAAGTTTTGAAGCGAATACCGGCCAGCGTCAGCTGGCCGGTTTTGTATTGGTCGAGCCGGTTTTGCCCTATGATCACAACAGCCGCGCCGCTGTTATTTCGCATGGAGACTAGCGATGAACGATTCCATCAAGCGATTGCTGCTGACCGGCGGCCTGATTGTGTCGCTGGCCATGGGCATACGCCATGGCTTTGGTTTCTTCATGCCGCCGATGACCCAGGCCTTCGGCTGGAGCCGGGAAGCCTTCGCCTTCGCGCTGGGGCTGCAAAACCTGGTATGGGGCCTGGCTCAACCCTTCGCCGGCGCGCTGGCGGACAGGCATGGTTCCGGCAAGGTGCTGCTGGGCGGCGCCTTGCTTTATGTCGCCGGCCTGGCTTTGATGACGGTGTCCGGCACACCCTTGCTGTTTTCCCTGTCGGCCGGCGTCTTGCTTGGTCTGGCCTTGTCCTGTGTCACTTATAGCGTGATTTTTGGCGTGGTGGCGCGCAGCGTGTCGCCGGCCTACCGTTCGCGCGCGATGGGCATCGTCGCGGCGGCGGGGTCTTTCGGCCAGTTTGCGATGATCCCGGTGGAGCAAGGCTTGATCGACGGCCTGGGCTGGCTGCCGGCGTTGCTGATCCTGGCCGGCTGCGCCGCACTGATGCTGCCCTTGTCCGGCTGGCTGGCGCGCGAGGACCGGCCGGCGCAAACCGCCGCGGCCCAGCATTTGTTGCGCGGGATGGCGGACACCTTCGCCGCCGCCTGGGCGGAACGCGGCTTCCGTCTGCTGATGGCCGGCTATTTCGTCTGCGGCTTTCAGGTAGTGTTCATCGGCGTGCATCTGCCGGCCTATCTGCGCGACCACGGCTTGGGCGGCGGCACCGCTAGTCTGGCGCTGGCCTTGATCGGCCTGTTCAATATATTCGGCACCATGGCCTTTGGCGAGCTGGGCAGCCGTTGGTCAAAGCCCAGCCTGCTCAGTTTCATTTACCTGATGCGCAGCGTGGTGATCGCGGTTTTTCTATTGCTGCCGCTCAGCGGCGTTTCTGTGGCGGTGTTCGCCGCCACGATGGGTTTTTTGTGGCTGTCCACGGTGCCGTTGACCAATGGGGTGATCGCCGGCATGTTCGGCGTGCGTCACCTGGGTCTGCTGTCCGGCGCGGTGTTTTTCTCGCACCAGGTGGGCAGTTTCCTGGGGGTGTGGCTGGGCGGGGCGCTCTATGATTTGCTTGGCAATTACGATCTGGTATGGATGCTGGCGATAGCCCTGGGCCTGCTGGCCGCCGCGGCCAATCTGCCGGTGCGCGAAACGCCGTCGACCGGTTTTGCCAAGGAGGACGCATGAGGGCTGTGCTGTTGTCCGTCGGCGCGGCGCTGCTGCTGGCCTGGCTGACCGGGATGTATTTGCGCGCCGATTTCGTGGTGGACCTGGCCAACCGGGTATGGACTTGTTTTGGTTAAGAACCTGTTCACGAGTTGCTGCGCGTCGGCGGGAGAGTTAGACAGAGGCGTTGAAACCCGCTTCGAAATACCCATGGGGCGCGTATGCATTCCACTTGCCCAGCTCTTTTCGTTTTGCTTCGACGTAAGTCGCGAGGCTTTGAAGAGATTCTAAGAGTTGGTTGGTCTCTTGCGTTTTATCGCGACAAAGGCTTGCGAGCGTGGCTCATCTCGCGGAAACTGGGTGTTTCGGGAGCCGCGTGTTCAAACCTGGACGCGCGCGTCTCTACAGGATGCATGCAATAGAGAAAGACTGGAAGCCGTGTCGGAACATTTACTTAAACAGCACCGCGATGCCATCGACAACATCGATGTGGAAATCCTCAATCTGCTGAACCAGCGCGCCACTCACGCGCGTGAGATCGGCGAGATCAAGGGCGGCGGCATCATCTATCGGCCCGAGCGCGAGGCGCAGGTGTTGCGCCGCGTCAAAGAACTCAATCCCGGACCTTTGCCGGGCGAGTCGGTGGCGCGCTTGTTCCGCGAGGTGATGTCCGAATGCCTGGCGCTGGAAAAGCCGCTGTCCATCGCCTATCTGGGGCCGGAAGGTACTTTCAGCCAGTTGGCCACGCTCAAGCATTTCGGCCACGCCGCGCGCACGGTGGCCTGTAGTTCGATCGACGAGGCTTTTCGTCTGGTGGAGTCGCGTGGTCTGGATTACGTGGTGGCGCCGGTGGAGAATTCCACTGAAGGCGCGGTGGGCCGCACGCTGGACCTGATGGTCACCAGTCCGTTGAAGATTTGCGGCGAAGTGGTGCTGCGCATCCACCACCATTTGCTGCGGAAGGTGGAGGGCCTGGACGGCATCCGTCGCGTCTACGCGCATGCTCAGGCGCTGGCGCAGTGTCATGAGTGGCTGAACAAGAATCTGCCGGAAGCGGTGGAGCGAGTGTCGGTGGCCAGCAACGCCGAAGCGGCGCGGCTGGCGGCCGAAGACGAGGGCGCTGCGGCGATCGCCGGTCAGGCCGCGGCCGAGCGCTACGCGCTGTTGAAGCTGGCGTCCAATATCGAGGACGAGCCCAACAATACCACCCGTTTCCTGGTACTGGGGCTGCAAGACGTGGGCGTGACAGGCCAGGACAAGACCTCGGTGGTGGTGTCCGCGCCCAACCGCCCTGGGGCGGTGCACCAGTTGCTGGCGCCCATAGCCGGCAATGGGGTGTCGATGAGCAAATTCGAGTCCAGGCCGTCGCGCGCGGGCCTGTGGGACTATGTGTTCTTCATTGATATGGAAGGGCATCGAGACGACGCCAATGTGCAGCAGGCGCTGGCGGGGCTCGCCGAGTGCACTTCCTTTGTCAAAGTGCTGGGCTCTTATCCGCTCGCGGTGCTTTGAATTTTAGGATGAGGATGCAAGCGGGCCGCGCAGCGGCCCGTTGTGTTTTTGACGTTAATGTTTGATAGGGGAAAAACAAGAATGAAAGCTATCTGCCTGTTTTGCGGCTCCAACAAGGGCGTCAAGCCCGAATACGAGGCGGCCGCCCGGGACTTTGGCCGCACCTTGGCCGAACAGGGCATCACTCTGGTCTACGGCGCCGGTAAAGTGGGTTTGATGGGCGTGGCCGCGGATGCCGCGCTGGCGGCCGGCGGCAAAGTCATCGGCGTGATTCCGGAGTTTCTCAAGGCCAAAGAAGTGGCGCATACCGGCTTGACGGAAATTCATGTCACCGAAACCATGCACCAGCGCAAGGCGCTGATGGCGGAGTTGTCCGACGGCTTCATCGCGCTGCCGGGCGGCTTCGGCACCTTCGACGAATTGTTCGAGATATTGACCTGGGGTCAGTTGTCCTTGCACGGCAAGCCGGTGGGGCTGCTGGACGCCGCCGGCTACTATCAGCCCTTGCATCGGATGATGGAGCACGCGGTGGCGGAGGGCTTCGCCCGTCCCGGCAATATGGATCTGTTCCGCATCAACGAAGACTTGTCTGCGCTGTTGTCGGATATGCGCGCTTACCAGCCGCGAGAGGTCGCCAAGTGGCTGGACCTGGCCAAGGCTTGAGTCGGCGCTGAAGCCAAGATGCGGGCGAGAGAAACGGCGGCGCTGGGCTGGCGCCGGCTGAAACGGGTGTTGACCTGGCCGCTGGCCTTGCTGGCGGCCTTGATCATCCTGTTCGAAGAGTACGCCTGGGACGAGCTGTCCGCCGCGCTGGGGCGCTTGGCGGCCTGGCCGCCGCTGGCTGCGCTGGAGCGGCGCATCGCCGTCTTGCCGCCGTGGGCTGCCCTGGCGATATTCGCGCTGCCGGCGGCCTTGTTGCTGCCGGTCAAACTGGCGGCGCTGTTCCTGATCGGGCGGGGGCATGCGCTGCTGGGCGTGCTGATTATTCTGCTGGCCAAGGTGGGAGGCACCGCGCTGGCGGCGCGGTTGTTTACGCTGACCCGGCCGACGCTGATGCGAGTGTCCTGGTTTGTGCGGCTGTATAATGGCTTCGTTTACTGGCGCGAGCGAATCTTCGAGCGCTTGCGGGCCTCGGCTCCGTGGCGGCTGGCGTATGCGCTGGCCGGGTTTGTCCGGCGCGGCGCGCAGCGGCCGTCGTTCTGGTCGCGGCTGGGGCGTCGTTTGGCTGGGCGTTGGCGCAGGCGGCCATGAAGGGTTTTGAACGGGATAGCGGATGATCATCATCATGAACCGGCTGGCGCCGGAAAGCGAAGTGGCGGCCGTGGTGGCCAAGATACGAGGCGCGGGGCTCAGCGAGCATGTGTCGCGCGGCGCGGAGCGCACCATCATCGGCGCGGTGGGGGACGAACGCAGCTTGTCGCCGGAAATGTTCGAGTCGATGCCGGGGGTGGAGCGGGCGATGCGGGTGGTGCGCGAGTACCGCATCGTCTCCCGGGAGACTCACCCGCAGAACAGCGTGGTGCAGGCGCGAGGTCTGGCCTTTGGCGGCGAAGCCTTGCAGGTGATTGCCGGACCGTCCGCGGTGGAGTCGGCACAGCAGATCGCGCAGGCCGCAACGGCGACGCGGGCCGCCGGTTGCCGGTTGCTGCACGGCGGCGTGTTCAAGCAGCATCCCAGTCCTTACGGCTTCCAAGGCCTGGGGGTTGAGGGCATTGAGCAGTTGATCGCAGCCGGCCGCGCCGAGGGGCTGCCGGTGGTGTCCGAGTTGGCCGACGTGCGCATGCTGGACGTGTTTTTGGAGCAGGGCGTGGACATCATCCAGATTGGTTCGCGCAGCATGCAAAACGTCGAGCTGTTGAAGGAGGTGGGGCGCTTGAACAAGCCGGTTATCCTCAAGCGCGGCGTTGCCGCGACCTTGGGTGACTGGTTGATGGCCGCCGAATACATCGCCGCCGGCGGCAACCACAACATCGTGTTCTGCGAGCGCGGGATTCGGAGTTTCGAGCCAGCCTATCGCGCCACGCTGGATGTCAGCGCGATTCCCTTGCTCAAGCGCGAAACTCATTTGCCGGTGATTGTCGACCCCAGTCACGCCGCCGGCAAAGCCTGGCTGGTGCCGGCGCTGGCCAAGGCGGCTTTGGCCGCCGGCGCGGACGGCCTGCTGCTGGACATGCACCCGCAGCCGGAGGCCGCCTTGTGCGAAGCCGATCAGGCCTTGACGCCTGAGGGGCTGGCCGCGCTGATGGCGGAGCTGCGGCCCTTGGCGGCGGCCTTGGGGCGCAGTCTGTAATCGGATTCCAAGCGTCGATGCATGAAAAAAGCCGCGTTTACGCGGCTTTGCTTTTTCCGGCGTCGGCGATCAAACCTTGTGGCGTTCGCACAGCGCGCGGAAGGCGCCCATATACTGATCCTGCACATAGGGTTTGAGCAGGGCCAGCACCTGCAGCACGCCACGGTGGCCGGATTCCTCGGTGATCGGCGCTTTGGGGCGCGCGGTTTGTTCGAAGGCGAACCAGAACTTCACCACCAGCCAGATATTGATGCTGACCGGTTCGATGTCTTCCTCGTCCATTTCCAGCAAGCCCAGGCGGATGAATTCGCGGAAGTGTTCGGCCAGGATGTTTTTCAGTTCGGTGTTGACGAACTGATGGTACTCCGACTGCATTTGCGGGTTGCGCGCCAGCATGCCTGGCAGGTCGTAGAACATGAAGCGGAACTGCCACATCGCCAGGAAGGCGGTATCCAGGTAGTTAACCAGATCGTCCACCGTCATTTCTCGGTTTTCCGGCACCGCCAGGCGCTGATTGATGAACTCGCGGTACATCAGGAAAATTTGATAGACGATCTCTTCCTTGTTGCGGAAGTGGTAGTACAGGTTACCCGGGCTGATGCCCAGATGCGCGGCAATGTGATTGGTGGTGATGCTGCGCTCGCCCTGCTCGTTGAACAGCTTGAGGCTCTCCTGGATGATGCGGTCGTAGGTTTTGATTCTGTTTTTGCTCATGATGCGCTTGGGCTGTTCAATGACATTCGGGATGCGCCATTCTAACGCAAATTTGGAGTTCTTGCTCTAATTATTTGCGCGCGCGCTTCCCGCTGTTTTAGGCCAGTGCGGTGTCGCTCTGCTCGGGAAAACATTGCGCCAGGAAGTGGTGCAAGATGGTCTGTTCGATACGATGCCGGTCGCGGGCCGGTATCGCGATGCGCAAGATCAACTGATAGCGTTTTTCATCGATGGGTTGTAGCGCGATGCGCGGTTCCACTGATGGAATGTCCACCAGATTGCGCTTGGCCATGTCCTCCATGTGCTGGCGCGCCACTTCCAGATGAGGCTGGCAGGATTCTTCCGCCGCCGCCATCAGCAGGCGCTCTGCGCGAATGGGCGGCACGGAGTAGGCCATGGGGACGTTGACGATGTGCATCACATAGTCGCCCATGTAGTTTTCGCGAATCACCGGCGTGGATAGCAGCAGGCTGTTGGGAAAGGTCAGCGCCCGCCCGGTCATCTGGTGCGAGCTGTGATTGGGTCCGATCTCCATCACCGTGGTGGACAGCAGGCCGATGTCCACCACCCGCCCGCGCACCGTGCCCACTTCGATATGATCGCCCAGGCTGTAGCTGTTGGAGGTCTGGCGCACCAGGCCGCCGGACAGGCACATGATCAGTTCCTTGGTGGCCAGGATCAGCGCGGCGGCGAAGGCCAGCATGGATACCGCGATGGTTTGCAGCTCGCTGGCCCAGATCAGGCCGATGCCGGCCAGTCCGGAGACGAAGAGGATGTTGCGAGTGTTCACCGACCAACGCCGCTTCGACTCGATCGCTATGCTGTTGTTGGCCGCCAGCAGCCGGTCCACCACCAGGCGGATGATAAGCAGGGCGGCGATCAGGATCAGCGAACGCGCTATTTCGTGCGAGTAGTTGTCGCGCAGATAGCCTATCAAGTCGAACAAGGTGGCCTTGGGCTCCATGGGGTCGTCGGTTTCAGCTTCAGTCGTTGAGTTTGACCGCGTGTTCGCGGGTTTCGTGGAATACGATGTCCGGCCAGCGTTCCTGAGTCAGTTGCAGGTTGACGCGGTTGGGGGCCAGGTAGGCGAGGTTGCCGCCGGCGTCGGTGGCGATGTTGATCTGCAGCGCTTTGACGAATTCGTCCAGCTTCTTGCGGTCGCCGCAGCTGAACCAGCGCGCGGACCAGATGCTGGCGGATTCGAACATCGCGTCCACGCCGTATTCGGCCGCCAGGCGCGAGGCCACCACTTCAAACTGCAGCACGCCCACCGCGCCCAGAATCAGGTCGCCGCCGCTGTGCGGCTTGAATACTTGCACCGCGCCTTCTTCGCCCAGTTGCTGCAGGCCCTTTTGCAGTTGTTTCAGCTTCAAAGGGTTTTTGATGCGAACGCTGCGGAACAGTTCCGGCGCAAAGAAGGGAATGCCGGTAAAGGTCAGGTCTTCGCCTTCGGAGAAACTGTCGCCGATCTGGATATTGCCGTGGTTGGGAATACCTATGATGTCGCCGGCAAACGCCTCTTCCACGATTTCGCGGTCGTGGGACATGAAGGTCACTACGCTGGAGGCCGCGATGTCGCGGTTCAGGCGCAGGTGTTTCATCTTCATGCCGCGCTCGAACTTGCCGGAGCACACGCGCAGGAAGGCGATGCGGTCACGGTGCTTGGGGTCCATATTGGCCTGGATCTTGAACACGAAACCGGAGAACTTGCCTTCGGTGGGGGCGACTTCGCGCACGGTGGCGTCGCGCAGCTGCGGCGCGGGCGCCCAGTTGATCAGCGCGTCCAGGATTTCGCGCACGCCGAAGTTGTTGATGGCGGAGCCGAAGAATACCGGGGTCAGTTCGCCTGCCAGGAATTCATCCAGATTCCACTCGTTGGATGCGCCCTTGACCAGTTCGATCTCCATGCGCAGTTGTTCCATTTCCAGCGGGAACAGCTGGTCCAAACGCGGGTTGTCTATGCCCTTGATCACTTCCACGTCGGTGATCAGCTTTTCCGCGCCCGGTTCAAACAGGATGACCTCGTCGTTCAGCAGGCTGTAGACGCCGCGGAAGGCCTTGCCCATGCCGATGGGCCAGGTGATGGGCGCGCAGCGGATCTTCAGCACGTTCTCCACTTCGTCCAGCAGCTCCAGGCTGTCGCGCACCTCGCGGTCGTACTTGTTCATGAAGGTGACGATGGGCGTGCTGCGCAGGCGGCAGACGTTCAGCAGCTTGATGGTCTGCTCCTCCACGCCCTTGGCGGCGTCGATCACCATCAGGGCGCTGTCCACCGCGGTCAGCACGCGGTAGGTGTCTTCGGAGAAATCCTGGTGGCCGGGGGTGTCCAGCAGGTTGACGGTGTGGTCGCGGTATTCGAACTGCATCACCGAGGACGCCACCGAGATGCCGCGCTGCTTCTCGATTTCCATCCAGTCGGAGGTGGCGAACTTGCCGCCTTTCTTGCCCTTGACGGTGCCGGCCATCTGAATGGCGCCGGAGAACAGCAACAGCTTTTCGGTGAGCGTGGTCTTACCGGCGTCAGGGTGGGAGATGATGGCGAAGGTGCGGCGGTGGGACACTTCTTCGGCGATGCGGGCGAGTTCGGCGGACATGGGATTGCTTGTATTGGAATTCGATAAAGCCGGGTATTTTACCGGACTTGCCTTACGGTGGAAGTTTTATGTTAGTATTGATAATGATTATCATTAACAAAATAAAACCGTGATGCCTTGCTCTCGTCTTTCTCCGCCTTGCCCCGATTTTATTTTCCGTGCCCCCAATCCGCCGCGCTTCCGTCCCAAAGCTCTGGTTCTGAGCCTGGCTTGCCTGGCTGCGCCAAGCGTCTGGGCCGCCGAAGCGCCGGCGCGCCTGGATACCGTTCACGTCACCGCCGACGGCCCGCAGGCGCGGGTGGGCAGCAATAAGCTGGACCGCGAGGAAATCGAGCGGCCGCAAGCCCGTTCCCTGGCAGAAGTGCTGGACGCGTTGCCCGGTGTCAATGCCGGCGGCTCGCAGCGCCCCGGCGGTCAGACCATCAATGTTTGGGGTTTTGAGTCGGTCGAGCATGTGCAGGTGTCCCTGGACGGCGCGCCGCAGGGCTTCGACAAGTATCAGCAGGGGACGTCTTTTATCGATCCGGAGTTGCTGGGTTCGGTGGAGGTCCTCAAGGGCGGACATTCTCCGTTCTACGGCAACGGCGCGTTCGGCGCTGTGGTCAAGGCGGAAACCAAGACCGTGGCCGAGCTGCTGCGGCCGGGCAAGTCAGTGGGCGGCTTCGCCAAGCTGATGTATCAGGACAACGGCAATCAGTTCGGCCAGTCTCTGGCCGCCTATGCGGGCGGCCCTGGCAGCAAGGCCGACATCCTGGCCTATATGACCCGATCGCGCGCCGGCGACGGCAAGAAGGGCGATGGCACGGGCATGATGTTTTCCGGCAATGATCTGGAGGGCGGCATGCTGAAGCTGGCCTGGCGTCCGGCGCCCGGCCATCGGCTGCGCTTGGGTTGGGTGAGCCAGGAGGAGGAGCGGCGCACACCGTGGGCGGCCAAGCGCGGGGATATCCCGGCGCCAAATGCCGCCGACATCAAGAAGTACGGCTGGGAAGGCGCTTGGCTTCGCCAAAGTGTGTGGCGCGAGCAGCAAAATGAGACGGTGAGCGCGGATTGGACCTTCGTCAGCGATTCGCCCTGGCTGGATTTGCAGCTTAGCTATGCGCAGTCGCGGCGTTATCAGCACGATACCCGGCCGCCAACGGCAAGTATCTACGCCTTCTCATCCTTGTTCGGGAACGAGAGTTGGGTGACTCAGCGCGACCGGCGCCTTGAACTGCGCAATATCGCCCGCTTCGGTTCCGGCTGGGCGCGTCAGGAAGTCACTATGGGCGTGAGCTGGGCGCACAAGACGCTGGATGCGTTGTTTTACCGCCCGGATAAGCGTAAGGATCCGGCTTACAACTATGGTTATCTGAATCCGCGCTACCAGCCTCCGGGCGAGGAAACTGTGCGATCCGCCTATTGGGTGCATCAGTGGCAGCCCTTGGAAAGCCTGACGCTGACGCCTTCTCTGCGCTACGACCATGTATGGATACAGGGGCGGGAAAACCTGGCTTCCGCGTATAACGATCCAGCCAAGGGACACGATTACAGCGGGTTGGCGTATTCCGGCTGGTCGCCGCGCTTGGCCGCGCGTTGGAACTTCCGTCCGGGCTGGACGCTGGACGCCGGCTATACCCGCACCTGGCGCGCGCCGGGCGTGGACGAGGTATACGATACCCAGACTTTGGGCAGCACGACGGCGACTAGCCGCCAGTTACAGCCGGAAACGTTGAACGCGGTCAAGCTGGGGTTAGAGTACGAGCGCGGCAATGTGCTCACGTCCGGGGACAATCTGTCCGCAGCGTTGACTTGGTATCGCCAAACCGTCAAAAACGATATCGCGCAGCGCCTGGGGCCAAACCGGGGGGATGCGTCGGGAGCGCCGCTGCCGCCAGTGATTGGCTTCTATCGCAATATGCCCGGCTATGTGATTCAGGGCTTTGAGCTGGAAGGGCGTTATCAGGCCGGCGGCTGGTTCGGCAGCTTGTCCTTGTCGTCGACCAAAGGCGAACGCAATCATAGCCTGATGGACCCGTGGGGCAGGGACGAGCCCATCACCAATATCCCGCCGCGCAAGGCGGTGGCCAATCTTGGCTATCGCTGGAACAAGATCGGCCTGTCCTTGAGCGGGCAGGGCAAGTTCGTGCGCAAGCAGGACCGGGTATTGGTCAATTCGCCTTATGCTTATCCCGCGCAGCACGGCTATTCGTTGTTCGGCCTGTCACTGGGCTGGCAGCCCAAGGACCGGTTCAAGGGGCTGGAGGCGCGATTGGCGGTGGACAATCTGTTCAACACTCAATACATCCCTTACCTGACCGAGGGCGCGGAAGGCATGGGGCGGGCGATCCGCACCAGCGTGTCCTGGCGTTTCTGAGGGAACGCGGCTTGCGTTTGATTTGAGACTAGGAGGGGCCGCGCGCCCCTCCTTGCGTTACAATGGCGCTCCAAATCCCTCGCAAAGGAGCGTCTTCGTGTTTACCGGTATCGTCCAAGGGGTGGCGGAAGTGATCGCCATCACGGAGAAGCAGGACTTCCGCACCCATACGCTGCGTTTGCCGGCGGCCTTGCTGCCCGGCCTGGAGTTGGGCGCCTCGGTGGCTCACAACGGCTGCTGCCTCACTGTCACCGCCATCAACGGCGATCAAGTTTCCTTCGATCTAATGCGCGAAACCCTGCGCGTCACCAACCTCGGCCTGTTGCAAACCGGCAGTCTGGTCAATATCGAGCGCGCCGCGCGCTTTGGCGACGAGATCGGCGGCCATGCGATGTCCGGTCATATTCTGTGCATGGCCAAGGTGGCCCGGGTGATCGATCTGCCCAATAACCGAACCGTATGGTTCGAATTGCCGGCGGAACACATCAAATATGTGTTCGCCAAGGGCTATATCGGTATTGACGGCATCAGCCTGACCATAGGCGAGGTGACGGACAACCGCTTCTGCGTGCACCTGATTCCGGAAACCCTGGAGCGCACCATCATCAAGTCGCGCAAAGTGGGCGACTTGATCAATATCGAAGTTGATCCGCAGACTCAGGCCATCGTTGAGACGGTGGAGCGGGTGCTGGCCCAGCGAGGAGCCGCGGCGTGAACATGGTTGGCCGGCGCGTGCTGGCCTCCTGGAGCGGCGGCAAGGATTCCTGCCTGGCGCTATGGCGCGCGGTGCGAGCTGGCGCCCATCCGCAAGCCTTGCTGACGATGGCGGACGAGCGCGGCGAGCGTTCGCGCTCGCACGGCTTGCGCCCGGAGGTGCTGGAGCTGCAGGCGGCGGCGCTGGGTTTGCCCTTGCGAGTGGGGCGCGCAAGTTGGGACGGCTATGAGGCCGAGTTCATCGCCCGGTTGGTAGAGGCCCGCGCCGACGGTTGCGAGGCCGCAGTGTTCGGCGACATCGATCTGGACGCTCACCGCGAGTGGGAAGAAAAGGTTTGCGCCGCCGCCGGCCTGCAAGCGTGGCTGCCGCTGTGGCAGCAAGCGCGCGCCGCTTTGGTGCGAGAATTCATCGATGCCGGCTTTCGCGCCCGCATCGTGGTGGTGAACACCCGGCTGGCCGGCGAAGAGTGGTTGGGGCGGGAGCTGAGCCACGAGTGGGTGGACCGGATGTTGGCGGAAGGCATGGATCCTTGCGCCGAGGCCGGCGAGTTTCACACCCTGGCAATGGACGGGCCTTTGTTCGCCCAGCCCTTGCGCTTGCGCGACGGCGACATCCATCGCCATGGAGATTATGTCAGCCTGGACCTATTGCCTGGCTGAGAGCCTGTTCAGAGTCTCGCGAGCAAGTGCGAGCCTTTGAACAGGCTTTGAAAATGAATTCAGGCGGGCGGCGGCCCGCGCCAAAAACAAGTGCTTACGAAGGAAGATGGTATGACTATTTCCCCGATTCAGGACATTATCGCCGACATCAAGGCCGGCAAGATGGTGGTGTTGGTGGACGCCGAGGACCGCGAGAACGAAGGCGACCTGGTCATGGCGGCGGAGTTCGTCACCCCGGAGGCGATCAACTTCATGGCCAAGTTCGGCCGGGGGCTGATCTGTCTGACCCTGACGGAGGAGCGTTGCCAGCAGTTGAACCTGCCGCTGATGGTCAGCAATAACGGCACTCCGTACAGCACCAACTTCACCGTGTCCATCGAGGCCGCCGAAGGCGTGACCACCGGCATTTCCGCGGCGGACCGAGCCCGCACCGTGCAAGCCGCGGTGGCGCGGCTGGCCAAGCCGGCGGACCTGGTGCAGCCGGGTCACATCTTCCCGCTGAAAGCGCAAAAAGGCGGCGTGCTGATCCGTGCCGGCCACACCGAAGCCGGCTGCGATCTGGCGATGCTGGCGGGTTTGGAGCCGGCCGGCGTGATCTGCGAAATCATGAATGACGACGGCACCATGGCCCGCCTGCCCGAACTGGTGGAGTTCGCGCGCGAGCATGGCTTGAAAGTGGGCACCATCGCTGACTTGATCCAATACCGCAGCCGCACTGAATCGCTGGTGGAGAAGGTGGGGCAACGATCGGTGGACACCCCGTTCGGCGCCTTCGACTTGCATGTGTTCCGCGACATCACCACCCGCGCCACTCACTTGGCCCTGGTCAAGGGCGAGATTGAGGCGCAGCGCGAAACCCTGGTGCGCGTGCACGAACCCTTGTCCGTGATCGACGTATTGGCGCCCTTGTGCAGCCAGCATTCCTGGACAGTGCCGAATGCGCTGGAAATGATAGAGGAAGCCGGCCACGGCGTCGTGGTATTGCTGTACCGCGATGAAACCGGCGAGGACTTGGCGCAGCGCGCGCTGGGCCTGGAGCAGCAGAAGCAGCGTTGGGACAGCAAAACCTTCGGCATCGGCGCGCAAATGCTCAAGGCGCTGGGCGTGGGCAAGATGAAGCTGATGACCGCCCCGGTGAGCTTGTCGTCCATGACCGGCTTCGACCTGGAAGTGACCGGCTTTTGCCAGCCGCGGGCCTTCCACGTGGACGAGGAATGAGCGGCGGCGCAATGGCTAAGGTCCGGGGATTGAGGTAGAATCTCCGGTTTTCCGTAGTGATTCCGCCGCGAGGAACAAGATGCTTCAAGCTATCCAGCGTATAGAACCCGATCTGATGGGCAAGGGCCTGAAAATCGGCGTTGTGATGTCGCGTTTCAACACCCCGGTTTGCGAAGGCTTGCGCGATGCCTGCCTGGGCGAGCTGGCCCGGCTGGGCGTGGCCGCCGAGGACGTGACCCTGGCCACGGTGCCGGGCGCGCTGGAAGCGCCGCTGGTGTTGCAAACCATGGCCAAGAGCGGCCGCTTCGACGCGCTGGTGGCGCTGGGAGCGGTGATCCGCGGCGAAACCTACCATTTCGAACTGGTGTCGAACGAATCCGGCGCGGGCGTGACCCGCGTGGGCCTGGACTTCGACATCCCGATCGCCAACGCGATTCTGACCACCGAAACCGACGAGCAGGCCGAAGTGCGCATGGAAGTCAAAGGCCGCGAGGCCGCTGCCGTGGCGGTGGAGATGGCGAATCTGCGGAAGCGCATCCTGCGCGGCTGATCGGCTCCCGCCAAGATACCGGAGCCGGGCGTGCCCGGCTCACCGCTCTTTACAAGGAACACCTCTATGAAAACCGCTCGCCGCCGCGCCCGCGAATTTGCCATCCAAGGCATTTACGAATGGGAGCTGAACCCGGATCGTCCGGCCTCCCTGATCGAAAAGCATCTGCGCGAGAATGAATACTTCGCCAAGGCCGATGAGGCCCTGTTCCGCGAAATCCTGTACGGTGTGCTCAGAGACGTCGGCACGCTGTCCAACCAGATCGGCCGCTACTACGAGCGCGCCGAAGACGAAGTCAGCCCGGTGGAACGCGCCGTGCTGTTGATGGCCGCGCTGGAACTGACCCAGCATCCGGAAACCCCGTATCCGGTGATCATCAACGAAGCCATCGAAATCACCAAGACCTTCGGCGGCACCGATGGTCATAAATTCGTCAACGGCGTGCTGGACAAGCTGGCCGCCGAAGTGCGCGCCGACGAAGTGGCGTCGCAGAAGGCGCGTCGCCAAAACTGAGGCCTTGTCGCCGGCGCCGTCAGATTGGAACACACCCGCGACCGCGGGTGTTTTTGCATCGGCCGAGCAGAAAGATCGTGATGAATGAATTTGAATTGATCCGCCGCTATTTCACGCGTCCGGCCGGCGGCGCGGTCCTGGGCGTTGGAGACGACGCCGCCATTCTGCGGCCGACGCCGGGTTGCGATCTGCACGTATCGGTGGACATGCTGGTGGAAGGGCGTCATTTCTTCGCCGACGTCGAGCCGGAGGCGCTGGGTCATAAAACGCTGGCGGTGAATTTGTCCGATATGGCGGCGATGGGCGCCGCGCCGCGCTGGGTGGTGTTGTCGCTGGCTCTGCCGGCGATGGACGAGGCCTGGGCGGCCGGCTTCTCCCGGGGGTTTTTCGCCTTGGCGGAGCGTTACGGGGTCGATGTGATCGGCGGCGATACCACGCGCGGGCCGCTGACGCTGTCGGTCACCGTGGGGGGGGAGACTCCGCGAGGCCAGGCGCTGCGTCGCGCCGCCGCCCGCGTGGGCGACGACGTTTGGGTTAGTGGCGAGCTGGGGCTGGGGGCGATGGCGGTACGCAGCCGGCTGGGCAAGATCGCGCCGCTGCCGGACGGTTTGCGCGAGGCGGCCTGGCGCAAGCTGGAATACCCGGAGCCGCGCATCGCCCTGGGCCTGGCTTTGCTGCCGCTGGCGCATGCCGCCGCCGATGTGTCCGACGGCCTGCTGTCGGACCTCGGCCATATCGCCGCCGCTTCTCAGACAGCGGTGGAAGTATGGGCGGACGCCTTGCCGTCGCACCCGCTGGCGGAGGCCGCGCGTGAGCAATGGCTGGATTGCCTGGCTGCGGGCGGCGACGATTACGAACTGGCATTCACCGCCCCGGCCGGGCGCCGGGCTCAGATCGAAGCCTGCGCCGAGACGGCGGGCTGCCGCTTGAGCCGCATCGGCCGCATCGCGGCGGGCCAGGGCGTCAGCCTGCTGGACGGCGCCGGCAACATCATTCAACTGGAAAGCACCGGCTATGACCATTTCAAATGAGACGGAAACCCTGAAGTTGCAGCCGAACTGGCGCTTTGTTCTGAGCCATCCCGCCCATTTCCTGGCTTTCGGTTTCGGCAGCGGCCTGGCGCGCAAGGCGCCTGGGACCTGGGGCACGGTGGCCGCCTATCCCTTGTTTTTTGTCCTGCACGCGCTGGGCGTGCAAGGTCTGGCGCTGGCGGCGTTGTGTCTGCCGCTGTTCATCGCCGGGATCTGGATCTGCGGCTACAGCGGCCGGGCGCTGGGCGTGCACGACTACGGCGGCATCGTCTGGGACGAGATCGTCGCCATGCTGCTGGTGCTGGCCTTCGCGCCGGCCACGCCCTTGGCCTGGCTGCTGGCTTTTGTCTTGTTCCGCTTTTTCGACATTCTCAAGCCCTGGCCTATCCGCTGGCTGGACCGCCACGTGGGCGGCGGTTTCGGCGTGATGGTGGACGATCTGCTGGCCGCCTTGTTCGCGCTGGCGGTGCAGTGGGGAGTTTGGCGTTTGCTGTAAGAACCTGTTCAAAGTCTGCTGCGCTTCAGCGATACGGCGTTGAAAACGTCTTCGAAATGCTCATGTACCCCTCGTACATTCCGCTTTCTCAGTTGTTTTCGCCTTGTCTCGCTCTTGCTCGCGAGACTTTGAACAGGCTCTAAGAGCCTGTTCAGGCGCATTGCCGAAGCATGAAAGCATTGAGCCCGTTCGCCCAAGGCGGCTAGCGGGTTTCAATTCAAACGCGTACCATGCATCGTTTTTTGATGTCGATGTTCTTTTGGCCCGTGCGATAAGCCTGGGCGAAGGATGATTGAGCCAGGGGAGGCGAGGCATGCGTTGGGATGGCAACCGGGAAAGCGATAATGTGGAAGACCGCCGAGGCGAAGGCGGCAACGGCGGCGGGGTGATCGGCATTGGCGCCATCCTGATCGGCCTGGTGGCCTGGTTGGTTTTCGATGTTAATCCGATAACGGTGATCAATCTGATCAGCGAAATGGAGCCGGCGGTCGAGCAACAGGCGCCGGCTCGGGCGAGCGCGGCGGACGACCGCGACGCCAAGTTCATCCGCGTGATGCTGGCCGATACCGAGGATGTGTGGCAGCCCTTGTTCGAAGCTCAGGGCCAGCGTTACCGGCCCCCCAAGCTGGTGATGTTCAGCGGGGCGACACCCACGGCCTGCGGCCGAGGCGACGCGGCCATCGGTCCGTTCTACTGTCCCGGGGATGAGAAAATCTACATCGACTTGTCGTTTTTCCAAATGCTGGGCCGCGAATTGGGCGCGCCAGGCGAGTTTGCCCAAGCTTATGTGATCGCGCATGAGGTCGGACATCATGTCCAGCATCAGCTTGGCATTTCCGCCAAGGTGGACGAAGAGATGGCGCGTAGCGACGAGCGGCGCGCCAATGCTTTGTCGGTGCGTCAGGAGCTGCAGGCGGACTGCCTTGCAGGGGTGTGGGGACGCCACGCCGATCAGGCGAGGCAAATTCTGGAGCAGGGCGATCTGGAGGCGGCGCTGAACGCCGCGGCCAGGATAGGCGACGACGCCTTGCAGCGTTCGGCTGGCCGCGAGGTGATGCCGGACTCCTTCACTCACGGCAGCGGCGAGCAGCGCGTGCGCTGGTTCCGCCGTGGTTTCGACAGCGGGGATATGGCGCAGTGCGATACTTTCCGAGCGCGGCGGCTGTAAGAACCGGTTCAAAGTCCGCTGCGCTTCGTGAAGCGTTGTGCGGTGAGTACAAGCTCAAAATGCTCATATACCCCTCGACCATCCGATTTCTCAGCCGTTTTCGCCGTGTCTCGCTCTTGCTCGCGAGACTTTGAACAGGCTGTAAGAGTCTGTTCAGCGTGGACATGAAAAGGGCCGACGGCCCCTTTTTTCATCGCCGCCGCGAACTCAACGCACTACCACGGTGCAGGTGGTGCCCGCCACCAGAACCTGTCCAGCCGGCAGCGTGTCCAGCTCAATGCGCACCGGCACTCGCTGCGCCAGCCGCACCCAGTTGAAGGTGGGGTTGACGTCGGCCAGAAGTTCGCGGCCGGTGCCCGCGTCGCGGTCGGTGATGCCGCGGGCGATGCTGGCGACGTGGCCGCGCAATGTCGGGCCGCCGCTGAGCAGGGTGATCTCCACCTTGGCGCCGGGCTTGAGCAAGGGCAGCTTGGTTTCCTCGAAATAGCCTTCCACGCGATAAGAATTACGGTCTATCAGCGCCAGTTTGGGCGCGCCGACGGCGGCGAAGTCCCCGACGTGGACATTGAGGTTGGTCACGTAGCCATCCGCCGGGGCGCGCACCACGGTGCGCTCCAGATTCAGGCGGGCCAGATCGCGGGCGGCCAGCGCCGCCTGGTATTGGGAGCCGGCGGCGGCGGCGGCGAAGCTCGCGGTTTCGCGGTTTTCGGCGGAAACCACGGCGCTGTCCAGGCTGTCGCGTCGCGCCGCCTCCTTGCCGCGGCGGTTTTTCTCGGTGCGCTGGCCGTCCAGCGCGGCTTCTGCCTGGGCCAACGCCGCCGCGTAGCGGGCGCGGTCCACGACGAAGAGCACGTCGCCTTTATGGACGGGTTGATTGTCCTTGACGGCCACCTGGGTCACCAGGCCGGCCACGTCGGCGGAGAGCGTGATCACGTCGGCGCGCACGCGGCCGTCGCGGGTCCATGGGGAGTGCATGTAGTGGTCCCACAGCGCCTTGCCCAGCCAGACGGCGAGCGCCAGCAGCAGCAAGGTGGTCAGATAGCGGATGAGGGTGTTGGTTTGCATTTTGATTGTCCGAAATAGGATTTCAGCGCTTGTTCAAAGCCCTGCGGGCCAGGCCTGGGCGAGCGGCGCGTTCAATAGAGCAATAGCGCCAGGCCGCTGAACACGCAGATCAGCAGGCTGAGGCGGAACAAGGCCGGGTGCCATACCCGGCGGTAGACGCCGGCTCGGCCCAGCAGCCAGTCCAGTCCGGCCTGACACAGCAGGCTGAACAGGAATAAGGGCAGCAGGGTAGGAATCAGAATGCCGAACAAGGCGATTTCACGAGTCATGGTCAGTTCCTTGCGCTGCGCTTGCGGCGGCTTCGGCCACATCCAGCAATGAGGTGTGGATCAGGTGCAGATCGGCCAGCGCGCGTTGAATCCGCGCGGCGCGTTCGGGCTCCGCCAGCGCCAGATGGGCGCGCAGAACCGGACCGGCCGCCCGCATGGTGGCGATGGCCTGTTGCAGCCGCTCCGGCGACGGCGAGGCGAAATAACGCGCCAGCTGCGCCACGGTATGTTCCAGATCGGCGCGCAACTGCGGCGACGGCGATTCCGCGGTCAGGGTGCGCAGATTGATGACCGCCAGGCCCAGTTCCAACAGGGTGATGGCCTGCGCGGTGATCGCCTGCTTGAGTTCGGCTTGGGCCGGGCTTAGCGTGTTCAGCAGATTGAGCAGATCGCGGATACGGTTCTCGTAGCGCTGCTTCAAGTGCGGCAGCTTGGCGTCGCAGGCGCGGCGCGCCTCCCGCCACAAGGCGGCGGCGATGTGACGCGGCGAACCCATGGTGTGTTCGGGCAGCACCAGTTGGAAAAAGGCCGCCGCCAGCGCCAATCCCAGAATGCGGGCGATGCCGTTGTTGAGAAAGGCGACGATGTCGTAATTCATCTGGTTTTGCGGGTTGATCGCATTGGCCAGCACGATGGTCATGCCGGCGCCGACGCCGGCGTACTTGGGCAGGCATTTCAGATAGCTGCCCAGCGCCAGAAAGGGCAGCAGGCCCAGCATCAGCATTGGAAAGCCGTTGCCCTGGCTCAGCAGCCAGAACAAGCTGATATAGGCCAGCGGGGTGCCCAGCGCGAAGCCGGTCAGGAACTGTTTCACCATCAGCACCGGCCGCGGCGAGGAGGCGGCAAGGCCGCAGAGCACGGTAGCCAGCAGCACGGCTTCCAGCGCGCTGGGCCAGGCCAGCCAGTACCAGGCGATGGACAGGGTGCCCAGGGTCAGCGCCGCGCGCACGCCGCCGGCTACGGCCACCGGCAACGGGGTGCCCGGCACATAGGCCGCCAGCGAGCTGATTTGCTGCGGCGTCTTGCTGGCGAAGCCGTGGTAGACGCCGACGAAGGCGTGCATTTCCTCAATGAAGCGGGTCAGAAGCTCGGTGGCGGTGTCAAAGTCTATGCGCCAGTGCTCGGCTTGCTCGCCGCTTGGCAAGTGAGCGCGCGCGGCCTCGATGCGGCGCGGCCAGCCGGCGCGGAGGCGCCCTAACTGCTTCTCCGTGTCCCGGGCTTCCGAGGCGTTGCGCGCAGGGCCGTCGGGACCGCTGAGCACGACGGCCACTTCGGAGAACAAGGGCAGCAGCAGGCCAGGCAGCGGCGAATCGGCGTCGCGGCGCAGCCGCTCCATTTGCCGGTGCAGCGTGTGAAAAGTGGTCAGCGCGGCCATGAAGGTGGCGTTGAAGGCGTGCAGCTGGTTGCTGCGCGAACGCACGTTGCCGGCTTCGAAGAAAGCGGTGGCGCGGCCGGCCTCCAGCGCGGCGATGTCGGCGGCGAATTTGAGCTGGGCCTGTTCCAGGTCGCGGGCGTGCAGTTTTTGCGCCAGCGCGTCTTGGCACAGCAGAATGAATCGCAGATAGCGGCCGCGCACATTGCTGACCACCTGTTCGGCCTGGTAGCGCGGAAACACGATGTCGTAGACCACTGCGCTGCATATCAGGCCCAGCGAGATTTCCGAGACTCGGGTCACCGCCAGATCAAACACCGTCAGAGGATGGCCTATGGCCGGCAGCGCGATGATGCAGGCGGTATAGCCGGCCAGCACGAAGCCGTAGGAGCGCGAGTTGCGATACAAGGTGGCGCAGCCGGCGCACAGTCCTATCCATAGCGACAGCGCCGCCAGCAGCAAGATCGGTTGCGAGGCCAGCATGCCGACCAGAATCAAGGCCGCGGCGCAGCCGGCCAGGGTGCCCAGCAACCGGTAAAAGCCTTTTTCCAGTACCAGGCCGCTTTGCGGCGAACCGACGATGAGTACGGTGATCAGCGCGGTGCCCGGCGAGTCGAAGCCCAGGCGGAAGGCGAGCCACAAGGCGGCGAAACCGGCGAGCAGCGTTTTGAGGATGAAGATCCAGCGCTCGCCCTCCAGGCGCAGCCAGTCTTGACCTGCGCTGCGTAGCGCTCGGCCCAGCAAACGACGCCGGGCGGCGAGGCTAGCCGTGGTCATCATTGGATACCGCACGGTTCAGATTGCCGAGCTGGCGCAGATAGAACTGCTCTTGCTGTTGCATCTCCTCGGCGCTGAAGCCGTCGAAGGTATTGCCCAGATTGCCCCATACATCGGGCAGCAGTTTGCGGATGCGATCGCGGCCGGCCTCGCTGAGGGTGACAGTGACCGCGCGGCGGTCGTCGCTGAGCCCGCCGCGACGGATCAGGCCCTGCTTTTCCAGATCGTTGCAGATGCGGGTCATATTGGCCGGTTTTTGCGAGCAGGTTTCCGCCAGCGAGCCGGGCGTCATCGTTTCTTGTTCGGAGCCGTAGAGCACCGCCAGCACCAAGTAGCTGCTTTCGGTCAGCCCATGTTTGCGCAGGGCGGCGTTGGTCAGGTCCTGGATGCGCTTTTGCACGTGATAGTTCAGCCGCGTCAGTGTGAGCAGCGATAGCGGGAACTCCGGAATCCTGGTCTTGACGCGTAGCAGGCGCTTGCGGGTTTCTTCGAAGTGACTCATTTGACTTCTCCGTCGGCGATGGGGGTTTGGGGTTCAATGCCGCCGCCCAGCGCGGCCATCAACGCGGCGTAGCTGTCCAGGCGCTGGGCTTGGGCCTGCACGCGTTTTTGCCGGGCGGATAGTTCGCTCAGCCGCAGCTGTCGCACCGCGCTCTGATCGTTGAGTCCGGCGCGGTAAGCCTGCTCGGCCAGTGCCCGCTCGCGGCTGGCGGCGTCTAGCGCCTGATCGGCCTGCCGGCTCTGCTGGTCCGCGGAGCGGGCGCGGACGATGGCGCTGGCGGTTTCGCTCAAGGCGTTGATCAAGACGGCGTTGTAGCTTTCCACCGCCTGGTCGTAGGCGGCGGTTTGGGCGCGCAATTGGCCGCGCAGGCGGCCGCCTTCGAATATCGGCAGGCTGATCGCCGGCGCGAAGCCACGCAAAGTAGCGGCAGGAGACAATAGATCGGCAAAACCTATTGCCTGATAGCCGACGAAGGCGCTGATGTTGATGTTGGGGTAGAAGGCAGCGCGCGCGACCTTGATGCGCGCGGCCTCGGCCTCTACTCGCCAGCGTTGCGCGCTCAGGTCCGGCCGGCGGCCCAGCAATTGGGCCGGCACCGCGGCGAGCGGGTCCAGCGGCTGATCCAGGCGCAGCGTTGGGCGTCGTGGACGGTTTTGGGTGTCGGGCGTTTGGCCGCTGAGCGCGGCCAGCTGGTTGCCCAGGGTGGCGATGCGTTCGTCGATCTGTTCCAGCTGGGCGCGGGCGGCCGGCAGCTTGCCGCGTTGCTGCTCCACTTCCGGTTGCGCGGTCAGCCCGGCGGCTTTGCGGCGCAGGCTGAGATCCAGCAGCGCCTGCTGTTGTTGCAGCGCGGCTACGGCCAAGTCTTTTTGCTGGTATTGCGCGGCTAGTTGCAGATAAGTGCGGATAACCGCGGTTTCCAGGTTCAGCGCGCTCAGTCGGGCGTCGGCCGCGGCCATCTGCGCGTCGCTCAGCGACGCCGACAAGGCTTGGCGTTCCCGTCCCCACGCGTCCAGATCGTAACTGAGATTGACGGCGGCGCGGGTTTGCCAGTCGTAATTGCCGTGGCCCGCCGGCGGGACAAGATTTTTTTCAGCATGCAACTGCCGGGTACTTTGCCATTGCGCGTTGATTTGCGGTTGGGCGGCCGCGGCGCTGACCTCGCTTAGCGCCTGGGCCTGACGCAGCCGTGCTTCGGCGGCGCGCAGGCCTGGATTGTCTTGCAAGGCCAGGCGGATCAGTTGTTCCAGCTGAGGATCCCGCCATTGCCGCCACCAGTCTGCGGAGGGCATCCCGGCCCAGGGCGCGTTCAATGCGGGCGGCGTTTTAAGCTGAGATGCAGGTTTGACGGCGTCCATTTGGGCGCAGGCGCTAAGCATGAGCGCGCCGGCAAGGGCGAGGGTGGCGGGAAACGGCTTCATCTGTTCATCCATGTTTTACATCTGTGTATATTTTATTTGTTGATATTACATTTGTAAAACAAAATTTGATGGGCGCGGCAAAGCCATGCTCCCCATATTCCTGGCCATGCCATCTCCGACTGACGCAAATCAAGCGCATGGCATTAAATATGGTCGGCAGAGTAATGACGAGTGTATTATTTGGGTTTGCTTAATAAATACGGCGGATAAACCGGGCCGCGCGGCGAGCTTGCGCCCGGTTTGCCGCATCGTCGGCGATTTTTGGAGACACCATGCGAGCGGGCCTTTCCTTGAAGCAGCGTTTGTTGTTATTGATTTTTAGCGTGATTGCGTTGACTTGTCTGCTGGGCGGCCTGGTGCTGCGCAGCATGCACCAGCAAATGATGGCCGATCGGCAGGATTTGATTCGCGGGCAGGTGGAAAACGCCTTGAGCCTGGTGGCCAATTACGAGGAGCAGGCAGCCGCCGGCGTTTTGCCGGAGGCAGAGGCGCAGCGGCAGGCACTGCTGGCGTTGACCCGGTTGCGTTTTGCCGGCAAGGAGTATTTCTTCACCTTGGACAAGGGGCTGATCTGGCTGGCGCACGGGGTCAATCCCAAGTTGGTGGGCAAGGACATGCACGCGGTCAAGGATTCCAGCGGCAGCAGCCTGGGCGACAAGTTCGACCAGACCCTGCGTCAGGGGCAGGGCAAGGGCTTTGCGGAATTTGTCTGGGACAAACCCGGCTCGGCGGAGCCGCAACCCAAACTGGCGTATTTGCAGTCCAGCCCGCGCTGGGGCTGGGTGGTGGGCACCGGCTTGTATATGGACGACGTATGGGCGGCTTTGCGCGTGCAACTGCTGGGCGTGGCGGTCCAGGTGCTGTTGATCGCCGCGGTGTGTGGCGGTTTGGGCTGGTGGCTGTTCCGCAGCGTGACGCGGCAGCTGGGCGCGGAACCGGCGCAGACCGCGGCCGTGGTGCGAGAAATTGCCGGCGGACGGCTGGATGTGCCCGTGCCGGTCCGGGCGGGCGACAAGGACAGTTTGATGGCTAATATCGCTCATATGCAGCAGGCTTTGCGGCAGATGGTGGCGGACATCGTGGCCAGCGCCGGTGAGCTGGGGCGTTTGAGCGAGGAGGTGGTGTCCGGCGCGCAGGCGGTGGCGGACAACTCCCAGCAGCAAAGCGAAAGCGCCACCTCGATGGCGGCTTCGATCGAAGAGCTGACAGTCAGCATCAATCACATCTCGCAATACGCTCAGGACGCGCGCCAGGTATCGCAGCAGTCCGGCAGTTTGTCGGATGAAGGGGGCGAGGTGATCGCCAAGGCGGTGGCGGAGATGAAGGGCATCAGCGAGACGGTGGACCTGACCGCCGGCGCGATTTCTGCGCTGGCGGACAAGACCGCCACTATCTCCAGCATCATGCAGGTGATCAAGGATATCGCGGACCAGACCAATCTCCTGGCCTTGAACGCGGCCATCGAGGCGGCGCGCGCGGGTGAAACCGGCCGCGGCTTCGCGGTGGTGGCGGATGAGGTGCGCAAGCTGTCCGAACGCACCGCGCAGGCCACGGAAGAGATCGCCGGAATGATAGACGAGATCCAGCTCAGCTCCGACCAGTCGCGCGCCAATATGAGCCAGACCGTGGAGCGGGTGCGCGCCGGGCTGGCGCTGGCCGAGCAGGGCGGAGAGATGATTCAGCAGATACGGGGCAGCGCCGGTCAAGTGGTGCAGGTGGTGCGCGATATTTCCCATGCCCTGCAGGAGCAAGGCATTGCCAGCCAGGACATCGCCCGCCATGTGGAGCAGATCGCCCAAGTGGCCGCGGGCAACGCCGCCGCCGCCACCCAGGCGTCCAGCGGCATCCAGAGCATGGACGAGGTGACCGGCGGCCTGCGCCAGACGGTGGCCGGTTTCCAGGTATAGCGCCGGAAGGGAGCGTGGATTTTTAGAGCCTGTTCAAAGTCTCGCGAGCCAGGGCGAGACAAGGCGAAAACAAGCGAAAAAGCGAAATGGTAGAGAGGTAAATGAACATTTCGAGCTTGTAGTCGCCGTGCAACGCTTCACGAAGCGTAGTAGATGCTGAACAGGCTTTTACGGGAAGTTTGCGTCTAGGTGATAGGGACGGGAGCGGTTTGCAGCTACAATACCGCCTCGTTGAATAGACACCAACCCGTACTGGAATTCAAGATGTTGCGCATTACCGAATTGAAACTGCCGCTGGACCACGCCCCGGAAGAACTTAACGTCGCGATCGCGGCTTATCTGGGCGTGCCGGAGCAGGAGATCCGCCAGGTCATCGTCTTCAAGCGCAGTTACGATGCGCGCAAGGGCATGATGAACCTGGCCTACATCGTCGACATCGACGTGGCCAACGAAGCGCGCCTGCTGGCCCGCTTCAAGTCCGACAAGCATGTGATGCCGACGCCGGACACCCAATACCACTATGTGGGACAAGCGCCGGAAAACCTGGAACGCCGCCCGGTAGTGGTGGGGTTCGGGCCCTGTGGCATCTTCGCCGCGCTGCTGTTGGCGCAGATGGGCTTCAAGCCCATCGTGCTGGAGCGCGGCAAGAAGGTGCGCGAGCGTACCAAGGATACCTGGGGCCTGTGGCGCAAGAACGTGTTGAACCCCGAATCCAATGTGCAGTTCGGCGAAGGCGGAGCCGGCACCTTTTCCGATGGCAAGCTGTACAGCCAGATCAAGGATCCGCGTCATCTGGGCCGCAAAGTCCTGACCGAGTTCGTCAAAGCCGGCGCGCCGGAGGAAATCCTCTACGTGGCCAAGCCGCATATCGGCACCTTCCGCTTGGTGAGCATGGTGGAAAAAATGCGCGCCGATATCGAGGCGCTGGGAGGCGAAATCCGTTTCCAGCAGCGTGTCGTCGACATCCATATGGAAGACGGCCCGGACGGGCGCAAAGTAGCGCGCGGCCTGACCCTGGCCAGCGGCGAGCAGATCCGCGCCGATCACATCGTGCTGGCGTTGGGCCACAGCGCGCGCGACAGCTTCGAGATGCTGCACGGTCACGGCGTGTACATGGAGGCCAAACCGTTCTCGGTGGGCTTCCGCATCGAGCATCCGCAGACCTTGATCGACAAGGCGCGCTGGGGCAAATACGCCGGGCATCCGCTCCTGGGCGCGGCGGATTACAAACTGGTGCATCACGCCAGCAACGGCCGCGCGGTGTACAGCTTCTGCATGTGTCCGGGCGGTCAGGTGGTGGCCGCCACCTCGGAAGAGGGCCGGGTGGTGACCAATGGCATGAGCCAATACTCGCGCGCCGAACGAAATGCCAATTCCGGTTTGGTGGTCAGCATCAGCCCGGACGACTACCCGGGCGATCCGCTGGCCGGCATCGCCTTCCAGCGCGAACTGGAGAGCCGCGCCTATGTGCTGGGCGGTGGCACTTACGAAGCCCCGGCGCAGCTGGTGGGCGATTTTCTGGCTGGCCGGCCGTCCACTCAGGTGGGCTCGGTGCCGCCATCCTATCAGCCGGGCGTGCATTGGACGGACCTGGCCGGGGCCTTGCCGGATTATTGCATCGAGGCGATGCGCGAAGCGCTGCCGGAGTTCGGCAAGAAGATCCGCGGCTACGATATGCACGACGCGGTGCTGACCGGGGTGGAAACCCGCACCAGCTCGCCGCTGCGCATCACCCGCGGAGATGACTGCCAGAGCTTGAACGTGCGCGGCTTATACCCGGCCGGCGAGGGCGCAGGCTACGCCGGGGGGATTCTGTCCGCCGGGGTGGACGGCATCAAGGTGGCGGAGGCGGTGGCGCAGGCCATTTTGGACGAACGCCGATAAAGCCGGTTTTCAAGTTTCTGAGCCGGCTGCGCCGGCTTTACGCCCTGACGGCCCGCTTATGCGGGCCGTTGGCTTATGAGTTGAATTTAGCGCCGGCGTTCAGATCGCAGGCAGGCGTTTACGCCCTGCGGGCTGTAATGGCTTTGGAATGAACGGGGTGGTTGGAGCGCTGTCCGGCCGGCGTCGCTCCAGCAACAGCCAAAGGCCGACGGTCGCCATCATCGGCAGGTGTCCTGGCCCCGCGAGCAGCGGCGGCAGCATCCATACGCCGCAGGAGGCAACGCACCAGCCGCCGCTGGACAGGCCGTAGCGCAAGGCCGCCGCCGCCGCAGGCCAGCCGAAGGCGGGCAGTTGGGGCTGGCGGTGGCAGGCTTGAAGGCAATGTCGGCGCGGCGGAGACGCTTGCCACAGCCAAGCCGTGCCACAGGCGACGGCGAAAGCCAGCCAGGGCGAGGGGCTGAAAGTCAGCAGCGCTAGACCGAACAGATGCAGCGGCAGCCCCGCCGCCAGCCAGACCAGCGCATAGCCGCCGAGAAACAGCGCCAAGGTCTGCGCCCGCTTGCGCGCCAGGCTGCGCAGCCACAGCAGCCGCAGAGGATCGGCCAGCAACGGCGACATCATCGCCAGCAGCATCAGCGACCAGGACGGCAGCAGCAGCGCCGGCGGATTCAACCACAGCGCGCTCAACACCGCCTCCCAGCCGCCTCCGGGGCGGCTGGGCGTCCAGACGCCGCAATAGCCGGGCGCGGCCAGTTGCCGCTCCAGGCCGATCAGACCGAGCCAGCCCAGGACGCTGGCGCAGCACAGCGGCCAGGGCAAGTCCCTGAACGCCGCGACAAGGGTTTTGACGGGCATGAGGCCCCCTGTGGCGGAAGGAGGAGGCCCGGCCGCGAGGGCGGCCGGGAATGAGCGCTTACTGGCCGTGGCGGTAGACGCTGATGCGGCCTATCGTCACCTCGTCGTCGTCCTCTATGTCGGACACCGGTACCAGTTGCACCCCCATCGGCGCCGTGTCCAGCGTTTGGTTTTGGCACATGCGGTCCACGATGTCGGTGATTTCCAGCGTCTGGCTGACGCCGTTGCCGCCGTGCTCGGCCAAAGAGGCCTTGCGCGCGCCGAACAACGCTATGGTGCCGGCCAGGTTCTGAGGGTGCTGCGCCGGGTCGGCGCCCTGAGGCAGGCCGACATAGACGTTGAACGTGCCGCCGTCCACTTTGCAGCGGATGTTTTCCAGGCTGAGAAAAACACGGTCCGGCTCTTGCGGCGCGGCGCCTGGCTGGGCCTTCAATTGGCTGGCGGCGGCCTGGCTGGCCTGGAAGCTGCTCAGCACCTTATTCTTCGCGTCGTTGTCCAGTTGCATCTGCGCGTGAACAGTGCTGTTGCCCAGTTTGATCGCCGCCGCGTTGGCGCCCAGCAGTTCGGTTTTCGGATTGTTCGCCATGGTGCTTGCCGCCGCGATGTCGGGATGGATGGCCGCCAGCGTCTGCATGCGCTGCGCGACACGGCTGGCGCCGCCCAGAGGATCCGAAACGTCTTGGTAGACATAGTTCAGATTGGGCGCCTGAGTGTTGAGCATATCCTTGGCGACGAAGGTGTAACCGCTGCCGTTGGGGCGCGGCATCGCGAACTTGCGGTTGACCGGGCCCTCCAGCCAATTGTCGCTGCTGGGGTTCTGGTGGGCGGGGTTGCGGTTGAGCCATACCTGCCATAGCCGGTCGATATTGGAATGGTGAATCCAGAACACCGGGTCCAGGCCGGCCAGGTCGGGGTCCGACATCAAGCCGTTGCGGCCGCCGATATTGGTGTGCACCGGGTTGTGCGGCAGGTTTTCCAGCCCGCCGCTATTGCCGCCGCCGTGCCAGAACGGTGTTTGCGGCCCGCCGTAGCCCGGCGGGATGCCGCTGGCAGTGCCGACGAACTGCGCGTCTTTCAAAGCGGTGAGCTGTACGGTTTCCGGGCGCAGCGTGATGTGATTGGGTTGATTGTTCCAGCCGTAGCGTTGGGCCAGCCACAGCGGGTTGGCGCTGCCATTCGGCAAGGTCTTGGACTGGAAACAGGTGGGCAGGTCGCGCGCCTTGGCATTGGCGCTGTCGCTGTAGTTCCAGTAGGGCAAGGCCCAGTCGGCGGGGCCGCCTAGCTTGATGATCTCCGCCAGCACAATGGCTTCGAAGGCGGCCAGATAGCCGCGGTGCCAGGGCATGAAGTACCAGCTCTGGTGCTGGCATTGCCGCCAGTAGGTGTTCTGGTCGGCGGCACTGGGCAGCGCTTCACCGGCTTGCAGGTAGCCGTGTTGCTGCCATAGCTGGGGGTCGAAGCCGTGAATGGCGGCCAGATAGCGCCAGCTGGTGGGATCCTTGATCGGCCGTTTCTGCATTTCCCCCACTGCGCGTGCGTACCACAGCACGGTGGGGTCCCAGGGGTTGCTCATCTTCAAGATGTCTTTGCGGACGCGAGCCATGTCGTTCTCCTTGATGCGAACGCCGCTCCGGCGCGGCCGTGGCGGGAGGAGCTAAGGCTGGCGGTGAGGCGGTGTATTCGGATTAGCAAACCGCGACGGCTTCGAACTGTCCTAAAGAATGGTTTTTGTCTCGGGGCAACTACTTATTTGAAGCAGCGCTTGCAAGTGGCGGTCGGTATGCGTGGGAAGGACTTGAAAACGGGAGGAGCCGGCGCGTCGAACTGGTATCCTTGAGCGGTTTTGATTCGGATGGCAGACATGAAACGATGGCATTTCCTGTGGGGCGGCGGCTTGGCGCTCTGCTTCCTCTTGTCGGCGGCGCTGGCCGCGGCGGAGCCGGCCTACGGCCCTTTGTTCACCTTCAGCAAACAAGGCCGCACCCATTATCTGTACGGCACCATGCATGTGGGCCGTCCCGGCTCCGACGCGCCGGACTGGGGCTTGAAACAGGCGATGACGCAGAGCGAGGCCTTGGTATTGGAGCTGGATGTGGACGCGCCGGGCGCGTCGACCGAGGTGCTGGCGCTGGCGCAGCGGGCCGCCGCCCGGCAGTGGCGGCAGTTGGGCCCGGACAGCCGGCGCTTGTTGCTGGCGCAGTTGAGGCGGATCGGCGTTGAGCGCGCGCAGGCGCAGAGCCTGGCCCCGGCGATGTGGCTGATGCAGTTGACGCTGAACGATTATCAGCGGCTGGGTCAGGCGGCGCAGGAGGGCAGCGAGACGATGTTGCTGCAGATGGCGCGGCGGGAGTTGCGCCCGGTGTTGGCGCTTGAGACGACGGGCGAGCAGGGGCGCATGCTGTTTGAGATGTCGGCGGCGGCCTTGCGCGAATGGGTGCGCCAGACCGCGGATTGGGAGGACAAGCCTGAAGCGGAACGTTACTATCGCGAGCTGATCGCCGCCTGGGAGCGCGGCGATCTGGACGCCCTGCAGGCCATGGTGGCGCTGCCGGGCTATCCGCGGCTCAGCGCCTGGACTCAGCATGAGATGCTGGACCGCCGCAACCTGACGATGGCGCGCCGCATTGATGAGCTGGCGTCTTCACGGCGGCTGTTGGTGGCGGTGGGGGCCTTGCATCTGGCCGGACCGCAGGGGCTGGTCAAGCTGCTGCGGCAGCGCGGCTACCAGGTAAGTCCGGCGCCGCGCGCGCCGTGAGCGGGCTTTAACTCGCGTTTTTGAGGTTCTTTGGCCCGAAGGCGCCCGGCAGCAGCACTTCCAGCGTGGTGTCTATCAGGTCCTCGCCGTCGCAGATGGCGCGCACGCGCATGGCCGGGCCAAACTCGTTCAGCACCTGACGGCAGGCGCCGCAGGGCGGCGTGGGTGTGGGGGTGGGCGTGTAGATGCAGACCGCCAGCACATCCTGGATGCCGTGGTTGGCGCGCGCGGCGTAGACCGCGGTGCGCTCGGCGCAATTGGTCAGGCCGTAAGAGGCGTTCTCCACGTTGCAGCCGATATGGATCTTGCCGGCGCCGTCCAGGATGGCGGCGCCGACGGCGAACTTGCTGTAAGGGACATAAGCCTGGCGAGCGGCCAGGCGGGCGGCCATTTCCAACTCGGCCCATTGCTCGTTGTTGGGTGCGTTGCCGGTCATATTGCCTCCGTTGCTATTGGCGTGGCATGTTGCGCCGGGCGCGGCCGGGCTGTCAATATCCGGCCTGGCGCAAGCGGCCTCGACTGATCATTGGCGCAGGTGCGCTTGGCAATGCCGCGCCATCGCGTCGGCCAGCGCCTGAGACAATTCCGACTCCACCCTCCAGTGGTGCCAATACAAGGGAATGTCCAGATGCTGTTGCGGAAACAGATCAATCAGCCGGCCGGCGGCGATGTCGTCGTCCAGCATCAGCTCGGGCAGCAGGCTGTAAGCCAGGCCCTGGCGGGTGATCTCGACGAAGCCCTGCGGCGTGGGCACGGTCAGATAGGGAAAGCCGCCGTGATAGGACACGGTGTGCAAGAGAAACTCTCGATGCACATCGTCCTTGCGGCTGTACAGAATGGTGGGCGCGGCGGCCAGTCCGGACTCGGTGACGCCGTCCGGGAAATAGCGGCGGGCGAAATCGCGGGTGGAGACGCAAAGATAGCGCATGTGGCCGAGGAACAAACTGTCCCCGCCCTGAATCGGCTGCGGCCGGGTGCTGACGCAGCCGACCACATGGCCGGCGCGCATCAACTCGTGGGTATAGTCCTGATCATCCACCATGATGTCCAGCAGCACTGGCTGGCTGTCCAGCACCGGCCGCACCGCCGGCAAAAACCAGGTGGCCAGGCTGTCCGCGTTAACGGCGATGGCGAGAGTGGTGAACTCCTGCCGCGGACCGCTGGGCAACAGGGTGTTCATCAAATGGTTTTCCATCAGGCTGATCTGGCGGAAGTATTGCAGCAGCTGGCGGCCGGCCTCGGTGGGCTCGGCCGGAATGGTTCGGGTCAGCACCGGCTGGCCCAGCTGTTCTTCCAACTGACGGATGCGTTGGGAAATGGCGGACTGGGTCAGGAACAGCTTTTTGGCCGCCTTGTCGAAGCCCCCGGTTTCGGCTACGGCCGATAAGGTTTCCAGTTGTTTAGGATCAAGCATGTATTGACGTCCTCGCCGTGATAATTCCACGGTGTTTCTTGCCTTATCGCCGCCACCTATGGCATGTTGTGCTGCTTCGTCCGAACACGGACGGTGCAAAGGTTTGCCTGCACGCGGTGGCGGCATAAAAATAATTAGAGCGGCTGGCGGCGACGGTTCTGATCGGCTGGCGCCGGCGGCTCATGGCCAATGACAGGCATGTTGAAGATGCAAGCAGATAATAAGGCACTATTGGATGGCATGTGCCGTTTTATCGGGGTTCGGGCGGATCATATGGCGAAGCTTACCGTCCATGCTCCGCTCTTGTTGTCGCGCAAGGAGGCTTTGGGCAAGGAGTTTTACTGGTACGCGTTGAAATGCCCGGACACGCTGGCGCTGCTGAGCGAGCGCCTGCCGGGCGGCATCGACTCCCTGGTGGACGCCTTGTTGCAGTATTGCGAGCGGATGCTGACCCGTCCGGTGAGCGGCCGCGCCGCCTGGCGCGTGGTGGAGCAGGGGCGCTTGATGCGCCAGCTGGGCGTGGGGCTGATGTGGGTGGTGGGCGCTTACGAGCGCTGTCAGGCCCATTTCCTGGCGCGGCTGGCCGAGGCCGGGCTGGATCTGGACGAGCTCGCCGCGCTGTCTAGGCTGCTGCGCAAGCGCATTTTGCTGGACCAGATGCTGCAGTTGCACGGCCACCAGCAGTCCTTGCAGGAAGCGGTGGACAGCAAGCACCGCCATTTGCAGACCATGTCCGGTTTGTACGCCACTCTCAGCGGCGTCAGCATGGCCCTGGTGCGCTGTTCCGAGCGTCGCGAGCTGTTTCAGGCGATTTGCGACGTTTGCGTCCGCGAGGGCGATTTCTCCCATGCCTGGGTTGGCCTGCTGGACGCCGAATCGCAAAGCGTGCGTCCCGCCGCGATGGCCGGCGCTCACGCCGAAGCCTTCATCCCCTGGCTGCAAGTCTCTGCGCATTCCGAAAGCCTGCATGGCCGCGGGCCCAGTGGTCGGGCCATCCGCGGCCTGGCGGTGCAGGTGGTCAACGATTGCGGCGAAGATCCGTCGATGCAGCCGTGGATGCGCGTGCTCAACGCCCGGAATGTGCGCAGCGCGCTGGTGGCGCCGTTGACCTTGCGCGAGCAGGTGATCGGCACTTTATCGCTGTATTCCGGGTTGCCGGGCTTTTTCGACGATACCAAGGTGGCCTTGGTGGACACCATGGCGAGGGAGATCAGCCGCGCGCTGGAGCGCCAGGACGCGCTGGAGCGCAGCCATCGCGCCGAATCCGAATTGGCTTTCCTGTCTTTTCACGATCCGTTGACCGGCCTGCCCAACCGTCACCTGATGAAAGAGCACATCAACAAGCAGTTGCAGATCCGCCGCGCTAACGCGCAATTGGCGGTGCTGGTGCTGTCCATCGAAGGTTTTCACGAAATCAACGCCCGCCTGGGCCACGAGGGCGGCGACGCGGTGTTGTGCGAGGTGGCCAATAGGTTGCGGCGCTGCATCTATCCCTACGGCTACGTCGGCCGGGTGGGCGCTTCGCGCTTCGTCGCTTGCAGCGACCGTCACGAGCGCTTGGACCAACTGGTGGACAGCCTGATGGGCAGCCTGCAGCAGCCGGTGGACTGCATGGGCGTGGTGATTCACACCCGATGCAGCATGGGTATTGTGGTGGAGCCGGTGAGCGACCGCAGCGACGCCTCCGCGCTGCTGCGGCGCGGCGAGCTGGCGTTGAGCCGGGCCAAGGAGGCGGGCGGCGGCCATTGTCGTTATTACCATGTGACCATGGACGAAGAGATCCAGCACATGCACGCGGTGCGCAACGCTTTCGCGCAGGCCATCGCCCGCGATGAACTGGCGCTGTTTTATCAGCCCAAGATCAATCTGCGCAACAACCGCATCGAAGGCGTGGAGGCGCTGGTGCGCTGGCGCCGTGATGGCCGCTTGGAAATGCCGGGGGCCTTCTTCCCCGCGATAGAGAACACCGACTTGATGCGGGAACTGGATTGGTGGGTGCTGCGCGAGGCGCTGCGTCAGTCAGGCGAATGGCTGGCGGACGGCCGTCACATTCCGGTCAGCGTCAATCTTTCCGCCATCACTTTGAAGCACGAGGGCTTTGTGCCTGGCATCCAGGCTTTGTTGCAGGCTTATCCGCTGCCGGCCGGCTACCTGGAGCTGGAAGTGCTGGAGAGCGTGACCCAGCAGGAGGCGGAGCAGATCACCGCCAAGTTGGAGCATTGCCGCGATCTCGGCCTGTCCATCGCCTTGGACGATTTCGGTACCGGGGCATCCTCGCTGGTGCATTTGCAGCAACTGCCCTTCGACACCATCAAGATAGACCAGCGCTTTGTCCGGCTGCTGCTGGATACGCCGGGTAACGAGGCCATCATCCGCAGCATGGTGTCCTTTGCCCACTACACTGGCCGCAAATTGGTGGTGGAGGGGGTGGAAAGCCGGGCGATCTGGGACCGTCTGCTGGAAATAGGTTGCCTGGACGGGCAGGGCTACGAGATTTCGCCGCCGGTGGACCCTAAGCAGTTACCGGAGTGGATGGCGGATTGGGAGCGGCGAGCAAGTATTAATTCCACTTATATATAATAATTTTTATTAGTTTTACTTTGTTATGCCGCTCCTTTAGTCTGTGTTGAAAATTTCCGGGAGCGGCTTTTGTTCAATTTTAGCGTTTATCTGTCTGCCCTTGGGCTATCCATCGGGCAGATTGTCGGCATTGGGCCGCAGAATGCCTTCGTATTGCGGCAGGGCATAGGCCGCAGCCACATCCTGCCCATTGTGGCGATCTGCATTGTCGCGGACGTGTTTCTGATCGCCTGCGGGGTAATGGGCGTGGGCAAACTGCTCAATGCGATTCCCGGCTTCATTGTCACGGTGACCTGGCTGGGCGCGGGCTTCATCCTGTGGCTGGGCTATAAAGCCTTTCGTTCCGCCTTGACGCCTGGGGCGATGTCGCTGGCGGGCGGCGTGGAGAAAGATCGCAAGCGCGCCATTCGCACCGTGCTGGCGGTGACTTTGCTCAATCCCTATACCTGGCTGGACACCGTGGTGCTGATCGGCGGCGTGTCCGCCATTTATGGAGAGAGTGCCGCGCCATCCTTTCTGTTGGGCAGCCTCAGCGCCTCCGTGCTGTGGTTCGGCGCGATCGGCTGCTTCGCCGGTAAACTGGCACCCCTGTTTCAGCGTCCGCAAAGCTGGCGGGTGCTGGACTGCGTCATCGGCCTGGTGATGCTGTTCACCGCGTTCATGTTGTTGCGCAATTACGGTTTCGAGGGGATGGCCTGAGCGGCTGGGATGGGAGTTGGCGCCTTATTTTGAAAGTGATGGCTTGCTTTTAAGCAACCCATCACTTTTTCATATGCCGTTAGTCGTGACAAGGTAATTTTTCACTGCTTATTTATGCATATGGAATTGCAAAATAATTTTGTAAATACCAAATCATTTACCATAACTAAATCTCCGTTGTGAACAACATAAGGAGAGTTAGTCATGAGAAGTCTGATCCAAGCCGGTTTGATTGGGGTTTCTGTATTGGCCGGCGCATCCGTCCAGGTTGCGGCCGCTCAGGTGAACAACAGTTACATCCAGTCCAGCGCCAACGAGATTCGCGGTTTTCTTGGCGGCTACGCGCGGCCGACGGTCTACGTCAACCAGTACGCTTGCCGCGAGTCTCAGCTGAGTGCGATGGCATGCGGGCCTTACACCATCAGCGTGGGCACCGGCTTCCTGCAGCAGCAGGAAAACAGCTATGGCAATTACGTGGCCAAGTTCATCCTGGCGCATGAATGGGGCCATTCCATCCAGTTCACCCACAATATCTACCGCCAGGCGCCGATGCAGGAGTTGCAGGCCGATTGCGTGGGAGGGACGTTCGCCAAGTACGCCGAAACCAATCTGCGTTATCCGAGCTTTATCGAGAACGCGGTGGCTTCGGCGCGCAACGCAGCCGATTACGGCGAACATGGCACACCGTCTCAGCGCGACTACTATTCGCGCTACGGCCACGCCAATGGCCTCAACGCTTGCCTGAACTCGATCTAATCGACGATGGGCAAGCGAGCGTGGGGGCTGGCCGGCGGGCTGGCTCTACTGGGCCTGGCCTGGGTCAGCCTGCCTGAGCCGGTTCGCGCGCGCTTGGGCCTGAGCGCTCCGGCCCCGGCGGCTTTGGTCGCCGGGGCGGCGGGGACAACCGCTCAGCCGGACAAGGGGGAAGCGCCGGCGCGGGCTTACCAAGGGCTGAGCTTCACGGTGGGCGACGGGCCGGCTCCGGCCGCCGCTCCGGCGGAGCCCTTGCCGGAGAGCCCGGCCGAACGCCAGCGCAAACAGGCTTTGCGCCAGCTGGGCTACGCCATCGACGAGCGCTTCTACCGGATGCCGCTGGCCGAGCTGCGCAAGCTGGCGGCCGCGGGCAATGTCCAGGCCTTGACTCACCTGGCTGAGCGCTATTTGTTCGAGCTGGACGGCAAGCCGCGGCGGCCGGACTTTGAGCCCGAAATGCGTTACCGCGAGGAGGCGCGCGCCGCTTTGCAGCAGGCGTACCGCTTGGGCAACCGTCATGCGGCGGCGATGATCTCCGAGAGCTATCTGCTGGAGCGGCAGCCCTTGGAGGCCGCGGCCTGGAACCTGGTGGCGCGGCGGGCCGGAGACGCGTTGAGCGCGGACTGGTTCCTGACCACCAAGGACTACCGGCAGTTGAACGCCGGGCAGAAAGCGGCGGCGACGGAACGCGCGGAGCAAATCTGGCGCGAACTGCATCCGGGAGCGGCTCAGTCCAAAGGCTAGCGGTCGCAAAAAACCGGCGACCCCCGCAAGGGGGCCGCCGGTTTTTCGTTTGGCGAAGCTTGGCGTTTACATGCGCTCATCCACTATGCGCTGAAACGCAGTGGACTTTGAACAGGCTTTACTGAGTGTCAGCGGCCAGGCCGGCCACCAGATCCTCGCGGGTGATCAGGAATACGAAGCCGTCGCCGCTCTCGGTTTCCATCCACATGAAAGGCAAGGTGGGGAAGCATTCTTCCAGCATGTCGCGGTTATGGCCGATCTCCACCAGCAGCACGCCCTTGTCGTTCAGGAAGTCCGGCGCGCGGCGCAGGATTTCGCGGGTGGCATCCAGACCGTCTTCGCCAGAGCCCAAAGCCAGTTCCGGCTCGTGCAGATATTCCGGTGGCAGCGCGTCCACCGATTCGGCGTCGACGTAGGGCGGGTTGGAGATGATCAGGTCGTACTTTTCCTCTAGGCCCTCGAACATATCGGTGTGGATCAGCTGCACGCGCTCGTCCAGGCCATAGTTCTGCACATTGATGGCCGCCACTTCCAGCGCGTCCAGGGAAATATCCACCGCGTCGATTTCCGCGTCCGGATAGTGGTGCGCCAGTTGGATGGCCAGGCAGCCGGAGCCGGTGCACAGGTCCAGCGCGCGCTGGACCAGTTCCGGGTGTTCGATCCACGGTTGCAGCGGCTCGCCCAGCAGCTCGTAGATGAAGGAGCGCGGCACCAGCACGCGCTCATCCACGTAGAAGTTGAAATCGCCTTGCCAGGCTTCGTGGGTCAGATAGGCCACCGGCACGCGCTGCTCGGCGCGGCGCTCGATCATGTCGACCACGTCCTGGACCTCGGTGGGCAGCAGCTTGGCGTCGAGGAAGGGCTCGAGCTGATCCATCGGCAGCTTTAGCGCGGACAGCGTCAGGTAGGCGGCTTCGTCGTAGGCGTTCTGAGTGCCGTGGCCGTAGAACAGACCGGCGTCGTTGAAACGCGACACGGCGAAGCGCAGCAGGTCGCGCAAGGTGTTGAAGCTGGATGCAGCCTGGGCGTACATGGTTTTCCTTTCAATACAACAGGGACATGGCTGCGGCCATGTCCCCGGCGGTGTTGGTTCGCGCTCGCGTGGAGCGCGGGCAATGCCTTTGAACGGCGGGCGTCAGAACGGCAGCTTGGCGTCGGTGGCGGTGCCCAGCACACGGCGGAAGTCGCCCTTGATGCGCTCCAGCGCCGCGTCGTTGTCGGCCTCGAAGCGCAGAACGATCACCGGCGTGGTGTTGGAGGCGCGCGCCAGGCCGAAGCCGTCCTTATACTCCACGCGTAGGCCGTCCAGGGTGTTGACCTCCTCTGCGCCGTCGAAGCGGGCGGAAGCCTGCAGCTTGGCGATCAAGGCGTGGTTTTCGCCTTCCTTGGCCATCTTCAGGTTCAGTTCCGGCGTGGACACCGCATTGGGCAGCGCATTGAGCAGCTCGCTTGGGTTTTCCACGCGGGACAGCACTTCCAGCAGGCGGGCGCCGGCGTACATGCCGTCGTCAAAGCCGTACCAGCGTTCCTTGAAGAATACGTGGCCGCTCATCTCGCCGGCCAGCAAGGCGCCGGTTTCCTTGATCTTGGCTTTAATGAAGCTGTGGCCGGTGCGCGCCATCACCGGCACGCCGCCGTTTTGCTTGATCCACGGCTTGAGCAGGCGGGTGGACTTCACGTCGTAGATGATCTTGGCCTTGGGGTTGCGCTCCAGCACATCGGCGGCGAACAGCATCAACTGACGATCCGGCCAGATGATGGTGCCGTCCTTGGTCACCACGCCCAGGCGGTCGCCGTCGCCGTCGAAGGCCAGGCCGATTTCAGCGTCGGTTTTCTGCAGCGCGTCGATCACGTCCTGCAGGTTTTCCGGCTTGGCCGGATCCGGGTGGTGATTGGGGAAGTTCCCGTCCACATCGCAAAACAGTTCGCGCACACGGCAGCCCAGGCGGCGGAACAGCACCGGGGCGAAAGCGCCGGGCACGCCGTTGCCGCAGTCCACCACGATGTTGAGCGGGCGTTCCAGCTTGATGTCGGAGGTGATGCGGTCCAGATAGGCTTCGGCGATGTCGTGGGTGCCGTAAGCGCCTTCGCCGCTGGCGAGATCGCCGTCGACGATGCGCTGGTACAGCTTTTGGATGTCGTCGCCAGCCAGGGTGTTGCCGGCCAGCATCATCTTGAAGCCGTTGTAGTCCGGCGGGTTGTGGCTGCCGGTGACCATCACGCCGGACACCGAGCCCAACTCATGGGCGGCGAAGTACAGCATTGGGGTGGCGACGCGGCCGACGTCGATCACGTCGACGCCGGCGGCCTGGATGCCTTCGGCCAGCGCTTGGCACAGGTCCGGGCCGGACAGGCGGCCGTCGCGGCCTACCACGATGGTTTTCACTTTGCGGGCCTTGGCTTCGGAACCGATGGCCTGGCCGATCTGGCGGGCTACGTCGTTGGTCAGGGTCTTGCCGACGATGCCGCGGATGTCATAGGCCTTGAAGATATCTTTGGACAATTTGCTCATGGCGTTCTTATGCAATCGAAATGAAGGATGGGCGCGGAGCGACAGCGCTCCGCGTCGGAAATCGGGGGCTCAGGCGGCCAGCGCGGCGCTCAGGCTGATCAATTGGTCCAGCTTGGCGCGGGCTTGTCCGGAGTCGAGCGCTTCGCGCGCCATGGTAACACCGTCGGCCAGGGTAGGGGAAACGTCGGCCGTGTAGATGGCGGCGGCGGCATTGAGGCAGACAATGTCGCGCGCGGGGCCGGTTTCGCCGTCCAGCACCGCCAGCAGGATGTCGCGAGAGGCGGCTGCGGTGTCTGCCCGCAGTTGCTTGAGTTCGGCGAAATCCAGGCCCAGTTCACGCGGATCCAGCTGGTATTCCTCGATCTGCCCGTTCTTTAGTTCAGCCACCATGCTGGGGCCGGACAAGGTCAGCTCGTCCAGGCCGTCCAGGCCGTGCACGATCAGCGCGTGGCGGCTGCCCAATTGTTTCAGCACCCGAGCCTGGATGCCCACCAAGTCCGGGTGGAACACGCCCATCAACTGATTCTCGGCGTCGGCCGGATTGGTCAGCGGCCCAAGGATGTTGAAGATGGTGCGGGCGCCCAGCTCTTTGCGGATGGGCGCCACATGGCGCATCGCAGTGTGATGGTTGGGCGCGAACATGAATCCGATGCCGATTTCGTCGACGCAACGGCCCACTTGTTCGGCGCTCAAGCTCAGTTTGACACCCAGCGACTCCAGTACGTCGGCGCTGCCGGAGCTGGAGGAGACTGAACGCCCGCCGTGCTTGGCCACGCGCGCGCCTGCCGCCGCGGCGACGAAGGCGGAGGTGGTGGAGATATTGAAGGTGTGGGATTTGTCCCCGCCGGTGCCGCAGGTGTCTACCAAGTGGTCGCGCTGGCTGATGGGCACCGGGGTGGCGAACTCGCGCATCACGGTGGCGGCGGCGGCGATTTCCAGCACCGACTCCACCTTGACGCGCAGGCCGATCAGGATGGCCGCGGTTTGCGCCGGCGTCAGTTCGCCGCGCATGATCTGGCGCATCAAGTCCAGCATTTCGTCATAAAACAGTTCGTTGCCGTCGATCAGCCGGTTCAGCGCGGCCTGCGGGGTAATCATCGGGAAGTCCTTTTGCTTGCGTGGGCGGCGCCGCGTGGAGGCGCGCCGTCCGGAGATTCAATGGCCGGCGTGCGCCGCCAGCTGGGAGAGGCGCTGCTCGATCAGGTCGGCGCGGCAGGCGGCTTGCGCCTGGTCCGCACCGTTGCCGCTGGCGTAGCTGCTCGCCACCCAGCGGCATTGCTTGTCCAGATAGGTCTTGAAGGCGCGCTTGGATTGGCTGAGCGCCAGCCGGGCGCGGTAGCGGTTGCCGGTGATATGGTCTAGCTCGCGCATCGCGGCGGAGGCGCGGTTTTCACTTTGAGTCAGTTCGGCTTCGGCTTTGCTCAGCCGCTGTTGCAGGCAGACGGATACCGCCGGAGTCTGCGCTTCGGTTCGCATGCAGTCGTCCAGCGCGCCGGCCTGCGCCGCGCTGGACAGCGCCAGGGCGGCGCTCAGCATTAACACCCTCTTCATCAGGCGAACTCTTTCAGGAAGTTGTCCAGCATCGCGTGGCCGTGATCGGTGAGGATGGATTCCGGGTGGAACTGCACGCCCTCGATCGGCAGCGTTTTATGGCGCACGCCCATGATCTCTCCGTCGTCGGTCCAGGCGGTGACGTCCAGACAGTCCGGCAGCGTCTCGCGTTCGATCACCAACGAATGGTAGCGAGTGCAGGTCACTGGGTTGGGCAGGCCGCGGAACATGCCGATATCGCGGTGTTTAACCGGCGATACCTTGCCATGCATCAGTTGTTTGGCGTGGACGATGCGGCCGCCGAAAGCCTGGCCTATGCCCTGATGCCCCAGGCACACGCCCATGATGGGCAGCTTGCCGGCGAAGTGCTGGATGGCCGGCACGGACACACCCGCCTCGTTGGGCGTGCAGGGGCCGGGCGAGATCACCAGGTATTTAGGCTGCAGCGCTTCGATTTGCTGCAAGGAAATTTCATCATTGCGGTACACCTTGACCTCTTGACCCAGCTCGCCGAAGTATTGCACCAGGTTGTAGGTGAAGGAGTCGTAGTTGTCGATCATCAACAGCATGATTGGATTAAGTCCTTGAATTTGCTTGACGTGTGCTTTGATGTTTGTTTTTTTGTACCCGGTTTTATACCCGGTTTTTACTCCGCTAGTCTTTGCCACGTCTTCGGCTTTGAATAAAAAGACTATACCGGATGATCGGGCTGTTCGCAGCACCTCATCAAAACGGCTTGGCCGGCCTGCCGCCCAGCACCGTCTTATACCTCTCTTTAATATCGCAACCCGCGGCAATGCCACCTCCGCCATGTTGTCGACTCAAACTGCCGCCCGTCTATCAGGCAACCGGGTCCAGGTCCGTCGCCTCGGCCAGGCGGCGCTCCGCGCGGGCCAGATCGATAACGGCCTGGATGGCGGCCCTGGCTTGCGGGCTGTTGTGCCAGCAGCTGGAACCCATCATGTCGGCGATCTGGCGCGTCAGCAAGGCAGGGTCCTGATCCGCCAACTGCGCCAAGGAAGAAAAGCCGATTTGCTCCAGTCTGGACACAACGGTGGCGCCCACGCCTTTCAAAGCCACCATCTTGTTTTTTTCATCTGCGCTGAAACCCATGCGTCCTCCCTGTCTTGATTGTGATCCACGCCACAGGATACACGCGCCGCGCGGTTTGAATGATAGGGCGCGGATATATTTCGCATCAGGGGATTTGCCGTTCTTACTCCCAACTCATCGCCCAGGCGTATAGCGCAATCATCATCATGACCTCCATCATCAGGCTGCCCAGTATGAACAGCAGGGGCATGAACAGCAGCGAGCCGTAGTGCAGCACCAGGGCGGCGGCAAAGTAATGCAACGGAGCCTCAAGCAGCAAATAGGCCAGGGAGACCCCGGTGAGGGCAAACTTGTGCCAGAGCGGTTTTTCCAGCACGTGAAAGGTCAGCGCGTGCACCCAGGGCATCAAAAACAGCAAGGTGAGCACAAATGTCAGGCAGGAGCTGTGATATTCGGGAAGGGAGTGGTTGAAGGCCGCCGGCAATAGGGCAAAGTAAACGCAGGAACAGCCATGGATGATGACGAACAAGCGCAGCAAGTAGCGCATCGGCATGTTTTCCGGGCTGATCAAAAACGACAGCAACAGCAGCAGCAGGCCGGCGAGACCGTTGCCCCACCATTGCCAGAACGAGGGCACCGAGGCCGGCAGATCCAGCCACGGCAACAATAAGCCCGGTATTTGCCCGTTCAGTATCTCCAGGCTGGAGAGCTGGGCCGGCACGCCGGTAACCTCTATGCTCCATTGCGTGACGAGCCGCCATAGCGCAAGCGTTTGCGGCAGGAGGGCGAGCAGCAACAGGTTGAACAGCAGCGGAATGCCGAGGATCTCCAGCCAGCGAAGACGTTGGAAGGATTCTGTGCGCATGGCCCGGTGCAGGGAGATGAGTTCGCCCCCATGGCCGGTGTGGCGCAGCGCCTTGAAATGTTTCAGACGTTCTTGAAGGCTCATGGCAGGTTCCAGAACACGGCGGTAGTGATGCCGGTACGCTCGTAGTAGGGGCTGTGGTAGCGTTCAACGGCGGCATGGATGCCCCAATGCGTGCCTATCCACTCCCTCCAGCTCAGTTGATAGAGCTGGCTGTCGAAGCTCTGCTTGGGCTGATTGACCCCGATTGGCATATAACCCTCGCCGCCAGCGTTGACGGCCAGGGTGATCAGGCGCCAGCGGTCGCGCCCATAAGTCACCGCGCCGTAACCCTGCATGGAGCTTACGCTGCCGGGGTTGCTCAAGGTGCGGTGCACGCCGCCTTCCACGACCCAGGGCGCGTCGAAATAATAGGCCATGCCCAAGGTCAGAATGCGGTCGCTATAGCCTTGGCGATTGTCGTTGTAGGCCAGGCCGAAGGTGGTGACCAGATTGCGGTTGGGCAGCCATTTCCGGTTGATGGCCGCGCCGTAGTGGGTGCCGGGCCAGAAGGTGCCGCTGCTGCTGCGCCCCAACTCCAGCCTGCCGTACCAGTCCGGGTTGATGTCGTGGTTCCAGCCGCCGTTCAAGGCCATGCCCCGTTCGCCAAAGCGGCTGTCCTGCTCTGCGGTCCAATCGAAGACGTTGCCGGCGTCGGTTTGCCAGACGCCGGACAGATAAACGCCATCCCAGGCAGGGTTGTTTCCGGTGAGACGGGAGTGTTGCGCGCCGATCTCGATGCTGCGCGCCCATGAGTACGGCTCCGGCGCTGACGGCGGGGACTCTGTCCCGACATCTGCGGGAGCGGGCGCCGTTTCCGGCGCATCAGGGGCCGCCATCTCGTCGGCGTGCGCTTGGCCGGTAAGACACAGTGCCCAAAGGCAGATTTGCGCTAGTCGTTTACTGAGCATGGCGGCTCTCCAAAGTGTTGCTCGCTGTTTGCACGTATTCAAATCTAAGGTCCTGTCCGGCTCGGGCGGTGACTCGCCAAGCGTCCGGCAGCGCTTCGATATCGGCCTGGCCGGACCGCAGCACGGGCGGCGTTGGGGTTTTGGGCAGCAGCCAGCTTTGCCGCGCCAAGGTCTTTGGGTTGTGCGCGCTTACGCTGATCCAGGACGCGTCCCGGCCTTCCGCCGGCGCGGCTTGCCATTGGGTCAGTTCTCGTTGGGACAGGAAACGGGACAGCTCGGTCATCGTGTACCAATGAAACACGCCCTGTTTGCCCAAAGTCCGGGTTTGGGCCAGCCATTCGCGGACGGTTTGCTGATAGAAATAGACACCCGGAGGGTGAAAATAAACCAGGCGCGCCACACGCTGTTGTACCGCGAAGCGTGTCATGTCCTGCAGCCAAAGCGTCATCTGGGCGCTGGGCAGTTTATTGCGCACGGCTTCTTCGAAGGAGGCGATGCCGCCGTTGGCCGATACCGGGAAGGCCCAGGGCCGGCCATGCATGTTGGCCGGATCGATATAGGCTCGAGTGGGCCCCATGGACAGGTCGCCCACGTAGTAATAAGCCAGCACGCCATGTTGGCGCAGCCAAGCGGTTACCCAGTCCGGATGGTGGCCGTTGGGCGCGGAATACTCGGTGAGAGGTTGTTGGGTGAGCTTTTCAAGATCTTTCTTGTTGTTGGCGAGATAGGGTTCCCATCGTTTGCCGTTATGCTCATTGATGTTGAAGGCGAAGTAGTTGTGCGCCCAGCCGCCGTGCGCGCCGATTTCGTAACCCCGCTCGCTCAAGCGACGAACCCAGTCCTGAGCCTTCGGGTTATGGGCGAGGTCCATGCCTCGGTGGTCTCCGGGCTGATTGGTGTCCGGCCCGGTGGTGAAATGGACGGAATAAGGGCCTTGCTCAAGAAAACCCAGTTTTTTGAGCAAGTCCAGATAGGGTATGGCGTTGGCGTCGTCGACGTGCCAGTTCATTACCAGCCCGCCCACGCCGTCCGGCACGGAGGCCAATTGGGGCAGATGTAGAACTTGGCTATTGAAGAAGTGCAGGTAGGATTGCAGCCACAAACCGTCGGTGCGTATTTTGAGAAAAGTGACCGGCAGGTTGACGAACAAGACCTTGCCGCGGCCGTAAGCGCGCACGCCGGCAATCAAGGTGCCGTCCGGTCCTTGAGCCAGCACGCGTCCCGGGAAGCTGCCGCGGGTTGCCAGGTAGCTGAACGCCGCCTGGTCGTAACCGTAGGTCGAGGCTTGCAGCAAGGCGGATTTGCCGTCTGGATAGGGCTGGAAGCGGCCGGGCGTGATGCCCAGCTCGGCAACGGCGGAGGGCGGCATCAACATCAAATCTCTGCGCACCATCTGCTTGCCCAACTCCCGGTACAGCAGATAATCCACGCCCACCAGGCGCGAGAGCGCCGGTTTGTCCAAAAAGCGGCCGCCGGCGTTTTCGCTGGCGGCGTCGTAATTGATCCATAGAGCGCCGCCGGCCTGCACGTACTCCTCCAGCACTCCGGTCAGCGCCGCATCGACATAGCGGTGTATCGTGTCCGGCAAGATGATGCCGCGGAGTCGGGCGCGTTGCTCCGGCTCCATGTCCACCAGTTGGCTGGCGGTGATTTGCATCATCGCCACGCCGCCTTCGCTGGCGGCGTCTTGCCATGCCAGCGAGTATTTGCCGCTGGCCGGTTTGTCCGGCAGCAGCAAGGCGATGAAGGCCTGAGGCGGTGGCGTTTGTTTTGCGCGCAAGCTGTGCCAGATCGCGCTTGCCGCCAGTATTAGCCCCAGCAGCAGGATGATGCACACCCAGCGGGGGCATGATCGAATTTTATTCATTTTTCCAACCTTTGTTCTTGCTCCACCGTTGTGGCCAGACGGCGCTCTAATCCTTGAAAAACCGCCTCCTCCAGCACATTCCAGCGCGGCGTTCCTCGCGCGGGCGCCGCCTTCTGCAACCAGGCGCGCGCGGCGTCCTCCCGGCCGTCTCTTAACGCGGCCAGGGCCAGCACGCCCCATGGGAAGTCCAGATGCGCCTTGTCCTGAGCAAGCCAGGGCCGGCCTTCGCCCTGCAGCCAGGCGTCGAAGGAGGCTTGCCCCGGCATCGCCGGCATGCCCTCCATTTTGGGGAACAGTTGCGCGGCGGCTTCCGGGTAGAAGGCGACAGGGGGAAGGTCGCGGCTGGCTACGCGCCAGCGTCGGGTTTTCGTTTCCCAAAACGCTTTGGGAAGCGCTGCGGCCAACTGCCGCATCCTCCGGCAACTGGCGCCTGTTCTGGCGCAGTCGTCGCGCAGCGCGGCGTAAACTTCGACGTTGTCCATCAGGTAGCCCAGCTTGACGCCCGCGGCATAGTCATAAATGCCGCTGCGGGTTTGCCTCAGCCGCCACAGCGCCCGCCTGGCGCGCGCCAGCGATGCCTGAAGCGGCGGGGGCATCTCCTGTTGTCCATACCGCCGGCTCAGCAGGGAAATCCACATGGCCAGCGTGGAGTCGTCGGCGTCGGCGTCGGCCGTTCGGTGCCAGGCACCGTCCGTTTGGCGCTCGAAGCGGGGAAAGCTGCCGTTGCGCTCCTGCCTGGGCGCCAGCCACGCCACCCAAGCGTCCGTGGCCGGAGCGATGGACAGCCCCAGCTCCTCGGCCGTCAGCAAGGCTTTCATGGCGAAATAGGGGTCGACATGGCGTCCATGCGCTTGCAGCAGAATGGCGCCGTCCTCGTCCTGGTAGCCAGGCAGCTTGAATGCGCTGTCCGCGGCTTGACTTGTTCCGCAACACAAGGCCAGCAGTAAACATAGATGCTTCATCGGCCGCGTACCTTGCCGCGGATGCGAGCCCAGATAGTGCCGTGAGCGATCAGGGGCGGCGTGAGCAGCACCAAACGCGAGGAAACGGTATTGGGCGAGTCCGGCGCGCCCAATACGGAGTGGGCGCCAATGACGACAATCCGGTCGGCAACAACCGGGCCCAGCAAGAGACAGTTCTCGCGGCAGATGATGGAGTCATCGGAAACAACGGCGCCGTCCACGACCACTCCTCTGGCCAGGCGGACGGGTCCGCTGGCTTTGACGCTGCCCTCGATCCGGCAGCCGGGGCCGATGCTCAAGCCGCCGCGCACCACCAAGTGTCCGCGTAGCAAGCTGTTTTCCGGCAGCAGGAAATCGCCGTCCATTACCGCACGGCGCATTTCCGCGTTAAAGGGGTGGGGCGTTTCCAAACTTTCGATATCCACCTCTCGCAGCGGCGTGGCCGGGGACTGATGGCGCGGGGTTTCTCCCATGCGGATGGTTGCCGCCTGGAGGCGTTGGAAGCGGACAGGTCCCGAAATATCCAGGGTGTCCTCCGCCACGGTGCGCCCGAACAACAGGCTGTCCGGCTCGATGCGGACGTTCCGGGCGCCGGCCCAACGCAGAATCGAACTGCTCCGTCCCAGGTTCAGATCGCCGTCGGCCAAGACGCTGCGCAGGATCACGCCAGGACCGGTGACGACGTTGTCGTCGCAATGGATTTCTTTCAGGAAACTGAAGCGCGCCGGAATGCGCAACTCGCCGGCGGCCAAGACCTCCTCGTCCACGACCGGGCGGTTTTCCGGCCCGATGGCCTCCAGGCGAGCGTTCCAGTCCTGCCGCCGCTCGCCCAAGTCCAGCGTTTCCAGCCGTTGCCGGTAGTTGCGGGCGAAGACGTCGGCGGTGCCGGTGTGCAGCCGGTTGATGCCCAGCGCGGAGGCGTCGGTCTTGCGCAGCAACTCCAATAGACCGGGCAAGAGCGGCAGCGCGATCAGCGGCGCCACGCCAAGCACGTAAAGTATGGCCATCATCCCGGCTGTCTCCGATACCGCTTGGTTTTATCCCAATGCAGCGTTCTGTTTTTCTTGAAGGGCTCGACCAGCGACTGCTGCAGCGTGGCGCGGGAAATGGTGACCAGACTGACCAAAAAGCCAAGAATGGCGAAAGGCAAAATACGCAGCCTTTTGCCGTTGCCGTCCAGATAGCAGGCGGCGCCGATCTCGAAAAAGGCGGCGAAATTGCCCATCGCGCTGTAGCAGACCAGGGCCAGGATCAGCAGGAGGCCAGGGGACGGCAGCATGCTGTCGAAAAAGAACAGCACCAAGGTGATGGCCCAGCCGAGCAGCAGCAGCGGAGACATGGCGTAAGTGCCCAACAGCAGGAGCCCGTCCAGTTTTTCCCGCCGCTGCACTCCTCGGGTGCTCAGCAGACGGCCGACATGCCGCGCCAGCGCCTGATTATGGCCGCGCGTCCAGCGCATCAATTGCCGGATGCGAACCGGCCAGCTCTCCGGCACCTCCTCGTAGCACTCGGAGCGATTGGTGTAGACCGTGAGCCAGCCGCCGATAAGCAGGCGATAGGTCAAATCGGTGTCTTCCGCCAGCACGTCGTCGTGCCAGCCGCCGACGCTGTTGAGCGCGGCGACGCGTATGCCGCCGACCGTGCCGCCGTACTGCGGCACCAGCTTCATATTCATCCTGGCCTGCTGGTCCACCTGATAACCGCCCGCGCGTTCCATGTCCAGCATGCGGGTCAATAGGTTGGCGCCCGGGTTCAAGGGCACCACGCGCCCCATCACGGCGCCGACTTCCGGATCGAAGAACGGCGCGATCAATTGTTTGAGCAGGCCGCGGCTTGGCAGGTAGTCGGCGTCGAAGACGATGAAAATCTCGGTGTCGATCAAGGCCGTCGCATCCTTCAGCGCCGCGGCTTTGCCGGGTTTGCCCTGGGTGCGGTGAAACGGCTTGATCGCGTCCGGTCTGCGCGCCGCGATGCGGTCTATGATGGAGCGAGTGCCGTCCGTGGAGCGGTCGTTGACGGGCATGATGATCATTTGCCCAGGCGGATAGTCGGACTCAAGCAGCGCCTCCATCGCATCGGCAATCACGGCCTCTTCGTTGTGCGCGGCGATGAAGACTGTGACCTTGGGCCATTGCGCGGTTTCAATGTCCAGATAAGGATGGCGCTGGTGGCCGAACAGCCGGTTCAAAGTGAACGCCATATGCCGCGCCGCGTACACCACGACCAAGAGCACCACGCCGTAGAGCACGAAGCTCAGCGCGCGCAAAGGCCAGATGAACGGCGTTGCGGTTTCGCGCCGCAGCAGGGGGTCGTCCTCCTGGCTTACGGTACGGTGACGGGCTTCTTCGATCTGATCCAGAATCAACTGCTGGGTATGGCGCAGATCGGCGTTGTCCGAGGCCCCCTTGATGCTCACGGTGGGGCTGACAGAGGAGGGGCGTTCGTCTGGGTCTATGGGCAGAGCCGCCATGGCGGCCTGGCTCTCCTTAGACGTGGCCGCGCCGTGGCGATGCGGGTGGCTGGCGGCCGGTTTGGACGGATCCACGGCGGACCAGGCGGGGTAGCAGCACATCAGCAGGATCAGCCAGAGTAGGAATCGCGGGGGCATGCTTATCTCCCCGGTACGGGAGCGAGCGCATCGACGGTCCGACTGGCTGTGTTCGCCGCCTGCCGCCGACGCGGCAGCGACGAGAGAATGGCGGCTATGCGTCTGCCGGCGTCGCCGTCGCCATAGGGGTTATGGGCTTGAGACATGCGTTGATAAGCCGCCTCGTCATCCAGCAAGGCGCTGGCGTGTTGGACGATGAGCGCTGTCTCCGTGCCCACCAGCATGGCGGTGCCGGCCGCAAGCGCCTCCGGTCTTTCCGTTGTGTCCCGGGTGACCAGCACCGGTTTGCCCAGCGCCGGCGCCTCTTCCTGTATGCCGCCGGAGTCGGTGATGATGAGGTGGCAGCGGGCCATCAGATAGACGAAGGGCAGGTATTGTTGCGGGTCGATCAAATGAATGTTGTTCACCTTGGACAGCAGCGCGTACACCGGCTTGCGCACATTGGGATTGAGGTGCACCGGGTAGACGATGTCCACGTCGGGGTAGCGCTCGGCCAGCTGCACCAGCGCGCGACAGAAGCTTTCAAACCTCTCCCCCAAATTTTCCCGGCGGTGGCCGGTGACCAGTATCACTCTGGCCTCCGGGCGCAGGAAGGCAAACTGGGAGGCGATGTCGGCCTTGAGATCCGGCTGTTGTTCCAGCCTCTTTACCGCCAACAGCAAGGTGTCGACAACGGTGTTGCCAGTGATGAAGATCCTATCCGGGTCAACCTTTTCATTCCGCAGGTTGAGCTGGGACTCCTCCGTTGGAGCGAAATGCCAGGACGCCAGAATGCCGGTGACGCGGCGGTTCATTTCCTCAGGCCAAGGCGAATACAGGTCTCCGGTGCGCAATCCCGCTTCAACATGCCCAATCGGAATCCGGCGGTAAAACGCGGCCAGGCTTGCGCCAAGCGTGGTGGCCGTATCGCCATGCACCAGCACGACATCGGGTTGGGCTTCCTCCAAGACTTTGTCGACAGCGTCCACCAGCCTGGCGGTCAAAGACGCCAGGCTCTGTCCCTGTTGCATCAGCTTCAGGTCGAAGTCCGGGTGAATTCCGAAAAAGTCCAATACCTGATCCAACATCTCGCGGTGTTGGCCGGTCACGCATACCTTGGACACCACGCCCTGGCAGTCTTGCAGCGCGTGGATGACAGGCACCATCTTGATGGCTTCCGGACGGGTGCCAAAAATTGTTAGTACGGTAAGCATATTATCTCCATCACAACGATTCACGAGCACACAGCAGGGCTTGGTTTTGTTTGTTTTGTTAAAACCACTATAGTACGGCAGCCATATCATATCTATCACGGCTATTCACAAGCACTTAGCGGAGCTTAACTTTGTTTGTTTTGTTAAAACTACTATTTCACATTGTTTAAATTAAAGTAGCACACCTCCTATAAGAAATAAAGTTAAATATTTGTTTTAATTAAACGGTTTAATATTGGCGTGCGTTGGAGCACCATTCACAAGCCTGCTGGAGCGCCATTGCGCCCCGGCCAGGCGAGTGCGCGCCGGCAGGCAATTCCATTGGATTGCACCTGGCCAAAGCGCTAGTGCAAGAGTCGCGACGGCGATGTGAAACTGCAATGGCATTTCTTTGTTAGCATGTCAGGACGTACGCATGGGGAGCGTCAATCATTTGGGAAGCAGCTCTAAAAGCGCCGGCGAGCGTGGCTGACCTCCACCTGGGGAGAAGTGCCAATGGAAAAGAAACAGTGCCTACACTGCGGATACTTGCGCGGGGATTCGCCGCGCGACCAGCGGGCGCCGGACTACGCATGTCCGCTGTGCCAGACGCCGTATCTGGAAATGTATCCGCAGCCGCTGCCGCGGAAGGAGCCGGAGCCCGCTTCCCCTTTGCAATGGACGCATGTGGGCGTGGTGCTGGGCGTTTTGCTGACCGGTACGGCGGGGCTGGCGTACACGGTTTGGCCCAATCAGCAGATGGCAGCCGCCAGGCATGAGGCGGAGCTCGAGGACATTGCCGGCGTGGTGTTGCCGGGCGCCGAGCAAGCGGCAGGAGAGCTTTGCGGCGCCGAGTCTTTCTCGGGCGGCGCTTTCTGCCGCTGGGCGCCAGCGTTGGCAGAGGTAGGGTGCAAAGCGACACTGGTGCGCGATTGCATGGAAGTCACGGCGATCAGACTGCACCCTGGCAGCAAGAGTCCGGAGCAACCGGACTTCGCGGTAAGCTGCCGGGACGCCGCCGGGGAGATGATGGAAATGAGTTTCAATGAGGGAGGTTTGGGGGTTGGAGCGGATGGCGCCGCGCCGGCGCGATAAGAACCTGTTTACGATCTTGCGAGCAAGAGCGAGACAAGGCGAAAGCGGCTGAGAAAGCGGAATGTACGCCTGGTACATGAGCATTTCCAAGCGGTTTTCAATGCGCCTTTCTATTCATTCCGCCGACGCGCAGCAGACCGTAAACAGGTTCTACAAGGCAGCGGTTAGCGGAACCTGCCTTGGTTCAGGTCCAGCAGCAGGGCGACGGCGATGACAGCCGCCGGAAAACAGCAGAGCGCTGAAAATGCTCCTGGGCTTGGTCGCGCCGTTCCCCTTGGGCGAACAGGTGGTGGGCGGCCCGATCCGCGACACGGTGACGGACGAGGAGGACAGCCAGCGGCTGCTGGACGGCAACGCGCGGGCCTTCTTCCATCTATAGCGTGGCTCAGCTCAGCAGCCAGCCCAGCAACAAGCCGCCGAACAACAGCCATTTCAGCGCGTAATAGCCAAGACGGCTCTGCGCCTTGATGCGCTTGCCAAACAGCCGCACCGCCTGCACATAGCGGAACAGGCGGTTGAGCGCGCCGGTGCGGTCACCGTCCTGATTGGGGGAACTGGCGGCGCCCAGCAGCAGGCGGCTGATCAGGCGGTTGCCCCACGCCGCAAGCCGGAAGCGCATTGGGCGCTCGATATCGCAGAACAGGATGATGCGCTGCTCAGTGGTGGCGTTTTCCGCGTGGTGTAGATAGGTTTCGTCGAACATCACCGCCTCGCCGTCGCGCCAGCTGTAGCGTTCGCCGTCCACCTCTATGTAGCAGGCCTCGTTTTGCGGTGTGGACAAGCCCAAATGGAAGCGCACCGAACCAGCGAAGGGGTCGCGGTGGCGCACTAGCCGGCTGCCCGGCGGCAAGCTGGCGAACATCGCCGCCTTGACCGAGGGAATGCTTTGCAGCAGCCCAGTCGTGTACGGGCACAGCTTGGCCGCCGACGGGTGCGGCTGGTCGTACCATTTCAGGTAGAAACGCTTCCAGCCGGTCTTGAAAAATGAATTGAAGCCCAGGTCGTCGTAACGATCGGATGCCTTGATCGCGCCGTCGTCGGACAAGGCCAGCGCCTCGGCGCGGATACGTTGCCAGTTATCGTTCAGCGTCCGCAGCTCCGGAAAGCGCTGCAGCGGCAAATAGGGGCGCGCGGGTAGGGTGGAGAACAGGTAGCAGAAGCAGTTGATCGGCGCCATGAAGGTAGAGTGGTCGGTCAACTGCCGCCAGAACCCCAAGCGTTGACGGCCGCGATAATGGATGTAGACGGTGCAGAGCGCAAAAAGAAGGAGGATGGATAGTTTGATGTACGGCATTTTTGCTCTAGCCCTTGAAATAATATGCTTAATTTCAAACAAAAACAGAATTTAAACGACTGGCCATTGGTTTAGTTGAGTAGGATATGACCAGGTTTGGCGGTCGCCACGCAAAGCGGCTGCCCTCCGCTCCAAAACAGCCGAAACTGGCTGCCGCCGTCGCCCCATACGACCGACGCGGGCCCAGGGCGCTGCCTAGAATGGTTCGAGCGAGAACGGCCCCGCGCCGTCCCCATCAACCATCCGGTTGCTGGGCCGCCTGACCAAGGAGCCTGCCCATGCATTTCACCCATGCGATCACCCGCCTGCCTGCCGACACCGTGGCCGGCGGTTTGACCACCGCCAATATCGGCGCACCGGACCCGGCGCTGACGCGCTCCCAATTCCGCGATTACGTGGATATCCTGTTGCGCCTGGGTTTGACCGTGAGCACCTTGCCGGCACAGCCCGATTTCCCCGACGCCCATTTCGTTGAAGACACCGCGGTGTTGATGCCGGAACTGGCGGTGATCACCCAGCCGGGCGCGCCGGCCCGCCGCGGCGAGGTGAGCAGCATCGCGCCCTTGGTGTCCCGCTTCCGCCACGCGGTGTGGATGAACGGCGACGCGCGCATGGACGGCGGCGATGTCTTGATGATAGACAAGCGTTTCTTCGTCGGCCTGACCAGCCGCACCAACGAGGCCGGGATCAGCCAGTTTGCCGCCGCGGTGGAAAAGTTCGGTTACGTCGTCACCGCGGTGGAAGTCAGCGCCGGCCTGCATTTGAAGTCCATCGTCAACTACGTGGGCCGCAACACGCTGATCTTGTCCGAGGACCGCGCCGACGATCCGGTATTCCACGGTTATCAGCAGATCGTGCTGGCCAAGGACGAGGAATACGCCGGCAACACCTTGTGGATCAACGACACCCTGATCACGCCAAGCGGTTACCCCGACACGTTGCGTAAGCTGAAGACGCTGGGCCTGCCCATCATCGAGACCGACACCAGCGAAATCCGCAAGATGGACGGGGGCTTGACCTGCATGTCCCTGCGTTTCTAAGAACCTGTTTACGATTTGCTGCGCGTCGGCGATACGGCGTTGAAAGCGGCTTCAAAATGCTCATGTACCGTGTGTACACTCCGCTTTTTCAGCCATTTTCGCCTTGTCTCGCTCTAGCTCGCGAGATCGTAAACACGTTCTAAAAGCAGCGTCGTTTCATTCGCCACTGGCCGCAGAGCCGGGGAGATTCAGAACCTGTCGCCGACGCGTAGCCGGCCATGAACAGGCTCTCAAGGAGAAAAAGATGAAAACCATCAAGATTGCGCTTTTGCTGGCGCTGAGCGCAGGCCCTGTACTGGCCAAGGACATCAAGCAGATCCGCTGGGGCGTGGACGGCGGCTACCCGCCGTTCGACGTGCTGGCGCCCAACGGGGAGATCACCGGCTTCGATCCGGACATCGCCAAAGCCGTCTGCGCCGAACTCAAGGCTCGCTGCGTCTTCGTCAAGCAGCCGTTCGACAGCATGATTGCCGCGCTCAACGCCAATAAGTTCGACGCCGTCATCGCCTCGTTGAACGTAACGGCGGAACGGCTAAAACAGGTGGACTTCAGCGATAAATACTACGCGTCCGCCTCTCAGCTGGTGGCGCGCAAGGGCAGTCCGTTGCGGCCCACGCCGCAGTCGCTGGCCGGCAAGACGGTGGGCGTGCAGTCCGGCTCGGTGCATGAGCAGTACGCCAAGGCCAATTGGGGCGGCGGCAAGGTGAAGATTGTTACCTACGCCAATCAGGACAACGTCTATCTGGACCTGGCCTCCGGCCGCATCGACGCCGCCTTGCAGGACAATATCCAGGCCGAAACCAGCTTTCTACGCACCGAGCGCGGCAAGCAGTTCGCTTTCGCCGGCTCCAAACTGGGCGAATCCAACCCGGTGGCCATCGCGGTGCGCAAGAGCGATCCGGAACTGAAGGCGGCGATCAACCGCGCCATCGCCGCCATCCGCGCCAACGGGGTGTATGAAGGCGTGCGCAAGAAGTACTTCGGTTTCGATATTTACCACTAAGAACCTGTTCAAGGTCTGCGGCGCTTCGTGAGACTTGCAACGGTGAGGGCAGCTTCGAAATGCTCATGTACCACTTGTACATCCCGCTTTCTTCGCAGTCTTCGCCTTGTCTCCCCCTTGCTCGCTAGGCTTTGAGCCGCGTGCATACGTCCGTTTCCCCGGCCGGCGTCCGCCGGCCGTTTCACAAGGAGGGCGGCCATGGTGGCGTCCTATTTGCCCCTGTTGCTGACAGGGGCCTGGCTCAGCTTGCGCGTGGCGCTGGCCGCGCTGGGGCTGGCGCTGCTGTTTGGCCTCGCCAACGCTTGCGTCAAGCTGTTTGGCCCGCGCTGGCTGCGCGTGGCGTCCATCGCCTACACCACGGTGATTCGCGGCATTCCGGAGCTGGTGATGATGTTGCTGCTGTTCTATGGCGGCGAGAAGGTCTTCAATCTGTTGCTGGCGGTGTTGGGGTTGCCCGCGGTGGAGTTCGACAAATTCCTGGCGGGGGTGCTGACCATAGGCTTCATTTTCGGCGCTTATTACACCGAAACTTTCCGCAGTGCTTTCCTGGCGGTGCCGCGCGGCCAGTTGGAGGCCGGCGTCGCTTACGGCATGCGGCCGTGGCAGCTGTTCCGGCGCATCCTGTTTCCGCAGATGCTGCGCCACGCCTTGCCCGGCATCAACAACAACTGGCTGGCGTTGATGAAGTCGGCGGCGCTGGTGTCGTTGATTGGCCTGGAAGACATGGCCTGGCTCGCCGAGCAGGCCGGCCGCGCCACCCAGATGCCTTTCCTGTTCTATTTCCTGGTCTGCCTGGTCTATTTGCTGTTCACCGCCGCTTCCGGGGGCGTGTTCCGCTGGCTGGGGCTGCGTTACAGCCGCGGCTTGCTCTGAGGGGAAAACAATGACGCTCGACGAAATCCTGCGCGCTTTGCCCGGCTATCTGTGGGGAGACGGCGGCCAATGGAGCGGCCTGGCGGTTACCGCAAAGCTGTTCCTGATCTCCGGCGGCTTGGGCATGCTGTTGGCGGTGCTGCTGGCCTTGCTCAGGGTCTACGGCCCGGCGCCGTTGCGATGGGCGGTGGCCGCGTTCAGTTATTTCTTTCGCGGCACGCCCTTGTTCATGCAATTGATGCTGATCTACTACGGCGTGTCGCAATTCAGTTGGGTGATAGACGGCTGGCAGGCGGAAGACCCGTTCTGGCTGCTGTTTCGCGACGCCACCTTCTGCGCCGTGCTCGCTTATGTGTTGAACACCGCGGCCTACGCCCAGGAGATTCTGGCCGGCGCGCTCGCCGCCTATCCGCGGGAGGAAATCATGGCGGCGGAGGCCTTCGGCATGTCGCGGGCGCGAACCATACGCCGCATCGTGCTACCCGGCGCGCTACGGCGCGCGATACCGGTGCTCAGCAATGAAATGGTGTTTCTGCTTCACGCCACCGCCTTGTCGTCCACGGTGACGCTGCTGGACGTCACCGGCGTGGCGCGCGCCTTGTACGCGGCCACTTACGCGCCGTTTTTCCCGTTCCTGATGGCGGCGGCGATCTACCTGGGCTGCACCTTCGCGCTGCTGGCGAGCTTCCGCCAGGCGGAGCGGCGCTGGCTGAAATTCCTGCAGCCGCGCTCAGCCTAGAGGGCCGGCGCTGCGCTTGATCTCCTGCAGCTCGGTGATGGTGATGATCTTGTCGATCTTGAAGGCGGAACTGGCCAGCCATTGTTCGGCCAGCTCGCGGTACTGCTGGATGTCGCGGCAGCCGATGCGAACCTGAAAATCGAAGCTGCCCGCCACCAGCCAGGCATCCAGCACGGCCTCGCTGCGCTGCAGCTCCTTGATGAAGGCTTGTTGCGACAAGGCGTGATCGGCCAGCGCCACCTGGGCCGCCACGATGACGGGGTAAACCGGCGCCGGCAATTGCACCACGGCGCGGTAGCCGCGGATCACGCCGGCTTTTTCCAGGCGGCGAACGCGTTCCAGGCAGGGGCGCGGCGTCAGGTTGACCTGCTCGGACAGCCGTTGAAAGGACATGCGGCCGTCTTCTTGCAGGGCGGCGAGAATTTTCAGGTCTATGCGGTCCAGGCTCGGTTTCTTCTCATTCATGGCGGGCTTCGGGATGGGTGGGGCTGTCCGTTGATTTGAGCCTTGGCGGGCGGTGGTGTCAAGGCGGCGCGACCACCATGGGTTTTTCAATTGAACGGCATGAAAAAGGAAGGCGCTTTATGGAAATCATCAGCCGGGTTTTGCCGCAGGCCAGCATAGGCCTGCGGCGCGAACTACTGAGTCTGCACTACGGCCGGCGCGGCGACGGGCCGAAGGCTTATTTGCAGGCCAGCCTGCACGCCGACGAGCTGCCCGGCATGCTGGTGATCCACCATCTGCGCCGGCTGCTGGACCAGGCCGAGGCGGCCGGCCTGCTGCGCGGCGAAATCGTGCTGGTGCCGGCGGCCAATCCCATCGGCCTGGCCCAGGCCTTGTTACAGCAGCAGCCGGGGCGTTTCGAACTGCGCAGCGGCGAAAACTTCAATCGCCGTTTCACCGATTTCCACCCGCTGCTGCTCGCCGGTTTGGAAGCCGGTCTGGGTCACGATGCCGACGCCAATCTACGGACGGTGCGCGCCCGGATGCGCGCCGCGCTGGACGCGCAAACGCCGGTCACGGAGCTGGACGCTTTGCGTCTGGAGCTCAGCCGGCTGGCGCTGGACAGCGATCTGGTGCTGGACCTGCATTGCGACAGCCAGGCGTTGCTGCATTTATACGCCGACGCGCCGTTTTGGCCGGCGCTGGAGCCGCTGGCGCGTTATCTGGGCGTGGCCGCGGTAGTGCTGAATGAGGCGCCGGGCGGCACGACCTTTGAGGAATCCTGCGGGCAGAGTTGGTGGCGGCTGGCCGGCGAACTGGGGCCGGCGCAACCGCTGCCACTAGGCTGCGTGGCGGCCACGGTGGAGCTGCGCGGGCAAGGCGATCTGGACCACGGCCAGGCGCGGCGGGACGCGGAGGCGCTGTACGCCTATCTTCAACTCCGAGGCCACGTCGGCGGCCCCGCGCCGGCTGTGCCGCCGCCGGTGCCCGAGCCGTGGACCTGGCGAGGCATGGCCAGCGTGAGCGCGCCCACGCCCGGCCTGGTGCTGCGCCATTGCGCGGTTGGGGCGGAGGTCAAGCGCGGCCAACCGCTGCTGGAACTGATAGACCCGCTGGAAAACCGCGTCACGCCGGTGCTCAGCCCGGCTGCGGGCCTGCTCTACGTCAGTCACCCGCTGCGCTACGCCCAGGCCGGCATGGAGTTGTGCCGCATTCTGGGCCGGGCAGACGCCGGCGCGCGCGTGTCGCTTGCTTGAACGTTAGCGTCATGTTTCCGGCATGGCCGGAACGCGTACTGTCAGTAGAATGATTTGCCGCCCGCGGGCGGCCATGCAACCACCCACCCAAGAGTCGCCCACCATGCAAGCCCAAGCTATCGCCGCCGCAGATGCGGCGCCGCAAGAAAATCTGGAGCCGCTCTGGCTCCGCGCGAGACAAGGCCAACTGGCCCGCGCCGTTGTGATGGTGCGTCCTCACGACTTCGCCTTCAATGAACAAACCGGGGCAGACAACGTGTTCCAGCACCGGCTGCAACTGCCGGCGGCCCAGATCACCGCGCTGGCCCTGGCCGAATTCGACGCCATGGCGCAGCGGCTGCGCGATCACGGCGTCGAAGTGCTGGTGCTGGAGAAAAGCCCGGACGGCTATCCGACGCCGGACGCCGTGTTTCCCAACAACTGGTTCACCACCAGCGCCGACGGCAGCCTGCACGTCTATCCGATGCACACGCTGAACCGCCGTCGGGAGCGGCGAGTGGAAGAGCTGTGCCAATTGCTGTTGAACCATGGTTACGACGTGGAGCAAGTGGTGTGGGCCGGCCATCCGCTGGAAGAGGAGTTGATTTTGGAGGGCACCGGGGTGATGGTGTTCGATCACCCGCGCAAGCGTGTGTACGCGGCGCGTTCACAGCGCTGCCACCCGAGCGCCTTGTATCGTTACGCGCGCCGGCGCGGACTGGAGGCGGTGCACCTGTTCGATACCGTGGACAGCCGCGGCGTCCCCATCTACCACACCAATGTGATGATGAGCGTGGGCGAGGGCTTCGCGGTGATCTGTTCCGAAAGCCTGCACCGGCCGGAGCAGCGGCGGCAAGTGCTGAGCGCGCTGGGTGAGCATCACGAGGTGATAGATATCAGCCTGGCCCAGGTGGAACGCAGCTTCTGCGGCAATATCCTGCAGCTGCGCGGGGCCGGCGGCCAGCCGCTGATCGCGATGTCGGAGCAGGCTTGGAAGGGCTTCACGCCTGCGCAGCAAAAAGTGCTGGAGCGCCACGGCCAGCCGGTGGTGAACCCCATCCCCACCATTGAAGCGGTGGGCGGAGGCAGCTGCCGCTGCATGCTGGCCGAGTTGTTCCTGCCGCGCGTCCGCTAGCGGCTGTCCCGGCAACGGCCAGCGACACTCTGTGCTGGCCGTGAGGGAGCGTCAAGGGTTTGGGACAGCTGGCGAAGTTGGGCGGCAGGGGGGACGAAAGTCGATGGGGAAAAGGGAGTCATTGCGGTCTCCAAGTCAGCGCTTGGAAACCTGTACGGCGATGTTTGGACAGGCGCGTGACAAGGTTGGAAGACGGGCGCACTCGATTAAAGACCGGTAACTCACTAGGCGTTCCCTGCCACGGCCTATCCGAATGGACACAGCGTGGCAGCAGACGTGGTTGCGCCAACGCGGACACTAACGTGGTGTGGATTGCCCAGGTTGAAGGCGTGGAAGTGCTTGTCTTCGACGCGCAGTGGAGTTCGCATGTCGAGTGCCAAGTTCAAATTCTGCTTGCCTGCATGAGCCGCCACGGCGTAGCCAAGAAACTGTTAATATTCTCGTCATTTTTTAAGAGGAAAAGACATGACAGATATTGGCTTCACCGCTGACCACACCGCGCCGACATATAAATTGAACAGTCCGGCGGGGGTAGCGATTGCTACTTTTATTGGCTCCAGCTTGGCAGGCGCTTGGCTGATGGCGGAAAACTGCAAGATGCTGGGGCAGCGCGATCAGTTAAAGAAGGTCTGGGGTTTGGGTGTCGGCCTGCTGTTTGCGATGCTGGCGCTTAGCCTGGTTTTGCCCGACAGTGTGCCTGGCATGGTTTTTACCGTTGCGCAGACGGTGGTCATGCAAATGCTGGCCAAGCAACGTTTTGAGACGACGCTGGCCGCGCACGGCGCAAGCGGCGGCTTGGTGTTTTCCAAATGGCGGGCAGCCGGAATTGGCCTCTTGTTCGCGCTGGCGCTGCTTGCGGTATTGATCGCCATCATCGCCGCGATGATGCAGTTGAGCGGTTTGACGTTATCGGAGTTGTTGGCAGCGGCCGGCATGTAAGCGTGGCCTAGACGGGTTTCAGGGCGCCGCCGGGCGGCGCCCTGGAGCGGGCTTACTTCACGCTTACGCCGGTAAACTCATAGTCGCCGAACGGGCTGATCTTGAAGCCGGTCACTTCCTTGCGCATAGGCTGGTTGACGATGGAGTGGGCGATGGTGGTCCACGGCAGGTCGCGTTTGAAGATGGTTTGCGCCTGCGAGTACAGCTTGGCGCGTTCGGCCTGATCGTTCAGGGTGCGCGCCTTGACCACGAGCGTGTCGAACTCTTTGTCGCAGTAGCGCGAGTAGTTGGAACCGTTCACCGCCTCGCAACTGAGCAGCACGCCCAGGAAGTTGTCCGGGCTGGCGTAATCGCCGGTCCAGCCCATCAGGCCGGCATCGTGCTCGCCGCGCTTCATCCGCTTCAGGTATTCGCCCCATTCATAGGACACGATCTTGGCCTTCACGCCTATCTTGGCCCAGTCGGACTGGATCATCTCCGCCATCAGCTTGGCGTTGGGATTGTACGGCCGTTGCACCGGCATCGCCCACAGGCTGAGCTCGAAGCCGTTGGGGTAACCGGCCTTGGCCAGCAGCGCCTTGGCGGCGGCCACATTGTAGGGCGCGTTCTTCAGGCTCTTGTTGTAGGACCACAGCGAGGACGGGAAGGGATTGCTGGCGGCCTGGCCTTGGCCCTGGTAGACCGCGTCTATGATGGCCTGGCGGTTGATCGCCATGTCCAGCGCTTGACGCACCTCGCGTTTTTTCAGCTGCGGCTTATCCATGTTGTAGCTGAGGTAGCCGATATTGAAGCCGGGCGCGGTCAGCATCTTCAGCTTGGGGTCGGTCTTCATCACCGCCAGATCGCTGGGGCGCGGGTAGGACATGATCTGGCACTCGCCGGCTTTCATCTTCTGGTAGCGCACCGAGGGATCGGTGGCGATGGCGAACACCAGATTGTCCACCTTGACCGCGCCCTTGTCCCAGTACGCCTTGTTGCCGGCGTAGCGGATTTGCGCGTCTTTCTGGTAGCGCTTGAAGATGAAGGGGCCGGTGCCCACCGGCTTTTGGTTGATGTCGGCGGCGCGGCCGGCCTTGAGCAGTTGGTCGGCGTATTCCGCGGACAGGATGGAGGCGAAGGGCATGGCGATCTTGATCGCCAGGTCGGCGTCCGGCTCCTTCAGCACGAAGCGCACCGTTTGCGCGTCCACTTTTTCCACCGCGCTGACGTTGCTGGCCAGGCCGGTGTCCACCGCGTAGGGGAATTCCGTGTTGTAGGCTTTGCGGAAGGGGTGGTTCTTGTCGAACATGCGCATGAAGGTGAACACCACGTCGTCGGCGTTGAAGTCGCGCGTCGGCTTGAAATAGTCGGTGGTGTGGAACTTCACGCCCTGGCGCAGCTTGAAGGTGTAGATCTTGCCGTCCGGCGAGGCGCTCCAGGAGGTGGCCAGGCTGGGAATGGCCTTGGTCGAGCCTTTTTCAAAGCCCACCAGGCGGTCGAACATGGCGTGGCCGGCGGCGTCGAAGGTGGTGCCGGAGGTGAACTGGGCGGAATCGAAACCGTCCGGGCTGGCTTCGGAACAGTAAACCAGGGTGCCGGCGGCCTGAACGGATACGGCGAAAGCGGCGCAGCAGGCCGCGGCCAACAGTTTCGGTTGGGTCATTTTCATTTCTATTTCCCTATTTGCAGAGCGATGAAGGGCGGCGAGCGCCTTCTTCGAGAGTGCTTGGCAGGCCCTTTAGGGCTTTCTATTTGTTTATCTGTCCAATTCCCGCCGTTTGGCGAACCGACGTGCGTTTGGGTGGAGTTCAACGCAGGGAACGGCGGCCGAGGAGGGAGCGGAAGACTTTGCCAGCATATAGATTGTTCGCCCGGCGTCAATCGTGCGCTGCGGCGCGGGCGCGTCCGCATTCGCAATGCGCCGTTTCGATGGCGTCGCTTTATTTTAAAAACCTCATTTAAAAACAGTTATTTGTGTCAGTTTTTTGCCGTTTCTGCGGTGCGGCGACAGGCATAAGATAGGAGAGCCTGCAAAAGGGCGTTTTTGTTTTCTCTTAAGCCAAGGAGAGCCAAATGCAAGCCAGCACGCAAGAAGCGGTGGTCGTGGTCAAACCCCGCAATCCGCGTCCGGTCCTGGTACCGGTTCACTTGTAATCGGGTATCGCGGGGCTGCCGTTTCAGGCGTAAAGCCCTGACCGACCCGGATTCCGCGCCGCCGGCTTGCCGGCGGCCGCGCTTATCTTTCAGAGGAGACGTCCTCGTGTCCCATCCGTCCGATCTCCGTTTTTGTCTGAACGGCGAGGTGATTTCGCAGGCGCCGCTGGTGGTCAAGACCGCCGGCGACGAGGAGTTGGAAATTTCCGCGGGCCTAGCCAACGCGGAGGAGGTCAGCGCGCTGATGGCTAGGCTGGCCGGGGGCTGCAGCCAGTTGGACGCGGAGCGTCTTCTGCCGCGTCAATCCGCCGACGAAGTGCGGCGTCTGCTGGTCAGCCTGGAAAACTACGGTGTCATCCGCCCGCTGGCGCCGGCCCGCGGCAAGACTGGGCTGGAGGTGCTTCTGGAGGTGGAGGATCTGTCCAACCGCCTGTTGTACCAAACGCTGTACCGCAATCCATTCTGGACCCACTGCCAGAACGCCAGCCAGCCGGGGGACATCCCGGAGCGGGTGTTCCATGGCATGGTGATTGAAAACTATCACTTTTTGTTCCGCGAAAGCTATTTCGACGCGCCGGTGCTGTCCTATGTGCCCAATACTCAGGTGCGGCTGGCGATGAACGCTTTCTTCGCCGAGGAATACGGCCACGACGAGCTGCTGTTGCAGGCCTTGAACCGCATCGGCGTCAGCCGCGAGGATCTGGCGCACACCGTGCCCCTGCCGCAGACCATGGCGCTGTGCAACGCGCTGGCGTATTGGTCGCACAACGATCCGCTGTTCTTCTTCACCACGCTGGGCATTCTGGAAGGCAAGGACATTCGTCAGGACTCCTTCCTGGACGCCGCCTACCGTTTGGGCGTGGACGCGGATTTTCTGCGCCCGGTGAAGGCGCACTCGGACATCAATCTGAAGGGCGAGCACGGCAGCCTGACCCGCAAGATATTCGCGCAGATTCCGGTGGTGGATCAGGAAACGGCACGGCGCTTGTTGGCGCAAACCCATTTATTCGTCGAGCTTTACGACGCTTTCTACAGCGCGGTCTGGCGGCACTATCTGCACGCCGACACCTTGCTGCGCCGCATCGAGCACTACTGAGGAGGCAATATGCACGGACCCGGCACCCATGACCTGTTCCGCTTTCCGGCGCTGCGGCCTGGGGTGGAAATCCAGCAGCAGGACGGCGGCGTGGCCTTGCTGTACCGCGAGCAGTCCTGCGATTTGCAAGTGGCCGATGAAGGCCGTCTGCAATTGCTGGCCTTGCTAGACGACCTGCAGCGCGCGCCGGCCAGCATGGCCGCGTTGCGCGCCGCGCATCCCGAACTGGCGGGGACGATCCCCGGTCTGCTGGAAGAGCTGGACCGCCTGGGCCTGGTGACCGAGGCGAGCTTTGAATTGCCGGACGACGCGCTGTCCGGCTGCGAATTCAACACCCGGCTGCGCAACTTGGCGCAGCGGGCGATGCGCAAGCGCGGCCATTCCCGGCTTTACGGCATGTTGTCCGACGGCAGCGCGCCGCGCAATGTGCTGATCGGCTACGCGCTGGAGTATTACTATCTGGTGCGCGCGGCGCCGGGCCTGATCGCTTCGGCGCTGTCGCACGCGGACAGCCGGCAGAATCAGCGCAGCATCCAGCGCTTCCTGGTGTCGGAACTGGATCACGACCAGATGCTGGCGGAAAGCCTGGCGAGCGTGGATATGGAGGTGGAAGGGCTGGACCACCTGCAGCCGCTGCCGTCCACCTTCGCCTTGTGCGCGGCGCTGGGCGTGTTCGCGCGTCAGCATTTGTTGTCGTTCAAGAGTGTGTTGTTTCTGTTCGAAATGCCCGGCGACGAGTTCAACCGCGCGCTGGTGCGTTGCTGCGAGCGCGCCGGGCTGGACAAGGGCTTTTGGGAGCCGCTGCTGCGCCACGCCTACCTAAACGACACGCTGGGGCACGACGACATCACCGCAGAGTTGTTGCAGGACATCAGCGCCATCAGCCGCGAGGAGCAGCTGGTAGTGGAGAAAAACCTGGTGCTGACCATAGAAACCATGGCGTTGCAGGATGAGGAAATCGTTGATTACTACAGCCGGCCGGACGCCTTGATGCCGCGGCTGTATTTGTAAGCCCCCGCAGTAGCCCCCGAGACGGCAGTCAAGGAGAGAGCGATGGAAGCCTGGCAAGTCACCCATTATCGCGCGCCGCATCTGGTGCCGTTCAGCGCTCACCTGGCCGACGACGGCCAGACCGTGGTGCTGGCGGCGGACGCCAAGGAGTACGAAATCCAGTTTTCCGGCGTGGAAGGCGGCCGGGTGCTGGACAGCGTGCTGGCCATGGCCAATCCGGACGCGGAGATTTGGTTTGACATCCACGCCGGTTCGGCGCCGTCCTGGCAGCTGTCGCTGGCGGAGCAACTGGACGCCTTGTCGCTGATCCGGGACGCGCCGGCGGACCCGGCGGCGCTGGAGAGGCAGCGCAGGCAGTGGAGCGAGTTGATCCGGCGCTGCGTAGACAAGTTGTTGGCGGCCACCGCCGCGGACGCGCGCGGCGCTTACGCGCCGGTGGTGCTGAGCATGCTGCGCTTGCTGGATGAGCCGGCGCCGCGGGCCGACGCTTTTTGCATTGACGATGTGGGCGCGCCGGAGTGGCGTGACAATTTCGCGCTGCAAACCTTCTACCTGCAAAAGCTGTATCTGGCCGACAACCTGCCGCAGGCGCTGACGCTGTGGCGGCGGGTGCTCAACGGCTTTGCCGACGGCGCCGGCTTTGTCGGGCTCAGCCGCCGGGAGGCTCGCGCGGAGGAAGACCCCGCCAGCGACGGCTTCTACTGCCCGGCGCATCTGGAAGCCTATTTGCTGTGCCTGGCGGACTTGCTGCTGCTGGCGCCCAAGCCTCAGGCGCGGCGTAGGCTGCTCAGCCGGGAGCCGGCGTCCACGGTGGACAGCGGCGTCAACTTCATGCGCCGCGCCGAGCAGTTTGCGCTGGACGGCCTGGCCCAGCTGGGCGAGTCGCGCTATGTAAGCCGAGTGAACGCCGAGGACGCCGGCTTCGGTCCCTTGGTGCAAGGCTTGTTCATCGAGCAATACCATGTCACTCAGCGCTTCGTCGAAATCATCGCGCCGTTGATGACCAAGCGGCTGCGCAGCCCGCTGAAGCAACGCGTTTACCGTTACTTCCAGGAAGAGCTGGGCCACGAGGTCTACGAGCGCGCCACCTGCGAAGCGTTGGGGGTGCCGCCGGCCTGGCTGGATCAGGCGTTGCCGTTGCCGCTGTTTCAGGCCTATGTCGACGCCTTCACCGTGTTGGGTCGCTACGATCCCATCGGCTATCTGAGCTCCATCATGGTGACCGAGGGCATGCTGGGCGTGGACAACCCGGTGCACGAGCGGCTGGAATCGCTGGTGGAGTTTCGCTCCGATTACCAGCGCGTGGCCAAGCGCCACGACGATCTCAACGTCGAGCTTAATCACGCGGCGTTGTCGCGGCTGTTTTTCCGCGAAATCAGCGCCTTGTCGCCGCTGACGCAGCAGCGCGCGCTAGCCAATCTGGCGTATCTGCTGGAGCTCAATCTGCGGGCGATGGACCAGGTGGCGGATTTTTACGGCCCGCAGTCGCAACTGGCCGTCTGCTCGCTGGACGGCTATGCCGTCGCCGGCTGAGCGCGAGGCAGCGCAAACGGCCTACGCGGCCAGCGTCAACCCGGCTTGGCTGGACGTGTTGCGGCAATGCGGGCTGGACGCCCGGCCGCTGGAGGCAGAGGGCTGCTGGCTGCGGCTGGAGGACGGCCGGCGTTGGCTGGACTTCGTCGCCGGCTACGGCGCGGCGGTATTGGGCCATCGGCCGCAAGCCTTGCTGGCCGGCTTGGCCGAAGACCTGTTCGATCCCGCGCCCAATCTCCATCCGCTGGGGTTTTCCGCCTTGGCCGGCGATCTGGCTGCGGAACTGCTGGCGCTGGCAGGCTTCGCCGACGGCAAGGCCTTGTTCGCCAGCACCGGCGCCGAAGCGGTTGAGGGCGCGCTGAAGCTGGCGAGCATGGCCAGCGGCCGCCGGCGCGCGCTGAGTTTCGACGGCGGCTTCCATGGTCTTACGCTGGAGGCCACCAGCCTGGCGGGCAGCGATTTCTGGCGGCAGGGGCTGCCGAGGAGCGAGGACTGCGCGGTGCTGCCCTGGGGCGATCTGGCCGCGACTGCGGCCGAACTGGCGCGCGGCGACGTGGCCGCGGTGCTGTTGGAGCCGGTGCAGGGCAGCGCCGGGGCGCGCGCTTGGCGCGGCGAGGCCTTGTCGGAGCTGGCTGAACTGTGCCGCCGCCACGGCGCGCGGCTGATTTACGACGAGGCCTTGTCCGGCCTGGGCCGCTGCGGCGCCTGGTTTGCTTACCAGGCGCTGGGCGCGCCGGCGCCGGATATGCTGATTGCGGCCAAGGGCCTGAGCGGCGGCGTGCTGCCGGTGTCGGCGCTGTTGTTTCGCGAAGATATTTACCAGGCGGTGTTCGCCCGGCCCGGCTGCGCCAAGATCCACGGTTCCACCTTTGGGGGCAACCGGCTGGCGTTGTGCTGCGGACTGCGCATGCTGAGCCTGCTGCGCCAATTGGACGCGCCGGCGCGGGCGCGGGAGCGCGGCGAAGCTTTGCGGCGACGCTGGCGCGGAGCCGGGCTGGAGGGTTTTGAGCTGGAGGGCGTGGGATTGATGCTGGCGCTGCGCGCCGGCCCGGCGGCGCAAGAGCGGCTGGGCGAGGGCGCGGCCGGCCTGCTGTGGCTGCAATTGCTGCAAGAAGGCGCGCTGACGGCGCCGGCGGCCCACGACGCCGCCGCGTTGCGCTTGCTGCCGCCGCTGAACGTGGCGGAGACGGAGTTGGATTTTTTCCTGAAAGCTTGCCGGCGCGCGATCGCCGCGCTGGAGCAAGAGGCGACGACATCATGAAGATAGGACACGTATTGCTGGCGGTGCTGGTGGCGGCCATCTGGGGCCTCAGCTTCATCGTGGTGAAGATAGGCTTGACCGAGTGCCCGCCGCTTTTGCTGGCGGCCTTACGCTTCGTGGTGGTGTTCGCCGCCGGGGCCTGGTGGTTTTCGCGGCCGTCCTTGCCTTGGCGCTGGTATTTGCGCGCCGGGCTGTGCCTGGGCGTGATCCAGTTCGCCTGTCTGTTCTCCGCCATCAAGCTGGGCATGCCGGCCGGCATCGTGTCGGTGCTGGCCCAGTTGCAGGTGTTCATCACTTTGCTGCTGGCCAGCCTGTTATTGGGCGAGACGCGATCCCGGTTGCAAAAGGCGGTGATGGCGCTGGCGCTGCTGGGCGTGCTGCTATTGGGCTACGCTCGTTATCATGACGCCTTGCCCTTGCTGCCGCTGGTGCTGGCCTTGATCGGCTCGGCCGGCTTCGCCTGGGGCAATGTGGAGCTCAAGCGGGCCGGCAAAGTGGACATGTTCGCCTTCACCGTATGGATGAGCCTGGTGCCGCCGCTGCCTCTGCTGCTGCTGTCCTTCGCGCTGGAGGGCGGCCCGGCGGCGGCTTGGGCCGCGTTGGCCGGCTTCGGCTGGACCGCCACGCTGGCGCTGTTGTTCCTGGCCTTGATCGGCACGCTGTTCGCGCTGGGCAGTTGGGGCAAACTGCTCAGCCTGTATCCGGCCACGCTGGTGGCGCCGTTTTCGCTGCTCAGCCCGGTGTTCGGCCTGCTGGGCGGCTATCTGATCCTGAACGAGCGCTACGACGCGCTCAGCATTGTCGCGTCGGCCTTGATCGTGGCGGCGCTGGCGCTGAACACCTACGCGGGCAAACTGGGCGTCTTGCGCGCTTGGCTGGCGCGGGTCCACCTGAGCAAGGGAGCCGCGCCGCGATGAGAAAGCCGGAACTGGACATCTCCACCGACAAGCACAGGCTGGACGTGGCGCTGATCCACGCTTTTCTCCATGATCACGCCCCCTGGGCGAAGGGCATTCCTCGCGCCACCGTGGAGCAGGCGATCGCAGGCTCGTTGTGCTTCGGCGCGTATCTGGACGGACGGCAGGTGGGCTTTGCCCGCGTGGTGACCGATCTGGCCACCTTCGGTTATCTATGCGATGTGTTCGTGGTGCCGGAATGCCGCGGGCGGGGTTATGCGCGCCAGTTGATGCAATGCGTCGCCGCCGAGCCGGCCTTGGCCAGGCTGCGGCGCATCGTATTGGTGACTTCCAACGCGCATCCGGTGTACCGGCCGTTCGGCTTCGCCGCGCTGGAGCATCCGGAACGCTATATGGAGCTGCACCGGCCGGATGTCTATCAGGGCTAGCCGGCCAGCGCGTCCAGCGACTCCGGCAAGACCTGGCCTCCGTCAACGATCAGGGTCTGGCCGGTGATGAATCCCGCCTCCTTGCTGGCGAAGAACAGCGCGGCGTTGGCGATGTCGTCGACGCTGCCCAGCCGCCGCAGCGGCACCGCCGCGGCCATTTTGTCCAGGTAGTCCTCGCCCAGCTCGCGCAAACCTTCGGTCAGCACATTGCCCGGCAGCACCGCGTTGATGGTGATGTCGTCACGCGCCAGCTCCAGCGCCGCGCTGCGCATGAAGCCCAGTTGCGCCGCCTTGCTGGCGCCGTAATGGCTCCAGCCGGCGTAGCCGGTGACCGGGCCGGTGATGGAGGAGGTCAGGATGACGCGGCCGTATTCAGCTTGACGCAGATAGGGCAGCGCCGCCTGCACGCAGAGGAAGTTGCCGCGCACATTGGTGTGTTGCACCTGGTCCCACTCCTGCGCGCTCATGCTCTCCAGCGGCGCGGAGGGGAATACGCCCGCATTGCAGCACAGCACGTCCAAGCCGTTTTGCGTCGCGGTGTCCGCCATCAGGCGGGCGGCATCCTCGGGGCGGCCCACGTCGGCGATATGGCCGGACGCGTTCAGGCCTTCGGCGCGCAGGAGGGCCAGCGCGGCGTCCAGCTTGTCCCGGCTGCGGCCGCTGATAGCCACGCGCGCGCCGGCGCGGGCGAAAGCCCAGGCCAGGCCCAGGCCGATGCCGGCGGTGCCGCCGGTGATGAGTACGCTTTTATCCTTAAGCGGGGTCAACAAGGGTAGGTCTCCTTGAACGAGTGAGAAGAGAGGCGATGGCGTTTGTTAGAACCTGTTTTCAATCTGCTGCGCGTCGGCGATACGGTGTTGAAACCCGCTTCGAAATGCGGATGTACCACTTGTACATTCCACTTTCTCAGCCGTTTTCGCCTTGTCTCGCCCTTGCTCGCGAGGCTTTGAACAGGCTCTTAGCGCAGTTCGGGGTGGCCGCGCAGCCGCTCCGCCATCAAGTCGATGAAGGTCCGGGTTTTGGCCGAGGCCAGTCTGCCTTCTTGATGCAGGATGTGGATGGGCTGGCTGGCGTCGTCGTACTCGGCCAGCACCTGTTGCAATTGGCCGGCGGCCAATAGCGGCGCCACTTGGTAAGACAGCAGGCGGGTAAGGCCCAGGCCCGCCACCGCGGCGGCGATGGCCGCCTCGTTGTTGCTGACGGTGAGCCTGGGCTTGAGACGCACGCTCAGAGGTTTGCCGCCGTCGCTGAAACGCCATTCGTGGCTGGAGCCCACGCCGCGAGAGGCGATCAGCGAGTGCCGCTGCAAGTCCGCCGGCGAGCGCGGCGCGCCGCGTTCAGCGAGATAGGCCGGCGCCGCGCAGACCACCCGCCGCACTTGGCCTACGCGCAGAGCGTTCAGGTTGGAGTCCGGCAAATCGCCGATGCGGACGGCCACGTCCACGCCTTCTTCCAGAAGGTTGACTACGCGGTCCAGCAGCAAGGCGTCCACCGTCACCTCGGGATGGCGCAGCAGGTAGTCATTGATCCCAGGCATCACGTAGCGCAGGCCGAACAGCGCCGGCGCGGTGATGGTCAGCAAGCCGCGCGGCGGCGCGTTGCCGCCGGAGGCCGCTTCGTCGGCCTCGTCCGCCGCGGCGATCACACGGCGAGCGTCTTCCAGATAGCGCTGGCCGGCCTCGGTAACGCGCACATGCCGCGTGCTGCGGTTGAGCAGGCGGGCTTGCAGCCGCGCCTCCAACGCCGCCACCGCGCGCGTAGCCGCCGGCGGCGACATGCCCAGTTTACGCGCCGCGCCGGCGAAGCTTTCCGCTTCCGCCACCGCGATGAATACAGTCATCAAATGCAATCGATCCATATTTTTTGCCGTGATTGTTGCAACGGACGAAACAGCGCATTCTGGCTTCGGGGCCGGGCGGCGGCAAGTGGCCGTTGGGACGGCGCGGGCGGCCCCAACGCGCGCGTACCTTATAGGGCTGGGCGAAGGAGAGCGGCCGAATTATCTATTTTGTTTGATGTGAACAAAAAGAAAGATTGCTTTTTCAATGCTTTGCCCTTGCTCTTTAAGTATTGTCGTGAACATTAGAAAATTTGCATGTTCGATGCAAACAGTGTTATAACTTATTAGGTTTTTCATCAGGCGCACACCGCGCCACTCAAAATCGACGGTTTCGCGCCGTCGAGCCTCGCGTTTAAACGCACCTCATGTCCGGCCCGCGCCGGATGTCTATTTACTGGCAGCTCTCTAGTTGTCGCGATCATTACAGCGGATCGCCGTGGCCTTGCCGGCCATTGCTTTCGCCAAGGAGGACGCAGATGCACAAAAGAGCGTTTAGCAAGCGCAGCATGATCGGGCTGATCCTGGTCGCCGTAGCGGCGGCGGGATTGATTTACGGTGTAAGCCCAGCCGTATGGACCGAGTACCGGGAAGATCTGATCTACCTGGGCCGGCAACATCTTTATCTGGTGGGCGTCTCCATGGCGCTGGCCCTGGCCGTGGGCTTGCCCAGCGGCGTGTTGCTCAGCCGCCAGCGGCTGCGGGGCAGCGCCGAGCACTGGATGCAGATTTTCAATATCGGCAACACGTTGCCGCCCATGGCGGTGTTGGCGCTGGCGATGGCCCTAATCGGCATCGGCGACGCGCCGGCCATCGTGGCGCTGTTCCTGGCGTCGTTGCTGCCCATTGTGCGCAACACCTACGCCGGCCTGGCCGGCCTGCAGCCGGCGCTGCTGGAAGCCGCCGACGCGCTGGGCATGACCCCGCGTCAACGGTTGTGGCGGGTGGAACTGCCCAACGCCTTGCCGGTGATACTGACCGGCGTGCGGGTGGCGCTGGCCTTGAACGTCGGCACCGCGCCGCTGGCCTTCCTGATTGGCGCCAGCAGCTACGGCGAGCTGATCTTCCCCGGCATCTATCTGAACAACCATACCGCGCTGCTGCTGGGCGCCGGCGGCACCGCGCTGATCGCGCTGACGCTGGACATGACGCTGGCCGGTCTGGGCCGTCTGGCCGCCGCCCGCGGCCTGGCCTGATTCGAATACCCCCCTGTCGCCCGTTCCGGCGGGCGCTCGCACGGAGGACATCTATGACACAAGCACTTTTCTTCTCGCCCTGGCGCAAGCTGGCGCGCCGCGCGCTGACGCTGGCGGCCTTGCTGAGCGCCGCGCCGGCCTTTGCCGCCGGCCTAGTGTTGGGCAGCAAGAACTTCACCGAACAGCACCTGCTGTCCGATATCACCACGCAGTATCTGGGCAGCAAGGGTTACCAGGTCACGCAAAAGGCGGACCTGGCGACGGTGATCCTGCGCAACGCGCTGGAGAACCGCCAACTGGATCTGGTGTGGGACTACACCGGCACCGGCCTGATCATTCATCACGGCATCCAGAAGAAAATGAGCAACGAGGAGGCTTACGCCACGGTCAAGAAGCTGGACGAGCCCCTGGGGTTGATCTGGCTGAACCCGGCTCCGCTCAACAACACTTACGCGCTGGCGATGAAACGCGAGCGCGCCGAGGCCGAGGGCGTGCGCACGCTGTCCGATCTGGCACGGCGGGTCAATGAAAACAACGGCGGCTCCAAGCGCTGGCAGTTGGGTTTCGACATGGAGTTCGCCGGACGTCCTGACGGCCTCAAGCCGATGCAGCAGCTCTACGGCATGGAGTTGAGCCGTCCGCAAATCCGCCAGATGGATCCGGGCCTGGTGTACAACGCCATCCGCGACGGCTTCGTCGACGCCGGCCTGGTCTACACCACCGACGGCCGCGTAAAGGGCTTTGATCTGGTGGTGCTGCAGGACGACATGGGTTATTTCCCGGCCTACGCCGCCACGCCGGTGGTGCGCCGCGACACGCTGGAGCGCAATCCCGGCCTCGCCGACGAACTGAACAAGCTGGCGGCGTTGCTGGACAACGACACCATGTCCGAGCTCAACGCCAAGGTGGACATCGAACACCGTCCGGTGAAGGAAGTCGCCAGCGAGTTCCTGCGCCAGCGCGGCCTGATCTGAAGGAGGCCGCATGGAAACCCTATTGCAAACCTGCCAGTTCATCTGGCAAAACCTGCCGCAAATCGCGATTTTGGCCGAGCAGCACCTGAGACTGGTGGGCATCGCCGTTGGGCTGGCGGTGCTGCTGGGCGTGCCTTTGGGCGTGCTGATCGTGCGCTTCCAGGCGCTGGCCGGTCTGGTGCTGGGCCTGGCCACCGTGGTGCTGACCATTCCGGCCATCGCCTTGTTCGGCTTGATGGTGCCGCTGTTTTCCATGATCGGGCAGGGCATCGGCGCGGTGCCGGCCATCACCGCCGCCTTCCTGTATTCCCTGTTGCCCATCGTGCGCAACACCCATACCGCGCTGACGCATCTTGAACCCGGCGTGCGCGAGGCCGGCCGCGGCCTGGGGCTGACCTTCTGGCAGCGCTTGCGCTGGGTGGAACTGCCGCTGGCCACGCCGCTGATCTTTGCCGGCATCCGCACCGCGGTGGTGCTGAACATCGGCGTGATGGCGATAGCCGCCATCGTCGGCGCCGGCGGCTTGGGCACTCTGATATTGCACGGCATCAGCCAGAGCGACATTCGCAAGCTGATTGCCGGCGCGGTGGCGGTGAGCGTGCTCGCCGTCGCGATGGATTGGTTGTTGCTGCGCGCTCAGCGCGCGCTGACCCCGAAAGGAATTCGTTGATGATTGAACTGCAAAACCTCTGCAAGCAATTTACCCAGAAAAACGGCCAGGTCTTCCAGGCGGTGGACAATGTCAATCTGCATGTGCCGGAAGGCGAGATCTGCGTGTTGTTGGGCCCGTCCGGCTGCGGCAAGACCACCACGATGAAAATGATCAACCGCTTGATCGAACCCACGTCCGGCAAGGTCTTGATCAACGGCGAGGACACCGCCGGCATCGACAGCGTGACGCTGCGCCGCCAGATCGGCTACGTGATCCAGCAAATCGGCCTGTTCCCCAATATGACCATTGAGGACAACATCACCGTGGTGCCGCGGATGCTGGGCTGGGACAAGAAGCGCTGCCGCGAGCGCGCGCGCGAACTGATGAGTATGGTGGCCCTGGATCCCAACCGCTTCCTGCAGCGTTATCCGCGCGAGATGTCCGGCGGCCAGCAACAGCGCATCGGCGTGATCCGCGCGCTGGCGGCCGACGCGCCGGTCTTGCTGATGGACGAACCCTTTGGCGCGGTGGACCCGATCAACCGTGAGCAGATCCAGAACGAGTTCCTGCAAATGCAGCGGCAGTTGGGCAAGACCGTGATGCTGGTCAGCCACGATATCGACGAAGCGATCAAGCTGGGAGACCGCATCGCGGTGTTCCGTCAGGGCCGCATGGTGCAGTGCGCCGGCTCCGACGAGATTCTGGCGCGTCCCGCGGACGATTTCGTCGCCAGCTTCGTTGGCCAGGACCGCACGCTCAAGCGCCTGCTGCTGGTGCAGGCCGGCGAAGTGGCCGATCAGCAGGAAACGCTGACCGCGCGTCTGGATACGCCGCTGGCGGCCGCTTACGCCCTGATGGACGACAATGACCTGTTGCATTTGACCGTGGTGGACGAAGACGGCCAGCCGCTGGGCTTTGTCCGTCGCCGCGACGCGCGCGGCGCGGACGGCGTGTGCGCGGACAAGATCAAGCCGGTGAGCGTGACCGCGGCGGCGGGTGAGAACCTGCGCGTGGTGCTGTCCCGCTTGTACGAGCACAACCTGACCTGGATGCCGGTGCTGGACGGGGACGGCCGCTATAACGGCGAAGTGTCGCAAGACTACATTGCCGGCTATTTGAATTCGGGCCGCACCTCGGCGCGCGGCGCGCGTCAGACAGCCCGCTGACGCGGGCGGGCGGAGAGTCAGACCGACGGCTCTCCGTCCGTCGGGTCCGCTTCCCGCACGTGGGTCAGTAAATCGCCTGGCTGGCAGCCCAACTGCCGGCACAGCGCGTCCAGCGTATCCAGGCGCAGGCTTTTGACTTTGCCCAGTTTCAGTAGCGACAGATTATGCGGCGTGATGTCGATGGCCCGCGCCAGATCCTTGGATTTGATCTTGCGTTGCGCCAGCATGATGTCCAGCGTGATCACAATAGCCATGCCGGTCTCCCCAGGGCTTGTAATGTCTTTTCCAACAGCGGCTTATCAGGCTTATGGGGGAAAACATACTCCGCTACGCCGCTTCATGGCAATGCGGACGGTTGCGCTTGCGCTGAGTAGTTTTACCCATGGGCAAGCGGGGTGGCCGGTCCTATGTTGGTAAGGCGGTGTTGCATATCCACTGCGCCCGGAATATGGGCGGATGCGGCCAAATCATCGTCATGCGGTAATTAATCATTGTTTTTGTCTGTTTGCGTGAAAACCGGTGGATTCACGCGCGGGCCGGCTGCTCGCCGCGCTTGTCTAACCCGATTCCGGCTCCTTATAGTGATGGCCATGCAGATGTTCAGCGCCGCGGCGACAGCGGACAAAGAGGGGGCTCTTGGCATTTTTTGCGGCATATGGCCGCGCAGGAAGTGGAGGACGCGGACCATGGCGATCCGGACAGTAAGTGAGTTGCGCAAGCGGGCTGCGGCCGGCGAAACCCTGGATTTTCTGTTTTTCTGGGGGCATAGACCTAAACATGAACACAGTGTTTGCAAGAGCTGTTTGAGTCAGTGGTTCCCCGCTGGTTTTGAACTTGACGGAGTGGGGTATGCCAGCGCCGAGCATTACATGATGGCGGAAAAAGCGCGTTTGTTCGAAGACGGGGAGATTCGGAGCAGGATACTGGCCGCGGCCACGCCGGCCGAGGCCAAGGCCTTGGGACGCCAAGTGCGGGGCTTCGACAGCGCCTTGTGGCGGCAGTGCAGCTGCGAGGTGGTGATGCGGGGCAATCTGGCCAAGTTCGTGCAAAACCCGGCGCTGGGGGACTTTCTGCGCGGCACCGGCGACGCCATTCTGGTAGAGGCCAGCCCGGTGGACTGCGTCTGGGGCATAGGCTGGGCCGAGGACGACCCGCAGGCCAGTCTGCCGGACATGTGGGACGGCAGCAATCTGTTGGGCTTTGTGCTGATGGAAGTGCGCGAGCGCTTGCGCTAGCGCCGGCGGCTAACAAGAAAAACCCCCTGTCGGTTTCGACAGGGGGTTTTTGTTTGGCGCGCGCTTACCGCTGTTCGGCGTGGTAGGCGGTGACGCGTTCCACTTCTTCCTTGGAGCCCAGGAACACCGCCACCCGCTCGTGCAGCTTCTGAGGCTGGATGTCCATGATGCGCTGATGGCCGTTGGTGGCCGCGCCGCCGGCCTGTTCCACCACGAAGGCCATCGGGTTGCCTTCGTACATCAGGCGCAGCTTGCCGGCCTGATCCGGGGTGCGCGCGTCGCGCGGGTACATGAAGATGCCGCCGCGGGTCAGGATGCGATGCACCTCGGCCACCATGGACGCCACCCAGCGCATATTGAAATCGCGGCCGCGCGGTCCGGTGCTGCCGGCCAGCAGTTCGTCTACATAGCGTTTCACCGGCGCGTCCCAGTGACGCATATTGGACATGTTGATGGCGAATTCGCCGGTGCTTTCCGGCACTTTCATGTCCGGGTGAGTCAGCACGAAAGAGCCCTGTTCGCGGTCCAGCGTGAAGCCGTGGACGCCGCTGCCGAAGGTCAGCACCAATAGAGTTTGCGGGCCGTACACGGTGTAGCCGGCGGCCACTTGCTCAGTGCCGGGCTGAAGGAAGGCGCTCTCGGTGGCGTGGTCGATGCCCTGGGGGCAGCGCAGGATGGAGAAGATGGTGCCCACCGAGATGTTGACGTCGATGTTGGATGAGCCGTCCAGCGGATCGAACATCAACAGGTACTCGCCCTTCGGGTATTCGCCGGGGATGTGGTAAGGCAGCTCCATTTCCTCGGAGGCCATCGCCGCCAGGCTGCCGCCCCATTCATTGGCGTCCAGCAGGTAGTCGTTGGCGATCACGTCCAGCTTTTTCTGCGCCTCGCCCTGTATGTTGCCGGTGCCGGCTTCGCCCAGCACGTCGGCCAGCGCGCCCTTGTTTACCGAATAGCTGATGGCCTTGCAGGCGCGGCCAACGGTTTCGATCAGCAGGCGCAGCTCGGGCGGCAGCGTGCCGGCCTTGCGTTGCTGTTCGATCAAAAAGCGGGAGAGGGTGATGCGGCTCATGGCAATCCTTAGCTTTGGGTGGGTGCGCGAAACAAATGCTCGATATGCCGGCTGCGCCGGCTTGACCGCCATATTATAACGGATAAGCGTCTTGCGGTCGTCATGCCCCTGGCGGCGCGGCGGGGGCGGAAATGGCCGGCAGGCGACGCGTGAAACGGCTATGAATAAAATCGGGTTCACGCGGTACGGGGAAAGATCATGGCTAAAGGTTTATTGGCGCTGCTATTGCTGCTGGCGGCATGGCAGGCGCGGGCGATCACCATTTACACCGAAGACTGGCCTCCCATCACTTTCCAACACAACGGCGTGCCGGACGGCATGGCGGTGGAAGTGGTGCGTGAAATCCAGGCGCGGATGCACGACAACAGCGCCATTGACGTGGTGCCCTGGGCGCGCGGCTATAAGGAGTTGCTGACTACGCCGGGGGTGATGCTGTTCACCGTGGGGCGCAACGACACACGGGAGAAGCAGATGACGCTGCTGGGGCCCATCGCCATTTCTCAGACCGTGTTGCTGGCGCGAAAGGGCGAAGCGGCCGGCTTGCTGGCCTTGGGCAACGGCATCTATCACCGGCCGGTGGGCGCTTACCGCGGCAGCATTTTCGCCGACGCGGCGATTGCGGCCGGTTTTGTGGAGGTGGACCTGGCGCCTACCCCGCAGATCACCGCGCAGAAGCTGCTGGTGGGCCGCTACGATATGTGGTCGGAAGGCGGGTTTGTCGTCGCATCGGTACTGAAAGACATCCATCAGCCGCCGGAAGCGGTGGAAGTGGTGCGAGTGCTGGAAACGCTGGAGTTGTATCTGGCGTTTTCCCGCGGCACATCGGCGGCGGAGGTGAAGCGCTGGCAGACCGCGTTCAGCGCCGTCAAGAAAGACGGGAGCTTTAAACGCATCTACAACAAATGGCTGCCGCGCGACGTTGCGCCTATGGATGTCAAACTGATTGGCCTGCAGCCTGGTTCCGGGCGTTGATCTCGTTCATGCTGGCGCGGCTTTGAACATGCGTTCAGATCGCGTCGGGGCGGGTGGCCTCGCTCTCCAGCCAGCGGCAGAACGCGGCAACGGCGGCATCCTCCGCCGCCGCGCGCGGCGCCACCCAGCAGTAATCGCGCACCGTGGCCACCGGCGCCGGCAACGGCGACAGCAGCACGCCCGCGTCTATCTGCGCCTGTGCCATCGGCATGGGGCCCAGCACTACCCCCAGGCCGTCCATCGCCGCCTGCAAGGCCAGCGAGAAACTATCGAAGTGCAGGGCGCTGGCCGGTTTCAGCCCCGGCACTCCGGCCAAGGTCAGCCAGCGCGGCCAGGCGGTGGGGCGGGTGTCGGCGTAGAGCAGGGTGTGGCGCGCCAGATCAGCCGGGCTGGCGATGGGCGCGGCGGTCAGCAGCGCCGGGCTGCACAGCGGCAGCTCCCATTCTTTCAGGAAGGGCTTGGCGATATGGCCGGGCCAATCGCCGGGGCCGCGGCGGATGGCGATGTCGAACGGGCTGTCCAGCCGGCTGATGTCGCGGTCCGATGTGGCCAGGTGCAATTCCAGTTCCGGAAACTGCTCGCGAAAACGGCTCAGCCGCGGCAGCAGCCAGTACATGGCGAAGGTGGGCGTGGAATTGATGCTGACCCGACGCCGGCTATCCGCTTGCAGCAGTTGGGAAGTGGCGTTGGCGATCAGGTCCAGGCCGTCTTGCACTTGCACCAGATAGCGCCAGCCGGGGTCGGTCAGCTTGACCCTGCCGCCGCTGCGCTCGAACAGCGGCACGCCCAGCCAATCCTCCAATTGCTTGATCTGCTTGCTCACAGCCCCATGGGTGACGAAGAGTTCGCCGGCGGCGGCGGAAAAGCTCTCCAGCCGGGCTGCTGCCTCAAAAATACGCAGAGTGTTGAGAGGGGGGTAAGTGCTCATGCTGTGATTTTAACTCACAATCTATGTTGCGATAACTCGTTTGAAAGCGGACGGCTAACAGCGTAATCTTCAGGCATGAAATCAAGGCCGCGCCAACGGGTGTCGCAGCGCGGCCTTGGTGGCCGCAGCCATAGCCTTACCCCATTGTCCCGCAGCGTCGGAGTCCCGGCCTTGCCGGGGACGCTGCCAACAACCCAAGCCATAAAGGTCCAAAGTCATGCTGGAAGCTTACCGTCAACACGTGGCCGAGCGCGCCGCGCTGGGCATTCCGCCGCTGCCGCTGTCCGCCAAGCAAGTGGAAGCGCTGGTGGAACTGCTGAAAAATCCGCCCAAGGGCGAAGAAAGCACCCTGGTTGAACTGATCACCCATCGCGTGCCGCCGGGCGTGGACGACGCCGCCAAGGTCAAGGCTTCCTTCCTGGCCGCCGTGGCCGAGGGCGACGTCCAATCCCCGCTGATCTCCCGCGAGCTGGCCACCCAGTTGCTGGGCACCATGCTGGGCGGTTACAACATCAAGCCGCTGATCGACCTGCTGGACGACGCCGCCGTGGCCCAGATTGCCGCGGACGGCCTGAAGAAAACCCTGCTGATGTTCGACGCCTTCCACGACGTGAAGGAAAAAATGGACAAGGGCAACGCCTTCGCCAAGCAGGTGGTGGAGTCCTGGGCTAACGCCGAATGGTTCACCAGCCGCCCGGCGGTGGCTGAGAAGATCACTGTCACCGTGTTCAAGGTTACCGGCGAAACCAATACCGACGACTTGTCCCCGGCGCCGGACGCCTGGAGCCGCCCGGACATCCCGCTGCATTATCTCGCCATGCTGAAGAACGCCCGTCCCGGCATCACTCCGGAAGAAGACGGCAAGCGCGGCCCGATGCAGTTCATCGAGGACCTGAAGAAAAAAGGTCACCTGGTTGCCTACGTAGGCGACGTGGTGGGCACCGGCTCCAGCCGCAAATCCGCCACCAACAGCGTGATCTGGGGCACGGGCGAAGACATCCCCTACGTGCCGAACAAACGCTTCGGCGGCGTGTGCCTGGGCGGCAAGATCGCCCCCATCTTCTTCAACACCCAGGAAGACTCCGGCGCGCTGCCGATCGAAGTGGACGTGTCCAAGATGGAGATGGGCGACGTCATCGACATCTACCCGTATGAAGGCAAGATCGAGAAGGCCGGTCAGAAGATCGCGGACTTCGCGCTCAAGTCCGAAGTGATTCTGGACGAAGTGCGCGCCGGCGGCCGCATCAACCTGATCATCGGCCGCGGCCTGACGAGCAAGGCGCGTGAAGCGCTGGGCCTGCCGGCGTCCACCGAGTTCCGTCTGCCCAAATCCCCGGTTGATTCCGGCAAGGGCTTCAGCCTGGCTCAGAAAATGGTTGGCCGCGCCTGTGGCCTGCCGGAAGGCCAGGGCGTGCGCCCGGGCACTTACTGCGAACCGAAGATGACGACCGTCGGCTCGCAGGACACCACCGGCCCGATGACCCGCGACGAACTGAAAGACCTGGCCTGCCTGGGCTTCTCCGCCGACCTGGTGATGCAGTCCTTCTGCCACACCGCCGCTTATCCCAAGCCGGTGGACGTGAAGATGCACAAAGAATTGCCGGCCTTCATCTCCACCCGCGGCGGCGTGTCGCTGCGTCCGGGCGACGGCGTGATCCACAGCTGGCTGAATCGACTGCTGCTGCCGGACACCGTGGGCACCGGCGGCGACAGCCACACCCGTTTCCCGATCGGCATCTCCTTCCCGGCCGGCTCCGGCCTGGTGGCCTTCGCCGCCGCCACCGGCGTGATGCCGCTGGACATGCCTGAATCGGTGCTGGTGCGCTTCAAGGGCAAGATGCAGCCAGGCGTGACCCTGCGCGATCTGGTCAACGCCATCCCGCTGTACGCGATCAAGCAAGGCCTGCTGACCGTGGCCAAAGCCGGTAAGAAAAACGTCTTCTCCGGCCGGATTCTGGAAATCGAAGGCCTGCCGGAGTTGAAGGTGGAGCAAGCCTTCGAGCTGTCCGACGCCTCCGCCGAGCGCTCCGCCGCCGGCTGCACGGTGCACTTGGACAAGGCGCCCATCATCGAATACATGACCTCCAACATTACCCTGATGAAGACCATGATCGCCAACGGCTATCAGGACGCGCGCACGCTGGAGCGCCGCATCAAGGCGATGGAAGCCTGGATCGCCAACCCGCAGTTGCTGAAGGGCGACGCCGACGCGGAATACGCGGCGGTGATTGAAATTGACCTGGCCGACATCCACGAACCCATCGTGGCTTGCCCGAACGACCCGGACGACGTGAAAACCCTGTCCGACGTGGCCGGCGCCAAGATCGACGAAGTGTTCATCGGCTCTTGCATGACCAATATCGGCCACTTCCGCGCCGCTTCCAAGCTGCTGGAAGGCAAGCGCGACATCCCGGTAAAACTGTGGGTGGCGCCGCCAACCAAGATGGACGCCGAACAGCTGACCGCGGAAGGCCATTACGGCACCTTCGGCACCGCCGGCGCGCGCATGGAAATGCCGGGCTGCTCGCTGTGCATGGGCAACCAGGCGCAGGTGAAGGAGGGCGCCACCGTGATGTCCACCTCCACTCGCAACTTCCCCAACCGTCTGGGCAAGAACTCCAATGTTTACCTGGGTTCCGCCGAACTGGCCGCGATCTGCTCCCGTCTGGGCCGCATCCCGACCAAGGAGGAATACATGGCCGACATCGGCGTGCTGAATCAGAAGGCCAGCGAAGTTTACCGCTACATGAACTTCAACGAGATCGCCGATTACCAGGAGCTGGCGGACACCGTGAAGGTGTAATCAAATCAATGATTTGATTGTCTGAGTCCTGGCGAGGCGTCCGGAGCGTATCATTGAATACCCCTGGACGCACCCCCAAAAGAATACCCCGCGCAAGCGGGGTATTTTTATTGGATGCAAGCCTGATTCAACGCAGCGGCATTCGATAAAACACCACTCTCTCCGTCTCCTCGAAGCCCAAGCGGGCATGTATGCTTTGTGAGGCGAGATTGTCCAGCGGCGCGTCGGACGCTAGTTCCATGCAGTCGTGCTCCAGGCCCCAAGCTTGTACCGCCGTCACCAATTGTCGGGCGATGCCGTTTCGCCGGCAGGCGGGCAACACGAAAATGCCTTCCAGGAAGGCGACCGGGCTGTTGGCGCAACCATTGACGTAGTCGTGCCGGATCGCGGCATCGGCGAAGCCCACGGCCTGGCCGGCGGCGTCCCGCGCCAGGAAGGCGGCAAGATGGCCCGACGCGAGAATGGCCTCGCCGTCTTGGTAGTGGCCGGTGGGGGCATGGTGCGGCCAGAGTTGTTGGCGCAGCGCCACCCAGTCTGGCAGGGCGGCGCGGTCCAGTTTTTGAATCGGCATCGGTATTCCCGTGCCGGCGCGGAGGCGCCGGGAAAAACAAAGGGCCGGCATGGCCGGCCCGCTGTGTGGTCGAAGGCGGCGTGTCAATCGGCTTCGCCGCACAGCTCGCAAGGTTGATCTGTTTCGCCATGGATGGCCAGGATGCCAACATCGCTGGCGCAGTGCTCGCAGAGGGTGAGCAAGGCTTGGGTGTTTTCCAAGGACTCTTGGCTCATGCTGCTCACAACTCGATACTGTTGCATGTCTCAGCCTTTCATTGCTTGGATGGAGCCCGTACCCTAAACCGTTATGGCGCGGGTCGCCATACTCAGATAGGACAGGTTGCAGGCGGCGGCGCGTCATAAAAGCGTCACTGAACGCCGCCGCGGTTTATCAGGCGGTGGTCAGCACCACCACCGAGGAAATCACGACCGCCATGCCCACCCAGCCCAGCGGCTTGAGCCGCTGGCCAAAAAAGATGCGCGCGCCGATGGCGGTGCCGATGATGCCCAGCGCGCCCCACAGCGCGTAAGCCACGGCAAGGTCGATGCCCCGCACCGCCTGGCCCAGAAGGGCGAATGCCACCCAAACCATGGCGATGGCGCCGAAGCCCCAGGCCTTGTTGCGGAAGCCGTTGGACTTTTCCAGCATCAGGTTGGCGGCCACTTCGATCAGGGCCGAGGACACCACGAATAAATAGAATACGGTTTTCATGCGCTTTGCTCCTGGGCTTGTTCATCGGCTTCGCCGGACACCACGCAGGCAATGCCCGCCACGGACAGCCCCAGTCCGATGATTTCCTGAGTCAGCAAGGTTTCGCCAAACAGATAGACCCCGATCAGGGCCAGGCCGGCCAGACCCAGGGCTTCCCAGGCGGCGTAAGCCACGCCCACGGAGATGGTGCGGATGGCGAGAGACAGAAAGTAATAGGACAGCGCCAATGCCGCCGCCATCACGCCATAGCCCCAGTAGCTTTCGGTGCGGGCGGCGTAAGCCATGAAGGATGTGCCCAAGATCTCGGTGCCGATGGCCACCAACAGAAAAGCCCAGCCCAGCCAGGGGTGGGGAGAAGATTGAGTTTGCATGCTACGCTCCTGTGATTGGAAATCCGGAAGCCACATGCGCTAGAGGCGCAACAACGCTCCGCGAAAAGCGCGGATGACGCCGTCAGCAAAGACAGTCGGTCGCTTAGACCGCCCCGTAAAACCGTTTGGGGCAGAAGGGTTGTTTATCGCATTGAAGCGCAAGATAAGCGCCAAAATGGCGTGGCGCTTATGGTGGCTGTTTGAAATTTTGAACAAATATAACACATCGCTAATGGATGTTCAATTTAATTGATAGCAAAAACTTTCAAATGCTATTTGCAAGAAGCCAGCCGGACGTTGTAGCGGCGCGCCAGACGAGGCAGCGTGCCGTCGTGGCACAGCGCGTTCAAGGCTTGGTTGAAGTCCGCCACCATGCCCGGTTTGACTGACTTTAACGGGAAACCGTAGAGGTAGGTCAGCGGTTGGATGGTGGCCAGCGGGCGGAGGCCGCTCAGCGCTTCGCGGCGGATGATATAGCGAGTAACGTCTTCATTGGCAAAAGCCACCGCGTCCGAGCCGTAACGCATGGCGGCCAATTTCTTTAACACTGTTTCCTGGTTGTTTTCCACGGAAATGTTCATATTGGGCAGGCCGGCAATCAGCTTGTCCAAGGCGTTCTGCGTCACCGATGGGCCGTATACCGCAATGCGGTGGTTTTGCAGATCCTGCGCTTGCTGGTAGCGGAAGGTGGAGCTGGCGGTGGCGAACAGGCCGTAGCTGCTGTTGTACACCGGCGCGCTCAAGGCCAGCGATATCCTGCGCTCCGGCGTGTCCTGGACTGGAAAGATGCCGTCCACCTTGCCTTCCTCTGCCAGCAACAAGGCGCGGCGCCACACCATGGCCTGAACTTCGCAACTCCAGTTCAGCCGCTGGCATACCGCCACCAGCGTGTCCACCATCAGGCCCTGCGGCAGGGGTTTGTCGGTCACTTCGATGAAAGGCGGGAAATCCTGGGTGACGAAGTGCAGGGTGGCCGCGTCGACATGGAGCGGCAGAGACAAGGCCAGCGCGGCGCTGCTCAGCAATTTCAGCATGTGCGGGCTTCTCCCCAATGAACGGCGCTGGACCGGCGGCCAGGTTCGGATGCCTTGTTACATTATGGTTGAGTTTCCATGCCGGTTTAACGCTTTATCGGCCAGCCAGGCGCTTTCTTGATGCGGAGAGCGGGGAGCCGCCTGGCCGGCGCGACTTGGAACGCGTTCACGATCTTGCAAGCAAGAGCGAGACAAGGCGAAAACGGCAGAGAAAGCGAAGTGTACACGCGGCACATGAGCATTTCGAAGCCGTAATCACCGTGTCGCGTCTTACTAAGCACCGCGGATCGTGAACAGGTTCTTAATAGCCCATCGTGGCGCCGTCCGGGTTGCGCGGGTCGGAATAACCGTACAAGCCGCCGTCGCGCAGTTGTATGGTTTGGGTCCGGCCCATGCTGGGTTTGAGCGAGATCTTGTAACCTTGCTCGCGCAACAGCCGCAGCGTGTCCGGACTCAGGCCTTTTTCCACTCTCAGCTCATCCGGCAGCCACTGGTGGTGCACTCGCGGCGTGGATGCGGCTTCGGCCGGATTCATGCCGAAATCGATGGCGTTGACGATGGTTTGCAAAGTGGTTGTGATGATGCGAGCGCCGCCAGGGCTGCCGGTCACCAGCCAGGGTTTGCCGTCTTTCAGCACCAGCGTTGGGGACATCGACGACAAGGGCCGTTTGCCGGCCGCCACTGCGTTGGCGTCGCCGCCGATCAGGCCAAAGGCGTTGGGCACGCCCGGCTTGACGGAAAAGTCGTCCATCTCGTTATTGAGCAAAATGCCGGTGCCGCCGGCAATGATGCCGCTGCCGAAGTTCAGGTTCAGCGTGTAAGTCACCGCCACCGCGTTGCCTTGCTTGTCCACAATGGAGTAGTGGGTGGTCTGGTCGCTTTCATAGGGTTGCGGCTTGCCGGGCTTGATCTCGGCGGCGGGCCTGGCCTTGACCGGGTCTATCGTTGTTGCCAATTGGTCGGCGTAGCGCTTGGAAGTCAGTCCGGTCTGCGGCACTTTGACGAAAGCCTGGTCGCCCAGGTATTCGGAGCGGTCGGCGTAGGCCAGCTTCATCGCCTCGGCCAGATAGTGGATGGTTTGCGCGCTGTTGGGGCCGTAATCGGCCAGCGGATAGCGTTCCAGCAAATTCAGGATCTGGACGATGTGGATGCCGCCGGAGCTGGGGGGCGGCATGGACACCACTTGGTAGCCGCGGTAGCTGCCGCTGACCGGTGCGCGCTCTTCCACCTTGTAGCCAGCGAGGTCAGCCTTGTTGATCAGGCCGCCGTGGCGCGCCATTTCCGCCACGATCTTGTCGGCGATGCTGCCCTGATAAAAGGCTTTTGGCCCTTGTTTCGCGATCAGGCGCAGAGATTGTCCCAAATCGCGTTGCACCAGCTTTTCGCCTGCGCGCAGCGGGCGGCCGTCGCGGAAAAACACCGCGCGGCTGCTGTCCCATCGGCCCAGATTGTCTTTTTCCACTTCCAGCATTTCCGCCAGCGTCTGCGACACCGCGAAGCCTTGCTCCGCCAACTTCACCGCCGGAGCAATCACCTTGGCCAGCGGCAGGCTACCCCAGCGTTGCTGGGCGTGAGCCAGCCCGGCCACCGTGCCGGGCACGCCCACCGCCAGGTGGGTGTACAGCGACCGGCCGTCAACCACCTTGCCCTGAGCATCCAGATACATGTCGCGGCTGGCCTTGGCCGGCGCGATCTCACGGAAATCCAGCGCAATGTTGCGGCCGCTCTTGGCATCGTGCAGCACCATGAAGCCGCCGCCGCCCAGGTTGCCGGCGTTGGGCAGCGTCACCGCCAGCGCAAAGCCCACGGCCACCGCGGCGTCTACCGCGTTGCCGCCCTGGCGCAGGATGTCCAAGCCCACTTGGGTGGCCAGGCCTTGCTCGGTGGCCACCATGCCGTTGCGGGCGTAGACCGGATGGAAAACATCGTAGTCGTAATCGTATTTGACCTGCGGCGCCGCCGGCGGGCTCAGCGCCAGGGCCGGGGCGTTGAAGCCCAGGCTCAAGCTTAGGGCCAGGGCGCTCAGCAGCAGTCTTGGGCGGGGACGGAATGGCGTCATGATAGTTCTCCTTTGTTGTTTGTGTTTTATGAATGTTGTGATTGCGAGAACATTCTACGGTGCCGGCGCAAGTCGCAAAAGCCTGATTTTCCATGCCAAATGATTTGAAAACTCCAAGGAAGCAAGCCTATAAAGAATCGAGCTTCATAAGTGATGAATCTAGGGGGTTACCATGAGCATATCCCAGCGCTTGCTGCTGACCTTGGCGGTTGCCTTGCTCGGCTTGTTCGTTGTCGGCGGCTTCGGGCTGCTCCAACTGCATCGCGCCAACGAACGCTTCGATTATCTGCAGATCAATTCCTTTCCCAGCATCCAAACTCTGGATCAGGCCCTGCAAGCGCAAACCGATATGCGGGTGCTGACCTATCGACACGGCATCAGCGAAGACGCCAAGGTCAAGGCGGATATCGAAGCCAGCATCGCCGAGCTGGACAAGCAGATGGACACGGCGTTGGATCGTTATCAGAAAGAACTGGTGTCCGACGACGAAGACCGGCGGCTGATAGAAAAGGACCGCGCGGACATCCGGGTCTACCGCCAGCAGCGCGACAGCGTGTTCAAGATTTCGCGCGAGCAGCCGCCGGAAATCACCCGCAAGGAACTGGTGAACGGGCCGCTGCTGCCCGTGGCCAAGGCCGTGGTCAAGGACATCAAGGACCACATCGACTACAACTACAAGCTAGCCAAGCAGCTGTCCGCGGACAACGCCGTCGCCTACGAGCAGGCCTTCGTCTCCTCGCTGGTGGCCATCGTGGCCGCCTTGATCCTCAGCGGCGCGCTGGGCATCGCCTTGTTCCGCAGCATCCGCAGCAGCCTTAACCAGATAGGCAAAACCCTGGATCAGGTCAGCGCCAGCAAGGACTTCCGTCTACGCGCCCAAGTCTTGCGCAAGGATGAGATTGGCCGCACCGCCGCGGCGTTCAACCGCTTGCTGGAAGACCTGCAACACAGCTTCCGAGGCATACGGGACAACATTTCCGAGATAGACAAAGCCACCTCCGGCCTGGCGGCCAACACCAATCAGATTGCGCGCAGCTCGGAGGTGCAGAGCGAATCCGCCGGAGCCATGGCGGCGGCGGTGGAACAGATGACGGTGAGCATCAACCATGTGGCCAGCAACGCGGTGGAGGCGCGCACCCAGGCGCAGCAGGCGGGCAGCATGGCCAACGAGGGCGGGCAGGTGATTTCCGCCACCGTGCTCGGCATTTCCGAGGTGGCGGGCGCGATCAGCGACGCCTCGCATCGCATTGGGCAATTGAAGGAGGACAGCGCCACCATCGCCTCGGTCATGGGGGTAATCAAGGATATTGCCGATCAGACCAACCTCTTGGCCTTGAACGCGGCGATCGAGGCGGCGCGCGCCGGTGAAACCGGCCGAGGCTTCGCGGTGGTGGCGGACGAAGTCCGCAAACTGGCCGAACGCACCGCCAGCTCCACCACGGAAATCGCCACCATCATCAACAAGATGCAAAGCAGCACGTTGGAAGCGGTGCAAAGCATGGAAAAAGTGGTGGAACAAGTGCATCAGGAAACCGACAACGCCCGCGAAGCCAGCAATGTGATTGAAAAGATTCAGGACAGCAGCGGCCAGGCGATGGAGCTGGTCAAGGACATTTCCGGCAGCATCAACGAGCAAAGCAGCGCAAGCAATACCATTGCTCAGAAGGTGGAGCAGATCGCGCAGATGGCGGAAGAGAACGCGTCCGCCTCCAGCGCCTCGGCGGATGCGGCGGAGCAATTGCAACAGCAGGCCAAAAACATCCTGGACACCGTGACCCAATATCAAGTGTAAAGCCGCGCGGCGGCTGAATTTGCGCGCTTAATGGATATTCTTATTTAGTACTTTCTTCTGTTTTATCGCTATGCCTATAACAAAGCTACATGCGGCATCGGGTGAAGAAACGGAGAATAAGGATGAATATCTCACAGCGGCTTATGTTGACCATGATGGTGGCCATGCTGGCCTTGATCGGCGTCGGCAGTTACGGCCTGTGGCAATTGCACAGCGCTAATGAGCGGTTTGATTATCTGAAGGTCAATACCTTCCCCAGTATCAAGGCATTGGATCAGGGCTTGCAGGCCTTAACCAAGATACGCGTCGCCGCATATCGCCACGGCATCGCCGTCGACGCCAAACGCAAGGCGGAGGCCGAGGCGCAGATCGCCGAAAGCGATAAAGCGCTGGATCAGGTGTTGGCCGTTTATGAAAAAGACCTGCTGTCCAATGACGCGGACCGCAAGCTGTTGCAGCAGGACCGGGCGGATCTGCAAACCTACCGTAATAACCGAGAGAGCTTTTTGAAAGCTTCGCGCGAGCATCCGGGCGCGGAGGCGCAAGCGATGTTGGTGGCAGGGCCGCTCCCGGACTCCGCCAAGGCGTTGGCCAAGGACCTCAACGACCATATCGACTTCAACTACGCATTGGCCGACAGCCTTTCAAAAGACAATGCCGCCGCTTACAGCATGGCCTTCGGCAGCTCCGTGGCGGTGATCGCGGCTTGTTTATTACTGAGCGGCGGCCTGGGCTGGCTGTTGTTCAGCCATATCCGTCTGAGCCTGCATCAGATTCGCTCCACCATGTTCAATGTGAACCAGCAAAAAGACTTCACCTTGCGGGCGCCGGTGGGGCGCATGGATGAGGTAGGGGAAACCGCATCCGCCTTCAACCAATTGCTGGAAAATCTGCAACGCAGCTTCCGTGACATCCGCGATAGCATCGGCGCCATTGACGGCGCGATGTCCGGCCTGGCCAACAACACCCATGAGATTGCCCGCAGTTCGGAAATGCAAAGCGAATCCGCCGCGGCGATGGCGGCGGCGGTGGAGCAGATGACGGTGAGCATTAATCATGTCGCCTCCAGCGCGGTGGAGGCGCGGGGTCAGTCGCAACAGGCCGGCGAGATGGCGACCGAAGGCGGCCAAGTGATCTCCGCCACCGTGCGGGGCATCACCGAGGTGGCCGGCGCGATCACCGACGCCGCGCAGCGCATTGGACAATTGAAAGAAGACAGCGCCACTATCGCCTCGGTGATGGGAGTGATCAAGGACATCGCGGATCAAACCAATCTGCTGGCCTTGAACGCGGCAATCGAAGCGGCGCGCGCCGGCGAGATGGGACGCGGCTTCGCCGTGGTGGCGGACGAAGTGCGCAAGCTGGCGGAACGCACCGCCAGTTCCACCACCGAGATTGCCGCCATCATCAACAAGATGCAGGGCAGCACGATGGAAGCGGTGCAGAGCATGGAAAAAGTGGTGGAACAAGTGCACCAGGAAACCGACAACGCCCGCGCCGCCAACGACGCCATAGACCAGATACGGAACAGCAGCGGCAAGGCGATGGAACTGGTGCGCGATATTTCCAACAGCATTGCGGAACAGAGCGTTGCCAGCAACACCATTGCTCAGCGCGTGGAGCAGATTGCCCAGATGGCGGAGGAAAACTCTTCGGCGTCCAGCGGCTCTGCGGACGCCGCCGGGCAGTTGAGCCAGCAAGCGCGGGTGATTTTGCAGACGGTGTCGGCTTATCAGGTGTAAGGGCGGCCCGCCCGTCAACACGTTCCAAGGGCGGCGCGGCGGAAACGCCGGCGCCGCCCTTGGACGAAGCCGCAGGCCTATTCAAGGCCTTGGCGGAGTTGCGCGTCAGGCTTATTCAGCTTGCTGCTTTTCGGCCTTGTCCCGCTTGGCGCGTTTTTGTTCCTTCTTCTTGGTCGGCTTGTCGGTCATCGGATGCTTCAGCACCTTGGCGGCCAGCTTTCTAGCCGATTTAGTGGCCTTCTTCTGTCCGCGTACCTTGTCCGCCAACGCCGCTAGTTTTTTTGCGGCGCGTTTGATCTTGGCCATTCAGACTCTCCTTTACGGATTGATGAATCGAACCCCCATGGTACTGCGTGGGGGGGAATAAACACCGGGCCTTTCAGATCGTTGACAGCGGGGGGATGAACGCGAATGCAGTTAGAACCTGTTTACGATCTGCCGCGCGCCGTGAAGCGTTTACGGTGAGTACGTCTTCAAAATGCTCATGTATCACGCGTGCATTCCGCTTTCTCAGCCGTTTTCGCCTTGTCTTGCGTGATCGTAAACACGTTTTTAGGGGCGCGGGAAACCAGGGGGGAGGTGAAAATGACAAGCATTTCGGCTGGGCGAGTCACCCGCCTGTGGTTTTTATCCGGCACCAAGAGGGAGGGTGAATGGATCAAACAGGTGACTCGCGCAGCCGCCTTGCCAGCGTTGCACAGACAAGGATTTCAGGCTTTTTACCATAGATTGCCCACGCCAGCTATCGTCACATTCCCTATTGTGGCGTCGAGGAGCGGCCCGGACAAGGATGATCCGGGCGCTAAGGGCTTGTTCAAAGCCTGCCGCGCATCGGCGGGATGGTTTAGACAAGGGCGTTGAAACCGTCTTCGAAATGCTCATGCACCACTCGACCATTCCGCTTTCTCAGCCGTTTTCGCCTTTGCGCGCGAGATCGTAATCACGTGCTTAGGGGCGTTGGGCTTGCGCCTCCGCGTCGCTTTCGTGAACATGGGTGCCGACGGCGATCAGCACTTCCAGTTGATCGAAGAAACCTGCCCAGGCGCCGCGTTGCGGGCTGAAATCGAACAAGTTCATATCATGGGCGATGCGAGAGAGCAGGCCGTGGCCGGCGTGCTCCGGGTATTGGCGGAACAGATCAACCAGCGCGCGGCCGTAGCGTTCGCCCAGCGCGTAGGCCTCCGAAAAGTCCCGGCACCGAGGTACGCGCCAGTAATGCGGATGGCTGCGGTCCGGCGAGGAGCCTACAAAAGGCAGTTTGGCTTCGCGGGCCTCCAGCAAGCGGTAGAAGGCGCGCAGTTCTTCTTTGGATTTACTCATGGCGGGCCTCCTGGTTGAAACAGGCAAGCGCCGATGCGGGGGAAAACCGGGAAACGGGGCGGGATACGCGCCTAATGGATGTCGACATTGCTACCTCCTCAAGCGGATGCCGGCCTGGCCGCGGGGCGCGGCTAGGCGGGCGCATGACAAGGTTGGCCTACCGGGAGACATTCATACCGGCGCACCCATGGGGTGCCCTCGCCATGACCCGCCCGAATGGGCAAAGCAATAGCGAGAACGTCTCACTCGGGAGGCCAATCCCGAGCGCCGCAGTTGCAGCGGCGCGGGGCTATTGTTGGCGAGTCGGGCGCGTGCTGTCAATGCAGGGACGGCAAGGATGAAAAAACCGCCCCGCGGACCAGGCCGGCGGGGCGGGGGATGAAGCCGCTTGATTGTAGAACCTGTTTTCCGCCGACGCGCAGCGGATGGTAAGCCGGTTCTTAAAGTTTGAAGGCGAGGGTGGTCTGCTGTAGCCGCTCCGCCACCACCGCCAGCTCGCGGGTGGCTTGAGAGAATACATCCACCGCTATGCCGTTTTCCTTGGACATTTGGGCGATGGCCTCCACGCGGCCGGCCAGATCGGTACTGGCCTGGCGCTGCTCCTGCATCGCCATGGCGATGTCGCTGATGGCGCCCACCACGCCTTCCGCGCTTTGTTCCACCGAACTAATGGTGGTGGACACATGTTCCGAGGACTCCACGACCTGGCTGACGATGTGGCGGCTGTTGCGCATGCTGTCCACCGCCTCCTTGGCCCCGGCCTGGATCTTGGCAATCATCTGAGTGATTTCGGTGGCGGAGCCGGTGGTGCGTTCCGCCAGCTTGCGCACTTCGTCCGCCACCACGGCGAAGCCTCGGCCCTGTTCGCCGGCCCGCGCGGCCTCAATGGCGGCGTTGAGCGCCAAGAGATTGGTCTGGTCCGCCACTTCCTTGATGACGGTGGCGATGCTGCTGATCATCTGCGCCTGCTCGGACAAGGATTCCAGGTTGTTGGCGGAGGCGGCCACGCTGTCGTTGACCTTGCGCACCTGTTGGGTGGAGTCCTGCACTTCCTTATTGCCTATCTTGGCCTGGCTGCCGGCTTCGCTGGCCTGGGAGTCCGCCAGCGAGGCGTTATTGGAGCATTGGTCGATGCTGACGGTCAGCTCTTCGATTGACGCGGCGGCGCTGGAGGTGGCGTTGACCTGCTGGCCGATGCTGGCGCTGACTTGTTCGGTGGAGGCGGCCAGTTGCTCGGCGGTGGCGGCCACGCTGGAAGCGGAGTTGATGATGTCGCCCACGGTAACGCGTAGTTTTTTCTGGGTGTCGGACAGCGATTGCATCATCTGGGCCACTTCGTCCTTGCCCTGTACTTCGATCTCGCCGGTCAGGTCGCCGCTGCCCAGCTGGAACAGTGCCGCCATGCCTTTTTTCAGGCTGCCGACGATGCCGTTTTGAATCATCACGCCCAAGGCCAGCAGCACGATGATGGCGGCTACCAGCACGCCGATGACCACGTTGCGCGCGCGTTCATATTTGGCCGCGGCGTCTTTCAAAGCCTGGTCAGCCGACTTGACGTTGATGTCGACGATCTGGCTCATGATGTCGTCGGCGATCTGGAATTTGGGCCGGCATTCGGTACGCATCACTTCCAGCGCCTTTTTGTTGCTGACGCCGTCGCCGGTATCGGCGTAACTGAGGTCGCGCGCTTTTTTACAGGCTTCCTCCATGGCCGGCCAGGCGGCGTCAAAGCGCTTAAGCGCGTCCACTTCCGGCGGGGTGAGTACGGTTTTGCGGTAGAGGTCCATCAGCCGGTTCATTTCCGCTACGTACTTGCTGCGGTTGGCCGAGCCTTCGTCCTTGCGCTTTTTGTCGGGTTCGGAAATGAAGCGATAGTCGGAGCGGCTGACATAGATGGCGTATTGGTTGGCCACCGCCACCCAGTAGACGGACATCAATAAATTGTCGTGCATATCAATGGTGAGGTCGTTCATATCCGACGTGCTTCTGACGCCCACTCCACCAATAATCACGCTGGCCAGCACGCCAAGCACGATCAGCCCAAATATCTTGACCTTGATGCTGAACTGCGCAAGAAAGTTTCCCATCACTCGCTCCCTAAACTTCCGCCGATGACCACACATTGTTTTCTAGCTACTGTTATAAGTGTGTAGTGCAGCTGTATGCATCTTGCAATGCTTGATGTTGGATATTTTTCAGTAGCTCAATACTTATTAAAATAATTGTTTTGAGTGACTAGCATGAGTGGGCGCGAAGATTGAAATTACGCCGTCAGCGCTTATCTTTGAAACTGAGGCGCGGACAATGGGCGTGGGGAACGGGGCTTGCGGCCGGTGGTCTGAGTTAGCTTGTTCACGGGGCAGTTAAAAGCGGCGGGCCGTGCGCCCGCCCGATAAAGAAGCATATCCTATGAAAGCCATTACCGTAGCCACTTACAACATCCACAAGGGCATGTCGCCGCTGAACCGCCATGTGCGGCTGGGCGATATGGCTTCCGCGCTGGAGTCCATCGACGCCGATGTGCTGTTCTTGCAGGAGGTGCAAGGCAAGAACATCGAGCGCGCCTTGCAGCATGCCAGCTGGCCCAAGCTGCCGCAGCATCATTTCCTGGCGCGCCGGCTGGATCACAAGGCGGCTTACGGCCTGAACGCGGCGTATGAGCACGGCCATCACGGCAATGCCTTGCTGACGCGTTTCCCCATCAATACCTGGTGCAACCGCGATATTTCGGTCAACCGCTTTGAAAGCCGCGGCCTGCTGCATTGCCAACTGACGCCGGCGGGTTGGAAGCGGCCGGTGGTGACGCTGTGCGGCCATTTCAATTTGCTGGCGCGGGACCGGCGCAAGCAGTTCCTGGACCTGGCGCGTTATGTGCGCGAGAACGTGCCGGAGGATGCGCCGCTGATTTTGGCCGGCGATTTCAACGATTGGCGGGAGGAAGCCACCGACCATCTGATGGACAGCTTGGGCTTGGTGGAGGTGTTCGATCAGTTGTTTGGCCGCCATGCGCGCAGCTTTCCGGCGCGGATGCCGATGCTGCCCTTGGACCGGATCTACGTGCGCGGGTTGAAGCCCCTGGAGGCTGAGGTGCTGAAGGGCGCGCCGTGGTCCCGTTTGTCCGATCATCTGCCGCTGTCCGCCAGCCTGGTGCCGGCTTAAAACCTGTTCACGAAGCGCGGCAGGCTTTGAACAGGTTCTGAGGGCCGGCGCTATTTTCTGAACGTCAAAACCAACAGGGCTCCGCAATGCGGAGCCCTGTTGGTTTGCGTGGAGCCGGGTTCAGAGATGGAAGCGTTCCACCACGTTTTTGAGCTTGCTGGCGTGGCCGTTCAGTTCGCTGAGGGTGGCGCTGGCGTCTTGCGCCACTTCCGAGGTGCTGCGGGTCATGCCGTTGATGTGCTCGGTGGTGTGGGCAATATTGCCCACGGCGGTGGATTGCTCGCGGGTGGCGTGGGTGATCTGGGTAAAGGTGTCCACCACTTGCCGCATCAGGCCGCCGATGTTTTCGATCTCGCTGGCCGCGCCCTGGGCCAGGTCCACGCTCTGGTCCACGGTGGAGCGGGCTTGCTGCATGCTGGCGACGGTGCCGGCGGTTTGCTGGCGCATGCCTTCGGTCATATTGGTGATTTCGGTGGTGGCCTGGGCGGTGCGCTCGGCCAGCTTGCGCACTTCGTCGGCCACCACGGCGAAGCCGCGGCCCATTTCCCCGGCGCGGGCCGCTTCGATGGCGGCGTTGAGCGCCAGCAGGTTGGTTTGATCGGCGATGTCTTTGATCACGTTGACGATGGAGCTGATCTCCTCGGAACGGGTACCCAGCGAATGCAAGGTGTCGCTGAGGGTGGACATGGCCTGGGAGAGTTTGCCCACTTCGGCGGACACTTGGTGCATGGCCTGACGGCCGCGTTCGGCGCTGTTATTGGCCTGGGAGATGATGGCGTTGGCGTCGGCGGTGGTGTCGGCCACATGGGTGACGCTGACGGTGATTTGCTCAATGGTGGCGGCGCTGGAGCTGATGGCTTGGTTGACCTGGTCCGCGTCTTCGCTGATCCGGCTGGTGGTCTGGTGCAGAGAGCCGACGGCGCTGACCAGTTCTCCGGCGTTGTTGTTGACTTCGCCTATCAGCCGGCGCAGCCGCTGGTTCATCACGCCGATTTGCCCCAGCGCGCTGGCTTCCGGCGCTTTGGGCACCTCCACCGCCAGGTTGCCGGAAGCGATTTCCTGCAGCACGCCTTCAATTTCAGTGACGGAGCCGCCCAGCTGGGTATGGATCTGGCGGCGGCCCAGCAGGATCAGCAGCAGGATTTCGCCCACCAGCAGCACGATGGCGGTAAGGAACTGCAACTGGGCATTGGACAGCCTGTCCTTGGCCTGCGCCAGCGCGGTGTTGGTGCGCTGATCCAGCAACACGAAGAAGTCGTCGATGGGCTTCATGATCTGGGCTTTGAACTGGTGGTATTCCTTGCTGTGCACCAGTTTGCGCGCCAGTTCCATGTCCGGCTGGCCGCTGACGGTGTACTGGCCCTGGGCGTCGGCGAACTTGCCTTTGACCGCGTTCATCGCCCGTACTTCCAGCTTGACCAAACCGTCGGAATTGGCTTGAGCCTCTTTGAGCTTGGCGAACTCGGCGTCGGTGAAACCGGCTTGTTGCATCAGAGTTTGCAAGGGCACGGTCTCGCTGTCCGGCCTGGGTTTTTCCTGGCCGGCGGCGACAAAGTCCCAGTAGATGCGGTTGTATTCCTGCGGGCGAGGCGCCTTGCCGTTGCGGATATCCAGCACGCGGTTGTATTGCTGCTCATAGCCGGGGTCGCCGGTGACGACATAGGTGCGGCCCAGCCGGGTCAGGTCGTCCGAGCTTTGTCGCAGCTCGGAAGCCAGCAGGTAGGAGTGGTAGCGGCTTTCGCTGGCGGCGCTCATCACGTCCACCGCCTGGCGCATGGAAACAAAGGTGTAGATCACGCCGATAAAGGTGAGCGCGATGAGCAGCAGCAGGCCGGTGATGGCCTGATTTGCGCGTAGGTTTTTCATGTTGGAGATGTCCTCTCAGTGCGGCTGAACGATGTGCTGATGGCCGGTCAATGACGGGGCGCATGGCCCGCGGGGACGCGGCCGGCGGCGCTGGTTTCTCCTCTTTGGGGAGCGGGGGCGGCATGGAAACGCTGGATCTGGGCGTGTACTTGGTCCGCATGGCCGCGGCTGTCCGCCGAGATGGCGGCGAGCTCTTCCACCAGGCTGGCGTTTTGTTGGGTGGCGGCGCTCAGTTGCTGGATGGTGGCGTTGATTTGGCCTACGCCTTGCGCCTGCTCATTGGCGGCGATGGCGATTTCCCGGATGAGGCTGGCAGTTTTTCCGCTGGAAGCGACGATGGCGGCGAGTTGCGCGCCGGCCTGCCCGGCAAGCTGAACGCCGCTTGTGGTCATGCCGCTGATTTCCCTGGCGGCTACCTGGCTGCGTTCCGCCAGCTTGCGCACTTCCTGGGCCACGACGGTGAAGCCGTTGCCTTGCGCGCCGGCGCGGGCGGCCTCGATGGCGGCGTTGAGCGCCAGCAGGTTGGTTTGGTAGGCGATGTCGTCGATTACCGAGATGTGTTCGGCGATGCGCTCCATGCTGCGCACGGTGCGTTCGACGATTTCGCCGCCCTGGCGGGCGTCGTCCGCGGCCTGGGCCGCCATGGTTTCCGTGAGCGTGGCGTTGTGGCTGCTTTGGTTGATGGCGGAGGAGATCTGTTCCAGCGAGCAAGCGGCCTCGGCCAGGCCGGCCGCCTGTCCGCTGGTATTGAGGGAGAGTTGCTGGGAGCTGTGGCTGATCTGGGCCGACATCATCGACAGATGGCCGGCGCCGCGCTGGGAGTCCGCTATCGCGCGGCTGAGCGTGGTGACGGTCTGGAGTATGGCCTCCGCCAGGCTGTCCGCCGGGTAACCGCCCGGCGGGGCGGCGGCGGCTAGATCGCCTGCGGCCACCGCCCGCATCAGTTGGGTGACGCGCAGCGGCTCGTCTCCCAGCATGGCGAACAGGCGGCGGTAAATGCTCCAGAACATCAGCAGACCCAGCGCGCAGCAGGCCAGCATCAGCCCGATGACGATGGCCAGCCATAAGCCGGCCTGGGTTTGAGCCTGGGCGACGGCTTGGTTGGTGCGCTGTTCCATCAACTGATAGAACGCGTCAACCGGCTGCATGATGGCGGCTTTGTCCAGATGATATTGACGGTCATGCAGGATGCGTCTGGCCAGCTCGGGGTCGGGCGGCCCTTGCCGGGTGAAGCCGCCCTGGCCGTCGGCGAAGCGCCCCTTCATCGCGTTCATCGCCACGGTTTCGGTTTTGACCAGACGATCCGAATTGGCCTGGGCCAGCCCGAGCTTGTCGAATTCCTGCTGAGTGAAACCGGCCTGCCGCATCAGCTGTTGCAGGGGGACGGCCGGGCCGTCCGGCTGCGGCTTGCTGTCGTTAGCGGCCATGAAGTCCCAATAGATGCGATTGTAGTGCTCAGGGCGCGGCAGCTGGCCGTTGCGGATGGCCAGCACGGCCCAGTATTGCCGTTCATAGCGCGGGTCCCCAGTTTCCGCGTAGGTGCGAACCAGGCGGGTGAGGTCGTCCGAGCTTTGTCGCAGCTCGTTGGCCAAGAGGTAGCTTTGATTGCGTTGCGATTCCACCTGGGCTTGCAGGCCCAACTCATGCCGCAGGCGCAGGGTGCAGAGCAGGAGCAGCAGCAAGAGCAGGGCGAAGACGCCGGCGCTGGCCGTCAGCAGGGATTTGATGCTCAGTTTCATAGGCCTCCCGCCATGCTGCATTTGCCCTGTCCGCGCCGCCGCGCGCCAGGACTGGTTACTGTTTTGTATAAAACAATCTGTTTCTTGACTACTTTTAGTGTGGACACTTAAGTAAAAACATTGAGTTAACACCCGCTTGGCGTTTGGTCTGGGGGCGGAATGACCTTGCATGTCGAAATCGGCGAGGGTTGGGCCAAGGCCAGCCTGAGCGGCGAATTGAGTATTTACACGGCGGAGCAACTGAAAAGCGACTTGCTGCCGCTGCTGGCGCACGAGGCGGTGTCGCTGAGCTTTGCCGGGGTGACGGAGGTGGACGGCTGCGCGGTGCAATTGCTGCTGGCGTTTGGGCGGGAGTTGCGGCAGCTGGAACTGCTGGCGGACAACCCCTTGGTCAGCGAGGCGTTTCAGTTGCTGGGCGTGGCCTTGGCCGCGCCGCCGGCGGGAGGCGAGGATGGACTGGAGTAAGGCCAGGGCGATTTTCCTGGAGGAATCCCGCGAGCTGTGCGACGCGCTGGAAGGCGCGCTGCTGGACCCCGCGGCGTTTCCCTCCGACGCCGAAACCTTCAACCTGTTGCTGCGCACCGCGCACACCATCAAGGGCTCCGCGGGTACTTTCGGTTTCGACGCGCTGGTGGCTTTCGCCCATGCGATGGAGAGCGTGCTGGAACGGCTGCGCCGCGGCAAGCTTGCGTTGGGCGAAGACCTGGTCAGCCTGTTATTGAGCTGCAACGATCATTTACGACGAATGCTGGAGGCGGTGGAGGCATCCGCGCTGGATGCGGAGCCGGTTTGGCCGGATGGGGCCCCGCTGTTGCAGCGTTTGCAGCTGTTCCTGCTGGACGGGGCGGCCTGCGCGGTGGCAGGCGAAGACGCGCTGGACGCCGCCGCCACGCCGCTATGGCAATTGTCGCTGCGTTTTTATCCCGATTTGTTCCGAGACGGTTTTGATCCGTTGTCCTGCTTGCGCTTTCTCAGCCAGTTGGGCGTGCTGCGAGAGGTGGAGTTGGTCTGGCCCCCGCTGCCGGCCTTCGCGGAGTTGGAGCCGACGGATTGTTTCATCGGCCTGGAGTTGAGCCTGGAGTCCAAGGCCGGCCTTGAGCAGGTTCGCGATGCTTTCGAGTTTGTGGCCGAGGGCAGCTTGCTGGGCATCCTGCCGCCTCACGCGCCGCTGGCGGCGTTCCGCTCGCTGGCGGAGCGCCTGGGCGAGTCGATAGAGCCGCAGCTGTCGCGCTGGGTGGCGCGAGGGGCCTTGACGGCGGCGGAGGCGGAGCGGGTGCGCGAGGCGCCCTGGCGGGCGAGGGCGGAGAGCGAGGCGCGCGGCGAGCCGGGTGCGGCGACGGGCAGGGCGGCCCGCGGCGACAGTCACTATATCCGGGTGGAGGCCGGCAAGCTGGATCGGCTGATCAACCGGGTGGGCGAGCTGGTGATTGCGTCCGCAGGCACCAAGCTGATTGCGCAGAACCGTTGCGACGCCGAGCTGTTGGAGTCGGTGGCCATTATCAACACGCTGGTGGAAAGCATACGCGACGACGCGCTGACCTTGCGCATGGTGCCGGTGGATGAGGTGTTCTGCCGTTTCCCGCGCATGATGCGGGAGGTGTCGCGGCAATTGGGCAAATCCATACAGCTGACGATTCAAGGCGCGGACACCGAGATCGACAAATCCATGGTGGAGCGCTTGACCGATCCGCTGATGCACTTGGTGCGCAACGCGGTGGATCACGGGCTGGAGACGGCGGCTGAGCGGCGGGAGGCCGGCAAGCCGGAAACGGGCAAGGTGACGTTGAACGCCTTTCACGACGCCGGATCGGTGGTGGTGGAGATCCGGGACGACGGCCGCGGCATAGACCGCGACAAGGTACTGGCCAAGGCGCTGGAGCGCGGTTTGCTGAGCGAGGGCCGCCAGTTGAGCGAGCAGGAAACCCTGCAGCTGATTTTCCTGCCCGGCTTTTCCACTGCACACGCTTTAAGCGATCTGTCCGGCCGCGGCATGGGTCTGGACGTGGTGAAGCGGAATATCGAGCTCTTGCGCGGCGAGATCGAAATCTTTTCCCTGCCGGGCCAGGGTACGACGTTCCGGCTGCGGCTGCCTCTGACGCTGGCCATCATCGACGGCTTCCGGGTGGAGGTGAACGATTCGTCGCTGGTGATGCCGCTGGACATGATGATCGAGTGCGTGGACATGCCGGAGGAGGCCATGCGGCAGAACGCGCGTCAGATCAATGTGCGCGGCGATTGGCTGCCGTTCGTGTCCTTGCGCGAGCTGTTCAATCTGCCGCCGGCCGCGCAGCCGGAGTACGTGGTGATTGTGCACTACGGGGAAAACCGCGCTGGCGTGGTGGTGGACCGTTTGATGGGAGAAGTGCAGGCGGTGATCAAACCCTTGGGCGAGATTTTCCGATCGCTGCGCGGCATCAGCGGCTCCACTATCCTGGGCAACGGCAAGCCGGCGCTGGTGCTGGATATTCCGCAGTTGATTCATCACGCCTGCCGCCGCGAGCGCAGGCGGATTCGCCAGTCCAGCGAGGCGCAGGCGAGCGACGTTATTTAGCGCGCTTGCGCGCGCCGGGAGGTAGGCCATGCAGTGGTTTCACAATGCGCAGGTCAAGACCAAGCTGGGTCTTTCGTTTGGCGTGGTGCTGTGCTTTTTGCTGGCGCTGGGCTTTGTCAGCTACACCGCCACTGAGCGCATCACTATGGTGATGGTGAACTTGTTCGATAATCAGCTGACGCCGATAAAAGATATCGGCAACGCGGCGCGCTACGCCATGGCGAGCAACCGCTCCTTGTACCGCTATATCGCCGAAACGGATACCAAGATGATGGACGCGGTGGAGCTGGAAATGGCGGGCTTTGACAAAAGCATGAACGCCAGCCTGGACACTTACCGCAAGACGGATTTGACGCCGCCGGAGGTGGACGCGCTGCGTCGCTTTGACGCCGCCTGGGCTATTTACCAGCCCTACGCCACCGAGGTGAAACGGTTGTCTTACACCGACCGCGGCGACGGCGAGAACAACAAGCTGGCGCTGAAGCTGATGGCGGAGAAGGGCTGGCCAGCCTTTCAGGCCGTAGACGCGGTGCTGACCGAACTGGTGAACCTGAACGCCAAGCTGGCCGACAACTCGTTGCTGGAAACCAAGGTCATCAGCACGGACGCCTTGCGGATGTTGGTGGGCATCGCGGTGGCGGCGGTATTGTTGAGCATCGCGCTGGGGGTGATGGTGACGCGCAGCCTGCTCAAGCAACTGGGCGGGGACCCCTCCTATACGGTGCAGGTGGTGAGCCGGGTGGCGGCAGGGGATTTGTCCGTGCCGGTGAAGCTGCATCCGGACGACACCTCCAGCCTGTTGTATTCGATCAAGTCCATGGCGCACCGATTGTCCGAGACGCTGTCCGAGGTTAGCGCGATGTCGGAGGCGATAGGCTCGGCGTCCGAGGAGGTGTCGTCCACCGCCAATTCCCTGGCGCAAACCTCGTCCGAGCTGTCGTCCAGCATTGAACAGACCAGCGCCTCGGTGGAGGAGATGGCGGCCACGGTGACGCAGAACGCGGACAATGCGCGCGTAACCGAGAGCATTGCGTCCAAGTCCGCGTCCAGCGCGACTCAGGGCGGCAGCGCGGTCAGCGATATGGTGCACGCGATGAAGGAGATCGCGTCGCGGATCACGGTGATCAACGATATCGCCAACAAGACGGATTTGTTGGCCATCAACGCGGCGATCGAGGCGGCGCGCGCCGGAGAGCACGGCAAGGGTTTCGCCACGGTGGCGGTGGAGGTGAGAAAGCTGGCGGAGCGCAGCCAGGTGGCGGCCAGGGAGATAGGCGATCTGGCCAGCCGTTCCGTGAGCGTGGCGGAGAAGGCCGGCACGCTATTGCAAGAGATGCTGCCCGGCATAGACCAGACCGCCAGCCTGGTGCAGGAGATTTCCGCCGCCTCGCGCGAGCAGCGCTCCGGCATCGATCAGATCAACAGCGCGGTGACGCAGATCAGCAGCGGCATGCAGTCCTCGGCCACTTCCGCCGAGGAGTTAAGCTCCACCTCCGAGGAATTGAGCTCCGCGGCGATGCAGTTGCAGGAGCTGATGCAGCAATTCAAGCTGCGCAATACCCGAGGGCGCAAGTCCCGCATGGTGCACATTGGTCACCTGCACGCCGGCAAGGCCGCGCCGCCGCCGCCGATGGACGACGATGACGACCTGGACCTGAGCGTGGACGAGGACAAGTTCTCCAAGTATTGAGAGGAGCGCGGCAATGAGAAACAGCGAGCAGCCGGCCGGCCAGGACAGCGGGGGCCAGAAATTCCATTGCGTCACTTTCATCCTGGGCGAGGATTTGTTTGGCATCCAGATCAACTTCATCCGGGAAATCATCGAGTTCGACGGCATCACCGAGGTGCCGATGATGCCCAATTTCGTGCGCGGCATCATCAATCTGCGCGGCGCGGTGGTGCCGGTGATCGATTTGTCGGTGCGCTTCGGCCGCGGCCAAACCGCCCTGAAGGCGTCCACCTGCGTGGCCATTTTGTCGCTGCCGGGACTGGAGGGCGGTTACGCGGACATCGGCATCCTGCTGGATTCGGTGTGCGAGGTGCTGGAGATCCCGCAAAGCGAGATCGACCCCTCGCCCAGCTTTGGTTCCAATATCCGCAGCGACTTCATACAAGGCATCGCCACCATCAATCAGCGCTTCGCCATTTTGCTGAATGTGCGTCAGGCGCTGTCGGTGTCCGAGCTCAGCGAGATGGCGGAGGCGGTGACTCAACAGTTTCTGAGCGACGACATCGAGGCGCTATAGATGCTTGCCCTGGAGGAGTCGCTGCTTGCCACGCCCTTGCTGACGGACGGGGAGTTTTTCCAGCTGCGCCGCTTCATCTACCAGACCGCCGGCATCTCCATGCCGGTGAGCAAGCGTTCGCTGATTCAGTCCCGGCTGGCCAAGCGCATCCGCCATTTGCGCCTGAACAGCTATGCGGCTTACTGGCGCTTGATTTCGGACCCGGCCAACGAGGCGGAACGGCAATATGCGATCAATCTGCTGTCCACCAACGAAACCTATTTTTTCCGGGAACCTGAGCATTTTTTCTGGCTGCGGCAAAAAGCGACGCGCCTGCAGGGCAACGGCGAGTTCCGGGTGTGGTCCGCGGCCTGTTCCACTGGCGAGGAACCGTACACGGTGGCGATGGTTTTGGCGGAGGCGCTGGGCTTGCAGGGCAACTGGCGGGTGTACGCCTCCGACATCAACACCCGGGTTACCCTCCTGGCCCGGCGCGCGGTCTACTCGGTGGAGCGCGCGCGCAAGACTCCGCCGGAACTGTGGCGGCGTTATTTTCTGCGCGGCCGCGACGAATACGCCGGCATGGTGAGAGTGGCGCCGGCGCTGGCGAAGAAGGTGAGCTTCTCCAATTTGAACCTGCTGCACGCCTCTCACTTCGCCCATAGCCATTTCGATGTGATTTTCCTGCGCAATGTGCTGATTTACTTCGACGAGGCCACCAAGCTGCGAGTGCTGCTGTCGCTGTGCGACAAACTGCGGCAGGGCGGGCATTTGATCATCGGACATTCGGAATCCATCCGGCACCTGACGCTGCCTCTGGCGCAAGAGGCGCCGTCGCGGTACCGGCTGGATTCTCACCTTGCGAGCGGAAGAATCGATGAGCATCAATGTTCTGATAGTTGACGACTCCGCGGTGGCGCGCGAGATGCTGAGCCAAATGCTGGCCACCGCGCCGGACATCAAGCTGCTGGGCGCGTCGCCGGACCCCATTTACGCGATGAATCGGATGAAAATCCGCTGGCCGGACGTGATCATTCTGGATCTGGCGATGCCGCGAATGGACGGGCTGACCTTTTTGCGTCAGGTGATGGCGGAGCGGCCCACGCCGGTGGTTGTTTGCTCGGCCTTGACCACCGAGGGCGCGCGGGTGTCGCTGGAGGCGATGAGCGCCGGCGCGGTGTCCGTGTTGCTAAAGCCGCTGGTCAACGCGAAGACGAATTTCGCCGAGAACGCCAAACGGCTGGTGGACGAGGTGTACGCCGCGGCGGGGGTGAGGGTGGAAGCGCTGAAGCAAGCGGCGCCGTCCGGCTATCCGGCGCCCAAGCTGACCGCCGACGCCATCCTGGACGCGCCGCCGGAGCGCCGCCGGCCGGCGCAGGGCACGGAGCGCGTCATCGCGCTGGGCGCGTCCACCGGCGGCACCCAGGCGCTGGAGTTCCTGCTGCAACGCTTGCCGCCGCACTGCCCGGGCATGGCGGTGGTGCAGCACATGCCTGAGGGGTTTACGTCTATCTTCGCCAGCCGCCTCAATGAACTGGCCCAGGTGGAGGTGAGGGAGGCGAGAAACGGCGACGTGGTCAGCGCCGGCAAGGTGTTGATTGCGCCGGGGGGCCAGCATTTGTTGCTGCACCGCCGGCAGAAACAGTTTGTGGCCGAGGTCAAGGGCGGGCCGCCGGTGTCGCGGCACCGGCCGTCGGTGGACGTGCTGTTTCGTTCGGTGGCCGTGAGCGCCGGGGCGAATGCGGTGGGGGTGATTCTTACCGGCATGGGGGACGACGGCGCGCGCGGCATGCGCGAGATGCACGACGCCGGCGCGCGCACGCTGGCCCAGGACGAGGCCTCCTGCGTGGTGTTTGGCATGCCGCAGGCGGCCATTGCTCGCGGCGGGGTGGACGAGGTGATGTCTTTGGAGCGCTTGGCGAGGTTGTTGCAGGGTTTGCGCGCCTGAGAACCTGTTGACGATCGTAAACACGTTATGAGACCCCATGAGGCTGTTTGCCACCCGCCGGGCGTCGGGGATACGCAGGGCCTGAAGATAGATACAGCGGCGATAGGTGTTTTTACGTAAACACCATGGTTTGCCGACGCTTATTTATAAAATATCCTTTAAAAACAAAGCGGGGCCGAGTCGCTTTATCTGGAGAAAAAGCGATTATGCACTTGCTATGTGCAAACTACCAAAGCCCCTCGCATTGATTCGCGTTTAATTGGCGTTATCATCACTTTCCATATTCAGCGCTCGCCGCCGCAACGGGCCGCATGTCCCCGCGCGCCGCCGCCTGTCTATCTTTCCCCGCTCGCTCCGCACCACTTTGCGGCGTCGTCATCGCCTCTTGTCGATTACTGAATGATCCACTGCCTGGACTTGCGGCGCCGGTCCGGCGCGTCCCGGATACACCGCCGGCGGGGAGTTGTTTTTGGAATGAATGTCGAGGGAATGCATCCGTATGAGTGTCTTGAACAAGGACTGGGGCTTGCGGGCCAAACTATCCGCCGCTTTTACTTTGGTGAGCTTGCTGATTGTGGCGGTTTATTCGATCTACGCCTATCGCAGCACCGTGGACTCCGAAATGAAAGGCGTGGATCAGACCTTGCTGACCGCCGCCTACGCGGCGCGCCAGATGGTGGGCGAGAATTTCCACGATCAATTGCCGGACAGCAATCCCAATAGTCAGGTCACCACCAAGCAACTGACCGATTTTGCGAGGGACAGCGGCTTGGCTTACGCGTATTCCACCATTCAGCGCGGGGGCCGCGTGCTGTACACCAGTTCTTCCGCCAGCCCGAACGAGGTGAAGTCCGGCCAGTACCAGCAGTGGTTCCTGGCGGAATACAAGGATGTGCCGGCCGGCCTGGCCGCGGCCTTCAATAGCGGCAGCGTCCAGTACGAGGAGTACCAGGGCGAGTTCGGCCTGTTCCGTTCGGTGTTCGTGCCGTTCACCTCGGCCAGCGGCATGCGCTACGTGGTGGGGGTGGACACCTCCTTGCAAAAAGTGGAGGCCTTGCGCACTCAGGTGTTGTGGCAAAGCGGGGCGGTGGGCCTGGGTCTGTTGCTGATGTCCCAGCTGGTGGCCTTGCTGTTGGCCAATCGCATGGTGCAGCCGGTGAATGAGTTGAACGTGGCCTTGCAACAGCTGGCCGGCGGCGACTGGAACCTGGCGCGCAGCATGCCGGTGCGCAGCCGAGACGAAGTGGGCCGAATCGCGTCTTCATTCAACACCTTCATGGAGGCGCTGCGCCAGCGCCTGCTGGAGATCCGCGGCGAATCCGACGCGGTGCAGAGCGAGTCCCAGCACATAGATCAACTGGTGGGCGGCGTGGCCGCGCGTTCCGGTCAGCAGGCGGAAGACGTGCGCGGCAGCGCGGCGGCGGTGGAAGAGCTGGCGGTGAGCATCGCCCATGTCTCGGAAATCGCCGAGGACGCGGCCAAGCTGATGTCTTCGTTCGAAGGACAGACCCAGACCACGGTGCAATACATTCAGAACGCGGTGGAGGGCATGCGGACGGTGCAGCAGGAAGTGACCCAGCTGGCGGGCAAACTGGATCAACTGGATTCGCGCACCAATGAGATCAATATGATTGTGGCGGTGATCAAGGATATCGCCGATCAAACCAATCTCTTGGCTTTGAACGCGGCGATCGAGGCGGCGCGGGCGGGCGAACAGGGACGCGGTTTCGCGGTGGTGGCCGATGAGGTGCGCAAGCTGTCCGAGCGCACGGCCAATGCGACGGTGGAGATAGGTTCGATGATTGATTCCGTGCAGCAGGATTCCGCTTCCGCCATCTCCGGCATGCGCGCGGCGGTGAACCGCGTGGACGCCAGCGTCAATCACGCCGGCGAGGCCCAGGACACCTTGCAGGGCTTCTCGGTGCAGATTCAAGGCGTGTCGCGCGGCATGGGCGATATCTCCGCGGCGGTGCGCGAGCAGGCCAACGCCTCCCAGCACTTGGCCGGCAGTGTGGAGTCGGTCAGCAGCTCGGCCGAGGAAAACCGGCTTGCGGCGGAAGAAGCGCAGCAAGGCGTGGTCAATCTGTTGGAGCGCGGGGTGTCGCTGCGCGGGGTGGTGCAGCAGTTCACTCTCTAGAACCTGTTTACGATCTACCGCGCGTCGGCGAACTGATGAAAACGGTTTCAGGTCGCCGCCGGCAAGCCAGCCGCCCTCCGGGGCGGTTTTCTTTTTGTTCTTGAAATGACATTGACTTAAAATACCTTGTCGCAATAGCAAAAGGAGGCAGGCGATGAGTCAGGAGCCGCCGCACGCCGGCGCGGATTCGACGCGCGGGCCTTTGATCATCGTGGCCTCCAGCGGCACCGGCGGGGACATGCAGCCTTTCATCGCGCTGGCGCGCGGTTTGAGCGCTCGCGGTCACCGCGCGTTGCTGCTGGCGCCGGCGCTGCAGGAGGAGGCGGTGCGCGCCGCTGGGCTGCCGTATCGGCTGTTCAGCAGCCGCGAACAAGGACAGGCGGTGCTGGACAACCCGGATCTATGGCATGAGCGCAAGGGTTGGGATGTGATCTGGAACGGTTTGATTCCGGACCTGGGCGCTTTGTGCGAGTTGGCGCAAGACCTGCCGGACGCCGAGGATTGCGTGGTGCTGTGCCACCCCCCTCTGGTGCCGATGGCGGCTCTGGCGCGGGCGGCGAGGCCGGGTTTGCGTATCGTGACGGCGTATCTCGCGCCGTCCAATCTATGCAGCCGCCACGATTTGCGCACCATGGGCTCCTTGAGGATTCCCCGCTGCTTGCCGCCGGCCGGGGTTGGCCTGTTGTGGCGGGCGCTGCACCGCTGGTTCAACGCCAGAACGCTGCCCGGCTTGAACGCGGCGCGCGCCCAGCGCGGTTTGCCGGCGGAGCCGCACTTTTTCGAGCATGTGCTGAGGGTGCCCAACGCCTCTGTCAGTCTGTTTCCGCGCTGGTTCGCCGCCATGCAGCCGGACTGGCCGCGTCCATTCTCGCAGGGCGACTTTGTGCTGCCCGCGGCGGCGGAGGCGCCGGGGCTGTCCCGCGAACTGGAGGCCTTTCTTGCCGCTGGCGACCCGCCCATCGTATTCACGCCGGGCACGGGTCATCGGCACGCGGCGGCTTATTTCGCCGCCGCGCTGCAGGCTTTGAAACGGATGGGGCGGCGCGGGCTGTTCATCACCTCGCATGCGGCTCAGTTGCCGCCGGCATTGCCGGAAAGCGTGTTGTGGCAGGCGCACGCGCCTTTCGCCGCGTTGTTGCCGCGGGCGGCGGCGCTGGCGCACCACGGCGGCGTCAGCACGATGGCGGACGCGATGCGCGCCGGGATTCCGCAGTTGATCGTGCCTTACGCCTACGACCAATTCGACAACGGCCAGCGAGCCAAGAGCCTGGGCGTGGCGGAAGTGTTGCCGGCGCGGCGCGTGTCCGCGGGGAGGATGGAGCGCTTGCTGGGCCGGCTGCTGGCGGAGCCGGGCGTGGGCCGAGCCTGCCGTGAGCTGGCCTTGAGAATGGCGGCCGAGGAGGGCGCGACGCGGGCGCTGGATGAGGTGGAGAAGGCCTTGCTGGGGCAAGCGTCCCATTCAACCTGCTCATAACGAGCCGTCCGTGGTCACATTTTTCCGCGGCATTGGCCTTATAGAGCCCGTTCAAAGCCTCTCGAGCAAGAGCGAGACAAGGAGAAAACGGCTGAAGAAGCGGAATGTACATACGGTACATGAGCATTCTGAAGCGGTACTCACTCAAGTACCGCCTGCGTCGGCGCGCCTTGCCTCAGCCGTAAAGCTGATTTTTGTTAGCCGCTCTTAGCTGAACAGCGTGCGCGCGCCTTCGTAACGGGCCGCGAAATAACTGTTGTCCAGCCGCGCCACGCGGATGGAGCTATTGGTGCGCGGCGCGTGCACGAACTTGCCGTCGCCTATGAAGATGCCCATGTGGGAGAACGGGCGGTTCATGGTGTTGAAGAACACCAGGTCTCCTACCCGCATCCGGCTGTCCGGGATGGGGCGCGCCACGCTGGCGATTTCGGCGGCGGTGCGCGGCAGCGTGACGCCGACGGCGTTCTGGTAGATGTAGCCGACCATGCCGCTGCAATCCAAACCGGCCTCGGGATTGGTGCCGCCGAACTTGTAGTCCAGGCCCAGCAGGCCCAGCGTGTAGATCAGGATTTCCCGGCTGGCGCCGTCGGCTTTCAATCCGGAGAGGCTGAGGTCGCCGGAGGGGCGGGGTTTTCGGCCGCCCGCCACCTTGGAGGGCGTGGTGCCGCAGGCGGCGAGCAAGCCGGCCAGCGACAGCAGCGCGGCGCCGCGCAGCAGCGCGCGCCGGTCCAGCGGCGAAGAAGGCGAAGGCGGCAGGGTTTTGCTCATTGTTGCTTTGACTCCAGTTCTTCCCAGCGCGCCAGCTTGTCCATCAGCAATTCGTCGATTTCCTCCACCCGGCGCTGCCAGGCGATGGCCTCCTTTGGCGTGTCGCGGTAGCAGTTGGGGTCCAGCAATTGCTGATTCAGGCTGGCTTGCTCGGTTTCCAGCGCGGCGATCTCGTCCGGCAGCGCGGCGAGCTCTCGCGTCTCATTGTAGGACAGTTTATTGCGCGCGGATTTGGGCTTGTCCTTGGCCTTTTCCTGCGGAGCGGCGGCTTCCCGGGGCTTTTCCGTGGGTTTCATCGCCGCCATGCGCGCCTTGGTGTCGATCCAGTCCTGGTAACCGCCTGGATATTCTTCCAGCCGGCCGTTGCCTTCGAAGGCGATCACCTGGGTGACCACGTTGTCGAGGAAAGCCCGGTCGTGGCTGACCAGGAACACGGTTCCCGAATATTGAGCGATCACGTCTTCCAGAAGTTCCAGCGTGTCGATATCCAGGTCGTTGGTGGGCTCGTCCAGCACCAGCACATTGGCCGGGCGGGTGAACAGCCGGGCCAGCAACAGGCGGTTGCGTTCGCCGCCGGACAGAGAGCGCACCGGGCTGCGCGCGCGTTGCGGCGAGAACAGGAAGTCTTCCAGATAGCTCATCACGTGTTTCTTCACGCCGCCGACTTCCACGAAGTCGTTGCCCTGGCTGATGATGTCGGCCACGCTGCTGTCTTCGTCCAGTTGCTCGCGGAACTGGTCGAAATAGGCGATTTCCAGCTTGCTGCCTTGCTTGACGCTGCCGCTGTCCGCGTCCAGCTGGCCCAGAATCAGTTTGAGCAGCGTGGTTTTGCCGGCGCCGTTGGGGCCGATCAGGCCGATCTTGTCGCCGCGCAGGATGCGGGTGGTGAAGTCGCGGATCAGGGTTTTGCCCTCAAATCCCTTGCTGACGTGCTCCAGCTCCGCCACCAGCTTGCCGGAGCGCTCACCGGCGTTAAGCTGAAAGTTGACTTGGCCAACACGCTCCCGCCGCGCCGAACGCTCGCGGCGAATGGCTTCCAGCCGGCGCACGCGGCCTTCGTTGCGGGTGCGGCGCGCCTCGATGCCCTTGCGGATCCACACTTCTTCCTGGGCATGGAATTTGTCGAAGATGCGGTTCTGCTCTTCCTCTATGGCCAGTTCTTCCGCCTTGCGCACATGGTAGCTGGAGAAGCTGCCCGGATAGCTGCGCAGAATGCCGCGGTCCAGCTCCACGATGCGGGTGGCGACGTTGTCCAGGAAGCGGCGGTCGTGGGTGATCAGCAGCACGCTGCCGCCATAGCTCTTGATCAGGGTTTCCAGCCATTCGATGGCGGATACGTCCAGGTGGTTGGTGGGCTCGTCCAGCAGCAGCACGTCCGGCTTGGCGGCCAGCGCGCGCGCCAAAGCCACGCGTTTTTTCCAGCCGCCGGACAGTTCACTGATCCGCGCGTCCGGGTTCAGGTTCAGATGCGAGAGCGTGGAGGAGATCAGCGCGTCGAACTGCCAGCCGCCGCGGGCTTCCAGTTCGTGCTGGATATGCTCCATCCGCGTCAGCGCCTGTTCGTGGTCCGCGTCCGCCTGGGTCAGTTGATGGGTGACCTGATGGTATTCGGTGAGCAGGCTTTTCAAGTCGCCCAGGCCTTCGGCCACGGCTTCGAACACCGTGTGCTCCGGGGCCAGTTCCGGCTCTTGCGGCACATAGGCTACCTTGACGTCGCCCTTGATGTTGACGCGGCCGTCGTCCAGCGCCACCGCGCCGGCCACGCTTTTGAGCAGCGAGGACTTGCCGGCGCCGTTGCGGCCGATCAAGCCGACCACTTCGCCCGGCTCCAGCGCAAAATCGACGTTATCCAGCAATGCGTGGTGACCAAAAGCCAGGCAGGCTTTTTCGACGGTAATCAGAGCCATGGTGCGTGTTGTTTTCTGTATGGAAAAATGCACGGATTGTAACATGCCGGTCACGCTTCCACGCTTAGCGCCGCGCGGTTTGTGCTGTTACAATGCCGGCCAAACTTGAATGAAAGGCATGCTATGTACTTCGTTGACCGCTCGGTGGCCGTGATCAAACCGAAACAACCGTTCCTGGATTGGCTGAACCAGGCCCCGGACAACGACATGGATCTGGCGCTGGACAGCCTGCGCACCGACTGCACTGTGATCCTGCTGCCGGAGTTCGACGAGCCGGAAGAGGGCGTCGCCTACATCGACGAAATCTATGAACAATTGTTCAAGATGGAACTGGCGTCCTGGTACGAGGACGAAGAAACATGGCCCAAGGATCTGTCCTTGAAGGCCTTCTGGGAGTGGTTCGACGTGGAGATCCATTCCACGGTGATAGACAGCGTGGACGCCGATATCAGCAACAACCCGGCGCTGGATCTCTAAGCAATGAGCCGGCGGCAGCGGCTGGAGCCTTTCGGCTTCGAGTTGAGGCCCTCCCGCCTCTGGCTGTCGCTGGCGGCCGCCGCCGGCGCGCTGCTGGCCTGGGCGGTGGTCCGCTATCTGCCGACGCCCTGGCTGGCCTTGCTGCCGGTTGCGGCCTTTTTGCTCTGGCGGGCCTTGCACGCCGACGGCTGGGGCGACGCCGCCCGTTTCAGACGGCTGGAAGTGGACAGCCTGGGCCGTTTGACCTTATGGCGCGAGTCCGCGCTGCCGGCTAGCCCGCTGGACGACTGCTTCGTCACTCCGTGGCTGACGGTGTTGAATGTGAGCATAGGCGGCCGCCGGCGCGCATTGATGTTGTGGCCGGATTCGGCGCCGGCGGACGGCCGCCGCCGCTTGCGGACTTATTTGCTGTGGTTTCAAGCCTCGGACGATACTGAGACGAAATGACTGGACACAAGACTCTGGCCGAGTGGCTGAGCTGGCAGGAAAGCCTGCACGCCACCGCCATCGATATGGGCCTGGCCCGCGTGGAGCGGGTGCGCGCCGCGATGAAACTGCAACCGTCGTGCCCTGTGGTGATGGTGGCCGGCACCAACGGCAAGGGCTCGGTCTGCGCGATGCTGTCCGCGATGCTACGTTGCGCCGGCTTCAAGGTGGGTACTTACACTTCTCCCCATATCCTGCGCTACAACGAGCGCATCGCCATTGATCTGGCCCCGGCCAGCGACGAGCGCATTGTCGCCAGCTTCGAGGCGATAGACGCCGCGCGCGGCGACACCTCCCTGACGTATTTCGAGTTCGGCACCCTGGCGGCGGTGCACAGCTTCGTTGCGGAAAAGGTGGATGTGATCGTGCTGGAAGTGGGGCTGGGCGGACGCCTGGACGCGGTCAACATTTTCGAGCCGGACGTGTCGGTGGTGGTCAGCGTGGATATCGATCACCAAGCCATCCTGGGCGACAACCGCGAGGATATCGGCTTCGAGAAGGCCGGCATCTACCGGGCCGGCAAGCCGGCCCTGTGCGCGGACCCGAATCCGCCGCGGCGTCTGATCGAGCACGCACGGGCCATCGGCGCGGATTTGAAGCTGTACGGGCCGGATTTCGGCTATCAGCGCATGGACAACCAGTGGTCCTTCCACATGGGCGACGCCCACCGCCACGCCTTGCCTCTGCCGGCCTTGCGCGGCGGTTATCAGATGATCAACGCCTCCGCCGCGCTGGCGGCCCTGGAGTGCTTGAAGCCTCGTCTGCCGGTGAGCCTGGGCGCGGTTAAGCGCGGTTTGCTGGAGGTGGAGTGGCCGGGCCGCTTCCAGGTGCTGCCGGGGCGACCGGCGGTAGTGCTGGACGTGGGCCACAATCCGCACGCGGTCAAGGCGATGACGGCCAGCCTGAAACAGCTGCCGTTCGCCCGCAACCGGCTGGCGGTGTTCTCCATGCTGGAGGACAAGGATCTGGAGCAGGTGGCGTCTTTGGCGCGGGAGGAGTTCGACGCTTGGTTCGTCGGCGGCCTCGACATGCCGCGCGGGCAGAGCGGCGAGCGCATCGCCGCCAGGCTGGCGGAAATGGGCATCGCGCGGGTGCAATCCTTCGCCACGGTGGCGCAAGCTTGGTCGGCGGCCTTATCGCAGGCGGAGGAGAGTGATAGAATTGTCGTTTTTGGTTCCTTCCACACCGTTGCCGAGGTGATGGAAGCCCGGCAACACCCGGCTTGAGGAAAGCATGGCTTTATCCACACACGAGGAGTTGATCCTGTTGCGCAAGCGCGCCAGACGCCGTCTGGTGGGCGCTGTGGTATTGGTTACCGTCGCCACCGTCGTTTTGTGGAATGTAGTGGGCCGCCTGCCCGAGCAGCAGATGAAGCCGGAATCCATAGAAGTGCTGGGCGCGGGCGCTTCCGCGCCGGCGGCCAATCACGCCGAAGCGCCTGCGGGCGCCGTGCCGCCGCCGGCCCAGCCGGCCTCCGCGGCGCTGGCCGAAGTCTCGCCCGCGTCCAAGCCAGGCGCCACCGAACTGGCGGCCAACCTGTCTTCCGTGACGCCGGCCATGCCGGCGGTGCAACCCGCCCCAGCGGCGAAGCCCGAGCCCAAGCCGGAAGTCAAAGCCGAGCCGAAAGCGGAAGCCAAGCCCAAACCCGAACACAAGCCGGAGCCAAAACCGGCCAAGCCCGAAGCCAAGCCCGAGCATAAAAAGCCTGAGATCAAGCTGGATGAAAAGCCGGCGCGCAAGCCGGACCCGGCGGCCATCCTTGAGGGTCGCTTCGACTCGCTGGACAAGCCCGCGGCGAAGAAAGAGGAGCCCTCCGCCAAGAGCGAGGGCAAATCGGTCATCCAGTTGGCGGCGCTATCGGACCCGGAAAAGGCCGACGCCTTGAAATCCAAGTTGTCGTCGATAGGCGTGTCCGCCCATTTCAGCAAGGTGCAGACCAGCAAGGGCGAAGTGACCCGAGTGCGGGTGGGGCCGTTCAACAGCCGCGCCGAGGCGCAAGCCACTTTGCAGAAGCTGGCCAAGGCCGGCGTTAACGGCATTATCGTGACCAAGTAGCCGTCATGACCATCTTCGACTATATTGCCATCGCCATCATCGCCGGCTCCATCCTGGTGGCGATGATGCGCGGCTTGGTGGCCGAAGTGCTGTCGCTGGGCTCCTGGCTGATCGCTTTCTGGTGCGCCAAGCAGTTTTCGCCTGTGGTGTCGGCGTTTTTGCCCGGCGAACTCAGTTCGGAAGGCTTGCGGCTGGTGGCGGGTTTCGTAGCGGTGTTTTTCCTGGCCTGGCTGGCCACGGCCTTGCTGCGGGTCACGCTGACCGGCATGCTGGACAGTGTGGGCCTGGGCGGGATCAATCGATTGTTTGGGGCGGTGTTCGGCCTGGCTCGCGGGCTGGTGCTGGTGACGGCCCTGGTTTTGGTGGGCGGCTTGAGCGATCTGCCGCGACAACCCATGTGGAGGAATGCCGTGCTCTCGGCGCCATTTGAATCGGTGGCCTTATCATTAAGGCCCTGGTTACCGGCGATGCTGGCCGATAACCTCCACTACACCGGGTAGCTGGTGAACAAGGCGGAATATCTTGATATCTTCACTTCAAGATTCCGCCTTTTTCTTTGTCTTGTTTTTTTGTCCGTTTCTTTAGTTGTAGGGAAGAGAGCAAAAGATGTGTGGAATTCTAGGCGTGGTCGGTCAGGCTCCGGTCAACCAGTTGCTGTATGACGGTTTGCAGGTGCTGCAACATCGAGGTCAGGACGCCGCCGGCATCGTGACCACCAATGGCAAGACCTTTCACATGCACAAGGGCAGCGGCATGGTGCGAGATGTGTTCCGCACCCGCAATATGCGCTCCCTGCTGGGCACCGCCGGCATCGCCCACGTGCGCTATCCCACAGCGGGCTCCGCCTCCTGCCTGGCCGAGGCGCAGCCGTTCTACGTCAATTCGCCGTTTGGCATTGTGCTGGCGCACAACGGCAACCTGACCAATACCGAAGAGCTCAAAGCGGACATGTTCCGCCACGATCTGCGCCACATCAACACCAACTCCGACTCCGAGGTGCTGTTGAACGTGTTCGCTCACGAGCTAACCCAGCGGCTCAGCGGCAACGAGTTGAACGTGGACGCGGTGTTCGGCGCCATCGGAGCGGTGCATCGCCGCGTGCGCGGCGCCTATGCGGTGGTGGCGATGATCGCCGGTTACGGCCTGGTGGCCTTCCGCGATCCCAACGGCATCCGCCCGCTGGTGATAGGCACTTGCGTCAACAACGGCAAGACCGAATACATGTTCGCGTCCGAGTCCGTGGCGCTGGACTGTTCCGGTTTCAACCTGCTGCGCGACGTGCAGCCGGGCGAGGGCGTGTTCGTCGGCTTCGACGGCGAATTCCACGCCCGTAGCTGCGCCAGCGACACCCGCCACGCGCCTTGCCTGTTCGAATACGTGTACTTCGCGCGGCCGGATTCGGTGATTGACGGCGCCTCGGTTTACCAGGCGCGCATCGTGATGGGCGAGAAGCTGGCGGAGAAAATCCGCCGCGCCTTGCCGGAACTGGACATCGACGTGGTCATGCCCATCCCGGACACCAGTCGCCCCAGCGCTTTGCAGTTGGCCAACCACCTGGGCCTGCCGTACCGCGAAGGCTTCATCAAGAACCGCTATATCGGCCGCACCTTCATCATGCCGGGCCAGGCGGTGCGCAAGAAATCGGTACGTCAGAAGCTCAATCCGGTGGCCTGCGAGTTCAAGGGCCGCAACGTGCTGCTGGTGGACGACTCCATCGTGCGCGGCACCACCTCCAAGGAAATCGTGCAGATGGCGCGCGACGCCGGCGCCAAGAAAGTGTATTTCGCCTCGGCCGCCCCGGCGGTGCGTTTCCCCAACGTCTACGGCATCGATATGCCGACTCGCGCGGAACTGCTGGCAACGGGCCGCAACGAGGCCGAAATCGCGGAAGAAATCGGCGCCGATGCGGTGATCTATCAGGATTTGTCCGCGCTGGAAGAGGCGGTCAGCAGCGTCAATCCCAAGCTGAGCAGCTACGAAACCTCCTGCTTCAACGGCGAGTACATTACCGGCGATATCACGCCGGCCTATCTGGACGCGATCGAGGCCGATCGGCTGGACGGCAAGGCGGGAGCGGAGCGGAGCGGCAGCGAGCAGATGATTGACTTGAACCTGAACGTGGCCGAGCAGAATTTAATGTAATAGGGATTCAATTTCCGAATGGCGGCGGGCATTGCCCGCCGCTTTTTTGTTTGTCGCCGCGACGCAATTTGGCGACAGCCACGCTGACATTGCCTGAGTCTTGCGGTATTTCGCTTGCCAAACCCGTTTCCCATATTGAATATTTGATGCCATAAGCCGATAAAAACCCGGCGTGATAAAGCGGATGCGTAAACTGGTCTAAATTAATATGTATTTAAAACTGTTTACTTGTTAGTCTGCCTTTGACGCGCCTGATATTGAGGAGTGGATATGGATGACATTCTGGAGATGCTGGTTGCGCGGCAAGCCGCGCTGGAGAGAATCATCGAAGGCCTGGTGCTGACCATGAGCCAAAGCGGCGCCATCAAGTTGCAGGACTACCTGAAAATAGGGCAGCTGATGCGGCTGAACAGCGCGGTCACGGATTCCATCGACGTGGCCGACAGCCTGCGCCGCATCAACGCGCGCTTGCAAACGCATGCTCAGGGCGGGCTGGATTCGATGAACGCCTTGCTGAGGGAGACCATGCTGTTCGCCCAGGCCGCGCCGCCGCAGCGCGACGCGCTGCAACAGGGGCTGGGCGTGAAGGCGTCGCTGGAAATCAGCGCTCAGTTGGAAGAACTATTGCAGCGGCGCGCCAGGCGGCCGCGAAAATCGACTCGGGCCTAGCGCCGCGTCAAACCCGATCTATCGGAACCTGTTTACGATCTGCCGTGCGTTGTGAAACGTGGCGCGCGTCGTTCTCTCAGCCGTTTTCGCCTTGTCTCGGCTTGGCACGAAAAATCGTAAACCGTTCTAGGGGAAACGCGTTGCCGGCGCGTCTCCCGCCGGGGCCAAGCGCAGATAAGAAGCGCGAGACGGATCATGGCGGTCCACCATGATTTCCACTTTCTCGCCTGCTCGCGGCATATTGCCCAAGTCTATCAGTTGTTCAATCGTCAGTTCCCGGCTAAAGCCGTCCTGCCATACTTTCAATTCCAAACGCATCATAGGCACTTGGTTGACCAGCAAGCCGGTTTGGCGGATCGACAGCACGTCGGCATTGAGCCGGATACCGTCTTTCACGCTTTCGCGCTGCCATGGACCGGGCAGGCCGCGCAGTTGCGAGGTCCAGTCGAAAGAACGAAACAGCAGAAAGCCGGTGATGGCCAGCGACAGCACAGTCACTCCTATAGATAGGAGTACGGAAAAACGGATCCAGGATTCAAACATTCGGTTCTCCCTTGAGGCCATGTGTCCGGGTGAAACTGACTATATTAATCACTATTGGTGGGGTGAGATTGGTTGGCATGGACAGAAGTTCCCAAATGCATGAATCCGCGTTACCCGTCGGTTTGCCGGCTCAATCGCCTATAGTGATCGCATGGAAGCCGTCCATCCTGGCATGCGCGGTAAAAACAGAGGAGAGCGTTGATGACGATTGTGCAAAGAATAGTAATGCTGCTGTCGGCCAGCTTGCTGGCGGTGCTGACTGTAGGCGGCTACGGCCTGTGGGAACAACAACAGGCCAAGCATCGTTTCGACGATGCCTTGGGCAATCTGATTCCCAGCGTGCGAGACCTGAACAAGGCGACTAGCGGCTTCATCGATATGCGTAGCGGGATTATCCGCCATGTATTGGCCAGCCGGCCGGAAGACAAGCGGGCGGCCGAGGACATGGTCAAGCAAGCAGACCAGGTACTGGACAGCGCCTTCGACACTTACGGCAAGAGCAATGTTTACGATGAGCGCGACCGCAAACTGCTGGATGAAGACCTTCGCACCTTGGCGCAACTGCGAGAAGGCAGGCAGAAATTATTCGCCATCTCCAATACCAATGATATCGCCGCGACCAATAAGGAGTTCATCAGCGGAGCGATAGGGGTGAGCACCAAAGCGTTTCGCAAAGCGATTGACGCGCACGTTGCCTTCAATATGCAAGTGGCCGCCGAAATCCAGAAGGCGAACGAAGCCGCCTCTGAGCGCACTCTCTGGATGATGGCCGGTTTCATTGCGCTCGTGGTGGCGCTGGTGGCCTTGTTGGGCGGTCAGGTGCTCTCGGTGATCCGCCGCGGCCTGGCGCAGATACAAGACACCATCCAACAGGTCAGCGCACAGCTGGATTTCACCCGTCGCGCTCCGGTGGCGCGCATGGATGAGATCGGCGTAACCGCCAGCGCCTTCAATGATTTGCTGGGCCGCTTGCAGCAAAATCTCGGCGCCATTCTGTCAGGCGCCCAGGAGGTGGCCGGCGCTTCTCAGGCGCTGAACCAGACTGCCGAGCAAGTGGCCACGGCGGCAGCGTCCCAAAGCAGCTCTTCGGCTAATGTGGCGGCCACCATCGAACAGATGACGGTCAGCGTCAACCATGTGGCCGACCGCGCACAGGAAACCCATAGCTTGGCCAGCTCCGCCGGCACCATGGCGATGGAGGGCTCCACCACCATCAGCCAGACCATCAACGATATCCGTCAAATCTCTCGGGCGGTGGATGAAGCCGCCGGCAGCATTCGCGAACTGGAAAAATTCAGCGGCCAGGTCAATGCCGTGGTCAGTGTGATCAAGGACATTGCCGATCAGACCAATCTGTTGGCGCTGAACGCGTCTATAGAGGCGGCGCGCGCCGGCGAGATGGGGCGCGGCTTCGCGGTTGTGGCGGACGAGGTGCGCATGCTGGCGGAGCGCACCACCAGTTCCACTCAGGAAATTTCCAGCACCTTGTCGGCGATGCAGGAGCGCTCGCGCCAAGCCAGCACCCAGATGCAAACCGCGGAAGATCTTGTGAAAAACAGTGTGGAGAGGGCGGATGACGCGGATACCGCCATCCGTCAGATAGGGGGCGCAACCGGCGACACCGTGCGCATGGTGAGCGAGATTTCCGCGGCGATCAAGGAGCAGGGCAGCGCAACCAACAATATCGCGGTGCAGGTGGAAAGCATTGCCCAGATGTCGGAGGAAGCCAGCTCAGCGGCACAGGAAACCGCTAGCAGCGCGCAGCAACTGGACCGGTTGGCCAAGGAACAGATTGCCACCCTATCGCAATACCGCTTGTGAGATGCCTGACTCGGCGTTAAAACCGCCAGTCGCACAGCCCGCCGCCGGCGGGTTTTTTCATGGCCTGGCGCTGTTCGGTTAAACCCAATGTCATTTTGTTCATGAATAAATAAGTGTCGAATGATTAATACATATCTCGCCATAAGAAAATGGCATAAGTTTGGGAACTCCGCCCGATACTAGCTATCACAAATGTTTGCTTACCATAGAAGAAAGCATATCTTCAAAATGTTTTAATTAGCCCTTTCGTCGCTGGCGTCATGCCCGCGACGGCGGGCGGTAAGAACCTGTTCAAAGGCCCGCAAGCTAGCGCGAGACAAGGCGGAACGGATGAGAATGCGGAGCGTACATCAAGATGCATGAGCATTTCGAAGCGGTTTTTACCGCCGTATCGCAGACGCGCAGCAGGCTTTGAACAGGTTCTAAGGGCTCCATACCGCCGCCAGAGCGGGGAGCATGGTGACACCGCCGGCGGGCTGCCTGTCCGGCGCAGCACACATTGGCCAAGGCCAGGGGAAGAGAATCATGCCAAGACGTCCGTTGCTCTCGCCATTGGAGCGCGCCAGCTTGCTGGAGCCTCCAGAGGACGAATACGAGCTAAATCAGTTAACCGCTTTCAGCGAACAGGATTTCGCCTTGATCCAGCAGCACCGCGGTAGCGCCAATCGGCTGGGGGTGGCTGTACTGCTGTGCTATCTGCGCCACCCGGGCATCGCTTTGGACGAGGGCTGCCAGCCGGCTCCCCGGCTATTGCGGCGGGTGGCGGCCGCATTGGGGGCGAAGGAGTCGGACTGGGATCGCTACGCCACCCGCGATCAAACCCGGCGCGAACATCTGGTCAAGCTTTACGCTTATCTGGGCTTGAGACCTTACCGAGCCGAGGACGGCCAGGCGGCATTGCGCCATCTGACCAGGCTGGCCAATCAAACCGACCAGGCGTTGACCTTGGCGCAGGCGATGGTGTCCTGGTTGCGCGAGCGCCGCATTGTTTTGCCGAGCATCGGGGTGATAGACCGCAGTTGCGCGGCCGCGCTGACCTTGGGCTCGCGTCAAGTCTACGCTCGGCTTAACGACGCTTTGAGCGCCGGCCAGCGCGAACGGCTGGATGCTTTGCTGGAGTTGAGGGAGGGCGGAAAGCTGACGACATTGGCCTGGCTGCGGCTGAATTCTGAGCGCGCGCGCGGCGCCGCGCCGCAACTGGAGCGCTTAAGGGTGGTGGAAGCCTTGGCCTTGCCTTCGAATTTGACTCAGTTGGTGGGGCCGAGACGGATGCTGGAGTGGGCGCGCTCGGGCGACGGCATGAGTTGTCATGACCTGGCCGAGCTTGAGCCGCAGCGGCGCATGGCCATGCTGGTGGCCATTGTTTTGCAGGCGCGCGCGGCTTTGCTGCGGATGCTGCAGAATCTGGAAAAGCTGAAGGCGATAGATGCCTTATCGCTGCCTACGGGCTTGCAGAACCTGGTGTCGCAACAGCGAATGGGCAAGCTGGCGGCGGAAGGGCGGCAAATGAAACCCAAAGATCTGGCTAAGCTGGAGCCGCGCCGGCGCATGGCCACTTTGCTGGCTTTGGTACTGGAACTACGCGCGGCTCTGGTCAAGGAAATTCTCGATCTGCGTGAGCGCTTGGTGGGCAAGTCGCTGGAGGCCGGCGAGTTTGCTTGAAAAAACGTGATCGCGTGCTGGATTAGGTCTGAACGCAAATCTAATAGGCGATTGCTGGCAATAATAAACCCCGTCAATGACGGGGTTTATTATTTTGATCGCCGGCAAGAATTTTAATAAAAATATCTAAACACTTTCAAAATTAAACAATCGTTTATTTTATTGCGCAAGATTAGGGATAACCCTAATCTTGTTTTTGATTTATGCCGATAAGGCCTTAAGACGTGCCCAATCATCTAAATATGCTAACGTGCAAAAATGGCGCCATTCCCAGTCGATGGGTTTTGTGTATCAAATGCAACAATGTTTGACCGGAATGTGAATTTGCACCTTGCGCTTTTGAGCGGGGCACAAGCTGGGGTACATCGATTTTTTAAGTATTGGCTTAATAAAACCGAAATGCGAGGCAAGTTTTCAGCAATTCGTGAGTTTATGCCAATTTACACTAAGTAAATCATAATATAAAAAACTTTTCTCAAAATTATACTAATAAGTATGTATTTTTCACATTGCCCAAGGCGGTCTCACCATTTTTTAGAGGGCCCGCAATACGGATGAAGATAAAGGCCGAGGCTATGCGGGCCGGCACGCAAGCATGCCGGGCCCGCGCAAGCGCGCGTCCGCCTTCCTCCGAAGAAAGTGCAAATAAAATCCGCAGCTTGTGAACGAGGCGTATGTTTTTAAAGCCTCATTGAAAATAGACTGCGATTAAACTTTTCGCAGCATTCCTGTCTTGTCTTTTTTGTCTCCCGCCACCCCTTCGGCAAGCCTTGTCTTCAAGGGTCCGCTAAGCCATTCGCTGATGGCACGCATGCGCGTCTGTCATGAAAAGCGTGGCATGCATTTGTATTGCCGTGCGATTTTTTTCCATTTCCCCTCTGTTTTTCCGCAAGCCAATCGTTGGCCTTTTTGTTTGGACAGGCTCAAGCGTTTGCTTATAACTTTGTTCTAGAGTTTTTGAGAAAGAGGGCCAGGTATTTATCGGCGCCTTATTCAAAATATTGAGACTGCCCTATGCAGGGCAGCAGCCGGGATCAAACTTTCGCCATGAACGCTGAAACCATGAGTTACGCCATCGCTGATATCGCCTTGCCGGAAAGTCCAGTCTTGGACGAGTTGGATTTCGACGCCGATTTTGCCCGCGTCGACGCCGCGATCTGCGAATACGACGCGGTGGGCCACGTTCCTCTGCGCAAGGGCGCGGAACCCTTCCACTGGACCAGCGTGGAAAGCGCGTGCCGCACTTTGCTGAGCAAGGCGGCCGATGTGCGGGTAGGGGTGTGGCTGCTGCGCGCGGCGGTGGCTCAGAGAGGGCTGGCCGGCGCGGCGGAAGGCTTGGCGGCGTTGGGAGCGATAGCGGCGCAGCCGCTGGAAAATATCCGCCCGGCCGGTCAGCCGGACGCGCCGGCGGGCGAAACCCATGCCTTACATCTGGCCTGGCTGTGCGGGCCGGCCTTCCTGCATCAACTGGCGCACAGCCGACTAAGCGCGGACAGCGAGGTCAGCGTCGGTCAATTGACCAAGGACCCCGCCGCAGCCGGGCCGGCGGCGCGGGAGCGGGCGCTGCGGGACCTGTCCCGGCTGCGCGCCGGCCTGGCGGGCTTGACTGCGCTGAGCGAGAGCGAAGGTTTTGCCGAGCAGTTTGACTGCGCCGGTCTGATCGCCTTGCTGGACGAGCTGGAAGCCGCGCTGACGCCGACGCTAGCCGCGCCCCCCGATGAGGCGCCCGCCTTGAGCGAGGCGGCCCCGGCGGCGGCAAGGGCGCTGCCCGCCGGCGCCTTAAAGAGCCGGGAGGAGGTGGCGGCGGCGCTGGACTTGATCGTCGCGTATTTCCGCGAACACGAGCCAGGACATCCGGCGCCGATTTTTTTGCTGCGCGCCAAGAGGATGTTGGGCGCGGGTTTTGAGGAGTTGATGGCGGAGTTGTTCGCCGAATCGGATGCGCTGGTGGCGAAATTGGATCGCCCCCGGTCTTCACAAGGGTAGTCAACCAATATCAGGGAAAGGACATATGCCATGGCGCGACAGAAGGATGCGCAGAAGTTCATCGGGGAAAGCCGTGCGCCCCGCGTGCAAATCGAATACGACGTGGAAGTTTACGGTTCGCAGAAAAAAGTGGAGCTGCCCTTTGTGGCCGGGGTGTTGGCGGACTTGTCCGGCGACAACACCGAGCCGCTGGGCGCGGTAGAAGACCGTCGTTTTACCGAAATCGACGTGGAGAACTTCGACCTGCGGATGGCGCAGATTGCGCCGGAACTCAGCTACCACGTGAAGAACGTGATCACCGACGACGGAACCTTGATCCCGATCGACTTGAGCTTCGATTCCATGGAGTCTTTCGAGCCGGCCGAAGTGGTGAAAAAGATCCCTGAACTGGCGGTGTTGTTGGATGCGCGCAGCCAGTTGAAGGAATTGTTGACCTATATGGACGGCAAGGTGGCGGCCGAAGAGTTGATCGAGCAGCTGCTGAAAGATCTGCATTTGCCCGCGGACGACGCCGCCGCGCCGGGCGACGCGGTCCAAGCCGACGGGGAGGCGAAATGAGCACCCACGCCGAGATGCTGGCGCCGGCCGCGGCCGGGCAGACCGAAACGACGGTAGACGACGGATTGAAGGACATCCTGCGCCGTTCTTTCCGACCGCGCACCAATGAAGCCGCCGAAGCGGTGCAAAGCGCGGTACAGACCTTGCTGGCCTATGCGCGCCGCAGCCGGGTGGTGGTGCGCGAAGACGTGGCGCAGACGGTGGAGCAACTGGTGGCCGAACTGGATCGGAAGATCTCGGAACAGCTCACCCTGGTATTGCACAACGAGCATTTCCAGAAGCTGGAAGGCGCCTGGCGCGGCCTGCATTACCTGGTGTCCAACACCGACACCACGGAGAACCTGAAAATCCGCTACCTGAACGTGTCGAAGAAAGAGCTGGGCAAGACCCTGCGCCGTTATAAGGGCGTGGTGTGGGACCAAAGCCCGATCTTCAAGATGATCTACGAGCAGGAGTACGGGCAGTTCGGCGGCGAGCCCTTCGGCTGCCTGGTTGGCGACTACCACTTCGACCACAGCGCTCAGGATGTGGCCTTGCTGACCGAGATGTCCAAGATCGCCGCCGCCGCGCACACGCCCTTCATCTCCGCCGCCGCGCCCAGCTTGCTGCAAATGGACGACTGGAGCGAATTGGGCAATCCGCGGGACGTGTCCAAGATCTTCACCTCCACCGAATACGCCTTCTGGCGCCGGCTGCGCGAAAGCAACGACTCGCGTTACCTGGCGCTGACCCTGCCGCGCTTCCTGGCGAGGGTGCCCTACGGGCCCAAGACCCAGCCGATAGAGGAGTTCGGTTTCGAGGAGAAGGTGGATCCCAACCGCGCCAGCGATTTTTGCTGGGCCAACTCCGCTTACGCAATGGCGGCCAACATCACCCGCGCCTTCAGCACCTACGGCTGGTGCACCAAGATCCGCGGCGTGGAGTCCGGCGGCGCGGTGGAAGTGTTGCCCAAGTTCGTGCTGCCGTCGCAGGACAAGGAAGTGGAGCTGCATTGCCCCACCGAGATCGCCATCTCCGACCGCCGCGAACATGAGTTGTCCGAATCCGGCCTGATGCCTCTGGTTTACCGCAAGAACTCGGACATGGCCGCCTTCATCGGCGCCAAGACCGTGCACCGTCCGGCGGTGTACGAGGACGACGACGCCACCGCCAACGCCAATCTGTCCTCGCGCTTGCCCTACATCTTCGCCACCTGCCGTTTCGCCCATTACCTCAAGTGCATCGTGCGCGACAAGATCGGTTCCTTCAAATCGCGGGAAGACACTCAGCGCTGGCTCAACGACTGGCTGATGAACTACGTGGACGGGGACCCTAGCATTTCCAGCGAGATCACCAAATCCAAGCGTCCCTTGTCCGCGGCCGAGGTGCTGGTGGATGAACTACCGGACAACCCGGGTTATTACCGCGCTCAGTTCTTCCTGCGGCCGCACTTTCAGCTGGAAGGTTTGACCGTGTCGCTGCGGCTGGTTTCCAAACTGCCGTCGGCCAAGCAGGAGGGCGCCCGCTGAGAAGCCGCTTCAGGTTCGCCGCGTGTTGGTGAAGCCGCGTTGGAAGCCGTTTCCAAAGGCTCAAGCGTCGCTCGCGCATTGCGTTTTTTCAAGCGTTTTCGGCTCGTTTCTCCCCAGCTTTCGAAGCTGTGAGCGGGGTTTGACGGCGGCCGGTTTGGCGCGGGGCGGGAACGACCTGAGTCGCCCCGGCGCTTGCATTCCATTTCAGGTCTGACATGTCCATCACTTTTTTTCGGAGTATCGCAACATGGCAAATGCATTGGTTGACTACTTTCTACAGATTGAAGGAGTCGAAGGAGAATCAACTGACCAGCAGTACTCGGGCCTGATCCAGATCCAAAGCTGGCAATGGGCCGAGGAGAACTCGGGTAAATGGGGCTTCGGCAGCGGCGGCGGCGCCGGCAAGGTGGAAATGAAAGACTTCGAGTTCCGCATGGTTTCGAACAAGGCCTCGCCCAAGCTGTTCCTGATGTGCGCCACCGGCGAGCACATCCCGCGCGCCAAGTTGATCTGCCGCAAGTCCGGCAACGGGCAGCAGGACTTCATGATCATCACCTTCGCCAGCGGCCTGGTGTCCTCGTTCCGCACGCTGGGCAATATGCCCTACGCCATCATGGGCCACGGCAGCGGCGATGTGGAAAGCGTGCTCCCCACCGACGAGATCAAGATCAACTTCGCCAAGATCGAGTTCGAATATCGCGAACAGCGTAACGACGGAACCATGGGCGCGGTGATCAAGGCCGGTTACGACCTGAAGCTGAACGCCGCGGTTTAAGCCATTTGAGCCGGGTCTTTCCGGCCTTCTTCTCTATCACTATCGGGACGGCGCCGCTCAGGCGGCGCCGGGCAGCCATGACGCCACGATTATTCGACCAACTGTCCGCCCGCGCCGGGCGAGAGACGCTCGCCGTCAGCATCGCGCGCGATCTGGCTCACTTGATGAACGCCGCGCTGCGCGGCGCGCGCCTGCCGCTGGCGCCGGGCAGCCAGCTGGAGACTTCGGTGTGGAACTATGGGCGGCCGCCGTTGGCGGAGAGGAAGTCCAGCCTGATCGACCCGGCGCGCGTCTGCGCTCACATTCGCGACGCGATCCGCCGCTTCGAGCCGAGGCTGGACCCGGAGCGCGTGGAAGTGAGCGCGCGCGCCGGCAGCGGGCCGCTTGCGCGGCAACTGCTGTATTTCGACGTGGCCGCACAGACCCGCGAAGGCGGAGAAACATTGCGGCTTTGCCTGACGCTTAACTATCTGGACGGCTATTTTGGCCTGCCGCGCACGGCGGAGGCGGGGGTAGCCGGATGAATTTCCTCGATCACTACAATAATGAATTGCGCCATCTGCGCGAAGCCGGCGCGCGTTTCGCCCGCGAGCATCCGCAGATCGCTCCGGCGCTCGGCTTACGGCCAAATTCGGTAGCGGACCCCTTTGTCGAGCGTCTGCTGGAAGGCGTGGCTTTTCTGTCGGCCCGAGTGCAAACCCGGCTGGACTTGGAATGCGCCGAATTCGCGCGTCAGGCGCTGGCCCAGGTCTGCCCGCTTTATCTCAGCGCCACGCCGGCGATCAGCAGTTTCGCCTTCCATCCGGACTTTGCTTCGCCTGAGGCCTTTCGCGGCCGCAGCATGCCGCGCGGCACGCTGATCCAGGCGACGCTGCCGGGCGCGGCCCGGCCCGTCACTTTCTCCACCGGGCGCGAAGTGACGCTGTTGCCGCTTAGGTTGGAGCGAGCGGAATGCGGCCGCGGCTTGGCCCGGATATCCGCCGAACTGGCGCGGCGGCTGGCCTCGTCCCAGGCCGCCTTGCGACTGAGCTTCAAGCTGGAGGGCACGGTGGCGCTGGGCGACCTGGCCGCCGTGGAAGGCGGCGCCAAACCCTTGCAATTGAGCTTGGCCGGCGATCTGCCGCGCGCTTACGCGCTGCACCGGGCCATGTTGGCCGATGTCGGCGCCTGGTACGCCACGGCCGACGACGGACGCGGCGGCGAAGTCCTGCTGGAGTTGCCGCTCAGCGGCCTGCGCCTGTCCGCGGCCGACGAGGCCGAGGCGCTGCTGCCCACCGACGCGGGCGGTTTGCCGGGCTTGCGGCTGCTGCGCGAATACTTCGCCCAGCCGGCGCGGCTGCTCAGCGTGGAATTGGACGCGCTGGCGGCTTTGGCGGCGCGGGCGCCGTCGGCGCGCGGCTTCGAGCTGATCCTGGCTTTGCGCCAGGCGCCGCTGGATCTGATAGGCGAAGTCGACGCGGACCAGTTCCGTCTGTTCGCCACCCCGGCAATCAATCTCTACCCCAAGCGGCTGGACCCGGTGCCTTACGACCCGAACCAGACCGAACAATGGATTCCGGTGGACCGGATGCGGCCGGCGGAGCACCACTTGTGGCGCTTGCTGGAAGTCAATGTGTGCGATAGCAACGGCCGTTCTCGCGAAGCGCGGCCGGCTCTGGACGCCGGCGGCTACCAGAGCGGCCCGGCAGCGGCGCGCTACTCGTTGCGCCGCGAGCCGGCGCTCCAGAGCGAGGGCCCGCGACAGGCGCGCCCCGACACACTGGGCAGCCACGATTTGATCACCATTTCCGCCTGCGCCGGCGACATCGGTCTGGACGACATCGCCACGCTGACCGGGCGCGCGCTGGTGGCGGACCGCGGTTGGCGGCCAGAGGACTTGCCTGCCGCGGAGCTGCGGGCCGAGGGCGGCGCGGTGGCGCGGCTGGAATGCCTGTGGCCTGCCAGCGCGCCGCGGCCGATCCCGGACCAGGAGCGCTGCTGGCAAGCGGTGGCCCATATCGGCTTGAATCCGCTCAGCTTGCGCGGCGCCGGCCGTCAAGACATCAGCGCTCGGCTGACAGAACAACTGCGGCTGGCCGCTCAGCCGGAGCTGGCGCTGGACCGGCAGCGCATAGACAGCCTGAAGGCCGCGCATCTGCAAGCCGGCTTTTTGCCCGCAGGCCGGAGCTCGCCGCAAGCCCTGGTGCGCGCCGCCCTGGTGGACATCGACATTGCCGCCGTGATGCACGCGGACCGAGGCGGCTGGCTGTTCGGCCGGCTGCTGGCGCAGGCCCTGGCCCAGGCGGTCACGCTCAACGACGGCATCGAGGTCAGCCTGCGGCTGGACGGCGAGCTGGTCAGCCGGCATGGCAATACCCTGCGCCCAGACGGAGAACTGCAATGAAACGGCAGCAGATGATCCGGGAGCTGAGCCCGCAGCGCACTTTCTTCGAACTGATGCGCCGCGTCGAAACCTGGCAATGGCGTTTGCCGGACGCGTCCGCGGCAAGCCGGCTGCGCCGCCGGCCGGACTGGCTGGGCCTGGAGCAGGCCGCCGACATGCACTTCGCCAGCAGCGAAATCAGCGGGGTGAGGGTGGAAGAAGCGGAGAACGACGCCGCGCCGCGCGTCAGCGTGGTGTGCCGCCATTTCGGTCTGTTCGCGCCCTACGGCCCCTTGCCGCTGCACATCACCGAGCACGCGCTGCACGAGCGCCGGCTGGAGCGCAACGCCGCCTTCGAACGCTTCGTCAATCTGGCCTGCGGCGATCTGGCCTGGTTGCATTACGCCGCCCGCGCGGCGATGCACCCGGCGCTGGGCTACGAGCGCGGTCGCCACCCCTTCGCTGAACGCGTCGCCGCATTGGCCGGCGCCGCGCCGGACGCGGAGTCTCTGTTGGACCCGCACGCCGCCGCCTGCCGTCGCAGCCATCCCGGCGCTTATCACGCGCCGCGCCGTTCGCTGGCGGACTTGCGAAAAATCCTGGCCGGCTATTTCGGCGCGCCGGTGCGTCTGTCCCCGCGCCAGGGGCGCTGGATACCGCTGCGCGGCGTCGGGGGGCCGCGCCGGCTGGGAAACTGGCGCGTCGGCAGCCGGATCTGGGACGCCCAGCACGCGCTGGACATCACCATAGGGCCGATCGACGCCTCCGAGTTTGCCCGCTGGCGGCGCGGCTCGCCCGCGGTGCTGGCGATGTTCGCCGTCGCCGCCGATTTCGCCGATGGCCGGGCCGCTCCGGTCATCAAGGTCCAGGTCCGCACCCGGCCGGAACTGGCAGGCAAGGTGGGGCGCATGCGCCTGGGGGTGGACGCATGGTCCCGCCCCGGCGTCTCGCTCCGGACTCTCACCGTGTATGAATCATTCCAGGATCCGCTGTGAACCGAGAACGCATCTTCGGCCGCTTAGGCCCAACCGCATACGACACCTTGGTGGAAGCCACCGCGTTGGGGCGCTCGCGCCGGCACGCGCTGGTGGATTTAGATCATTGGCTGCTCTGCCTGCTGCGCCGAGGCGGCGGCGACGTCGCGCTCTTGCTGGAGGCGCTGGATTGCGATCCGGCTGCCGCGCTGCAACGCGTGGGCAAGGCGCTGGAGGCCGCCGAAGCCGGCGGAGAATCGCTGCGCGACATCTCGCCGGCGCTGGAGCGCAGCGTGGCGCCGGCCATCAGCTGGAGCCAGGTGGCCGCGCCGGCCGCCAAGGTGCGCAGCGGCCATCTCTTGCTGGCCTGGCTGGACGAAGAGCCTACGCGGCGCTGGCTGCAGCATAGAGTGGGCCAGGCGCTGGCGAAGTTGTCGCTGGACGATATTGTCGAGCGTTACGAGGCGCTGGCCGGCGCTTGGCCGGAAGCGTCCGACGCGCCTGTCTCGCAAGCCGCCGCCGGAGAGGCCGCCGACCCGGGCGCGGTGCTGCGGCAATGGGCGGTGAGCCTGAGCGAGCAGGCGGCCGCCGGCGAGCTGGATCCGGTGATAGGCCGCGACGCCGAATTACGCGCGGTGATCGACGTGCTGTCTCGGCGCCGGCAGAACAACCCCATTCTGGTGGGCGAGGCCGGCGTGGGCAAGACCGCGGTGGCCGAGGCGCTGGCTCAGCGCATTCATCGGGGCGAAGTGCCGCCCGGCCTGCGCGGCGCGCAAATCTGGGCCCTGGACGTGGCCAGGCTGCAAGCCGGCGCCGGCGCGCGCGGCGAGTTCGAGCAGCGGCTGCGCTCGGTGATAGACGCGGTGATCGCGTCCCCGGCCCCCGTGATTCTGTTCTGCGACGAAACCCATACCCTGATCGGCGCCGGCGGCAACGCCGGCACCGGCGACGCCGCCAACCTGATCAAACCGATGTTGGCGCGCGGCCAGCTGCGCATGGTGGCCGCCACCACCTGGGCGGAGTACAAGCAGTTCATCGAGCCGGACGCCGCCCTGGTGCGCCGTTTCCAGACCGTGGCGGTGGACGAGCCGGACGACGACACCGCTGTGGACATGCTGCGCATGATCGCGCCGCGCTTTGCAGGCCATCACGGCGTACGCATCGCCGACGCCGCCTTGCGCTCGGCGGTGACGCTGTCGCGACGTTATCTGCCGGCGCGGCAGTTGCCGGACAAAGCCATCAGCCTGCTGGACACCGCTTGCGCGCGGGTGGCGATGAGCCAGAGCTGCCAGCCGGCGGCGCTGGACCGGCTGCGTCACCGCGCCATGACGCTGGAACAAGCACTGAACTGGCGCGCCAGCGATGCGAGGCTGGGGCTGTCCACGCCGGAAGACACGGCGGAACTGGAGCGGGAACGCGCCGACACCGCCGCGCGCGCCGACGAACTGGACGCGGCCCTGAGCGAGCAGCGCGCCGAAGTGGGCGCCTGGCTGGGCGATCTGGAAGCGGGCGTCGGCGATTCTGAGCGGGCCGAAGCCCTGAGCGGGGCTGATCGGCTGGTGCGTCCCTGGGTGGACGCCCAAGCCATCGCCGAAGTGCTGTCGGAGTGGACCCAGGTGCCGGTCACCCAGATGGCGCAAGACGAGGCGCGTCGTCTGATGGCCCTGCGCGAAGGGTTGAACCAGCGGATACGGGGCCAGGAGAGCGGCCTGGACGCCATTGTGGAGGCGCTGCAAGTGGCGCACTCCGGCCTGGGCGATCCGCGCCGGCCGCTGGCGGTGATGTTGCTGGCCGGCCCCACCGGCACCGGCAAGAGTCAGACCGCTGCTGAGTTGGCGCAGGCGCTGTTTGGCGGCGAGCGCAATCTCTTGCGCTTCAATATGAACGAATTCCAGGAAGCCCACACCGTGTCCACGCTGAAAGGCGCGCCGCCGGGCTATGTCGGCTACGGCCGAGGAGGCCGGCTGACCGAGGCGGTGCGCAAGAAACCCTACAGCGTGCTCTTGCTGGACGAGTTTGACCGCGCCCACCCGGACGTGCACGAAATGTTCTACCAAGTGTTCGACCAGGGCTGGATGGAGGACGGCGAAGGGCGGCACATCAACTTCCGCAACAGCCTGATTTTGCTGACCAGCAATCTGGGCGACGCCGAAATCGAGGCCGCTTGCGCGGCGGAGCCCGAAGTCTCGCAGTCCCGGCTGGACGCGCTGGCGCGCGAACGCTTGCAGCGCCGTTTCGCGCCGGCCCTATTGGCTCGGATGCGGGTAGTGGCCTTCCGGCCGCTGGGCGAACCGGCCTTGGCCGGCATCGCGCGCCAGGCTTTGGACGACATCGGCCTGCGCCTGAGCGCCAATGGCCTGGCTTGGCGCGCCGACGCCGAGGCCGCGGACTGGATCGCCCGCGCGGTGGCCAGGCACCCGGCCAGCGGCCGCGCGGTGGGCGACTTGCTCCGCCAGCGAGTGATGCCGGCCATCGCCCGCGGCGTGCTGGAAGCGCGCGCCGCCGACCGCGCCTTGCGCAGCGTGCGCTTGAGCGCCGCCGACAAGCTGGAATTGATTTTCGACGACGGGGAGGGCGTGCCGTTGCCGCCGCCCGCGCCGGCCGAATCCGCCATCCCGGGAGAAACCGCATGCGTTTGATCGAACTGCACAGCCCTTTGCTGGACGCGGACAGCGTCGCGCTGAGCTTCAAGGCGGACGAGCGTCTGTCGCAGGAACCCAGCTATCAGCTCGACATCGCCTGCGCCGATCCGGCGCTGGACCTGGACAGCCTGCTCGGCTCGCAACTGACCGTGGACATCGACCTGGGCGACGAGGGCGTCCGGCCCTTCCACTGCCAGGTGCTGGGCGGCTACGACAGTGGCCAGACCCAGGACCGCTACACCTACACGCTGGAACTGGGCAGCTGGCTGTCCTTCCTGGCCGAGAACCAGAACTGCCGGGTGTTCCAGCAACTGACGGTGCCGCAAATCGTCGAGCAGGTGTTCGGCGAGCATCAGCGGCCGGACTTCCGCTTTGAGCTGGAGCACGCCTACGAACCACGCGAATACTGCGTGCAGTTCCTGGAGTCCGACCTCAACTTCGTCAAGCGGCTGCTGGAGGACGAGGGCATTTACTTCTGGGTCGAGCACCAGCCGGAGCGCCATGTGGTGGTGCTGTCCGACACCCAGCGCTTCGACGACCTGGCTGCCGGCTACGGCCGGCTGCGCTTCCTGCCGGACGGCGACGAGTTCCGTCCGGTGCCGGGCCGCGAAGGCGTGCAGCGGCTGCAACGCACGCGGCGGGTAAGGCCGACCAATGTCGCGCTGCGCGACTTCGACTACCACGCGCCGTCCAACCGCCTGGACAGCGACGCCCAGGAGACCCAGACCAGCCTGGACGGCATCCGGCTGGAACACTACGACTACGGCGCGGGCTATAGCGATCAGGCTGGCGGCGACCGGCTGGCGCGGCTGCGGCTGGAGGCGCTGCAGGCGGATTCCCACCAGCTCACCGGCACGGCCAACGCCCGCGGGCTGGCCACTGGCGGCGCTTTCACGCTGGAAGGCCACCCGGATGCGGCGCGTAACCGCCGCTACTACGTGGCGGCCAGCGAGCTGACCTTTTTGCAAGACGGGCCGGACAGCAGCGGCCAGGGCCGCAATGTGATGTGCGTGTTCCGCGCGATG
>NZ_KL543995.1:0-57914 GCF_000711885.1 Chromobacterium haemolyticum DSM 19808
TAGCGGGGCGGTCCCACGCCTTCCCATCCCGAACAGGACCGTGAAACGCCTTAGCGCCGATGATAGTGTGGCATTCGCCATGTGAAAGTAGGACATTGCCAGGCACCCCATGTAAAAGCCCAGACCAATCGGTCTGGGCTTTTTGCATTTGCCTTGCGGCAGGCGTTTAGAAACTGAGCGTCTTGTCCGCGGAGAGTGTCCACTCCGCCAACTCCGGCATGGTGCCGATCTTGACTCCCGTCAACAACAAGTCCTCGTGAATTCCCCTTGCATCGGCGCAAGTGCGGCAGACTCGCGCCTCCGCGCCCAGTTCCACCGCTTCGGCCAACATGTCTCCCAGGGTGGGCGCTTGGGCGGTCTTCTGATTTTTCAACGCGGTGACAACGGCGTCGGACAGCAGAAATAGCCGCACCCGGCAGCGCTCGGCTTGCTGTGCCAGCGCAAGCGTCAGACGTAGCGCGGAGAGCGAGCGTTCGTCGCCATAGGGGCTGGCGTTCAAAGTGATCAGCACGGTTTGCATGATGGTTTGCCTATGATGAAGAGGGTCAGGGCGGCATTGTGGCACGTTGCGACGGTCTTGGCATGTGCGGTATGGACGCTTGGCGGCGATTCTAAGTTGTTGGCATGCAACAGTGAGATGGGGGCGATGGTGGAGTCGAGGGGGCTAACTACTTGTTCGAGTTGAATTTGTTTGTAATGAGATTGTGGACTGAAAAGTTTCCTTCACATTGTCCAGCAATCTATTTGTATTTGTATACAATAGACAAATTTTCCGGGCACTAATGAAAAGAGATAGCCCGGCGCTGCAAACTACACGGAGATGATTCATGCAATTCGACGCATTTGCCCATGGCCAGTCGGCGCTGCGGGACGCCATTACTTCTGCCTATCGCCGCGACGAGCGCGAGTGTGTGCAGGCGTTGTTGCCGCAGGCGGCAATGAGCGAGGGCGAAGTCAAGGCGGTTCAAGACCTGGCGCGACGTCTGGTGGCGGAGGTGCGCCGCGAGCGCACCAAGTCCAGCGGAGTGGATGCCTTGATGCATGAATTTTCTCTGGATAGCGCCGAAGGCATTGCCCTGATGTGTCTGGCTGAAGCGCTGCTGCGGATCCCTGACCGCGAGACAGCGGACAAGCTGATCCGCGATAAGATTTCGCGTGGTGATTGGAAAGCCCACTTGGGCAATAGCGCCTCCTTGTTCGTCAACGCGGCGGCCTGGGGTTTGCTGGTGACCGGCAAGCTGGTGGCTTCGCACAGCGCGAATGGTTTGTCGGCGGCGATGACCCGTTTGATCGCCAAAGGCGGCGAACCGCTGATCCGCAAGGGCGTGGATATGGCGATGCGCATGCTGGGCAAGCAGTTCGTCACTGGCGAAACCATAGAGGAGGCGCTGGCCAACGGCCGAGAACGCGAGGCGCGCGGCTATCGCTTCAGTTACGACATGCTGGGCGAGGCGGCAATGACCGAGGCCGACGCGCAGCGCTATCTGCAAGACTATGTGACCGCCATTCACGCCATCGGCAAGGCCTCAGCCGGCCGCGGGATTTACGACGGCCCCGGCATTTCGGTGAAGCTGTCCGCTATCCACCCGCGCTACAGCCGCATCAAGCACGAACGGATGATGGCCGAGTTGCTGCCGCGTCTGAAAGGCTTGTTCCTGCTGGCCAAGCAGTACGATATCGGTTTGAACATCGATGCAGAAGAAGCCGACCGCCTGGAAATCTCCATGGATCTGGTGGAGGCGCTGGCCAATGATCCGGACCTGGACGGCTTCGAGGGTATCGGCATTGTGGTGCAGGCCTATCAGAAACGCTGTCCCTATGTGATCGATTTCCTGATTGATCTGGCGCGTCGCACCAATCACCGTTTCATGGTGCGTCTGGTCAAAGGCGCTTACTGGGACGCAGAAATCAAGCGGGCCCAAGTGGACGGTTTGCCGGGCTACCCGGTCTATACCCGCAAGGTCTACACCGACGTGGCTTATCTTGCCTGCGCCAAGAAGTTGCTGTCCGCGCAGGATGCGATCTACCCGCAGTTCGCCACGCACAACGCTTACAGTCTGGCCGCGGTGTTCAACCTGGCATCCGGCAAGGATTACGAATTCCAGTGCCTGCACGGCATGGGTGAAACTCTGTATGACCAAGTGGTGGGCAAGGACAAACTGGGCAAGGCCTGCCGCATCTACGCGCCGGTGGGGTCGCATGAGACCCTGCTGGCCTACCTGGTGCGCCGTCTGCTGGAAAACGGCGCCAACAGTTCCTTCGTCAACCGCATCGTGGACGAGGCGGTATCCATAGACGAACTGGTGGCGGACCCTGTGGCCGAGGCCGCTCGTCACGGCGGCCAGCCGCACAAGAAAATTCCGGCGCCGCTGGAGCTGTATGGGCAGCAACGCAAAAACTCCAAGGGCCTCGATTTGTCCAGCGAGCACGTGCTGGCCACTTTGCAACTGGGCCTGCAAGCGTCCGAGAAGCAGCAGTGGGGCGCCTTCCCGATGCTGGGCGACGGCGACGTCACCGACGGGGAAGTGCAGCCGGTGCGCAATCCGGCCGACCACGACGATCTGGTAGGCCGCGTGATCGAAGCGAGCGCGGCGGATGTGGACCGCGCGCTGAACCTGGCGCAGCAGGGAGCGGCCGATTGGGCCGCCACGCCGGTGGCCGAGCGTGCCGCCTGCCTGAAAAGAATGGCCGATCTGATGGAAGACCAGATGCCGGCGTTGATGGGCCTGGCGGTGCGCGAGGCAGGCAAGACCTTGGCCAACGCGATTGCCGAGGTGCGCGAGGCCGTGGACTTCTGCCGTTACTACGCGGCGCAGATCGAAGACGAATTCGACAACGCCAGCCACCGTCCGCTGGGCCCGGTGGTGTGCATCAGCCCGTGGAACTTCCCGCTGGCCATCTTCATCGGCGAGGTGGTGGCCTCGCTGGCGGCCGGCAACGCAGTGCTGGCCAAGCCCGCGGAGCAGACCAGCCTGATCGCCGCGCATGCTGTGCGTTTGTTGCACGAAGCCGGCGTGCCGCGCGCGGCGCTGCAATTGCTGCCGGGCCGCGGTGAAGTGGTGGGCGCGGCGCTGACCGCTGACCCGCGCGTTCAAGGGGTGATCTTCACCGGTTCCACCGAGGTGGCGCAGATCATCAACCGCACGCTGGCCAAGCGCGGCGGCGATCCGGTGCTGGTAGCCGAAACCGGCGGCCAGAACGCGATGATCGTGGACAGCTCGGCGTTGCCGGAGCAGGTGGTCACCGATGTGCTTAGCTCCGCTTTCGACTCTGCCGGCCAGCGCTGCTCGGCGTTGCGCGTGCTCTATCTGCAGAACGACATCGCCGACAAAGTCATCGCCATGATCAAGGGCGCGATGGATGAATTGAAGGTGGGCAACCCGGCCAAGCTGGATGTCGATGTCGGCCCGGTGATCGACGCCGAGGCTCGGGCCGGCCTATTGGCTCATATCGAAAAAATGAAGGCCAGCGCCCGCGCCACTCACCAGATCAAGCTGGACGACAGCTGCGCCAACGGCACTTTCGTGGCGCCCACCCTGTTTGAAATCGCGGACCTCAAGCAACTGAAGCGCGAAGTGTTCGGTCCGGTATTGCATGTGTTGCGCTTCGAGGCCAATGAGCTGGACAAAGTGGTAGCCGAGATCAACGCCACCGGTTACGGCCTGACGCACGGCATCCACAGCCGTATCGATGAGACCATCGACAACATCGTCAGCCAGATCAAGGTCGGCAATGTCTATGTCAACCGCAACATCGTCGGCGCGGTGGTGGGGGTTCAGCCCTTTGGCGGCGAAGGCAAGTCCGGCACCGGCCCCAAGGCCGGCGGCCCGTTCTATTTGTATCGATTGAGCCGCGCGGCCTGGACGCCGAAACTGGCGACGGAAACCTTACCCTTGTCCTTGCCGGCGCTGGACGCGCTGGCGGCGGCCGGCAGCGGCCTGGGCTTGGCTTTGGAGTCTGCTATCGCCGCAGCGCGGAAGGAGAGCGCGCTGACCTGCCTGGTAGATCTGCCGGGCCCCACCGGCGAGCGGAACGCGCTGCAATTCGCGCCTCGCGGGAAGGTGGGATGCCAAGCCGCCACCGCGCAAGCGCTGGCTGAACAACTGGCGGCGGTTTTCGCCACCGGCAACCGCGCGGTGCTGCCGGCCAATGAGGCTGGCCGAGGGCTGGCCGCCAAGCTGGGCGCTCTAGTGGAGCTGGACGCCGATGTGCTGGCGGCGGATGTCGGCGCGGTGCTGTTCTCCGGTTCCGAAGCCGAGGCCGAAGCCGCTCAGCGTGTGTTGGCGGAGCGCGACGGCGCTCTGGTGCCGCTGCTGCGCGCCGACGCGCAAGGCCATTACAATCTGCACCGTCTGGTGGTCGAGCGCGCGGTTAGCGTGAATACTACCGCGGCGGGCGGCAACGCCAGCCTGATGAGCATCGGAGACTAAGACCGGCTAAGCCAATCCCTGATCCAGCGTTGCGCCGCCTTGTCGTACTACGTGTACTGCCTGCGCCGGCGCGCCTTGGTTCAGGTTCTCTGCGAGCTTTTGTTAGCAGCTCTAAAGGCAAGGAGGGCTTCGATGACGAAAGCCCTCCCTCCTTGCAAAACCGCGTATTAAACGAATTTTCCCATGCGTCGGCGCGCATGGGGCGGCAGGAGGCTTGTCCAACAAGCCACTTGCCACAAGCTGGCGGCCTTGAAATAATGCCGCCAGCCGCCGCTCTCGCCTCCCTATGCGGATAGGGCGGGATGTACATAACAACATTACACAGGTTCCGCAAACTCCCATTCCTGATGATTGACGGATGGGGATCTCTGGAGAAATAGAGGAAACATGATGCAAGCAAACAAACTGACGACTCTTTCCCTGGCCGTAGCCGCTGCTGTCGCCTTGTCCGCATGTGGCAAGAAAGAAGAGGGCGCGGCGGGAGCCGGAGCCTCCGCCGGAGCTCAAGCCGCCGCGGGCGGTGTGGTCAAGATCGGCTTCGCGGCGCCGCTGACCGGCCCGCAGGCGCACTATGGCGAAGAATACAAAAACGGAGTGACCCTGGCGATCGAAGACGCCAACGCCGAGAAGCCCACCATCGGCGGCAAGCCGGTGACCTTTGAACTGGAAGCCCAGGACGATCAGGCCGATCCCAAAACCGCCACCCAACTGGCGCAGAAGTTCGTCGACGAGAAAGTGAACGGCATCATCGGCCACTTTAACTCCGGCACCTCCATCCCGGCTTCCAAGATCTACTCCGATGCCGGCATCCCGATGATCGCGATGGCCACTTCGCCGGCCTTCACCGCGCAGGGTTTCAAGAACACCTTCCGCTCAATGACATCCGACACCCAGCAAGGCTCGGTGATGGGTAAGTTCGTGGTGGAAAAGCTGGGCGCCAAGAAAGTGGTCATCGTTGACGACCGCACCGCATACGGTCAGGGCCTGGCCGACGAATTCGAAAAAGCCGCCAAGGCCGCCGGCGGCAATGTGGTCAAGCGTGAATTCACCAATGACAAAGCCACCGACTTCGCCGCCATCCTGACCTCGATCAAGGCCGCCGCGCCGGACGTGGTGTTCTACGGCGGCGCCGACGCGCAATCCGCGCCGATGGCCAAGCAGATGAAGCGCTTGGGCCTGACCGCGCCGTTGATCTCCGGTGAAATGACCAAGACCCCCACCTTCCTGCAACTGGCTGGCAAGGAAGCCGACGGCACCATCGCTTCGCTGGCCGGCCTGCCGCTGGATCAGATGCCCAAGGGCAAGGACTACGAAAGCCGCTACAAGGCGCGTTTCAAGATGGACGTGGCCACTTACTCGCCGTACGGTTACGACGCCACTCGCGCCTTGATCCAGGCGATGAAAGACGCCAACTCCACCGATCCCAAAGTCTATCTGCCGGTGCTGGCCAAGATCGCGCATTCCGGCGTGACCTCCAGCAGCTGGACCTACGATGCCAAGGGCGACCTGAAAGACGGCGGCATCACCGTCTACAAAGTGGTGAACGGCGAGTGGAAAGTGCTGGAAACCGTGGGCGGCGGCGCTGCGTCCAAGGACGCTTCCGCGGCCAAATAAGCCGGTTTGGCGCTAGGCAACAAGGCGACGCTTTCAGCGTCGCCTTTTTCTTTGCCCGTTCAACGCAAGAGGCCGATCTTCTTCAGCAAAAAAATAAGAATGGCAGCGCCGGCAATACCGAAGGCCAGGCCGGGCAGCGAGAAAGAGCCGGCGGCCGAAGCGGAGGAAATGCCCAAGAGGCGGCCAAACAGCCAATGACCCAGCGCCGAACCGATGATGCCGATGATGATGTTGGCGATGACGCCTTCGCTGACGCCCATGACCTTGCCAGCGAGCCAGCCGATCAGGCCGCCGGCCAACAGTGAAATGAGTAATCCCATATCCTCTCCTTATGTTAGTTTGTGGATAAATAGTTATAGCCATTTATTTAATATGGCGCCATGTTTTTTTGGAACTTAGCTGCGAAAAACAAAAACCCCGGCATGCGCCGGGGTGGTAAGGGGAGGCGGGAATGCCGGTGTTTACAGGCCTACCCACTGACCTTTGCGCAATTGATACAGCGACACGGTGCCGTGCTGAATGTCGCCTTTGTCGTCAAAACGGATCTCGCCGGTTACACCCTTAAAGTCGGTTTTGGGGAGTTCGCCCAGATACTTGGCCGGATCGGCCGAGCCGGCGCGCTTCATCGCGGCGATCATGACCCGTGCGGCGTCATAGGTGTAGGGAGCGTAGGCCTGGATGTCGGCGTTGAATTGCTGTTTGTACTTGCCGTTGAACTCGGCGAAGCCCGGCATCTTGTCTTTTTGCGCGCCGGCGCTGGAGGCGTAACTGCTTTCCGCGCTGTCGCCGCCCAACTTGGAAAACTCCGGCGTATTAATCCCGTCCGCGCCCATGAAGGCGGCTTTCAGACCCAGCTTGTTCATCTGCTTGACCATGGGCGCGGCCTGCGCGTCCATGCCGCCGTAGAACAGCAGGTCGGGCTTCTGCCCTTTGATCGAGGTGAGGATAGCCATGAAGTCGGTGGCGCTGTTGCTGGTGAACTCGCGTTTGACCACCTTGCCGCCAGCCGCTTCCACCGCCTTGGCGAAATCGTCGGCCAGGCCCTGGCCGTAAGTGGTGCGGTCGTCGACGATGGCGATGCGGCCGGCTTTCAGCGTCTCTATCGCGTATTTGGCCAGCGCTTCTCCCTGCTGGCGGTCGTTGGCGATGATGCGGAAGGTATTCTTGAAGCCCTGCTGGGTGAAGCTGGGGCTGGTTACCGAGGCGGCGATCATCGGAATGCCGGCTTGGGAGTAAATGCGCGAAGCGGGGATGGCCGCGCCGGAGGTGAGGTGGCCGATGATGCCCGCCACCTTGCCGTCCACCAGGCGTTGCGCTACCTGGGCCGCGGTTTTGGGGTCCGCCTGATCGTCTTCGGACACCACTTCGAAAGTGACCGGCTTGCCGTCCAGAGTGAGCTTTTCGGCATTGGCTTCCGCCACGGCCAGCTTGACGCCGTTGTCCGCGTCGCGGCCCCAGTGGGCAAAAGGCCCGGTCAGCGGGTTGGCGGAGCCGATTTTCACCACAACAGAGCCGGCCTCGGCCGGCGCGCTGCTGGCGCTTTGTTCGGATTTGCCGCAGGCGGTCAGGGCCAGGGCGGCGCAGGCGATGAGGCTAAGATGCGTTTTCATGAGTTTCTCCTGATTTCTCTTTGTCTATTTAGCTTTGTCTATTTGGATATTCGCCTCAGGAATAAGGCGGTGGCCCATTTTTGGTGCATAAACGGATTAGCGTCAACCCCGGCGGCGTCTCGGCGGCGGCTTTGCGCTAAAATGGCGGACTGATTTCGCGATATATATGGATTTTTAATGACGAAAGGGTATCCGGCTCCCGCCTCGCCCTGTGTCGGCCTTTGCCGTCTCGACGAGGGCGGCGCCTATTGCCTGGGTTGCCTGCGCACCTTGGATGAAATTGCCGGCTGGCCCGGCTTTGACGACGAGCAAAAGCGCGCGGTGTGGCAGCGGCTGATCGCCTTGCGGCCCAAGGTAAAGGACAAGCGCTGCGAGCGTTGCGGCGAGGTGTTCCGCTGTGGAGAGGGCGGCGCCAACGGCGCTTGCTGGTGCGTGGATCTGCCGCAGGTGCTGCCGCTGCCCTACGGTCACGGCGACTGTCTGTGCCCGGAGTGTTTGCGCGGTCATCTGCGAGAAAGCTATTTGGCGCGTGGGCTGACGCCCCCTATATAGCGCTCAGACATGCGCGAACGCACTGAATGTCAATTGCGTATTATTGCCGCGAGGTGCAACCAAAGACCATGACTCGCGGTCCTAACGTCTTTTCCTCCTTTCCGGTTCGGCTCCTAACCTCATGACTCTTTGGAAGCGTTGGATTCGTAAGCTGTTGTTGCCCTTGTTTTTGATTGGCTCGTTGCGGGGTCGAGGCCGCGTCAGCCTAGGCCGTAGGCCGTGGCGCAATGGCATCGCGCTGGCCGCGGTTTTGGCGTTGGCCGGCTGGGGGCTCTGGCTGTGGCTGGCGCCCAAGCCGGCGCCTCAGGTGCTGACCGCGGAAGTCACGCGAGCGGACCTGGAAGACGTGGTGCTGGCCAGCGGCGTGCTGAAACCGCTGCGGCAGGTGGATGTAGGCGCCCAGGCCAGCGGCCAGCTGAAAACGCTGAATGTTGAGGCTGGCGACCGCGTCAGAAAGGGCGAGCTGTTGGCCGAAATTGATCCGGAAAACAGCCTCAACGACCTGAAGGCTTCCGAGGCGCAATTGGAGTCCCGCGTGGCCCAGCTGCGCAGCAAGCAGGCCACGCTGCGCCAGGCTGAGCGCGAACTGGCGCGCCAAAAGCAGATGATGGGCGAAGGCTCGACCTCGCAAAAAGACCTGTTGACGGCGGAAACCAACTATCAAACCCAGACAGCGGAGCTGGACGACCTGCAAGCGCAGATTCGCCAGAACCGTTTTCAGATCGACAAGAATCGAACCACGCTGGGCTATACCCGCATCACCGCGCCGATGGACGGCGAGGTGATAGAAATCGTCACCCAGCAGGGCCAGACCGTGATTGCCAGCCAGACGGTACCGGTCATCCTTAAGCTGGCGGACCTGAGTACGATGACGGTGCACACCCAGGTGGCCGAGGCCGATGTGATTCGCGTCAAGGCCGGGCTACCGGTGTATTTCACCGTGCTGGGCGCGCCGGATCGGCCTATCCGCGGCAAGCTGCGCGCGATTCTCCCCACGCCGGAAAAAATCAACAACGCCAACTTCTACAAGGCGCTGTTCGATGTGAAGAATGTCGACGGCAAGCTGCGCGTGGAGATGACCGCGCAGGTCAGCATCGTGCTGGCGGAGTCCAAGCAGGCTTTGAGCATCCCGCTGAGCGCCTTGGGCGCGGCCGGCAAGGATGGTCGTTACAGCGTCAAGGTGCAGGGCAAGGACGGTCAACTGCATGAACGGCAGGTGCGGATCGGTTTGAAGACCGCTACCCGGGTGCAGATTCTGGATGGTTTGAAAGCCGGCGAGAAAGTGGTGACCAGTGAAGGCGGCGGCAAGGAAGAAGAACCCAGCGGCGGCGTGATGGTGAGCGCATGAGCGGAGCCAGCTTGACGTTGTCCGGAGTGTGGCGGCGTTTCCCGTCCGGCGACGAAGAAGTGGCGGTGCTCAAGGATGTCAGCCTGGATATCCGCGCTGGCGAGATGGTGGCCATTATCGGCGCCTCCGGTTCCGGAAAGTCGACGCTCATGAACATCCTGGGCTGCCTGGACCAGCCTTCCGCCGGCCACTACCAGGTGGGCGGGCGCGATGTGGGGACGCTGGACAAGGACCAATTGGCTACCTTGCGTCGTGAGCACTTCGGCTTCATCTTCCAGCGCTACCACCTGCTGCCGCATTTAAGCGCCATAGACAATGTGGCGATGCCGGCCGTATACGCCGGCATGACGCAAGAAGCACGGCGCGAGCGCGCGGGCCGTTTGCTGGCACGGCTGGGCCTGGCCGGCAAGGAAGACTACCGCCCAGGCCAGTTGTCCGGCGGTCAACAGCAGCGGGTGTCCATCGCGCGGGCGCTGATGAACGGCGGCGACATCATCCTGGCCGACGAACCCACCGGCGCGCTGGACAGTCATAGCGGTGAGGAAGTGATGAATATCCTCAAGGAGCTGCACGCCGCCGGCCACACCATCATCATTGTGACTCACGACCCGTCCATTGCCGCGCAGACCGAACGCATCATCGAAATCCACGATGGCGAGATTCTGCGCGACAGCGCCGCCGACGCATCGCGCCCGGCTGCGGACGCGAGCGAGCCGCGGCGGCCCAAGCCGGGGCCGGCCTGGCGTGAACGCATGAGCGAAGCCTTCAAGATGGCCATGCTCGCCATGCTGGCCAACCGGCTGCGCACCGTGCTCACCATGCTGGGCATCATCATCGGCATCACCTCGGTGGTGTCCATCATCGCGGTGGGCGAGGGCGCGCGCAATTACGTGTTGAACGACATCCGCTCCATCGGCACCAACACCATCACCGTGTATCGCGGCAAGGATGGAGGCGACGACAAGGCCGACGGCGTGCGCACCTTTCTGCCTAGCGATCTGGCGGCGCTGAGCGAGGAGCCCTATGTCGACAGCGTGTCGCCGGTTACCACCAACAGCCTGCGGATCCGTTACCGCAACGTTGACGTCAACGCCTCGGTGTCCGGCGTGGACAGCACCTTCTTCCGTGTGCGCGGCTTGAAGCTGGTCGCCGGCCTCGGCTTCAGCCGCGACGATGTGCGCATGCAGCGCCAGGTGGTGGTGGTAGACAACTTCACCCGCCGCAAACTGTTTGCCGATGCGGAAGCCATCGGCCAGGTGGTGCTGGTGGGTAGCGTGCCGGCCACCGTCATCGGGGTGGTGGAGACCAAAGACAACGGCTACGGCGGCAAATCGCTGCAAATGTGGATGCCCTACAGCACCGCCGGCAGCCGTTTGTTCGGGCGGGCCTATTTTGACTACATGGTGGTGCGCATCAAGGAGGGCCAGCCCACCGCGCTGGCGGAGAAGGCGCTCAGCCACCTGTTGACCCTGCGCCACGGCAGCAAGGACTTCTTTACCGTGAATATGGACGAAGTGCTGAAAACGGTGGAAAACACCAGTCGCACGCTCGCTCTGCTGTTGACCTTGATCGCGGTGATTTCACTGGTGGTGGGCGGCATTGGCGTGATGAACATCATGCTGGTGTCGGTGACCGAGCGTACCCGCGAAATCGGCATCCGCATGGCGGTGGGCGCGCGTCAGTCCGACGTGTTACAGCAATTTCTGACCGAGGCGGTGCTGGTTTGCCTGGTGGGCGGAGCCATCGGCATCGGCCTGTCCTACGGCATCAGCTTTGTGTTCGCGCTCTTGGTCAGCAAATGGAAAATGGCGCTGTCGCTGAAAGCCATCGCCCTGGCGGTGGCATGCTCCACCGCTATCGGCGTGGTGTTTGGTTATCTGCCGGCGCGCAGCGCGGCGCGTTTGAATCCGATCGATGCCTTGGCTCGGGAGTAAGTGTTTGACGCTTTGGAAATCCAATCTCACTGCTTTGGGTCTGGCCCTGTCGCTTGCCGCTTGTCAGAGCACGCCTTATCAGCGCCAGGCGCTGGAGACCCCGGCGCAATGGCACAGCCCCACGGCTCAATCGCAGACGGACATGAGCCGCGAGCGCTGGTGGCAAGGTTTTGGCGACGCGGGCTTGCTGGCGGTGCTGGAACAGGCGCGCAGCCGCAACCCGGATTTGAGCATTGCCTTGCTCAAGTTGCGCAAAGCGCAATTGGCGGCTGGGCTGGAGCGTAGCGAGGCCTTGCCCTCCTTGAGCGGCGATTTGAGCGCCGGAACCAAGCGCACGCTGGGCGAATCCTCGACCTGGAGCCGCAGCAGCGGCGGCAGCTTGAGCACCAGTTACGAGTTGGATCTGTGGGGGCGGGTGGACGCGCGCTTGCGCGCGGCGGATCAGGAGTTTCGCGCCAGCGCCTATGATGAAGCCGCCGCCAGGCTGCTGTCGGACAGCGCCGCCGCCGGCTTGTACTGGGACATTGCCGCGCTGAAGACACGACAGAGGCTGGGGCAGGCGGACCTGATGGACCTGCGCCGGATTCAGGCGTTGGCGGAAACTAAATGGCGTGCCGGCGCCACGAGCGAGCAGGATGTTACTCAGGCGCGGAGCGCGGTGTTGAGTCAACAGACGGAACTGCTGACGCTGGCAGACGAACTCGGGCAAAAGGAAAACGCGCTGGCCTTATTGCTGGATCATCCGCCCGGCGCGGCGCTGCCGCCTATCGCCGAGCTGCCCCTGGAGCCGGCTTTGCCCGCGATAGACGCCGGCTTGCCCAGCAGCCTGCTGGAACGTCGGCCGGACCTGATGGCGGCGGAGGCGCGCTTGCGCGGCCAATTGGCCAAGGTGGATCAGCAACGCGCGGCCCTCTTCCCCACGCTGAAGCTGACCGGCTCGCTGGGCTCCAGCAGCAGCGCGCTGAGCAGCCTGGTGCAAAACCCGTTGTTGACGCTGGGCGCTTCCCTGTCCTTGCCCTTCCTGGAATGGCGCAAACAAGGCCTGCAATTGAAGAGCAGTCAGGCCGATTACGAGCTGGAAACCGTCAATTTCCGCAAGACCTTATATAGAGCTTATCAGGAGGTGGACAATGCGCTGAGCGCGCGTCAGCGGCTGCAAGGCTCGGCCCGCTTGCAAGCGGACGCGCTGGCGTTGAGCCGGCGCAGCGAGCAACTGGCGGAAAGCCGCTATCGTGCCGGCGCGGTGGACGCTCAAACCTGGCTGGACGCCGCCAAGGCGAGGCGTAGTAGCGAGTCCGCGCTGGTCCGGCTGCGTCAGGAACAATTGAAAAACCTGGCGGACGTTTACAAGGCCCTGGGCGGCGCGCCGGCGGCTTGAGCGGCGAGGGCGCCGATCGGGTTTTTCAGGGGCGGGGTTAAGGCTCGAGATACTCTTCGCAGGCTGGAATCGGCTTGTCCGGCGTGTAGGCGCCGCTATCCGGCTGCCGCGTCAGCAGGCGCTGGAAGGTGCAGGCCCGGTCCACCACGGTGGCGATGTCTTTTTTCCGCAAACGTTTGCCCCGCGAGTCGCGGCTGCGGGAGGCAGGGCCGGGAAAGCTGGTGGCACGGGTACGGTAGATCAGGTGTGGGAAGCCGGCTGTGACGTCTTTGTCCAGCTTGATGTTGGAAGAAAAACGGTACTCGTCATGACAGGCTCCGCGGCGGTCGGCGTAATCCCGCTCCGAAAAGCACGCGCGTATCATCAGGGAACTGGCCAGCGGCAGCGCCAGCACCTCGCGCATTTCAAATCCCGCGCCCTTGGGATAGACCTGCAGCAGGTGCAGCATGCTGAAAGAGCCGCCGCCGCCGGAATACATGGTGCTGACGTCCTCGCTGACGCCCACCAAGATGCCCTGATCGGAAGCGGCGAGCCTTACCACGTAAGGCCATAGCGCTAGGCCGCGGCGGTTGTCCCACAGCGCGTCGGTCTGTAAATCACGCAATTCCAGCTGTGCGCCAGCGCTCTGGTTGGCGGTGGGCCGGACTTTGAGCATGGGCGGCGCGTCCTTGGTTTGCGCCACCAGCTCAAGACACAGCTGGCGGTCCGGAGTGCAGCCTTGCTCCGACTCCGCCGACTCTGGCCTTGATTCCCGCGTCAAGGTCTTGATGCTATTGCCGGCCAGGTCAACATCGGCTGGTCGAGCGGCGGCGGCCGGCTGGATGGAGACAATTGCCAAGCAGACGGTGAGCGCCGCGAGCTTGAGTACATGGGAAACGTCATTGGAATGCTGCTTCATGACCTGCTTTTTTGTGATGAGAGGGTGCTAGATCACCGCCCACAGCCCGCAGATGGCGAATAGGATGAGCACCCCGGTCAGAATCTGAGCCGTGGTGCGTTCTTTTTGCAGCGCTCGTTTCAGGTTGTCGTGCACGCTTTCCAGCTTTTCCAGCCGCTGCTCCAGCTCGGCGCGGGTTTCATCCTGCCGCGCCAGGGATTGCAGCATCGCTTCACCGCCCACCTCGGTGATCAGCTCCTTGTTCCATACCCCCAGCAGCTTGTTGACTTTGTCCTTGAAGTAGAGCGCGGAACGCTGATTGGCGTCCTGCCATTCAAACTCAAAACCCTGGCTGGCGTAGAAGGCGTTGCGTTGCAGCCGTTCTTCTTCCGAAGAGGTCTGGCTCATGCTGATCATGCCGGGGCTGATGGCGTGATCCGGACAAATCCCCTTGGCCCATGAGATGACGCTGGCGAACAGAAAAGTGTCCAGTCCGGTGCCGACAAAGCCTGGACTGGCTTGCACGCCGCTTTTGGGGCCGAAGGTGACGGTACGGCTGGGCCGGTCCACCCGCACCCAGGCGCAGTTGTGGGCTGCTTGGAAATGGCTGTCCTCGCCTTCGAACAACTGCCAGCGGTGACCGTCGGCTCGGGCATAGCCGCGGAACTGCAGCCGGAAGAAGTCGGATTGTTCCGTCATGGCCCGGCTGCGCTGCAAAATGCCATAGATGGGCGTGCCGTTGGCGGTCAGCGTCAGAATGGTTTCGCCCAGCGGAATAGCCAGCGTGGCCAGGGTATTTTCGTTTTCCGGGGCGCGGAGCACCGGTTCTTCGGCTGTAGGCGCCGGATTGGCGGCCTGGTTCGGACTGGTCATCTGCTGCCTATATTTGGGGGGATTCTTAGAACCTGTTCAAAGCTTGCTGCGCTTTAGCGATACGGCGTTGAAAACCAGCTCAAAATGCTCATGTACCACTTGACCATTCCGCTTTTTCGCTCGTTTTCGCCTTGTCTCGCCCTTGCTCGCGAGACTTTGAACAGCCTCTTAGCGCCTGTTCAAAAGCCGTCGTCATGCGGCTGCTTATTGTACCAATCTAGACGGCTGGGGGAATCCTTGCTCGCATGTCCTGCGACATTTGCACAAGTGGGCGCTAGCCCAGGCCGGGGCAGAGAGGTCATCCAGTTTGGTTTGAGTATTAAATGCTTGCTCAATCTATCGTTGCGGCAGGCACTGGGCATGGTGCAGAGCCTGCTGAAATTGGCCGAGCTAGACTGGGCAGTACCGGATCACACCACCGTTTGCCGCCGCCAGCACATCTTGGCAAGACGCCGCTGTTCTACGCGGCGGAGGCGCGCAATGCGCCGGCGGCGAAGTTGCTGCTGGAGCATGGCGCGGATGTGAATGTGTCAACGCGCTTTTCGCAGATGTCGCTACTGATGGCGGCGGTGTTGAGCGGTGTGCCGCAGATGGTGGCCGACCTGATCAAGCACGGCGCTTCGCTGGAGGACAGGGATAAGTACGATCAGTCGGCGCGGGACTATGTGGCCAAGCTGCCCAAGGCCCAGCGGCCGGCTATGCTGCGGGCGCTGGGCCGGGCGTGAAGTCCTGTTCAAAGCCCGTTGCGCGTCGTGAGGCGTGACGGAGTGAGTGCCGTACTTTGAACAGGCTTTTGGCCGCGCTTAGTTAAAGCCGGTCAGCCGTTTGAAATTGATCTGGCGCGAATCGCGGTGAGACTTGAACCGGGAGCTCTTGCCGCGCCGGAGAAAGGCTTCGGCCTGCGGCAGCGGGGCGAGGCTATCCTGTTCCAGCTTGGGCGCGGCGTGTTCGGAGATGCCATGTTCGGGCGCGTGGCTGCGAAGATAGTCGCAGCGGGCTTGTTCCAGCGTGTCGCGCAGCGTCAGCGGGCTGAGCTGTTGCAGTCTGTTGGAGAGCTGGGCGGCACAGTGTTCCACCAGTTGTTTCAACGCCGCCTGATGCTGCGGGTTTTTGTCATTCAGCCCGGCCTTGGTGCTGATGGCCCTGAGGTGGTTGTTGAGCAGGCTGGGGCCGGCTTGTTTGCGAAAGTGCTCCGCTTGGCTGGGGAAGCGCGCGGCGGCGGTATCAATGATGAAGGCACGGTAATGTTTGGCCTGTTCCGCCAAGCGGCTGCTGGGCGCTTGGGGCAGGCATTGCTTGACGGTGGCCTCGGCGCTGTTGTCGATATGATCGTGCACCATGGAGGTGTAGTAGTTGCGCAGCAGATTGTGAGCGTCTTCCTGTGTTCGGCTGGCCAGCCACAGGCTGAACTGGCGCTGCGATTGCGCCAGAGCGGCTTGTAGTGTGTCCGGAGCCAGGCGGCGCAGCGCATCGGCCGGTTGCGCGTCGCGCGGGGTGGCGCGGCCGACGCTGGACGGTCGCTCGCTATTATTGGCCGCGCTGCGTATGTCTGCGGCCAGCGCGGTTTGCGGCGGGGTGTCCGGGTCGGCGCAGCCGCGCGGGTGGATGCGGCTGAGCATGTCGTTGGTTATTTTCATTGGGCGCTCCTGAGCAAGGGAGGCGGCGTCAGGCGCCGCCGTGGTTGGGATGCGGCGCAGTGTGCCCAAGCCTGGGAATGCTCAATATAAAGAATTGGTCATGTCAACCGCATGGCGTCACAGCAGCATCACCAGTTTATACTCTGGCGCCTGGGCCAGTTTGAGGGTGATTTGCTGGTGTTCGATGCGGCCGGCGCTGGGGTGGTGGAACACGCGGCTGCCGCCTTCGCGGCCTTGCACGTCTTGTTGCTGCCAGTATTGGCGGAATTCCGGGCTTTTCGTTTCCAGTTCCGCAATCATCCCGGCCACGGCGGGCTGGTTCAGCCGCGGACTGAGGTCGGCGCGCAGTTCTGCGACGATGCGGCCGGCGCGTTCCTCCCACTGATCGATGAAGCTGCGCGCTTCCGGCGCCAGGAAGATGAAGTCCAGCAGGCTGCGGCTGGCGTCCGGCCGGCCCAGCCAGTCCCGGAACAGCCTCTGTGCCGGGGGGTTCCAGGCCACGGCGCGCCATTCGGCGTCCAGCACGTAGGCGGGGGAATCGATATGGGCGGTGGCTTGTTTCAACAGGGCTTTGGCCTGTTCGGACGGGCCGCGCCATTCCGGCTCCGGGTCTTTGAGCCCCGCCAGATTGAACAGGTAGTCGCGCTCGGCGGCGGTGAGGCGCAGCGCCTCGGCCAGACGGGCCAGGGTGGGCGCGGACACGGATTGGGTGCGGCCCTGTTCTATCCAGGTCAGCCAGGTGGTGCTGATGTCGCACAAGGCGGCCACTTCTTCGCGGCGCAGGCCTTTGGCGCGGCGGCGCTGGCCGGGCGGCAGGCCGGCTTGTTCCGGGCTCAGGCGCTCGCGGTGGGCGCGGATGAATTGGCCCAGCGGCGCGCTGTCTTTGCTGGCGGTCATGGGGTAGGGCTATGGGTATTAGTATCGCTACTAGTATAAGCAACTGGCTTGTTGCCGGGAAAGTTTGGCTCCAAGATAAGCCCACGGAGCAGAGCCTTGTGACCGGCGCGCGGAAACCCGCGGCGTCGGCGGCAGTCTCAAGTTGAATAACCGGATTCGAGCAAACACCATGACCGCACAAACCTTGTACGACAAATTATGGAATAGCCACGTGGTGCGCCAGGAAGCGGACGGCACGGCTTTGCTGTACATCGACCGACACCTGGTGCACGAGGTGACCAGCCCGCAGGCGTTCGAGGGGCTGAAGCTGGCGGGCCGCCCGCTGTGGCGCGTGGATTCGGTGGTGTCCACAGCGGACCACAACACGCCCACTGATCATTGGGACGAGGGTATCAAGGACCCGATTTCGCGCCAGCAGGTGGAAACCCTGGACGCCAATATCAAGGCCTTCGGCGCGCTGGCGTATTTCCCGTTCAAGGACAAGGGTCAGGGCATCGTGCACGTGATGGGGCCGGAGCAGGGCGCCACGCTGCCGGGCATGACGGTGGTGTGCGGCGACAGCCACACTTCCACCCACGGCGCTTTCGCCGCGCTGGCCCACGGTATCGGCACGTCCGAGGTGGAGCATGTGATGGCCACCCAGTGCCTGGTGGCCAAGAAGTCCAAGAATATGCTGGTGCGGGTGGACGGCCAACTGGGCCGCGGCATCACCGGCAAGGATGTGGCGCTGGCCATCATCGGCAAGATCGGCACCGCCGGCGGCACCGGTTACGCGATCGAGTTCGCCGGCGAGGCCATCGAGAGCCTGTCTATGGAAGGCCGGATGAGCTTGTGCAATATGGCGATTGAGGCCGGCGCGCGTTCGGGCATGGTGGCGGTGGATCAGAAGACCATCGATTATGTAAAAGGCCGGCCGTTCGCGCCCAAGGGCGAGCATTGGGAGCGAGCGGTGGCGTATTGGCGCACTTTGCGTTCCGATCCGGGCGCCGTGTTTGACGCGGAAGTGGTGTTGCGCGCCGAGGACATCCGGCCGCAGGTGACCTGGGGCACCTCGCCGGAAATGGTGGTGGATATCGACGGCGCGGTACCGGACCCGGCGCGGGAAAGCGATCCGGTCAAGAAAAGCGGCATTGAGCGCGCGCTCAGCTATATGGGCTTGCAGGCCAATACTCCCATTCACGACATCGCGGTGGACATTGTCTTCATCGGCTCCTGTACCAATAGCCGCATCGAGGATTTGCGCGAGGCCGCCAGCGTGGCCAAGGGCCGCCATAAGGCCGCCAACGTGAAGCAGGTGCTGGTGGTGCCGGGCTCCGGCCTGGTGAAGGCGCAGGCGGAGGCCGAGGGGCTGGACCAGGTATTCCTGGCCGCCGGCTTCGAGTGGCGCGAGCCGGGCTGCTCGATGTGCCTGGCGATGAACGCGGACCGTCTGCAGCCTGGCGAACGCTGCGCGTCCACGTCCAACCGCAATTTCGAGGGTCGTCAGGGGCAGGGCGGCCGTACGCATCTGGTCAGTCCGGCGATGGCGGCGGCAGCCGCCGTCACCGGTCATTTCGTCGATGTGCGTTCGTTGTAACCGTTCCAAGGAGAGAATCATGCAAAAACTGCTGTTGTTGGTACTGGCCGCGCTGACCCTGAGCGCTTGCAATACGGTGAAGGGCGTGGGCCAAGACGTGTCCAAGGGCGGGCAGGCGATTGAAAATGCCGCCAAGGACGTGTCCAACAAAATGTGATGCGGCGGTCCGCCCCCGGCGTCCGCCGGGGCGGTCGTCTCCTCGCACTCTCTAATGAAGGCGGGCGCTAGCGCCCGGAAACGGCATTGACGATGAAAGCATTTACCACCTTGACCGGTTTGGTCTGTCCCTTGGATCGCGCCAATGTGGATACCGACGCCATCATTCCCAAGCAGTTCTTGAAATCGATCAAGCGCTCCGGCTTTGGTCCCAATCTGTTCGACGAATGGCGTTACCTGGATCACGGCGAGCCGGGCATGGACAACAGCAAGCGGCCGCTGAACCCGGACTTCGTACTCAATCAGCCGCGCTATCAAGGCGCGCAGGTGTTGCTGGCGCGCGAGAACTTCGGCTGCGGTTCCAGCCGCGAGCACGCGCCGTGGGCGCTGGACGACCAGGGCTTCCGCGTGGTGATCGCGCCCAGTTTCGCCGACATCTTCTTCAACAACTGCTACAAAAACGGCCTGCTGCCCATCGTGCTGGCGGCGGACGCGGTGGATCAGCTGTTCCGAGAATGCGCGGCCGCCGAAGGCTATCGGTTGACGGTGGATCTGGCGGCGCAAACGGTGACGACGCCGGCCGGGCGGGTGTTTGGCTTCGATATCACCGAGCATCGCAAGCACTGCCTGCTGGGCGGCCTGGACGAGATTGGCCTTACCCTGCAGCACGCGGATGAAATCAAGGCTTTCGAAGCCAAGCGCCGCAGCGAACAGCCGTGGCTGTTCGCCTGAGCAAAGGAGGCTGAGTGAACACGCCACAGCAGGGCGGCCACGGGCATAAACAGCATGTGGAGCAGCAGTTCGGCGGCCAGGCCGCCGCCTATTTGAGCAGCCAAGTGCATGCGGAGGGCGCGGAGTTCGCCGAGCTGCGCCAGGCCGTGGCGGAGCATGGCGCGGCGCGGGTATTGGACCTGGGCTGCGGCGCCGGCCATGTGGGTTTTCAGGTGGCGGAGGCGGCGCGGGAGGTCGTGGCTTACGATCTGTCGGCCGCCATGTTGGAAGTGGTGACGGCGGAAGCGGCCCGGCGCGGTCTGGACAATCTGAGCACGCGCCAGGGTTCGGCGGAGCGTCTGCCTTTCGCCGACGGCGACTTCGACTTGGTGTTCAGCCGTTATTCCGCCCATCACTGGGGTGATGTGGGCCTGGCTCTGCGCGAGGCGCGGAGGGTATTGAAGCCGGGCGGCCGATTAGCGCTGATAGATGTGATGTCGCCGGGCCTGCCCTTGCTGGATACGCACTTGCAGGCTGTGGAAGTGTTGCGGGATTCTAGCCATGTGCGTAATTACAGCGGCGGAGAATGGTTGACGATGCTGGCTGAGGCCGGCTTCGTGGTGGACAGCCTGCGCCGTCAGCGGCTGCGACTGGCCTTCGACGCCTGGACCGCGCGCATGCGCACGCCGCCGGAGATGGCCGCGGCCGTTCGCCTGCTGCAACAGCGCATGGGCAGCGAGGTGCGCGATTACTTCGCCATCGAGGCGGACGGCAGTTTCAGTTCCGACGTGATGGTGTTGTGGGCCAGAACATGAACGCCGTCCGCGGCGATGGCCGGCGCGGCGCGATGGCCTGGTTGCATCGCCACCCCTGCTGGGCCTTCGCGCTGCTGGGCTTGAGCTTTCTGGTGTTCGGCGCGGGCACGGTCAATCTGGCCCTGTTGTTGCAATTGAATTTCAAGCTGTGGCTGGACGCCGGTTGGCAGGCGGCGATGGACGGCGCGCTGCGCCAGTTGCTGGAACTGCTGGTGTCCGGCTATGCCGCGATGGCGGCTTATATCATATTCAAATGTTGCGAGCGGGCGCTGGTGGAGCGGCTGACCCGGCGCGGTCCTCAAGACTGAAAAGGAAAACAGTATGAAAATCGCCATTCTGCCGGGTGACGGCATCGGTCCGGAAATCATCGCTCAGGCTCAGCGCGTGCTGGAAGTCTTGCGCAAGGACGGCCTGCCGATCGAAACCGAGCAGGCCCCGCTGGGCGGCGCCGGCTACGACGCTTTTGGCCAGCCTTATCCCGAGTTCACCCAGAAGCTGTGTCGCGAATCCGACGCGGTGCTGCTGGGCGCGGTGGGCGGCCCGGCCTACGACAAGCTGGAGCGTCCGTTGCGGCCGGAGCGCGGCTTGCTGGCCATCCGCAAGGATTTGAACCTGTTCGCCAATCTGCGGCCGGCCATCCTGTACCCGGAGCTGGCCAACGCTTCCACGCTGAAGCCGGAAGTGGTGTCCGGTCTGGACATCATGATTGTGCGGGAACTGACCGGCGACATTTACTTCGGGCAGCCGCGCGGCATCGCCGTCAACGAACTGGGCGAGCGCGAGGCCTACAACACCATGCGCTACAGCGAGGGCGAAGTGCGCCGCATCGCCCACGTCGCTTTCGGCATCGCGATGAAGCGCAACAAGCGCTTGTGCTCGGTGGACAAGGCCAATGTGCTGGAAACCACCGAGTTCTGGAAAGAGGTGATGATAGACGTGGCCAAGGAGTATCCGCAGGTGGAGTTGTCCCACATGTATGTGGACAACGCGGCGATGCAGCTGGTGCGCAACCCCAAGCAGTTCGATGTGATGGTGACCGGCAATATCTTCGGCGACATCCTGTCGGACGAGGCCTCGATGCTGACGGGTTCCATCGGCATGCTGCCGTCGGCCTCGCTGGATGAAAACAATAAGGGTCTGTACGAGCCCTCGCATGGCTCCGCGCCGGATATCGCCGGCCAGAACCTTGCCAACCCGCTGGCCACCATCCTGTCCGCGGCGATGATGCTGCGCTACACCTTTGGTCTGGAAGACGCGGCGCAGCGGGTGGAGAACGCGGTGAAGGCCGTGTTGGCGCGCGGCCTGCGCACCGCGGACATTTACGAGGCCGGTTGCGAAAAAGTCAGCTGCTCGGCGATGGGAGATGCGGTGGTGTCGGCGCTCTGAGACCGGACGGTACGCCCGGTTTTCGCGGGGCGAACCGTCTGTTCTGATTTGAATACAATAAAAATGAAATACCCCATTGCTTGGTGCTTTATCGCGCTGCACAATGGGGTGACAACATTACAGCCGCCCGCCGCATAGGCGGGCGCGACGATTTGACAGACAGATACCAGGAGAAACCCCAGTGAGAGTAGGTTTTGTAGGTTGGCGCGGCATGGTGGGTTCCGTGCTGATGCAGCGCATGCGCGAAGAGAACGATTTTGCGGTGATTGCCGAGCCGGTGTTCTTCACCACCTCCAATGTGGGCGGCAAGGCCCCCGACATCGGCCGCGACACCCCGGTGCTGAAAGACGCGAAGGACATCGCCGAACTCAAATCCATGGATGTGATCGTCACCTGCCAGGGCGGCGATTACACCAATGAAGTCTATCCGCAGCTGCGCGCCGCCGGCTGGAACGGCTACTGGGTGGATGCGGCTTCCGCGCTGCGCATGGAAGACAACGCCATCATCATCCTGGACCCGGTCAATAAAGCGGTGATAGAGCAGGGCTTGGCGCGCGGCGTCAAGGACTACGTCGGCGGCAACTGTACCGTGTCGCTGATGCTGATGGCCTTGGGCGGCTTGTTCCAGAACGATTTGGTGGAGTGGGCCACTTCCATGACCTACCAGGCCGCCTCCGGCGCCGGCGCGCAGAATATGCGCGAACTGCTGTCCGGCATGGGGGCGATCAACGCCCAGGTGTCCGGCCTGCTGGCGGACCCGGCTTCCGCCATTCTCGATATTGACCGCAAAGTGTCGGACTTCCTGCGCGCGGACGATTTTCCCTGCCAGAATTTTGGCGTGCCGCTGGCCGGCAGCCTGATTCCGTGGATAGACAAGGATCTGGGCAACGGCCAGTCCAAGGAAGAATGGAAAGGCGGCGTGGAAACCAACAAGATACTGGGCCGCTCCGCCAATCCAGTGCCGGTGGACGGTTTGTGCGTGCGCGTGGGCGCGATGCGCTGCCACAGCCAGGCATTGACCATCAAGCTCAAGCGCGATGTGCCCTTGGACGAGATCGAAGCCATGCTGGCCGCGGCGAATCCGTGGGCCAAGGTGGTTCCCAACACCCGCGAGGCCTCGATGGCCGAGCTGACCCCGGCGGCGGTGACCGGCACGCTGGCCACGCCGGTGGGCCGCCTGCGCAAGATGGCGATGGGCGGCGAATACCTGTCCGCGTTCACCGTGGGCGATCAACTGCTGTGGGGCGCGGCGGAGCCGCTGCGCCGCATGTTGCGTATCCTGATCGAGCGTTGACAGGGTAGAATGGCGGCAGCCTGGGGGCCGCGTTGGCGGGCTCCTACTGCCGGGCCGCTCTTACGAGTCTGTTCATCGCCTGCTGCGTGTCGGCGATACGGCGTTAAAAACAAGCTCAAAATGCTCATGTACCACATGACCATTCCGCTTTTTCGCTTGTTTTCGCCTTGTCTCGCTCTTGCTCGCGAGACTTTGAACAAACTTTTAGAAGCGCGGCCGAGTTGAAAAGGGCACCTAGGTGCTCTTTTTTGCGTGCGGTATTCTGTTTGCAATGATTGATTGAGAAAGTAAAGCGATGTCGAACTCTATTCAGCTCGCCGTAGTCGGCGCCACCGGCCTGGTGGGCCAGGCGGTACTGGAACTGCTGGCCCAGCGCCAGTTGCCCGTGGGCCGGGTTTTTGCCGTGGACACGGCGGACAAGGAAGGCGAAACCGCCGCCTATGGCAACCTGGAACTGGATGTGCATCCGATCGACGGTTTTGCCTTCGAAAACGTGGCGCTGGCCATCTTCGCCGCCGGCAGCGAACTGGCGCGCGAGTACGCGCCGCTAGCGCGCGCGGCTGGCGCAGCGGTGGTGGATTTCAGCTCCGCCTTCCGCGAGGACGACAGTGTGCCGCTGGTGATTCCCGCCATCAACGGCGCCTTGCTGGCGGACGCCGGCGAAGCCGCGCTCGCCTCCGTGCCCAATTGCACGGTGACGCCGCTGGCGCTGGCGCTGGCGGCGCTGCGCCCGCTGGGCTTGCAGCGCGTGTCGGTGGCCACTTATCAATCGGTGTCCGGCAGCGGCCAGGCGGCAATGGAAGAGCTGGCGGATCAAACCACGGCGCTGTTCTCCCAGCGCGAGACCGAAAGCCGGGTTTACGACAAGCGCATCGCTTTTAACGTGCTGCCGCAGATCGGCGCGCTGGACGCGGACGGCACCTCCGAAGAAGAGCGCTCGGTGGAGCGCGAACTGACGCGGCTGTTGGCGTTGCCGCAATTGCAAGTGGAAGCCACCTGCGTGCGGGTGCCGGTGTTTTTCGGCCACGCGTGGGCGGTGAATGCGGCATTCGAACATGAATTTGACATGGAGCAAGCGCGTAAGCGTCTGCTTGCGGCAGGCTTGCAAGTGGTGGCCGCTGACAAGTTGGGCGGTTATGTGACGCCAATGGAAGCTACCGGCAATGAAGCGGTGTGGGTCAGCCGTCTGCGCGGCAAGGGCCGGACGCTGAGCTTCTGGCTGGCCGCCGACAATGTGAAGGCGGGCGCGGCGCTCAATTGCGTGAATATCGCCGAAACGCTGTTGAAGCAGAATGGTTTGATCTGATTTAAGCGGTTTGGCCGAAGCCGCGCATGGCGCGGGCAGAGGGCGGCATTCGCGAGAGTGCCGCCCTGTTTCATGGCGGAGTCGAAAAACGCGCGCAAACGGCGTCATTATGAAATCTAGCTAAAAACTGCGGCAGGGCCTAAGATTGCAACAGTTACCGTCTGCGCCCGCTGGGCCAGCGCAAATAAAATCAAGATAAACCGTGCCGGAAGGTTGACAGTGACACATCAGGCAAAAATCAGAATTGGCGTTCTGGCGGTGGCTTTGGCCTGCTCCGCCAGCGCCTGGGCAGGGCTGGGGAAAATCAACGTCAGGTCCAATCTGGGCGAGCCGTTCCGCGCCGATATCGAATTGACCGGGGTAAGAGCGGCGGAGTTGGAGAGCGCCAGGATAGGGCTGGCCGGGGCGGATACGTTTCAGGACTTGAACGTTGATTACGCCACTGTGCTCAATATGCTGCGCTTCAGCGTGGCGCCCAGCTCGCGCGGCGCGATGATACGCATCAGTTCTTCCGGACCCATCAACGATCCCTATCTGCGTTTCGTGGTGGAAGCCAAGACTTCATCGGGACGCGCGGTGCGCGAATACACGGTGTTGTTGGATCCCAGCAACTACTCGATGGCTTCTCCGTCCGCCAACATCGTGCAGGACGTGCCCAGTTACGCCGACAGCAATCTGTCCAGCCGCTATCGCGGCAACGCCGCGCCCATCGCGCGGCCGCAGCCAGGCATTCTCAAAGTGAAGTCCGGTTCCACCCTGCGCGGCCTGGCCGGCAAGGTGCGGCCGCGCGGCGCCACGCTGGACCAGACCATGGCCGCTTTGGCACAGGCCAATCCGGACGCCTTCGTCGATGGCGACGTCAGCCGTCTCAAACTGGGCGCGGTGCTGAAAGTGCCCGCCAGCCGCAAGATCAAGTCCCTGAGCGCCGCTCAGGTGGCCAGCATTCTAGGCAGTCAGCCCGCGGCTCCGGCTGCCGAAGACAAAGCCAAAGCAGGCTCGGATGTGCTGAAGCTGGTGCCGGTGCCCAGCGAGCCGGGCGGCGGCAAGCTGACCGAACTTGAGCAGCAGGTGGCTGCGCGCGAGCAAGCGCTGAAGAGCGCGGAGGCGCGCATCAGCGCGCTGGAAGAGCAATTGAAGGCCCTGCAGGCGGGCAAGCCCTGGCCGCCCATGACTAATTCCAGCTCCAGTTCCGCTCCGGCCGCGACGGCGGCGGAACCCGTCGCCGCCAGCGCTCCCGCGCACGCCGCCAGCGCGCCGGCTCCGGCTCCTGCGGCCAAGCCCGCTCCGGCGGAACACAAGCCCGCGGCCAAGCCGGCGGCTCCGCCTCCGCCGCCGGAGCCGTCGTTGCTGGATAAGGTGATCGATCATTTGCCGCTAGTGGGCGGCGGCGTGGCCGGCCTGGGCCTCTTGGGCGCGTTGGGCCTGTTGCTGGCGCGTCGGCGCAAGGGCGGCAAGCCCTTGTCGCTGTCCGCCAACAATACCAGCGCCGCCTTGAGCCGCGGCGCGTCTTCCGGCATGGAACCGCCGTCGGTGGGCGGCGGCCACTCCTTCATGAGCAATTTCACCCAGGCGGCCGGCGCCATCGACGCGGCCGAGGTTGATCCTGTAGCGGAAGCCGAGGTGTATATCGCCTACGGCCGCGATGTGCAGGCAGAGGACATCCTCAAGGACGCGCTGGCCAAAGACCCGTCGCGCCAAGAGGTGAGGCTGAAGCTGATGGAGATCTACGCGGCGCGTCCTGACGTCGCCAGCTTTGAAAAACTGGCGCGGGAAATGCACGCCACCTTCGACGGCCATGGACCGATCTGGGCCAAGGCCGCGGCGATGGGCCGTTCCATAGACCCGACCAACTCGCTCTATCTGTCCGACGGCGAGGGCGAGGACATCGAAGCCGCGCCCGCGCCGGTGTCTAGTCCGGGCGGCATCGATCTGGATAAGGAGCTGTTCGGCGAGCCTGAGGCAACGCCGCCGGCTGCCGCCCCTGAACCCGTCGCCGCGCCGGAAGCAGCGGTTCCCGCGGATGATCCGCTGGCGGCGCTCTTTGCCGAGCCTCAGCCCGAAGAGGCGGAGAAGCCGGAAGAAGCCAATCTGCTCAATTTCGATCTGGACGCGGAGCTGACGACGCCCGCGGAGCCCAAGCCGGAGGCGACTCCCGCGGCCGCGGCGCCGGCGGAAAACAATTTGCTGGACTTCGACTTCAATCTGGAGGGCATGGCGGCGGAAACGCCGGCCGCCGCCGAAGCGCCAGTTGCGTCAGCGGCCCCAGCGGCCGCGTCCGCGGGTTTCGAATCCCTGTACGAAGACATGCTGGCGGAGACGCCGGCCGCAGAGGCGGAAGCGCCGGCGGCGGCGCAGGCCGAAGGCATGTCGGTGCTGGACGATCCGCTGGCCACCAAGTTGGATCTGGCTAAGGTCTACCTGGACATGGGCGACCGCGACGGCGCCAAAGAAGTGTTGCAGGATTTGATCGCCGAGGCGCAAGGGCCGCTCAAGGCGGAGGCCGAGGCCTTGCTGGCAACGATTAGCGCTTGAGATAGAGGCGACGGCGATGCGCGGCGGGACGGGGCAACTCCTCCCGCCGTTTGACGATCCGGCTCCATCACGTGGTTTGAGGCGAATGGCATGAAAATGTGTGGCTTTTTTGGCCATTACCTGGATGCAATGAGGCAAGGATGCTCGATTTATCCTCGCTAAGTGGCTGTTGTGTTGTTTCGTTGCAATAATTAAAACGTTATAAGAATCTGTTGGCGACCTGCTGCGCGGCGGCTTCGAAGAATGAGGGTGGGGAAATTCGTTCATGTCTTTCAAGACACGCATGAGTCAAATCGCGTTGCTGCTGGCCGGTCTGGGCCTGGCGGCGGCGGCTACGGCCGGTTTGGGGCCAATCCGGGTGTTGTCCGCCGATGGAGAGCCTTTCCTGGCGGAGATCCCAGTGGTGGACGAGGAACCCTCCGACAATGTGCTGGTGGGCCTGGCCGACCGCAACCGCTATCCGCTTCTGTCCACTTACAGCAGTTCCGCCGGCAATCTGCAGTTTTCCATCGTCCGCAAGCCGGATGGCAGTGTTCAAAAAATCCAAGTGAAGGGCGCCGCCAGTTATCCGGAGCCGCTGTTGCGTTTCGCCGTGGATCTGAGTTGGCCGGCTGGCCGGCTGGTGCGCGAGTTCGAGGTGGATTACCGCCGCGACGGACCGCGCAACAAACCCGCGCCGGCGCGGGAGGAGGGCAAGAAGCCGCTGGCCGGCGTCGATGTCTCGCCGCGCTTGGATTCGCTGGGCCTGAGCGACGCCCGGCTGCGTTCCCGCCTGGGCGAACCCTTGCTGCTGGAACTGACCTTGCAGGGCAGCGCCTTGGAGCAGGCGGAGCCGCCGAGGCTGGCGTTGTTCGCGGTGGCGGCTCAGGGCGAGCCCAGCGCTCAGCAAGTGCGCTTGGTGGCTTCCATCGTGCCCCATATCGAGAAAGTGGCCAAAGGCCGCTTTAATGTGCAACTGCGCACCGAGCAGCCGGTAAGCGAGCCAATGTTGGCCTTCCGGTTGGAAGTGGCCGCAGGCAAGCTCAAGGCGCAGAAAAACTACTCGGTATTGCTGGACCCTCATTCGGCGGCCAAGCCGGTCCCCGCCGTCAAAACGCAGGGCTTGAAAGTGTACCGAGTGCTTAAGGGCGACACGTTGTCCGGCATCGCCAGCCGCGTGCGCGGCGGCGGCGAGGCGGGCGGGGTGGCGCAGCAACTGCTGCGGGACAATCCAGAGGCTTTCATCGCAGGCGATGCCAATCGCTTGCGCGCTGGAGCGGCCCTGGAGTACCCGGCCGAGTGGCAGTTGCGTGGCCAGGGCGTTGCCCGTGGCGCGGAGCCTAAGCGGCCGGCGACGTTGCCCGAGGCTCACGCGGTTCAGAAAAGCGCGCAGCCTGAAGGCAAGCTCCAAGAGCGCGCGCCGGAGCGCAAACCTTTGGAGCATAAGCCGGCGGAGTCCAAGCCACAGGAACACAAAGCCCAGGAGCAGGCTCCCAGAGAGGCTGCGCCGAAGGCTAAGCCCGTCATGCCGCCCCCGCCTGTTGCCAAGGAAGCGGCCAAGCCGGCCCCGGCTGCAGAGGCCGCGCGGCCTGCTGCCGCGCCGTCGCAGCAGGAGCGGAATTTGCAGCAGATGCTGCAGAGGCAGGATCAGGCGCTGCAGCAAGCCGAACAGCGCGCCAAGGCGCTGGAGCAGAAAATTCAGGATTACCAGCGCCAGCAGGCGGCGGTAAAGGCAGCTGTGCCGGCCCCGGCGGAAAGAGAGCCCGGCCCCGAGTCCGCGCCTGAACCCAAGCCAAAACCGGAACCCAAGATAGCAGCCGTCAGTTCGATGCCGGTCGCGGCGGCGTCCGCGCCGCAGGCGGCTAGGCCGGAACACGTAGGGAAGACCCAGGCGCCCGAACCCGCCGCGCCGCACGAGCCGCCCGCAGCCAAGCCCGCCGAAAGCCATGCTCCGCCAGCCACCGTGGCGGCCAATAGCTGGACGGATGAACTGGGCGCTCTCTTGTCCGATGAGTCTATGCGCTGGAAGCTGGGCGGCGCGGCGGCGGCTTTGGGTCTAGTCGCCTTGCTGCTGGCGCGACGCAAGCGCAGCGGCGATAAGGCCGAGCCCGCGGCGCCGGCCTTGAGCGGAACGGCGACGGGCGCTTCGATGCTGGGGCCGTTAACGACCTTGATGAGTTCTTTGAAGAAGGGCGATGGGATCGACCTGTCTTCGGTGGATCGGGTTGCCGAGGCAGACGTCTATCTGGCTTACGGTCGCGATGATCAGGCGTTGGAGATTTTGCGTGAAGGCCTGGCTCATGAGCCGATGCGACAAGATTTGCGCTACAAGCTACTGGAGGTGTTGTCCACCCAGCCGGACAAGCAGATGTTCATTGCCGAGGCCACCACGGCGAAGGGCGTGTTCGGCAAGGACAGCACCTTGTGGATGAGGGTGTGTGAGATTGGCCAGACCGTCGAGCCCGGCCATCCCTTGTTCGCGCAAACCACACTCGAGCCAAAGGCGGAGGCGCCGGCGCAGTCGCTTGCGGCCGCAGAGCCAGCCCCTGTTGCCGCACCCGCACCCGCACTCGCGACGCCCGTAGCGGCATCGCCTGCGCCGGCAGCTGCGGCGAGTCCTGATGAGGAGAAAATGGAACTAGCCAAGCTGTATCTGGAGATGGGCGACAAGGAAACTGCGGACGCTTTGATGAAGGAGGCCGGCCGCTGAGGCGTCCATCGCGCATTGCGAGTCACAGGGGCCGGCGCGCTTATCGCGAGCCGGCCCTTTCGTTTTACGTCGACGGCGTCTTATGCCGTGGTTGGCCGCTTTTCTCGCGTGTTCGCAGCAGACGTCATCGTTTGGTCGTGGCGCAAACCGGGCAGGATAAGGTAGAGTGAGTGCTTTATTGCTGAACGACGCGGTGCGCCGCGTCGGTGTTTGAAGAAGGTGTGGGCATGAGGATAGCGCTCGGCATCGAGTATGACGGTCGGGCGTTTTCCGGCTGGCAGACTCAGCCGCATGGCAATACGGTTCAGGACAGATTGAATCAGGCGATCGCGCAGATCGCCGGCGTGGCCGACATCGGCACCTTGGCCGCGGGCAGGACCGACGCCGGGGTGCATGCGGCCATGCAAGTGGTGCATTTCGACTGCTTGACGCAGCGGCCGCTGAATGCTTGGGTGCGCGGCGTCAACGCCTTGCTGCCGCCGGAAGTGGCGGTGGTGTGGGCGCGAGAGGTGCCGGAGGCGTTTCATGCTCGTTTTTCGGCGTTTTCCCGCAGTTACAGCTATTTCCTGCTGACTAGTCCGGTGCGGCCTTGTTTGCTGGCTGGCAAGATGGGCTGGTTTCATCAGGCGTTGGACGTTGAGGCGATGCGGGAAGCGGCCGCCCACTTGTTGGGGCGGCATGATTTTTCCAGCTTTCGAGCGTCCGAATGCCAGGCAAAATCGCCGCTCAAGGATTTGCAGCGCTTGGACATCAGCGAGCAAGACGGCCTGATCCGCTTCGATCTGCTGGCGGACGCTTTTCTGCACCATATGGTGCGCAATATCGTCGGGGCGCTGGTCTATGTCGGCAAGGGCGCTTTGCGCGCGGAGGACATGGCGGGGCTGCTGGCGGCGCGCGACCGCACCTTCGCGCCGCCCACCTTCATGCCGGATGGTCTGTATCTGACCGGCGTGGGTTATCCGGAAATATACGATTTGCCGTCGCAGGCGGACGCCGCGCGGCTGGCCTTGTGGAGATGAGAGTGGGCGGCACAACCCGAATCAAAATTTGCGGCATTACTCGGCCGGAAGACGGCGCGGAAGCCGCGCGCTTGGGCGCCGACGCCATCGGTCTGGTGTTCTACGCCAAGAGCCCGCGTCATGTCGGCATCGAGCAGGCGCGCGCTGTAATCGCGGCGCTGCCGCCCTTCGTCAGCGTGGTGGCTCTGTTCGTCAACCCGGAACCGGATTATGTGCGCGCAGTGTTGGCGGAGTGCGCAATCGACATGCTGCAGTTCCACGGGGAGGAAGACGCCGTTTTCTGCCGCTCCTTTCAGCGGCCTTATTTGAAAGCGGTGCGGGTGAAGCCAGGCATGGACCTGGCCGAAATCGCCGCGCAATACCCGGACGCGCGCGCGGTGCTGACAGACGCCTTCGTTGAAGGCGCGCACGGCGGCACCGGGGCCACCTTTGACTGGAGCTTGCTGCCGGAGGCCTTGCCCCTGCCGTTGATCCTGTCCGGGGGGCTGGACGAACACAATGTGGCGGCGGCGGTGGCGCAGGTGCGCCCGGCCGCGGTCGACGTCTCCAGCGGTGTGGAGGCGTCCAAGGGAATCAAAGATGCCGCCAGAATGGCGGCGTTCATATCAGGAGTTAGACATGGATCGTTATGACTTGCCGGACGCCCAGGGCCATTTTGGCCCGCATGGCGGCGTCTATGTCGCCGAAACCTTGATGGCGGCGCTGGACGAGCTGAAAAACGAGTACGCTCGCGTCAAGGCCGACCCGTCGTTCTGGGAAGAATTCCGCCATGAGCTCAAGCATTACGTTGGCCGCCCCAGCCCGGTCTACCACGCCAAGCGCTGGTCCGAGCAATTGGGCGGCGCGCAGATCTATTTGAAGCGCGAAGACCTGAACCACACAGGCGCGCACAAGATCAACAACGCCATTGGCCAGGCGCTGCTGGCGCGTCGCATGGGCAAGAAACGGGTGATCGCGGAAACCGGCGCCGGCCAGCACGGCGTGGCTTCCGCCACCGTGGCGGCGCGTTACGGCATGGAGTGCGTGGTGTATATGGGCGCGGAGGACATCAAGCGTCAATCGCCCAATGTGTTCCGCATGAAGCTGCTGGGCGCCACTGTGGTGCCGGTGGAGTCCGGCTCCAAGACGTTGAAGGACGCGCTGAACGAGGCCATGCGAGATTGGGTGACCAATGTCGACAGCACTTTCTACATCTTGGGCACCGCGGCTGGCCCGCATCCCTATCCGATGCTGGTGCGCGATTTCGTGTCGGTGATCGGCGAGGAGGCCAAAGTGCAGATGCCGGAAGTCATCGGTCGCCAGCCGGATGTGGTGGTGGCGTGCGTGGGCGGCGGCTCCAACGCCATCGGCATGTTCTATCCGTATATCGGCGTTGACGGCGTGCGCATGGTCGGCGTTGAGGCCGGCGGCCTGGGCTTGGCCTCCGGCAAGCACGCGGCGCCGATTTCCGGCGGCGCGCCGCTGGGCGTATTGCACGGCGCCAAGAGCTATCTGATGCAGGACGAGAACGGCCAGGTGGTGGAAACCCATTCGGTGTCCGCCGGCCTGGACTATCCGGGCGTGGGGCCTGAGCACAGCTATCTGAAGGACATCGGCCGCGCCGACTACGTGGCGATCAACGACGACGAGGCCTTGCGCGCCTTCCACGATTGCTGTCGTTTCGAGGGCATCATCCCGGCGCTGGAGTCTAGCCACGCGCTGGCCTGGGCCGCCAAGGAAGCGCCGAAGATGGGCAAGGACCAGGTGATCTTGGTCAATCTGTCCGGCCGCGGCGACAAAGACATCAACACCGTGGCCGGCCTCGCCGGCATCACCCTGTAAGGAGGCGCTATGTCACGTATCGCCCAATGTTTTGAAGCGCTGGCCGGCGGCAAGGCGCTGATTCCCTTCATCACCGCCGGCGATCCGTCGCCGCAGTTGACCGTGCAGCTGATGCACGGCTTGGTGGAGGGCGGCGCCGACATCATCGAGCTGGGGGTGCCGTTTTCCGACCCGATGGCCGACGGCCCGGTGATCCAGCGCGCCTCGGAGCGCGCGCTGGTCCACAAGGTGGGTTTGCGCCAGGTGTTGCAGATGGTGGCGGAATTTCGCCGCGACAACGACCATACCCCGGTGGTGCTGATGGGATATCTGAATCCCGTGTTCGCCATGGGCTACCAGGACTTCGCCGCCGCGGCCAAGGCCGCCGGCGTAGACGGCGTGTTGACCGTGGACAGTCCGCCGGAAGAATCCGCCGATCTGTCTGCGGCGCTGACCGCCAACGGCCTGGATCCGGTGTTCCTGATCGCGCCCACCACCCCGCCGCAACGTGTGGCGGAAATCGCCAAACTGGCGCGCGGATACGTCTATTATGTCTCTCTGAAGGGGGTGACCGGCGCCGGGCATCTGGACATTGACGACGTAGCGCGTAAAATTGCTGCCCTTAGAGAATATTTGACCGTACCGATCGGCGTCGGCTTTGGCATTCGCGACGGCGCGACCGCCAAGGCGATCTCCGCCGCCGCTGACGCGGTGGTGGTGGGCAGCCGCTTGGTGCAGGAAATTGAGGCGGCGACACCCGAAACCGCCAAAGAGCGGTTAACCCGTCTGGTGGCCGAACTGAAGGCTGCCATCCGATAGAACATTGCGGGGGCTTAGCCCCCGTTTTACTGTGCCCGCCGTTTGACGGCGGGTCCAAGAATCAAGGAGTCAGCATGAGCTGGTTGAATAAGCTCCTGCCGCCGAAGATCAAGCGCGACAACCGCGCCGATAAACCTTCCGCGGTACCGGAGGGGCTTTGGAGCAAGTGCCCGGAATGCGAGGCCGTGTTGTATTACACCGACCTGGAGAGCAATCTGCAGGTGTGTCCCAAGTGTAATCATCATCACCCGCTGACCGCGCGCGAACGTCTGAACCTGCTGCTGGACGAAGAGGGCCGGCGCGAGCTGGGTGAAGAGGTCAAGCCGGTGGATATCCTGAAGTTCAAGGATAGCAAGAAGTATCCGGACCGCTTGACCGCTGCCAAAAGCGACACTGGCGAGGACGACGCGCTGGTCGTCATGCAGGGCAGCATCGAATCGATGCCGGTGGTGGTGGCCGCGTTTGAATTCAAATTCATCGGCGGCTCCATGGGGTCGGTGGTGGGCGAGCGCTTCGTGCGCGGCGTGCGCGCCGCGGTGGAAGCCAAGGCGCCTTTCGTTTGCGTGGCCGCTTCCGGCGGAGCGCGGATGCAGGAAGGCCTGAATTCGCTGATGCAGATGGCCAAGACCAGCGCCGCCTTGCAGCTGCTGACCGACGCCAAATTGCCGTTCATCTCGGTGTTGACCGACCCGACCATGGGCGGCGTGTCCGCTTCTTTCGCCTTCCTGGGCGACGTGGTGTTGGCCGAGCCCAAGGCGCGCATCGGCTTTGCCGGCGCGCGCGTGATCGAGCAAACCGTGCGCGAAACCCTGCCGGAAGGCTTCCAGCGCGCAGAGTTCCTGCTGAGCAAGGGGGCGGTGGACATGGTGGTGGATCGTCGCGAACTGAAGCGCAAGCTGGCGGAGTTGAGCGCATTGCTGATGAAGGAGCCCGCTCCGGTCTAATCCGCAGCCAAACCGCATTGAAAAGCCGCCATCATCTGGCGGCTTTTTTATTTGGCGCGGCAGCCTTGCACCGCGCGATTGAATTGCGTCAGGAACTGCGGCGACTCGCGGGCGAGGAAGGCTTTGCCGAAGTAGACGCCGAAGGGCAGGCTTTGCGCCAGCTCGCTGCGCAGTTGTTCCTGCACGCCCATTTTGGCGATGAGCGCGTCCACCACGTAGGCATTGCCGAGAATGGCGTCAACACGGCGGTTCAGCAGCATTTTCACCAATTGCTCGCTGTTGGGCGGGGTGGAGGTGAGTTGATAGCCGTGTTCGCGCAGCCAGTCGTCCATATTGGAGCCGCTGAAGGCGGCGGTGCGCCCCTGGCGCTTGAAATCGCTGCTGGTCGGGGTCTGCGGGTTGTTCTTCAGCAGATACCAGCGTCGCTCATAAGGCAGGATGGGGGCGGACAGCACCGCGTAGCTGTCGCGTTCCGCCGACGGCGTGGCGGTGAAGAAGGCATCGGCTTGTTGGTGCTGCACCTGCCATTGCGCGCGGGGCCATGGCAGGAAGGAGATGAAGTAGGGACGTTGTAGCTGCTTGAGCGCGCACTGCACGATTTGCACCGCCAAGCCGTCGGGGGCGCCGTCTTCTTTGCTGAAGGACAGCGGAACTTGCTGATGGGTGTTGAGCCGGATGGGGGGCTCGGCCGCGGCGGCGCCGGCGATCAGCAGGCTGGCGAGCAGAACGCGACGTATGGGCGACGTGAATGCGGCGCGGCGGGGAGGGGCGCGCGGGGTTTTGCTTAAAAAATAGGCGGCAGTCATTTGTTTTTTGCAATCATGGAGTTGCCGGTTTTATCCACATGCTGTCACCAGATTTGCTCATTGGCAAGGTGGGAAAGTTCCCTGATTTTGCCTTTTTTATGAGCGTAAGCGGCAAGTGGCTAATTGCAAAAGTTTTTTTGGCGACGGATCGGGGTTATCCACAAAGTTATCCGGCGATTGCTGTGGAAAACCCCGGCCGTTGCCGCCGTTATTCCGCCTGTTCCAGCGCCTCAAGCTCGGCCTGGGCTTCCAGCCAAGCCTCCTCCACTTCCGCCAGGCGGGTCGCCACTTCCCCTTGGCGGCGCACAGCGTCGGCCAGCCGTTGCCGGTTGGCATCCTCATAGGCGTCGGCGGAGGCCATGAAGCCGTCCAGCTCCGCTTTCGCCGCGCTGAGTTGGTCCAGTTCCTTTTCCAGCTTGTTCAGCTTGTTCTGCAGCGGTTTGCGCAGTTGGGAGAGCCGTTGCCGCGCTTCCGCTTCTTGGCGCTTCTGTTCCTTGCGGTTCAGGCCCTGAGCGTCTCCGGAGGAGGGCTTGCCGGCGTCGGCCAGCAGGGTCAGCCGCCATTGGCGGTAATCCTCTAGGTCGCCGTCGAAGGGCTGCACCTTGCCGTGGCTGACCAGCCAGAAAATATCGGTAGTGGCTTCCAGCAAGCTGCGGTCATGGGACACCACGATCAGCGCTCCGCTGAAGTCCTGCAGCGCCATGGTCAGCGCGTGGCGCATTTCCAGGTCCAGGTGGTTGGTGGGTTCGTCCAACAGCAGCAAGTTGGGTTTTTGCCAGACTATCATCGCCAGCGCCAGCCGCGCCTTCTCGCCGCCCGACATCGGACCCACTGGATCGGTGGCGGCGTCGCCGCGGAAGTTGAAGCCGCCAAGGAAACTGCGCAGTTCCAGCTCGCGCGTGGTGGGCGCCAGCCTTTGCATGTGTTGCAGCGGCGTTTCGTCTTCGCGCAGGGTCTCCAGCGTGTGCTGGGCGAAGTAGCCAATCTTCAGGGTTTGGGCGTTGACGATCTCGCCGCGCAGCGGGGCGAGGTCGCCGGACAAGAGTTTGACCAGGGTGGATTTGCCGGCGCCGTTGACGCCGAGCAGGCCGATGCGCGCGCCGGCTTCCACCGATAGGTTCAGTCCGCTGAGTATGGTGGCGGAGCCGTAGCCGACATCGGCCTGTTCCAGCTTCAGCAATGGATTGGGCAGGTTGTCCGGGCTATCGAAGTGGAAGTCGAACGGCGAAGCCACGTGGGCGGGAGCGATGCGTTCCAGTTTTTCCAGCGCCTTGACCCGGCTCTGCGCCTGGCGCGCCTTGGAGGCCTTGGCCTTGAAGCGGTTGACGAAGGACTCCAGGTGGGCGATCTGGCGCTGCTGTTTCTCGTACTCGCCTTGTTGGCGAGCCATTTTTTCCGCGCGCATCACTTCGAACTGGCTGTAGTTGCCGGTGTACAGCGTCAAGTCCTGGTTGGCGACTTCAACGATGTGGTCACAGACGCTGTCCAGAAAGTCGCGGTCGTGGGAAATCATCAGCAGAGTGCCTGGATAGCCTTGCAGCCAATCCTCCAGCCAGAGCACGGTTTCCAGATCCAGATGGTTGGTGGGTTCATCCAGTAGCAGCAGGTCGGAGCGGCACATCAGCGCCTGCGCCAGGTTCAGGCGCATGCGCCAGCCGCCGGAGAAGCTGGCCACGGACCGTTGCTGAGCGTCGACATCGAAGCCCAGACCGGTCAGCAGTTTGCCGGCGCGCGCCGGCGCGGCGTAGGCGTCGATGCGCGCCAATTCTCCGTGCAGGTGGCCGATGGCGTTGCCGTCGTGGCGTTCTTCCGCGTCTTGCAGCTCCTGTTCCAGCTGGCGCAGCTCATGGTCGCCGTCCAGCACGTAGTCCAGCGCGGAGCGTTCCAGCGCGGGTGTTTCCTGCGCTACGTGAGCGATGGTCCAGTGAGGCGGCAGCAGCGCGTCTCCGCTGTCGGCGTGAAGTTCGCCCATCAGGAGCGCGAACAGGCTGGACTTGCCGGCGCCGTTGGCGCCGGTGAGGCCGGTCTTGTAGCCGGGGTTGAGGGTCAGGTTGGCGCCTAGCAGCAATTCTTTCAGGCCGCGGCGCAGGTTGAGGTTTTTGAGTTGAATCATAGGAGTCCGAAGCCGCGCCGGCGTTTGCGGCCGGCGCGGCGCATGGGGGTGGGTCAGGCCGGGGGCAGCGCGCTGAGATCCCAGCGCGGCTTGATCGAGTAGCTGCCGGGCGGCTGCGCGTGTTGCAACCGCATCGCGCCGGCGAAGGCGATCATCGCGCCGTTGTCGGTGCACAGCGCCAGCGGCGGATAGAACACTTCGAAGCGGCGGCGGCGAGCGGCTTCGTCCAGCGCGGCGCGCAGCTGCTTGTTGGCGCCGACGCCGCCGGCCACCACCAGCCGTTTCATGTCGCACTGCTTGAGCGCGGCCAGCGATTTCTTGGTCAGTACTTCGACGATGGCTTCCTGGAAGGCGCGGCAGATGTCTTTGCGCGTCTGCTCGTCGATGTGGCCGTCGGCGTCCGCCACTTGTTTGCTCAGCGTCAGCACCGCGGTTTTCAGGCCGGAGAAGCTCATGTCTAGGTCGCCGGAGTTCAGCATCGGCCGCGGCAGGGTGAAGCGGGCCGGATCGCCTTCCTCCGCCAGCCGGGATAGCAGCGGGCCGCCGGGGTAGGGCAGCCCCAGCAACTTGGCGGTTTTGTCGAAGGCTTCGCCGGCGGCGTCGTCCAGGGTTTCACCCAGGATTTGATAGTCGCCGACGCCGCGTACAGCCATCAGTTGGGTGTGGCCGCCGGAAACCAGCAAGGCCAGGAAGGGGAACGCCGGTTTGGGCTCGGCCAGCAGCGGCGACAGCAGGTGGCCCTCCAGGTGGTGGACGCCCAGCACCGGAATGTTCAGGCCGAAGGCCAGCGCGTTGGCCACGCTGGCTCCCACCAGCAGCGCGCCGCCCAGGCCGGGGCCTTGGGTATAGGCGATGGCGTCGAGGTCGGCCAGCGTTTTGCCGGCTTCGGCCAGGCAGGCTTCCGTCAGCGGAATGGCGCGGCGGATGTGGTCGCGGCTGGCCAATTCAGGCACCACGCCGCCGTATTCGGCGTGCATGGCCATCTGGGTGTGCAGTTGGTGGGCCAGCAGGCCGCCGTCTGTGTCGTACAACGCGACTCCGGTTTCGTCGCAGGAGGATTCAATACCAAGTACCAGCATGTTTGGGCGCAGCTCGGATATAGCGGGACAATCTTTCTATTTTACCGGTGAATCTTTGTTCGCCCAAATCCGGATGTTAGGCTAGGCCGTTTCGGGATTCCGACTACGAGGAGAAGCAAGGATGAAGGCCAGGCTGAAGTGGGTGGACGGCGTGTGTTTCCTGGGCGAGAGCGGCAGCGGCCATGCGGTGGTGATGGACGGCGCGCCGGAAGGCGGCGGAAGGAATTTGGGGCCGCGGCCCATGGAGTTGTTGTTATTGGGCACCGCCGGTTGCACCAGTTACGACGTGATTACTATTTTGAAGAAGGCGCGACAGCAAGTCAGTGATTGCTGGGTGGAGATCGATGCCGAACGCGCGGACGAGGAGCCCAAGGTGTTCACCCGCATTCATTTCCACTTTGTGGTGACTGGGCGCGATCTGAAGGCGGAGACGGTGGAGCGGGCGATCAAGTTGTCGGCTGAGAAGTACTGTTCCGCCTCTATCATGCTGGGCAAGACCGCTGACATCAGCCACGATTTCGAATTGCGCGACGCCTGATGACGCTGCCGGCGGCCGGCGGGCCGGCCAGCAGGTCCGCCGCCAGGCTCAGCGCTGTCTCATGGTCCGGGCGGTGGCGCAGCGGGTAGCCCCAGAACTTTTCGAAGCGCGGCGCGAACTCGTCAAGATAGCGCTGTTGCTCGGCTTGCGGAGCAATCACGATCGTGCCGCGTATCAATTGGCGGATCTGCAGCCGGTTGTCCTTGACCCACAGCGCCGCCATTTTGCGGATGATGCGCGCGTGCAGGTCCAGTTCGGTTGGCGCCGGTTCTTTGGCGATGAATACGAAGGGGCGTTGCTGGAGCAGCAGCTGGTCCAGGGTGGCGAAGATGTCGGTGGGCTGCTGCCCATCCGGGCGGCTGCGGTCCAGCCAGACGATGGGGAAGTCTTGAGCGTGGAATTGCATGGCTTTTTTGAAAATGATAATCAATATCATTATATCGTCAGCCACCTGACTTGTCATCTAGGTGGCGGTTGCGGCGCGGTCTTGAGATTCGCGCCGGCGGCCCCCATCTTTCCCGAGTCCCGCCACGGGAGCAACGCTTGGGTTGCCGGGCGTAAGCCGATACAATAGGCGGTTTTGCGCGGCTGCCGCTCCGGGGCCGCCATCGACGAAAAAGGCGCAGGGATGACTACCATCGTGGCGGTAAGAAAGGGCGATCAGATCGCGATCGCCGCCGACAGCCAGACCACTTTTGGCGACGACCAGAAGCTGTTGGCGGGCTATGACTGTTTCCACAACAAGATTTTCCAGCATGGGGACAGCTATTTGGCCATCTCCGGCTCGGCCGCCCACGATCTGGTGTTGCAAGGCGCGCTGAAAGAGTTGAAGAAAAAAGACCTGAGCAGCCGCCAGGGCATTTTCGAGACCTTCCGCAAATTGCATCCCAAGCTGAAGGACGGTTTCTACCTGCGTCCCGAAGAGGACGAGGAAGATCCGTACGAATCCAGTCAGATGATGGTGGTGATCGCCAACCGTCATGGGATTTTCGGGGTGTATCCGATGCGCGAGATTTACGAGTTCTCGCGCATCTGGGCGATAGGCTCCGGCCGCAAGTTCGCGATGGGCGCGATGTACGCGGTGTATGACCAAGCGCTCAGCGCGCGCGAAATCGCCGAAATCGGCGTGCGCGCAGGTTGCGAATTCGACGTCAGTTCTTCAATGCCAATGACGGTCTATACCGTAGAACTGGCGGCGGACAAGGAAAAGAAAGACATAGCATGAGCACACAAGACAGATTGCAACGATTTTTGTTTGACGGCGCGCCGGTGCGCGGCGCGCTGGTGAGGTTGGACGGCGCCTGGCAGCAGGTGCTGGCTCGCCGCAGCTACCCTCCTGCCTTGAAGAAGATTGTCGGCGAAATGATGGCGGCGGCCGAACTGATGGCCGCCAACCTCAAGTTCGACGGCGCGCTCATTCTGCAGCTTCACGGCGCCGGCGCCCTGAAACTGGCGGTGGTGGAGTGCAACAACGACCGCACTATCCGCGCCACCGCAAAGTGGGACGAAGGCATTTCCGACGGCGCGTCCATCCAGTCTTTGCTGGGAGCTCACGGACGCTTCGTGGTGACCTTGGAGCCGCGCGTGGACAAGGCGCAAACCTGGCAAGGCATCGTGGCGCTGGAGGGCGACAGCATAGGCGAAATGCTGGAGAACTACATGCTTCGCTCCGAGCAGCTGGAAACCCGGCTGATCCTGGCCTCCAGCGACGAAACCGCGGCCGGCATGCTGTTGCAGAAGCTGCCGGAAGGTCATGGAGATCCGGAAGGCTGGGAGCGCATTCAGATGCTGGGCGCCACTTTGAGGGCGGACGAGTTGCTGAGCTTGCCGGCCGAGGATGTCCTGCATCGTCTGTTCCATGAGGAAACGGTGCGGGTGTTCGATCAGGAAACGGTGAGTTTCGCCTGTAATTGCAGCCGGGAGCGCGTCGGCGACATGTTGAAGATGCTGGGCGGCCAGGAAGTGGGCGAGGTGCTGCTGGAGCAAGGCAGCGTGGAAATCGTCTGTGATTATTGCAATCAGCATTACGTTTACGACGAAGACGATGCCAACAAGTTGTTCGACTACGATGTGGTCGCTGCCGCGCGCGAGGCCAGGCACTGACGCATTATCGTTAGTTTGGCAACAAACTTTATTTTAAGCCGCATATGCGGCTTTTTTTACGCCCTTTTTTCGACTAAAAACAGGGTAAAAATACCAATGTTGTAATTATGGTTTAAATTGGAGATTTTATTTTAAACTAAATTTTCATGACGTTTGCTATTCGATATGATTTGACGTTCGCATTTCATTATTGATGCGACATTATCAATGTCTTGGATAGCGTCATGATAAAAACAGCTTCGCTCAGCAGCGTGCGCGCACTGAGTCTTTCCGTGATGGCCGCCGCCTTATTGGCCGGTTGCGTCAGCGATTCCGAAAAAACGGCAGTCAGCCAGCCGGCGCCGCAGGCCAATCTGCCGCAGGCCGGCCACTCTTCGCATTCTCCGGCTTTGTCGGAGAAACCATCCTATCCGCACGGCTTGCCGCCCGGCGCGCCGGCCGACGGCGCCGGTCCCGGCGCCAAGCCGCAAGGGCCAATGCAGCAGACCGGCGCGCGTCGCGCCAAGGAGGCCGCGGCTGTGCCGCGGTATGCCGACTGCGACGAAGCCAAGCTGGGACAATTGTCCGGCGCGGCCTTGGCGCGTTATGTCGCCAGCGTAGAGGGCACTTGCATGAACCGCCTGTTCCAGGCGGACGCCTTCAGCTACCGGGTGGTGTCGCCGGCGAATATGCGCGAAGTGGCGGCCGAGGCCCGCGCCCGCGCGCAAAGCTGGGACGGCAAGAGTGCCAACGGCCTGTGGCCGCTGGCGGTGTTCCTGAAAGCCGGCTATTTCACCCAGTACAGCCACGCTGGGGAAGTGGGAGATTACGGTCGTCCGGTGGACGAGCCGGTGATGCAGGTCGTGAGCGCGCTGGCGGAAAACCCGGCGCTGTGGAGCGAGCCGGTGCGCGACGGCAGCGGCGATCGCGACGCCTGGTATCTGGCGACCGATCTACGCCAGTCCGTGGCGGAAACCATGATCCTGGCGGATTCGGTGCGCAAGCAGGAATACGCTTTGCCTTTGTTGCAGCGCTTCTTCGGCCGCTACAACGCCGCGGTGAAGAACAACTGGGCGCGCATCGCGCTGCATCCGATGCAGACCACGCTGTTCAATATGCATTACACCGAGGGCTTCGCCGCCAAGGCGGGCGCCGGGCAACTGGATGCGCTGGCGACCAGCCTGGCAGGGCTGACCCGCGCCGGCCAGTCGGCCTTCGCCGATGAACAGATGTATCTGAACACCGTGCGCGAGACCGGCCGCTTCATGCAATACCCGCGTACCGCCAAACTGGCGGAGGACGCGGTGGCCGGCCTGTTGGGCGGCGAGAAGTTCGGGGCCTCGTGGGCGGAAGCGGTGTACGCGCTGAAGAAACTGGGCAAGGTGCCTTGCGAGCGCTACGGTATTTGCCAGGCGGAGCAGGAACTGAAAAACCATTTGTTCCCGCATAACTGGAGTTTCGACAACGGCAATCTGGTGTTCGAAACCCCGCTGGCGCTGGCCGAAGTGGAACCGCTGTACTACGCGATGAAGCAGGTGCAGGCGCAACTGGGTCGGGTCAGCGGCATCAGCCAGCCAGTGAGCGGCGACACCAACGCCAAGCTGCGCATGGTGATTTACGGCAGCAAGACCGCCTACCAGCGCTTCCAAGGCCTGCTCAATGAATTGTCCACCGACAACGGCGGCATTTACATCGAAAAAGACGGCACCTTCTACACCTTCCAGCGCGAAGTGCCGCGCGAGAGTTATCTGAGCCTGGAAGAACTGGTGCGCCACGAGTACGTGCACTATCTGTCCGGCCGCTTCATCCAGCCGGGGATGTGGGGCAGCTCCGAGTTCTACCGCGACGACCGCCGCATGGCTTGGTACGACGAGGGCTTTGCCGAATTCATGGCCTGGAGCACATCGCGCGACGGCATCAAGGTGCGCGGCCACGTGGTGGACGTAGTGGCCAATGGTTGGCCGCGAAGCTATCTGGAGCCATCCCGCATCATGCGTTCCAGCTATAGCGACGGTTGGGACTTCTACAGTCATTCCGCCTTGTGGTTCTACTATCTGAACCAGCAACAGCCGGGCCGCATCGCCGAGATCCTGGCTGCGCTGCGCGCAGACGACGTCAAGCGCTTCGACGCCTTGGTGGCGGAAATGGGTCGCGACGCCAGCCTGGCACAGGGCTTCCAAGACTATGTGGGCCGTCAGGTGGAGGCGCAGCGCGCCGGCCAGTTGGGCAACACCTCAACCGAGCTGGGTGTGGACTGGCTGAAGCAGGCGCAATGGCAGGCCGGCGACGTTGCTGTGATAGAAGGCGCGATGCGCCGCTATCTGCCGGTGGCGTGCCGAGTGTGGGCCGACGGCGAGCGCAGCGCTCTGCGTCGCTTCGAATGCGACGGCGTGCTGCCGCTTCGTTCCGGCACCGCCACGCTGGCGCGTCAGGAGTTGGACAAAACCTTGGACTCCGCCTTGCAGAACCTGCTGCGCGGCAGCGGCGTCAACAATATGATGGCGCTTAACTGCGCGGCTACCGACTACGACTTCAAAGCCAAGCGCGCCGCGCTGCGTTGCGAAGGTCCGCTGGGGCCGGCCGCGTCGCAGCCGTCGCAACCCGGCGGCGGCGACGCTCAGCTGGGCCTGGCCAAACTCAGCTATTCCAGCCCTGTGCGTTGTTTGCGCGGCCAGTTGCAAGGCGTGGGCGAGCCGGACGGCTATAGTCTGGTGAGCGGTCCCAAGTTAGGCCGCGCCATCATGGCCGACCACGGCGCGTTCAACTACCGGCGCGATCAGGACCAGCCGGGCGTGGCCGACCAGATCACCGTGCGCGTGCGCAAGGGCGCGCAAACGCGGGACGTGGTAGTGCAGTTGCTGGCGACGCCGGTGAATATGTCGGACGAGGAGTGCTGGGCTCGCGCCGGTTGAGGCGTGCTCAATGTCTGCTGCGCTTCGGCGGGCAAGTTAGACAGGCGCGTTGAAAACATCTTCAGAATGCTCATGTACTGTATGACCATTCCGCTTCTTCAGCTGTTTTCGCCTTGTCTCGCCTTTGCTCGCAAGACATTGGAAGGGTTCTGAGCTGTGAATGAAAAGAGCCGGGAGATTCCCGGCTCTTTTTGTTTTAGAGTGTTTGAACCTGGCCCAGGTCCGGCCGCTCCAACCACGCCATGAAGGCATCCCCTAAGCGTTGGCTCTCGGCGGTGGCTTGGCGCCAGAAACGCTGGCGTTGCTCGTCCCGGCCCAGGTAGCGGTGGAAGTCGTTGCGGTCCGGCAACTTGCCGCCGGGCAGCCGCGCCAGGTAATCGCGCGACGGCGAGATCAGCACGGTGTTGGCGTGGTGGGTCGGGTTGGGCCGGCGCCAGGGCAGGAATTTGTCGAACCAGCCGGGCACGATGCGCTCGGTGAAGTGAGGGTACAGCACGATGTCGTCGCCCTGGGCAAAGGGGAAGTCCAGGTGGTAGTCGGTCAGGCCGCCGTCTCGATAAGTGGCCGCCGGGGCGCCCGGCAGCTGCACGCCGCTGAGCACGCCGGGAATGGCGATGGTGCCCATCAGCGCGGCGTCCAGATTGTCCGCCCCCAAGGGCTGGCACAGCGTGGGAATGCCGTCCTCGGGCTTGAAGCGCAAGGCGCTGCGGGGGTCATGGCAGATCACTCGGCTGAAAGCGTGGCGCAGCAGGCCGCGCGACACGGTGTTGAGCGCGGCGCTCAGCGCCAGGCCGCCCAGCAGCGCGGCGCGCGCTTCGCTGGCGAGCAGACCGTGGGAACGCACCAGCAACAGGCTAAGCTGATAGTGCGGGTGGTCTATCAGCGCGCTGCGCGCCGCCGGCGGCAGTATCTCATCCAGCATCAGGCGGGTCTGGCGGGTGATGTCGGTCACGCTGGAGTCTGCCGTGTAGCTTTCTTCGGTATAACGCGCGGCCAGGCGCGCCAGCGCCTGGCTCGGTTCGGCTTGCATCGCGCAGGCGAATCGCCAGCCGCCGATGGAGGCGCCGACCAGTTCGCGCCGCCGCGGGTTGCGGTTCAGCCATTCGAACACCGCCTGATCCAGGCCGGTGATGCCTATCGCCTTGGGCCCGCCGGCGGCGCCGGGCAGGGTGGCCACGCTGGCGGCGGGCAATCCTTGGCGCGCCAGCAGCTTGCGGGCGTGCGCGCCGGCCTTGATCACGAGGGGCGAGTAGGGAATATGGATGGCGGGCATGGGCTTGTATTCTGGACTGGGGTTGGCCAGCGCGGGGCGGTTTTTGGTATCCTACTCGGTTTCGATATTCATTCGCATCGGGCGGCGCGGCCGCCTTCAGGAGCACTGTCATGATACCCGTAAGCCAACTGGCCGACTATCTGCGCGAGCAGAGCCTGGAACTGGATCGCACCGAGCTGCAGATCGCGGTGTTGACCCTGTCCGCGGTGTTGAACGCGGACAAGCCGGCGGCGCGGCAGGATCTGTATCGTTACCAGGTGCCCAAACTGAGCGAGGATGGCAGTTGTTCTTTGTTCGAAGAACTGGCCGACGAGCCTTATGATCTGGCGCCGCTGTTCGGCGGCGAAAGTCCGGAAGCCACGGCTGCCTTGCGCAATCTGCACGCGCTGGTGGAGTCGGTAAACCATAAGGTGGGCGCGGACTGGCTGGGCGTATATCGGAAGATCGGCAAAGGCCAGCAGGCCAAGCTGGTCAAGCTGGCCTACCAGGGCGTGCCCAGCCGCGCCGAGTTTCCTTTGACCGAGGCCTTCGCCGAGTACAGCAACAACAGCCGGGTGGGGCTGACCGGCTGGGCGGTGTTGATCGAAGACGTCAAAGCCTGGCGCGCCGAGGGCGGCGGCTATTACGAGTGCGATCCCAAGGTGATGAGCGAGGTGTGCCTGCCGGTGCTGGGGCCGGACGATAATGTGCTGGGCATTCTGGATGCCGAGGCGTCCAGCGCCGGCTTCTTCACGCCGGAGCGGCTGGTGTGGCTGGCAGCGCTCGCCATCGTGTTGGCCGAGCCCTTCGCCGCCTTGCCTTTAGCGCTTGAAAATCCGGAAGCCGACCACAGTTAATAAAGATTATTGCGCGCGGATTCAGGCGTGCTTATCAGGTTTAGCGGAGAAATAATGTCATTGCCTGCTGTCGAGCTCAGCGCGGATGAGCCGAGAATGGAATATGTCGCCAGTTGCAAGCTGCCCACCCCTTGGGGTGAGTTCACCATGCATGGTTTTGAGGAAGTGGGCGGCCGCGAGCACGTTGCGCTGACCCTGGGCACGATAGACGACGGCGAGCCGGTGTTGTCGCGCTTGCATTCGGAATGCCTGACCGGCGACGCCTTGTTTTCGCTGCGCTGCGATTGCGGTTTCCAACTGGAGGCGGCCTTGTCCGCCATCGCCGCCGAAGGCCGCGGCGCGCTGCTGTATCTGCGTCAGGAAGGCCGCGGCATCGGCCTGATCAACAAGATCCGCGCCTACCAGCTTCAGGACGGCGGCGCCGACACCGTGGAAGCCAACGAGCGGCTGGGCTTCCCCGCCGACATGCGCGATTTCCGCATCGCCCGGCACATGCTGGAGCAGTTGGGCGTGTCCCGGGTGCGGGTGATGACCAATAATCCGCGCAAGATCGAAACCCTGCGCACCGCCGGTATCGATGTGGTGGAGCGGGTGCCGCTGGAGGTGGGGCGCAATCCGCACAACGACCGCTATCTGGACACCAAGGCCAGCAAGCTGGGTCATATGTTGTTCAAGTGAACGGCAGGGTCTCAGCGGCGCAAACAGGATGTGAACGAACGGGAGCCGATGGCTCCCGTTTTTCATGCCAGCGCCGCGGTCAGTTCCGGCCAGCGGGCGGCCAGCTCGTCCGCCTCCAGCGCGGCGGGGAGGGCCAGGCGTCGGCGCGCGGCGGCGATCTCATAGTCAATGCCGTGGCAATCGGCGCCCAGCAGTCGGACGCCGGCGGGAAGCTCGGTATTTTGTTCCAGCAACTCCGCTTCTTGCTCCGGCTTCAGCGCCGGGCCGTCAAGCCACTGCTCTGCCTCCAGCCAGCCCATGCGGCCGAAGCCTTCGATATAGCGCAGCCGTCGCGGCTCCAGCCGGTAGAAGGTGAAATCCAGTTGTAGCCAGTTTTCGGCCTCCGGCTGGTAGCGCAGGTGGCGGGCCAGCTCCAGCGGGGTGGGCTGGAAGGGTTCCATATCGCCCAGCAGGGTCAGGCGCGCGCCGCTCTGACTGGACTCCGCCGCCGGGTCCAGCAGCGCGATGCTGCAGCGCGGGTCGGCCCGCAGGTTTTTGCAGTGTTCGGCCAGCGCGCTGAGACAGAGCGTGGGCCGGTGGCGGGCGTCGGGCACGCAGGGTATCGGCGTGGCGTAGGGGTAGCCGTCCAGTTGAGTGCTGTGAGTGGCCAGGCTGGCTTGGGTGCAACGGTGAAGTAGATGGATGGCGGCTGAGGGCGGGATTTTCATGTTTGGTTTCCGGCGCGAAGTGGGCTCATCTTAGCCGGCGATGGGGCCAGGCGCAAAAAAGCCCCGGCGGACCGGGGCTCAAGGCGAGAGAGTGTTGCGCTTAAAACCCAGGGGTCCTGGCGATGAAGGCGTTCAGGTTGGCGATGTTCAAGCTGCCCCAGCCGGTGGTGTAGTCCCAGCCCTTGGCGGCGCTGTAGGCGCCGTTGCTGCCGCTGGTGACGTCGTGGTACAGCGAGGGGTTGGCCTTGAAGTATTTGTAAATCGACGGCGCCGGCGAGTGGATGTTGTTGCCGTTGGCCGATTCGATCCGCGCCCAGAAGCCGGTGAACAGCGGCGCCGCCAGGCTGGTGCCACCGATCTGCGAGGTGCTGCCGTTGACCAGCACCAGCGCGCCGCTGTTGGGGTCGGCGTCGAAGGAGACGTCGGGCACGCCGCGCTTGGTTTTGGAAATGGTCAGCACGCCGGCGCTGGTCTGCCAAGCGGGAGCGCTCTCGGTATAGCTGGGGCCGCCGCCGCCGCCGTTCCAGGTGGTTTCCGACAGATAGCCGGTTTTACCGCTGGTGGACAGCGTGGTGCCGCCCACTGCGATCACGTAGGGCGATACCGCCGGGTAGCTCTGGCGCGCGGTGCGGCCGCCGCACTCGTAGGAGCCGGAGTCGCCGGTGGACACCGAGAAGGTTTGGCCTTGGGCCACCGCCGCCTGGAAGATCTGATCGGCGCTGGCCGTCATGCCGTCGCTCTGGGCGCTGGTTTCGCATTCGCCCAGCGACACGTTGATCACCTTGGCCGTGCCGTCGCTGACCGCGGCGTTGAAGGCGGCGGTGATGTCGGCATTGGTCATCGACGGCGCAACGTAGAAGTTCATCTGTTGAACCGCGCCGCCGGCTGCGGCGAGGATGTCCTGGCTGTCCAGGTTCCATTCCTCGGTGCCGGAGGTGTCGCTGGTGGGCGTGCCGCTATTGATCACCGAGGTGGCCACCGTGCCGTAGCCGGCGCTGCTGGCGAAGTCCTGCAGATCGCTCAGCGTCTGGGTCAGGTCGCCCTCGGCGATGATGCCGACCGTGGTGTTGCTGGCCGGGGGCAAGCTGTTCGCATTGTAGATGGACGGGAAGTCGGTGGGGGAGTGACCGCTGACGCTGGCGGTCTTGAAGGCCTGCGGCGTGGGGTGGCGCAGCGCGGTGTGGAACTGGTGAACGTTTTGCAGGCCGTGCACGGCCAGCACGATGTCTGCCAGCTGGCTGGGCACCTGAGCGTTGGCGACATTGGCGAAGGCTTGGCGACCGTTGATGTTGTAGCGGTGCAGCGAGGTCTGGAAGCCGGCCTTGACGGTGGCGGCGCTGCCGTCTGCGGTGATCAGCAGGCGGTTGGGCGCCACTTTGATGTTGCGAAAGCCGTTGGCCTGCAAATGCTTGACCACGGTCTGTGCCTGCGCCTCTGTGGGCGAGAAACGGTCCAGGAACTCGGCCTTGCTTAAGTAGTGCTTGCTGCCGCCTTGCAGGATGCTCTGTGTGAGCGTGTCCAGTTGCGCTTTGTTGCGCACTTTCAAAGCCACCGCGATGTGCACGCTCTGGCCGGCGGCGACTTCGCCGCTGTCCTGTGCTTGCGGGATCAGCGATTGGACCGGATGGGCCAGGGTGTTGGTGGATTGCCAGTTGAGGGTTGTTGCTTGCGCCGCGATGCTGAAGAAGGCGGCGGACACCAGTGCGGCAGTGTATTGCTTGGCAAACATTCACTTCTCCTCTGAAGAAGTACCGCGCGGGCCTGCTGTTTGGCATGGCCCTTGGACCAGGCTTGTAGTCGCTCGATGGCGCGCCTTTGGTCCAGGTTGGTTGCCCTTGGTGCGGAAGGGCTGCTCCCGATGGGGAACGCTGAATGTGTAATCCTTGATGCCAGTCAATGACAAATAAATTTGCGCAAGTGGGGAAAACTGTAGGGAAAACGCAAATTTATGACGTTTGCAATGCTGTTTGCTGGTGTCAGCAATGAGTGGAGCGAATGAATGGGCTTGGCTTGGGCTGCTCAGAGCCTTAGCGCGGTCATCAGCGCGTTCTCCAGCGCCAGCACCGTCTTATCGTCGTTGAGGCCGGGGCCGGAGATCAGGAAGGAGTCTTCGGCGCGGCTGCCCAGGGTCATGATCTTGGCGGATTGCACATTCATCCGGTAGTCGGACAGCACTTTGGCGATGCGCGCCAGCAGGCCGGGGCGGTCCCCGGCGACGATGGATAGTACGTAGAAACTGGCTTTGTCATCCGGGCGAATCAAGATTTGCGGCGTGATTGGGAAGTGTTTGAGGTGGCGGCTGATCCGGCCGGAGGCGGGCAGGCTCAGTTCGCCCTCCTGGCGCAGGCACTCGGCCAGTTCGAACTCGATGAAATTGATCATGTCGCGATAATCGCCGTCATGATGCTCGGGCACGAAGACGTGGAAAGTGTCCAGCGCGTAGCCGTGGCGGGTGGTGTAAACCTTGGCGTCGGCGATGCTGTAGTGGGTGCGGCCGAAAAAAGCGCAGGCGCGGGCGAACAGTTCCGGGCGGTCCCGGGTGTAGATCAGCACCTGGATGCCTTCGTGGTCGTCGAACAGCCGGGCGCGCACCAGCGGCCCGTCGGCATGGACGAAGCGGTTGAGCAGCCGCGCGTGCCAGGCGATCTCCTTGGCTTCGTGGCGCAGGAAGTAGACAGTGTCCAGTTCCTGCCACAGCGCGGCCTCCACGCCGCTTGGCACCGCGTGCAAGCGCAACAGCGCCTGGGCCTGGTGTTTGCGCTCCTCTAGCTCAGAGGCGACGTCTAGCTGGCCGCCGCGCACCAGCTGGCGCATCGCCGCGTGGTAAAGGTCTTCCAGCAGCTTGGCTTTCCACGCGTTCCAGACTTTGGGGCTGGTGCCTCGGATATCGGCCACGGTCAGCAGGTAGAGCGCGGTCAGCCGGCGCGGCGTGCCGGCCAGTTCGGCGAAGCGGCGCACGGTTTCCGGGTCGTAAATGTCTTGCTTCTGCGCCACGCTGGACATGGTCAGGTGCTGGCCCACCAACCAGACCACTAGTTCGCCATCCTCGGCCGGCAAGCCGTGCTGGCGGCAAAAGTCCGCCGCGTCCGCCATGCCCAGCGTCGAGTGATCGCCGCCGCGGCCCTTGGCGATGTCGTGGAACAGGCCGGCAAGGTACAGCGTTTCCGGCCGCTCGAAGTCGTTGATCAGCCGGGACATCAGCGGATATTCGTGGGTAAAGGCGCTGCTGGCGAAGCGGCGCAGATTGCGCACCACCATCAGGATGTGCTCGTCCACGGTGTAGACGTGGAACAGGTCGTGCTGCATTTGGCCTACGATGTGGCCGAAATTGGGCAGGTAGCGGCCCAGCACCCCGTATAGATTCATCCGCCGCAGGCAGCGCGTCAGTCCGTTGGGCTCTCGGAATAACTGCAAGAACAGCTCGCGGTTGCGCGGGTTGTTGCGAAAGCGTTCGTTGATGTGGCTGCGCGCGTGCCACAGCGCGCGCAGCATGCGCGGGGCGAAACCGCTCAGTTCCGGGTTGCGCTGCAGCATCAGAAAGGCTTCCAGGATGGCGGACGGGTATTTCTCGAACACATCCGGCTGACGGATGCCCAGCATGCCGTTGACCGAGTAGAAGCGCTCGTTAAGGTTCTGAGTGACGCGCGGCACTTGGGAGTAGATCCTGCCGCGCAGATTGGGCAGCAGGATGCCGTTGAGCTGGTTAACGGTCTTGGCGGCGCGGTAATACAGCTGCATCGCTTGTTCGCTGGCGCGCTTGGCCGGGGTGTCCTGAAGGCCCAGCGCTCGGCCCAGTTGCTGTTGCAAATCGAATATCAGCCGGTCTTCGCGCCGGCGCGCCAGCAGGTGCAGCTCGATGCGCAGGCCCAGCAACTGGCGTTCGCTGTGTTTGATCAGCCGCGCCTCGGCCAAGGTCAGGATGCCGCGGCGCACCAGCGCGTCCCAATTGTCGCCCAGGCCGATGGCTTTGCTGATCCACAGAATGGTGTGCAGGTCGCGCAGGCCGCCCGGGCTTTCCTTGATATTGGGTTCCAGATTGTTGCCGACGCCGAAGTGGCGAGTGTGGCGCTGCTGCTGTTCCTGGGTCTTGCCTTCGAAAAAGGCCAGCGGGTCGCGCTGGCGGTCCAGCAGCGCGCTCATGCGCCGCCAGGGCGCGGCATCGCCGGCGATGAGTCGGTTTTCCAGCAGATTGGTTTCAATGGTGATGTCGCCGCGCGCCTCGGACAGGCATTCTTCGACAGTGCGCACGCTGTGGCCTATCTCCAGGCCCACGTCCCACAGCTGGCTGATGAAGGCGCCGACGCGTTCGCCCAGCTCCGGCGACGGTGGCTGGTCCAGCAGCACCAGCAGGTCGATGTCGGAGTGGGGGAAAAGCTGGCCGCGGCCGTAACCGCCCACGGCGATCAGGCTGGCGGCGCCGTCCAGACCGGATTGCGCCCACAGCGCCTGCAAGGCGGCGTCCACCGTCTGGCTGTGCCGCTTCAGATATTCCTGAGGATTGCGCTGCTGACGGTATTGCTCGGTCAAAGCCTGACGTTTGCCGGCCAGTTCCTGGCGCATTTGGGCGAGGGAGTCCGCGGCCGGCGAGTTCATGTCAGCGCCTTTCCTGTCTGGCGATAATGGCGACGCCGGCCACCAGGAACAGCAAAGTGGGCAGCGTGGCGGACAAGATGGGGTTCCAGTCGTACAGCAGGCCCAGATGGCCGAACAGGCGGTTCACGAAGTGAAAGGCGATGCCCAGGCAGATGCCGCCGAACAAACGGATGCCCAGTTGACCGTGGCGGCGTTGCTGCGGGGTGAAGGCCAGCGCCACCAGGGCCATCGAGATACAGGCCAGCGGATAGAAGAGCTTGCTCCACAGCGCGATCTCATAGCGTTGGGTCTGTTGCTTGTTGCTGCGCAAGTGCTCCAGATAGGTTAGCAGCGCGCTGGCCGACATCTGTTCCGGCACGACCAGCAGCACCGACAGGATTTCAGGCTCGACGATGGATTTCCAAGACAGCTCCGGATAATGGCGGCTGACCGACTGATCCGCGCCCAGCGTGGTTTCGCGCACATTGATCAGGCGCCATTGCTGCTCATCCTTGGAGAATGAGCCGCGTTCGGCGTAACGGGTGCGCACCAGGCGGAAATCGTTGTCGTAGGTGTAGATGCGCACGCCCAGCAGCGAGGTGTCCGGCAGCATCTCATGAACATTGATGAAGTTCTGATTGTCCTTGACCCAAATACCGGAGCGGAATTCCTGCGCCACCATCGAGTGGGTGGCGGACAGCTTCAGACTTTGCGCTTGCTGGCCGGTGCGCGGCGCCAGCACCTCGCCCAGCAGCACGGTGAGCAGGGCGAAGCCGAGGCCGAACTTCAGCAGCGTGGCGGCGATTTGCGGCAGCGTCACCCCGCTGGTGCGTATCACTGTGTATTCGCTGCTGGTGGCCAGCTGGGTCATCGCCACCATGCCGCCGATCAAGACCGCCAGCGGCATCAACTCATAAGCGTGGCCGGGCATCAGCAGCGCGACATAGCCCAGCATCTTGCCCAGGGTGTAGCTGCCCTTGCCCAGATTGGGCACTTCGGCCAACAGGTCGAAGAAGCCATACAGGCCCAGCAGGGCCAGCAGGGTGAACAAGGTCGCCTGGCTCAGAGTGGCGACGATGTAGCGATGAATCAGTTTCATGACGGGATCAGGATTTCCGGAACAGCAGGGACAAGGCCTGGCCGATGGGACGAGCCGGCCGGTTGCGGTAGCTCAACAGCGCAAGCGCCAACGCCAGCATGGCCAGGTGCACCAACAGCACCAGCCAGACGCCGGCCTTGCCCTGGGCCACCCAGTTGCGGGCCACGGTCAGTCCGTTCTGATAAACAAAGAAAACCAGCAAAGACAGCAGTAGATTGTAGGTCTGGCCGCTGCGCGGGTTGAAATAGGACATCGGAATCGCCAGCAGCGCCAGAATCACGCAGCTGATCGGCATCGACAGCCGCCAAGCCAGTTCGGCGCGGTAGTCGGCGGAGTCCTGGCTCAGCAATTGGGCGGTGGGAATGGCCTGGCGGTTGCCGGAGGGGCCCGGCATCTGCTGGCTTTCGCCGATGCCGGCGGTGTAGCGCTGAAATTCCGCCACCTCGTAATTGGCGCTGCCCGGCTCGCCTACGTAGCGCTGCCCATGTTCCAGCACCACCACGCGCTCCCCGTCCGGCTTCGTGGTAATAAAACCGGATTTGGCGAAAATGGTGGCCACTTTGCCGTCGGTGATTTCCTGCATGAAAATATTAGTGGCCGCGCCGTGCTCGCCAGAGTAGTTCTCAATAAAATATACCTTGTTGGACGAGGCGGATTCTTTGAACACGCCGGGGGAGATTGCGGAAACCTCCTCGCGGCGTTTGATCTGTTCGGCATAGTCTTGGCTGCGTTGGTCCGCCCACGGCCCGATGAACAGGGTGACGCCGGCGATCAGCATCGCCAGCGGCAGGGTGAAGCGCATCACCGGCCACACCCAATTGCTCAAAGACAGGCCGGAACTGAGCCAGACCACCATCTCGTGATCGCGCCAAATACGGGTCAATACCACCAAAATGGTGGCGAAAACCGTCAAAATCATCAATACCGGGAAAAAGCCCAGCGTGGTGAAGCCAAGCACCGCGGCAACGGCCTCGTTGGCCATTTGTCCTTCGGCCGCACGGCCCAGAAGATTGACTGCCTGAGTGGAAACGATAATCGCCAGGAGCACGATGAAAACGCCTAATGCGCTCAAAGTCAGCTCGCGAGTCAGGCTTTTTTGAAAAACCATTTATTCAGTGCCTTTTTGACTTTTCATGAAAAGCATTGTGATAATTCCGGGGACCATCCAGAAACGTCAAAAACGGACGATTTCGGAATCAACAACAAAATCCGTCTTCACCGGAAGGCCGGGCCGTCAGGATTCTACCTGCGCATCGACGGCCGGTTAAGAGGTGTAGCTACAGACACTCGCTCTACACGGGAGTTCTCAATGGAATTTAACATAAAAAGCGGCAGTCCGGAAAAGCAACGGGTAGCTTGCGTTATCGTCGGCGTATACGAATCCCGCAAGCTGACTTTCGCGGCGGATCTGCTGGATCGCATCTCCAACGGCTTCATCAGCGACGTGCTGCGTCACGGCGACATGGAAGGGAAGCTGGGCAGCACGCTGGTGCTGCACTCGGTGCCGCACACCCTATGCGACCGGGTGATGTTGGTGGGCTTGGGCAAGGAGCGGGAGTTCCGCGCCAAGGAATACCGCGAGGCGGTGCGGGCCTCGATCAAGGCCTTGACCCAGACTTCCGCGGTGGAAGCGGTCAGCTACCTGAGCGAACTGACAGTCAAGAAGCACGATGTAGAGTGGATGATAGAGCAGGCGGCGGTGGTGACGCTGGACGCCTTGTACCGTTTCGACCGCTTCAAGAGCAAGGTGGACGAATCCGTGCGAGAGCCGCGCAAGCTGACGCTGGCGGTACCGCGCCGCAGCGATCTCGCCGACGGCGAAAAGGGCTTGCAACGCGGCCTGGCCATTGGCAGCGGCATGAGGCTGGCCAAGGATCTGGGCAACCTGCCGGGCAATGTTTGCACTCCCAGCTATCTGGGCGAAGAAGCGCGCCAGATGGCCGCCGCTTTCGGAGTGGACGCCGAAATCCTGGGCCCCAAGCAAATCGCCGAACTGGGCATGGGTTCTTTCCTGTCCGTGGCCAAGGGCAGCACTGAAGAAGCGCGGCTGATCGTGCTGCGCCATCATGGCGCCAAAGACAAAGGCGACAAGCCCATCGTGCTGGTGGGCAAGGGCATCACCTTCGACTCCGGCGGCATCTCGTTGAAGCCGGGCGAGGGCATGGACGAGATGAAGTACGATATGTGCGGCGCGGCCACCGTGCTGGGCGCTTTCCGCGCCGCGGTGGAAATGAACCTGCCGCTGAACCTGGTTGCCATCGTGCCCACTTGCGAAAACATGCCCAACGGCAACGCGTTGAAGCCGGGCGACATTGTCACCTCGATGTCCGGCCAGACCATCGAGATTCTGAACACCGACGCCGAAGGCCGACTGATTCTGTGCGACGCGCTGACCTACGCCGAGCGTTTCGACCCGGCCACCGTGATCGACGTGGCCACGCTGACCGGCGCCTGCGTGGTCGCGCTGGGCCATATCGCCACAGCGCTGTACAGCAACCAGGACAGCCTGGCGCGCGAGCTGCTGGCCGCCGGCGAGGAAGTGGCCGACCGCGCTTGGCATATGCCGCTGTGGGACGAGTACCAGGACATGTTGAAGAGCCCGTTCGCCGATATGGCGAATATCGGCGGACGTCCGGGCGGCAGCATCACTGCGGCCTGCTTCCTGTCGCGCTACGCCAAGGCTTACGATTGGGCGCATTTGGATATCGCCGGCACCGCCTGGAAGGGCGGCAAGGACAAGGGCGCCACCGCGCGTCCGGTGCCTTTGCTGGTGCAGTTCCTGCAAGACCGCGCGGACATCGCGTTGGGCAATGTGGTGCGACGCGGCCGTCCGCGCCGTGAAACCCCTGAAACGGTGGACGATGAGCAGGATTGATTTTTACACCAAAGTGGCCGATCCGCAGGGCTTCGCCTGCCTGCTGGCGGCCACGGTGATGCGCAAGGGGGAGCGGCTGCTGGTCTGGTTCGACAGCGAGCAGCAGCTCGATACCTTCAGCCGACAGCTGTGGAGTTTTGGCGATACCCGCTTCGTGCCGCACTGCCGGCTGGGCGCAGACGAGGCGGCGGACACGCCGATCTGGCTGACCGCCCGCCTGCCGGATGCGTTGGAGCACCCGGTTTTGTTGAATCTGGGATCGAATTTGCCGGAGCGGATGGAGCGCTTTGATCGTATTCTGGAAATAGTCGGACGCGACGAAGCGTCGCTGGAGACGGCGCGCCTGCGGTTCAAGGCGTATCGCGAGCGCGGTTATGCAATCGAACATCACGACATGAGCAACAAGTGACCATGAGCGAGCCGTCAAAGCCCAAAGAGCCTGACTGGTCCGGCCTCAACCTGCCGGTGTTGACCGAGGTGGTGGATGAGTCGCAAGTGCCTACCTTGGGCGACGAAGTCATCGACATTCCCGATTTTGATTTCTCCAGCGAACTGGACGCGCTGGCCGACCAGTTGGGCGAACTGCCGCAGGATTTGCCCGCCGAGTTGGAAATTCCCGAACTGAGCCTGGAAGAACTGATCGCCGCCCCTGTTGCCGGCGAAGAACCGTTGCTGGACCTGGCTTCGCTGCCGTCGCTGGATCTGGACGACATACCTGCCTCCGAGCTTGGCATCGAGCAAGTGCTGCCAGGTTGGAGTCCCGCCGCGGCCTCGCCGGAAGCGGCGCAGCCGCCGGCGGCGGAGACCGGTGATTTCGAATTCTTGTTGCAGCCGGCCGGCGAGGAGCAAGCAGCGGAGGCCGTGGCTGACGAACCCGCGTCTATCGCGGAAGAGGCGCTGGCGGCGGTTCCTGCTTCGGCGCCCGTTGCCGAGCCCCTAATGGCCGAAGCTGAGCCGGCAAGGGACGCCGCGCTTGCGGCCGCTGAGCCGGAACCCGTTGGTATAGAGATTCCGGGTGCGGTGGCGCCAACCGCCGAGCCGCCCGCGCCGACGCCTTTCACTTCCATTTCCTTGGATAGCTTGCCCACCGGCGTGCTGGGCGGCGGAGTCGGACCGGAAACCCAGGTGGACAGCTTGCTGCCGAGTTGGCCGGAGAGCGCGGCGCAAGAACCCGTGCCTGTCTGGCCGGAATCCGCCGAGGCCCCATCCGTCGGCGCGCCGGAAGCGGCGGCGGAAGGCCCAGAGCCATTTGCGCCGCCTATGGGCGATAACGCCGCCGACCCCTTCCTGGCGCCGCCCGAGGCGGATGAACTGGCCGCGTTGGCGCTGGAACCCGCGCCGGCGTTTGATGATGCGCCGGCCGTAGCGCCCGAGGCGGTGTTTGAATCGGAGATGGCGTTTCCCGATGGGATGATTTCGCCGGAGTCCTCCGCCGTCCCTGAGCTTGACGTGCCGGGAGAGGAGCCCTTGCTGGCCGAGATCGACCAGGCACTGGCGGGGGGGCGGACGGAGCCTGTCATGGCGATGCCGGAAGCTGTTGAGGCGGATGCGCCGATGATGGATTCCGCGTTTTCCGCACCGGTGGCCGAACCTGTGTTGGACGAGACGCTGGAGCTACAAGCCGCAGATCTGGACGTCCCGCAGATGGATGCAGTGTTTGCCGAGCCGGCGAAAGCCGAAGCGGTGCCTGAGCCTGTGTTGAACGAGGCGTTGGAACCACAAGTTGCTGAACTGGACGTTCCGCAACTGGATGCCGCATTTGCGGAACCAGCGAAAGAAGCGGTGCCTGAGCCTGTGCTGGACGAGCCGCTGGGGCCGCAAGCTGCAGATCTGGAGGTTCCGCATCTGGACGCTGCGTTTGCAGAGCCGACGGAGGCCGAAGCGGCGGCAGAGTCTGTGCCGGAAGAAGTGCTGGAACCGAAAGTCGTCGAATCAGAGGTTCCGCATCTTGACGCTGCGTTTGCGGAGCCGGCGGAAGCCGATGCGGTGGCAGAGTCTGTGCTGAACGAGTCGTTGGAACCACAAGTTACTGAACTAGACGTTCCGCGGCTGGACGATGCGTTTGCCGAGCAGACGGAGGCCGAAGCTGCGGCAGAGTCTGTGCTGGAAGAAGTGCTGGAGCCGAAAGTCGTCGAATCAGAGGTTCC
>NZ_KL543995.1:58009-401273 GCF_000711885.1 Chromobacterium haemolyticum DSM 19808
GGAAGAAGTGCTGGAGCCGAAAGTCGTCGAATCAGAGGTTCCGCATCTGGACGCTGCGTTTGCGGAACCGGCGGAAGCGGATGCGGTGGCAGAGTTTGTGCGGGACGAGGCGTTGGAGCCACAAGTTGCTGAACTGGATGTTCCGCAGCTGGACGCTGTGTTTGCCGAGCCGGCGGAAGCCGAAGCGGCTGCGGAGCCTTTGTTGGAGGACGTGCTGGGGCCGCAAACCACCGAAACGGCGGCCATGCCGGAGCCGGTAGCGGCCGAGCCGGAAATGTTCTTGGAGGATGTCGAGCCCGAGTCGCTGGCTCCGGCTATGGCCGAGGGCGAGATACCCGAACTCACGGTGTTTGAGTCCGAGTCCGAGATGGGTGGAATGGGGGCCGCGGAGTTGGCGGCGGGAGCCGGGGCGCTGGCAGCCGCAGGCTTGGCGCTTGCCGTCGGCGCGGAGTCGTCGGCGGGCGAGGCGGAACAGGGGCCGGTCTCCGAGGCGGCGACGGCGCGCGGCGTGGAGGTCTTGAAGGTGTCCGAGGTGGCTTCGGCCGCCGCGGCCGCCGCGATGATGGCGCCTCAGGCGGTGAATGCGCCGCCGGGCACGGTGGCGGTGATAGACGAACAGGCCTTGCTGCAGTCCATGTATGAAAAAATGCTGCCGCGGATGAAGGTGGAACTGTCGCTGTGGTTGCAGGACGCTTTGGAGCTGCAGGCCAAGCAGATGCTGTCGGGCGTAATGCATCAGCTCAAGGAAGATTACGAGATGCTGTTTGGCGAAGCCTTGAAGGAGAGCCTGCGCCAGACAATCAACTCTTTGGGCAAGATTGAAAAGGATGGGAAACGCGATGAGTGATCGATTGTCGCATATCGTCACCAGGACCGGCGACGACGGCAGCACGGGTCTGGGGGACGGCAGCCGGGTGGGTAAGGACAGCTTGCGCATCCGCGCGTTGGGCGAGGTGGACGAATTGAACTCGGTGCTGGGAGTGTTGCTGGCGGAAACGCTGCCGGACGAGGCCAGAGCCTGGCTGTCCGAGACCCAGCACGATTTGTTCGATCTGGGCTCGGAGCTGGCGGTGCCCGGCTACAGCGCTTTGGGCGCCGAGCACGTGCAGGCGCTGGAGGCTGTAGTGGCCTTCCTCAACGAGGATTTGCCGCCGCTGAAAGAGTTCATCCTGCCCGGAGGCTGCAGGGCGGCCGCACTGTCGCACCAAGCCCGATCGGTGTGTCGTCGCGCCGAGCGCGCAGTGGTGGCGTTGGCGCAGCAGGACACGGTGTCAGACGCGGCGCGCCGCTATCTGAACCGCCTGTCCGACCTGCTGTTTGTGCTGTCGCGTTATCTGAACCGGCAGGCAGGGGAACCGGACGTGTTGTGGCGGCCGGGGCGCAAAACTGGCGAAGTCTAAAAACCTGTTCACGATCTGCCGCGCGTTGCGGAGCGTTACACGCTGAGTACGCGTTCGGCAAAAAAAAGGCAATCCTTTGGGATTGCCGTTTTTTGTGAGGGTGGCGTCAGGCCACTTCCGAGACCCGCGGCCGGTAAGGGCTATTCTGCAGCAGGGACTGGGTGGTCTGGTACTGAGTGACCGCTAATTGGCCGCTGGCATTCTGTTGCTGGGAACGGGCCACCGCATTGTTGTTGGTCTGGTTGGTCTGCTGTTCCGCTTGATTGTTGGCGGCTTGCTGCTCATTGGCCGCCGGCACCGTGGTCGGACGCGGAGGCGTCGCCGGCGGCGCGCTGGCGGCGCGATTGGCGCTTGTCGTTTCCGCGGCGCGCTGTTGAGCCCGCGGGGTGTCATTGGCCGCGGCGGCCGGAGCGGCTGAGCTGGCCAGGGCGGCGGTTTGGGCCTGTTCCTGGCTAACCCGTTGCTGGTCGCCGTTGCGGATTTGCGCGGCATTGGCCTGCGCGGTGTTCAACTGACGTTGCAGTTGCTGCTCGACGCGGGCTGTGTCGGGGTTTTGCCGGACCGCGGTCTGGCTGACGTTTTGCTGTGAAACCGCAGGGGTGGCGGACCGCGGTTCTTCCAGCGTCTTTTGCTCAGGCCGCGTGTTCTGCAGCGATTGCAATTGCTGCAGAGAGTTGAGGCTGCCTATGCTGCCGGTGCTTGCCATATCGCTCTCTCCAAACCGTGGTTGCCGTTGCCCAGGACGGTATAGAGCCCAGTTGCCCTATATCGCTGATTCTAGAATCTTTTTCGGTGGATTGCCGAATTTTTTCTGGTCCAATGGTCAGGTTTGTGGCAGTAATACCAAATCCAACATGCGTTCGGCCAGCTGATCCACGCTCAGCGGGCCTTCGGAGCGGTACCACTGCACCGACCAATGCAGGCTGCCCAGCAAGGTGCGGCGCAGCAGCGCGGTGTCGGGTTTGACCAGTCCGGCGGCGGCGGCCTCGTCCAGCGCTTGTTGCCAAAGCGCTTCGTAGCGGTCACGCAGCACGATCAGGCCGGGCCTGGCGGCAGCGGACACGCTGCGCCATTCGTACAGCATCACTTCCAGCGCCGCCTGATTGTCCCCCAGCAGAGAATTGAGATGGACGCGGAACAGCGCGGCCAGCTTGGCTCGTGGCGATCCGGCTTCGTCCAGGGCGCGCTTTAATTGCTCGGTGGTGCTGGTGATGCCCAGGGCCATCACCGCGACCAGGATTTCTTCCTTGGTGCGGAAGTGGTAGAACAGGCTGCCGGATTGCATGCCGACCGCGTTGCCCAGGTCGCGCACTGTGGTGCGTTCGTAGCCCTGGTCGCGGAACAGTATCGCCGCGGCGCGGATCAGTTCCATGCGGCGGCTGTTTTCTTCGACGGGTGCGGTATTGTCTGTGCTCATTATTGTGTTTTTTCTTGGGAGTGGACGGGCAGCAGCGGAAGCGCGGCTTGCCAGACCCGATCCGGCTCCATTTTTTCCAGGCAATCGGTATGACCGTAAGGACAGGTCCGCTCGAAACAGGGGCTGCAGTCCAGGTTGAGGGAGACGATGGCGGCCCGCGTCGACAACGGCGGCGTGAAATCGGGGCTGGAGGAGCCGTACAGCGCCACCAGCGGTTTGTCCAGCGCCGCAGCCACATGCATCAGGCCGGAATCGTTGCAGACGGCGAGCCGGGTCAGGCCGATCAGGTCTATCGCTTCTTCCAGGCCGGTGGCGCCGCAAAGGTTGACGGCCAGGCCGCCGGAGAGGCGGCTGATGTCGTCGCCCACTTCGCGGTCCTTGCCGGAGCCGAACAACCATACCGCGTAGCCGGCGGCGTCGAAGCGGCGCGCCAGCTGGGCGAAGTGTCGGGCCGGCCAGCGTTTGGCCGGGCCGTACTCGGCGCCGGGGCAGAAGGCGACCGCAGGGCGGCTGGCGTCGAGCTTAAGTTTGTCCAGCGCCGCTTGCTGGCTGGCATTGGTCAGCGCCAGCCGAGGATGGCTGAGCGGCCGCGGCAGCGGCGCGCCTTTGTCTTCGGCCAGCGCGCAAAAGCGTTCCACCATCATCGGCAGCGCCTGTTCGTCCAGTTCGCGCGCGTCGTTGAGAATCCAGTAGCGCGATTCGCCTAGGAAGCCGGTGCGCAAGGGGATGCCGGCGAACAGAGGGATCAAGGCGGATTTCAGCGAGTTGGGCAGCACGATGGCTTGGTCGAAGCGTTCGGCCGCCAGCTGGCGGGCCACCTTCCAGCGTTCGCCCAGGCGCAGGGCGCCGTGGCCGAAGGGGTTGAGGTGGGCCTTGGCCACTTCCGGCATCCGCGCCAGCAGCGGCAGGGTCCAGGCCGGCGCGAATACGTGCAACTCTAGATTGGGGTGGCGTTGGTGCAGCCTTTGGTACAGCGGTTGCGCCATGACGCTGTCGCCGACCCAAGAGGGGCCGATGACGAGGATTTTCTTCTTCATTGCAGATGTTCCGATTGCAAACCGAAACCGGGTCGCGGCGGCCCGGCTTGGGTTTGCAGACGGAGGCGGCCGGGCAAGCAAAAAAGGTGCGGCTCGCGCCACACCTTAGCTGCGTTGCCGGCGCGGGGCCAGGCTCAGTGGTGGCCGCCTGCCGGACCGTTCAGTTTGTAGCGGGTGCCGCAATAGGGGCACAGCGCTTCGCCGGTCTTGTGCACGGGCAGGAACACGCGCGGGTGGGAGTTCCAGGACACCATGTCCGGCATCGGGCAATGCAGCGGCAGGTCGTGCTGGGTGACTTCGATCACGCGTTGAGTGTTTTCTTTCTGTTCAGCCATTCTGTATTCCTTGCGGAGCCGCCGCGCGGGCGGCTCGTCTTGCTTAGTTGACGTAGGTCAGCCAGTGCTGGTGTTCGGCATCCAGTCCTTTGACGATGTCGAAGTAGCGCTTCTGGATTTCGGCGGTGATGGTACCACGATTGCCGTCGCCGATCGCGCGTCTGTCGAGCTCGCGGATAGGGGTGACTTCGGCGGCGGTGCCGGTGAAGAAGGCTTCGTCCGCGCTGTAGACTTCATCGCGGGTGATGCGCTTTTCTATCAGTTCCAGTCCCATTTCCTTGGAGATCTGCACCACGGTGTCGCGGGTGATGCCTTCCAACGCGCTGGTCAGGTCAGGAGTGTACAGTTTGCCCTTGCGGATGATGAAAATGTTTTCGCCGGAACCTTCCGCCACGAAACCGTCCACATCCAGCAACAAGGCCTCGTCGTAGCCGTCGGCGGTGGCTTCGTTGTTGGCCAGGATGGAGTTCATGTAGTTGCCGTTGGCCTTGGCCTTGCACATGGTGATGTTGACGTGGTGGCGGGTGAAGGAGGAGGTCTTCACGCGGATGCCTTTTTCCAGGCCTTCGTCGCCCAGGTAGGCGCCCCAGGGCCAGGCGGCCACGATTACGCGGACATCGTTCTTCAGCGGCGCCACGCCCAGTTTTCCGGAACCGTAGAAGGCCATGGGGCGGAAATAGCAGGACTTGAGGCCGTTGGCTTTGACCACGTCCAGGTGAGCCTGGCTGATCTGTTCCGGCGTGAACGGCAGCGCCATGCCCAGGATCTTGGCGGAGCGGAACAGTCGCGCGGTGTGGTCTTCCAAACGGAAGATGGCCGGACCCCTGGGGGTTTCGTAAGCGCGCACGCCTTCGAACACGCCCATGCCGTAATGCAGGGTGTGGGTCAGAACGTGGGTGGTGGCGTCGCGCCAGTCCACCAGTTCGCCGTCATACCAGATTTTTCCGTCACGATCAGCCATCGACATCTTGGTGTTCTCCAATATTGTGTTTTCGCTTTGCGGATAGGGTCGGATCTTGTCCGACCGTATCCAATGAGTTTATCTCGCCCTTATGACGCTGTGAACCGTTTGTCAGGAAAAATTGAGCGCTTGCTCGAATACGAGCCGCCACAGCGATCGGCATAGGCTGTAGTCCTGCTGCAAAGCCGCGTCCGGCGTCACGGTCTGCTTTTCGTTGAGCCGGGCGGCGTGCTGGAGCCGGCGATAGTGACGATAGGCGTTGCGCGCCGCTTCGGCGTCGGCGGCGGGGATCAGTCCGGCCTCGGCTGCTGTGGCCAACAAGGCGATATTGCCGGCGTTGGCGGTCAGCGCCGGGAGCGCGTGGGCATGGGCCAGGATCAGGTATTGGACGATGAATTCGATGTCTATGATGCCGCCGCGCGCGTTTTTCGGGTCTTCGTCGCGGGCGGGGTGGCTGTCCAGCATGCGTTGGCGCATCGCCAGCACTTCGTCGCGCAGCACGCTAAGCTCGCGCCGGCGGGTAAGGATGGCGTGGCGTTCCTGTTCGAATTGGGCGCCGACGTCTGCGTCGCCTGCCACGTAGCGGGCGCGGGTCAGCGCCTGGTGTTCCCAGACCCATGCCTGCTGTTCCTGGTATTGGCGGAAGGCATTGACCGAGCTGACCAGCAGGCCGCTGGCGCCGTTGGGGCGCAGCCGCAGGTCGATGTCGTAGAGCACGCCGGCGGCGGTGGCGCTGGTCAGCCAGGTGGACATTTTGCGCGCCAGCCGCGAGTACAGTTCGGCGGCGTCCGGGTGCTCGTCGTCGTAGAGGAAGATCAGGTCCAGGTCCGAAGCGTAGCCCAGCTCTTTGCCGCCCAGCTTGCCGTAGCCGATGATGGCGAAACGCGGCGTGTCGCAGTGGCGGCTGGGGATGTCTAGCCAGGCGTGGCGCAGCGTGGCGGCCAGCACGATGTCGGCCAGCAGCGAAAGCTGGTCGGACAGCGCCTCCACCGTCCACATGCCGGCCAAATCCTGCGCCACCAGGCGGAAGGATTGCGCGTGCTGGAAGTGGCGCAGCGCGTCCATCTTGGCTTCCACGTCGCCGTCGGCCTGGCGCAGCTGTTGTTCCAACTGTTCCGCCAGTTGTGGCCAGTCCGGCGTGGCGTAGAGCACGCGCGCGTCCAGCAGTTCGTCCAGCAGGATGGGATGGCGGGTCAGGTAGCCGGAGACCCAGGCGCTGGACGAATAAAGCGAGGCGAGCCGTTGCAGGGTTTGCGGGTATTCGGTCAGCAGCGCCAGGTAGGATGCGCGGCGGCTGATCGCCTCCATCAAGGCGATGATGCGCGTCAGCGTGGCATCGGCGTTGTCGAAGCGGGAGGCGACCTCGATCAAGGCGGGCATCAGCTGGTCGAACTGCTTGCGGCCGTTTAACGGCATCTGCTGGTAGCGCTGTCCTTGGGCCAGGCTTTGCAACTGGCGCGCCACTTGTTCCGGTTCGGCGAAGCTCATCCGCCGCAGCCGCTCCACCGGCAACTCGTCTGCGATGTCGCGCCACAGATCGGCCAAGGGGTGGTCGGTAGCGCCCTCGGTGGGCAGGATGAACACTTGCTCGAAGTGGCGGGTGACTTTGCGGCGCTGCTGGTTAAGCCGGTTCATGAACTGGTCCCAGTCGGCGCAGCCCATGCTGGCGGCGATGCGGGCGCGGTTGTCGGCGCCGGCGGGCAGGGTTTGGGTTTGCTGGTCGTCCAGGTATTGCAGCCGATGTTCCAGATTGCGCAGGAAGGCGTAAGCCTGCAGGAGTTCGTCGACGGCGGCGGGCTCCAACAGCCGCAGCTCGCCCAGCCGGCGCAAGGTTTCGCGGGTGCCGCGCAGTTGTAGGCTGCGGTCGCGGCCGCCGCGTATCAGCTGGAATACTTGTGCGATGAATTCGACTTCGCGGATGCCGCCCGGTCCCAGTTTGATGTTTTCAGCCCTATCGCGGCGGGCCACTTCGCGGCGGATTTGCGCGTGCAGGTCGCGCATCGCGCCGTAGGCGCTGTAATCCAGGTATTTGCGGTAAACGAAGGGGCGCGCCGTGTCGGCCAGCGCCGCCGCGTCGCCGCTGAGCGGCCTGGCCTTGATCCAGGCGTAGCGTTCCCATTCCCGGCCCTGGCTCAGCAGGTAGTTTTCCAGGGCGGCGAAGCTCATCGCCAGCGGGCCGGAATCGCCGTAGGGCCGCAGCCGCATGTCGACGCGGAATACCTGGCCATCGGCGGTGACGTCGTTGAGCAGGGCGATCAGCCGCTTGCCCACCTGGGTGAAGTATTCGTGGTTGCTGATGGAGCGGCCGCCGCGGGAGGCGCCGTCGGTGTCGCCGCTTTCCGGGTAGATGAAGATCAGATCGATGTCGGAACTGACGTTGAGCTCGCCTCCGCCCAGTTTGCCCATGCCGATGACGATCAGTTGCTGAACCTCGCCGCTGTCCTCGCCTATCGGCTCCCCGTAGTGGGCGAGGCCGGCGCGCGCGGAGGCCAGGGCCCGTTGGACGGCGAAATCGGCCAGCGCGCTAATGGTGGATACCACCTCGTCCAGATCCGCCAGGCCGTTGAGGTCGCGGCAGATCAGCCGCGCCACCACCGCCTGCCGCAGCCGCCGCAGCGCCGGGGCCAGTCTTTCGGCATCGGTCAGCGCTTCCCAATCGGCGAAGGCGTTCATCTCCGCGGCGTCGAAGCGGTGGCTCAGCCGGCTTTCCAGCCTGGCCAGCTCGGCGGGCTGGGCGGTCAGCAAACGTTGCAGATAGTGAGAGAACTCGCGGCTGCGGGCAATGGCAGCGGCCGTGTTTGCTGGCATAATAGGCCCCTACGGCATGTCAATTCTTGATGGCCACATTGTAACGGTTTGCCGCATTTGGAAAAGCTATTCTCCGTTCTGTCCCATATCCATGTGGTCAAGGTCCTGAAACGGACCTGTGCGCTGTTGGGAATGGCCGTCGCCACCGCCTTGACGCTGCTGCTGGCGGCTTTTTGCGCGTTCACTTTTTGGTTATTGCCCAATCTGAACCAGTTTCGCCAGCCGCTGGAGCGTTATCTGAGTCAGTCGCTGGGACGGCCGGTGCAGGTGGCGGCCCTGTCCGGTGAGTGGCTGACCGTCGGTCCGCGCTTTGAACTGGGCGGTGTCACCATCGCCAATCCGCAGGACGGCAAGGCGCTGACCTTGCTCCAGGTATCGCTGGAACCGTCGTGGCGTTCACTGCTGGCGCTGGAGCCGCGCTTGTCCAGCGTGGTGGTCAAGGGGCCGGCGGTAGAACTGCTGCGTTCGCGGCAGGGCGTGATCTATCTCAACGGCTTCGACCTGAGTTCCGGCCCCGCGGGCAGCGGTCTTGGCAACTGGCTGCTGCGCCAGTCCAGCCTGGAGATCATCGATGCGCGGCTGAGCTGGCAGGATGAACTGCTGGGGCTGCCGAGGCTGGACCTGAGTCAGGGCCAGCTCAAACTGAGCGCGGGTCTGTTCGGCCACGGACTGAAGCTTTCCGGCCAGCCGGCGGCGTCACTGGGCAAGGGTTTCGATTTGACCGCTGCCTGGCGCGGCGACGACATCGCCGCCTGGCAGCAGTGGTCGGGCTCGATCAAAGTGGCGCTGGACGGCGCCCGGGCGGGTTCGTGGACGCGCTATTTGCAGCAGCTGGGCATGCTGCGCAGCGGAGAGGGCAGCGGCACGGTGGAAATGTCCTTCTCCGACGGCGCCATCGACGCCTTGAAAGCCAGCGTCAACGTCCACGACGCCGCCTACACGCCCCCGGATTCGCACGAACTGGTGTTGCCGCGTCTGCAAGGCGAGTTGCAACTGACGCGTCAGCTCAGCGGCAGCTATAAGGTCAAGGCCAGCCGGCTGAGCCTGGCCAGCGCCAGCGGGCTGGCTTTCGACAACTCCAATATCGACGGCGAGTGGCGCTACGGCGAGCAGGGCTTCGGACAACTGACGCTGGACAACGTCGACCTCAGCCATCTAACGCCCTTCATCCACGCGCTGGGCGCTGATCGCAACCCGCTGTTCGCGCGCTTTTCGCCCAGCGGCGCCTTGCGCGATCTGACCGTCAGCTGGAAAGGCGCGCTGGAAGCGCCCAGGGCCTTCAAACTCAAGTCCCGTTTTGAAAAGCTGGCCTGGCAGCCGTTTGACGAACTGCCCGGCGTGGCCGGGGTCAGCGGCGCGATCAGCTTTGATGAAAAGGGCGGCCGTTTGCAGTTGGATACCGGGAAGTCCCAGGTCAGCTATCCGTCGGTGTTCGTCTCGCCGCTGGCTTTCGACAAGCTGACCGCCGATGTGGGCTGGCAGCGGCAGGGGCAGGCGGTGGCTTTGGACTTCCGTCAGGTCGCCTTCTCCAACGCGGATCTATCCGGCAGCCTGCAAGGCAGCTATCGGCATCAGGGAGGCGGCGCAGGCATCGCGGATCTGCGCGCCAGCATCGCCGGGGTGCCGGCGGCCAGGGTGGCGGAGTACCTGCCGCATGAAGTGGGCGAGCACACTTTGCGCTGGCTGCGCCAGGCCTTGCAAGGCGGGCAGCTGCGTCAGGCTACGATGAAGCTGCGCGGCGATCTGGACCAGTTCCCTTTTGCGGGCGGCAAGGGCGGCGAGTTTCTGGTGGAGGCCGAGGTGGAACGGGCGCGCCTCAGTTACCAGCCCGGCTGGCCTCGCATCGACGACATCGACGCCCAACTGCTGTTCCGCAACGAGCGGATGGAAGTGAACGCGCGCCGCGCCACGACGGTGGGCGTGCCGCTGAGCGGCGTCAAGGCGGTGATAAACAATCTGGGCGCCGACGTGCCGATGCTGGCGGTGGAGGGCCGCGCGGCCGACCGCCTGCAGCGCATGCTGGCCTTCACCACGCAAAGCCCGGTAGACGGCTGGCTGGACGGTTTTACCGGCCAGATCGAAGCCGGCGGGAATGCCAGCCTGGACCTGAAGCTGGCGATACCGCTGGCGGGCGAGCAGGGCGTGGGGGTGCGCGGCGATCTTCATTTCGCCGACAACGCCCTGCAATTCAAATCCTTGCCGATTCCGCCGCTGAGCAAGGCCCGCGGCCGGTTGACCTTCACCGAGCGCGGCGTGGACAGCCCCGGCCTGCAGTTCAGCAGCTTCGGCGGCGCGTTCCAGTTGAAGGCCAGCACCGGAGCCGACAAGCGCATGCGTTTTGAACTGGCAGGCCAGGCTGATTCTCGCCAAGTATTGAAGCAATATCTGCCAGCCCTGGCGGAGCAAGCGGCGGGCAAGTCCGGCTATCGCGCGCAGTTCGTCGTCAAGCAAGGTCTTGAGAGCCTGACGGTGGCCTCGGACCTGCAGGGCACCGCCTTCGACTTGCCGCCGCCCTTGGCCAAGGCCGCGGCGACGGCTTTGCCGCTGCAACTACAGTTGCGGCCGCAGCAGATGCGCGGCGCGCAGACCCTGCGGCTGGATTTCAGCCTGGACGGCATGCTAGGCGGACGCTTGCGTTTGAACGAGCACGGCGACTTGCAGGCCGGCGCCTTGGGCGTGGGACGCGCGCCGGGCGAGCCGGCGGCGTCCGGGCTGACGGTGCGGGTGGCGCAGCCCAGGGTGGTGTTGGATGATTGGTTGAAACTGGCGGACGGCGCAGCGCAATCCAGCGGAGGCGGCGGGCCGGGAGCCTTGTCGGCTTTGCCTGCCTTGCAGCTGGAGTTGGAAACGCCGGAGTTGGTATTGCCGGGCCTGAGCCTGCACAAGGTCAATGCCCGGCTGGGCAACCGTGAATTGTCCAAGGCTTGGACCATACAGCTACGCTCTAACGAGATGAGCGGCGACGCCAGCTATCGGCCGGAAGGCAACGGTTTGTTGCAAGCCAATCTGAGCCGGCTGGCCTTGACGTTGCCGGCGGACAAGAAGGAGGGCGCGACCGAGGCCAAGTCCGGCGGCGAGACCTCAATGCTGAACCGCAGGCTGCCAGAGATGAAGGTACGCGTTGGCGAATTGGTGTTGCAGGGGCGCTCGGTGGGGCGGCTGGAACTGGAAGCGCGTCGCGACGGCAGCGTCTGGCAGATGGCGCCGTTGCGGCTGACGACCAACGACGGCACGCTGAAAGCCACGGTGCGTTCGGATGCGCGCGGCGCCGGCAATGTCGACGCCCGTTTTGAATTGAATGTCAGCGACGCCGGCAAGCTGCTGGCGCGGCTGGGCCAGGGCGAGATTTTCCGCAACGGCCAAGGCTCGCTCAGCGGCCGCTTGAATTGGCCCGGGGGCTTGGGCGATCTGGATTTGGCCAAGGTGTCCGGCGAATTGGCGCTAGACTTCAAGGATGGGCGCTTCGCCAAAGTGGACCCGGGTGTGGTCAAGCTGTTGGGCGCGCTCAGTTTGCAATCGCTGCCGCGTCGCATCCGTTTGGACTTCACCGATGTGTTCAGCGACGGTTTCGCCTTTGATAGCCTGAAAGGCGAGGCGCAGGCGCGGAACGGCCTGTTCACGTCTCCCAAGGTGGAAATGAAGGGGCCGGGCGCCGACGTGGCGATTTCCGGAGAGCTGGATCTGGGCAAGGAAACCCAGACGCTGAAAGTTCATGTGATGCCGCGCTTGGCGGAAAGCGTGGCGTTGGCGGCGGGCGCGGCCTTGCTCAATCCGGTGGTGGGCATCGCCACGCTGGCGGCGCAGAAAGTGCTGCGCGATCCGGTGGGACGCATCTTGTCGGTGGATTACGAAGTGAGCGGTTCGCTGCGGGATCCTAAAGTGGTGCGCACGGCGATCGGTCCGATACATCAGAACAAAGGGGGAAAACCATGAAGCAAAAATTCCTGGCGGCGGCGGTGCAGATGGTGTCCGGCTCCGACGTGACGGCCAATTTGCAGCGCGCCGCGGATTGGGTCGCGGAAGCCGCCGCCAAAGGCGCGCGGCTGGTGGTCTTGCCCGAGTACTTTTGCCTGATGGGAAAACAGGAAACCGACAAGGTGGCTGTGTGCGAGGCCTACGGCGACGGCCCCATCCAGCGGGCGCTGGCGCGGATGGCGAGCGAGAACGGCGTGTGGCTGGCGGCCGGCACCGTGCCCTTGCGCAGCCCGGAGCCGCAGAGGGTGCTGAACACCACCTTGCTGTTCGACCCGAATGGCGAGGTACGGGCCCGCTACGACAAGATCCACCTGTTCGGCTTTTCCGGCCTGGGAGAGACGTATTGCGAATCCAATACCATCCGGCCGGGCGAGCAGCCGGTGAAGGCGGACCTCGGCTTTGCCGAGATGGCCTTCGGTATCTGCTACGATCTGCGTTTCCCCGAGCTGTTCCGCCAGCTGTCGCCCTATGATCTGATGATTCTGCCGGCGGCCTTCACCGCCACCACCGGCGAGGCGCATTGGGAGCCGCTGCTGCGCGCGCGCGCGATCGAGAACCAGAGCTATGTGCTGGCCTCCGCGCAGGGCGGAGAACACGACAACGGCCGCAAGACCCACGGCCATTCGATGATTATCGATCCGTGGGGGCGCGTGCTGGCGGAAATAGACAAGGGCGAGGGCGTGATCCTCGCCGAAATAGACCCGACATTGATCCAGTCGGTGCGCACCCGCCTGCCGGCGCTGGCGCACCGCGTACTCGCGTGAAAGAACCCGACATTATGCAAGATGCTTTCTCCGCGGCAGACAGCCTGCTGCTCAAGCCTTACGGCCTGGACGAGGCGGCTTTGGAGGCCACGCTGGCGCGCATGCGCCACCACGCCATCGATTACGCCGACCTCTATTTTCAATACACCCGCAGCGAGGCCTGGAGCCTGGAAGAGGGTATCGTCAAGTCCGGCAGTTTCAGCATTGATCAAGGCGTGGGCGTGCGCGCCGTGGCTGGCGACAAGACCGCCTTCGCGTATTCCGACGCCATCAGCCTGGAAGCGCTGAGCCGTTCCGCCGACGCGGTGCGCGCCATCGGCCAGGCGGGCGGCGACGGTTCCGCCGGACGGCAAACGCTGCGAGCGCCTAAACCGCTGTATCCGGCGCTGGACCCTTGTCACAGTCTGGAGGCGGCGGCCAAGGTGGCCTTGCTGGAAAAGGTGGAACGGATGGCCCGGGCGCTGGACCCGCGGGTGATCCAGGTGATGGCCGGCATGGCCAGCGAATACGATGTGGTTTACGTGGCGCGCCACGACGGCGTGCGCGCGGCTGATGTGAGGCCGCTGGTGCGGGTGTCGGTGATGGTGATCGCCGAGCAAAACGGCCGCCGCGAGCAGGGCTCCAGCGGCGGCGGCGGTCGCTTCGACCTGGCCTACTTCGACGACGAGGTGTTGGAGCGCTACGCGCGCCAGGCGGTGCATCAGGCCTTGACCAACCTGGACTCGCGTCCGGCGCCGGCGGGGCAGATGACCGTGGTGTTGGGCCCGGGCTGGCCCGGCGTGCTGTTGCACGAGGCGATAGGCCATGGTCTGGAAGGCGACTTCAACCGCAAGGGCACTTCCGCCTTCTCCGGCAAGATCGGCCAGCGTGTGGCGGCGCCGGGCGTCACGGTGGTCGATGACGGGGTCATGGAGGAGCGCCGCGGCTCGCTGGCGATAGACGACGAGGGCAATCCCACCCAGCGCACCGTGCTGATAGAGGACGGCGTGCTTAAGGGCTATATGCAGGACGCGATGAATTCGCGGCTGATGCAGGTGGGCGCCACCGGCAATGGCCGCCGCGAGTCCTACGCCCATATTCCGATGCCGCGGATGACCAACACCTATATGTTGGCCGGCCAGCACGATCCGCAGGAAATCATCGCCTCGGTCAAGGATGGCCTGTACGCGGTCAACTTTGGCGGCGGTCAGGTGGACATCACCAGCGGCAAGTTCGTGTTCTCGGCGTCGGAAGCCTGGCGCATCGAAAACGGCAAGCTTAGCTACCCGGTCAAGGGCGCTACCCTGATAGGCAACGGTCCCGACGTGCTCAACTACGTCAGCATGATAGGCAGCGATCTGCAGCTGGATCAGGGCGTGGGCGTTTGCGGCAAGGAAGGGCAGAGCGTGCCGGTGGGCGTGGGCCAGCCCACGCTGCGCATAGACGGCGGGCTGACCGTGGGCGGCACCGGCGGCTAAGAACCTGCGTAAACAGCTTCTTTGAGAAAGGCGAAGCGCTGGAGCTTCGCCTTTTTTTACGCCTATTTTCAAATTGAACAAGCAGATCATACAAATATAGAGCCAATTATCAAATCCCATGGCCGGCGACACAATGTGCTGGTCCGGTGTCGCTGTGTTGGCGACGCCGCAATCGGGAGACGATGATGAAAGCTTTGACCTTGGCGCTGGGCTTCGGCCTGGCCTTGTCCGCGGCCTTCGCCGGCGCGGCGGAAAACCTGCCGCAGCCCGCGAGAGTGTGGGCTGACCGCCCGGCCGGCAGCGCGGCGGCGATGAAACTGGCCGCGCTGCGCTACGCTGCGTTCTGGAACAGCGGCGATCCGCGCTACGCCGAGCTGGCGTTGGACCCCGACTTTGTCGACCGCACCTTGCCCGCTGGCCGCCAGCAGGGCGTGGCCGGCCCCTTGCAGGCTTCGCGCCAGTTCCGCGCCGCGGTGCCGGATTTGAAGGTGGACGTTACCGATATGGTGCTGGCCGGCGACCGCGTCGCGTTGCGCCTGCATTTCCAGGGCCATTTCAGCGGCCGCTTCGGCGACGTGCAAGGCCAGGGCCAGCCGGTGGAATTCCAGGCTTTCGACCTCTACCGGGTCAAGAACGGCCGCATCGCCGAGAACTGGCACCTGGAAGACAATCTGACCCTGATGCAGCAATTGGGCGTGGTGAAGCCATGAACGCGGCGGCCTTTTCTTTCCACGGCCAGACCGTGGCGGTGCTGGGCGGCGGCTCCGGCATCGGCCGGGCGGTGGCGGACGCGGCCGTTGCGGCCGGCGCTCGGGTCTATGTGCTGGGGCGTACCGTCCAATCCGAGGAGGACCGCGAGGGGATTCAGGCGGACATGACCGACAGTCTGACATTGGCCCGGGCCTTCGCAGACATCGGCCGCATCGATCACTTGGTGCTGACCGCCGGCGCGCGGGTTGGCGCGCCGGCGCTGGCCGAGCTGAGCGAGGTAGCGTTGCGGCAGACTTTCGACGTCAAGCTGTTCGGCAGCCTGCTGGCGGTGCGCGAAGCCTTGCCTTATCTGACGGAGCGGGCGTCGGTGACCTTCACCTCCGGCTTGTTGGCGCGCAAGTATTCCAGCGGCGGCTTGCTGAAGAGCACGGTCAACGCCGCGCTGGAGGCGGCGGCCAAGAATCTGGCCAAGGAACTGGCGCCGCGCCGCGTCAACGTGGTCAGCCCCGGCGTGGTGGACACCGAGTTGTGGGGCGAAGCCGGCTCGGCCGCGCGCCAGGCGACGCTGGCGCGCATCGGGCAGGGCCTGCCCGTCGGCCGCGTCGGCCAGCCGCCGGAACTGGCGCAAGCCTATCTGTTGGCGATGACCAATGGTTTCATCTCCGGCTCGGTGCTGGACGTGGAGGGCGGGGCCTTGTTGTAGGCCGCGCCGAAGAGAACAAGAGGACTTGAGATGTCCGATACCCTACCCATCAATCGTCGCCAGTTCCTGGCCGGCGCGGCCGCGGGCGGCACCGCGCTGATGCTGGCGCACGGCGCGGCGCTGGCGGCGACTGGAGCAAGCAAGATGACGGCAAACACAGCAAGCGGCGGCGCCTTCTGGCCGAACGGCGCGCGCCTGGCGATTTCGATTTCCATGCAGTTCGAGGCCGGCGCGCAGCCGGAGCGCGGCGCCAGCGGGCCGTTTCCACCGCTGGACCCCAAGTACGCGGACTTGCCGATGCAAAGCTGGTACGACTACGGCGTCAAGGAGGGCATTCCGCGGTTGTTGGACCTGTGGGATCGCACCGGCGTGAAGGTGACTTCGCACATGGTGGGGCAGGCGGTGGATCGCAGCCCGCAGCTGGCGCGCGAGATCGTGGCGCGAGGCCATGAAGCGGCGGCGCACGGCCAGACCTGGGAACCGCAGTACTCGATGACGCCGGAGCAGGAAGAGGCGGCCTATCGCGCCAATATCGCCAGCATAGAGCGCGCCACCGGCGCGCGTCCGGTGGGCTTCAACGCCTTCTGGCTGCGCGGCACGCCCAATACCCTGGGCATTCTGCAGCAACTGGGCTTTCTCTATCACATCGACAACGTCAGCCGAGACGAGCCGTTCACGGTGCCGGTCAAGGGCAAGCCCTTCGTGGTGGTGCCTTATACCTTGCGCAACAACGACATCGTGCGTTTTGATTCGCCGGCTTTGAGCAACGAGGCTTACCTGTCCGATTTGAAGGCTGAGTTTGACGTGCTGTATGCAGAGGCCGGTTCGCGGCGGCGGATGATGTCGATCAGCACCCACGACCGCATTTCCGGCTCGCCGGCGCGGGTCAAGGCCTTGGAGCAATTCATCCGCTACGCGCAGAGCCATGCCGGCGTCGCCTTCATGCGCAAGGACGAGATCGCGCGCTTCGCGCTGCAGGCGGACAAGGTGCCGGCGGACTGAGCCGCCGAACCATGAGACGCACCCTAAAACCGCGGAACGGCCATTGGCCGCGCCGCGGTTTTTTTACAATTGGGAGCCGGCCTCCGGCAGCAGGGCGGTAGCCGGCAGCGCCGACAGCCGCTCGCGCAGGAAGTCGATCAGCCGGCGGATGCGCAGCGGTTGGCCGCGCTGGACGGGGTAAAGCAGGTGCAGCGGCGCGCTGTCGGTGAAGTACTCGTCCAGCACCGTGAGCAGGCGGCCTTGGCGCAGATCGTCGGCGATGTCCAGCAGCGATTTGTAGGCGAAGCCCTGGCCTTGCAGCGCCCAGCGGCGGATCACCTCGCCGTCGTTGCTCTGCTGCGCGCGTTCCAGCCGCAGCGCGCGGCGCTGTCCGTGCTCGCGGTAAGGCCATTCATGCATCGGCCCGTCGCCGGTGACCAGGGTCAGCGTCGGCAGTTCGGCCAGCTGCCGCGGATGGCGGGGCGTGCCGGTGCGCGCGAGCAGCGCCGGCGCGGCGCAGACCACGCGGCGGCTGGCGGCCAGTTCGCGCGCGATCAGGCTGCTGTCCGCCGGCTGGCCGTAGCGGATGGCGATGTCGATGTCTTCGCCGATCAAATCGGCCGGGGTGTCGTCCAGTTGCAAGGCGAAATGCACCGCCGGATGCAGGCGGCGGAATTCGTCCAGGCAGTCCAGCAAGGCGTGTCGGCCCAGATCCGACGGCGCTGACAGCCGGATCAGGCCGCTGAGTTCGCTTTGTTCCCGCTGCAGCCTGTCCTGGCCTTGCTGCAGGGTGTCCAGCGCGCGCTGGCAGTGGTCGCGGAAGATTTCTCCTGCCTCGGTCAGCCGCAGTTGGCGAGTGGTGCGTTGGAACAAGCGGCTGCCCAGCGCCGCTTCCAGCCGCTGGATGCAGGCGCTGGCGGCGGCGGGGGATAGGCCCTGCTTGCGGCCGGCGGCGGAGAAACTGCCCAGTTGGGCGGCGTCAAGGAAGAGGCGTAGGTCGTTGAGTCTATCAAGCATGTGAATGGCCCAGGCGCGGGAGCGCCCGGGCAGCGAGGGGTCTAGATGGTTTCAGTATTGGCCAGCAGCCATTCGCGCGCCGCGCCGTCCACCAGCGGCAGCAAGCGCGCGCGCACCTCGGCATGGTACTGGTTCAGCCAGTCCACCTCGGCGCGGGACAGCAGGTTGAAGTCCAGGCAGCGGGTGTCGATAGGGCATAGGGTCAGGGTTTCGAAGCGCAGGAAGTCGCCGAATTCATTTTGCGACGAGGCCACGTTCAGCACCAGGTTCTCTATGCGCACGCCCCAGCGGCCGGGCCGGTAGACGCCGGGTTCGATCGAGGTGACCATGCCTTCCTGCATCGCCATATTGGCGTCCGGCACCGCGCGGGAAATGCTCTGCGGGCCTTCGTGAACATTGAGGAAGTAGCCGACGCCGTGGCCGGTGCCGTGGCCGAAGTCGATGTCGTGCTGCCACAGCGGCGCGCGCGCCAGAGCGTCCAGCATCGGCGACAGGGTGCCGCGCGGGAAATGCGCCATGGACAGGCCTATGGTGCCTTTTAGAACCAGGGTGAAGTCGCGCTTTTGCTCGGCGGACGGCGTGCCGACCGCCAGCACCCGGGTGATGTCGGTGGTGCCGCCCAGGTATTGACCGCCTGAGTCGATCAGCAGCAGGCCGTCGCCCTTGATTTCGCTGTGGGCGGCCTCGGTGGCGTGGTAGTGCGGCAGTGCGCCGTTGGCGTTGAAGCCTGCGATGGTGCCGAAACTGGGCGACACGAAGCCGGGGCGACGCGCGCGCGCGGCGGTGATTTCCGCGTCTATGGTCAGCTCGGTGACGCGGCTGCGGTTAACTTCGCTTTCGAACCAGGCGAAGAACTCGCACAGCGCCGCGCCGTCCTGCTCCATCGCACCGCGGATGTGAGCGGCTTCTTCCGGCGTTTTGCAGGATTTGAACAAGGTGCTGGGATTGATCGCCTCGATCACGCGGGCTGCCGGATTAACCGCCTGGCGCAAGCCCAGGGTGACGCGGCGCGGGTCCAGCAGCAGGCTGGCGCCGGCCGGCAGCGCGCCGAGCGCCGGCTTGGCCTGGGCGTAGGGCTGGACTTCGACGCCGTCGGCCGCCAGTTGGGCGCGCAGTTCGGCGGAAACCTTGCCTTCGCCGACGAAGAGGATGGCCTGTTGCCGGCCCAGCAGCGCATGGCTGATGAACACCGGGTTGTAGTTGACGTCGCTGCCGCGCAGATTGAAGCTCCAGGCGATGTCGTCCAGCGTGGACAGGAAGTGCCAATCGGCGCCGGCTTCCGCCATGGCGGCGCGCAAGCGCGCCAGCTTGTCCGCGCGGCTTTGCGGCGCGAACGCCGCCTCATGTTGATACACCGGCGCATCCGGCAGCGGGGGGCGCTGCGGGTTGATGACGTCTATCAGATCCAGGTCGGTGCGCAAGCGAGCGCCAGCCTGTTCCAGCGCGGCTTGCAGCGCTTTGGCAGCGGCCAGGCCCAGCGAATCGCCGTCCACCGACAGCGTCTGGCCGGCGCTCAGCGTCTTGGAGATCCAGCCAAGGTGGTCGGCGCTGGCTGCGCTGACGATCTTGACCAGCTGAATGCCGCTGCCGGCCAGTTCGGCTTCGGCTTGCACCCAGTACCGGCTGTCGGCCCAGACGCCTGCGAAGTTGTGGGTGACGATCAGCGTGCCCATGGAGCCGGTGAAGCCGGACAGCCATTGGCGGGCTTGCCAGCGCGCCGGCAGATACTCCGACAGGTGGGGATCGGACGAGGGCACCAGACAGGCGTCGACTCCGGCGTTCTTCATGGCGGCGCGCAGGGCGGCGATGCGTTGCGGAATGGTGTCCAGTTGAGGGGTTGCGAGGGTGTTCATGCCGGCTCCGGGGGATGTATGCCATGCATTCTGTGGCTAATGAAACCGAGGCGCAAGAGTATGAGCATAGCTGATGATTGCCATGTCATTTTAGGCGGGGGCGGGCGTGGGGCGCCCGCCTTCGCTCAAGTCTCGCTGTTGTCGAATTGAACCGTGGGCACGGCTTTGCGCAGGCCGCGCGTCAGGCACAGCAAATACGCCATGCCCGCGGCGAGCCAGCCCAGGCCGATTTGCAAGGTGAGCGCGGACAGGCTGGTCCACAGCCAGAGCGTCAAGGCAAATCCAATCGCCGCGGGCGAGCCATAACGCATCCAGGCGCTAAACGGATGCGGCTTGCCATCCAGCAGATAGGTTTTGATCACCGCCAGGTTGACCACCGAGAACGCCACCAGAGCCCCGAAACTGATCAGGGAGGCCAGGGTGGCCAAATCGATCACCAGCGCCAGCGTGGAACAGAGGGATACCACGAGTATCGACCAGATCGGGGTGTTGAAGCGTTGTGACAGGCCGGCAAAGATCCGGTGCGGCAAGACACGATCCCTGCCCATGCTGTACAAAATGCGCGAGACCGAGGCTTGGGAGGCCAGTGCCGATCCAAAGGCGCCGGCCACATAGCTGGCGGTGAAAAAACTGACGAAATAGGGGCCGGCGATGCGCCGCATCACCTCATTGGCGGCTGAGTCCACATGCTGGAATCTGCTGCCGGGGAAAGCCAGCTGGCTGATGGCCGCCAGCAGGATGAACAGCAGTCCCGCTCCTATTGTCGTGACGATGATGGCCCGCGGGATGTCGCGGCGCGGTTCCCGCGCCTCTTCCGCCAAAGTGGACACCGCGTCGAAGCCTAGAAAGGACAAACACAGAATGGCCGCGCCGGCCAGCACCGGCGCCATCCCGATGGCGCTGCCGTCCCCCTGCCAGGGCGCCAGCAGATCCACGCTGGTCTGAGTCATGATCTGCCGGGCCGCCAGCCCGACAAACACCAGAACAAAGACTAGCTGCGCGGCTATCAGCGCATTGCCGAAACGCGACACTGATTGAATGCCCAGCACATTCAACACCGTGACCAGCGCGATCATCGTCACGATAAAGCCCCAGGCCGGCACTTGAGGAAAGCTTTGATGCAGGTAGATGCCGATCACCAGATAATTGATCATGGGTAAAAACAGGTAATCGAGCAATAAAGACCAGCCGGCCAGAAAGCCCGTCATCGGACCAAAGCTTTTACGGGCATAAGAATAGGCCGAGCCTGCAACCGGGTAGCGGTCGACCATGCGGCTATAAGACAGCGCGGTGAAAAAAATGGACAGCAAGGTGAGCAGATAAGCCAAGGCGGTGCGGCCGCCGGTGACTTGAGTGACCACGCCATAGGTGGTGAATACGGTCAAGGGCACCATATAGACCAGGCCAAACAAAGTCAGCGCCGGCAGCGATAACACTCGGCGTAGCGATCCGGCGTAGGGAAGGGGCTGCGCGGGCTCCGTTACGGGGAACGGGGGATATCCTGCCATCATGATTCTCCTTTAGCGCCGCACACAAAACCGCGCAGCGTACCTGAGCCAAGGCGCGCCGACGCCGGCAGTACCAGGCGTACGACAAGTCGGCGCAACTCAGGATCAGGGGTTTTGTCAGCGGGTCTTATTGCCGGCAACTTCTTTGAGCCTGCAGGGAGTCTGCTGCGCGTCGTTAACAGGCTCTTGGGGCCGGCTATTGTTGTCTATGCAAGCCGCTTGATCTCCATGCGGGTTACCGTAGCAAGGCTTTCTCCGCGGCTTTGATGGCTTGCTCGAAGGTATTCGCGATGAGCTCGGCCTGCTCCATGCTCAGCGTCAAGGGCGGAGAAATGATGAAAGTGTCCGCCAGATTGCGTATCAACACCCCGTGTCGACGGCAGTAATCGGAGATATACGCGCCGAAGCCCAGGTCCAGATCAAAAGGCTGTTTGCCGACGGGGTCGGCCACCAGTTCCACGCCTATCATCAGGCCCAGGCCGCGGACATCGCCCATATGGGGATGCTTGCCCTTTATGCTTTTCAGGCGCTCCAATAAATGACCGCCTACCTTGGCCGCGTTTTCCGTCAGGTTTTCCCTTTCGATGATCTCCAGATTGGCCAGCGCCGCCGCGCAGGCCAGCGGATGGCCGGCATAAGTGTTGCCGTGATAGAAGGCCGCTGGGCTGAACTGGCGGGCGTCGCTGGAGTGAAATGCCGACTCCACTCTTTGATTCATCAGGGTGGCCCCCAGCGGGATGTAGCCGCTGTTGATTCCCTTGGCGAATACCATGATGTCCGGCTTCACCCCCCAATGCCGGCTGCCGAACAGGTTTCCAATGCGGCCGAAACCGGTGACCACTTCGTCCGCGATCAGGAGCACGCGATAGCGGTCGCACACCTCGCGCACCAAGGGCCAATAATTGGGGGGCGGGACAATGACGCCGCCGGCGCCTTGCACCGGCTCGGCAATGAAGGCCGCCACGGTGCCGGGGCCCTGATGGAGGATTTCCCGCTCCAGCAATTGCGCGCATAAGCGGCCTAGGGTTTCTGAATCGTCGGTGTAGGGGTTGCGGTATAGATGGGGGGTGTCCACTTGGCTGAAGCCCGCCAGCAAGGGTTCGTAAGCCTGGCGATAAGCGGTGCTGCCGTTCGCCGACAAGGCTCCCAGGGTGACGCCGTGGTAAGCCTGCTTCAGCGAGATGATTTTATGGCGCTCAGGCTCGCCGCATTGCCGCCAGTACTGGCGGGCCAGTTTAAACGCCGCTTCATTGGCTTCCGAGCCGCCGGAAGAGAAAAAGGCGGCGCTCATGCCTTCGGGCTCGGTCATCCGGCATAAACGCTCAGCCAGCGCCATGGCCGGCTGCGTGGTGGTGCCGCCAAAAATCGAATAAAAACCCAGCTGGTTTAATTGTTGGGTGATGGCCTCCTTGATTTCTGGATGGTCGTGCCCGACGTTGACATTCCACAAGCCGCCTTGCCCATCTAGATAGCGTTTCCCGGCTTGATCGAAGACATGGCAACCCGAAGCGCGATCGATCCGCAGCGGCGGATGCGCGGCAATATGGCTGGCATTGGCGAAGGGATACAAAAGATGGCCGGTAGGATGGCGATTTGCCGTGCTGGTCATGATGTTTTCTCCTCGGTTTTACGTTGCGGCGCCGGCTTGTTCCGATGGTCGGCGTTCTGTTGTCCTATTGCTCCTGGTTCAGCGTCATCCACACCCCCTTGGTCTGGGTGTAGGCCAGCAAGGCGTCAAAGCATTTGTCGCGGCCATTGCCGGACTCTTTCCAGCCGCCGAACGGCAGTTGCATATCGCCGTCCATATAGCTGTTGACGTAGACCATGCCGGCTTCTACCTCGCGCGCGAAGCGATGCGCATGGTTGAGGTTTTGGGTCCAGATGCCCGCCGCCAGGCCAAAGGGGCTGTCATTGGCGATGGCGATGGCCTGGTCCAAGCCGGATACCGGCATCACGCAGGCCACTGGGCCGAAAATCTCTTCTCGCGCTATGCGCATGCCGTTGTTCACGCCGGCGAACACGGTGGGGTTGACGTAGGCGCCGTGGTCCAGATGGCGCGGGGTGTCGCCGCCCAGCAGGCATTGCGCACCGGCTTGCCGGCCCAGCGCAATGTAATCCAGCACGCGCCGCTGCTGGCCGCGGCTCACCAGTGGGCCCATGCTGGTGGCGGGGTCCAGCGGGTCTCCCGGGATGTGATGCGCGCGCGCGGCGTTTAGGAAGGCTTCGAGAAAATCGGGAAGAATGCTTTGTTCCACCAGCAGGCGGGAGCCGGCGCAGCAGATCTGGCCTTGATTGCCGAATACGCCCATGGCCGCCCAACGCGCGGCGGCCTCCAGGTCCTGGACATCGGCCAAAATCACATGGGGGGATTTGCCGCCGCACTCCAAGGACAGTTGCTTCATATTGGACTGGCCCGCGTAGCACAGCATCAGCTTGCCCACTTCCGCCGAACCGGTGAAGGCGATCTTGTCGACATCCTGATGCAAGGCCAACGGCCGGCCGCAGCCAGGTCCATCGCCGGTCAGCACATTGAGTACCCCGGGCGGGGCGCCCGCCTCAATGAAGAGCTTGGCCAGCCATAAAGCGCTGAGCGGAGACTCTTCCGCCGGCTTGAGCACCACGGAGTTGCCGGCCGCCAGCGCCGGCGCGATCTTCCAGCAGCTCATCAGCAAGGGGTAATTCCAGGGCACCACGCAAGCCACCACGCCCAAGGGTTGGCGCAGCACAAAGCTATGGATGTGGCTGGCGGTTGCTCCCACCGTGCCCAGTACCTTGTCGATGGATTCCGCGGTAAAGCGCAGGCACTGCACGCTCAGGGGCAAGTCCACCGTCAGCATCTCGCTAATTGGCTTGCCCATGTCCAGGCAGTCCAGCAAAGCGAAAGTGCGTTGATGTTGTTCGATCAAATCGGCGAGCCGATTGAGGACGGCCATACGCTCCCGCGGCGGTCGTCTGGACCAGACGCCGGACTGAAAAGCGCGCCGCGCGGAATTGACGGCGATATCCACGTCCTGGCCATCGGCGCTGGGCAGCTTGGCCAGGGTCTCGCCATTGCTTGGATTGACGCTGGCGAAGCGCCGGCCGGAACGCGCCTGACGAAAGTCCCCGTCAATGAACAGCCCCTGTTCCAAGGGCAGTGCCTTGGCCAGGGCGCGCCAGTCGTCGGCTAAGAGAGGTTCAGCGGACATATTCGGCTCCTGAGTCTAATAAGTGGGGAAAGGCGCCCAGCGATTCAAACTGACCGGCCAGCGACAGCAATTGCCGGTCCGCCCCGCGCGCGCCGATGAATTGCAGCCCAACCGGCTTGCCTTCCGAGCTCAGGCCGCAGGGGACGACGCAGGCGGGATGCTGGCTTAGATTGAGCGGGAAGCTGAAACCCGCCCACTCTGTCCAGGCAGCGCCATCGCCGGCCGGCTGTCGCGAGGCGATGGGGAAGGCCGTCAAGGGGGTGGCCGGCGCTAGCAGCAGATCGAACCGGCTCATCGTCTGGTCCATGAAGGCGCCAAATTCGGCGCGCCGGGTTTGAGCCGCAACCAAGTCCGCCGCGCTCAGGGCCAGGCCGCGCTCGGCTATTGCGACAAAGCCAGGGTCCAGTTGCCCGCGCAGAGCCGGCTCCACCATGGACAGCCGGTTGGCCGCGCCGCTGAACCAGTGCTTTTGGAAAACATCGAGCAGATCGATATCGGGAAGTTCGAATGGCTGGATCTCCACTCCCAATGAGCGCACCAGATCCAAGGCCCGCTCTATGACCGCGGCCACTTCCGCTTGCAGCTGGCCGCAGGCCGGGATGGACCAGTAAGCCACTCTGGCCCGGCTTAGCGCCAAGGGAGGGAAAGAGGGCTCGCCGCCGATGGGCTGATGCCAGTCACGCAAGTCGCGTCCGCTCATCGCGTCCAGCATGGCGCTGACATCGCCGACGCAGCGCGCAATCGGCCCGATATGCGCCAAGGTGCCGAAGGCGCTGCCGGGATAGGCCGGCACCCGGCCAAAGCTGGGTTTGTGTCCAACCAGACCGCAGAAGGCCGCCGGGATGCGAATGGACCCGCCGCCATCCGTCCCTAGGTGCAATACGCCCGCTCCGGCCGCGGCGGCCACGGCCGCGCCGCCGGAAGAGCCCCCCGGCGTCAGTTCAGGTCCCCACGGATTGCGCGTAATCCCGTGAAGCGGATTATCGGTGACGGCTTTCCAGCCGAATTCCGGCATGGTCGTCATGCCCAGCAAGACGGCGCCGGCGGCGCGCAAGCGAGCAACCGACGGAGCGTCGCTGCCGCAAACCGCCGCGCTGCTGCTGCGGCTGCCATAGCGCACGCTCCAGCCTTGCACTTGAACGATGTCCTTGATCGTGGCGGGCACGCCATCGATGGGAGACAAGGGACGCCCCCGCCGCCAACGCTCATCGGCCGCGGCGGCGGCGTCGAGCGCGCCGGCGCTGTCGATAAAAGCGAAGGCGTTGTAACGGTCTTGGACCGCCGACGCCCTGGCCAGCGCCGCTTCCGCGACTTCAAGCGGAGAAAGGCTTGCCGCGGCGTAGCGGCTGGTCATGTTTTGCACGTTCAGCCGGCAGAGCGGCGACGCGTCCGACAGCGGGAGTGTGTGGATGGATGACATACTAAGCCCCCAAGGTAAGGTGCGGCGTGGCCGCTATGGCATGACTGGGCGGTGGTGTTGTTTTGTGATGATGGTAAGCAAACGAGGCGGCGCGGAAAAACGCATTTTTCGCGGCAAGTTGCGCTGTTTTTATGTGTAAGAGCCTGTTACGCCGCTGAAGCACGGCAGACTTTCAACAGGCTCCCAAATGCCAGCTTAGGGGAGGGGACATGAATATTTCGATTAGACAAATACGTTATGTCTATGAAGTGGCATTGACGGGAAGCATCGCGGCGGCGGCGGAGGCGATACCGATTTCCAAATCCGCCTTGCTGAGCGCCATCATTCATGTGGAAAACCAAATAGGGTTTCGGATTTTTGAACGCCGCCCGGCGCGTGGCGTAAAAATCACTCCGGCGGGCAAGCAGTTCATGCTGGCGGCGCAGGATATGTTGGAAGCGAAGTCGGCGTTTAATCGTTGCATCGCCAATCTGACGCGGCCGGGGACCGTTCAATTGCGGATTGGCTGTTTTGAGCCGTTTGGCGCCTTGTTCATGCCGGATGTGCTGAAACGTTATATACAGGGTCAAGGCGAAGTCGACATCCAGCTGCGGGAAGGAGACCAGTCGCAACTGCGCAGCTGGTTGGCGGCCGACGAGGTGGATTTGATCGTAACCTACGATATCGGCTTTCATTTGGACGAGGAGGTCAGCCGTATCTGCAAGGTGCCCTGTCATGCCTTGCTGTCGATACAAGACCCGCTGGCGGAGCAAGAGGCGGTCTCGTTGGCGGATTTGGCGCTTCGGCCGCTGGTGTTGCTGGATTTGCCGCAGACGGCGGCGTATTTGTTGGCCTTGTTCGAAATATCGCCTTGTCAGCCTCATGTGCGCTTCAGGACGCGTTCGTATGAAACCGTGCGCGCGGCGGTTTCCGCGGGATTTGGCTGTTCCATCCTGAATATGTGCCCGTCCGGCAGCGCCACTCGGGACGGGCCGGAGTTGATACGACGGCCGTTTGCCGATTTCAGCTCCGCGCCCACGCTGATTGTGCAAGATAAACATGGCCGGGAAAAACCCGCTTTCATCCAGGACTTTATTACCGCGACGCAGCAGCATTTTCGCCAATTGGGGCCGGAGGGTTTCGCCGTGGCGACCCCGGCTTTGGCGGCGACTCTTTTTCAGGTTTGAAGTATTCATTCAACCATTTAGAGCCGCTGACAAAACCTTGCGGAGAACCTGAGCCAAGGCGTGCCGACGCTGGCATTACTTGGGTACGGCAATCCGGCGCACCGCGGCATCAGAGGTTTGTTAGCCGCTCTAAAAAGCGATTGGAAACCGTCGCCCATGCGCAGAGCTTGACGCCCGGATGGGTATTTTATCTCCATGGCAAGCCCGGATGAGGGCTATACTGGAGCCGGCATCGGCACCGCCGATGCATGCCAAGGAGCTGATCATGAGTAAATCAAGACACAGCAGCAAGGAAGCCAAGAAGCAGCCATTGATGACCCCCAAGGAAAAGCGGGCGGCCAAACATCAGAAGAAACACGGGCCGGACGGGGCGCCCATTATTGTCCCCCACTAAGACGAGCGCTGCGGCGATGCGGCTGGCTTGATGTGCTGAGCGCCTCGCTGGTTTTGATCCCTGCGCTGTTTTCCTTCACGGTCCATCCGACCGTCTACGCCGGCCAGCGGGCCGGCCAATCGTCCAGACCTCCTGCCATCGCGGCCAGGAGGTTTTTGTTTGGCGGGGGCGGTTTCAGGGCGTGGACATGTGCCCGGGTCGGAATATGCCGTCTTGATTTTTTGCGGCGGGAACGATAGCTTTACAGGCTTTGTTCGGGTCCAGTCGCCGTGAGCGCGGACTTAGCACCTGTTTACGATCTCGCGAGCAATGGCGAGACAAGGCGATAACGGCTGAAAAGCGGAGTGTACACATGGTACATGATCATTTTGAAGCCGCTTTCAACGCCGTATCGCCGACGCGTAGCAGATCGTAAACAGGTTCTTAGAGCACGGGAGCAAACGATGCAGCAGGCATTCGAGGTGACGGGCTATCACGCCCATGTCTATTACGACGCAAAGCAGCAGCCGGCTGCGCGGCGGCTGCGCGAGGCGGTGGCGCAGCGCTTCGAGGTGGAGTTGGGGCGCTGGCGCGAGCAGGCTTACGGGCCGCACCCGGTGGGCGCTTACCAGATCGCTTTCGCGCCGGCTTTGTTTGGCCAAATCGTGCCGTGGCTGATGTTGAACCGGGAGGGGCTGAGCGTGCTGCTGCACCCGCTGACTGGCGACGATGTAGAGGATCACAGCGATTTCGCCATGTGGCTGGGCGCGCCGCTGGAACTGAATATGGCATTCCTGCTCCAGCATGGCGACAATGCGCGCTCAGGCTGAACCTGCCCGCGAGTACAAAAAAACCCACCGGAGCCGGTGGGTTTTTTGTTTGCGCGAAACGGCTTAGCGACGTTCCACCGCCAGCGCCACGCCCATGCCGCCGCCGATGCACAGCGTGGCCAGGCCCTTCTTGGCGTCGCGGCGCTGCATTTCATGCAGCAGGGTGACCAGCACGCGGCAGCCGGAAGCGCCGATCGGATGGCCCAGCGCGATGGCGCCGCCGTTGACGTTGACCTTATCCGGGCCCCAGCCCAGTTCGCGCGCCACGCCCAGCGCCTGAGCGGCGAAGGCTTCGTTGGCTTCCACCAGGTCCAGTTCCTCCACCTTCCAGCCGGCTTTGTCCAGCGCCTTGCGGGTGGCGGCCACCGGGCCTATGCCCATGATTTTCGGCGCGCAGCCGGTCAGCGCGTAAGCCTTGATCGCGGCCAGCGGCTTCAGGCCCAGCTGGTCGGCCTTCTGCGCCGACATCAGCAGCACCGCGGCGGCGCCGTCATTGATGCCGGAAGCGTTGCCGGCGGTGACGGTGCCTTCTTTCTTGAATGCGGCGCGCAGTTTGGCCAAGCCTTCGGCGCTGGCGTCGTGCTTGATGAACTCGTCGTTGTCGAAAGCGACCGGATCGCCTTTGCGCTGCGGCACCAGTACCGGGGTGATCTCGTCCTTGAACTTGCCGGCTTTCTGCGCGGCGGCGGCGCGTTGCTGCGAGGCCAGCGCCAGCGCGTCCTGCTCTTCACGGCCGATGCCGTACTTCTCTGCCACGTTTTCGGCGGTGATGCCCATGTGATAGGCGTTGTAGGCGTCGGTCAGGCCGTCGTTGACCATGGTGTCGATCAGTTGAGCGTTGCCCATGCGGAAACCATCGCGCGAGCCGGGCAGGATGTGCGGCGACAAGGACATGTTTTCCTGACCGCCGGCGATGACGATGTCGGCGTCGCCGTTGGCGATGGCTTGAGCGCCCAAGTGAACGGCGCGCAGACCGGAGCCGCAGACTACGTTGAGAGTGGTGGCCGGAGTGGTGACGGGCAGGCCGGCCTTGATCAAGGCCTGGCGAGCCGGGTTCTGGCCGCTGCCGGCGGTCAGCACTTGTCCGAGAATGACTTCGCTGACGTCTTCCGGTTTCAGGCCGGTTTGAGCCAGCAGCGATTTGATGACGGTGGCGCCCAGTTCCGGGGCCGGGATCTTGGCCAGCGCGCCGCCAAAGCTGCCGATGGCGGTGCGGGTTGCTGCGACAATCACGACTTCCATGTTTTTCTCCGTCTCTCTTCAATGTGACCGCGAAGGTCGGTGTGTCGGCCAACGCGCCGCCGGCGTTGGAAGCGGTAGGCGGTGCGTCTTTGGAATGACTGACAAAACTCGGTTTTACGGCTGTGGCAAGGCGCATCGGCTTGGGCGGTGTTCTAGTTTCTTGACCCTATCCCGCCGACGCGTTGCCGATCGTAAACAAGCGTTTACTGCAGGCTGGCCACCACGCTGGGCATGGCCTTGGCCAGCACATAGCTGCCCGGCGCCGCTTGCAGCGGCGGGAAGTCTTTGCTGCCCAGGCTCTTGGGCGCGGCGACTTTCTTGCCGGATTGCGGAGCCAGCCAGGCGTCCCAGTCCTTCCACCAGCTGCCGGGGCGGCTTTCCGCGGTTTCCAGCCAGGCGTCCGCGTGTTCCGGCAGCTTGTCGTTGACCCAGTAATTGCGCTTGTCCTTGGTCACCGGGTTGATCGAGCCGGCGATATGGCCGGAGGCGCCCAGCACGAAGCGCCGGGACGGCGCGCCGGTCAAGTAGTGAATGCCGGAGTAGGCGGAACTCCACAGCACGATGTGGTCTTCGCGCGCGGCGAAAATGTAGACCGGGATGTCGATCTTGGAAACGTCGATGGGCACGCCGCACAAGGTGATGGAGCCTGGTTTGGTCAGCGCGTTGTTCATGTAGAACTGGCGCAGCATGAAGGTGTGCATCGGCAGCGGCAGGTCCACCGCGTCGTTGTTCCAGTATAGAAGGTCGAACGGCGCCGGCGTTTTGCCCAGCAGGTAGTTGTTGACCACGTAGTTCCACACCAGGTCGTTGGCGCGCAGGCTGGCGAAGGTGCGGCCAATTTCCTTGCCGCTGATGATGCCGCCGGCGGCGATTTTGGCTTCGCGGCTGGCCACCAGGTTCTCGTCGATGAAGTAGGAGATCTCGCCCGGCTCGGCGTGGTCTATCAGCGAAGTCATGAAGGTGGTGGAGTCGAAATACTTGAGCCCGCGGGCCTGCAGCACGCACTGGGTGGTGGTCAGGATGACGCCGCCGACACAGAAGCCCAGCGCGTTCATGCTGTCCTGCTTGCTGATCTTGCGCACGGTTTCCGCCGCGGCGATCACGCCTTTCTCGATATAGCTTTCCCAGGTGAAATGCTTCATCTCCGGTTCCGCCGAGCGCCAGCTGATCAGGAACACGCGGTAACCCTGGGCCACGAAGTGGCGCACCATGGAGTTGTCCGGCTGCAGGTCCATCAGGTAGTACTTGTTGATGCAGGGCGGCACGATCAGCAGCGGCTTTTCGTAGACTTGGCCGGTGGTGGGGGTGTACTGGATCAGTTCGATCAATTCATTGCGGAACACCACTTGGCCCGGGGTGACCACGATGTTCTTGCCGATCTCGAACTGACTTTCGTCCGACATCGAGATGTGCCCCTTCTGGAAGTCCTCCAGCATGTTCTTCATGCCGTCGACCAGGCTTTCACCCTTGGTCTCTATCGCCCGTTTCATTACGTCCGGGTTGGTCAGCATGAAGTTGCTGGGGGAGACCGCGTCCAGGTATTGGCGGGTGGCGAAGGCCAGCTTGTCCTTGGCCTCTTCCTCCAGCTGGGCGTTGTCCACCAGCTCCGTCATCCACTTGCTGGTGAGCAGATAGCCCTGCTTGAGGAAGTGATAGAACGGGTGTTCGTCCCATTCCGGAGAGGCGAAGCGGCGGTCGCCCTTTTTCGCCGAGGCGTCGCCGTTGGCGGCGGGCGCCTGGCCCAGGAACTGAGACCACAGATTCATCTGCTGCTGATACAGGCTGCTTTGCCAGGCGAACAACTGACCGGCGTTGCTGAGCATGGCGCCCCAGGCGTTGGCCAGCGGCAATTCAGCATTTCCAGGTTGCGGGGGCAGCGGCAGGTTGTTGACGAACTGCTGCATCCATTGTTGGTTGGCCTCGGATAGGCTGGCGAAGAAACTATCCAGCGGGTTTGTACTTTCTTGGGTCAAAGCTGTCTCCTGAAACGTGCCGAAGCGTTATCGAAGCTTTCCTGCATTGGACCGTGTAACAAAGTGTGCGGTCGCAAGGTACGCCATGACTGTAACAGGGTTGCATGACATTTTCACCGGGAGGAGGACGATAAGGCGCGTCGAAAGTCGCATCTTGTTGCCGCAGTGCACAATCTGCCTAGCTGTCCTTTCGGCCTGGCATGCCGGGAGGATGGAAATTATGGGATAATCGCGAAGATTAAATTGACGTTGGACTGAACGGGAAAGGATGGTCATGTCGGCATTCAAGGCGCGCTTGGGCGAAGAGGACGTCGCGGTGGGCAACATCTTCTGCATTGGGCGCAATTACGCCGCGCACGCGGCGGAGTTGAACAACCCGCTGGAAGACGAGCCGCTGGTGTTCTTGAAACCGACTTCGGCGCTGGCCGGTGAGGGCGTGCCGTTGCGTCTGCCCAACTATTCCAGCGATGTGCACCACGAGTGCGAACTGGTGTTGCTGATAGGCAAGGGCGGCCGCGATATTGCGGAATCGGAAGCGCTGGATCATGTGGCCGGCTACGGCATCGGTCTGGACATGACGGCGCGCGATGTGCAATCGGCGGCCAAGAGCAAGGGCCATCCCTGGACCAAGGCCAAGGGCTTTCCCACCGCCGCCTGCCTGTCCCGGCTGACACCGGCGGCTCAGGTGGCCGACCCGCAGCGGCTGAGCTTCGAGTTGCGCGTTAACGGGGAGCTGCGTCAGCAAGGCGATACCGGGCTGATGTTGTTCCCTGTGGCGGCCATCATCGCCTATCTGTCGCGGATCTACGGCCTGCAAGCCGGCGATCTGATCTATACCGGCACGCCGGAGGGCGTGGCGGCGGTGCGTTCCGGCGACAAGCTTAGTTTGAAGCTGGATGGATTGGCCTCCGCCGAATGGAGCGTGCTCTAGATGGCGGCCTCGGGCGAGGACGCTGGCAAGGTCCGTCTCGACAAATGGTTGTGGGCGGCTCGTTTCTTCAAGACCCGGCAACTCGCGCACGAAGCGCTGGAATTGGGGCGGGTGCAGGTCAACGGCGACAGGGTCAAGGCGTCGCGGGTGGTCAAGGAGGGCGACCAACTGGTGATGCGCATCAATCAGCTGGAGTACCGAGTCGAGGTGCTGGCGCTGAGCACCCAGCGCCGCCCGGCGCAGGAGGCGCGGCTGCTCTACCGCGAGGACGAGGCTTCGCAACGCGCTCGCGAGGAGCAGCAGTTGCTGTTGAAAGCGGAGCGCGCCAGTTTCCCGCACGGCGATGGGCGTCCCACCAAGAAGGCGCGGCGGGAGATCGGCAAGTTCAAAGGGCAGTTCTGAGAGCCTGTTCAAAGTCCGCTGCGCTATTCCGCGCGCTGTTTTACGTTTTCAACCAGGAGTCCGCTTAAGGGCCGAGCTTCACATCATGCCGTCTTCCGCGTCACCCGTTGTATCCCTGTTGCCGTTCAGCCTGTTCTATTTCAGCTATTTCGCCTTTCAGGGCCTGTTCAGCCCGTTCTGGGGGCTGTATCTGGAGTCGCTGTCCTTCTCTGCCTGGCAGATCTCGGTGTTGATGGCCTTGTCCACGTTGGCGCGTATTGTCGCGCCGGGCTTCTGGGGCTGGTTGGCGGATCGGCGAGGACGCCGGCGCACCATCATCTTGACGACTTCTCTGTTGTCGGCGGCGGCCTTCCTGCTGGTAGGGCTGGACCGCGCCTTCTGGTGGGTGTTCGTCAGCCTGGCCGTGTCGCATTTTTTCTGGGCGGCGGCGCTGCCCCTGGTGGAGGCCAGTACAGCCCACCTGACACGCGCGCAGCCGGGGCGTTACAGCCGGGTGCGGGTCTGGGGCTCGATAGGTTTTGTTTGTTTGGCGATGAGCGGCGGCTTGCTGCTGGACCTCATCGGCATCGGCAATCTGCCGTGGGCGCTCTGCGCGTTGTTGGGGCTGGTGGCGGCGGCGGCCTGGCGGGTGCCGGAGGTGGCCGCTGAACGCAAGAACGGGCAGTCGACATCAATGGCCGCTACGCTGCGGCGGCCTGAGGTGATGGCCCTGTTTGGCTGTTGTTTCCTGATGGCCTTCGCTCACGGGCCTTACTACACCTTTTTTTCCATCGGCTTGAAACAGGCGGGCTACGAGCAAGGCGCGATCGGCATGCTGTGGGGCCTGGGCGTGGTCAGCGAGGTGGCGGTATTCCTGCTGATGCCCAAGATCATGGGGCGCGCCCGCCTGGAAACGCTGATGCTGTTGTCGCTAGCGGCGGCGGTGCTGCGTTTCGCGCTGATCGCCGCCGCCGCGCAGCTGGCGTGGGTGGCGATCAGCGCGCAGTTGCTGCACGCGCTGACTTTCGGCCTGCACCACGCGGCCTCGGTGGGGCTGATCCATCGTATGTTCGACCCACATCATCACGGTCGCGCTCAAGGCTTTTACATCATCGCCTCGTTTGGCGTCGGCGGCAGCGCCGGCGGTCTGATCGGCGGGCTGGTGTGGCCGCATGGCGGCATGGCGACGACGTTCGCGATGTCGGCCGTTGCCGCCGCGCTGGGCGTGTTGCTGTGCCGGCGCTGGTTGCGGCCGGCGGCGTTTCAGGCCGGCTGATCCAATATGGGCACGATCTGCTGCGCGTTGGCGATACAGTGTTGAACACGGTTTCGAATTTCTCAGCCGTTTTCGTCTTGTCTCGCCTTAGCTAGCCAGATCGCGAGCTGGCTTTAAGAGCTCAGGCGGCACGAAATAGCAGCTGTCGCCGTCAATGCCGGGCAGTTCGATCCGGCCCTGATAACGCAGGCCGATTTTCTCCAGCACGCGGATGGACGCCTGATTGTGCGGCGCGGTGATGCCGACCACCACTTCGTGCCCCAACTGCTCGCGGCCATGTTCTATGGCGGCCTGCGCGGCTTCGCTGGCGTAGCCGCTGCCCCAGAATTGTTCCAGAAAGGCGTAGCCGATGTCCGGATAGGCCAGGCCTTCGCGCTTGACCAGACCGCAGATGCCGACTGGAACGCCGTCCTCCAACCGCTCCACCAGCAACAGGCCGTGGCCGTGCTTGCGGTAGCTGGCTTGCGGGCCCTCCTCGATATAGCGCAGCGCGCCGAGCAGGTCGTGGGCGTTTTTGTCGCCGATATTGGCGATGAAGGCCGGCTCGTTCAGCAGCTTGAGCATGAAAGGGGCGTCGCTGGCGTGCAGCGGGCGCAGTTGCAGTCTGGCGGTGGCGATGTGATGCATGGCGGGTTCGTGTTTCACGGGATAAGGTCGTAAAAAAAGCCGACGGCGCGCAAGCGCCATCGGCTTTGATGCTAACAGGCCAGCGGCTCAGCACTCAACAATATTCACCGGCACTTCGATGACGTTGATGGCCAGGCCGCCGCGAGCGGTTTCCTTGTACTTGGTGCTCATGTCCATGCCGGTGTCGCGCATGGTCTTGATCACCCGGTCCAGCGACACGAAATGCTGGCCGTCGCCGCGCAGCGCCATGCGCGCCGCGTTGATGGCCTTGACCGAGGCCATCGCGTTGCGTTCGATGCAGGGCACTTGCACCAGGCCGCCCACCGGGTCGCAGGTCAGACCCAAATTGTGTTCCATGCCGATCTCGGCGGCGTTTTCCACCTGTTCCGGGGTGCCGCCCAGCACTTCGGCCAAGGCGCCGGCGGCCATCGAGCAGGCCGAGCCCACCTCGCCTTGGCAGCCTACTTCGGCGCCGGAGATGGAGGCGTTGAGTTTGAACAGCACGCCGATGGCGCCGGCGGTGAGCAGGAAACGCACGATGCCGTCGTCGCTGGCGCCGGGCACGAAGCGGGCGTAATAGTGCATCACCGCCGGGATGATGCCGGCCGCGCCGTTGGTGGGCGCGGTCACCACGCGGCCGCCGCCGGCGTTTTCCTCATTGACCGCCAGCGCGTACAGATTGACCCAGTCCATGACCGTCAGCGGGTCGCGCAGCGCTGCTTCCGGCGAGGCCAGCAGTTTGCGGTGCATGTCGGCGGCGCGGCGTTTGACTTTCATGCCGCCGGGCAGGATGCCTTCGCGCTCGCAGCCGCGCTTGACGCAGTCCTGCATCACTTGCCAGATTTTCAGCAGCTCGGCGCGCACTTGTTCCTCGCTGCGCCAGGCCAGTTCGTTCTCAAGCATGATCTGGCTGATGGACTTGCCGTGGCGCTGGCACAAGGCCAGCAATTCCGCCGCGCTCTTGAACGGGTGCTTGAGCTCGGTGACCCCCGGCGGGGTAAAGCCGGCGTCGATGGCGGCCTCGTCGACCACGAAGCCGCCGCCCACAGAATAATAAGCGCGCTTGGACAGGCTGGCGCCGGCGGCGTCGAAGGCTTCGAAAATCATGCCGTTGGGGTGATAAGGCAGGGTTTTCTTCTTGTGCAGGATCAGGTGCTCGCCCTCGACGAAGGACACGGTGTGTTTGCCCAGCAGCGCGATGGCCTTGCTTGCGCGAATGGCGGCCAGCATGCCGTCCACCGCGTCGGTGTCTACCAGGTCGGGTTGCTCGCCCTGCAGGCCCAGCAACACCGCAACGTCGGTGCCGTGGCCCTTGCCGGTCGCGCCCAGCGAGCCGAACATTTCGGCGCGCACACTGGCGGTTTGCGTGAGCAACTCGTCTTTTTCCAGCCGGGCGATGAATTGGCGCGCGGCGCGCATCGGTCCAACTGTGTGGGAGCTGGATGGGCCGATGCCTATCTTGAACAAATCAAAAACACTGATGGCCATAATGCTTCTCTTTAAGGGCTGTGTCCCGGTAACCGGGTTGTTGTGAGGATGGCCTGGGCCGTCCTTATTATTGTCGTTGTCATGGTTTCGCATGGCTGGGGCGCCGGGCGTGCCAGCGCTCCGCCATCTTGCGGCAGCCGGGCAATCTAGACAAGCTGGAGGCCGCTGTCAATTTAGAATTATAGAGTCAGGACTAAGTTGCGTTGGGGGTTCGGCGAGTTGAAACCGCTTCGCATTCGGACGGCATGGGCCGGGCGGGCGGGAGGCCCTTTGCGCAAGGCGAGGAGGGGGCAGGGCATGAAAAAGCCCGGGCGAGCCGGGCTTGGGGTTTAGACTGCGGCGGCGGTGAAGCGGCGGCGCAGATGCTGTGGTTTTTCCAGCTCGTCGACGATGGCCACGGCCAGGTCTTCCACGCTGATGTCAGCCGGCTTGTCGCCGTTGAACAGCAATTGATCGCCGCCCAGCCGGTATTTGCCGGTGCGCTCGCCGGGATGGAGGAAGGCCGGCGGCGAGACGAAGGTCCAGTCCAGCGTGCTTTCCTCGCGCAGGCGACGCAATGCTTCGCGCACGCCCAGCGCGCCTTCTTTCCATTCCGCCGGAAATTCCGGAGTGTCCACCAGTTGCACGCCGGGCGCCACTTCCAGGCTGCCGGCGCCGCCCACTTCCAGGAAGCGCTTGACGCCGGCTTGCTTGACGCCGGCGACGATGGCGTCGTGGCCCTTCACCGCCAGCGCCTGGATATCGGCCTTGTCCCAGCCGGGGTTGAAGGCGCTGACCACGGCGTCGTGGCCGGCTACGGCGGCGGCGATCTGGCCGGCTTGGTAGGCGTCGGCGGCGACGCCGCTCAACTGCGGGTGTTGCGGCAGTTTGGACAGATTGCTGACGATGGCGCTGACTTGATGGTTGCGGGACAGCAATTCTTGCAGGATGGCCGAGCCGACAAAGCCGCTGGCGCCGATCAGTGCGATTTTCATGGGGATTCCTTTTCGCGATAAACAGGGGGCCGAAAACCCTGACGTAATGGTTTTACGAGGGCCCCAAACATAATGAAGTTTGATGGCGTTCAGAATAGCAGCTTGATTATAGAGCGATAATCCAGCAAAAATAGCATTGATAGTTTAGTTGGGCTTAATAAATGGATGCATTACGACGCATGGCGGTTTTCGCCATGGTGGTGGATAAGGGGTCGATGAACGGCGCGGCCCGCGAGCTGGGCATGACGCCATCGGCGGTGAGCCAGCATATCAGCAAGCTGGAGCAGCAGCATGGCGTCAGTCTGCTGCACCGGACTACCCGCAAGTTGACGTTGACCGAGGCGGGCAGCCTGTTCTATCAGGGCTGCGCCGACATGCTGGCGGCGGCGCAGCTGGCCGAGCAGCGGCTGCTGGAGCTGCGAGACGCGCCGGTGGGCGAGCTGCGCATCGCCGCGCCCACAGGCTTTGCCGGCGCCTTATTGAGCGAGGCGCTGACGCCTTTATTGAGCGCGCACTCGGGTCTGAAGTTGCGGCTGTTTTTCCACGATGAGATGATAGACCTGGTGGACAACCGCATCGATCTGGCGCTGCGCGCCGGAGTGCTCAAGGACTCCAGCCTGGTGGCGCGCCATCTGGCGGACTGGCCCAATGTGCTGTGCGCGTCGCCGGCTTATCTCGCCCGCCAGCCGGCGATCACGCGGCCGGAGCAATTGTCCTCGTTGCAATGGGTGGCTTTATCGGATCGCAAACTGGGTTGGTTGGCGTTCGAGCATGCGGATGGAAGCCGCTTTACCCTTGAGCCGGACGCGAGGCTGGTCAGCAACAACATCGTCGCCGCGCGCCAGTTCGTGCTGGCCGGCATGGGGGTGGCGGTGCAGCCGGAGCCGGAGATACGGCAAGAGTTGGCCGACGGTCGCTTGCTGCGGGTATTGCCGGAGTGGAGCCTGCCGCCGCTGGCGATCTACGCGGTGACGCCGCGCCGCGATATCCAGCCGGCGAAAGTACGCTATGCGATTGAGGCGCTGCGCGCCAGCCTGTGCAAATGAAAAACGCCGCCGGCAAGGCCGGCGGCGTGATTGGAACGGCAGTCGTTCAGGATCAGAAAGCGATCTTGAAGCCCACGCCGAATGCTTGCGGGTCGTTGCCGGCGGTCAACGAAGCGTTGCTGGCGCCCAGATTGCTATCGTATACCGGGTTGTTGGCGAAGTTGGCCTTGGCTTTGGCGTTGTTGCTGATCTTGGTGTAGTAAGCCAGCACCTGGGTGGTCTTGGACAGATTGTAAGTGCCGCCCAGAGTCCACTGCTTGGCCTTGAAGTCGTCGCCGTTGACGCCGGCGCCGACATTTTTCAAGGTGCCCAACTGGCCGTAGGACAGCTTGACCGAAGCCGCGCCGAAGTCCTGACCCAGAGCGATCAGCCAGTCGTCTTGCTTAACTTGGCCGCCGCCTACCTGGTCGTAAGTGCCCCACTCGTAGTTGCCGCCGACAAAGGTGCCGGTGTCGAACTTATAGCTGGCGGCCAGGCCGTAGAAGGTGACGTTCTTGCCGGAGTTCAGCGACAGGACCGCAGGGCTGGAGTTGTTGTACGAGTTGGTATTGGCGATAACGGCGGTATCGTACTGGCGATCCCAGGCGGCGGCCAGGTTCAGGCCTTGCCAAGTGTAGCCCAGGCCCAGGGAGATGCGTTTGGAGTCGTTGCCGGACACGCGGCTCTCGTCCACGCCCCAAGACGCGCCCAGCTTGAAGCCGGCCCAGCTCGGGGAGAAGTAGTGAACCGAGTTGGCCAAGCGGGCTTCGCCGCGGCTGTTGACCGAGCTGCTGCCGAAGTTGTCGGCGGTGGTGTTGACCATCAGGTCGGTGCCCAGCGCGCTGTTGCTGCTGCCGGTGAACATCTTGTAAGCGGAGTCGTGTTGACCCAGGACTACGCGGCCGAAGTCGCCGTTGTCGAGACCGATGAAGGTGTTGCGGGTGGCGAAGGTCGCGCTCTGACCCTTGTCGTTGGTGCCGCCTTGTTCGAAGTTGCGCAGGCTGTTTTCCACCTGCCAGATTGCCTTGGTGCCGCCGCCGATGTCTTCAAAACCCTTGAAGCCGATGCGGGAGTTGTGGTCGACGATGCGGGTGCGGCTGCTGTACTCGGAACCGCCGGAGCCGGTGGCTTTGGACGATTCGATGCCGCCGCTCAGGAAACCGTAGATGGTCACGTCAGCGTGGGCGACAACGGGCAAGGCGAACATCGCGGCAACCAGAGCTGCCAGATTTTTCTTTTGCATCATGAATACTCCAAGTCTGTTTTGCTTTAATTAATCCGGGTGTCGGCTCCATGTCGCGCAAGGTTTCTTAACAAACCAAACTGCGGTGTCGCCACAACACTTGTCTTAGTTTAGCCACAAAATATGACGTGGATGTTGCTAATCTGTTGCTTAAAGATAAATCGGACAGGTGTGGTGTTGTAATTACGCCAAGAATTGGTTCGGGTAGACCTCGTCCAGCAGGGTGCGGCAATCGACGATGCGCAGGTCGTTGTCCTTGGCGAAATCCATTAGAAAGCAAAACACCTGGGGGCTGATTTTTTCCAGTTTCTTATCCACCGCCACACAGCGCACGCCATCCAGCATCATCGGGCGGACATGGGCGTGGTAGTGCAGCTTTTGATCGTCGAAGGAGGCTAGGATGCCGGCCAGGCGTTCGGCCCAGTCGCTGGGGCGAAAGGTGCGCCCTTCGGAAGTGATGCCCTGGATGACTATTTCGTATGGATTGCAGATCATGGCGGTGGACCGGAGTGTTTGCTTTTGGTTTAGCCTGTTTTTTATCGTCTGCTAAGCGATTTGCGCTTAGCGTTTTATGTTCAGGCGTTTTGTTTGTTGCTGAATATTTAGTATTTTACCCGAAAATCAGATGCGCTTGAATGGCGGCAGCGAGGCGAGCAGCCGCTTGCCGTAGCTTTGTTTTTGCAGCCGGTTGTCCAAAATGGTGACGCGGCCGTAATCGCGCTCGGTGCGAATCAGGCGGCCGACGGCCTGCACCAGCTTGATCGAGGCTTCCGGCACCGTCAGTTCGATGAAGGGGTTGCCGCCGCGTTTCTCTATCCAGCGAGACAGGGTTTTGCCCACCGGGTCGTCCGGCATGGCGAACGGCAGCTTGGCAATAATCACATGCACGCAGCTTTCGCCGGGCAGGTCCAGCCCTTCGGAGAAGGAGTCCAGGCCGAAAATCACGCTGGGCTCGCTCTGTTTCAGTCGTTGATGGTGTTGTTCGATCAGCAGGCTCTTGGGGATTTCGCCCTGAATCAGCAGCCGCTCGCGCAGCGCGGCCGGCAGGCCGGCGGCGACGTCTTGCATTTGTTTGCGGGAAGAGAACAGCACCAGGGTGCCGACCGGCTCCTTGAGGTCGATCAGTTTGGGCAGCCATTCGACGATTTCGCGGGTATGACCGCCGGCGTCTTTGGGGCTGGCCAGCATGGGGGGTAGATAAAGCTCGCCCTGTTCACCGAAGTTGAACGGGGAATCCAGCGCCACACAGCTGACTTCCGGCATCCACTTGAGGCCGGTTTGCGACAGCAGCAGTTCGAATTCGCCTAGCGAACGCAGCGTGGCCGAAGTCAGGATGGCGCCGGCGGCGCGGCGCCACAGGTTGGCGGCCAGGCTGGCGGCGGCGCTGACAGGCGATGCGGAGAACAGGTAGTCCCCCTTGCCTTCGGCGCGGCGGGTGATCCATTTGGCGATGGGCGGGCTGGTGGGCTCTGTTTCCTTCTCGAACAACTCCCACACCGCCAGCAACTGCTCGGCGCGCGCGGTGAGAAAGCCTAGGTCGGAAGCGGTCTTGTCGACTTGCGCCGCCTCGCCGCCCTTGTCCTTGCGCGCTTCGCCCAGCGCGTCGGTGAGCTGGCTCAGCTGCTTGAACAGGGAGCGCGCCGAGGTGGCCATATTGGCGGTGGGGCCCTGGAAGCGTTCCGGGAGCACGCCGTCTTCTATCAGCCAGGTGGGTTCCAGATTGTCGCTGGAGGCGGCCAGCGCGTCTTCGCCTTCCAGCAGCCACAGCCATTCGGTCAAGGTTTCGCTGCAAGCGCTGGCGGCTTCAATCGCCTGACTGACGATGTCCACCTTATTGGTCAGCGCTTCCACGCGGATGGCGGCGGCGGCCACTTTGTCCAGCCAGGACATGGCTTGAGCCAAGGAGTGTTCGGCGGAAAACTGGTTGACCGCCTTTTTGGCCAGGTGGTGCGCCTCGTCGATACAGTAGTAACTTTCTTCCGGCGCCGGCAGGATCACGCCGCCGCCCATGGACACGTCGGCCAACATCAGGTCGTGATTGGCCACCACCACGTCCACGTTTTCCAGCACGTCGCGCGCCAGGTAGAACGGGCATTCCGGCCGGTTCGGACAGGCGGCCTTGAGGCAGCCGTGGCGGTCGTTGGTGACGCGGGACCACAAACCGTCGTCTATCACGCTGTCCCAGGCGTCGCGGTCGCCGTTCCAGCGGCGGTAGTAGAAGGCATCGGCCAGCTGGCGCAGGGTTTCGATTTCGCCGGCCTCCGGCTTGCGGTCCCACAGCGCCAGCGTCGGGTCCAAGTCCAACAGCTGGCCCTGGGCGTTTTCAGCGGTTAGCGCGTAGATGCGTTGCGGGCACAGGTAGCGGCCGCGGCCCTTGGCCAGCGCGAAGGTGAGCGGCAGGCCGCTGTTCTCGACGACGAAGGGCAGGTCGCGGTTGACCAGCTGTTCCTGCAAGGCGACGGTGGCGCTGGTGACCACCAGTTTTTTGGCGCGGGATTTGGCCATCACGCCCCCGGCCAGCAGATAGGCCAGGCTTTTGCCAACCCCGGTGGGGCCTTCGATTACGGTGATGCTTTCGCCGGCGCGTTCCGGCCAGTCGTCGCCTTCCTTGTCCTTGCTGCGCGACAGGGCGTTGGCGATTTCCGCCAGCATGCGGCGTTGCGCGGCGCGCGGGCGAAAGCCCGGCAGGTTGTCGGCTATGGTCCGGTAATGGTCGCGAATGGCGTCTTTTTCAGCAGGGGTCAGCATGGCGGCGATTGTACCGCAAGGGGGCGGCCTTGTCTGGCCGCGCCGAGCTTGCGTTGAATATGGGGAAACCCTGATGTGCGACTGCAAAATGACGCCGACGCACGGATGTGGATAGGATAGGCAAATATAAAAACAAGCGAAATTGCGCGAGCGACTTAGGCAGACAAATCCATTAATAACAGCGCAAAGCAACATCAACAGGAGAAACCCAATCATGACACCCGTTAGCCGAGTGCTGGTGGTCAGCGACGACGCCAAATGGCAGGCCGATGTGCTGGCCGGACTGGGCGCCGCCGCGGTCCGGCTGGAAAACCCTTACGGTCTGACCTTCGTCGGCGTTGCGCGCAGTCAGGACGCGCTGGATTTGATCGCCCGCGATGGCGACGTTCAGGTCGTGCTGGTGGACAAGCAGTTGCAGGAAAAGGGCGTCAGCCAGCCGGCGGCCCAATTGGCCAACCGCATCAGCGCCTTCCGTCCGGAAATTTCACTCTACGTTTTGTTGTTCGACGATGACGAGCGCGCGTTGGTGGAGGACCTGGCCAGCCACGCGGTGGACGGTTACTTCTATCGCGACGAGCTGGATTTTCACGGCTGGTTCCGCATTCTGTCCGCGGAGCTGGCGGAGAAGTCGGCGACGCCGTTCTACGACAAACTCAAGCAATACGTGCGCATGGCCAAGGATTCCTGGCACACGCCCGGGCATTCCGGCGGCGATTCCTTGAAAGGCAGCCCCTGGGTGGGCGATTTTCATGATTTCGTCGGTGAAAGCATGCTGCGCGCCGATCTGTCGGTGTCGGTGCCGATGCTGGATTCGCTGCTGCACCCGACCGGCGTGATCGAGGAGGCGCAGATGCTGGCGGCCAAGGCCTTCGGCGCCAAGCGCACTTACTTCGCCACTAACGGCACCTCCACCTCCAACAAGGTGATCTTTCAGACCCTGCTGGCGCCCGGCGACAAGTTGCTGTTGGACCGAAACTGTCACAAATCGGTGCACCACGGCGTGATCCTGTCCGGCGCGCTGCCGGTGTATCTGGATTCCTCCATCAACAAGCAGTTCGGCATTTTCGGCCCGGTGCCCAAGGAAACCATCTTCGCCGCCATCGATGCCAATCCCGACGCGCGGGTGCTGATTCTGACTTCCTGCACCTACGACGGCCTGCGCTACGACCTGAAGCCCATCATAGAGGCCGCGCACGAGCAGGGTATCAAGGTCATCGTCGACGAAGCCTGGTACGGCTTCGCCCGCTTTCATCCGGCGTTTCGGCCTACGGCGCTGGAATCCGGAGCCGACTATGTGACCCAGAGCACGCACAAGGTGCTGTCCGCGTTCTCCCAGGCCAGCATGATTCACGTCAACGATCCCGGCTTCGACGCCCACCTGTTCCGGGAAAACTTCAATATGCATGCGTCGACCAGCCCGCAGTACAACCTGATCGCCAGCCTGGACGTGGCGCGCAAGCAGGCGGTGATGGAAGGTTACCGGCTGCTGGATCGCACGCTGAAGCTGGCGCAGGAGTTGCGCGACAAGATCAACTCCACCGGCGCCTTCCGGGTGCTGGAGCTGTCGGATTTGCTGCCGGAGGAGGTGCGCGAGGACGGCATCCAACTGGACCCCACCAAGCTGACCGTGGACATCACGCAGTCCGGCTTCACGGCGGACGAGCTGCAGCAGGCGCTGTTCGAGCGCTACAACATCCAAGTGGAGAAATCCACGTTCAGCACCATCACGCTGCTGCTGACCCTGGGCACCACCCGCAGCAAGGTATCGCGGCTATATGACGCGATGCTGCGCCTGGCCAAGGAAAAGCGCCCGCCGCGGCCGCTGGGGCGGATGCCGGAGATACCGCGGTTTTCCCGGCTGGCCAGCTTGCCGCGCGACGCTTTCTACGAGGCCGGCGAGCGACTGCCGCTGCTGGACGACGACGGCCGTCCCAACGCGGCGCTGGTTGGGCGCGTCTGCTGCGACCAGATTGTGCCCTATCCTCCCGGCATTCCGGTGTTGGTGCCCGGTCAGGTGATAGACGACACTATCCTCGCCTATTTGGCGCGACTGCAAAAAACCCAGAAATCCATAGAAATGCACGGTTTGGCCGAAGACGGCGGGGAGTTTTTGCTGCGGGTGCTCAAAGAAGGGGAGCTGGCGCAACTGCCGGGACGCGCCTTGTTCAAATGAATGCTTGTCAGACAGGCTGATTTCCGATAAATATAACTCTTGTCGCAATTATGTAAATCATGCGCTTTGCGTAGACATGTTTGCGACGCCTGTGAATGACTTGAGACCAGCGTGTAGTAATGTGCCATCGCGCATGAAGGACACTGAAACGGTGTCGAACGCGCGGTGGCTTTTTTTTTGAAATGGAGCACCATGACGTCCCCTAGGCATTACCTGCAATTCAGCGACCTGACCCACGAGGAATATCGCCACCTCTTTGAGCGCAGCAAGGTCCTGAAGCGACGACGTAGCGACGGCCAGTTGTACCAGCCGCTCGTCGGCAAGGTGATGTCCATGGTGTTCGAGAAGAATTCCACCCGTACCCGCGTGTCTTTCGAGGCGGGCATGGCGCAACTGGGCGGCCACGCGATGTTCCTGGATTCGCAAAGCTCGCAGATGGGCCGCGGCGAGCCCATCGAGGATACCGCCCGCGTGCTGTCCCGGATGAGCGACATCATCATGATCCGCACCTACGAGCAGGCGCTGGTGCAGCGTCTGGCCGCGCACTCCAAGGTGCCGGTGATCAATGGCCTGACCAACGAGTACCACCCGTGCCAGATCCTGGCTGACATTTTTACCTTCATCGAGCAGCGCGGCTCGATAAAGGGAAAAACCGTGGCCTGGATAGGCGACGGCAACAATGTCTGCCGTACCTGGCTGCAGGCGGCCAAAATCCTGGGTTTCAAACTCAAGGTGGCCACGCCGGTGGGCTTCGAGCTCAAGGCTTTGGATGGTCAGCACTACGGCCCCGAGCATTTCGAACCCAGCCATAGCGCCAGCCACGCGGCGTCCGGCGCGGATTTGGTGACCACCGATGTGTTCACCAGCATGGGTTTCGAGGCGGAGAAAGAGGCGCGCCTGGAGGCCTTCCGCGACTATCAGGTGACGCCGGAGCTGATGAAGCTGGCCAAGCCGGACGCGTTGTTCATGCACTGTTTGCCGGCGCATCGCGGCGAGGAAGTGGCCGCGGCGGTGATAGACGGGCCGCAGAGCGTGGTTTGGGACGAGGCGGAAAACCGCATGCACGTGCAGAAGGCGCTGATCGAGTTCCTGCTGCTGGGCCAGCGTTACGACTGAACTCATGATGCGGGCGAGCGCCCGCCGTTCGAACGATTCGGCGAGACCGCGCAGCGCGGGCCGAATCCGGTAATTAATGGATTTGAAAGAATACAAAATGTCTGACATCAAGAAAGTGGTATTGGCGTACTCCGGCGGTCTGGATACTTCGGTGATTCTCAAGTGGCTGCAAGACACCTATCAGTGCGAGGTGGTGACTTTCACCGCCGACATCGGCCAGGGCGAAGAGGTGGAGCCGGCGCGTAAAAAGGCGGTGTCGCTGGGCATCAAGCCGGAAAACATCTTCATCGACGATCTGCGCGAGGAGTTCGTCCGTGACTTCGTGTTCCCGATGTTCCGCGCCAACGCCATCTACGAAGGCGAATACCTGCTGGGCACCTCGATTGCGCGGCCGCTGATCGCCAAGCGCCAGATTGAAATCGCCAATCAGGTGGGCGCCGATGCGGTGTCGCACGGCGCCACCGGCAAGGGCAACGACCAAGTGCGCTTCGAACTCGGCTATTACGCGCTGAAGCCGGACGTCAAGGTGATCGCGCCGTGGCGCGAATGGGACTTGCTCTCGCGGGAAAAACTGCTGACTTATGCCGAAACCCACGGCATCGACATCAGCAAGAAGAAGGGCGGCGGCAGCCCGTACTCGATGGACGCCAACCTGCTGCACATCTCCTACGAAGGCACGGTGCTGGAAGATCCGGCGGCGGAGCCGGAAGAAGATATGTGGCTGTGGACGGTGAGCCCGGAGAACGCTCCGGATCAGGCCGAATACATCGAGCTCAGCTATGAAAAGGGCGACATCATCGCCATCAACGGGGTGGCGATGAGCCCGGCCCAGGTGCTGACCGAGCTGAACCGCCTGGGCGGCAAGCACGGCATCGGCCGGCTCGACATCGTGGAAAATCGTTACGTGGGCATGAAGTCGCGCGGTTGCTACGAAACTCCGGGCGGCAGCATCATGCTCAAGGCGCACCGCGCGATCGAGTCCATCACTCTGGACCGCGAAGTGGCGCATCTGAAGGACGAACTGATGCCCAAGTACGCCCAGCTGGTCTACACCGGCTACTGGTGGAGCCCGGAGCGTCAGATGCTGCAAGGCATGATCGACGCCTCCCAGGCCACGGTCAACGGCTGGGTGCGGCTGAAACTATATAAGGGCAATGTGATCGTGGTGGGCCGCGAATCCAAGACCGATTCCTTGTTCGATCCCACCATCGCCACCTTCGATGAAGACGGCGGCGCCTACAACCACGCCGATGCGGCAGGCTTCATCCGCCTGAACGCGCTGCGGATGCGGATTGCCGGCAACGCCAAACTGAAACGCGGCTAAAGCTCCGCGCTTGGTCCGAAAAGCCCCCGCTGGGGGCTTTTTTTAATGAAAACTCGATATGGAAACCAATAATCGATCCAACGCCTGGATTCCCTGGGCCTTTGTGCTGCTGTGGAGCACCGGCTTCATCGGCGCCAAGTTAGGCCTGCCTTTCATCGGCCCGTTCACCTTTTTGGCGATACGGATGGGGCTGACCCTGCTGTGCTTCGGCGCGCTGATCGCCTGCTTCCGTCCCGCCTGGCCCGGTCTGGCAGCGGCCAAGCACCAATGGGCATGTGGCGCCATGCTGCACGGCCTCTATCTGGGTGCCAGCTTCGCCGGCATCAAGCTGGCGGTGCCGGCCGGCATCACCGCGCTCATCGTCGGCCTGCAACCAATACTGACCGCGGTGTTGAGCTGGTTGATGGGCGAGCAGCGGCTGAGCCGGATGCAGTGGCTTGGTCTGGCGATAGGCTTTGGCGGCGCGCTGCTGGTGGTGTTGGGAGGCAAAGGCTTGCAGCTAGGCGCCAATCCGGGTCTGTGGCTGACAGCGCTGGCCTTGTGCGCAATCACCGCCGGCACCCTTTACCAGAAGCGTTTTGGCCAGGGTGTGCATCCGCTGACCGGCGCCTTCCATCAATACCTGGCGGCCTTCCTGATCACCGGCGCGTTGGCCCTGAGCCTGGAGCGCGGCGCGGCCATCCATTGGAACGCGCAGCTAGCGCTGGCCTTGGGCTGGAGCGTGTTGGCGCTGTCTGTGCTGGCCATCCTGCTACTGATGCGGATGCTGAAGGACGGCGAAGTCAGCAAGGTGGCCAGTTACTTTTATCTGACGCCGGGCCTGGCTGCGGTGCAGGCATGGTGGCTGTTTGATGAACAGCTGAGCGCGTTGGCGGTGGGCGGCATGTTGTTGGCCGCGCTGGGCGTCGCCCTGGTGTTGCAGCGGCTGCGCTGGCGTCGATAACCGTGCGCGGGCATTGAGCCAGCGGGCGATGGCGAGTATCTTATTACGGTTAGGCGGAGCTGAGATTCAAAGCCTCCGCCGGCTCGTTATCGGCTGTGGACGCAAAGGAAAACAAGTGTCGGAAGAACAATTCACCAATATCTCGATGATCGTGTGCTTGGGCGGCCTGATCATTTTCATGGGCTTCATCATCTGGGACCTGGGCAAGAAGGCTCAGGCCGGCAAGATGGGCATGTTCATCCTGTTTCTGGTGCTGGGTTTCGGCGTGTCCGGCTTCCTGTTCAAGAACGTGCTGGTGGAGTTCCTGATCCAGAAGTAAGAACCTGCTTACGATCTGCTGCGCTTCGTGAAACTTGGCACGGTGAGTACCACTTCGAAATGCTCATGTACCATCTATGCATTCCGCTTTCTCAGCCGCTTTCTCAGCCGTTTTCGTCTTGTCTCGCCCTTGCTCGCGAGATCGTAAACACGTTCTAAGGCTCGCGATACCGCGAACAGCCGGCAAGCAGGCTTGCCGGCTTTTTTATGGCATCCGGAGAACCCCTGGCTTCTAGTGGCCGCGGCCCAGAATCAGCTTCAAGCCCAGCAGAATGAATACGCTGCCGGCGGCGCGGTCCAGCCACTGACTGGCGCGGCGGCTCTTGGCCAGCCATTGGCCGATGGCGCCGGAGAAATAGCCGAGGAAGCCGAAAATCAACGCGCCTTGCAGCGTGAAGACCAGGCCGAGCACGGCGATTTGCAGCCCGGCAGGGCCTTGAGCCGGGTTGACGAATTGCGGCAGGAAGGCGAGGAAGAACAACACCACCTTGGGGTTGATCGCATTGGCGATCAGGCCTTTGCGGAAGGTGGCGGTCAAGGGGGTGGCGTCCTGATTGGCGGAGGCCCGGAAGTGGGCGCCGGGGCTGCGCAGGGCCTGCCAGCCCAGATAGATCAAGTAGCCGCCGCCGGCAAACTTCAGCAGGGTGAAGGCCAGCGGCGAGGCGGCGATCAGCGCGCTGACGCCAAGCGCGGCCAGCACCGTGTGGTTCAGGCAGCCCAGCGCGCAGCCCAGGCCGAAAGCCACGCCTTGGCGGCGGCCGCGGGCAATACCCTGGCTCAGCACCATCAGATTGTCCGGACCGGGCGACAGCGTGATCAGCATGGCGGCGGCGGTGAAGGCGAGCAATTGTTCCGGGGTGACGAGCATGGGCTTCTCTGGCGGTGGTTCGTGTCCGGATGATTCCGTATTTGCCGTCGGGAGACAAGCGCTTTGTCCTGCCGCGCCGGTCTCCCGTTTGGACTTGGCGTTCAGCCGGCCTCGTCAAGCGCGCTTTCGATTTCGCGGATATGCGCCTGATGGCCTTGGATACGCTGGCCGGTGGGCGGCCCCTTGAATTGTTTGCGCACGCCCAGCGCGAACCAGAACAACGCCAGCATCAGCAGCAGCGCGATGGTCAGGTAGAGCACTTTCTCGTTGGGCGGCTGCATGCCGACGAAGACCAGCACCGCGCCGCCCAGCGTGGCCAGCGCGGCGATGGGTTTGGAGGCTCTGCCCAGATTGAACGGTCCCTTATGGGTCCAACTGCGGCCTTCGGCGAATAGCCCGGCGGCGGAGGGCAGGATGTAGGAGATGTACAGGAACACCGCCGCGCCGGTGGACAATACCAGGAAGGCGTCGCCGTACAGGGTGACGGCGATGGCCAGCACGGCGCTGACCCAGATCGCCGGACCCGGAGTGCGGTGCTGCGGGTGCACCTGGCGCAGCCAACGCGAGGCCGGCAGGCCGCCGTCGCGGGCGAAGGCGTACATCATGCGCGAGGTTGAGGTCAGGCAGGCCAGGCCGCACAGATAGTTGACCAGGAAGATGCCTATGCCCAGCGCCGCTTTCAAGGCCGGCGGCAGCGCGTTCAGCAGCAAGTCGAAAAAGCCCATTCCGGCTTTGACCCCGGCGCTCAGGTCCGGCAGCACCAGCACGAAGGCGCAGATCATCAGATAGCCGAATACGCCGGACCACAGCACGGAGCGCAAAATGCCCTTGGGCACGTTGCGCGCCGCCTCGCGGGTTTCCTCCGAGGTGTGAGCGGAGGCGTCGTAGCCGGTCAGGGTATAGACGGTGAGCAACAAGCCTGCCAGGAATACCATCACGGTGTTGTCCATCCGTGGCCAGGCGCCGCCGTCGGCGCCGCTGAAGTTGTGGAAGGTCCACAGTCGGGAGAAGTCCAGCGGTCCGGGCGCATAGATCAGCAGCGAGACTACCAGCGCCAGGGTGACGATGAAAATCAGATAGCCGGACAGATCGGTCAGCCTGGTGGTGAGTTTGATGCCCAGGTGATTGAGCCAGGCCTGGCTCAGCGCCACCACGGCGAGGAATGCGGTCTGATGGCCCCAGCCCAGGTGTTCCGGATTGAGGCCCAGCAGCGGCGCGACCAGAGTTTTGAAGAAGGGATCGTAAACGCCGAAGTTGACAGCGGCGGTGACGAAGATCAGCCCCAGCAGATTGATCCAGGCGGTGGTCCAGCCCAGGCCCTTGCCGCCCAGGATGGACGCCCAGTGGTAGAGCCCGCCGGCGGTAGGGTAGGCGGAGGCGATCTGCGCCATCGCCGCGGCGACGATGGCGGCGAACAAGGTACCCACCGGCCAGCCTATGCCGATGGCCGCGCCGCCGCCGGCGCTGAGCCCGGCCGGGAAGGCGGTAATGCCGCCGGCCAGCACGCAGATGATGGAAAAGGAGATGGCGAAGTTGGAAAAGCCGCTCATGCGTCGGGACAACTCCTGAGCGTAACCCATGCTGTGCAACAGTTTTTCGTCCTCGCCGACGGGCGCGGACTCATGCCGGACTGGTTCCATGATGTTCCTCTCTCATTGTGTATGTCTGTGGTTTTCCGCCTGGGCGCGCGTACGCGCCGGCGCCCGAACGGCGGCGGAGGCCGGCCGGGTCCTGGCCCGGTGACCCGGGCTTCGTGTCTATGTCTGGGGCGAGGTGCGGCTACGCTCAGCCGGGCGGCGGACCGCCGCTCATGGTGACTAGCGCGTCGAACAGTCTTTGCTGTCCGTCGTCGCGCTCGGCGGAGAGTTCGGGGTGCCATTGCACCGCGATCAACTGGGGGAAACCGGCGATTTCTATCGCCTCGATCACGCCGTCAGGCGCCCAGGCCACCGGCACCACTCCCTGGCCGGGGCGGTCTATCGCCTGGTGGTGCCAGGACTGGGTGAGGACTTCGGTGCCGATCAGGCCAGCCAGGCAGGAGCCGGCGGCGACGCGCACCGGGTGAGGGGTTGGTGCGCGCGGCGGCGCGCGATGGGGCACGGCCTCGCCCACCACGTCCGGCAGGTGCAGGTGCAGGCTGCCGCCCAGCACGGTGTTGAGGATTTGCAGGCCGCGGCAGATTGCCAGCGTCGGCAGTTTGCGTTGCAGCAGCGCGCGCGCCAGCGCGGTTTCAGTGGCGTCGCGCTCCGGGCTGAGGTTGTAAATGGTGGGATGGCCGCCGCCGTCGAAGCGGGCGGGGTCGATGTCGCCGCCGCCGATCAGCACCACGCCGTCCAGCTTGTCCAGCCAGCTGTCCACCATGTCGGGGCCCAGCGCCGGCAACTGCACCGGCGCGCCGCCGGCGCGCGCCACCGCCGCCACGTATTCCTGCGGCGTGTGGTAGCCGTGCTCGGGCGCCGCCGGATAGGTGGTTAGGCCGATCAGCGGGCGCCTCATCACAGCCTGCCTTGCTGCGCGGCGAGGAAGATCGCGCGGTAGTCGTCGGCGGACAGCGGAAGCGGGTTGCCGCCGTCGCTGGGGTCGGCCTTGGCCATGCGGCCGATGTCGGCGGCGGCGTCCGCGCCGATGCCGATCTCCGCCAGGGTGTGGGGAATGCCCAGGCCGGCGCGCAATTGCAGCACCCAAGCCAGGAAACCGTCGAAGCCGGCGTCGGCCAGGCCCAGGTAGCGGGCGGCGGCGGCTAGCCGTTCGGCTATCGCCGGCCGGTTGCGCACCAGCACATAGGGCAGCAGCACGGCGTTGGCCAGGCCGTGATGGGTATCGAACACCGCGCCTATGGGGTGTGCCAGCGCGTGCACGCCGCCCAGGCCTTTCTGGAAGGCGGTGGCGCCCATGATGGAACAGGACAGCATCTGGGCGCGCGCCTCCAGATTGCCGCCATCGGCGTGGGCCGCAGGCAGCCAGTCGTGCGCCAGCCGCATACCTTCCAGCGCCACGCCCTGGGCGATGGGGTGGTAGAACGGGGAGCAGAAGGCTTCCAGATTGTGCACCAGCGCGTCGACGCCGGTGGCGGCGGTCAGGGCCGGCGGCAGGCCGGCGGTCAGTTCCGGGTCCGCCAGCACCAGCTTGGGCAGCATGGCCGGGTGGAAGATGATGACCTTGCGGTGCGCGGCCTCGTCGATGATCAAGGACGCGCGGCCCACCTCGGAGCCTGTGCCGGCGGTGGTGGGCACCGCCAGCGTGGGCGCGACGCCGGCGGGGTCCACGCGAAGCCAGTTGTCGCCCACATCCTCGAAGTCCCACAGCGGGCGTTTTTGTCCGGACATCAGCGCGATGGCTTTGCCCACGTCCAGCGCGCTGCCGCCGCCGACGGCGACCACCCCGTCGTGGCGGCCGTCGCGGAAGGCGGCGACGCCGGCGTCTACGTCGCGGCCCACCGGGTTGGGGCGCATATCGCTGAACAAGGCCGTCTCCAGGCCGGCGCCGCTCAGCAGGGACTGCAGCCGCGCCAGCATCGGCAGCCTGGCGAGGCCGGGATCGGTGACCATCAGCGGGCGGCGCATGCCCAGTTCGCGGCACAATGCCGGCAGTTCGGCGGCGCGGCCTGCGCCGAAGCGGATGCTGGTCGGATAGTTCCAGTTGCCTTGCAGTTGCATCGCCTTACCCCTTGAGATGGAAAGATTTGACCCGGGTCAGTTGCTGGTAGCCCAGCGTGGACAGGGACACGCCGCGGCCGGTGTCTTTGACTCCGGTCCAGGCCAGCGCCGGGTCAAGGTAGTCGCAGCGGTTCATGAACACGGTGCCGGTTTCCAGTTGTTGACCGAGATGGACGGCGGCGTCGCGGTCCGCGGTCCAGATCGAGGCGGTCAGGCCGTAGGCGCTGTCGTTCATCAGCCGCAGCGCCTCCTCGTCGGAGTCCACCGCCATGATGCCGATGACCGGGCCGAAGCTCTCCTCGCGCATCACGCTCATGGAGTGGTCCACGTCCACCAGCACCTGCGGGGCCAGATAGGCGCTGCCGGGCGCGTCGGCGGCGAAATGACCGGCCGGAATCAAGGCGCGCGCGCCGGCGGCCAGCGCCGCCTGGATCTGTCCGCGGACGAAGTCGGCGGCGCCGGCGCGCACCATCGGTCCCAGATTGGTGTCCGGGTCCAGCGGATGGCCGAAGCGATAGGTGCGGGTCAGTTCGACGAAGCCATCGACGAAGTCGCGGTAGCGCCCGCGTTGCACATAGATGCGTTCGATGCCGCAGCAGGACTGGCCGGAGTTGAAAAAGGCGCCGTCCACCAGATTTTCTATCGCCGCCGGCAGGTCGGCGTCGGCGCGCACATAGGCCGGATCCTTCCCGCCCAGTTCCAGGCCGACGCCGATGAAGCGCTCGGCGGCCGCCCGCTGCACCGCGCGGCCGCCGCTCACCGAACCGGTAAAGGCGACGAAGTCGATTTCGGGCGCCGCGGTTAGTTTCAAGGTGGCGGCATGGTCCAGCTCCAGGGTCTGGAACACGCCGATGGGCAGACCGGCGGCGGAGCAGGCCTGGCGGAATAGGTCGGCGATCAGCGGGGTTTGCGAGGAGTGCTTGAGCAGCACGCAGTTGCCGGCGGCCAGCGCCGGCGCGATGGTGTTGACGGCGGTGAGGAAGGGGTAGTTCCATGGCGCCAGCACCAGCACGGTGCCCAGCGGTTCGCGGCGCAGCCAACGCTCAAAGCCGGGCTTGGGCGCGGGGTGGAGATCGGCCAACGCTTCCTCGGCGATATCCAGCATATGGCGGGCGCGTTCGGTCAGGCCGCCGATTTCGCCAGGGGACTGGCGGATGGGGCGGCCGATCTGGCGGGTGATGGCGTCGGCGCAGTCGCTCTTGTGGGCGATCAGCCAGTCCACCGCCTGGTTGATCAAGGCCTTGCGTTCGGCTAGCGGGGTGGCGCGCCAGCCCGCCTGGGCGGCGCGGGCGGCGTCCAGCGCGGCCTGGGTCTGGACCGGGCTGGTATAGCTGCGCTGTAACAGCACGGAGCCGTCCAGCGGGGTGATGACGGAGTAGTTTGCGCTCATTTAAATGATCTCGAAGTAGCGTTTCAATTCCCAGTCGGTGACGTGGCGCTGGAACTCGCGTTCTTCCCACTCGCGGGTGGCGGCGAAGTGGTCGACGAAATCGTCGCCGAACCAGTCGCGGGCCGCGGCGGAGGCGCGCAGCGCCTGAGCGGCTTCCCACAAGGTGCGGTGCAGTTTCAGGTGGGGCGGGGCATCCAGCAGATAGCCGTTGGCGCTGACAGGTTCTTCAGGCTCAATACGGTGTTCGATGCCGTAGAGGCCGGCGGCCAGGCCGCTGGCCAGCGCCAGATAGGGGTTGCTGTCGGCGCCCGGCAGCCGGTATTCGACGCGTTGCGACTTGGCGCTGCCGGGAATCGCCCGGATGGCCACAGTGCGGTTGTCTACGCCCCACAGCGAGCTGGTGGGCGCCCAGTAACCGGGCACCAGCCGGCGGAAACTATTGACCGTGGGCGCGGCCAGACTCATGAACTCCGGCATCAGCCGCTGGATGCCGCCGATGAAATGACGCATCGCGTCGCTGATCGCGTGTTCGCGTCCCGGCTGGTGGAAGGCGCTGTCGCCGCCGTCGCGGCGGCGCAGCGAGATGTGGATGTGGCCGCCCTGGCCGGATTGCTCCTGGTGCCACTTGGCCATATAGCAGAGCATGCGGCCCTGTTTTTCCGCCAGCACCTTGGAGAAGGTCTTGAAACAGACGGCGTTGTCGGCGGCGCGCAGAGCGTTGTCCACGCACAGCGCGGCTTCCAGCGCGCCGGGGCCGGTTTCCTCGTGCAGGCCTTCGATGGGCATCTGCATCCGCTCGCACAGATCCAGCAAGGCGCGGTAGAAGTCGGTGTTCACCGAGCTGCGCAGGATGGAGTAGCCGAAGGCGCCGCTGCCCAGCGGCTTGGGGTGTTGATAGAGGCGCTGCTGCAACGCATCGTTGTCTTCGTCCACCGCCAGAAACTCGTACTCGAAACCGGCCAGCACGTCGAAACCCATGCCGCGGGCGCGCTCCAGCACCCGGCGCAGCAGGCCGCGCGGACAGAGGCTTTCCAGCCGGCCCACCACCTCGCCCTGGACGAAGATCATATCGCCTTCCAGCGGCAGGTCGCGGCAGGATTCGGGGATCAGCCGCACCTCGGCGTCGCCGTAGCCGCGGCCCCAGCCGGTGAGCAGGGTGTTGTCGTACAGCTTGTCGCCCACGTCCCAGCCGAACACCACGTCGCAGAAACCGAAGCCGCCTTCCAGCGCGCACAGGAATTTGTCGCGCGACATGTATTTGCCGCACATCACCCCGTCCATGTCCACCAGGCCCACCTTGATCTGACTCAGGCGGCGTTCTTCGATCAAAACCTTCAAATCCGCGATTGTCTTTACGTCGCGTGCTTCCATCGCTGTCTCTCCCTGATTGCCGCGGTCTAATGTCCCCGATACCGGCCGAGCGTTCATCGTCTGGCTTGCAACTATCTGTTTTGATAGCGGTTTGTGGCTGCCTTTTGGGCCGTCCCTGGTCGCCGTCATGTTGTTTGGGTAGTATTATTCGTTAAAAAAAAATGAATCAAGCCAAATTTGTAATAAATATTAGAATCTGGGGCGTAGTGTGGGCGCAATGACACAATGCCGTTTTTACACTGGCGCTGTTATGCTGCGCGGCACGATGTCAGTCGTGCATTGCCAAAGGGGCAACAGAATGAGCCAAAGCCGCTCGATCGCGGAACAAGTCCGCGCGCTGTTCGAAGCGCTGACCCCCACCGAACGCAAGGTGGGACGGGCGCTGCTGGCCAATTATCCGGTGGCCGGCTTGGAAACCATCGCGCAATGGGCGCAGCGCGCCGATGTCAGCGGGCCGACGGTGCTGCGCCTGATCGGTAAGCTGGGCTTCGACAATTACGCCGCTTTTCAGGGGGCCTTGCGCGCCGAACTGGAGCTGCGGCTGCAATCGCCGTTAATGCGCCACGACCCGGGGCAACTGCAGGGCGATCACGATTTTCTGGCCAGTCACGCGGAGCGCATCGCCGATTTGATGCGCCAGACCGCGGCTCAAGTGCCGCGCGCCGAGTTCGACGGCGCGGTGGACTTGCTGGGCGAACGCAAGCACCGGATCTGGCTGCTGGGCGGGCGGCTGACCGACCCGCTGGCGGCTTATCTTTGTCACCATCTGAAAGTGGTGCGGCCGGACGTGGTGCATTTGCGCGGCGTGCCGGCGAGTTGGGCGGATTCGCTGGTGGACATGGGGCGACAGGACGTACTGGTGATCTTCGACATCCGCCGTTATTGGGACGACGCGCTGCGCATCGCGGAAATGGCGGCTCAGCGCAAGACCAGCGTGCTGCTGTTCACCGACCAATGGCTGTCGCCGGTGGCGCGGGTGGCGCGCTACACCCTGGCGGCGCACACGGCCGGCCCGGCCGGCTGGGATAGCAACACACCGTTGATGATGTTGGTGGATGCGGTGATCGCCGCCTTGAACGCGCGGCATTGGGATCGCATCAGCGGCCGGCTCAAGGAGGTGGAAGCGATGCGGGCGCGGCTGGGCGAAGGCGAGGAGGGGGCGGTCGAGTGACAAGGGCGGGGCCAGCCTCTAAAATGGCGGCATCAAGCATTATTAGGAATATTTCATGCCGTCTTTCGATATCGTGTCCGAAGTGAACAAGGTGGAAGTGCGCAACGCCGTGGAGCAAGCCAATAAAGAAGTGTCCACGCGTTACGACTTCAAGGGCAGCGACGCCCGTATAGAGATCGGCGACAAGGAGTTGACCTTGTACGCCGACGCCGAATTCCAACTGGATCAGGTCAACGATATTCTGGTCAACAAGCTGTCCAAGCGCGGCGTGGATGTGCGCTGCATGGAGTACGGCAAACTGGAAAAGGTCAGCGGCAACAAGGTGAAGAAAGTGCTGACGGTGAAGGAAGGGCTGGAGTCCGATCTGGCCAAGAAAATCGTCAAGCTGATCAAGGACGCCAAGCTCAAGGTGCAGGCCAGCATCCAGGGCGAAGCGGTGCGCGTGTCCGGCGCCAAGCGCGACGTGCTGCAGGAGTGCATCGCGCTGATGCGCAAGGAAATCGCCGACGACAAGGAAAACGGCTTTCCGCTGCAATTCAACAACTTCCGCGACTGAACGCCGTTGTTAGATGTGAAAAAGGAGCCTGTCGGCTCCTTTTTTCATGGGCTGCGCCTAATAGGCGGCGGCGCGACGCAATTGCAGCCGCTCCCATACCAGCCGCGCCTGTTCCTCCTCGGCGGCGCCGGTGGGAGGCAACGGCAGCCGGCATTGCCCTACCGGCAGGCCCTGCACCCGCAGCATGGCTTTCACCGACATCGAAAACACCGAGGCGTCGGTGTTGGAGAAGGCGAAGGACTCCTGCAAGCCGGCGTTGACGCGCCGCGCCAGCGCCGTGTCGCCCTGTTCAAAAGCGGCGATCATGCGCGCGAACTCCGGCCCGGTCCAGTGGGTGGAGGTGCCGACCACACCCACAGCGCCCACGGCCAGCAAGGGAAGGGTCAGGGCGTCGTCGCCGGAATAGAGCGTGAAATGCTCGCCGGCCGCGGCTATTAGCGCGGCGGCCGCGGCCGGGTCGCCGGTGGCGTCCTTGAAGGCGACGATATTGTCCACTTCGCGGAACAGCCGCAGCAGCACGTCGGCGGCGATGCGGCGGCCGGTGCGGCCCGGCACGTCGTAGACCATCAGCGGCAGCCGGGTGGCCGCGGCCACCGCGCGGAAATGAGCCTCGATGCCGGCTTGCGGCGGGCGGTTGTAATAGGGGCCGACCACGAAGACGCCGGCGGCGCCCAGGTCGGAGGCTTCGCGGGTCAGCGCGATCGCGTGTTCGGTATGGCTGCTGCCGGTGCCGGCCAGCACGGGGATGGTCACGGCTTCGCTGACCGCGCGAACCAAGTCGCGCCGTTCCTGGTCGCTCAGCGTCGGCGCTTCGCCGGTTGTGGCCGCCACCACCAGGCCGTCGCTGCCGTTGGCCGCCAGATGTCTGGCCAGTTGCCGTGCCGCGTCCAGATTTAGCCGGCCGGCCTCGTCGAAGGGCGTGACCATGGCGGTCAGCACCTTGCCCCAATGTTCTGTCATTTTGCTTCCTTTGTTCTTCTTGGCCACCTTGACGGCGGCTGAGGCCGATTCTACTCCTTCTCGCGCAGCCTTTCCCGCGGTTTCAGCCCAGGCAGGCGTTGAGCGCCGCCTCCAACTCCAGGCGCAAGGCCGGCAGGTCGGCGGCGGACCCCTGGCTCAGCAAGGCTTGGGAGATTGCGCCGTAGCAGAGGCAGTGAGCCATGCGCGCCGCGGCGTCCAGACGCGGAGGCGGCTCCACGGCGCCGGCCAACGCGGCGCGCCAGATGTCCACGTATTGCTGGTAGTGGCGGCGGTAGGCTTCCAGCGAGGACACTCTCCGCTCCAACTGGAACAAAGCGCTCCAGGCCGCCGCCTGGCGTTGCACCGTGTCCAGTTGCAAGGCCAGCAGCGCGGCGGCGATCTCGCGGCGGTCCGTGCCGCGGCAGGCGGCGGCTTTGCGACGCAAAGCGTCGGCCAGGGCATGCACATGCTGGTGGATGCTCAGCGCGGCCAGGCCGTCCATATTGCGCACGTACTGATAAAAGGTGCCGACCGCCACGCCGGCGACGGCGGCCACTTCGCGCACCGTGGTCTTGGCGTAGCCGCGTTCCAGCAAAACCTGAACAAAGGCCTGTTGCAGCGCGATCAGGCTGGCGCGCGAGCGCGACTGGCGCGGCCGCCGGCGCGTGGCCGGCGCGGCCTGCTCAGCTTGCTGCGCCGCGGTAAGGGAAACCCGAACATGTCGCATCGCCGCTTTCCTTATACTTTCGTCATGGCCGCTGAGCGGCGCGAGGGAGACGGAACGATGATCTGGCAAACCCATGAAGTGAGCAACCAGTACGAAGAACTGGCGGATTACTCGCTGTACGACAGCGATCCGGCCTTGTGCGAGGTTCTGCTGCGCGCCGACGCCGGCTGGGCCGAGGCCGGGCTGCGCGCTTACGGCGAGCGCCTGGGGAGGGCGGATAGTTTCGAACTGGCGGAGCAGGCCAACCGCCATGTGCCGGAGCTGCGCGCTTTCGACCGCCGCGGCCGCCGCGTCGACCAAGTGGACTCCCACCCGGCCTGGCACCAGTTGTTGACGCTGTATCGCGAGCAGGGCCTGGTGAGCATGCCTTTCGACAGCGAACGGACAGGCCGCTGGAGCGCGACGATGGCCGGAATCTATCTGCATGGCCAGGTGGAGGCCGGCAGCCTGTGCCCGGCCACGATGACCCAGGCCGGCATCCCCTTGCTGCGGCGCGAGCCGGGGTTGTGGGCGTCGTTGGGCGACAAGCTGTTCAGCCGCGTTCACGACAGTCGCGATTTGCCGCTGGAACGCAAGACGTCGGCGTGGATAGGCATGGGCATGACCGAGAAGCAGGGCGGCTCCGACGTGCGCGCCAACACCACGCAGGCGACGCCGCTGGGCGCCGGAGGCCGAGGCGGCGAATACCGGCTGCGCGGCCACAAATGGTTCTGGTCCGCGCCCATGTGCGATGCTCATCTGGTGGTGGCCAAAACCGTCGACGGCGCGCCGTGCTGCTTTTACGTGCCGCGCTGGCGGCCCGACGGCGAGCGCAACGCGGTGCGGATCCAGCGTCTGAAGGACAAGGTGGGCAACCGCAGCAACGCCGGCTGCGAGGTGGAGTTTCAGGACGCCTGGGGTGTGTTGATTGGCGAGGAGGGGCGCGGTATTCCCACCATCATCGAGATGGCCGGCTACACTCGGCTCAACTGCGTGATCGGCAGCGCCGCGTTGTTGCGCCAGGGCGTGGTGCAGTCCTTGGCCTACGCGCGGCGGCGCATGGCCTTCGGCAAGCGCTTGGCCGAGCAGCCGCTGATGCGCGCGGTGCTGGCGGATTTGGCCTTGGAGAGCGAGGCGGCGCTGCAGGTGGCGGCGCGTCTGTCTGAAGCCTTCGAGCGCGATGACGCGCCGGCGCAGCGGGGGTGGAAACGCATCGTCACGCCTGCGGCCAAGTTCTGGGTGTGCAAACGGGCGGTGGAGTTCAGCGGCGAGGCGATGGAGGTGTTTGGCGGCAACGGCTATGTCGATGGGCCGATGGCGCGCGCGTATCGCGAAGCGCCGCTGAATTCGATCTGGGAGGGCTCGGGCAATGTGATGTGTCTGGATGTGATCCGGGCGCTGCAGCGCGAGCCACAAGCCTGGCAGGCTTTATTGGAGGATTTGGCGGTTCTGTCCGGCGGCGATCCGGCGCTGGCCGCGGCGCTGGCGCAATTGCGAGAGCTGGCCGCCAGGCCGGCCGAGCTGGAGCCCCTGGGCCGGCGCTTTGCACAATTGCTGGCGCTGACCGCGCAGGGCTGCCTGCTGACGCGTCATGCGCCGGCGGCCTTGGCGCAGGGTTTCGTCGCCAGCCGTTTGAGCGATGGGCAGTGGGGGCGGGTGGCCGGCGCGCTGGATGCGAATCGCTTGCAGGTCGACGCGATCTTGCAGCGCGCCTTGCCGGCCTGAGCCGGTCTCAGAACATGTTTGCGATCCGCGAGCAAGGGCGACGCAATCTCAGAGCACGTCGCCCGGCACCCGCACCCAGCCTTCCATCAACACCCGAGCGCTGCGGCTCATGACTGCCTTGGTTACCGTCCAGGCCCCGTCTGCCTGGCGGGCTTCTGCGCCGACGCGCAAGGTGCCGGACGGGTGGCCAAAGCGCACCATCCGACGTTTGCCGCCGCCGGCGGCCAGATTGACCAGGGTGCCGGGAATCGCCGCCGCGGTGCCGATGGCCACCGCGGCGGTGCCCATCATTGCGTGGTGCAGTTTGCCCATGGACATTGCCCGCGCCAGGAGGTCGATGTCGGCGGCGCGCACTGGTTTGCCGCTGGAGGAGAGGTAGTCGGCCGGAGGCGCGACGAAGGCGATCTTGGGCGTGTGCTGGCGGCTGGCGATGTCGTCCAGCGTCTTGATCAGGCCCATCTTCAGCGCGCCGTGGGCGCGTATGGTTTCGAAGCGCGCCAGCGCCGCCGGATCGGCATTGATCGCGTCCTGTAGTTCAGTGCCGCTGTAGCCGATGTCGGCGGCGTTGACGAAGATGGTGGGGATGCCGGCATTGATCAATGTGGCCGGGAAAACGCCGACGCCGGGCACGTCCAGCGTGTCCACCAGGTGTCCGGTGGGGAACATCGCGCCGCCGTCGCCGTCGCCCTCATCGGCCGGATCCAGGAATTCCAACGGCACCTCGGCGGCGGGGAAGGTGACGCCGTCCAGTTCGAAGCCGCCGGTCTCCTGCACTTGACCGTTGACGATGGGGACATGGGCGACGATGGTCTTGCCGATATTGGCCTGCCAGATGCGCACCGCGCACACGCCGTCGGCGGGAATGCGCGCTGGATCGATCAGGCCGCCGGCAATGGCGAAGGGGCCGACCGCGGCGGACAGATTGCCGCAGTTGCCGCTCCAGTCTACGAAGGCCTTGTCTATGCCGACCTGGCCGAACAGGTAGTCGACGTCGTGGCCGGGACGCGAGGAGGAGGACACGATCACGGTCTTGCTGGTGCTGGACGTGGCGCCGCCCATGCCGTCTATCTGCTTGCCGTAAGGGTCCGGACTGCCAATCACCCGCAGCAGCAGCGCGTCGCGCGCCGCGCCCGGCTGGCGCGCGGCCTCCGGCAGGTCCTGCAGCCGGAAGAACACGCCCTTGCTGGTGCCGCCGCGCATATAGGTGGCGGGGATGCGGATCTGGGCTGGGTGGTTCATGTGCTTGTTTTCCTGTGTTTGTGGCGGCTCTGTTATCGGTGCGCCGCTGTGTTCATTGTGTCCGGGCGCTTAGAACCTGTTCAAAGTCTGCGGCGCTTCGTGAAGCCTTGTACGGTGAGTACAAGCTCAAAATGCTCATGTACCCCTCGCACATTCCGCTTTTTCGCTAGTTTTCGCCTTGTCTCGCTCTTGCTCGCGAGGCTTTGAATCGGCGCTTAGCGCTTGCCAGATCGCTTCTAGGACGGCGTCCTGGTTATACAGAATATCGTTGTTCCAGAAACGCATGGCTCTGAAGCCTTGCGCCTGCGGCCAAGCGTCGCGCGCGGCGTCGCTGCGGCTTTCGTGATGCTTGCTGCCGTCCGCCTCTATGATCAGCTGCGAGCCGAAGTGGACGAAATCGACGATGTAGGGGCCGATCGGCTGTTGGCGGCGGAATTTCTCGCCGTTCAGCCGGTGGGCGCGGAGCTGCTTCCAGAGTCGCTGTTCGGCGTGGGTCATATTGCGCCGTAAGGACTTGGCGAAATCGAGCTGGCGCATACCCCTCTCCCCTTGAGGGAGAGGGGCCGGGGGAGAGGGGGTCAGCCTCCCGCGCCTTCCAAAAAGTCCTGAGCGAAACGCTGCAACACGCCGCCGGCTTCGTAGATCGACACTTCTTCCGCGGTGTCCAGCCTACAGGTCACCGGTACCTGCGCGGTGTCGCCGTTCCGGCGGTGGATCAGCAGCGTCAGTTCGGCGAGCGGCTGGCGTCGGCCTACCACGTCGTAGGTCTCGGTGCCGTCCAGCGCGAGCGTCTTGCGGTTGACGCCGGGCTTGAATTCCAGCGGAAGCACGCCCATGCCGATCAGGTTGGTGCGGTGGATGCGCTCGAAGCCCTCTGCGACGATGGCCTCGACGCCGGCCAGCCGCACGCCCTTGGCCGCCCAGTCGCGCGAGCTGCCCTGGCCGTAGTCGGCGCCGGCGACGATGATCAGCGGCTGCTTGCGCTCCATATAGGTTTCTATCGCCTCCCACATCCGCATGGTCTTGCCTTCCGGCTCGACGCGGGCCAGTGAGCCCTGTCTCACCGAGCCGTCTTCGTTCAACACCATTTCATTGAACAGCTTGGGGTTGGCGAAGGTGGCGCGCTGCGCGGTCAGGTGGTCGCCGCGGTGGGTGGCGTAGGAATTGAAGTCTTCCTCCGGCAGGCCCATCTTCGCCAGATATTCGCCGGCGGCAGAGTCCGGCAGGATGGCGTTGGACGGCGACAAGTGGTCGGTGGTGATGTTGTCGGGCAGCAGGGCCAGAGGGCGCATGCCGCGCAGCGTGCGCTCGCCGGCCAGCGCGCCCTCCCAGTAAGGCGGGCGACGGATATAGGTGGACTGCGGCCGCCAGGCGTACAGCGGGCTGGCCTTGGCGGCGGTGTCGCGGCGGATGGCGAACATCGGTTCGTACACCTGTCGGAAATGCTCGGGCTTGACCGCCTGGCGCAGCACCGCGTCTATCTCCGCGTCGTCCGGCCAGATGTCCTTGAGCCGGATCTCCTTGCCGTCGGCGACGCCGAGCACGTCTTTTTCGATGTCGAAGCGCATGGTGCCGGCGATGGCGTAGGCGATCACCAGCGGCGGCGAAGCCAGGAAGGCTTGCTTGGCGTAGGGGTGGATGCGGCCGTCGAAGTTGCGGTTGCCGGACAGTACCGCCGTCGTGTATAGGTCGCGCTCCACGATTTCCTGCTGGATCTTGGGTTCCAGCGCGCCGGACATGCCGTTGCAGGTGGTGCAAGCGAAGGCGACGATGCCGAAGCCCAATTGCTCCAGCTCGGACAACAGACCGGCTTCCTTCAAATAGAGTTCGACTGCCTTGGAACCCGGCGCCAGCGAGGACTTCACCCACGGTTTGCGAATCAGGCCCAGGCGGTTGGCATTGCGCGCCAGCAGGCCGGCGGCGATCACATTGCGGGGGTTGGAGGTATTGGTGCAACTGGTGATGGCGGCGATGATCACCGCGCCGTCCGGCATCAGGCCCTGGGCCTCTTCTGCGCGCGCCTGCGCCAGGTTCACGGCGATGCCGCGTTCGGCGAGAGCCGATACCGGCAGCCGCTTGTGCGGATTGGACGGGCCGGCCAGATTGCGGCTCACGCTGGACAGGTCGAAGCGCAGCACCCGTTCATACGCGACGTTTTGCAGCGTGTCGGCCCATAGCCCGGCGGTCTTGGCGTAGGTTTCCACTAAGCGCACCTGCTCGTCGCTGCGGCCAGTCAGCTTCAGATAGGCGATGGTCTGTTCGTCGATGAAGAATAGCGCCGCGGTGGCGCCGTACTCCGGGGCCATATTGGAAATGGTGGCGCGGTCGCCCAAGGTCAGCGCCGCCGCGCCCGCGCCGTAGAATTCCAGATATGCGCCCACCACCTTTTGCTGGCGCAGAAATTCGGTCAGCGCCAGCACCACGTCGGTGGCGGTAATGCCTGGGCCGGGTTTGCCGGACAGTTCCACGCCGACGATGTCCGGCAGCCGCATCCACGATGCGCGGCCCAGCATCACGTTTTCGGCTTCCAGACCGCCGACGCCGACGGCGATCACACCCAGCGCATCCACGTGGGGGGTGTGGCTGTCGGTGCCGACGCAGGTGTCCGGGTAGGCCACGCCGTTGTCGGCGTGGATGACCGGCGACATCTTCTCCAGATTGATCTGATGCATGATGCCGTTGCCGGCCGGGATCACGTCGACATTGTCGAATGCGTTCTTGGTCCATTCGATGAAATGGAAGCGGTCCTCGTTGCGCCGGTCTTCGATCGCTCGGTTCTTTTCGAAAGCCTGCGGGTCGAAGCCGCCGCATTCCACCGCCAGCGAGTGGTCGACGATCAATTGCACCGGCACCACCGGGTTGACCTGGGCCGGATCGCCGCCCTGGTCTGCGATGGCGTCGCGCAGGCCGGCAAGATCCACCAGCGCGGTCTGGCCCAGGATGTCGTGGCAGACCACGCGCGCCGGAAACCAGGGGAAGTCGCGCTCGCGCTTGCGATGGGCGATCTGCTCCAGGCATTCGCCCAGCAGCGCCGGTTCGCAGCGGCGCACCAGGTTTTCGGCGTGGATGCGGCCGGTATAGGGCAATTGCTCCCAGGCGCCGGGGAGGATGGCGTTAACGGCGGCGCGGGCGTCGAAGTAGTCGAGTCCGGCGCCGGGCAGGGGAATGCGGTAAGTGGTATTCATCATGTCTTGACCAATTTGAAAATCAGGGCGGGAGCGCGGCGGCCCCCGGTCCGGTCAGCGCTGTTCCAGCGGCACGAATATCTGGTCTTCAGGGCCAATGTAATTGGCGCTGGGCCGGATGATTTTGCCGTCCTGACGTTGCTCGATCACGTGCGCGCTCCAGCCGCTGGTGCGGGCGATCACGAACAAGGGGGTGAACATGGCGGTGGGCACGCCCATCATGTGGTAGCTGACCGCGGAAAACCAGTCCAGATTGGGGAACATTTTCTTGATGTCCCACATCACGGTTTCCAGCCGTTCGGCGATGTCGAACATCTTGCTGTTGCCGGCGGACTTGGACAGTTCGCGCGCCACATCCTTGATCACCTTGTTGCGCGGATCGGAAAGGGTGTAGACCGGGTGGCCGAAGCCAATGACCACTTCCTTGCGTTCCACGCGCGCGCGGATGTCCGCCTCGGCTTCGTCCGGGGTTTCGTAGCGCTGCTGAATGTCGAAGGCCACTTCATTGGCTCCGCCGTGTTTGGGGCCGCGCAGCGCGCCGATGGCGCCGGTGACGGCGCTGTACAGGTCCGAGCCGGTGCCGGCGATGACGCGGGCGGCGAAGGTGGAGGCGTTGAACTCATGTTCGGCGTACAGATTGAGGGAGGTGTGCATTGCGCGCACCCATTCCTGCGGCGGCTTTTCGCCGTGCAGCAGGTGCAGAAAGTGCCCGCCTATGCTGTCGTCTTCGGTTTCCACCTCGATGCGCTTGCCGTTGTGGCTGAAGTGGTGCCAGTACAATAGCATGGAGCCCAGGCTGGCCATCAGCCGGTCGGCGATATCGCGCGCGCCGGCCTGGTTGTGGTCGTCTTTCTCCGGCAGCGCGCAGCCCAAGGCGGACACGCCGCTGCGCATCACATCCATCGGGTGGGCGCTGGCCGGAATCGCTTCCAGCACCGCCTTCACCGCCGCCGGCAGGCCGCGCAGCGATTTCAGTTTTTTCTTGTAGCCAACCAGCTCGGCCTTGTTCGGCAGCTTGCCGTGCACCAGCAGGTGGGCTACTTCTTCGAACTCGCAGCGTCCGGCGAGGTCGAGGATATCGTAGCCGCGGTAGTGCAAATCATTGCCGCTGCGGCCTACTGTGCACAGCGCGGTGTTGCCGGCGGCGATGCCGGACAGGGCTACGGATTTCTTGGGTTTGATGCCAACAACGGTTTCGCTCATGCTTTTCTCCTTAATCGCAGACCTGCGGAATGATTATTTTTCGTAGAAAGCAGCCAGCCAGACGCTGTCCTGCCCCGGCGCGGTCCAGGCCACGCGGTGGCGGCGCCGCGCCGCGATGGACACGCAATCGCCCGGCGTCAGCCTGAGACGCTGGGGCGGGTCCTGGCATTCCAGTTCGGCCGCTCCGGACAGCAACAGCACCCATTCTTCTTCGTCCTGCTCATACCAGAACCCGTCCGGTGAAGAATGGCCGCGCGAGACGATGCGTTCGACGCGGAATCCTTTCGCGCCGCTGAATAAAGTCTGCAGCAACTCTTCCGGCAACTGGGCCGGAATGTCGTCGAACAGATTATTCGGCACCATGGCCTTCCTGGCGGAACAGCGCGTCCAGCTTTTGTTCGTAGGCGTGATAATCCAGGTGGCTGTAAAGCTCGGCTCGCGTTTGCATTGCGTCCAGCACCGCTTGCTGGCCGCCGTCGCGGCGAATCGCGCCGTAGACGCCGAGCGCGGCCTGGCTCATCGCGCGGAAAGCGGACAAGGGATAGAGCACCAGCCCGACGCCGTGTTCGCCCAGCTCGCGGGTGTTGAACAGCGGGGTGGCGCCGAACTCGGTGATATTGGCCAATACGGGCACCTTCACCGCTTCGGCGAAGCGACGGTACATCGCCAGCTCGGTCATCGCCTCCGGAAAGATCATGTCTGCGCCGGCCTCGACGCAGGCGACGGCGCGCTCGATGGCGGCGTCCAGCCCCTCGACCGCCAGCGCGTCGGTGCGCGCCATGATCACGAAGTCGTCGTCGCGACGCGCATCCACCGCGGCCTTGACGCGGTCCACCATCTCCGCTTGGCTGACGATGGCTTTGTTGGGGCGGTGGCCGCAGCGCTTCTGCTGTACCTGATCCTCTATGTGCACCGCGGCGGCGCCGGCTTTTTCCAGGCTGCGGACCGCGCGGGCGATGTTGAAGGCGCCGCCCCAGCCGGTGTCAATGTCCACCAGGAGCGGCAGTTCGGTCACGTCGGTGATGCGGCGCGCGTCGATCAGCACGTCTTCCAGCGTGGTGATGCCCAGGTCCGGAATGCCGCAGGAGCAAGCGGCCACGCCGCCTCCGGACAGATACAGGGCTTTGAAGCCGGAGTGCTCGGCCAGCCGGGCGGCGTAGGCGTTGACCGCGCCCACTACCTGCAAGGGCTGTTCTTGTGCTACCGCCTGACGGAAGCGTTGGCCGGGTGTGCTCATCGCGTTGGATTCCTTTATTGCGGGCAAAGCCAAGGCCCGGAAGGGCTTGCGCCGGAAGCGAGAAGACGATTCCGGGAACTATTGGCTTTGATTGTTATCGCTATGTCATTCAAGCAAGTGCTTGGTAGGAGTGTAAGGGCTGGTTTGCGCGCTGGCAATACGGTTAAAACAAATGTTCAAGTTTTGTTCGAGGTCTGTTATGTTTCGCAGCTGAATCGCGTGGGGGAACTCATCGCAAGCGCGGTGGTCTAGTCACAGTCCACATAAACGACCACAAACACGACCAGTGGGCAAATCAGGGAGCATAACAACGACATGAGTGATCGGGATCTCGATCAACAGTTGGTGGAGCGTGCCCAGCGAGGTGAAAAAAGAGCTTTCGATCTGCTTGTTGCCAAGTATCAGCGACGTCTCGCCAGGTTGTTGTCGCGGTTTATCCGCGACGGCGCTGACATCGAGGATGTGACGCAAGAAGCGTTTGTCAAAGCGTATCGTGCCTTGCCGTCGTTTCGTGGCGAGAGCGCGTTTTACACATGGCTGTACAGAATCGGCATCAATACTGCCAAGAATTTCCTTAGCGCCTCCGGACGTCGTCCGGTGGTCAACAGCGAGATAGAGGACGAGGACGGTGAAAGCTTCGACATGGCGTCGCAGCTGCCTGACCTGAACACGCCCGAAACCGAGCTGATGAACAAGGAGATTCTGGCAACGGTCAATGCCGCCGTGGAGGCTTTGCCGGAGGAACTAAGAACCGCAATTTCGCTCAGGGAAATGGACGGTCTATCCTACGATGAAATCGCCAAGGTGATGGATTGCCCGATAGGCACCGTGCGCTCGCGGATTTTCCGGGCGCGCGAGGCGATTGCTGCCGAGCTCAGGCCTTTGCTGGATACGGCCAAGAACAGAAGGTGGTAGGTATGAAAGAAACGATATCCGCGATGATGGATGGCGAACTGGACGACACTGACATAGCCAGAGCCATCGCTTCCATTTCATCTGACAAGCAACTGGATGCCGCCTGGGGCGAGTATCACTTGATTGGCGACGCAATGCGCGCCAACCGCATGGTTGCGCTCAATGTGCGAGAGCAGGTCGCCAGCCGGCTGGCGGACGAGCCCACGGTGCTTGCGCCGCGGCGCTGGTTGCGCCCGGCTCGCGCCCGCACCGCCGGCGCGGTGGCGCTGGCCGCCAGCGTCAGCTTTGCCGCCGTGGTGGGCTGGCAGCAGCTGACGCATCGCGGCGAGCCGGCCTCGTTGGTGGCGGACAAGGGCGTTCCGGTGCAAGTGGTCCAGCCGGCGCAAGCCAGCCAGCCCGAGCGCGACGACCCCTATCTGCTGGCTCATCAGGAAGTCACCTCCGATCAAGGCAATATGAAAGTATCCTACGGAAACGGAGCTCGCCGTTAAATGCGTGTAATTCCTCTGATCAGCTTGATGGTTGTGGCGGCGGCGCCTGCCGCCCATGCAGAGGATGACTGGCAGCTGCTGCGCAATGTGGCGGCTGCCGGACGCCAGCAGGCGCTGAACGGCACCTATCTGCACCAGATGAACGGCACGCTGGAAACCTTCCATATCGTCAGGGAGGGGCAAGGCGACGCCATGCGGGAAAAGCGGACCTCGTTGGACGGGCCTTCCCGCGAAATTGTCCGCAAAGGCAATGAGTTGGCCTGTTTCGCGCCGGACAAGAAAGCCTTGAACGCGGCCAAAATCAGCGCGATGCGCTTGTTTCCGGCCTTGCTGCCGGAAGACATGAGCGAGATCAATCAGTCGTATTCGCTCAAGCACGTCGGCAGCGACCGTGTGGCTCAGCGCGATTGCAATCTGCTGGAACTGCGGCCCAAGGACAGGCAGCGTTACAGCCTGCGCATGTGCGTGGAGCCGCTGACCTCCTTGCCGTTGAAAATGGTGACCCTGTCGCCCAAGGGCGAAGCGGTGGAGCAGTTTACTTTCACCGACTTAGACCTGACCGGCCCCAAGGATAAGCGCGCCTATCGACCCAAGTTCGCGCAGAAATTCCTGTTGCGTTCGGGTGGCGCCTCCATGCCGCAGGCCGGCGCGCAGGTGGACAACGATGTGTCCGGCCTGCCCAATGGCTTCCACCTGCTGCGTTCGGTACAGCGCAGCTTGCCGGGTCAGGCGGGCAAGTCCGTGCGCCACATGGTGTATTCCGACGGCCTGGTGATGTTGTCGCTGTTTGTCGAGACGCAGCCGGAAGGCGCGCGTCTGGAGCGCAGCAGCAACCTGCACGGCGCCATCAATATGGCTACCGGCCCGCAGGGCAGCTATCAGCTGACCGCGGTGGGCGACATGCCCGAGCCGGCGATGATGGGGCTGTTGAAAGGGTTGAAGGTCAGCCTTAAGCCATGATGGCCAACCCCGTCGACGTTTCCGCAAGCCCGTCCGGAGGCCTGGTCTCCGGCGGCGCGCTTGCACGGAGCGGCCCGGATGGGGTTCGAGCCGGCGTCTTGTCGCCGGCTCGCCTGTTTTTTCTGGCGGCGAATCTCGCGGCTGCGTGCCTGGCGCGCGGTCGATTCGACGCCGAAATCCGTCAGCCGGCATTCGCCGGCACGTCTTAAACCACAACACATCAAGATGGAGCGCTCATGCCGGTTAAAAAACTGATTGTTTCCGCCATGCTGGCGGCCTCTATTATGGCGGGCTCGGCGCCCGCTGCAATGGCCGCGGAACTGCCTGACTTCAGTCAGATCGTCTCTAACGAGGGCAAGGCGGTGGTCAATATCAGCACCAAGTCCACGGTGCGCGAGGTCAGCAACGATTTGCCCGAGGGCATGAGCGGCGACCCGTTCTTTGAGTTTTTCCGCCGTTTCGCGCCGCCGCGCGCCCAGGAGCGGCAAGAGTCGTCGCTGGGTTCCGGCTTCATTATTTCCGCCGACGGCTATGTGTTGACCAATGCCCATGTGGTGGCCCGCGCCGATGAAATTACCGTCAAGCTGACGGACAAGCGCGAGTACAAGGCCAAGGTGATAGGCTCCGACGCCCGCACCGACGTGGCATTGTTGAAAATTGAAGCCGACAAGCTGCCGGTGGTGCGCCGCGGCGACGCCAATACGCTGAAAGTGGGCGAGTGGGTGCTGGCCATCGGCTCGCCGTTCGGTTTCGAGAATACCGCTACTTCCGGCATCGTCTCCGGCAAGAATCGCATGTTGCCGGATGAGACTTTCGTGCCCTTCATTCAGACCGACGCCGCGATTAATCCCGGCAACTCCGGCGGCCCGCTGTTCAACGCCAGGGGCGAGGTGGTGGGCATCAATTCCCAGATATTCAGCCGTTCCGGCGGCTTCATGGGTATTTCCTTCGCCATCCCCATCGACGTGGCGATGGATGTGGTTGGCCAGCTGAAAGCCAAGGGTCATGTCAGCCGCGGCAAGATCGGCGTGGTGATTCAGGAGCTGAGCCAGGACTTGGCCGCCTCCTTTGGCCTGGCCAAACCGGCCGGCGCCTTGATCAACGCGGTGGAACCCAACGGTCCGGCGGCCAAGGCCGGCGTCAAGCCGGGCGACATCATCCAGCAGGTGGACGGCAAGCCGGTGGAGTCCGGTTCCGATCTGCAGCGGCTGATCGGCAGCATCCCTCCCGGCAAGCCGGTAACCTTGGGGCTGTGGCGTACTCGCGCGGCCCTCTCCGTCAAGGTGGTGCCGGTGGAGCAGCAGGACCAGGATCCGAGGCTGGCGCAGCGTGAATACCGCGGTTCGCAGCAGGAGCGGCCGGCCGAGCAGAGTTTCTCCCAGATCGGCCTGCGGCTGCAGGTGTTGAACCCGGCTCAGTTGCAGCGCGCCGGCATCAAGTACGGCTTGTTGGTGCGCGGCGCCAATAATGTGGCGATGCGCGCCGGCATTCAACCGGGCGACGTGATCGTGGGCATCGGCAGCGAACCGCTGGCCAATGTCGAGCAGCTGAAGTCCGCGCTGTCTGCGGCCAAGAAGGGGTCGTCGATCGCGTTGCAAGTGCTGCGTCAGGGGGTTACCCAGTTCATCCCGTTGCCGGTGGGCGACGGTAAGTGAAGCTGACGCTGTATTTTCGCGAGTACTGCAGCTTGTGCCATCAGATGCTGGCCGAGCTGCAGCCTTGGCGCGAACGTTATGGCTTTGAGCTGGATGTGGTCGATGTCGACGCCGACCCGGAGCTTGAGCGGCGCTTTAACGAGCTGGTGCCGGTGCTGATGGAGGATGAGACCGAAATCTGCCATTGGCGTCTGGATCAAGCCGCATTGGCTGCACATTTGGGCGAAATCGGCTAAAATCCGCGCCAGTGTGAGTTTATGTCGGGGGCACTTGGGTGCCCCCGCTTGCTGGATGGGCTGTTAACGGCTTTAGAGGTCGCAATCCTGATGATGAGCCGCTTTCATCAGGCCCGCGGCTTCCATCGGCAGTTCCGGGCACGCTAGCGTGCCCTTATCTTTTGCTGGATATCATGAAAAACATTCGAAATTTCTCGATCATTGCCCATATCGACCATGGCAAATCGACCCTGGCCGACCGCTTCATTCAATTCTGTGGCGGCCTGGAAATGCGCGAAATGAGCGCCCAGGTGCTGGACTCGATGGACATCGAGAAAGAGCGCGGCATCACCATCAAGGCGCAGACCGCGGCCTTGAGCTATAAGGCTCGCGACGGCCAGGTCTATAACCTGAACCTGATCGACACCCCGGGGCACGTGGACTTTTCCTATGAAGTGTCGCGCTCGCTGTCCGCCTGCGAGGGTGCCCTGTTGGTGGTGGACGCCTCGCAAGGCGTGGAAGCCCAAACCGTGGCCAACTGCTACACCGCCATTGATCTGGGCGTGGAAGTGGTGCCGGTGCTGAACAAGATCGACCTGCCGGCGGCCGAGCCGGAGCGCGTCAGCCAGGAAATCGAAGACATTATCGGCATCGAGGCGGCGGACGCGGTGCGCGCTTCGGCCAAGTCCGGCATCGGCATCGAGGACATTCTGGAAACCATCGTGACCAAGGTGCCGCCCCCGGTGGGCAAGGCCGAAGGTCCGCTCAAGGCGCTGATCATCGACTCCTGGTTCGACAACTACGTCGGCGTGGTGATGCTGGTGCGCGTGATCGACGGCTCGCTGAAGCCCAAGGACAAGATCAAGTTCATGGCCACCGGCGCTGAACATTTGTGCGAGCAGGTGGGTGTGTTCACGCCTAAATCCGTTCAGCGTCAGAGTCTGAACGCGGGCGAGGTGGGCTTTGTCATCGCCGGCATCAAGGAATTGAAATCGGCCAAGGTCGGCGACACCATCACCCTGGTGTCCAAGCCCGCCACCGAGGCGCTGCCGGGCTTCAAGGAAGTGCAGTCCCAGGTGTTCGCCGGGCTGTATCCGGTGGAAAGTCATGACTACGAATCGCTGCGCGACGCGCTGGAAAAGCTGCAACTGAACGATGCTTCGTTGAAGTACGAGCCGGAAGTGTCGCAGGCGTTGGGCTTTGGCTTCCGCTGCGGCTTCCTCGGTCTCCTGCATCTGGAGATCGTGCAGGAGCGTCTGGAGCGCGAATTCGACATGGACCTGATCACCACCGCGCCCACGGTGAACTACGAAGTGGTGATGAAGGACGGCACGGTGGAAGTGGTGTCCAACCCGTCGCGGATGCCGGAAGCCGGCAAGTACGACGAGTTGCGCGAACCCATCATCACCTCCACCATCCTGGTGCCTCAAGATTATGTCGGCGCGGTGATGACGCTGTGCAACCAGAAGCGCGGCGTGCAGCGTAATATGCAGTACATGGGCCGCCAGGTGATGCTCACCTACGATCTGCCGATGAACGAAGTGGTGATGGACTTCTTCGACAAACTGAAGTCCACCAGCCGCGGCTACGCCTCGCTGGATTACGAGTTCAAGGAATTCCAGAGCGCTGATCTGGTCAAGCTGGACGTGCTGGTCAATGGCGAGAAGGTCGACGCGCTGTCGCTGATCGTGCACCGCGCCTCCAGCGTTTACCGCGGCCGCGAACTGGTCTCCAAGATGCGCGAACTGATTCCGCGCCAGATGTTCGACATTGCGGTGCAGGCGGCCATCGGCGGCCACATCATCGCCCGCGAGACGGTCAAGGCCTTGCGCAAGAACGTGTTGGCCAAGTGCTACGGCGGCGACATCACCCGTAAGAAAAAGCTGCTGGAGAAGCAGAAAGCGGGCAAGAAGCGCATGAAGCAGGTGGGCAACGTGGAAATTCCGCAGGAAGCATTCCTGGCAATTCTTCAAGTAGGGGACAAATAAGTGGGCGGAAATCTGTTCTGGGTGTTTGTCGTGGCGGTGGCGATCGGCGGCATGCTGATCGCTTTTGGCGGCAAGAAGCAAGAGGGCGCCAAGGATTGGCCGCAGGCGGTGCAGTGGGGCTACCTGGCGGTGCTGATCGGCGGTTTTGGCTTGCTGTCCAACTACATGAGCTTCACCGCGGTGATGCTGGTCTTTGTGCTGATCACCGGCGCGGTATGGCTGGCGGACAAGCTGGTGTTGGCCAAGCGCCGAGCCGCCGAGACCCCGGCCGGTCATTTCGTCGATTATTCGCGCGGTTTCTTTCCCGTGATTCTGGTGGTGTTCCTGCTGCGCTCTTTCATTGCCGAGCCGTTCCAGATCCCCAGTAGTTCGATGCGTCCGGGCCTGGTGGTGGGCGATTTCATTCTGGTGAACAAATTCACCTACGGCCTGCGCGTGCCGGTGTTGAACACGGTGTTCGCCTCGGTAAACAAGGTGGAGCGCGGCGACGTGGTCGTGTTCAATTTTCCGCCCAATCCCAAGGTCAACTACATCAAGCGCGCCATCGGCCTGCCGGGCGACGTGGTCGAGTATCGCGACAAGCGTCTGACCGTCAACGGCAAGCCGCTGCCGGACGCAGACGACGGCAACTACGAGTATCTGGAGCAGGGCCTGATGATGGTCAACGCCAAGCGCTACAAGGAAACCATGGGTCAGCGCACTTACTCGGTGCTGAACAACGAAGGCTCGCCTACCGTAGCCTTGAGCCAAGTGCAGGACTTCCCGTTCCGCGACAACTGCCGCTATGATGACAATGGTTTTGTCTGCAAGGTGCCGGCCGGCCATTACTTCATGCTGGGCGACAACCGCGACAACAGCCTGGACGGCCGCTACTGGGGCTTTGTCGACGACAAGCTGATGGTGGGCAAGGCCTTCATGATCTGGATGAACTTTGGCGACCTGTCGCGCATTGGCAAAACCATTCACTGATAAACGCAAGATCGCAAGCTCGGAGCGCATTATGCATTTCAGCCGTGAGAAGGGCCTGTCGCTGTTTTCCGTGTTGCTGGTGATGATCGTGCTGGGCGCGGTCCTCGTACTGGGCATGAAGGTAATGCCGGTGTACTCGGAGTATGCCGAGGTGCGCCAGGCTATCACCGCCTTGTCCGCACAGAGCAATGTCGGCGAGTCTTCGATTCGCCGGGATTTCAACCAGCGGGCCGGCGTGGCCGGCATCGCCTCGATCAAGGGTGAAAACCTGGTAGTGGTGGCCGGCGGTAATTTTGTGTACATCCGCGCCGCTTATCAGCGCGAAGTGCCTTTGTTCTCCAATATCAGTCTGCTGTTCAAATTCGACACCCAAGCGGGCCAGCCCCCGCAATAAGCCAAGTGATACCAACCGACAATAGATTCCGGCGCCTGTGTCAGGCGCTGGATTACGCATTTCAGAAGCCGGAGTTGCTGCGTCAAGCCTTGACGCACCGCAGCTACGGCGCCGGCAACAACGAGCGTTTTGAATTCGTGGGCGACAGCATTCTCAACTACACGGTCGCCCGCATGCTGTTTGATCAATTTCCCAAACTGACCGAGGGCGAGCTGTCGCGGCTGCGCGCCAATCTGGTCAACCAGAATACCCTGGCCGAGATTGCCCACGAGCTCAAGCTGGGCGATTACCTCTACTTGGGCGAGGGCGAGCTGAAGAGCGGCGGTTTCAACCGGCCATCCATTCTCGCCGACGCGCTGGAAGCCACCTTCGCCGCGGTCAGCTTCGACTCCGATTTCCTGCGCGCGGAGCAGGTTGTGCGCCGGCTCTACGCTGAACGCGTATCGTCCATCGACACCACTCGTCAGGCCAAGGACGCCAAGACCCGCTTGCAGGAAGCGCTGCAGGCGCGCAAGCTGGCCTTGCCCAAATACCGGATACTGTTGCAAAGCGGCGAAGCCCATGAGCAATGGTTTCGCGTGGAGTGCGACTTGGGCGAACTGGCGATAGGCTCCACAGGCGAAGGCGGCAGCCGCCGCGCCGCCGAACAGCAGGCCGCCGAAGCGGCGCTGATCCTGCTGGAACAAAAACTCGCTGCGAGTAAGAAACGTATATGACTGAGATCCAATACCACTGCGGCTTTGTCGCCATCGTCGGCCGTCCCAACGTCGGCAAATCCACGCTGATGAACCATCTGATCGGTCAGAAAGTCAGCATCACCTCGAAAAAAGCGCAAACCACGCGCCACCGCGTCACCGGCATCCACACCGAGAACAATGCCCAGTTCATCTTCGTAGACACCCCTGGCTTCCAGACCTTTCACAAGGGCGCGCTCAACGAGACCTTGAACAAGAGCGTCAAGGATTCGCTGGGCAACGTCGATTGCGTGCTGTTTGTGCTGGAGGCGATGCGCTTCACCGGCGCCGACCGCGAAGTGATGGCCTTGCTGCCCAAGCGCAAACCGGTGATCTTGGTGGTGAACAAGCTGGACAAGGCCAAGGACCGCGACGCGTTGCAGGCTTTCATCGCCGAGGTACAGGCGGAATTCGCCTTTGCCGGCGTTGAGGTGGTCAGCGCCAAACACGGCCAGCGTTTGAGCGAGCTGCTGGAACAGGTGCGTCCGCACCTGCCGGAATCGATGCCGCTGTATCCGGAGGACATGGTTACCGACAAGAGCGAACGCTTCTTGGCCGCCGAGATCGTTCGCGAGAAGCTGTTCCGCTATCTGGGTGAAGAGCTGCCCTATGAAATGAACGTGGAAGTGGAGATGTTCGAGATGGACGGCGACTTGCGCCGCATCCATATCGGCGTGCTGGTGGACAAGGAGAACCAGAAGCCCATCGTTATCGGCCGCGGTGGAGAGAAGCTGAAGAAAATCTCCACCGAGGCGCGGATGGACATGGAAAAGCTGTTCGACGGCAAGGTTTTCCTGCAAGTCTGGGTCAAGGTCAAGTCCGGCTGGGCCGACGACGTTCGTTTCCTGCGGGAATTCGGCCTGGACTGAAGCTCTCATGCACTATCATTTGGCGCCGTCCTGTTGGACGGTGATTTTTTCTCTGCAGCAAGGCCAGGAGATGCCCGGCAGCCGCGAGCTGCTGGAACGCATCGTCCGACTGGCGGCTTGCCAGGCCGGCTTTCTTGGCCTGGAACGCGGCGAGCCGGGGCGGGACACCGTGTCCTACTGGGACAGTGTCGAGGCCATCGCCGCCTGGCGTCAGTGCGCAGAGCGCCTGATTGCGCAGCGTTACGGGCCGGAAGCCTGGTATCGGGTGTTCGCCTTCAACGTGAGCGCAGCCGCCGCATGTCCGCGGCCGTCGGCCGGGGGCGCCTGATGAGTCAGCCGGGCAGGGTAGATCGCCAACCGGCCTATGTGCTGCACGCGCAGCCCTACCGGGAAACCAGCTTGCTGGTGGAGGTCCTCAGCCGCGACCATGGCCGTTTCTCGGTGGTGGCGCGCGGGGCGCGGCGACCTCGGGCCGATCTGCGCGGCCTGCTGCTCCCGTTCCAGCCCCTGACCCTGTCTTGGTTCGGCAAGGGCGAGCTGCGCACCCTGCACAGCGCGGACTGGGACGGCGGCGTGCCGCAGTTGTCCGGCCTGCCGCTGATCTGCGGTTTTTACCTGAACGAATTGATGATGAAGCTGACCGCGCGCGACGACCCCGAACCGCGCGCCTTCGCCGTCTACGACGCCGCGGTGCGCGGCCTGGCGCGCCAAAGCGGCCTGGCGGCGGTGTTGCGCCGTTATGAGCTGAGGCTGACCCAGGTGTTGGGCTACGCGCCCAGCCTGCTGCGCGATGGCGACGGCGCGGAGGTGGACGCGAGCGTCAGCTACTGGTGTCAGGGCAACGCCGCGCCGGAGCGCGACGCCGGCCAGAGCCTGGAGCGCGGGCTGCGGCTCAGCGGCGCCAGCCTGTTGGCGATAGAGGCCGACGACTACGCGGAGGCGTCCACCCGGCTTGAAGCGCGGGCGCTGATGCGAGTATGGTTGACCGCTTTATTGGGCGAGGAGCCGCTGGCTTCGCGCGAGCTATTGCAAGCCGTCAATTCCTTGTCGGATTGAGGCGAACCTAATCGGGAGTGAATATGATTCTGTTGGGCGTAAACATCGATCACGTCGCCACCTTGCGCCAGGCGCGCGGCACCCGTTATCCCAGCCCGGTGGAGGCTGCGCTGGTGGCGGAAACCGCCGGCGCCGACCTGATCACCCTGCATCTGCGCGAAGATCGCCGCCACATCCAGGACGCCGACGTAGTGGCGATGCGCCAGACGGTCAAGACCCGGGTCAACCTGGAAATGGCGATGACCGAGGAAATGCTGGCCAATGCGCTGGCGGTGAAACCGGAGGACGTGTGCCTGGTGCCGGAAAAGCGCGAGGAAGTCACCACCGAGGGCGGCCTGGACGCCATCGGCCACTTCGCCGATGTGAGTCGTTATACCCGCAGCTTGCAGGAAGCCGGCATTCGCGTGTCCATCTTCATCGACCCGGACCGCGCGCAGATTCAACGCGCCTGGGACGCCGGCGCGCGCGTGGTGGAGTTGCACACCGGCGCTTACGCCGACGCCCATGACGCCGCGGCGCGCGACGCCGAACTGGCGCGCATCCGCGATGCCGCCGTTTTCGCCGCCGAGCTGGGCATGGTGGTCAACGCCGGGCACGGTCTCAACTACCATAATGTGCAGCCGATCGCCGCGATTCCGCAGATCGCCGAATTGAACATCGGCCACGCCATCGTCGCTCAGGCGCTGTTTGTCGGCTTCGCCGAGGCGGTGAAGGAGATGAAGGCGCTGATGGCGGCCGCTCGCGGTTAAGCGCTGTGCCCACCGTCGTTACCCACGCCTTGGCCGGCGCCACGCTGGCCGGTCTGTGCGTGCCGCGGCCGCTGCGCGCGCCCGGCATGGCCGGGTGGCTGTTGCTGTGCGGCGCGGCGGCGATGCTGCCGGACCTGGACGTGATCACTTTCAAGCTGGGTATTCCCTACGCCAGCCCCTGGGGGCATCGAGGCATCTCTCATTCGCTGACGCTGGCCTTGATCGCCGGCGGCCTGCTTGCCGCCTTCGGGCGGCCTTGGTGGCAGCGGCTGGAACTGGGGCCGCTGCGCGCCTTCGTGGTGTTGTGCCTGGCGGTGTCGTCCCATGCGCTGTTGGATATGTGGACCGACGCCACCCATGGCCCGGCGTTGGCGATGCCCTGGCACCAGGGGCGTTTCTTGTTCGACTGGCGGCCGATCGAGGGCTCGCCGTTGACGCCCAGCCGTTGGCTGGGCGCTAAGGGTCTTCGGGTGTTGAGCTCGGAGTTGCTGTACGTCTGGCTGCCTTGTCTGCTGCTGTGGATGGCCCGAGCGGCTTGGTTGCGAGGACGCGGGGAGGGCGGGCGATGATTTACGGCATTGGCACTGATCTGGTGGAAATCGAGCGCATGCGCGCGATGTTCCAGCGCTGGGGCTTCAAGCTGGGGCGGAGGATGCTGGCGCCGGCCGAGCAAGCGCCTTTTGCCGACAGCGCCGATCCGGCGCGCTTCCTGGCCAAGCGTTTCGCGGTGAAGGAGGCCTTGGCCAAGGCCTTGGGCACCGGCGTGCGTGCGCCGGCGCTGCTGACGGCGATCTGGGTCGAGCATGATGAATGGGGTAAGCCGCTGTTGGCGCTTAGCCCCGAATTGGAAGATTTTTTAAGCCAGCGCGGCGTGGGCGCGCGTCATCTGTCTATCAGCGACGAGCGTGGTCACGCGCTGGCTTTTGTGGTGCTGGAGCGCTCCGCGCCCGGCTAGATAGAAAGCAAACCGATGCAGCAGACTCAACAGAGCGCGGCCTTGCCGCGCGGGCCGGTGATGGCGGGCGTGGCCGGCCTGCGGCTGACGGACGAAGAGAAGCGGCGCTTATCGCACCCGCTGGTGGGCGGGGTGATCCTGTTCCGCCGCAATTTCCAGGACATTGAACAACTGAAGGCGTTGACCGCGGAAATCCGCGCGCTGCGCAGCCCGCATCTGCTGATTGCGGTAGATCACGAAGGCGGCCGGGTGCAGCGCTTCCTCGACGGTTTCACCCGCTTGCCGCCGATGCAAGTCCTGGGCCGGATGTGGGAGCAAGACCGTCCGGCAGCGCTGGCGCAGGCGGAGAATGTCGGCTACGTGCTGGCGGCCGAGTTGTCCGCCTGCGGCGTCGACTTGTCCTTCACTCCGGTGCTGGACCTGGATTGGGGGCGCTGCGCGGTGATTGGCAACCGCAGCTTCCACCGTGATCCGGCCATCGTGGCCGAGCTGGCCGAAGCGCTGCAGCGCGGTCTGGCGCGCGGGGGCATGTCCACCTGCGGCAAGCATTTCCCCGGCCATGGCTTTGTCGAGGGCGACAGCCACCACGTGATGCCGGATGACGGCCGCAGCCTGGCCGAACTGGAAGCGGACGACTTGGTGCCTTTTGGCCGCTTGGCGGCGGCGGGCATGGGCTCGGTGATGCCCGCCCATGTGTTGTACCCGGCGGTGGATGCGCAGCCAGCCGGTTTCTCGCGGGTCTGGCTGCAGGATGTGCTGCGCGGCCGGCTGGGTTTCGACGGCGTGATCTTCTCCGATGCTTTGGACATGGAGGGGGCGGCCGGCGCCGGTGGCTTCGTGCAGCGCGCCGACGCGGCGCTGGCCGCCGGTTGCGATATGGTGCTGGTTTGCAATGATCCCCGGCAGACCGATCTGATTCTGGCCAATCTGCGGGCGCCGGCGCAGCCGGACTTGGCGCGGCGGCTAGAGCGCATGGCCGGCAAGGCGGCGGATTGGGCGGCGGAACTGGCCGGCCCGGCTTTCGCCGCGGCGCGCGCCCAGGTGGAGCGTTTGAACATGCCGGCGGACGCGATGCGCGGGCCGGATGTGGGCGAGGCGAATTAGAGCCGTCGACAATGATCGGCGGAAAGACGGCCCGGACGCATGGACGCCCGGGCCGTTGTCGTTTGGAAAGGGCGTTTAAACAAACTGCACAGGCACGTAGAAGTCGCGTCCCGGACGGCTGACCAGCACTTGCGGCTGGCCCTGGATCACCGCGCGGAAGGCGCGCGGCAGCCGGCGCCAATCCATGAACTTCATCTTGATGCTGTCGTATTGCGCTTGAGTGTGTTCCATGGTGTTCTCCCGAAGGTTCAGTCCACTTTGTGGATGACGTTAGTGACGACGCCCCAGATATGGAAGGCGGCGTCTTCCGGCACCGGAATCGGCTGAAATTCCGGGTTTTCCGGCAACAGGCGGATGCCCTTGGCGGTTTTTTCCAGCCGCTTCACCGTGAGTTCGCCGTTGAGCGCCGCTACGACAACTTTGCCGTTGCGCGCTTCCGCCGCGCGGTCCACCACCAGCAGGTCGCCGTCGTGAATGCCGGCGCCCAGCATGGACTCCCCCTTGACCGTGACGAGGAAGGTGCTGCCCGGCCGCGGCGCCAGCCGGGCGTTGAGGTCCACGTCGTCTTCCTTGAGGTCGTCCGCCGCCACCGGCGAACCGGCCGGCACGCTGTTGGCGAACAGCGGCAGCGATAGTTCGCTGAGGTGGCGCGCCAGCGTGCGCACGTCGTCGGCTTGGGCGTTGTGGGCGGTGCGCCAGCTGCGGTAATCGTGCAGCCAGTCTTCCAGCACCGGCTTTAGCGGTTCCGGCACGCGGATGGCTACGGTCTTGTCGCCGCCGTAACTGGACTTGCGGCCGGCACCGCTGCGTTTGCCCCCGTGGCTCATGGCTAATCCTCTGTAATGCAAGCAGATTTGATTGTGTACATTATCAAACGACAGGGCAAGTTTTTTTTGCGAGTGGCGGCGGCGAGCGCAAAAAAAGCCCGCTGACGCGGGCGGGTTTCGGCGAGCGGGCGGCGCCTTCAGAGCCGGTAGAAGCAACGGGCGCAAACCGCGCGGTAGCGGGCGTTGCCGCCGATTTCCACCTGAGGGCCTTCCTTGACGCGGCGGCCGTCGGCGTCGATGCGGATGTGCATGGTGGCTTTTTTGCCACATTCGCAAATGGTCTTGATCTCTTCGATTTCGTCGGCCAGGGCCAGCAGCATGCCGGAGCCGGGGAAGGGTTCGCCGCGGAAGTCGGTGCGCAGGCCAAAGCAGATCACCGGAATGTTGCGGGTGTGAGCCAGCTCGTGCAGCTGATGCACTTGTTCCGGCGTGATGAACTGGGCTTCGTCTATCAAGATGCAGGCGGTCTGTCCGAAGTCCTCGGCCAGGAAGTTCAGTTCCGGCGAGAAGGTGCGGGCGTCGCGTTGCAGATTAAGGCGCGAGGTGATTTTGCCGAAGCCGTAACGGTCGTCCATGGCGCTGGTGAACAGCGCCACGGTCTTGCCCATGGATTCGTAGTTGTTGGCGATTTGCAGCAACTGGGTGCTTTTGCCGCTGTTCATCGCGGCGTAGCGGAAAAAGAGTTTTGCCATCGATGCGTTCTCGGTGGGGCTTAAAGGTCGCCGCCGGTTTCCAGCACATAGCTGGCGCCGGCGTCTTGCGCCAGATGCTGGGCGAGGTAGGGCAGCACTTCGCGCAGCGTCTGCGGCAGCGTCCACGGCGCGTTGAGGATGAACATGCCGCTGCCGTGCATGCCGAAGCCGTCGCTGGACGGCTTTTGCACGTGCAATTCGGCGCGCAGCCAATTCTTGGCGCCCAGCTTCTTCATTTCCTTGGGCAGTTCCTTCATCTCCGCGCGCTGCAGGCAGGGATACCAGACGGCGTAGACCCCGGTGGCGAAGCGCTTCAGGCTTTCTTTCAGAGCGGTGATTACGTGCTGGTAGTCGCGTTTGTCCTCGTAGGGCGGGTCGATCAGCACCAGGGCGCGGCGCGGCGGTGGCGGCAGAATGGCCTTGATCGCCTCGAAGCCGTTGGCCTGCTGGATTTGCACGCGGCGGCCGGCGTCGGCGAAGGTGTCGGCCAGCAACTGGTGATCGGTGGGGTGTAGTTCGAACAGGCGCAGCTTGTCGCTGGCCGGCATCACTTCCGCCGCGCACCACGGCGAGCCGGGGTAGAGCTTGAGTTCGCCGTCGGCGTTCAGCGTGCGCACTACCTCGACGTAGTTGGCGACCGCTTCCGGCAGATCGTCGCGCCGCCACAGCCGGGCGATGCCGGATTCGAATTCGGCGTTCTTGGTGGCGTAGCCTTCCACCAGCGAGTAAGCGCCGGCGCCGGCATGGGTGTCGATATACCAATAGGGCTTGGCTTTCTGGCCCAGGTAGTTCAGGAGTTCGATCTGGATCAGATGCTTGAGCACATCGGCGTGGTTGCCGGCGTGAAAGGCGTGGCGGTAACTGAGCATGGCTGCGGGATATGGCGTTTGTCAGCCGCGGATTGTACCGGATTCGGCGTGGCCGCGCAGCGCGTCCTCCAGCGCGGCGCGCCAGCCCAGCTGTTCCGCCAGCTGCATGAAGTCGTCCGCCGGCGGCGCTTGCAGCAAGAGCGGCTGGCCGCTGTCCGGGTGGCTCAGTTGCATGGCGACGCAGGCCAGCAGCAGGCGCCGGCTGCCGAAATGTTCGGCGAACATGCGGTTGTGCCGGCCCTTGCCGTGGGTGGCGTCGCCGATGATGGGGTGGGCGATGTGCTTCAGGTGGCGGCGCAACTGGTGGCGGCGGCCGGTGTGCGGCGTCAACTCCAGCAGGCTGTAACGGCTGCTGGGGTAGCGTTCCACCTCTATCGGCAGTTCGATGCGCGCCAGCGTGCGGTAGTCGGTGACGGCGGCCTGCGGCGCGGTGTCCACGGTCTCGCCTATCCATTCCAGGTCGTCCGGGCGCCGGCTGAGCGGGTAGTCGATATGGCCGGCGTCGTCGGTGTGGCCGCGGACCACGGCGATATAGCGCTTGTCCACCTGCTGGCGTTCGAATTGCCAGCTCATCTCGCGGCACATGTCCTTGTCCAGCGCGAACAGCAGCACGCCGGAAGTCCCCTTGTCCAGCCTGTGCACCGGGTAGACGCGCTGGCCGATCTGGTCGCGCAGCAACTGCACGGCGAAGCGAGTTTCGTTGCGGTCCAGCGCGGTGCGGTGCACCAGCAGGCCGGAGGGCTTATGGATGGCGATCAGGCGGTCGTCGCGGTAGAGAATGGGCAGCATGGAGCGGGTGGAAACGGGTGGGGAGGCCGGCATTGTAGGCGCTGGCGGGCTGCTTTGGAAGGCGGGCGATGCCGCTGTGCTGTAGTTTTATGTCTTGTGCTTCGATTACGCGAAAACAACAAGGTTTTGGCATGCTATTGGCGTTTTTGTGCGCGGGCTCGGGCTTTGCCGGCTTTCGTTGCGACATGATATTTCAAAGTAGAGAGGAAGTTGTTTACAGTCCATGGGTGCGTCATTACAATTCGGCGCGCTCAAACAAGAATGACAGGGCGGCGTCTGTGCCGATTGCGATCCCGTTTGCCACGGGATTGCGGCAGGACCGCATCCGCGCAACCTGGCGTGTAGTTGCGACGCTACATGACGAGAGGCTGGCGGACGCTTTGCTTCGCTGCACGGCACGGGAACCACAGGGGGTGATCGGCGTGCGGGTTGACCAACAAACTCCATAGAGTCATAGAGATGAAAATCCAGCTGAAACGAATGAGCTTTGCCGTAGCGGCAGCGGTGCTGTCCACCTCCGCCTTCGCCAAAGAGTTCTCGCCCGCCGTGGTTTACGACATGGCAGGCAAGTTTGACAAGAGCTTCAACGAATCCGCGTACAACGGCGCCGAGCGTTTCAAGAAGGAATTCAAGATCAACTACCGCGACGGTCAGATCGCGTCCGAAGCCCAGAAAGAGCAGCTGCTGCGCAATATGGCGCGCCGCGACGCCGACATCGTGGTGGCGATCGGCTTCTCCTTCACCCAGGCGGTGGAAACCGTTGCCAAGGAATTCCCCAAAGTCAAGTTCACTCTGATCGACGCGGTGGCCAAAGGTTCCAACGTGCAGAGCATTGTGTTCAAGGAACAGGAAGGCGCCTTCCTGACCGGCGTGGCCGCGGCGATGGCGTCCAAGAGCGGCAAGGTGGGCTTTGTCGGCGGCATGGACGTGCCGCTGATCCGCGCCTTCGGCTGTGGCTATGTGCAGGGCGTCAAGTTCACCAACAAGAACGCCAGCGTGATCCAGAACATGACCGGCACCACTCCGCAGGCCTTTAACGACCCGGCGCGCGGCACTGAGCTGGCCAAGAGCCAGTTCGACCGCGGCGTGGACGTGGTGTTCGCCGCGGCCGGCGGCACCGGCCTGGGCGTGCTGCAAGCCGCCAAGGCCGCCGGCAAGTACTCCATCGGCGTGGACAGCAACCAGAACCACCTGTACCCGGGTTCGGTGCTGACTTCCATGGTCAAGCGCGTAGACGTGGCGGTGTTCAACACCTTCAAGGACGCCAAGAACGGCTCCTGGAAGCCGGAAGTCAAGATTCTGGGCCTGAAGGAAGCCGGCGTGGATTGGGCACTGGACGCCAACAACCGCAAAGTGATCACTCCGGCGATGGAGAAGAAGATCAACGCGGCCAAGGCCGACATCATCGGCGGCAAGATCAAGGTGGTGGATTACCGCTCCAACAACAGCTGCCCGGTGCAATAAGCTGAGTTGAGTTTTCCCTGATCCGTTTCGGGGACGCAGGCACGATGAACTTCATCGTGCCTGTTTGTTCATGCCGGAGCGGAATCAGACTGACCCTAACCAGGGAATATGAATAAGCATGACCGAGTTTGCCATTGAGCTGGCGGGCATCAACAAGAGTTTTGGTGCCGTCAAAGCCAACCGCGACGTCTCGATGAAAATCGCCAAGGGCACTGTCCATGGCGTCATCGGCGAAAACGGGGCCGGTAAATCCACGTTGATGAGCATTCTGTACGGCTATTACCAGGCCGACAGCGGCGCCATCCGGGTGAACGGCAAGGAAGCGCCGATCCGCAACAGCCAGGAAGCCATTGAGCTGGGAATCGGCATGGTGCATCAGCATTTCATGCTGGTGGACACCTTTACCGTGCTGGAGAACATCGTGCTGGGCGCCGAAGGCGGCCTGGTGCTGAAAAAAGGGCTGGACGAGGCCCGCGAGCATCTGAAAGAGCTCAACCGCAATTACTCGCTGGAGGTGGATCCGGACGCGCTGGTGGGCGATCTGGGCGTGGGCCTGCAGCAAAGGGTGGAAATCCTCAAGGCTTTGTACCGCGGCGCCGACGTGCTGATCCTGGACGAGCCCACCGCGGTGCTGACGCCGCAGGAGGCGGACCACCTGTTCCACATCCTGCGTTCGCTGAAGGCGCAGGGCAAGACCGTGATCCTGATCACCCACAAGCTGCGGGAGGTGATGGACATCACCGACGGCGTCAGCGTGATGCGCGCCGGCACCGTGGTGGCCAACGTCGCCACCTGCGACGTGGACAAGGAAAAGCTGGCGGACCTGATGGTGGGCCGCAAGGTCAGCCTGAAAGTGGACAAGGCCGAGCGCGAGCCGGGCGCGGCGGTGCTCAGCGTCAAGAATCTGTGTCTGACCGACGCGCGCGGGGTCAAGCTGCTGGATCAACTGAATTTCGAAGTGCGAGCCGGAGAGATCGTCGGCATTGCCGGCGTGTCCGGCAACGGCCAATCCGAGCTATTGGAAGTGCTGGCCGGCATGCAAGAGCCTAGCGCCGGCGAGATGGCCTACAAGGGCGAGGATTTGCTGCGCCGCCGTTGCGGGGCTCAGCCGCGTGCCGCGCTTTACCGCAAGCTGGGCATTGCCCACGTGCCGGAAGACCGCTCGCGCGAAGGCCTGGTCAAGGCTTTCTCCAGCTATGAAAACGCCATCCTCGGCTATCACGGCGAAACCGGCCTGGGCCGCGGGCCGTGGTACTCGCGCAAGCGGCTGTTGGCGCGCACTCGCGACTTCATCCAGCAATTCGATATTCGTCCGGGCAACCCGCTGCTGCGCGTGGGCCTGCTTTCCGGCGGCAACCAGCAGAAAGTGGTGCTGGCGCGTGAAATCCACGCCAACCCCGACCTGCTGCTGATCGGCCAGCCGACGCGCGGCGTGGACATCGGCGCGATTGAATTCATTCACAAGCGGCTGGTGGAACTGCGCGACGAGGGCAAGGCCATTTTGCTGGTCTCAGTTGAACTAGAAGAAATCCTGGCGCTGGCCGACCGCATCCTGGTCATGGCCGGCGGACAGATCACCGGCGAAGTGGCGGCCAAGGACGCCGACACCATTTCGCTGGGCCTGCTGATGGGGGGGCACAAGCATTGAAATTCGGACAACCTTCCACCTTGCCGCGCTGGGCGCAGCTGACGGTGCTGCCGGCGCTTAATCTATTGGCGGCCTTGCTGGTAACGGGCCTGGTCACCTGGTTGATAGGCGAAGACCCTTGGGAATGCCTGAAGCTGCTGATCAACGGCGCTTTCGGCTACGGCGAGGGCATAGGCTACACCCTGTTCTACACCACCGGCTTCATCTTCACCGGCCTGGCGGTGGCCACCGCCTTCCACGCCGGTCTATTCAATATCGGCGGCGAGGGCCAGACCTACCTGGCCGGCCTGGGCGTTACTCTGGTGGTGCTGGGCTTCGACCACAGCCTGCCGCCGGCGGTGCTGGTGCCGCTGGCCATTCTGGCGGCGATGGGCTTCGGCGCGGCCTGGGCATTTGTGCCGGGCTGGCTGCAGGCCAAGCGGGGCAGCCACATCGTGGTGACCACCATCATGTTCAACTTCATCGCTTACTCCTTGATGTTGTACCTGATCAGCCATCATTTGATCGAAGCCGGTTCCCAGAACCCGACCACGCGCGAATTCGGCCAGGCGGCCTGGATTCCCGCCATCCATGAGCTGGCGGCGCGCTTTGGCGTGGAGATTCCCACCTCGCCGCTGAACCTGACTTTCGTGATGTCCTTGCTGGCCGCCGCGCTGTTCTACCTGGTGGTGTGGCATAGCCGCTGGGGCTTCGAACTGCGCACCGTGGGCACCAGCGAACCGGCCGCCCGCTACGCCGGCATGAGCGTCAGCCGCGTCATCATTATCGCCATGTGCGTGTCCGGCGCGCTGTCCGGTCTGGCCGCGGTCAACGAGCTGATGGGCTCCGCCCACCGGATGAACGTGATGTTCACCAACGGCGTCGGTTTCGTCGGCATCGCCGTGGCGCTGATGGGCCGAAACCACCCGGTGGGCATTATCTTGTCCGCGCTGTTGTTTGGTGCCTTGACGCAGGGCGGCTCCGATCTGTCCTTCGAGAAGCCGATGATCACCCGCGAGATGATCATCTTCATTCAGGGTCTGATCATCCTGTTCTGCGGCGCGCTGGAAAACCTGTTCGAGCCGTTCATCGCCGGCCTGTTCAAGCGCAAGGACGACAAATAATGGAAATCTTCTTCAGTCTGCTCGATTCCACGCTGCGCGTGGCCACACCGTTGATCCTGGCCGCGATGGCCGGCATGTTCTCCGAGCGCTCCGGCGTGGTGGATATCAGCCTGGAAGGCAAGATGCTGGTGGCGGCTTTCGCCGCCGCCGCGGCGGCTTTCGCCACCCACAACCCGTGGATAGGCATGGCCTGCGGCATTGCCGCCTCGGTGGCGATGGCGATGATCCACGCTTTTGTGTCGGTCACGTATAACGGCAACCAGCTGATTTCCGGCATGGCGCTCAACACCGTCGCCTCCGGCATCACCCCGGTGTTGGGCCTGGCCTGGTTCCAGCAGGGCGGCAACACCCCGCAGCTGCCGGACGAGGGGCGTTTCCACGAGATCGCGCTGCCGTTCGCCCATGAGCTGCGCGACGTGCCGCTGCTGGGCCAGCTGTACAGCAAGCTGCTGTCCGGCCATAGCATCCTGGTGTATCTGACCTTGTTCTTGATTGTGCCGCTGGTGACCTGGGTGCTGTACAAGAGCCGCTTTGGTCTGCGTCTGCGCGCGGTGGGGGAGAACCCGCACGCGGCGGATACCGCCGGCATCTCGGTGGCCAAGGTGCGCTACACCGCCTTGTTCTGGGGCGGCGTGCTGTGCGGCATTGCCGGCACCTATCTGTCCGTGTACCAGACCGGCAGCTTCATCAAGGAAATGACCGCGGGCAAGGGCTTCCTGGCGCTGGCCGCGCTGATTTTCGGCAAGTGGAAACCGCTGCCGGCGGTGCTGGGCTGCCTGGTGTTCGCTTTTGCCGACGCCATCCAGATCCGCCTGGAAGGCGTGGCGCTGCCAGGCATCGGCCAGATCCCGTCGCAAGCGATCGCGGTCATCCCCTATGTGCTGACTGTGTTGCTGCTGGCGGGCTTCGTTGGCCGGGCGGTGGCGCCCAAAGCGATAGGCATACCTTTCGTCAAGAGCCGTTAACCGGCTTTTGAGACAGGCTAGAAACCGCCAGCGGGCTTTGCCCCTGGCGGTTTTTTGTTTTATATCGCATACGGGAACCTTGCCGTCGTTTGTTATTCATAGTGATTCCCAATATCAATTGCCATTGTATTGCCTGGCGGTTGTTCAGAAAATTTGAATCTTTTGCGCTAATAATTTCGCTATGACGGCAATGGCCGCGCTTTTATGATTAACCGGCATGACAGGTTTTAATTTGCCGCTCATTTGTAATAAGGAATTCGATGCAACGCTACAGTCCCACACAGATTGCCTTGCACTGGCTGATTGCGCTGTTGATCATTGCCGCCCTGATCATGGGCTGGTACTTCAACAGCATGCAGATCACATCGCCGGCCAGCTTCAAACTCAAAGCCTCTTTGATCGCCTGGCACAAATGGGTGGGCATCAGCGTGCTAGCGCTGGCCGTGCTGCGCCTGATCTGGCGCGCCCGTCGCGGCGCGCCGGCGCCTTTGCCGGGGCAGCCGGCCTGGCAGCTTAAAGCCGCCGGGCTGATTCATTTGTTGTTGTACGCCTTGATGCTGGCGATGCCGCTGGTGGGCTGGCTGATGAGCTCCGCCAAAGGCTACCCGGTCGTGTGGTTCAACTTGGTGCAATTGCCGGACCTGGTGGAAAAGAACGAGGCGCTGGGCCATGTGCTGGGCTGGAGCCACGCGCTGATGGCGTACGCCATCGTCGCCATCGTCGGCCTGCACGCGCTGGCGGCCTTGAAACATCATTTTATCGATCGCGACGCCACGCTGGCGCGGATGCTGCCGTCCTGTCGCAAAGGAGATCCTCAAGCATGAAATTTCTGACTTCTCTCGCCCTGAGCGCCGCCGTGGCGCTGGCCATGGCGCCGGCTCAGGCCGCGCAAACCCTGAACGCGGCCAAGAGCACGCTGGGCTTTACCTTCAAGCAAATGAACGTGCCGACCGAAGGCCGCTTCAAGAGTTTCGCCGCCAACGTCAGTTTTGATGCGGCCAAGCCGGAGGCCACCAAGGCGGTGTTCACCGTGGACCTGGGCAGCGTGGACGTGGGCAGCGCCGACGGCAATACCACCGTGCGCGGCGCGTCCTTCTTCAATATCGCCAGCCTGCCCAAGGCGACTTTCACCGCAAAAACGGTCAAGGCCTTGGGCGGCGGCAAGTTCGAAACCCGAGGCACCTTGAGCCTGAAGGGCATTAGCCGCGAGGTGGTGTCCACCTTCACCGCCGCCAGCGCAGGGAATGAGACCACGCTGCAAGGCAGCTTCCCGCTGAACCGTCTGCAATTCAAAGTGGGCGACGGCGCTTGGGACGACACCGAAGCGATCGCCGACCTGGTGACCGTCAAATACAAATTCGTTCTGACCGGCAAGTGATCTTGCCTTTCCTTACCCTGGAGAAAACCGACGTGACGACCAAAATGAAAACTCTGTTTGCCGCCGTGATGACGTTGGGTGTGCTGGGCAGCGCGCAAGCCGCCCCGGTCACTTACGAAGTGGACAGCTCGCACACTCATGCCGGCTACTCGCTGAGCCACCTGGGCTTCTCTACGCTGAGCGGCCGCTTCAACGACACCAAGGGCACCGTGGTGCTGGACCAGGCCAAGAAAACCGGCTCGGTGGACATCGTGATCAAGACCGCCAGCCACGACAGCGGCTGGGCTGCGCGCGACAAGCACATCGCCAGCCCGGATTTCCTGGACGTTGAAAAGTACCCGACCATCACGTTCAAATCCGACAAGTTCACCTTCAACGGCGACAAGCTGGCGGCGGTGGACGGCCAACTGAGCCTGCACGGCGTGACCAAGCCGGTGACGCTGACCGTGACCAACTTCAAGTGCGTGGATTCCCATCCGATGGCCAAGAAGCCGTGGTGCGGCGCTGACGCTACCGCCACCATCAAGCGCAGCGAGTTCGGCGTTGGTGCTTACGTGCCGGCGGTGGGCGACGATCTGCAATTGACCATTGCCATCGAAGCCGGCAAGAAGTAAGCGGATTCGATAAAGCGCCGGAACCCGTGTCCGGCGTCAAAAAAACCCGAGTCGAAGGACTCGGGTTTTTTCATGCCGGCGACACCGTTCAGGTCAGGCTTAGCACGATGGGGGCCAGCCAGTCGGACAGCCACATCACCAACAAGGGGCTGATCACGGTCATGCCGCCGAACACCGTCCAGGGCAGGCGCGCTTCCGGCTGACGGCGCATCACGAACAACAGCGCGCGGTAACCGGCGTAGCTGACGACCATGATCAGAGGCGGGGCCATCAGGTAGGACAGCAGCGGCCGCCAATCCAGCAGCCGCGAAAACGCGACGATGCCAAGATGCAGGCTGAGCTGGCTGGCCATCAGCGCCGCCAGCTGCGGCTGGCGTTCGGGGAAGGCCAGGCCAAGCCGGCTGACTTTCAGGCTGCTGGCGGACCATAGCACGGCCGTGATGCCCAGCCAGGCGTAGGCGTAGCAGAAGGGCAGCAGCACCGGCGACAAGGCGGTGAGGAAAGGGTCCGCGCGGAAGATCAGCGCCAGGATGAAGAAAGACGACGCGAAGCACAGCTGGGCGATGCCGTCGCGGCTGGCGATCAGCCGCCACAGAATGTGCAGATAGAACAGCGCGACCAGGGAGAGCAGAAACCAACCAGTGGGCGTTGCCGTCATTGAACCTCCAACACGCGAGTCAGCGCGGCTGACACTTGCTCGCCTATCTGGGCCAGGTAGTGGGTGTGCATGTCGAAGGTGAAGCGTTGCGGATCGTCCGACGCCAGGGCCAGCAGGCCGAAGGCCTGGCCCTGGCCGTCGCGCAGCGCCAGTTGAGCGAAGGACTGCAGCACGGGCGCGGCGGGGAACCAGGCCAGCACGTCGTCGTTGACGTAGGGGCCGCAATAGGGCGCGGAGAGATTGCGCGCCAACGCGGCCACCTCGCTGCGGGCGTCGTAGGCCGGGCCGGCGGATTCCGCCGCCGGATGCCATAGCCGCAACGCCACGCGCTTCAGCTTGAAATGCTCGGCGAAGCAGGCGGGCAGGGCGTTCAGCACGTCTTGCAGGCTCCGGCAGGCCTGAAGCGTCAGCCCCAGTTGATGAGCGCTGGCGATGATGCGGTCGTTGGCTTCGCTGTGGCGGATCAATTGCTGCAAGCGGGACTCCAACTGCCGGTTGCGGTCCTTCAGGTCCAGCATTTGGCGTTCCGCCAGCGAGACCACCACGCGGTCTTGCGGCGCGCCGCCCGGCTTCAGGCCAAGCCTTTCGGCGTGATGGGCGAGAAAGTCCGGGTGTTGGTCCAAAAACGCCAGCACATCATCTGTCTGCATAATTCATAACCCCTTACGGCTGTGTTGTTGTTGCGAGCCCGCTGCCGCTCTGAGCCGAGCGGGCCGTTAAATCTCGATTTCGCCCTGGAACACTGTGACGGCGGGGCCGGTCATGGTTACCGCGGCGTCGTCGGCCGGCCATTCCACCGTCAGTTCGCCGCCGCGGGTGTGCACCCGCACGCGCCGGTCCAGCAGGCCGCGGCGGATGCCGGCCACCACCGCCGCGCAGGCGCCGGTGCCGCAGGCCAGCGTTTCGCCGGCGCCGCGTTCGAACACGCGCAGGCGGATTTCATCGCGCGCCACCACCTGCATGAAGCCGGCGTTGACCCGTTCCGGAAAGCGGGGATGGTTTTCGATGGCCGCGCCGAGGCGCGTCACGGGAGCCAAGGCTACATCTGCGACTACTTGCACCGCGTGGGGGTTCCCCATCGACACCACGCTGACCGACAAGGTCGCATCCTCGACTTGCAAATCGTGGCACACCGCCTCGCGCTCGGCCTGGAACGGAATCTCGTCCGGAGCGAATCGCGGCCGGCCCATGTCCACCCGCGCTTGTCCTTCTCCCAGGTATTCCGGCGCGATCACGCCCTTGGCGGTTTCCACCTGGATTCGCGATTTGGCGGTCAGGCCGCGGTCGGACACGAACTTGGCGAAGCAGCGCGCGCCGTTGCCGCATTGTTCCACCTCGCCGCCGTCGTTATTGAAGATGCGGTAGCGAAAATCGTTGTCCGGAGAGTGTGGAGGCTCCACCAGCAACAACTGATCGAAGCCGATGCCGAAGTGGCGATCGCCCAACTGACGGATACGTTCCGCGTTCAAGGGGACGGTTTGACTCACGCCGTCGACAACCATGAAGTCGTTGCCGAGGCCGTGCATTTTGGTGAAGTGCAATTTCATTGGCGCGCCAGATTCTGCGTGAACAATCGGCCCGTTGCCGGGCCGGCGGTCGGGCGGGGAGCCGTGCGCGCCAAAGCGCGGACGGGGCTCCGCCGCCAATAAGGCAGGTTAGCACAGTGGCGTAGATAGAGGTACAGGCGCGCGCTCAGGCGCTGGCCAGCGGCTTGCCGGGCGCGGCTTCGGTACCGGCGTAGGCCTGCAGGGCCGCGCTGGACGCGGCGGTTTGCGGCATGGCCTCGTCGCCTGTCTGGACGGCGGCGGCTTGCGCGTCGGCGGCGGCGGTCTGGCTGATATCGTCGATCAGCGAGCCGGACGAGGACGCTAGCGCATCTTGTCCGGTGGCCAGCTTGAGGGTGTCTTCGGCGGCGTCGCCGGGCTGGCTGAGCTTGAGCTGCATTTGCATCAGCAGCAGCCGTACCAGCGTGGCCATGTCCAGGCGGGGGCGGCCAGCCTGCGCCGGCTGTTGAGCCGGCTCAGGAGTGGCCGGCGCGGTCGCGGAGGGGGTGAAGGCGGCATCTGCCGGCGCTGTCGTCGCTTGAGCGGGGATGGGCGGCTGGAAGGAAGTGGAGTGAACTTTCATATCAGTGTGCGCAAGAGTCAATGAAACAGGCCCGGCGCAGGGCCGGGCCTGGGAAGATGGCGGGCTCAGCAAGCGCTGCTATTAGCCTGGTAGGCATTCAGCGCAGCCTGAACCTGGCCGCCGCCATGATGATGATGGTGGCGATGATGAGCGGGCTGGCTCTGTTGCGAGTTAGCCTGCAAGTCCTGCTGCAATTGCTGATAATCCTGCCGCGCCTGATTGAGGTTGCTGCTGCTCAGGTCCTGACCCAGATTGCTGAACAGCGCGCTGGGCGAAGTGGCCGCCGAGGCGCCGGTCAGCGCGCTCAGCGCGTCGTCGGTATCGCCGTCGCTGGCGCCGCCGAGGCTGCTCATCTGCAACTGGCTCAGCATCTGATTGAACAGCAGGGTCATGTCGTTGCCGGCGCTGGCGGAGCTAGTGCTTGAACTGCTGCCGGCGCTGGCGACGCTGCCGTCGGTCTGCATGGAATTGATCAGGCTGGCGAAATCCTGGGTGCTGCCGCTCTTCGCGCCGGTGCCGCTGACTGCGCTCGCGTTGGGCAAGTTGGACTGCAGGCTGGCGAGCGCCTGCTGCGCGCCGCTGAGATTGCCTTGCCGCACATCGTTGATCATGGCCAGGAAATCTTGGTGGCGCTGCTGGTGAACGGCCCGCCGTTGTTGCCAGGCGTTGCCGCTGGCGTCGATGCCGCTTGTGTTGCTGACTGACATGGATAATCTCCCGCAAAGTCTATGGTGGAGTGTCGGTCGTGAGCTTCACGGAGCAGCTCGACTCCCATTCGCCGCCCCGGTTTCGACGTTTGCCGGCACGGGCGGCAATCCATGCCGCTGTGGCGGACAGGATTGCCGCAAGGCGGCGGGTTTAGCCTGTTATCGCGTCAAAACAAGGGTTTGGCTAGCGGGTAGATGCAAGCGGCGTGCCAGCGGGCAGGCGAGATTCTGTTAATTTCCATTAGGTGTCCTGCTGGGCATGGATGGTCTTGATATAAACAAATCAGCCCTCTAAATTGCCGGGATGCCGCCATGCGTTTTGCCATTACCTTGTCCGACCGCTTCAAGCCGGTACTGGACGTCTTCCTGCATGCCGGCTGGCAGCCGTTGAAGCTGTTCTGTACCCCGGTGGACCATCGCATGCATCACCACAAAGAGTCATTGGAGGCGGCGGAGCGCTTGGGCGTGCCGGTGCAATTGTCGCGGATGCGCGAACGCGATTTGCTGGAGCTGGCCGAGCAGGACTGCGAAGCCTTGCTGGTGGCCAGTTACAACTGGCGGGTGCCGGACTGGGAGCCTTATCTGAATTACGCGGTCAACTTCCATCCGTCGCCGCTGCCCATCGGCCGCGGGCCTTACCCCATGGTGAGGGCGATTCTGGACGGTCATCGGCAATGGGGCTGCAGCTGCCACCAATTGACTCGGGAAATGGACGCCGGCGATGTGCTGGCGCAGGAACAGTTCGCGCTGAGGCCGGACGAAACCCATGAATCGCTGGACGCGAAACTGCAACTGGCGCTGTACCGGCTGGCCGGGCGGGTGGCCGGCGACTTCGCTTCTTTGTGGGAGCAGGCGCAGCCGCAAGGAGAGGGCAGCAGCTACTGGCCGCTGTGGAGGGACGAAGAGAGGATGCTGGATTTCAATCTGTCGGTGGAAGACATCATGCGCCGCGTCCGGGCCTTTGGCGATTTCGAATGCATGGCCACGGTCAACGGCGTCATCGTGCACGTGCACCGCGCCCAAGGATGGCGCGAGAGCCACGCCTACCCGCCGGGGTCCTTGATTTTGTCCAATGCGCTGAGCCTCTTGGTGGCCGCCGCCGACGGCATGGTGCTGATCAGCGAATGGAGCTTGAACCCGCCCGGCGGCGTTAGCGGCCGCTTGCGTGGGTGAGGCGCGGCCCTTCGGCCGCGCCTGTTCACATCTTATTTCTTCACGTTAAAGGCTTCCAGCGCCGCCCGCGCCGCGGCGGCGATCACTTCGTCGCTGTGCTTGGCTTCTTTCTTGGCGTGCTTGGTGTAGACCGCCAGCACGATGGGCGCGCGCTTGGGCGGCCAGATCACCGCGAAGTCGTTGGCGGTGCCGTAGACGCCGCAAGTGCCGGTTTTGTCCCCCACTTCCCAGCCGGCCGGCACCGCGGCGCGGATTCTGGCGTTGCCGGTGGTGTTGCCCTTCAGCCAGTCCGCCAGCTGTTGGCGTTGCGGTTCCGGCAGCGCCTTGCCCAGCGCCAGTTTTTGCGCGCTTTCCGCCACCGCTTTGGGCGTGGAGGTGTCGCGCGGGTCGCGGGGGATGGCGGAGTTCAGTTCCGGTTCTAGGCGATCCAGGCGGAAGCTGGCGTCGCCGATGGAGCGCATGAAGGTGGTCAGCGCGGCGGGGCCGTTGATTTCCTTGAGCAGCAGATTGGCCGCGCCGTTGTCGCTGTATTGCACGGAGGCGGCGTTGAGCTCGGCCACGGTCATGCCGCTTGCCTGGTGTTTGGTGGTAATCGGGGACCAATTAGGCAGAGCCGCCTTGCTGTAGCGGATGCGTTTGTCCAGCAGGCCGGGCTTGTCTTGGCTTTGCGCCAGCACTCCCGCCGCCAGAAAGCCTTTGAAAGAGCTGCACAGGGGAAAGCGTTCGTTGGGACGGTTGGCCACGGTGGCGCCGGAGCCGGTGTCGATGGCGTAGACGCCGATGCTGCCGCCAAAGTCGCGTTCCAGTTTGGCCAGCTTGTCGGCGGCGACGGAGAGCGGATCCGCCGCAACGGCCTGGGTTAGCGGCGCGGTTAGAGACGCTAATAAAATCAGATGCTTGAACATGGTTTTGCTCCTTTTGCCTGGTTGGAAAGTGTGGCGCTATCCTGATGGCGAAGGGGTAGTCTGTAAATCGCGAAAACTGTAACTTGTGTAACTTTATGAGGCGGACCGGGGATTGAGGCGGGGGCGTTAGAACCTGTTTTCAACGTTGTATCGGCGACGCGTAGCGGATTGTAAGCAGGTTTTGGAGGCGGAGAGTTCATGCCGGCTTGAGCCGCTTGCGCGTTGGGCGATGGAGGACTAGCCCGGCGTGCTGGACAATGTTCGCGAGAAGGCGGCCACGGCCTTGAACCATGCCGTGTGAGAGGGAGGGCGCGGGCTGATCTTGCAATCTCGCGACCCACGGTGAAACGGCGCGCTGCTGGAGCAGGCGAAGCCCAGAAACCGCTGTGGGGTATCGCCTACGGCTCCTCCCGCCCTGCGTGCGGCCGCGAGCTACGGAACGGGCGTCGTCTCCTGCCAACCGCCGCCCAGCGCGGAGATCAGCGCCACGCTGCTGGCGTATTGCCGGTTTTTCACGTTCCACAGCGTGGTTTCCGCGTTGATGCGGCCGCTTTGCGCGCTCAGCACATTGAGGTAGCTGACAGTGCCGGCGCGGTATTGATTCAGCGCGATGGTTTCGGCGCGCCGGGCGGCGTCGAGCGCGGCTTGTTGGGAGGCTGCTTCCTCGCCCAGCAGTCTTTGCGCGGCCAGATTGTCTTCCACGCTCTGGAAGGCGGACAGCACGGTCAGGCGGTAGCCGGCCACGCTGGCGTCGTAGGCGGCGATGGCTTGTTCTTTCTGGGCGCTGCGCAGGCCGGCGTCGAACAGGCTGAGCGCCAGCGCCGGGCCCAGCGACCAGACGCGGTTGGGCAGGCTGACCCAGTCGGCGAAGCTGGCGCCGCGGTAGCCGCCGCTGGCGGACAGGGTGAGGGTGGGGAAGAAGGCGGCCTGGGCCACGCCGATTTGGGCGTTGGCCTGCGCCACCGCGCGTTCCGCGGCGGCGATGTCCGGGCGGCGCTCCAGCAGTTGCGAGGGCAGGCCGGCGGGGATGCTGGGCAAGCGCGGTTCGGTGCCGGCCGCCGGCAGGCTGAAGCTGGCCGGCGTCTGGCCCAGCGCGGCGGCGATGGCGTGCTCCAGCTGGGCGCGGGTCAGTTGCTTGTCCGCCCGCTGCGCCTGAGCGCTTTGCCATTGGCTTTCGGCTTGGGCCACGTTGGCGTCGGAAACGATGCCGGCCTGGTATTGATTGCGGGTCAGCTTCAGCGTTTCCGCCAGCGCTTGTTCATTGGCCTGTAGTTGCCGCAGTTGCAGGTCGGCGACGCTGATCTGCAGATAGGCGGTGGCCAGCTGCGCCTGGGTGCTGAGGCGTATCGCCGCCAGTTGCGCGGCGCTGGCTTGGGCTTTGGCGGAACCGGCTTCCACCGAACGGCGCAGGCCGCCCCACAGGTCCAGTTCCCAGCTGGCGTTGGCGCTCAGATTGTAGCTGGTGGAAGCGGTTTGGCCGGGGGCGTTGACGCCGCGGCTTTGGCCTGCGTTGAGCCCCAGGCTGGGGAACAGCCCGGCTTCGGCCTGTTTCAGTAGCGCCTGGGTCTGACGGTATTGCGCTTCGGCCTGGGCGATGCTGGGGTTTTGCCGGTTCAGGGTGTCCATCAGCTGGTCTAACCGCGGGTCTTGATAGATGCGCCACCAGTCGCCGCGGGGCAGGGCATCCTGCGGTTGGGCGCTTTTCCAGCGGCCATCCTCTTTATAGGCCGCCGGCACGTCCAGCTTGGGTGTGACATAGTCCGGGCCCAGCGCGCAGCCGGCCAACAGCAGCGCGCAGGCCAGCGTAAGGCTTAGTGTTTTCATGGGTTTCATTCCTCGGCTCCGCGGTTCAGCGCGGCGCGCGCGGGCCGCCAGCGGCGGCACCACAGCCGGAAGCGGTCCAGATACAGGTAAACGACGGGGGTGGTGTACAGGGTCAGCAGTTGGCTGAGCAGCAGGCCGCCAACGATGGAGATGCCCAACGGAGTGCGCAGCTCGGCGCCGTCGCCGCGGCCCAGAGCAAGCGGCAGCGCGCCGAACAGCGCGGCCAGCGTGGTCATCATGATGGGGCGGAAGCGCAGCAGGCAGGCCTGGCGTATCGCCTGTTCCGGCGTTTGTCCCTGTTCGCGCTCGGCGCTGAGCGCGAAGTCTATCATCATGATGGCGTTCTTTTTGACGATGCCGATCAGGAGCAGCACGCCTATCAGCGCGATGACATTGAATTCGCCGCCGGTGGCGATGATGGCGAGCAGGGCGCCGACGCCGGCCGAGGGCAGGGTGGAGAGAATGGTGACGGGATGCACCACGCTTTCGTAGAGCATGCCCAGCACGATGTAGACGGCGATCAGCGCGGCCAGGATCAGCAGCGGCTGGCTGTCCAGCGAGGCCTGGAAGGTTTTGGCGCTGCCCTGGAAGCTGCCGTGGATGCTGCTGGGCAGGCCGACGCCGGCCAGCGCCTGGTTGATGGCGTCGGTGGCGTCGGACAGCGCGGCGCCCGGCGGCAGGTTGAAGGAGACGGTGGCGGCGGCGAACTGGCTTTGGTGGTTGACCGACAGCGCGGTGTTGCCGGGCGCCCAGCGGGCGACGGCGGACAGCGGGGTGGGCTGGCCTCCCGGCGTTTGCAGGAAGATGCTGTCCAACCCGTCCGGCCCTTGCCAATATTGCGGAGCCACTTCCATCACCACGCGGTATTGGTTGAGCGCGTTGTAGATGGTGGAGACCTGGCGCTGGCCGAAGGCGTCGTTGAGCGCGGCGTCCACCTGGGCTTGGGTCAGGCCCAGCCGCGCCATGGCGTCGCGGTCGAAGACCAGCGTGGTTTGCAGGCCTTTGACTTCCTGGTCGGTGTTGACGTCGGCCAACATGGGCAGCTTCATCAGCGCTTGCTGGACTTTGGGCGTCCATTCGCGCAATTGGGTCAGATCGTCGCCTTGCAGGGTGTATTGGTACTGGGCGTTGCTGGCGCGGCCGCCGATGCGGATGTCCTGCACCGCCTGCAGGAAGAGCTGGGCGCCGGGTTCGCGCGCCAGGGTTTTGCGCAGGCGGGCGATGACTTGGTCCGAGCTTTCCTTGCGTTGGCTCAGCGGTTTGAGGCTGACGAACATATTGGCGCTGTTGCGCTGGCCGCCGCCGGTGAAGCCGAGCACGGTGTCCACCGCCGGGTCACGGCTCACCACGGTGATGAAGCGCTGCAGCTTTTGCTGCATGGCCTGGAAGGAGATGTTCTGGTCCGCGCGTATCATGCCGTTGAGCCGCCCGGTGTCCTGTTGCGGGAAGAAGCCCTTGGGCACCGCCAGGTAGAGGTAGACGTTGAGGCCTATGGTGGCGGCCAGGATCAGCATCATCAGCGGGCCGTGGCGCAAGGCCCAGTCCAGGCTGCGGCGGTAGCCGTCCAGCATGGCGTCGAAGACGCGCTCGCTCCATTGAAACAGCTGGCCGGGCGGCCGTTCTTCGCGCGGTTTGAGCCAGCGCGCGCAGAGCATGGGCGTGGTGGTCAGCGAGACCAGCAGGGATACCAGGATGGCCACGGACAGGGTGACGGCGAATTCGCGGAACAGCCGGCCGATGACGCCGCCCATCAGCAGGATGGGGAGGAAGACGGCGATCAGCGAGACGCTCATGGACAGCACGGTGAAGCCGACTTCGCGCGCGCCGCGCAAGGCGGCCTGCATCGGTTTCATGCCGCCTTCGATGTGGCGGGCGATGTTTTCCAGCACCACGATGGTGTCGTCGACGACGAAGCCGGTGGCGATGGTCAGCGCCATCAGGCTGAGATTGTTGAGAGAGAAGCCGGCCAGATACATCACGGCGAAGGCGCCCACCAGCGATACCGGCACGGTGATGGCGGGGATGGCGGTGGCGCGGCCGTTGCGCAGGAACAGGAAAACCACCAGGATCACCAGGGCCACCGAGATCAGCAGCGAACGCTCCACTTCCCGCAGCGAGGCGCGGATGGTGGGGCTGCGGTCCATCACCACTTGCATCTTGATGGCGGCGGGGATGGAGGCTTGCAGCTGCGGCAGCAGCGCCTTGACCCGGTCTATGGTTTCGATGATGTTGGCGCCGGGCTGGCGGAACAGCATCAGCATCACCGCCGGCTGCTGGCCCAGGAGGCCGGCGTTGCGCAGGTCCACTACGGAATCCTTGACCTCGGCCACGTCGGCGATGCGCACCGCGGCGCCGTCTTTGTAGCTGACGATCAACGGCAGGTAGTCGCTGGCCTTGGTGGCTTGGTCGTTGGCCTGCACCTGCCAGTGTCGTTCGTCGTTTTCCAGAAAGCCCTTGGGCCGGTTGGCGTTGGTGCCGGCGATGGCGGCGCGCACGGTTTCCATGCCGATGCCGTAATGATTGAGCTGGCGCGGGTTCAGCTCCACCCGTACCGCCGGCTGCGCGCCGCCGCCCACGTTGACGTCGCCTATGCCCTCCACCTGGGCCAGCTTCTGGCCGAGGATGGTGTCGGCTGCGTCGTACATTTGGCCGCGGCTCAGGCTGTCCGAGGTCAGCGCGATGATCATGATGGGCGCGTCGGCGGGGTTGACCTTGCGGTAGGTGGGGTTGGACGGCATGCCGGTGGGCAGCAGGGAGCGCGCGGCGTTGATGGCGGCCTGCACGTCGCGCGCGGCGCCGTCGATGTCGCGGTCCAGCTCAAACTGCAAGGTGACGCGGGTGGACCCCAGCGAGCTGGACGAGGTCATTTCCGTGACGCCGGCGATGCGGCCCAGCGCTCGTTCCAGCGGAGTGGCCACGGTGGCGGCCATGGTTTCCGGGCTGGCGCCGGGCAGGCGCGCGCTGACGGAGATGGTGGGGAAATCCACTTGCGGCAGCGGCGACACCGGCAGCAGCTTGAAGGCCAGCAAGCCGGCCAGCAGGATGGCCAGGGTCAGCAGGGTGGTGGCCACCGGGCGGCGGATGAAGGGGGCGGAGGGGATCATGCCTCGCCCTCGGCGCTCAGTGCCGGCTTGGCCTTGCGGCGGAGGCGGCGCGCCAGCCGGTCAAAGGCCAGGTAGATCACCGGGGTGGTGAACAGGGTGAGCACTTGGCTGAGCAGCAGGCCGCCCACCATGGCCACGCCCAGCGGCTGGCGCAGCTCTGAGCCCATGCCGCCGCCCAGCATCAGCGGCAACGCGCCCAGCAGCGCGGCCATGGTGGTCATCAGGATGGGGCGGAAGCGCAGCAGGCAGGCCTGGTAGATGGCGTCGCGCGGGCTCATGCCGTGTTCGCGTTCGGCTTCCAGCGCGAAATCTATCATCATGATGGCGTTTTTCTTGACGATGCCGATCAACAGAATGATGCCGATGATGGCGATCACCGACAGATCGTTGCCGGACAAGAGCAGAGCCAGCAACGCGCCGATGCCGGCCGAGGGCAGGGTGGAGAGAATCGTGATGGGATGAATATAGCTTTCGTACAGCACGCCCAGCACGATGTACATGGTGACGATGGCGGCCAGGATCAGCCACAGAGTGTTGGACAGCGAGGCCTGGAAGGCCAGTGCCGCGCCCTGGAACTTGGTGTCTATGCTGGCCGGCAGGCCCAGCTCGGCCTCTGCCTGGCGGATGGCGTCCACCGCCGCGCCCAGCGAGGCCCCGGGGGCCAGGTTGAAGGACACGGTGGCGGTGGGGAATTGCCCCAGGTGGTTGATGGCGAGCGCGGCGGGGCGCTCCTCTATGCTGGCCACCGCGTCCAACGGCACCGGGCCGCCGTTGGCGGTGGGCACGTACAGGCTTTTCAGCGACAGCGGGTCTTTCTGGTGCTGAGGGTCCACTTCCAGCACCACGCGGTATTGGTTGGTCTGGGTGAAAATGGTGGAGATCAGCCGCTGGCCGAAGGCGTCGTACAGCGCGTTGTCGATGGCGGCGGTGCTGACGCCCAGCCGCGCGGCGGTGTCGCGGTTGATGTTGACGTAGGCCTGCAGGCCCTTGTCTTGCAAGTCGCTGGCCACGTCGGCCAGCTGCGGCAGCCGGCGCAGCTTTTCCACCAGTTTGGGCGTCCAGGCGGACAGGTCCTCGGCGCTGGTGGCTTGCAGCGTGAACTGGTACTGGGTGCGGCTGACGCGGGAATCTATGGTCAGGTCCTGCACCGGCTGCAGATAGAGCGCCATGCCCGGCACCGCGTCGGCCTGGTGTTGCAGCCTGCTCAGCACGGTGCGGATATCGTCGCGCTGTTCCTTGGGTTTGAGGTTGATCAGCAGCCTGCCGTTGTTGAGCGCGGCGTTATTGCCGTCCACGCCGATGAAGGAGGACAGGCTGTCCACCGCCGGGTCTTTGAGCAGCTGCTGCGCCAATGCTTCCTGCTTGCGCGCCATGGCGCTGAAGGAGATGGACTGCGAGGCCTCGCTGACGCCCTGGATGGCGCCGGTGTCTTGCAGCGGAAAGAAGCCTTTGGGCATGGCCAGATAGAGCGCGGCGGTCAGCGCCACGGTGGCCAGCGCCACCAGCAGGGTGAGCGTCTGCCGCTCCAGCACCCAGGTCAGCATGCGGCCGTAGCGGGCGATCACACGGTCGAAGAAGCGGCCGCTGGCGTGGTAGAAGCGGCCTTGCTTGTCTTCCGGCACGTGTTTGAGCAGGCGCGCGCACATCATCGGCGTCAGCGTCAGCGAGATGAAAGCCGAGATCAGGATGGACACCGCCAGGGTGACGGCGAATTCGCGGAACAGCCGGCCCACCACGTCGCCCATGAACAGGAGCGGAATCAGCACGGCGATCAGCGAGATGGTCAGCGAGATGATGGTGAAGCCTATCTGCTTGGAGCCCTTGAGCGCCGCGGCCATCGGCGTTTCGCCGTCTTCGATGTAACGCGCGATGTTTTCTATCATCACGATGGCGTCGTCCACGACGAAGCCGGTGGCGATGGTCAGCGCCATCAAGGTGAGGTTGTTGATGGAGAAACCGGCCAGGTACATCACGCCGAAGGTGCCCACCAGGGACAGCGGCACCGCCACCGCGGGGATGACAGTGGCCGGCACATTGCGCAAAAACAGGAAGATCACCATCACCACCAGGGCGATGGCCAGCATCAGTTCGAACTCCACGTCCGCCACCGAGGCGCGTATGGTCACGGTTCGGTCGCTCAGCACCTTGACGTCCACCGCGCCGGGCAGGGTGTCGCTTAGCTGCGGCAGCAGGCTCTTGATGCGGTCAGCCACCTGGATCACGTTGGCGCCGGGCTGGCGCTGCACATTGAGAATGATGGCGGGAGTGGCGCCGGCCCAGGCGGCCAGGCGGATGTTTTCCGCCGAATCCACCACTTGGGCCACGTCGGACAAGCGGATGGGCGCGCCGTTGCGGTAGGCGATGATGACGCCGCGGTATTCATCGGCGGATTTGAGCTGATCGTTGCCGTCTATGGTGGAGGCCTGGTGCGGGCCATCGAAGCTGCCCTTGGCCTGGTTGACGTTGGCGCTGGCGATGGCCGTGCGCACGTCTTCCAGCGTCAGGCCCAGCGAGGCCAGCTGGCGCGGATTGGTCTGGATGCGCACCGCCGGGCGCTGGCCGCCGCTGATGCTGACCAGGCCCACGCCGGGCACTTGCGACAGCTTCTGCGCCAGCCGGGTGTCGACCAGGTCTTCCAGCTTGGTCAGTTGCAGCGTGGGCGAGGTGACGGCAATGGTCATGATGGGGGTGTCCGCCGGATTGACCTTGCTGTACACCGGTGGATTGGGCAGGTCGGACGGCAACAGGTTGCCGGCGGCGTTGATGGCCGCCTGCACTTCTTGTTCGGCCACATCCAGGCTGAGTTCCAGGCCGAACTGCAGTGTGATCACCGAGGCCCCACCGGAACTGGTGGACGACATCTGCGACAAGCCGGGCATCTGGCCAAACTGGCGTTCCAGCGGAGCGGTGATGGAGGAGGTGATCACTTCCGGGCTGGCGCCTGGGTATTGGGTGACCACCTGGATGGTGGGGTAGTCCACCTCCGGCAGGGCGGACACCGCCAGCATGCGCCAGGCGGCTAGGCCGGTAAGCAGAATGGCCACCATCAGCAAGGTGGTGGCCACCGGCCGCAAAATGAACAGGCGCGAGGGATTCATGCCGTTTCTCCGCGCTTATTGCGCCGCCGAGGCGCGGCGTTTGCCGGCCGCGCCGCTGCCGTCGCGTTTGTGGCGTCCGTTTTTGCCAGCGGCCTGGGCGGCCTGGAGGTTTTGCGCGGCGCGGTCCACCACCGTGACCTTGGCGCCGTCGCGCAGTTTGTCCAGGCCGTCCACCACCACGCGCTGGCCGGGCTTCAGGCCTTGTTCGATGACGACGATGTCGCCGACGCGCGCGCCGGCGCTCACCTGGTTCAGGCTCACGCTGCTATCCGCGTTGACGGTATAGACATAGCTGCCCGCCTTGCCCAGCTGCACAGCGGCGGCGGGCACGGTGACGGCGTTTTCCTGTTCGCCCAGGCTCAGGCGCACATTGACGAATTGATTGGGGAACAGGGCCTCGTCGGCGTTGGCGAAGCGGGCCTTGAGGTTGACGGTGCCGGTGCTGGTGTTGAGCTGGTTGTCTATGGCCTGCAATTTGCCGTCGGCCAGCTTGTTGCGGTTGTCGCGGTCCCAGGCTTCCACCGCGAGGCCGGCTTGGGCGCGGCTGGCCCGCAATACCGGCCCCAGGCTGACTTCCGGCACGGAGAACAGCACGTTGATGGGCTGGGTTTGGGTAATCACCACCAAGCCGTTGGCGTCGCTGGCGTGGACGATGTTGCCCGGGTCCACCTGGCGCAGGCCGGCGCGGCCGGACACCGGCGCGGTGACGCGGCTGTAGCTGAGCTGCAGCCGGGCGTTGTCCACCGCGCCCTGGTCCAGCTTGACCGTGCCCTGGTACTGGCGTACCAGCGCCGCCTGGGTGTCCACTTGCTGTTTGGCGATGGAGTTCTGTTCCAGCAGTTGGCGGTAGCGGTTCAGATCCAACTGGGCGTTTTGCAGCAGCGCCTGGTCGCGCAGCAACTGGCCTTCGGCCTGGGCCAGCGCGGCCTGGAATGGCCTCGGGTCCAATTCCGCCAGCAACTGGCCTTGTTTGACCGGCTGGCCTTCTTCGAAATGCAATTTGTCCAGCTGGCCGTCCACGCGGCTGCGCACGGTGACGGTGTAAGTGGAATTGACGGTGCCCAGCGCGCTGATCTGCAAGGGGACGTTCTGCCGCTGCGCGGCGGCCACGCCCACGGCCGCCGGCGGCGCGGCGCGGCGTTGGCCCGCGGGGTCCGCGGCCGTGTGTTGCCGCCACCACCAGCCGCCCAGCGCGAGCGCGACGATAAGGCCCCAGCACAGCGGAGAGCGGTAAAAAGGGCGGCGAGGGGCGGCGGATTGGGTCACGGCGGGGCTCCAGGAGTGCGGCGTTGGAGCGGCGAGGGCCGCTCCGGATCGTTCAAAGGCGACCGCCGACATGGATGGGCGGTGAGGGGCGCCGCAGCAGGCCGAGGGTCGATGCTTACGGCATTATGCGCTCCTTGTTTGAACCGGGCTTTGCTTGCGCCGGCGATTGTATGTCGAATTGTTGCAAGACTTGTCGAAATGTAAGGTGCGGGCGGGTGGCGGCGAAATGCCAGGCCAGTTGTTGCGCGCGCTGGCGATAGGACGGTTTTGACAGCATGCGCCGCAATAGAGGCGGCAGCCGGCCGGTTTCGATGTGGTGGCGGCGCAGCATGACGCCGGCGCCGTAGGCTTCGATATGCCGCATTGCCAGCAGCTGGTCCATATTGGACGGGATGCCGATCACCGGGCGGCCTTGTTGCAGCGCCTGGTAACTGGTGGGGCTGCCGCCATTGCAAATCACCAGGTCCGCGCGGGCGGCGGCGGCCTCGCCGGGCAGGAAGTCGGCGCTGAACAGGCCGGAGCGCTGCGGCAGCCGCTGGCGGCGGCCGGTGCTCGCGATGACTTGCAGCCCTTCGCCCAGCAGTTGATCTATCAGGGTGGGCAGCAGGGCCAGATTGCCGGAGGAACCCAGCGACAGGTAGACGGTGGGGCGGTCTTGCAGTTGCGGCCACCAGTCCGGCAACGGGCCGCCCGGCGACCAGGTGACCGGGCCCAGATAGTGGTGGTGGGCGGGCAGCGGGCCCAGCGGCACCAGCTCCGGCGAATCGTAGTACAGCACTTGATCGCCGTGGCTCCAGGCTTCGAAGCAATTGGCGAACGGGGCCAGGCCGTAATGGGCTCGGGCGCGGTTGAGCGAGCGCGCCAGCAAGCGGGTGGCCAGCGGGGTGATCCAGCGCATCAGCGGCGTCATCACGGGCAGGCGGTGCAGATTGATCTTGGCCAGCTCCGGCACCGGCAGCGGCTCCGGCCGGCGGTGGGGGCTCCAGTAAGCGTTGATCAGGTTGATCAGCGGTTTGCCGGAGAGCGCGGCGCTGATGCCCAGCGAGTGGCGGAAGTCCCCGACGATGATGTCCGGGTCCAGGCGTTCGATCAGGCGCAATTCTTCTTCGGCGTATGCGATGATTTCCTCGCGGCGGTACAAGGCCTTGCCGTTGTCCACGGCGTGAAGAAAATCTTCGCAGCTCTTGGTGAGCAGCGGATGGTAATGGATGTCCTGGCGTTGGTAGAGGTAATCGAAGCGCGGCGCGGCGGCCAGATGGATATCGTAGTCCGAGGCGGGCAGCGCGGCGGCCAGCGTATAGGGGCGGGCGACATGGGCCAGGGTGACGGCCTCGCCGACGAAGAGGATTTTCTGCTTGCGTGGGTTCATGGCGGTTCTTGGGAGATGGGAGAGGGAGGCAAGGCCGTCCGGCGGGGCCGGACGGCGCGGGGCGGGCCTTAGAACGTGTTTACGATCTCGCCCTTGCTCGCGAGTCTTTGAACCGGTTCTTGGCCTTTGTGGACCTGGACACGCCACAGTTCGCGTCCGCGCGAGGCGCGTGTCATCGCGCGGCGGCCGTGCAGGCTGTTGTAGTTGTCGATCAGCACTAGATCGCCGTCGTGCCAGTCGTGCTCAATCAGGTTTTCCGGCGCGTAAGCCCGTTCCAGCAATTCTTGGACCAGGTTGGGGTAGTCGTCGGCGCGTTCTTCCACGTCGACAAAGAACTTTTGCAGTTCGGAGTTGCTGTTCTCCTGGAAACGCAGCACCGCTTCGCCGGTGTCCGGGTGGGTTTCCACCAGCGGATAGACGCGGGCGTCGCCGCCGAAATAGGTGAACTTGGTGTGGTAACGGATTTGCAGCCGCTCCCATTCGGCCAGCGTGGCCGTCGGCACTTGGCGCAGGATGTTGCGCGCGTCCACCAGCGTGGTCTGGCCTTCGCCGTGTTGCGGCGCTGTCTTGCAATACAGCGCGAACAGGCTGGCGCTGAAGCGCGGGTTCTTGCGCACGAACTCATTGTCGGCTGGCAGCATGCTCAAATCCCAGTGCAGCGGCAGCTCCTCGAAGGAGTGGACGAAGCCGTCGGCGTCTTCCTCCGGCTTGACCTTGTGCACCGCGCCGAACTGCCAGATGTAAGGGGTGCCGAACTGGGCGCTGAAGTCGATCAGATTGCCCTCGTCCTCCACGGCGAAGCCGCGCAGCGCGACGAAGCCGAAGAGCTGAGCCAAGCGGGTCAAGGCCGGGCGCGGCAGCGACAGGCAGTTGGCGCCGGGGCGGCGGTTTTCGATCAACAGGCCGAAGCGGCCGGCCAGCATGACCGATAGTTCGCAACCTTCCCATTCCGCGCCGGTTTGTTCCAGGTAGAGCCAGGGGTGGCCGGCGAAGCTCACCGCCTTGGCGCGGCGCGCGTCCTGCGCCTGGCGCTTGGAGACCAGCTCGCCGCGGCCGGCCAGGTTCAGCAGGTAGACGCGGTGCCAGGGCAAGGCCGCCTCGGCTTGGGCCGGCGACAGGCGGATGGGGAATTTGCCGCCGGGCGAGCCGGATGGGTGGATGGTCAACCGGATGGCTTCCGGGAAGTGTTCGGCCAGCATCGCGTCCAGCGCGATGCCGCGCCAGGCCAGGCGCAGCGCTCGTTGCGGCCAGTCTTCGGCCTCGGCGATGCCGCGCGCCGCATTGTCTTCGCGCAGCAGGCCCAGCCATTGCGGCTGACGTCCGGCCTGGTTTTCCGGCAGCGGCTGGGAGAAGTCCGCGGCCGCGGCGGGCAGGTAGCGGCGCAGCACGCTTTCCGCGCGGTCTCGCTGGCGGTCGAAGCCGGGCTGGACGCTGGCGTAGTCATGCCAGCGCAGCACCGGGCTGGCGTAGAGCGCGCGCAGCCGGCGGTGGTAGTCGTTGGCCGTGTCGCGCGGGATGTCCAGCAGGTCGTGGAAGCTCAGGCCGTCGCTGAACAGCTCCAGCGCGCAACCGGCCGGGTAGACGCGGCCGACGGCGCGGCACAGTTGGTCCAGCTGTTCCAGCGCCGCGTATTCGGCGTAGTCGGGGCGGTCGGACGCGGTTTTGTCGCGGGTGTTGGGGGATTTCAGCGGAAAGCCCGGCAGCAGCAGTTGCAGCGGCTGTTGCCGGCGCACGAAGCGCTCCACTTGAGCGCTCAGCGCCTGGCGGTAGGACTCAAGCTGCGGGTGGTCCGCATCGCCCTGGAAGGCGTCGAGCAAAATGGAGACGATGGAAGCGACAAGGGGTTCGTTTTGCATGGCGATACTCGAGATGAACAATAAGGGGAGGGGCTTCAGGCGGCGGTGGCGATGAAGTGGCTTGGCCGGCCGTCGACAAAGACCAAGGCGGACTGGTTTTCGTCGATGTCGCTGCGCTTTTTCAACATCACGCCGTGCTCGTGCTTGATCGCGGCCGCGTGCCAGGGCGTCAGCCAGGCATCGACGCTGTCCACCAGCCGCACGCCGATCTTGGACGACACGCGAAATTGCGGATGGATGGACAGGCGCAAGCTGTCTGGAAACGCGCGTTCCAGCAGCCGGCTCCAGGCGTTGCTGCGCTGAATCACTCGATAGGCGTTGGCGCGCGCCATTTTCTGCAAACTGGTCTTGCTGTGGCCGGCAAAGCGCTCCATGCCTTGCGCGTCCTCGAACAGGAAGCGGGTAATGCCCTGGTACATCGCGCGCATCGCAGGTTCGTCCTGGCATTGGCGTTTGATCTGCTCGATGGAGTCGCTGTAAAGAATCAGCAATTCTTCGCGCTGCGAAACCAGGTCGCCGATATAGCTGAAGTGATCTTTCAAGTCGTAAAAGCGAAAGCTGTCTCCATGGCGCTGCCGCGCATAGCGAATCAAGTCGTCCATATAGGCGGCGACTTCCGCGTCCGGGATATACACCACGTCGGAAAAACAATATCCGTCCGAACAAATGGCGACTTGAGCGCCCGGCGGGTAGATGCTTTGAATGTCTCTGCAAAGCTGATGCAGATTATCCATCGCGTGGCGCTCGGCCAAATCGGGCATCGCGCCCAGGGTTTTATTGCGATTGGGCGATTTGCCGGGGAAGGCAGGCAGAATCATTTGCAGCGGCTGGCGGCGGGTTACGGCGGCTTGAATCTTGGGAAGGTGAGGGGCCATTTCCGCGTCCAGATCTTCCGTTGCGGTTAGATCCTCCGGGTGAATGCGGCGCAGTTTGAAAACCAGCCCCAGTATTTGCCGGGCCAGATCCGCCGCGGAAACTCCAAATGGGTGAAAAACAGGGTCGACAATGGCGTTCATGGTTTATCTCAATTGGTTGTGGAATCAAAAGCGATGGAATTGCCACTTGCCCGCGTTCATACGCGAGCGTTTTGCTTATCGTTATGTGGTAACCAAAATAATGGAAAGAACACGATTTGCTTTTAGTAAGCGTGGCCATTTTATGGCAGATGCCGAGAGTGGGCGAACAAATTAGCCGCTATAGAGTTATGAGCAATCGTTATATTGATATGGCGAAGGGATTGAACGAATAAGGAGGGGGCGGTTTTTTATTCGATTGGATTAGTATTTTATTCAGTGCGGGGGTGTGAAAATTGTAAATACGATTGTGACGGTGTGTGATGTTTTATTTGTTTTAATTTGGATTAAATTTAAATTTATCTTTGTATGACAAGGTTTTATTTGTCATTTTTGCAAATGAGATTCATTACTGTTTGTAAACGGGGCAAGACGGCTGTCGACTGTGAGTTTTCCCATGAAACCACGGTGCGACGACTCGGTCGCGCCGCGCTTTAAACCGCGTGCTGGAGCGGGCGGGACGGGTGAAAACTGTATGATTCCTGCGACAGATCCATCGCGAGGGGCTTGCGGGGGCGCGTCACAGGCTCTTGGTCGCAGTCCAACCGGGTGCGATATTCCTTTGCGAACATGACATTTTCGTTTTTTAAGCCCCAAAGCCATGTTTGACTAGTCAACAGTCGTGGTTGCTGTCATTCTTTTGCGTTTCGATTACGACTGCCTGTCGTTGCGACAACAGGCCGCCGGCTGGCCGCAGCGAGCCGAAAGCAATGTCGCCGAGCAGGCGCACTTGAGACAAAGAGATGGAAAAAAAACAAGAGAGCCAAGAGCTTAGGCGCACCTTGCAGGCGCGCCACCTGTCGATGATCGCCATCGGCGGCTCCATTGGCACCGGCCTGTTCCTGGCCTCCGGCGCCACCGTGGCGTCGGCCGGCGCCGGCGGCGCCTTGATCGCCTACGCCCTGATCGGCCTGATGGTTTACTTCCTGATGACCAGCTTGGGCGAAATGGCCGCCTTCATGCCGGAGTCCGGCTCCTTCCAGGTTTATGGTTCGCGCTTCGTCGATCCGGCCTTTGGTTTCGCCCAGGGTTGGAACTACTGGTACAACTGGGCCATCACCGTGGCGGTGGAGTTGGCCGCGGCCGCCATCATCATGCATTACTGGTATCCGGCGGTGCCCGGCATCGTCTGGAGCGCCGGCTTCCTGTTGATCATCTTCGTGCTCAACTATTTCTCGGTGAAGGGCTTTGGCGAGGCCGAGTTCTGGTGCTCGATGCTCAAGGTGGCCACCATCGTCGCCTTCATCATCATTGGCTTTTTGATGATCTTCGGCATCATGACCGACCCCAACCCGCAGCGCATCGCGCCGGGTTTGTCAGTGATGCAGCAGGGACAAGGCCCGTTTGTGGGCGGCCTGGCCGCTTTCGTGGGCGTGGCCATGATCGTGGGTTTCTCCTTCCAGGGCACGGAGTTGATCGGCGTCGCCGCCGGAGAATCCGCCAATCCGGGCAAGACCATCCCGCGCGCGGTGCGGCAGATTTTCTGGCGCATCCTGATGTTCTACATGCTGTCCATCCTGATCATCGGCCTGATCCTGCCGTACAACGATCCGCTGCTGCTGAAGAATGATATGAAGGACGTGGGCGCCAGCCCGTTCACTCTGGTGTTCAATCGCGCCGGCTTCGCCATGGCGGCCAGCCTGATGAACGCGGTGATCCTGTCCGCCATCCTGTCCGCCGGCAACTCCGGCATGTACGCGTCCACCCGCATGCTGTACACCATGGCGCGCAACAAGATGGCGCCCAAGCGCTTTGCCGAGCTGTCCAGCAACGGCGTGCCGCGCAATGCCTTGTACGCCACCAGCGTGATCGCCGCGCTGTGCTTCTTGACCTCGCTGTTTGAAACCAACGCGGTCTATCTGTGGCTGCTGAATTCCTCCGGCATGACCGGCTTCATCGCCTGGTTGGGCGTGGCCATCAGCCACTACCGCTTCCGCCGCGCCTATGTGAAGCAGGGCCATGATCTGGCCGACCTGCCTTACCAGGCCAAGTGGTTCCCGCTGGGGCCGCTGTTCGCCTTCGCCCTGTGCCTGCTGATCATGCTGGGCCAGAACTACGAGGCCTTCATAGGCGGACATATCGACTGGAGCGCGGTGATCGCCACCTACCTGGGCATTCCGCTGTTCCTGGCGCTGTGGCTGGGCTACAAGTTCAAGCACAAAACACGGATGGTGGCGCTGGAAGAGATTGATTTCAGCGAGGCGCTGGTCAAGGCTCGTTCCTTGCGCCAAGAGAACGAGAACGGCAAGCTGGCCGCCGCCACGCGCTGATCCGTTGTGAATTCTGCCGGCCTTGGGGCGGCAGTGAGTCAAACAGCCCGGCATTGCCGGGCTGTTTTTCGTAAGAGACTGATTGTTATGGATTCCGCGCGGGAAAGAGGCGCGCGCTCGATGCGCCGGAACCGGGGAGGGGCGCCGGAGTCCGAGCGAGAGCCGGTTGCAATATTGATGAATTGTGTAATATGGCGGCTGGCGCCGTGCCCGCGGCCGTTCTCGATCTGAATTTGATGGTTTCGGAGTCATTCCACCATGCAGTTGCTGACAATATTCATAACAAAGTTTCTGTTTGTGATGGCAGCCTTGCTGCCGATCATGAATCCTCCGGGGCTGGTGCCCATCTTCATCTCGATGACGGCGCGCAATACGCCGCAGCAGCGCCGTTACCTGGCGCGCCGCATCGCCATGTATTGCGCCTTGCTGCTGCTGGGCAGCATGTTCACCGGCGGCTATGTGCTGTCTTTCTTCGGCGTATCGCTGCCGGTGGTGCAATTGTCCGGCGGCCTGCTGATTACTTTCGCCGCCTGGCGCATGCTCAACGACGCGCCGCCGGAGAGCAGCCCCACCTCCACCGATCAGCCCATACAGGCGGAAAACCACGACGCGCTGAAGCAGCGCGCCTTCTATCCGTTGACCTTTCCGCTAACGGTGGGGCCGGGCTCCATCTCGGTGGCCATCACCATGGGCGCTTCGCTGACCGATACCGGCAAGGGCATCGTCAAATACGCGATCTCGCCGCTGGCCGGCGGCTGCGCGGTGCTGGTGTGCAGCGTGCTGGTCTATCTGTGCTACCGCCACGCCGACAAGCTGCTGCGTTATCTGGGGCAGACCGGCTCGGTGGTGTTTCTGCGGCTGTCCGCCTTCATCCTGCTGTGCCTGGGGGTGCAGATCATGTGGGACGGCTTCGGCGCCTTGATTGTCCAATTGGCGCAGGACGTGCTGCCGCACAAGTGAGCGGGATGATTGGACATCTTTTGATGTGAGGCAAATGCCGCATAGGCCAAAATAAGCATACTGCGCTTATGACAAATGTCTTAAGAACAGGAGCTTGCCATGGCGACCAGCGCTTTCTTCATCCCCTGCGTCAATCTGATGGGGGCGGGCTGTCTGCAACAAGCCGTTGAGACCATGCGCGGTTACGGCTACCGCAAAGTATTGATGGTGACGGACACCGGCTTGGTGAAAACCGGCCTGGCCGGCCGCGTCACGGAATTGCTGGGCGACGTCGGCATCGCCACCGTACTGTTTGACGGCGTGCACCCCAATCCCACCACCGCGAATGTGGGCGCCGGCCTCGCGCTGCTGCGCGAGCACGATTGCGACGCCGTGGTGTCGCTGGGCGGCGGCTCGCCGCACGACTGCGCCAAGGGCATCGCGCTGGTGGCCGCCAACGGCGGCAAGATCCAGGATTACGAGGGCGTGGACAAGTCCGCCAAGCCGCAACTGCCGCTGGTGGCGATCAACACCACGGCCGGTACCGCCTCGGAAATGACCCGCTTCTGCATCATCACCGACGAGTCCCGCCACATCAAAATGGCCATCGTGGACAAGCACACCACGCCGGTGCTGTCGGTCAACGATCCGGAAACCATGGCCGGCATGCCGGCGTCGCTGACCGCGGCCACCGGCATGGACGCGCTGACCCACGCGGTGGAGGCTTACGTTTCCACCATCGCCACGCCCATCACGGACGCCTGCGCCTTGAAGGCGGTAACGCTGATTGCCGGCCACCTGCGCCGCGCGGTGCGCCACGGCCTGGACATGGAAGCGCGGGAGCAAATGGCTTACGCGCAGTTCCTGGCCGGCATGGCCTTCAACAACGCCTCTCTGGGCTATGTGCACGCGATGGCGCACCAGTTGGGCGGCTTCTACGATCTGCCGCACGGAGTATGCAACGCGGTGCTGCTGCCACATGTGCAGGCTTTCAACGCCAAGGCGGCCGGCCAGCGTCTGGCCGACGTCGGCGCGGCGCTGGGCGTGGCCGCCAACGCGGAAGCGGCGATCGCCGCCATACGCCAATTGGCCGCCGATGTAGGCATTCCGGCAGGATTGACGCAGTTGGGGGTCAAGGAAGAGGATATTCCGGAGCTGGCCGCCAACGCCTTGAAGGACGCTTGCGGCCTGACCAATCCGATCCAGGCCAGCCATGAAGAAATCTGCGCGATCTTCAAGGCCGCGCTGTAATAGCATGGCCGCGGTGCAAAACACCGCGGCTTAAGACCCGCTAACAAAACCCCTGATCCTGCGTTGCGCCTCCTTGCCGTACTCAAGTACTGCCAGCGTCGGCGGGCCTTGGCTCAGGTTCTCTGCGAGGTTTTGTTAGCGGCTCTAAGAGCCTGTTCAAAGTCTCGCTCTAGCTCGCAAGACTTTAGAACAGCTTCTAATGGCGGCCCAGCCGCCTTTTTTTGACCATTAAATATCGTAATACGATATTTCTGACGACGCCGCACCGCCTCCGCCGCCAGATGAAATTAAGGAGTGACGCAATGGACGCAACAATCCGCCTGTTGCCGGTGAGCGAATACCGGCCGGGCCTTGAAAACGCTTTTCTGATTGAGGAAACCTGGCCAAAGGGCCTGCCGCGGCAGGCGCTGGACGCCGGCCACTGGCTGAAAAGCGTGGCGCCGGCGCCCGGCCTGCTTAACTGGCTGCGTCAGGATGAACGCCATTGGCCCACATTCTGTGAAGTGTATTGGGCCGATTTGGCGGCAAACCCGCAGCGCTGGTGGCCGCTGTGGAAGGCCAGCCGCAGCGGCGGCCTGGTGCTGCTGCACGCCGGCGGCGGCGAGAGGCAGCCGGCGCAGGCCTTGGCGCAGTTTCTGGGCGACAAGTTGGATGAGATAAAACGCATCGAGGCGGGGGAGCTGGCTTCACCGGTGTGCTACCGCGCTTTGCTGGATGGCTGAGCCGGAGGAGGTGCCCCGCGTGTCTGGCCCCCAGAGCTTTTCCAAGCAGGATTTCGAACGTCTGGCGGATTTCCGCTACCGCTTGCGCCGTTTCCAGCGTTTTAGCGAAGAGGCGGCCCAGCGCCATGGCATCACCATGCTGCAATACCTGCTGTTGTTGCAGATCAAGGGCTTTCCAGGGCGGGACTGGGCCACGGTGGCCGAGCTGGCCGAGCGGCTGCAGTCGCACCACCACAGCGTGGTGGGTCTGATCAGCCGCTGCGAGCAGCAACAACTGGTGGCGCGCAGCCCGGGGCGGGACGACCGCCGCTGCGTGGAAGTGCGGCTGACGCCCAAGGGCGAGGCGCTGGCGGAACGCCTGGCGCGCGAGCACCGCGAGGAGTTGCAGGCCCTGCGGCGGCTGGGCGACGTGCTGTCCCTGGACCACCTGCTGCAAGCTCAGGATTGACGCCGGCGCGGTAGATTTTGCCATGGCGCTCTGGCATGATTTTGACATTGCTTTGGCGTGCGGAGACATCCCGTGAACATATTGTTGGTGGAGGACGACCTGGCATTGGGCGAGGCGCTGGGGCAGGCCTTGCGCCAGGCCGGTTTTCGCACCGTCTGGGTGCGGAGGCTGAAAGAAGCGCGCACCTTTCTGGCCGATGAGCCGCAGGACGCCTTGCTGCTGGATCTGGGGCTGCCGGACGGCGAGGGCCTGCATTTGCTGCAGGAGTTGCGCGGCAACGGATCGACGCTGCCGGTGATCATCCTGACCGCGCGCGACGCGCTGGAGAGCAGGCTGACCGGCTTGCACAACGGCGCCGACGATTATCTGGTCAAGCCTTTCGCCATTCCGGAACTGCTGGCCCGGCTGCAGGCGGTGACCCGGCGCAGCAGCGGCTTCGTGTCGGCCAATTGGCAGATCGGCGATTTATGCATCAACGCCGACACCCGCGAGCTGTCGATGAACGGCGCGGCGGTGGCCTTGTCGCCGTCGGAATTCGCGCTGATATTCGAACTGGTGCGCAAGGCCGGCAAGGTGGTTAGCCGCGAGCACCTGGTGGAGCATCTGTGCTGCGAGTCCGACAACGCGCTGGAGGTGCATGTCCACAATTTGCGGCGCAAGCTGGGTTCGGACTGGATCCGCACCATTCGCGGCGTCGGCTATCTGTTGCCCAAGCCGGCATGATCATTCCCTCGCTGGCGCGGCGTTCGCTCTACCGGCGGCTGTTATGGACCAGCCTGAGCTCCCTGCTGGCGGTATGGCTGGTCCTGTTCGCCTGGTTTTACTGGGAAGTGACCCGAGTGGGGTCCGGCTACCTGGACGGGGATCTGCGCGGACTGGCGCGCACGCTGGCCACTGTGTACAGCGCCGACGTCAAGCCTGGGGAGCGCGTGCGCATCGTCGATCAACTGATAGGCCAGTTTGGCCATGGCTATAGCGAAAAGCCGCCGCTGCGCAGCGAGCTGGCCTACCGCATCGTCGACAAGCGCCAGCATTTGCTGGCGGTGTCCAATACCTGGCCGGAACTGGCGCAGCCTGTCAGTGCCGACGCGCCGGCCAACCAGGGGCGCTGGCGCATCCTGGTGGTCGACGCCGCCGATGCGCCGGTGCAGGTGCAGCTGGCGGTGGCGCGCAGCTTCGTGCAGCGGGTGCAAGCCGAGATCTTGGTCTTCTTTCTGATGCCGCTGATCGCGGCGGTGCCCATCATCATGTTGCTGCTGCGCGTCGGCTACGGCCGCGCCTTGCAGCCCTTGGCGACGCTGGCCACCACCATTACCTCGCGCGATGTGCAATCGACGGCGCCGCTGGCCTGCGCCGATCCCGAATACCAGGAACTGCGGCCGGTGTTCAATTCCGTCAACGAGCTGTTGTCGCGGCTGGCCACCTTTCGCGAAGGAGAGCAGCGCTTCTTCGCCGACGCCGCGCACGAACTGCGCACGCCGCTGGCGGCGATTGGCGCGCAAGTGCATTTGCTGGCGCGGGCGGAGTCCGAGCAGGAGAGGGCGGCGCTGGCGGCCTTGCTGGACGCCAGCATAGGCCGCAGCGGCGAACTGGTGGGCAAGCTGCTGACGCTGTCGCGGCTGGACGCGGAGTCGGCGCGGGTGCGGCCGGTGTCCTTCGACCTGGCGGCGTTAGCGCGCGCGGCCTTGGCGCGGCATGTGCCGCGGGCGATGGAGCGCAACATCACCCTGGCTTACGACGGCGCGCAGACGGCGGCTTGCTGCGGAGACGCCAGCGCGATGGACAGCTTGCTGGATAATTTGCTGGATAACGCCATCCGTTACTGCCCGGACGGCGCGTCCATCAATGTGGAAGTCAGCGAGGGGTTCTCCAATCTGCGGCTGGCGGTGCTGGACGACGGTCCGGGCATCGAGCCGCAGTGGCGTGAGCAGGTGCTGAAGCGTTTTGTGCGCCTGCCCGACAACACCGTCACCGGCAGCGGCCTGGGGCTGGCCATTGTCAAGCGGGTGGTGGAGCTGCACGGCGGCAGCCTGCTGTTGACCGATGGCCTGCACGGCAACGGCCTGGGGGTGGAAATCCGCCTGCCGCGCCGCGCCGCGCCGGAGGCCCCGGCCGCGGAGCGCGGGGCGCAGCCGGCATAGCTCAAGGCGTGGTCTTGTCCGCGCCCTCCCAGCCGCCGCCCAAGGCGGCGATCAGATTGGCCGCCGCCAGCAGCTGCTGGCGGCGCGCGCCTTGCACACCTTGTTCCGCCTGAAGCTGCGCCAGCTGTGCGCGCCATTCCGCCTGGCCGTCGCTGAGGCCCACGCCGCGAGCGTCGCGCTCGGCGCGCAAGCGGCGGCTGGCGTCCACGTATTGCCGCTGCTTGGCTTCCTGGTCCGTGCCGGCGAAATGGGCGGCGGCGGCCGCGTCTTCCACCTCGTACACCGCGCGGGTGACCGCGCCGCGCCAGGCCGCGTATTGTTCTGCGGCGGCAAAGTGCGCGCGCTGGGCTTCGGCTTTGCGCTTGCCTGCGTCGAACAGCGGAATGTCTAGCTGGGGCAACAGCGACCAGTTCAGCACCTTGCTGCCGCGCAATGCGGACCAGCTGCCGGCGCTGATGCCCAGGCCGCCATTCAGCGTCAGCGACGGCCAGCGAGCCGCCTCCGCCTCGTCGATGCGCGCGCGCGCGGCGTCGTAGCGGGCCTGGGCCGCGCTGAGGTCCGGCCTGCGTTGCAGCAGCCGGGCCGGCACTTCGCCGCCCACTTCCGGCAGCCTGAGTTCGCGCAGCGGCCGCGCCGGCGGCAAGCCGCAGGCGTTCGGCATCTGGGCGGCCAGCTGGCACAGGCTGCGTTCTATCCGCTTCAGCGCGTCGCCTTGCTGGGCAAGCAGGCGGGCGGCTTCGCTGGCCTCGCTGTCCGGTTCCAGCAACTGTCTACCGCTGGCCAGGCCGACGCGGCGTTTGGCGGCAACCCCGGCCAGCAGGCGCTGGCGCAGCCGCGCGGCCTCCCGGAGCAGTTCGATGTCGGCGGCCAGCTCCGCCCGCGTCAGCCACAGTTCCGTGGTCTGCCGCGCCAGGCTCAGGCCCAGCGCGTCGAGGTCGCCGCCGCTGGCCTTGAGATCGGCGCGGCCGGCGCGGACCGCGGCGCTGACCCGGCCGCGCAAGTCCACCTCATAGCCCAGCGCCAGCCGCGTGCTGTAGCGGGTGCTGGGGTTGGCGGTGTCTTCGCCCACTTCGCCCAAATCGAACTTGGACAGCTTGCGCCGCTCCACCGATTGTTCGAAGTCCAGCTTGGGGTAGCGGTCTGCGTTGAGCACGCCCAGTTCGGCGCGCGCGGCGTCCAGCCGCGCCAGGCTGGCGGCGAGGTCGATGTTGCCCTCGCGCACCGTCGCGATCCACCGGCTGAGGCCGGGATCGCCGAAACCGTCCCAGGCTTGGGCGTCCGGCGCATGGCCGGGCAGAGCCTGGCTGTAGCGCTCCGGCAGCGCCGGCGCGGGGCGCGAAGGTTCCATCCCGGCGCAGCCGCCAAGCGCCAGGAGCAGGAGCAGAGCGATGGGCCGCATCATGGTTTGCCCGCCTTGTCTTGTCGGGAGATGCGCACCAGCACCCGCTGGCCAATGCGGATTTCCGGCGCGTCCACCAGCGCCAGCACGCATTCAATCACCCGCACATCTTGTTTCTCGTTGGGGTCGTCGTTGTCCGGGCGGTTGCCGAACACCTGGCCCAGCCGCAGCACCTTGGCTTTGTAGACCTTGGTTTCGTCCGCCTCCAGCGTCACTTCCGCCGCCTGTCCGGGCGTTACCACGCTGACGTAACGTTCTTCCAGGTCGGCGCGGACGATGCGCGGCCCGTTGGGGGCGAACATGAACAGCGGCGTCACGTTCAGCGTGGAGGTGCCGTCGCCGGGGCGGGCCTGACGGCGGATGATGCGCCCGGCCAGCGGCGCGCGCACCACGTGCTGGTCCACTTCCAGTTTGCTGGCGGCCACTTGCGCGTCGGCGGTGGCTACCGCCGCCTGCTGACGAGCCAGTTCGGAGGCGCTGAGCCTGACCTGATTGCGGGCGTTGTCTTTTTCCTGTTTGGACACCACCTCGTCGCCGCTTAGCGCGGACACACGTTGCAGCTCGCGCTGAGCGATGGCGTGCTTGACCTGCAGCAGGGCCAGCGCTTGCCGCGCCTCGTCGCGCTCCTGCTCGCGCACCTTCATCGCCAGATTGGCTTCGCGGTCGTCGATCCGGGCCAGCACCGCGCCGGGTTTGACCTCGGCGCCTTCCTCCACGGACACCTCTCGGATAATGCCCGCGCGCGGCGCGGCGATATTGATCACTCCGCCTTCTATGCTGACGCGGCCCTTGGCGATGGCGGCCCAAGGGGATTGCTGAACCGGCGCGGGAGGAGGCGGTTCGGAACAGCCGGCCAGCAGCAGGCCCAGCGCCGGCAGCAGGGCTAGCCGGCAAGAATTTTTGGAGTGGGCTCGGAAAACCGCCGCGAGTGGTTCGAGAGCGCGGAGCAACGCAGCCATCGGGCCGCGTAGCGGGTTTTGCGAGGTCCCCTTGGACGCGTGGCTGCTCATGCTACCTCCATCGGCGTGTTATGGACGCGCAGATCCTTGACCACCTGGCCGTCTTCCAGGGTGATGACGCGGTCGGCGTGCTTGATCAGGCGGTTGTCGTGGGACACGCCCAGCACCGTGGTGCCTTGTTCCTGGGCGATCTGGTGCAAGAGGTCGATCACCACTTGGCCGTTGTGGCTGTCCAGCGCGCTGGTGGGCTCGTCGGCGAACATCAGCCTGGGCCGCTTGACCAGCGCGCGGGCGATGGCGACTCGTTGTTTTTCGCCGCCGGACAGCTCCATCGGCCGCAGCTTGGCGCGCGGGCCCAGGCCCACCAGCTCCAGGGCTTCTTGCGCACGTTTCTCGGCTTCGGCCTTGGTGATCTTGGGGCCGTAGTTCAGGGGCAGCAGCACGTTTTCCAGCGCGGTCAGCGAGGCGAACAGGTTGAAGCCCTGGAATACGAAACCGCAATGTTCCAGGCGGAAGCGGCTCAATTCTTCTATGGACCGCTTGGTCAGCTCCTGCCCCAGCGCGGTGACGCGGCCGGAGCTGGGCGGCAGTAGGCCGGAAAGCACGGACAACAAGGTGCTTTTGCCGGATCCGGAGGGGCCGATGATCAGGGTCAGTTCGCCGGGCAAGATGGACAGCGAGATATTGGTGAGCACGGTTTGCTCGGTCTTGCCGTTGCTGAACGAGCGGTTCAGGTTTTCGCCGACGATGGCGGGAGAGGCGGACATGAAAGTCTCCTTATCGCAATAGGGTAGAAGGCTCGGCCTGGTTCAGCGCGCGCAGCGCGGACAGGCCGGAGAGCAGAGCGATGCCCAGCACCAGGGTGCCGGTGGCCACGCATCCCCACAGCGGCACCTCCAGCGCGATGTGGGCGTGACGGGCGGCGGCCACCAGCAGCGCGCCGACCACGGCGGTGATCACCTGGCCGGCCAGGCCGACCCAGAACGATTGCTCCAGAATCACGGCGCGCAAGGCGGAGGAGGACACCCCCAAAGCCCGCAAGGTGGCGTATTCGCGCAGCGCGGCGACGATGGCGGCCATCAGCGTTTGGCTGGTGATGACGATGCCGACCAGCAGGCCCAGCGCGGAGGAAAACAGGAAACCGGAGCCGGCGCCGGACTCGAACAGCCAGTAGGTTTGCGACTGAGCGGAGAATTCCTCCGCGGTCCAGACCTGGAACGGTTTGAAGCTGCCGCTGGGTTGCAGTTGGTCGCGCACCTGCTCGGCGCGGTTGGGGTCGCGCAGCCGCGCCAGGAAGTAGTCGGTGGCGTCGTTGCGCAGATTGGGATCGATGCGGCGGGCGGTGTTCAGCGAGGTCAGGATGTTGGCGCCGCCCATTGCGCGCATACCGTTGACGGTGCCGCCGATACGCACCCGCTTGCCGCTGAGCTCGGCGTAATCGCCTATCTTGACCCCCAGTTTTTCCAGGTCGCTTTCATCCACCAGCACGGTGCTGGGCACCGTCAGTTCCTGGCGCAAGGCCGGGGTCAGCAGGGTGGCGAAAGTCATCGCCTGCGGCCGCGGGTCAATGCCGATCAATACCGCGCTGAGTTTGCCGCCGCCGGGCCGCTGCCAGTCCGCCATGGTCCAGGTGAAGCGTTCCACCGCGGTGACTTCCGGGTGCGCCCACAGGTTGTTCTCGGTTTTGCCGGGAATGGGGCGGGCCAGGTCCACGCTCTGGGTGGCGGGGTAGCCCACCCAAAGGTCGGCGCTGGAGCGGTCGATGTAGACGCCTATCGAACTGAACATGCCGAGGAGCAGGCTGAGTTGCACCTGAACCAGCAGGCCGGCGAATGCCACCGCCAGCACCGCGGGCAGAAAGCGGCGCCACTCGTAAATCAGCGAGGCGCGAGCGAGGGAGACCATGGTCAGGTCTCCACGCTGGGGCCGGACAGGCGGAGGGGATGAGTAGGCTGGGGCATGACTGTCTCCGGAATGAAATGGAGGCAGTATGCCCATTCCTGCTTAGGGTTTTCTGAGCGTTGCCAATGGTAATTAAGGGAACGGCGGCGAATAGGATTTTGGCCGATTAATACCACTGGTATTGGTTCGGACGTTGAATTTAAATGTCGCGCCAATAAGCCCCTGTTCTTATTGCTTGCTCAGACTCTCCTCAGTTTTCTTTTTTATGACCGCAAATTTTATTTTTCATTAAAGGATTTTACAAAAAATAATGACTTTGGCATCGGTGTGTCAATAAAGATACATTATAAAAATCAATAACTTATGTCGTTGTGTATATTTTTTCTCCAGATCTGTGGAGGTAAATCAACCAACTGCAAGAAAGCGCTAAGGAAATGCTAAGATTTCAACGTCATAATTTTACAAAACCGGATTTGGCAGCTTGGTTGGTAAAGATTTTGTCAAGTTTTTATCGCGGTTTTTAATGTGGTTTGGGTAATGGGCAGCAGGCGCGTGCGACGTTTGGTCGGGCGCGAATTCGATCCAGGCTTTGCGTGCGGGACCGGATTTAAAGAAAGGCAGTCGACCCTGGCCGTGCGGCCGGCGATTGCGCTTCCCGGTTGGTGCGCGGCGGCAAGCGAATGATGCGAAACAGCAGGTTCACCGCGGGAGGAGCAATGAGCAAGACCTTATCGAGCAGGATTGGACCAGGGACGTTGGATATCGCGATTGTGGGCATGGCCAGCCACTTTCCCGATGCGGCCACCTTATATGATTTCTGGACCAATATCGTCGACAAGAAGGATTCCCTGACCGACATCGACCAGAAAGACGGCGATGAATACTGGCGCAAGGAAGACTATTACAGTGCGGACCCGAGCGCCGCGGACAAAACTTACGGCCACCGCGCCGGCTTCGTGCCGGCCATCGATTTCGATCCGGTGGAATTCAAACTGCCGCCGCTGATGCTGGAGTCCATCAGCACCGCGCAAATCTTCGCGCTGCACGTGGCCAAGCAGGCAATGCTGGACGCCAGGCTGGTGGGCGAGGACGCGCTGCCGGTGGACAAAGACCGGGTGGGGGTGATTCTGGGCGGCGCCGGCAACGGCAACACCTCGTTCTCGCTGGCTTTCCGGCAGCAGGAGCCGTACCTGCGCAAGGTGCTGAACCACGCGGGCCTGCCGGGCGCGGTGGCCGACGAGGTCATCGATCGCGTCAATCACCTTTACCTGGAGTGGAATGAGGACAGCTTCCCCGGCTTCCTCGGTAATGTCGCCTGCGGCCGCATCGCCAGCTATTTCGATCTGGGCGGCACTTCTTACATGGTGGACGCCGCTTGCGCCAGCAGCCTGGCCGCGATCAAGGCGGCGGTGGGGGAACTGGTGGACGGCAGCTGCGACGTAGTGCTGACCGGCGGCGTCAACCTGGAAAACTCCATCTTCTCCTTCCTGTGCTTCAGCAAGACTCCGGCCTTGTCCAAGAGCAACCTGTCGCGTCCCTTCGACGAATCTTCCGACGGCATGATGCTGGGCGACGGCGTCGGCTTCCTGGTGCTCAAGCGCCTGGAAGACGCCGAGCGCGACGGCGACCGTATCTACGCGGTGATCAAATCGCTGCAGGCTTCCAGCGACGGCCGCGCCAAGAGCATTTTCGCGCCGCGTCACGAAGGTCAGGTCAAGGCGATGCGCCGAGCCTATGAGCGCGCCGGCATCTCGCCGGCGGAAATTCAGTTGGTGGAGGCGCACGGCACCGGCACCCAGTCCGGCGACGAGACCGAGATCAAGAGCCTGCGCGCGGTGTTCGAAGCCGGCGGCGCCCAGCCCGGCTCGGTGGCCATTGGCAGCGTCAAATCGCAGATCGGCCACACCCGCTGCGCCGCCGGCGCGGCGGCGATGATGAAGGCGGCGCTCAGCCTGTACCACAAGGTGCTGCCGCCCACCATCAACGTCAGCCAACCCAGCCGCGAACTGGCGGACAGCGCCAGCCCCTTCTACGTCAACATCGACAGCCGGCCGTGGTTGAGCCCGGTGAGCGGCGCGCCGCGCCGCGCGGCCTTGAGCGCTTACGGCTTCGGCGGCACCAACTACCACGCCATCATGGAGGAGCACCAGGCGCGGCCGCAGGGCGATTTCCGTCTGAACCTGCGCCCGGAAGTGGTGTTGTTGCACGCGGACGGCCCGGAACAACTGCTGGCGCTGGCCGAGCACAAGCTGGAGTCCTTCCGCGCCGCAGACGCCGGCTATCAGTTCCGCCTGCATCAAGGCGCCGCGGCGCGGGCGCCGGCCAATTCCGCGCGCCTCGCCTTCGTCGCAAGCTCGGCCGAACAGGCCGCCGGTTTGCTGGACGAGGCGATCAAGCTGCTGCGGGCGCGTCCGGATCAGGACTGGGAGCACCCGCTGGGCATTTATTACAAGCGCGAGGCGGCTCCGTTGGCCGGACGCGTGGTGGCCTTGTTCCCCGGCCAGGGCGCGCAGTACGTGAATATGGGCCGCGATATCGCCAACGATTACCCGGCGATGCGCGAAACGCTGGAAGGTCTGGACGCCGCGGCGCACGCCGACGGGCTGCCGTTGCCGTCCGCGTCCATCTTCCCGCCGCCGGCCTTCGACGCGGAAACGGCGGATCGCCAGATGGCGGAACTGACCCAGACCCGCACGGCGCAGCCGGCGATCGGCGCGATCAGCGCCGGCTACTACAAACTGTTGAGCGGCCTGGGCCTGCGTCCGGACTTCCTGGCCGGCCACAGCTACGGAGAAGTGACCGCCTTGTGGGCCGCCGGCGTGCTGAGCGACGAGGACTTCTACCGGACGTCGCTGGCGCGCGGCGCGGCGGTGGCCAGCCCGGTGCCGGGCGGCGAGCCGGGCGCGATGCTGGCGGCTTCGCTGCCGGAGAGCGAGGCCAGCGCGGTGCTGGAACGCTTCCCGGAGCTGGTGGTGGCCAATTACAACTCGCAGCAGCAACTGGTGTTCGGCGGTGCCAGCGACATCATCCGCCAGGCCCATGAGTTTCTGAACGAGCGCAAGGTGCGCAGCCAAGTGCTGGCGGTGTCCGCGGCCTTCCACACCGACTTCGTGCGCCACGCTTGCGCGCCGTTTGAAGCCAGCTTGGCTGGGATTCCGTTCCAGGCGCCGCGGGCCGCGGTGTACTCCACCGCCAGCGGCGAGCGCCACGCCGACGACCCGGCCAAGATCAAGCAGTCGCTGATCAGCCAACTGGTCAGCCCGGTGCGCTTCCAGCAAACCATAGAACGCATTCATCAGCAGGGCGGTTACTTGTTCGTCGAGATCGGTCCCAAGGGCATCTTGGGCAAGCTAGTGGCGGACATTCTCAAGGACAAGCCGCACGCGGTGGTGTCGCTGAACCCCAGCGCCAACGGCGAGGAAGCCCTGCAATTCAAACGCGCGCTGGCGCGGCTGGCGGTGGAGGGCGTGGAGCTGAGCTCCACCGATCCGCAGGCGGCCTTGCCCTTGGCCGCGGCGCCGAAGAAAAAGTCGCTGACTTACAAGATGAGCGGCGGTTTCTTCTACTCGGAGAAAGCCAAGCAGCGCCGCGCGCACGCCATGCGCAAGGATACGCGCGTCATCGACGCCTTCATCGACGAGCGGCTTGCCGCCAGCTCGCCGCCGCTGGCGCCGGAGACGGAGCGGGATAGTAGGGTAGTGGTGGAAACTTTGGTCGACAACAGGGACGACATGATGTGGCTGGAGCCCATCCATGTCATAAGCGGAGAGGGAATCATGCAACGCAGTAGCTCGGACAACGAAGTATTGAGCGTATTGGACGCGCAGATCCAGGCGCAGAACATGCTCAGCCAGGTGCATCAGCAGTTCCAGCTGAATCAGAAGGATTACATCCAGCTGCTGGATTCGCTGATGACCAAGCAATACACCTTGCTGGAGAAATTCCAGGGCAGCCAGCAATTGACGGAGGTGGTGGCCAGCCTGGGCCAGAGCCTGCAGCTGCTGGACAAGAATCAGGAACTCTACCACGTTAATCACGAGCACTATTTTGACAACCAGCAAGCCTTGCTGGGCGCCGATGTCGCCGCGCGCGGCGGCCAGGTGGCCGCGCGTCTGCAACAGCGCGCGCCGCTGGAAGTGAGCTTGCCGACCCCGCGCGCAGCGGTGGAATTGCCGGCGGCCGCTCCCCTTGCGCAGCCTGCCGTCGCCCCTTCCGCGCCGGTGGCCGCCGTGACCGAGGTTCAGGCGCCCAAGCCGAAGCTGCAGGACATCCCGCAAGCCGTCGCCCCGGCCGCGCCGGCTCCGATGGCCGCGCCCGCTCCTGTAGCCGCCGCGCCGGCCGCCGTCGCGATCAGCGCCGAAGACCAGGCCCTGATTCAGCGCTTCGAGGCCTTGACCGAGGCTGACCTGATCAAGCAACTGATCGACATCGTCAGCGACCGCACCGGCTACCCGGCGGACATGATCAATGAAGAAATGGACCTGGAAGCGGACCTGGGCATCGATTCGATCAAGCGCCTGGAAATCTTCGGCGCCATGTTCGACCAACTGTCCGCCGAAGTGCCGCACTTCCAGGACATGGAAAAACAGAAGGACATGGAAACCTTCGACATCGACGCCTTCAGCAACATTCGCAAGATGGGCGGCTTCTTCAAGCAAACCATCTCCGAACTGCTGACCGAACTGAAGCAGGGTTCCGCCGCCGCGCCGGCCGCGGAAGCCGCTCCGGCTCCGGTGGAAGCGCCGGCCCCGGTTTCCAGCGAACCCGCCTTGCACGAAACCCCGGCGGCGGAAGCCAAGCCCTTGCGTCAGCTGGGCGTGGTGTCGTCCACCAAGAAACTGGTGGCCGACGTTGCCGTGGAGGACTCCGCAGCAAAAAAATCCCTAGCTGAGCCCCGGGAGACGGCATCTGCCCTCGCTCAGCAATCCCCTGTAAGTGATGCCCATACGGTAACCGCGTCCATCCATCGTTTTCAGGCGCGGAAACAGGCTTTGCCCAAGCCGGACCTGCTGGAGCTGGCCGCCGGCCGGCTCTGGCTGCTGACCGACGACGGCAAGGGTTTAAGCGAAGAAGTGGCCAAACAGCTGCTGGCCCACGGCCAACAGGTGGCGCGGCTGGTATTCAAGTGGCAGCAGGCCAAGGGCCAGCGCAAGGCGATCAAGCACGTGAACGACTACGTGTTGGAACGCGCCGACGAGCTGGCGCTGGAGGACGTGCTGTCGCGCATCGCGGTGGCCGAAGGGCAGGTGGGTGGCTTCATTCATCTGCAGGCGCCGGCCGGCAACGTCAAATCGCTGGCCAACGCCTTCCCCGCAGCCGAGTACGACACCGCGCAAGCGCTGTTCCTGCTGGCCAAGCTGCTGCAGCCAGCGTTGGCGCAGCCCGGGCCGGGACGCGCGTGCTTCTTCGTGGCCAGCCAGCTGGACGGCGAGCTGGGCACCGCCCGGCGCGCCGCCTTCCCGGTGGCCGCCGCTGGCGTCAGCGGCCTGAGCAAGGCGCTGAACATAGAGTGGGAAGATGTGTTCTGCCGCACGGTGGACTTCGATCCCAAATGCGGCAAGAGCGCCATCGCCGCGATGTTGCTGGAAGAGCTGCGCGACGTGCAGTCCGACGTGGCCGAAGTGGGCCGCGGCGTCAAGGGCGAGCGGATGACGCTGGGCTTCGAGGCGGCGCCGACCGATCCTCAGGCCGTGGCCAATATCGACGCCAAGACCGTGTTCCTGGTCACTGGCGGCGCGCGCGGCATCACCGCCGAGTGCGTGATCGCGCTGGCCAAGCGTTATCCGGCCCGCTTCGCGCTGCTGGGCCGCACCCGCATCGACGCGCCGCTGCCGGAGTGGGCGGAAGGCGGCGGCGAATTGGCCGAGCTCAAGGCGCGCGCCATCCGCCACCTGCAGCAGCAGGGCGAGACGGTGACGCCGGTCAAGGTGGACGCCTTGCTCAAGGACGTGCTCCAGCTGGCCGAGGTGCGCGCCACCATCGCCAGTATCGAGCAGGCCGGCGGCCAGGCCATCTATCTGGCTTGCGACATCGGCGACGCCAAGGATGTGGCGCGGGCGGCTGCGGAGGCGCAGCGGCAGCTGGGGCCCATCCGCGGCATCATCCACGGCGCCGGCAACCTGGCGGACAAGCGCATCGAGAAAAAGACCCCGGCGGATTTCCGTTCGGTGTTCCACACCAAGGTGAAAGGGCTGGAGAACCTGTTGGCGGCGGTCAAGCCGGACGGCTTGCGCCACCTGGTGCTGTTCTCTTCGGTGTCGGGCTTCTTCGGCAACGCCGGCCAGACCGATTACGCGATGGCCAACGACGCGCTGAACAAGTTCGCCTACCTGTACCAGACCCTGTACCCGAAACAGCAGGTGCGCAGCATCAACTGGGGTCCGTGGGACAGCGGCATGGTCAACGACGTGCTGAAGAAGGCCTACGCCGACCGCGGCCTGGCCATCATCCCCACCTCCGTCGGCGCGCAGTTTTTCGTCGACGAGTTCGCCGCCGGCCTGGTGCCGCAGGTGATCGTGGGCGGCGGCAGCTACAAGGTGGGGCGCAAGCAGAAGACCCTGCCGGCGCTGACCCGGGTGGAGCGCGAGCTGGACCCGGCCGTCAACGGCTTCCTGGCCGATCACGTGGTGGGCGGGCAGCCTGTGCTGCCGGCCACCGCCGCGGCCGGCTGGATGGTGCAGCTGTGCGAAGACCTGCTGCCGGGCTACCGGCTGGAGACGCTGACGGACTTCCGCGTGCTCAAGGGCGTGGTGTTCGACGCCGGAGAGCAGCGGCGCTTCATCGCCGAACTGAGGCCGGTGGACGAAGCCGGCGGCAACGGCGACCGCCACACGCTGGACGTGAGCATCTTCAACCAAGTGGACGGCGCCGCGCTGAACCGCTACCAGGCGCGGGTGACCATGACCCGGCTGGCGGCGGAGCAGCCGGCGGACGGGCCGAAGGCGCCGACCGGCGCGCCGCTGGAGCATCCGCCGCTGTACGGCGACATGCGCGACGGCGCCTGGCTGTTCCATGGCCCGGCCTTCCGCGGCGTACAGACCTTGTTCCGTCTCGACGGCCAGGGCCTGCAAGCGGGCGGCCGGCTGGCCGCCGCGGCCGGACAGGGGCAGTTCCCGGTGAACTCCTTCAACCCCTACCTGGCGGACGTGGCGTTGCAAACGCCGCTGGTCTGGCTGATGTCGCAGTCGGACAAGGCGGGGCTGCCGCTGCAGATCGCCGAGTGGCGGCAGTACGCGCCGCTGGCTTTCGACCAGGCCTTCTATCTGAGCATGGCGGTCACGGCGCAAACCGCGACCACTCTGCTGGCCGACGTCATCGTCCACAGCGCCGACGGCAAGGTGTACAGCAAGCTTTCCGGCTTGCAGTTCACCGTGTCGAAGAAGCTGCGGCAGTTGATGTGCGACCCGGAGGCCAGTGTGGCGGTGTGACGCGAGCAAGGCCGCGCCCGCGGGCGCGGCCGGTCCTACAGCCGAGGCGCGGCGGCGGAGCGTTCGCCTGACCGCCGCCGCACTCGAAATCGGCCCGCGCCGGTTCAATCCTGATCCCGCGCCGCCGCCCGCCGCTTCAACAGCGGCCGGCGGCGGAGGGGGACGGTTGCGCCCAAGGTTTGGGAATGTTGGCTCTACTTTCAGGATCTGTTGACGTTTGTTTTTCTGTTGCGTTCGCTCCCAGGCGGATGCAGCGCGCGAAGCCCGCCTCGCCGCAGTGTCATTCACTGCCAGAGGCGGGCGACAAAGCGAGGCGCCGGCTGGGAGCGAACCCAGGGGCTGACCGGGAAAAGAACCCTCTACGGCGTTGTAAGGCTTGGCCTTGGTTCACCAAGGCCTGCGCCCTCCGCCTTGTAGAACGCACTTTTCTCGGTCAGCGCAGCGAGAAAAACAAACGTCAACAGATCCAAGACACGGAAGCATTATGGAAGAAATTGCCATTATCGGATTAGGTTGCCTGTTTCCAGGCGCCGAAACGCCAGAACAGTACTGGCGCAACCTGCTGGAGCGGCGGGATTGCACCTCGGAATTGAGCCGGGAAGAGCTGGGCGTGGACCCGGCGCTGTATCGCCATCCGGTGCCGGGCACCGCGGACAAGATCGCCTACAACAAGAACGGCCATGTGCGCGGCTTCAAGCTGGACGCCGGCCGCTACCGTCTGCCCGCCGCGCAGTTGGAGGCGCTGGACCCCTTGTTCCAATGGACGCTCTACGCGGCGGAACAGGCGCTGATCGACGCCGGACAGGGCGCCGCCCACAGCGCCGAGGCGCTGGAGCGCTGCGGCCTGATCATCGGCAATATCGGCATGCCCACGCACGCCGGCAAGAAACTGCTCAACGGCTTCTATCAAGGCATCCTGGAGCCCTACGTCCAGGAGCTGCTGCAACGCGACGATTTCCATTTCCGCCAGCCCTGGCAGGCGGAAGGCTTGTCCGATCTCAATCTGATGACCGGCAGCCACAACGCCACGCTGGCGGCCCAGGCGCTGGGCCTGGCCGGCCCCAGCTTCGCGCTGGACGCGGCCTGCGCCTCGGCGCTGTACGCCATCCGCGTGGCCAGCTATTACCTGCAAAGCGGCAAGGCCGATCTGATGCTGGCCGGCGCGGTTTGCCACGCCGACCACATCTATATCGATCATGGCTTCAATGTGCTGCAGGCCTTCCCGGCGGACGGCCAATCGGTGCCGTTCGACCGCAACTCCCAGGGCCTGAAGGCCGGCGAGGGCGCCAGCGTGATCGCGCTCAAGCGCTACGCCGACGCGGTGCGCGACAAGGACCGCATCTACGGCGTGATCGAATCCATAGGCCTGTCCAACGACGGCGGCGCCAAGCACATTCTGGTGCCGGACCTCAACGGCCAGTTGCTGTCGCTGAAACGCGCCTACGACGGCGTGGACAAGAACATCGATTATCTGGAATGCCACGCCACCGGCACCCCGGTGGGCGACCAGGTGGAGCTGGGTTCGGTGGAGACCTTCTTCGCCGATCAGGCGCAGCGGCCGTTGATCGGCGCCAACAAGGGCAATATCGGGCATATGCTGACCGCCTCCGGCATGGCCAGCATTCTCAAGGTGCTGCTGGCGATGCGCAGCGGCGTGATTCCGCCGACGCTGAACGTGGAAGACATGGTCAGCACCCCGGGCGGCCAGCTGGACATCCGCCACGTGGTGCGCGATACCACGCCGTGGCCGCAACGCGGCCAGGCCAAGCGCGCCGGCATCAACGCCTTCGGCTTCGGCGGCGTCAACGGCCACATGGTGCTGCGCGAACACCGCGCCGACGCGCCGGCGGCCGCCTGGCCGCAGCTGCCGGCGGAGCAACAAAGCCTGGCCATTGTCGGCGTGGGCGTGGCCCTGGCCGACACCGAAACCCCGGACGCCTTGCTGCGGACGGTGGCCGAGGGCCGCAGCCACTTCCGTCCGCTGCCGCGCACCCGCTGGCTGGGTCTGGAGGGGCGCGCCGACGTGCTGGGCGCGCGCGGCTACCGTCAGGCCCCGGCGGGCGCCTATATCGAGCAGTTCGATTTCGACTGCAAACGCTTCAAGCTGCCGCCCAAGGTGGTGGGCAGCCATCTGCTGTCGCATTTGTTCCTGATGCCCATCGCCGAGCGCGCCTTCTACGACGCCGGCTATCAGCTGGACGGCCGGAAGCGCAATATCGCCGTCATCGTCGCCGGCGACGTGGACTACAGCTGCTCGCGCTACCAGGCGCGCAACGAAATGGCCTGGCAGGTGCGAGACAGCCTGGCGCACAGCGGCATCTCGCTGAGTGAGGCGCAGACCGCGGCGCTGGAAACCATCGTCAAGGACAGCTTGTTCCCGGAGCCGTATCCGGAGGGCATCACCGGCGGCATCGGCAATGTGGTGGCCAGCCGCATCGCCGCCCACCTGAAGCTGGACGGCCCGGCCTTCTCCTTGTGCGCGCATGAAAACGCCGCCTTCAAGGCGATAGAGCTGGCGCAATTCATGTTGTCCGAGCAATTGGTGGACGCGGTGATCGTCGCCGGCGGCAGCTTCGCCGGCGGCCTGGAAAACGTGTTGTGGGCGCCGCGTCGCGGCGCCGGCCATGTCGACGCGCCGGTGGGCGAGGGCGGCGGCGTGGTGGTGCTCAAGCGCGAGCAGGCGGCGCTGGACGCCAAGGACCGCGTCTACGCGGTGATGCGCGGCCTGGCCATCGGCCACGCCTGCGGCGACAGTACCGAATTCCAACCCGTGGCGGACGCGGTGGCGCGTTCGGCGGCGGCGGCCTTGCGCCAAGCCGGCGCGGATCCGGCGTCGGTGGGGTATCTGGAGCTGAGCGGCGGCGCGCTGGCCAGCGACAACCAGGTGGAGATCGACGGACTGTCCCGGGTTTACCGCGACAGCGGCGCCGCCGCCGGTTCGGTGGCCGCCAACTACGGCCAGCTGGCCTCGGCCCAAGGCATCGTCAGCGTGATCAAGGCCGCGCTCTGCCTGTATAGCCGGCAACTGCCCGGCGCGGCGGCGTTGGCCGCCTATCCGGAGGACGCGCTGCGCGCCGTGTTCCGCGCCGGAGAAACCGGCGCGGCCTGGCTGGCGCCGGCCGGCGGCCTGAGGCTGGCGGCGGTCAACAGCCTGGGCCTGGACCGAGGCTACGCCCACATGATTCTGCAGGAGCCCGGCGAGGCCAATCGCCGGGAAGCCCGGACGCCGACGCCGCCGCAGACGGGCGGTCCGGCCCTGGTCGCCACCGTGCACACCGGCCGCGAACACACCATCGCCGAGATGATAGTCAACGACGCCAACCGCGCGCTGTTCGGCAACGTCACGCCCTGGCGGCGTCCGCAGCCGGCGGCGCAACAGGCGCAGCCGCTGCCCGCCGCCGCCGTGTCGGCGGACAGCGAGGCGCCGGCCTTGCAACGTCAACAGAGCCGGCAGGCGCAAACCCAGCTCAGCTATCTGCAGGCGGAACAGCGCTTCTACCAGCGCATCGCGCAACTGCTGGGCGCCGGCGCGCCGGCCGGCCGGCCCCGCGCGGCCAAGCCCAAGGCGGCGCCGCCGCGTCCACGCCCCTTGTTCGACGAAGCCCAGTTGGTGGAATTGACCGACGGCTCCATCGCCAAGGTGCTGGGCCCGGATTACGCCGAGGCCGACAGTTATCCGATCCGCACCCGCATGCCGTCGCCGCCGTATATGTTCGCCTCGCGCATCACCGCGCTGTCGGCGCAGCCGGGCAAGCTGGAGCCGTGCTTCATTGAGTGGGAGTACGACCTGCATCCCGACGCCTGGTACGTGTCCGACGGACTGGTGCCGGCCTTCGTGTCGCTGGAAGCCTCGCACGCGATGATTGTGGCCTTCACCTATATCGGCTGCGACCAGCTGTTCAAGGGCCAGCTGCGCTACCGGGCGGTGGATAGTCAGACCACGGTCTACGGTCCCTTGCCCAAGGCCGGCGAAGTGCTGCGCGGCCGCGTCAACATCAAGTCCTTCCTCAAGGTGGGCAAGAACGTGCTGATCGCCTACGAGTACCTGTGCTACGTCGGCGATAGGCTGAGCTTCAAGCTGGAGGCTAATTCCGGTTTCTTCCTGCCCAAGGACATCGAAAAGTCCAAGGGGGTCAACACCGCGCCCTATCTGACGGCCAAACAGCCGGCGGAGCCGTTCCAGCCGCCGCTGCGCTGCGGGCGCGATGCCTTCGACAACAGCCATATCGAAGCCCTGCAGCGCGGCGATTTCGTCGCCTGCTTCGGAGACGCCGCCTATGCCGCGCCGCGCGCGCCGCGTTTGTACGCGCCGGCGGCCAAGATGCTGGACCGAGTGGTGTCGATCTCCGCTTCCGGCGGCGCTTTCGGCCTGGGCGAAGCGGTGGCCGAGCGCGACATCGACCCCAGCCATTGGGTGTTCCGCGCCCACTTCAAGAACGACCCGGTGATGCCCGGCACCTTCCTGGTGGAAGGCTGCGAACAGCTGGTCAAGTTCTACCTGTGCTACCTGGGGCTGTACTCCTTGCCGGGACTGGCGCCGCACGCGCTCAGCCCGCACAGCTACAGCGCCAAGTTCCGCGGCGAAGTGAAGTGCGAGGCGGACACCCTGCGTTACCGGCTCACCTGCAAATCCATCCACTGCGACTACCAGGCCGACGGCCAACTGGAGCGGATGGCGCTGGTCTTCGTCGCCGAGATCATTTACCGCGGCAACGTCATCGGCATTTGCGACAACCTAGGCGCCGGCTTCAGCCGCGCGCCGGCAGCGGCGGGCGCATCCGCGCCGGCCCTGACAGCGATAGAGGCATGAATGAACCAAGACAAGCTTTGCGTGGTGCCGCGCTTTGCGGCCCCGGTGTACAAATGGCAGGGCCATGCCGGCAAATTCCAGCAGACGCCGGAACAGGCCCAGGCCCAGCTGCTGGACCTGGCGCGGCCGCTGCACGTGCTGCGCCAGCAGGACGCGGTGTTGCTGGAACCCGCCGGCGGTCTGGCCGGCAACGGCCAGGTGGATTGCCTGGGCATGGTGCCGGCGATGTTGCCGGAGTACTTCGGCGATCCGTCCTTCCTGCATGACTACGGCGTGCGCTTCGCCTACTACGCCGGCGCCATGGCCGGGGGCATCAACTCCGAGGACATGGTGATCGCGCTGGGTTCGCGCCGCATCCTCAGCGCCTTCGGCGCCGGCGGCCTGACGCTGGATCGCATCGGCAGCGCCATCCGCCGCATCAAGCAGGCGCTGCCCAACGGCCCGTACGCCATCAATCTGCTGCACAACCCCAGCCAGCCGGACTGGGAGATGAACTGCGTCAAGCTCTTCATCGAGCAGGACGTCAAAGTGGTGGAGGCTTCGGCCTACGTCAACCTGTCCGCCGCCATCGTCTACTACCGGGTCAAGGGTCTGGAAGCCGGCGACAAGGGCGCGGTGATCCGCCGCAACCGCGTGATCGCCAAGGTGTCGCGCCGCGAAGTGGCGCAGCACTTCCTCAGCCCGGCGCCGGAAAAAATCGTGCGCAAGCTGCTGGCCGACGGCCTGATCAGCGAGCGCCAGGCGGAGCTGGCCAAGAAAGTGCCGATGGCCGACGACATCACCGTGGAGGCGGATTCCGGCGGCCACACCGACAACGGCCTGCTCAGCTGCATCTTCCGCTCCATCGCGGAACTGCGCGACGAAATCTGCGCCGGCCAAGGCTACCCGTTCACGGTGCGCGTCGGCGCCGCCGGCGGCATCGGCAGCCCGCACGCCACGCTGGCGGCGTTCTCGCTGGGCGCGGCCTACGTGGTCACCGGCTCCATCAACCAGGCTTGCGTTGAAGCCGGCACCTCGGACCCGGTCAAGCAATTGCTGGGCAAGGCCAAGATCGCGGACATGGCGATGGCGCCGTCGGCCGACATGTTCGAACTGGGCGCCAAGGTGCAGGTGCTCAAGGGCGGCAGCATGTACGCGGTGCGCGCGCAGAAGCTGCACGGCTTGTACAAGCAGTACCCCGGCCTGGAGCACATCCCGGCTGCCGAAGTGGCCAGCCTGGAACAACAAGTGTTCCGCCAGCCGCTGGCCCAGGTGTGGGCCGACACCGAGGCTTTCTTCGCCGGCCGTGGCAATCAGGCGCTGATAGACGCCGCCAACGCCAATCCCAAGAAAAAGATGGCGCTGCTGTTCCAGTGGTATCTGGGCCAATCCTCGCGCTGGGCGATCTCCGGCGTGGCCGAGCGCGCGGTCGATTACCAGATCTGGTGCGGCGCGGCGATGGGCGCGGCCAACGAGTGGCTGCAGGGCAGCGAACTGGCGCCGGTGGCCAAGCGCAAGGTGGCCGACATCGCGGTGGAGCTGATGGCCGGCGCGGCGTATCTGAGCCGCGTGGCGGCCTTGCGTCAGCTGGGCGTTTTGACGCCGCCGCGGCTGGACCGTTACCGCCCGCTCAGCGCCCGCATGGCGGCGCTGGACGAAGACGACATCGGACCCGAACCCGAATTGAACGACATCCCTTCATCAACCGTAGCACCAACCGCAGCATCACAGGGCAAGCAAGAGGAGAGCAGGAATATGGAAGGCAATACCAAGCTGTCGCTGATCAAGTCCAAGGATTTTTACAAGCAATGCTGGGAGCTGCTGCCGGGCGGCACCCATTACAACTTCGGCGACCCGGAACGGCCGCTGGTGGTGCCGTTCAACCGCGGCCGCAATTCCCGGGTATGGGACCTGGACGGCAACGAGCACCTGGACCTGTTCTGCAAATTCGGCGCGCTTTTCGTCGGCCACCACAACGAGGCCTATAACGAAGCGCTGATCCGCTACATGCAGAAAGTGACCTCGGTGGACACTTGCGACCTGGAGGTCGAAGTCTGCGAACTGATGGTCAAGCACATCCCTTGCGCCGAGATGATCCGCTTCTGCCTGAGCGGCACCGAGGCGGTGCAGAACGCGCTGCGCCTGGCGCGCGGCTTTACCGGCAAGCAGCGTTTCATCCGCTTCCACGGCCACTACCACGGCAACGCCGACAACATCATGGGCGGCCGCAAGCGCCAGGACCTGAGCTTCCCGGTGCCGGAAACCTTCAAGGGCGACCTGCTGGACACCCTGGGCCGCGCCGACGGCGCGCTGGAAGACCAGTCCTTCATGCTGCCGTGGAACGATATTCAGGTGCTGGAAGCCACCATCGAGCGTTACCACAATGAAATCGCCGCAGTGTTGATGGAGCCGATCTGCGTCAACGGCGGCGGCATCTTCCCGCGCGAAGGCTATCTGGAGCGCGCCAAGGAAATCTGCGAGAAGTACAACATCGTGCTGATCTTCGACGAGATCATCACCGGCGTGCGTCTGGGCCTGTCGGGCGCCCAGGGCATCCTCGGCGTCACCCCGCACTTGTCCACCTTCGGCAAGGCGCTGGGCGGCGGTTCGATGCCGATCTCCGCCATCGCCGGCCGTCGCGACATCATGGATCTTTACACCCGCGGCAAAGTGATTCACGCCGGCACCTTCAACGGCTACCCGTTGGGCCTGGCCGCGATCAAGAGCACTTTCGAACTGATCGAACAAGACCCGGGCTGCTACGAGCGGATGGGCCGCTTCACCGAGCAGATCTCCGACACCTTCATCAAGGCCGCCCACGCCAACGATCTGCCGCTGGTGGTGCAGGGCATGCCCACCGCGCTGGTTTACCACTCGCAGGACACCATGGTGGACCGCTCCGAGGGCTATAGCGACAAGGTCAAGTTCTGCGACATCATCATCCGCGAAATCTCCAAGCGCTACGGCATCCAGTTCTCGCCGCTGTCGCGGATCTACTCCAACTTGCTGATGAATCAGGACGACGTGCGCTTCTTCGAGGAACGCATCTTCGACGCCATGGCCAACGCCCGCAAAGTGATCGACATCGCCTTCAAGGAAGGAGAGGTGGCGTGACCCGGCAAGTCGCCGTCGTCACCGGCGCGGCAGGCGGCTTCGGCAGCGCCATCGTCAAGTCGCTGCTGGAAGTGGGCTACGCGGTAGCCGCCACGGATGTGGACGCGGCGGGGCTGGAGCAGCTGGGCCGGGAGCTGGGCTGCCCGGACAGCCTGCGCGGCTTCGTCATGGATGTGACGGATTCCGCCAGCGTGGACGCGGCCAGCGCCGCCATCGTCGAACGCATGGGGGCCAACATCACGGTGCTGGTCAACAACGCCGGCGTCATCGGCCGCGGCTACTGCACGGCGGAGAAGAGCGGCGAGCTGGCGCGACGGGTGTTCGACGTCAACCTCAACGGCGCTTTCAACGCCACCGCGGTGTTTTCCCGCCACATGGCGCGGCTGAAATACGGCCGCATCATCAACATCGCCTCGGTGGCCGGCATCTGGGGCGCGGCCGGCGGGTCGGCGTACGCGGCATCCAAGGCCGGCCTGATCAAGGCGTCGGAGTCTTGGGCGCGGGAGCTGGGGCCGCTGAACATCTGCGTCACCGCGATCGCGCCGGGCATCTGCAAGACCAAGATGCTGGGTCAGTTCGTCGACCGTCAGATGGTGGAGCACTCCGACGAGACCATCGTCAAGTCCATCGTGCCGGTGGGGCGCTGGGGGCTGCCGGAGGACATCGCCGAAGTGGTCACCTTCCTGGCCACCTGCAAGACCAACTATCTGAACGCCACCGTTATTCCCCTGGATGGAGGCATGAGGGTAGGCACCCTGTAAGAACCTGTCCAAGGCTTGCCCCGCTTCGCCGATACGGCGTTGAAACCGGTTTCGCCTTGTATCGCTCTAGCTCGCGAGACTTGGATCAGGTTCTACAACATCGCGAGACGCAGAACCGGGGGCCGGCTATGCCGGGCCCCGGCTGGAATCAACCAAAGGGGACCTCGAAAAGCCGTAGCGAGCACGGAGCAACGCAGCTTTCGGGCCACGCGGTAGGTTTTTCGAGGTCCCCCAAATCAGAGGTGAAGTCATGGATTACCGAGCCAAGACCAGCGTCAAGAACATCGTGCTGACCGGCCCCACCGGCGTGCTGGGGGGCCGTTTGCTGCAGGAAATACTGGCCACCACCGACGCCAACGTCTATTGCGTGGTGCGGGCCGAGAACAAGGACGCCGCGCGCGCCCGCATCGAAGACGTGCTGTATTGCTACGATGAAGGCCGCAAGCTGTCCACCGAGGCCTGGCGCATCATTCCGGTGCTGGGCGACATCAGCCAGCCCATGCTGGGCCTGGACGCCAGCGCCTACCGCGACCTGGCCCACCTGGCGGACCTGGTGCTGCATTGCGCCGCCAACGTCAGCCTGGTGGCCTCCTACAACAAGATCGCCCCGGTCAACGTGGGCGGCACCGCCAACCTGATCGAACTGTGCCTGGCCGGCAAGGCTCCGCTGGTGTTCACCTCCAGCTTCAGCATGGTGGGCGACAAGCTGTATCAGCCGGACTTCGTGCTGCGCGAAACCGATCTGGACGTGGGCCAGGGCTTCGTCAACATGGATTACGAGCGCTCCAAGTTCACCGCCGAGCGCATGGTGCACGAAGCCGGCGAGCGGGGCCTGAACTGGGTCATCGTGCGTCCGGGCAATATCTGGGGCGACAGCCGGACCGGCTGCTACCCGCTGAAGCAGACCAAGGTCAAGGGCATTTACTACGAGATGCTCAAATCGCTGGTGGAAACCGGGCTCACCTTCGCCTCCGACGAAGCCTTCGATATCTCGCCGGTGGACTACGTGGCCCAGGCCACGCTGTTCGCGGCGATGAATCTGCAATCCAGCAATCGCCGCACCTACAACCTGACCAATCCGCGCCCGATCAGCTACGACGGTATCGTCGCCCGCCTGCGCGGCTACGGCTACATCCTGCGCGACGTGCCGTCCAAGGAGTACTTCGAAGCGCTGCAGGAAGGCCGCATACACCGCGGCGGCGCCGGCTACCGTTCCACCTTCACCGATCTGATGGCCATCTTCTACGACGGCAGCGATTGCAAGGAACACGCCAAGTACGACACCAGCGAGATCCAGGAACTGCTGGCCAATACCGACATCCGCTGCCCGGACTCGGACCAGGCACTGTTTGGGCGCTATCTGGACTACGCGTGCAAGGTGGGCTTCCTCAACGCCCCGTCGGCGCAAACCCCGCTGGCGGAAATCAAGCGTCACACCAGCATGGCCGGCGGCTATATGGAGAGCCTGTACGACGCCGACCTGAGCGACGCGGCGGCGGTGCGCTGAGATGCTGGCCGACGAGGAAGCGCTGATTGAAGCGCCGGGGGAGCTCGAAAAACCGTCGCGAGCGGTTCGAGAGCAAGACGCACCGCGCGCAGCGACCGAGATAGTACAAGGAGTACAGCGAGGGAGCCTGTGGCTGAACGAGGCTGTCGCCTCGCACGCCAACGGAGCAACGCAGCTATCGGACCGCGCAGCAGGTTTTTCGAGGTCCCCACCGGCCGCGGAACTGCTGCTGGACTACCAGGTGCTAAGCAACGGCGAGCCGATAGGCCGGCTGCGCACCGAGCGCCGCCGCGGCTGGCTGGACGATCTGCCGGTGCTGCAGGTCAGCAACCGCATGGACCTGCGCTGCAGCGGCCTGTGGTTCGACTACTCGCTGCAATCGGACGAGAGCATGGACTTCGGCGCCGACGGCCTGTGCCGTTACGCCGGCGTCTCCGACGAGGACGGCGACAAGACCGTGATCAAGGGCCGGCTGCGTCAGGGCGTGCTGACCCTGCGCCTGCACGACGGTCAGCTGGAAGTGCGCCGCTTCAAGCTGGGCGATTTCGACGCCAGCAGCGAAGACGCCGCCGAGCGCTTTCTCGTCGGCGGTGGGTCCGAGGCCACGCTGCGGGTGCTGGATCTGGAGCACTTCGACATCGACGAAGTCCGCTATCAGCGGCTGCCGGACGAAACGCTGGACCTGCTGGGCCAGCCGCGGCGGACGAGGGTGGTGGCCTATCAATCCAAACGGCGCAAGATCAGCGGCACCGGCTGGTATCTGTCCGACGACGGCGGCGAAGTGCTGGTGCGCCAAAGCAGCCGCGAACGCGGCGACCACAACGAAGTGATATTGACCCATTGGGAAAGCAAACCATGCCAAATCAAGACTTAGCCGTCACCCTGGTGCAAAGCGACATCGCTTGGGAGTCGGTGGATCAGAACCTGCAGCGGATGGAGCGCCACCTGAGCGCGGTGAACGACAGCCAGTTGATCGTGCTGCCGGAAATGTTCACCACCGGCTTTAGCATGCGGCCGGAAAAGATAGCCGAAACCATGGACGGCAAGGCGGTGCAATGGCTGCGCGACACCGCGCGCGCCAAACGCGCCGACCTAGTGGGCAGCGTGGCGATAGAAGACCAGGGCCGCTACTACAACCGCCTGTTGTGGGCCAAGGCAGACGGCAGCCTGTTCAGCTACGACAAGAAGCATCTGTTCAGCTTCGCCGGCGAGCACGAGCACTACACCCCCGGCGACGCGCCGCTGATCGTCAAGGTGGACGGCTGGTCCGTGGCCGCCTTCGTCTGCTACGACCTGCGTTTCCCGGTCTGGTCGCGCAACAACAAGAGCCAATACGACCTGGCGCTCTACATCGCCAGCTGGCCGGAACGCCGGGCCAAGCACTGGCAAACGCTGCTGCCGGCGCGGGCGATAGAAAACCAGGCCTTCGTCATCGGCGTCAACCGCGTGGGCGTGGACGGCAACGACATCCGCTACAGCGGCGACTCCATGCTGATAGACCCGCTGGGCGACACCCTCTACCACGGCCGCCAGCTGGAAAGCGTGTATCAGGCCAAGCTGTCGCGCGCGCAGCTGGACGATGTGCGCGCTCAGTTTCCTTTCCTGAAGGATGCGGACCGTTATCAACTCGTTTGACAGGGCGGCGGCAGTGAAAAGAGGCGGATAAGCCCTGCGGCTGCGCGGGGTTTTCTGCTGCTTAGGTTCTCCTTCGGCTCCTACGGAAAGTGAAATGCACCAAGCCACAACAAGAGAAAAAGTCATCGAATTCCAATCGGTGACCAAGCGCTTCAACGACTACACCGCGGTCAACGACGTGTCGCTGGACATCTACCGCGGCGAATTCGTCGCCCTGCTGGGCCCCAACGGCGCCGGCAAGACCACGTTGGTGGAAATGCTGGAGGGGCTGAAGCAACCGGAGGCCGGCTCCATCCGCATCCTGGGCCGCAGCTGGCAGCAGGACGAAAGCTATCTGCGCCACCGGCTGGCCGGGGTGCTGCAGGAGTCCTTGTTCATCAACAAGCTGCGGGTGGACGAAACCGTCAACCTGTTCGCCAGCTTCTACGGCCGGCCGCGCAGCCGCGCCTACGAGGTGCTGGAACTGGTGGAGCTGATCCCCAAGCGCAAGGTCATGGTGGAAGGGTTGTCCGGCGGCCAGCGTCAGCGGCTGGCCCTGGCCATCTCCATTCTCAATCAGCCGGAAATCCTGATTCTGGACGAACCCACCACCGGCCTGGACCCGCAAGTGCGGCGCGGCACCTGGGATATCCTGCGCAAGCTCAACAAGGAGCTGGGCTCCACCATGTTGCTGACCACCCACTACATGGAAGAAGCCGAATACCTGTGCGACCGCATCTGCATCATGCATCAGGGCCGCATCCTGACCCAGGGCACGCTGGACGAACTGCTGGCGGCGCACGAGCCGGGCGAAGTGGTGGAATACCGGGTGAAGAGCGGCGCCGGCGGCGCCGAACCCAAGCACAAGGACAACATCATCAGCTACAGCTACGACCAGGCATCCGCCAAGGCGCGGCTGCTGGTGCGCAACGGCTCCGCCTTCCTGTTCCGCCTGTCCGAGTTCATCCGCGAACAACAAATCGACATCGACGAAATCATCGTGCGCAAAAAAACGCTGGATGATTTATTCCTGTCACTGGCCGGCCGAGGTTTCCATGAATAACGCCTTGCTCAATCTGATCATCACCCAATTCCGCCAATACCTGCGCGAGCCGCAAATCCTGTTCTGGTCCTTTGGCTTCCCGCTGCTGCTGGTGTGGTTGCTGGGCGTGTCCTTCTCCGGCGGCGAAATCAAGGAACGGACCATAGGCGTGGTGCTGCCGGCCAATGTGCAGGAACAGGCCGCGGTGCGCGCCTGGATCAGCAAGGTGGAAGCCCGCAACCAGCCGCTGTCCAGCGTCATCAACGCCGACGAGATCAAGCGCGGCCACCTGATCCGCATGAAATACCGCTTCCAGTACTACCCGGACCGGGAATCGGTGCTGCGCGGCCTCAAGCGAGGCGACGTGCAAGTGTTCATGGAACCCAGCGCCGACAGCGGCAAACGCATCTACTACCTGGACCCGCAGAACAACGAGGCGCTGCTGACTTACTTCTTCCTCGGCGACGACTCGGACGCGCTAAGCCAGGCGGTGGACAAGAATATGTCGGTGCTGGACAGCCCCGGCCTGCGCTATATCGACTTCCTGGTGCCCGGCCTGGTGGCGATGGCGGTGATGGAAACCTGCCTGATCGCCGTCGGCTGGTCGCTGATCGAAAAGCGCGCCACCCGCGTCACCCGGCAGATGCGCATCACCCCGATGCGCAAGACCGATTTTCTGCTGGCCCATGTGCTGGCCTGCCTGGTGTTCAGCCTGCTGGAGACCCTGGTGCTGTATCTGTTCGCCAGCAGTTATTTCGACGTGCACGCCCAGGGCGGGGCGCTGCCCTTCATCGTGCTGCTGCTGGCCGGCAATGTCTGCTTCGCCGGCATCGCCATACTGGCCGCCTCGCGCGCCACCAAGGCGCAGACCGCCAACGGCCTGCTGGAGATGACCATTCTGTTCCTAGTGATCTTTTCCGGCATCTTCTTCAGCTACAAGCACTTCCCGGACTGGATGGTGTCGGTGATCGAGGTGCTGCCGCTGACCATACTCGCCGACGGCATGCGCATGATTTTCGTCGAGGGGGCCGGGGTGCTGGAAATCGCCCGTTCGGCGGTGGTGCTCACGCTGATCGGCATTGCCGGCTTCGTCAGCGGCGCGCGGGTGTTCCGCTGGTACTAGGGGCATGAGGCATCCGCTGCGCGGATGATGGTTTTGATTGCCGGGGCTGCCCGGCGAGCAGGGAGAGGATATTTGCTTGGCCAAATATCCTCTCCACTCCTAAAGGCCACCCTGCAAGCCTGGCCTGCGGCTTCCCGCCGGGGCCCGTCAGACCCGAGGCGCGGCTGAACTCGCGATTTGCTAACGTCAAATCGCTCAGACAAAGCAGCCGCTTAAGACCTCGGGCCTGGCACCCGTCGGCAGTCTTGAAGGGACCTGGGGCGCGTCGGATTCGTGTTTGTCTTCGCACCCAACAAGCGACTAAGGGCGCATCACTTGAGTCACTCGCCAGGCTGCAGGAGCAGGGGAGCCGCTGTGGCTGCAGCGCCATGAACGCATTGAAAGGAGGAAGGGTAGTGAAACGCTTGATCCTCGCCCTATTGGGCATCGCCATGCTGTCCTTGCTGACGGCCTGCGAACTGGACGACGACGGCAAGCCGCGCGGCAGCCAGGTGCTGTGGGACCGCAGCGGCGTGCCGCACATCTACGCCGCTCGCGCCGACAGCCTGGCCTACGCCTTCGGCCGCGCCCAGATGCAGGCGCATCCGGAGTTGCTGCTGAGGCTGTACGCCCAGGGCCGCGGCCGCGGCGCTGAGTACTACGGCGCGGTGTTCGAGGCCGGCGAACCCTTTCCCAGCAATATGGCGGAAGTAGACCGCCTAGTGCGCGCCATGGGTTTCCCCGAGCGCTCCAAACAATGGCTGCAACAGCAAAGCCCGCGCATGCGCGCCTACCTGGACGCCTTCGTCGCCGGCGTCAACGACCAGGCCGCGGCCAGTGGCGGCCTGAGCCCGGCGGCGCGCGCGGTGTTGCCGGTGCGCAGCGAAGATGTGCTGGCCCACACCCTGCGCATCTTCTTCAGCTATCTGAGCGGCGCCACCGCCACCGGCGCGGCCAATTGCTCGCTGATCTACCCGGACGCGGTGGCCACGCCCGTCAATCTGATCGGCGGCTCCAACGGCTGGGCGCTGGGGCCGGCCAAGAGCCGTTCCGGCAACGCCATGCTGCTGGCCAACCCGCATTTGCTGTGGGGCGGCAGCCACACCTGGTTCGAAGCCCAGTTCAAGAGCCCGGAATACGATATCTACGGCGCCACCCTGGTGGGCCTGCCGGTGATGCGCATCGGCTTCAACCAGCGGCTGGGCTGGGTGCATACCGTCAACACCCAGGACGGCTGCGACCTCTATCAACTCAAGCTCAGCGGCCGGCAATACCTGCTGGACGGCGTGGCGCGCGATTTCGAAACCAAGCGCGAAACCCTGTATATCCGCCAGCCGGACGGCAGCCTGCAAGCCGAGCAACTGACCTTGCGCCGCGCCGAGCAGGGCCCGGTGTTCGACAAGGACGGCCAGAGCTACGCGCTGCGCATCGTCGGCGTCGACCAGCTCCAGACACCCGGCGTGCTGGAACAATGGTGGGACATGGCGCAGGCGCCTGACTTCCTGGCCTTCCGCAAGGTGGTGGCGCGGCTGCAAAATCCTTACCACAACATTATCTACGCCGACGCCCAGCGCAATATCTGGGCGGCCTTCGGCGGCCTGACCCCGCGTCGAGCCGGCGGCGACGCCGCCTACTGGGCGCAGCCGGTGGACGGCAGCCGCAGCGATCTGATCTGGCGCCAGGCGCTGCGCCTGGACGAATTGCCGCAGGCGACGAATCCGGCCAGCGGCTGGGTGCAAAACTCCAACAGCGCGCCCTGGTATATGAGCAAGCCGGCGCTGGACCCGGCCGCCTACGCCGCTTATCTGTCGCCGCGGATCTCGCCCTTGCTGCGCGAACAGCGCGGCATCGAGCTGATCGAACAGACTCCAAGCTTCACGCTGGATACGCTGCTGAGCGCCAAGCACGACACCCGGCTGCTGCTGGCGGACCGGGTGCTGGACGATTTGATCGGCTATGCGCGCGCTTCCGGCGACGCCGGCCTGATTGCCGCGGCGCAGGTGCTGGCCCAATGGGACCGGCGCAGCGACGCCGCCAGCAAGGGCGCGGTGCTGTTCGCCGCCTGGGTGGCGGCCTCCGGCGGCGAAGACGCCTTGCCTTACCGGCAGAAGGCGGACCCTGCGCAGCCTTACAGCACGCCGGCCGGCCTGCGCGACGCCGGTTTCGCGCTGAGCAAGCTGGGCGCGGCGGTCCAGGGGTTGCAACAAGCCGGCGTGCCGCTGGACGTCGCCTTTGGCGAAGTGTACCGGCTGCGGCGCGGCCCCGCCGGCGGCGCGGCGCGGCTGGACCAGCCGGCCAGCGGCGGCGCCGAGGGCCTGGGGGCTTTCCGCACCTTCAGCTATATCGGCGATAGCGACGGCCGCCAGCGCGTCATCTTCGGCGACACGTTCACCGCGCTGGTGGAGTTTGGCCGGCCGCTGCGCGCCAAGGTGATCAATACCTATGGCAACAGCAGCCTGCCGCAATCGCCTTACTACGGCGACCAGTTGCCGCTGGCGGCGCAAAACGGCATGCGCGACGCCTTGCTCAAGCGCGAGCAGGTGGAGGCGGCGCTGGCCAAGCGCGAGTGGTTCCGCCGCTAGCCGGCCGGCAAACAGGCCGGAGGCGGGCAAGCGCCTCCGGCTCCGCATGACGAGAGACTAGGTTTGCGCCATTGAGTCCGGGCTGGCACAATGGCGCCGTTGTCATTGGGGAGTAGCCATCTTCGGCCCCGCCGAAGAGGCCGCGTCAACAAACTTGAGGAGCTTTCCTCATGGCGCGGTCAGCGGCCGGCATTGCCGGCGCCGCCAAGCGAGACCTTTGGCCACGATGCGTTTGCCGCCGGGCAAGCCGCGTCGTTGCGCCATTGTCCATTCGCTTGCCCGGCCCAAGACCATCCATGCTGTTGACCCTGTTGTTTCTGCTCGGCCTAGCCGTCCTGATCTATCTATCCTGTCAATACTTCGTCAACGCCATCGAATGGTGCGGACGCCACCTGAACCTGGGCGCCAGCGCCGTAGGCACCGTGCTCGCCGCTTTCGGCACCGCCTTGCCGGAGAGCGCGGTGACTTTGACCGCAATGGCCTTTGGCGACACGCCGCAACATAAGGACATCGGCGTCGGCGCGGCCTTGGGCGGGCCGCTGGTGCTGGCCACGCTGGCTTACGCGGTGGTGGGCTTTGCCCTGTGGCGCAACCGCAGCCGGCTGGGACGCGGCGATTATTTGCTGCGCGTCGATCATCGTCGGCTGGCCGGCGACCAGTTGGCCTTCCTGTTCGTCTTCGCCCTGAAGGTGGCGCTGGGCTTGGTGGCCTTCGCCGTCAAGCCCTGGCTGGGCGTGCTGTTTCTGGCCGCTTACGCAGCCTATGTCTGGCGCGAGATCCGCAGCGCGGACACCGCGCCGGAAGAGGAGGATCTGGAAGCCTTGAAGCTGCGCGCCGGAGGCGGCCTGGGCTGGGCGGCGACGCAGGCCTTGTTGGCCCTGACGGTGATCGCGGTAGCGGCGCACGGCTTTGTCGCGCAGCTGGAAGCGCTGGCCGGCCATTGGGGCGTGGCGCCGCATTTGGTGGCCTTGCTGCTGAGCCCGGTGGCCACCGAGCTGCCGGAAATCATGAATGCGCTGATCTGGCTGCGTCAGGGCAAGGAGCGTTTGGCCTTGGCCAATATTTCCGGCGCCATGATGATTCAGGCGACGATTCCCAGCGCTTTCGGCCTGTTCTTTACCCCGTGGATGTTCGATAGCGTCTTGCTGTGGTCCGGCCTGGCCACGATGGCCGCGATTGCAGGGTTGTGGCTGTTGTTCCGCCGCGGCAGCGTGGACGGCCGCTGGCTGCTGGGCGCGGGCGCGGTGTATCTGGTGTTTGCCGGCTGTCTGGTGTGAGCCGGGTTGAGCGCTTGCTCAACGCCGTATCGTCAAAGCGCGCAGGCGCCGGCCGGCGCTTTGGCGGAACGGGGACGGGCCGGGCTGTGAACCTCTACGCTGTCGGAGTTGGTGTGGCAGTGTTCCAGCCACCGCTCCTGTGCCGGCGCGCTGGCATGGCGATAGCGGTGCGGGGCTTTGGCTTGAACCGGGGAGGCAGACAGGGTCAGGCTGAGGCCCAGAAAGCCGGCGATGCGCCGCCGGATCGGCATGCGGAACTGAGCTGGATTTTTTCTGTCATTCGATTGTTTAATGATTCATTAAAGCTGCTTGAATCTGTCCATGATGCTTTGGCGTGTCGATGCAATGAATTCAAGCCAAAAAAATAGGTACTACATTTTAGTTCATTGTCATTTTGCGGGTAAGGACAATGCGCATCGGGGGAACTAAACCGCGATGGCCGGCCGTGTCATCGGCCGCGTCGTCATACCGATCTGGGGATGGAACTATGGATTATTTCGCGCAGCGGCGCGCCTTGCTGGCGGCCTTGGCCGCCTCGCCTTTGATTTTGGGTTGTGCGCGTCCGCCCTTGCGAGTGCCGGGTGATGCGCCGACGGCGCGGCAGCTGGCGGAGCTGGAACGCAATGCGGGCGGCCGCATCGGCGTGTTCGCGCAAGAGGTGGACAGCGGGCGGAGCCTGGCCTATCGCGCCAATGAGCGCTTTCCGATGTGCAGCACTTTCAAGTTACTGCTGGTGGGGGCCCTGTTGCAGCGCAGCGCGACGCAGCCGGACTTGTTGTATCGCCATGTCAGTTACCGGCGGGAGCAGTTGATCGATTATTCGCCTATCGCCGAACAGTATGTGGAGCAGGGCATGTCGGTGAAAGACCTGTGCGACGCGGCGATGCGCTTCAGCGATAACACCGCCGCCAATTTGTTGCTGGAGGAATTGGGCGGGCCGCAGGAAGTGAACCGTTTCGCCCGCTCGCTGGGCGATGGCCTGACTCGTCTGGATCGGATCGAGCCGGAACTGAACCGCGCCGAGCCGGGCGATCCGCGCGACACCACCACGCCGGCGGCGATGACGGCCAATCTGCATGCCTTGCTGTTTTCCCCGTTATTGCCGGAGCGGCAGCGCGGGCTGTTGAACGACTGGCTGCTGGGCAACACCACCGGCAACCTGCGCATCCGGGCCGGTTTGCCGGCGGAGTGGCGGGTGGGGGACAAGACCGGCAGCGGCGGCCACGGCGCCGCCAACGATGTGGCCGTGGCCTGGCGGCCGGGCAAGTCGCCGTTGTTGCTGTCGGTGTTTTACTGGGGATCGCCGGCGATGATGGATGAGCGCAACGCGGTGATTGCCGCGGTGGCGAGGGTGGCCGCCGCCGAGTTTGCTTGAGCTGCCGCGCGTGGCGGGCAATCCTGCCGGAATGAAAAACGCCGCAACCTTGGTTGCGGCGTTTTTGCGCGCGGATCTACGAGCCTGTTCAAAGTCTCGCGAGCAAGAGCGAGACAAGGCGAAAACGGCTGAGAAAGCGGAATGGTCAAGTGGTACATGAGCATTTTGAGCTGGTACTCACCGTGCAAGGCTTCACGAAGCGCCGCAGACTTTGAACAAGCTCTAAGGCAAGCGCGCCGGCTCCACCACGATGCCGGCGCGCAGGCCGGGCTTGACCGTGGGATTGGGAAACAGAATGCGCTCCTCGCCGCCGACGGCCACGTAGCGGTGCTCACCGTCCTCGGCAATCAGGAAACCATCCGGCAGCGCGGTGAAGTTCTCCACGTCGTCGGCCAGGTGCAGGCGGAAAGCCTCGCTGTGTTTGACGATGTCGTACTTGGCCTGGAACAACGGCAGGTCGCCGTCGCGGTAGCCGGGCAGTTCTTGTTCCGGCTCGGACAGCAGCCGGCGCAGCGCCTGGTCGATGCCGGCGAAGCGGGACAGGTCGTTCTGGCCAAACGGCCGCGCCTTGCCCAGCTCCAGCGTGAAGGCGTCCGCCTGGCAGTGGCGGCTGGTGAAGTAACTGAAGGTGTTGGCCGGCTGGCTGTGCAGCAGCACGGTTTCCACCTGGCAGCTTTTCAGCCAGGCCAGTTGCTCGCGGCTGTGCAGGCGTTCGTGGATATACGGATAGATGGCGAACTTCTCAAACACGGAGCCGCGGATGGCGGTGTGCAGATCGTAATGCCAGCGGCGGCCGCGGGCGGAGGCGAAGAAGCCCGCCGCGGCCTGTTCCAGCCTCGCCGCGCGCGCCGCTTCGCGCGCGTCCGGTTGGCGCGCGTGAGCGCCGTTGAACAGCCGGTTCATGTCGTAATCCAGATAACGCTTGCCCAGCCGCATTGCGTCCAGATTGCCGAAGATCACCAACAGCCGGCAGCGCAGCGTCAGCTTGCCGCCGGCGATATCGGCCAGGATGGCGTTGAGCACCTCTATCGGCGCGGTTTCATTGCCGTGCACGCCGCTGGACAGCAGTAGGGAGTCGTCGGCGGCGTCGACGGGCTCCAGTTCTACGACACCGTAGTCCAGCCAGCGCGCCCGCACGCCTGAGTGGAGCAGCCATTCGGCGGAGGCCGAGGAGGCGGGGTTCATGGTCCAGGACAGAAAATCGTGGTGATGCTCGCGCATGGGCTGGCTCGTGCTTGCGGCTAGTGATGACCGGGGCATTGTAACCAGAGCCGGCGCGGCTGGTGGCGGCGCGTGGCGCAGATTTGAAAAAACATGCCGTGTTTGGCTTAAAAGCCTTGTCTGGCGAGGCTTGGCGAGCCAGATCGCGCTGTGGTTTTTTTAGAGGGCGGCTTAGGAGGCTGGGCCACGTTGTTGTTGAATATTTTGGACAAGCCCATTGTCCGAACAACAAGGCCTTCGCCCGGAGAAACGGCCGCTGGCCGGCATGAGGAAAATATAGGGGGCTGTTTTTGCTCAAGCCTTGCCGGACAAGGCTTGCCGGGCTACCCGGCGCGGGCTTGTCGATTAAATTGGACATGCGGATTTTTATACATTTTTTTACTTGTCAAGCAGCGTGATGTTGTTACAATCCGCGCTCGTTTGCAGCTTTGCAAACCTACAATTCAATTGTTTCGCTCCGACATCCCAGGCCCACATAAAAGCTGTTCAGCCCGAAAGCCGCGCACTAAGGAGCGGGGTTATCCATCATAAGGATGCTCCTGCGGCTGGCTCATCGCTTTTTCGGCGGCGGCCTGGGCGCGTCCTTTGGAAATCCCTGTCCACCCACCGCGCGGGGTTCAGGGCTTTCCGTCAGTTCTTGAGGGGAAAACTCATGGCTTGGTCTGTGGCTGATAGCCGGGCGTTGTATGGCATCCGGCATTGGGGAGCGGGGTACTTCGACATGGGCGCCAACGGCAATATCGTTGTGCGTCCCAATGTGCGCCAAAACAAGGAAATCGACCTGCATCGCCTGGTGGGCGAGCTGTCCGGCAAGGGCCTGGACCTGCCGCTCTTGGTGCGGTTTCCCGATATTCTGCAAGACCGCGTCACCCGTTTGTGCGCGGCTTTCGACAAGGCCATAGCCGAACAAGGCTACGGCAATCGTTACACCGCCATCTATCCGATCAAGGTCAACCAGCAAGAAGCGGTGGTGAAGAGCATCATCGCCACGCCGGACGTGTCCATCGGCCTGGAAGCCGGCTCCAAGCCGGAACTGATGGCGGTACTGGCGCTGTCGCCCAAGGGCTGCACCATCGTCTGCAACGGCTACAAGGATCGCGACTACATTCGCCTGGCTCTGATGGGCGAGCGCCTGGGCCATCAAGTATTCATCGTTATCGAGAAAGAGTCGGAAGTCGAGCTGGTGATCGATGAGTCCCGCAAGCTGGGCATCCGTCCCAATATCGGCATGCGCGTGCGCCTGTCCTCGCTGGCTTCCAGCAAATGGGCGGACACCGGCGGCGAGAAGGGCAAGTTCGGCCTGTCCGCCGGCCAGCTGATTTCCGCCGCGGACAAGCTGACCGCCGCCGGCCTGGCCGATTGCGTGCGCCTGATGCATTTCCACATGGGGTCGCAGATCGCCCATATCGGCGATTACCGCAGCGGCTTCGGCGAGGCCATCCGCTACTTCGCGGAACTGCGCGCGCTGGGCCTGCCCATTGATCACGTGGACGTGGGCGGCGGCCTGGGCGTGGATTACGACGGCACCCATTCCCGCAACGACAGCTCGATCAACTACGACATGGACGAGTACGCGCATGTGATTGTGTCCATGTTGTCCGAGTTCTGCGGCGAGAACGGCATTCCGCATCCGCGCATCCTGTCCGAATCCGGCCGTGCGATGACCGCTCACCACGCGGTGCTGATCATGAACGTGACCGATGTGGAGCGCCTGCCGGACGAAGTGCCGCAGGTGGACGACCTGGCCGCCTTGTCGCAGCCGGTGCGCAAGCTGTTTGAGCTGGTTCAGCTCAACGACGACGATCTGGTCACTGAAATTTACTACCGCGCCAGCCACTATGCGTCGGAAGTGACCGACCTTTACGCCTCCGGCCGCCTGTCGTTGAAGGAAAAAGCGCTGGCGGAAGACGTGCACGCCGCCTTGTGCCGCCGCTTGCACCGCCAGCTGCAAGCCAGCCAGCGTTCGCAGCGTCAGGTGTACGACGAACTGACCGACCGCCTTGCCGACAAGTACTTCTGCAACTTCTCGGTGTTCCAGAGCCTGCCGGACACCTGGGCCATCGATCAGATTCTGCCGATCACCCCGCTGCACCGTCTGAACGAGCAGCCCACCCGCCGCGCGGTGCTGCAGGACCTGACCTGCGACTCCGACGGCAAGCTCAAGCAGTACGTGGACCAGCAGAGCATTGAATCCAGCCTGTCCGTGCACGAGGTGAAGCAGGGCGATGAGTATCTGATCGCCGTGTTCCTGGTGGGCGCTTATCAGGAAATCCTGGGCGATATGCACAATCTGTTCGGCGACACCGACTCGGTCAACGTCTATGTGCGCGACGGCGGCGAGCTGGAGTTCTCCGGCGTGGAAGAGCACGACACCATCGAAGACATGCTGCGTTACGTGCACCTGTCGCCGGAAGACATCCTCAACCGTTACGAAGCCAAATCGCGCGCGGCGGACCTCAGCAGCGAAGAGCGCAGTCTGTTCTTCGCGGAGTTCTGCCGGGGTCTGAAGCAGTCGTCCTACTTGTCGGTCTGATTTGACGCTCAAGAGCTCGCGCCTGTAAGACTTCATGATTTGGTAATAGTCATGCCTCGGCTTCGGTCGGGGCATTTTTATTTGAGCTGACGCGACAGGCGCTGGGCCTGGGGACTTAATACGCCTAATTGTCGCGGCAGTTCGCGAGCTGGCTCATGCCAGGCGCCAAATGGTGCGCTTTCAGGAAGTCCTGTCAGTCATCACCACTGAACAGACTCTCCTGGTCGGAATGCACCAGCGCCTTCTGCTTTGGCTGGCGTGGCCATACCGCCATCAACAAGGCATTCAGCACCAACTCTCCATCGATGCGTGATGGCATCAACCAGCCAATGGCCTGCCGCCAGAGCCGGTCCAGCACCACGGCCAGGTCTAGCCAGCCCTCATGCGTCCGGGGGTATGTGATGTCAGTCACCCGGGCTTTATCGGCGCACCCTGCGTCTCCAGTTGCTCATCCCACTACCAAAGCCGAATTCCTGCTGGAGGCGTTCCCAAGGCACGCCTGTGGTGAGAACAAGCAGGATGTCGTTGAGCGTTCAACATCATCCTGCCGGGTCGTCCGCCTTGGCGGAGGAGGCGGCTGTAATCACTTCCGGAATTCCTGACTGACAATTTTCCGTTTTATCTCCGCTAGATGCGGGCATGTGCCCCCTGTGCCAACAGGCTTTGTTCGCGGGTTTTAAGGTTTGAGGCGAGGGAGCAGGGACGGCGTGCGGGGAGGATGACGCCGGTTATCCGGAGGAGGAAGCGGTTCATTGCCAGGGCGCGGGATTCATCACAGGAACTTAATAGCGTGGGCGCTCGGCCGTGTTTTTATCGCGATTTGGCCTGTTTGGGGACGGTTTATCGTTCCAGTGAGCACGATGTGACGAATATGCCACAGTAAGCGGGGCTGTGATTACAGTGACGCGCGTCTTGTCTGGTGTGGCCGGGCGTTGGCGCGGTTTTCATTCGTAATAATTTTAAACTAATTGTGATTTGTGTTGTTTTGCATGTTTATTTATATTGCTCGTCATGCATTTGGTTGTACTTGTGAAATCTGATTAAATCATTTGTTTTCAATGTGAGAGAACGGAAGCAGAAGATCAGATGGAGCCGATGCTTTCCCGCCTTGGGCGGGAAAGCTAGATAGCGGGTTTTCGCCGCGCTGGCGTGACGAAGCTATGGGAGCGTCTTTCCACTTGGAAGGACGCGCATTCGGACGCGATAAGCGCCCGGCAATCGCAATGGAGCATGAGCAATGAAGAAGCTTGTTACCGTACTGGCCGCCGGCCTGAGTTTTTACGCCGCGGGCGCGTTGGCTGCCGACGGCACCATCACCATCAATGGCAACATTGTCGCCAATACCTGCACGATCAACAGCACTGGGGGAGCCAGCTTTACCGTCACCCTGCCCACCGTCGGCGTATCTTCGCTGGCGACTGCTGGTCAAACCGCGGGCTCTACCCCGTTCAGCATCAATCTGAGCAATTGCCCCGCCACACTGAAAAACGCAGTGACCCACTTCGAAATCGGGCCGACGGTGGATGCTGCTACCGGCAACCTGAAGAATGCCGGCGCGGCCACCAATGTGGAAGTGCAGTTGCTCAACAACACCCTGCAGGCGATCAACCTGGCCAACAACACCAACTCGCAGATAGTGCCGATCAGTTCCGGCACAGCGACGCTGAACTACTACGCGCAGTACATCGCCACCGGCGGCGCGGCCGGCGCAGGCGCGGTGAACACCAGCGTGCAGTACTCGATGACTTATCAGTAAGCGACGTGGGCAGTCGTTGCCAGCCGCGCTGTGCGCGGCTGGCGTTTCAAGTCAGAAAATAGGCAGAAGTCATGACAGCATTCGTAGTCCGCGGCGTTGCGATCTGGGCCGCCCTTACTTTCTTCACCAGCGCGGTCGCCAACGCTGGCGTGGTGATTTCCGGTACCCGGGTGGTGTACAACGCCGCTGACCGCGAAGTGACCGTCAAAATCAACAACCCCGGCAAAGCGCCTTCGCTGGTGGAGGTGTGGGCCGATGCGGGCAACGAGAAGTCGACGCCGGATACCGCGGATGCGCCGTTTCTGATCATGCCGCCGATTTTCCGGGTTGATCCTGCCAAGGGGCAGACCCTGCGAATCACCTTCACAGGCGCCGATCTGCCTCAAGACCGCGAATCGGTGTTCTGGTTGAACGTGCTGGATATTCCGCCTTTGCCCAAGAGCGCCGAGGAGCAGCGCAACTTCATGCAGGTTGCCTTCCGCTCGCGGATCAAGTTGTTCTACCGCCCCAAGGGCCTGCCCGGCAGCGCCGACGACGCGGCCGACAAGCTGAGCTGGTCGCTGCAGGCCGAGCCCAACGGCAAGGGCTATCTGCTGCGCGCCACCAATGCGGAGGCCTACAACGTGTCGCTGAATCGCGCGGTGCTGACGGCAAACGCCCGTTCCTACGAGACCGACAGCGGCATGGTGCCGCCCGGCGGCAGCAAGGATTTCCCCCTGAAGGACTTGAAGTCCAAGCTTGGGGGCAAGTTGCAGTTCAGTTACGAGAGCATCAACGATTTTGGCGCGGCAGTGATGCACGACGCCGCTCTGGCCCCCTGACCATTCGGGCGGCCGCCTGTTGTCCGGTCGCCTGCGCAGCAAAACGGATTGCGCGATGAAACCTTCCTCGACTCGATTACAGGCTGAATGCTGGAGCCTGTCGCTTCTTGCCTCGCTTATTTGCGGGTTGTTCGGCGGCCCTTTGGCCTGGGCCGATGCGCCGGCGGCGCCGACATCACCGCCGGACGATGTACAGTTCAATCCGGCGTTCTTGACCCGGCCGTCAGGCATGCCGCCGTTGGGACTAAGCCGTTTCAACCAGGCAGGAGGGGCGCTGCCCGGCAATTATCGCGCCGACGTGTACGTCAACGATGCCTGGATCGGCCGTCGCGACGTGCTGATGAAGGAGCGTGATGATCACAAGGTGTTCGCCTGTTTCAGCCGAAAGGCGCTGGAAGAGATGGGCGTGGATTTCAAGCGCCTGGAGCAGCAGCCGGAGAGCGCGCCGATGCAGGACGAGCCCTGTCGGGATATTGCCCAACTCGTGCCCGGCGCCTTCTCCGGCTTCAATAGCGGCGATTTGCACCTGGACGTCAGCGTGCCGCAGAAATACCTGCGCGCGCATGCTCGCGGCTATGTCGATCCCCAATACTGGGATGCCGGCGCGCCCTTTGCCGGCTTCCTCAACTACAACGCCAACGTCTACCGTTACGACACCGGATCCAACGGCGCGTCCACCCAATATTATCTGGGCGCCAACGCCGGTCTGAACCTCGGCATGTGGAGGCTGCGCTATAACGGCACCGTTACCCAGCAGGATGGCGGCAACGGCAGCCAGCGTCATTACCAGGGGACGTCGGCCTACGCCCAGCGCGACATCACCGACTGGCGCTCGGTTCTGACCGTCGGCGACAACTTCACGCCGTCGGACTTGTTCAACAGCGTGCCCTACCGCGGGGTGCAGCTCAATTCCGACGACCGCATGCAGCCGGAATCGATGCAAGGCTATGCGCCGGTGGTGCGCGGCGTGGCGGAGACCAACGCCAAGGTATCGATCCGCCAGAACGGCAACCTGATATATGAAAACACCGTGCCGCCGGGCGAGTTCAGCATCGACGATTTGTACAACACCGGCTTCGCCGGCGATCTGAACGTGACCGTGACCGAGGCCGATGGCCGGGTGCGCACCTTCGTCGTGCCCTACGCCTCGGTGCGGCAGCTATTGCGTCAGGGTCAATCGCGCTATTCGGTGACGGCTGGGCAGTGGCGGGACAGCACGCTGAGCCAGCATCCGGACTTCATGCAAGCCACCTACCAGCGCGGCGTGAATGGCAGCTTGACGCTGTACGGCGGCGGCATCGCCGCCGAACATTACCAGGCCGGCATCTTCGGCGCTGGGCTCAATACCGCCATCGGCGCTCTGGCGCTGGATGTCACCCAGTCCTGGGCCAACCGCCTTCCCAATGTCGCGGGCAGCGAAAACATGAGCGGTCAGAGCTATCGCCTGGCTTATAGCAAATTGCTGGAAAGCACCAACACCAACTTCACGGTAGCGGCGTACCGCTACTCCACTACCGGTTATCTGCAGTTCCGGGACTATGTCAATCTGCTGAATCAGAACGGCATGGTGTACCGCACCCGCAACCAGTTCCAATTGAACGCCGACCAGCCGCTGCCGGCGGGCTGGGGCAATGTGTACATCAGCGGCTCGACGCAGGACTACTGGAATCAGCGCGGCCACGACGTGACCTATCAGGTTGGTTACAACAACCGCTTCAAGGGGGTCAACTTTAGCCTGTCCGCTGGCCGGCTGCACGATGCTCTGGGCAACAACGTCAACCAGTACACGCTGAGCGTGTCGATGCCGCTTGGCCGCGCAGCGCACGCCCCGCTGCTGACCGCCAGCGTCAACAGCAATAGCGATCACAGCGGCAGCACTCAGTTAGCAGTCAGCGGCACCAGCGGCGAACTGAGCAACCTGAGCTACAACGTCTACGCCAGCGATACCCGCGCGCCCTCAGGCAGCAGCAGCGGCGGCGGTGGAGCCAGCGTGCAGTACGCCAGCTCGGTGGCCACGGTCAGCGTCGGCGGCAGCAGTGTTGGCCATTCCTCGCAAGTCAATGCCGGGGTCATGGGGGCCCTGGTGTTCCATCCGGGCGGCGTCACTGCGGCGCAATCGGTGGGCGAATCGTTCGCCGTCATCAACGCGCCGGGCGCGGCGGGCGCGGCGGTCAACAATACCAATGGTGTGCGCGTCAATCAGGACGGTTACGCGGTGGTGTCGTCGTTGATGCCGTACCGGCAGAACGAAGTCTCGCTGGACCCGAAAGGGATGAGCGAGAACGTCGAGCTGCAGGAGACCGCGCAACAGGACGCGCCGCGCGCCGGAGCCATCGTGATGCTCAAATTCGCCACCGAACAGGGCAAACCCGTCATCGTGACTTTGAAGCGGGCCGACGGCAGCGCCGTGCCGGTGGGGGCGTCGGTGCTGGCCGACAACGGCGACGTGCTGGCGATGGTGGGGCAGGGAAGCCGCGTCTTCCTCCGAGGCATGGAAGGGAAAACCTTGCGGGCCAACTGGGGTAGCGCGCGGGATCAACAGTGCCGCTTCCATTATCCGCCCTCGGCACGACTGAATGGCGCGGGTTATTCGATAACCGAAGCAGTATGCGATGCCGAGTGAAGGCTAGCGATCAGAAAGCGAAAGAATGATGAGCCAATCGATTATCCGCGTGCTGCGCGCCTGGCTGTGCGCGATCTTGCTGTGCCTGCCGGTGACCAGCCATGCCCTGGCTTGCTGGAATGGCGCCAGCTCCTCAGGCAGCGTGACGTCCACCTTGAGCCTGCCCGGCAATCTGTACGTTTCCGCAGCCGTGCCAACCGGCACGGTCATCTGGCAGTCGCCCTTGCAGACCATCAGCGTCTATTGCCAGCAGAGTCTGGGCGAGAATGTGTATTTTTGGGTCAATCCCAAGAAGGTGGCGCTGGCGGCAGGCCTGCAGGTCGGCATCATCTTCAACGGGCAGACTTACACGCAGTCGAACGGAGCGATCAATACCGGCATCTTTGTGCCGGTTGCGGGCACCATCTCCAAGACGCTGCAATACTCCATCGTGCTGCTCAAAACCTCGGGCGCGCCGTCCAGCGGTACCGTGGCGGTTAGCCAGTACTCGGTGTTTCAACTGGACGGGGTTGGGGGCTTGAATGGTTATCCCGGGGTCAACTACAACCAGTTGATCAACGGCTCGGTGACGTTCACGCCTGGCGGTACTTGTAATCTGAGCACAGCGGATGTCAACCGGGTGGTGACCCTGCCAACGATAGGCGTCAGCGCCCTGCCTGCGGTGGGCAGCGCGGCGGGTAGCGTCAGCTTCACGATTACCGCGAACAACTGCTCGACAGCGCTGCATACCGCCACCTTCAGTTTTTCCGGCACGCCGGATGCGAATAACCCCATCCTGTTCGCGAATACAAGCGGCACGGCCAAAGGCGTGGGGGTTTTCATGGGAACGCTGGCGGACGGGCGGAATATAGGAGCGAACAGCACCAACAACACCCGAGTTGTGAATATCCAGTCGCAGACGGCGCAATTGCCTGTGTTCGTCGAATACATGCGGACAACGACGGTGGTGCCTGGCACGCTGCAATCGGTGGTGACGCTCAATATGCTGTATCAGTAATCTGATTTTACGGGCAAAGCAAACGCCGCCGCCGCGGAGTGTCCGCGGCGGCGGCGTTTTTGAGTTCTCACGGCGCTGAGAACGTGTCTACGGTCTAGCGAGCATGAGCGAGACAAGGCGAAAACCGCTGAGAAAGCGGAATGTACAAGTAGTGCATGAGCATTTCGAAGCGGTTTTTTTAACACCGTATCGCCGCAGCGCGGCAGATCGTAAACAGGTTCTTAGTTGTATACGACGGTAACGATCTGGCCTTCGGTGAACTGGCTGGTCTTCACATTGCTGATCGTCACGGACTGGGTGTTGTCCATGCCGGAGCAAGTAGGGCCGGACGAAATCTTGCGAGCGGCCTGATACAGTTGCGGATGCGAAGAGTAGCGGACCAGTGTGCTGGCTTCCTGCGCGCACGGCTCTTTGACGATGGCGCCGGAGAAGCCGATGACACCGCCTTGGGCAGCCAAGGTCAAGCCGGATTGCATGGCCGCCAGCGCAGCCAAGGTGGTGATGAATTTGTTCATATTGAGCCTCTACTGGATTCGTTTTGCCTGTTTCAAGCAGATTGCCGGCCCGCTTGTCGCTGTTTTGATCTCTACCTTGTTTAAACTGAAGGTAATGATCTGTAAAGTTTTATGAATACCGAGTGTAGTTGTCGGGCTTGTTAAATTCAATATTGAAAATTGTTTAATTATTGGTAATTAATTATTTAATATGAGAATTTGGCGGAGCCGGTGGTTGACTGCAGAAGGTTTTGGCTGGATTGGTCTGATGGCTAAGACGGAGATGCATGTGGATTTTGCATGATTGTTTGGGTGAGAGCTGTTGCGCGCAGGATGCAGTCAGTCGTTGAGCGCCGGCTGGGGCGTCTCAGTGATGTTCGCAGTGGAAAATCCGGTTCAGTTCGTTAGAGCCTGTTCACGATCTCGCGTGCAAGAGCGAGACAAGGCGAAAACGAGCGGAAAAGCGGAATGGTCGAGGGGTACATGAGCATTTTGAGCTTGTTGTTAACGCCGTATCGCCGTAGCGCAGCGGATCGTGAACAGGTTCTTAGGAGGACGCCGCGTCGAAGACGTAGCCTTCGCTATCGAAATCGCGCAGCGTGGCCGGATTGGTGACGCCGCGTTCGGTGGCCCTGCGCGCCATCCCCCGCGTGGGGCTTGGCCGCGGCGCGGCGGCGTAGTCATGAGCGCAGCAGCTGCTCGCGCACCCAGACGGCGGCCATGCCCAGCGGCCGCCGCCGCGACCACACCAGATCAATGTGGCGCGCCTTGGGCCAGCCCGGCGCGCGCAGCTCGCGCAGCCGCTCCGCGCCGAAGGAGTCCGCCAGCCAGCGCGGCAGCTCGGCCCAGCCCGCGCCCAGAATCGCCATCTCCAGCAGCATCAGATAGCTGGGCGCGAACCAGCAGCGCCGGCTTATGGTTTCCGGTTTGCTTTCGGTATAGGTGTTGAGCCGCAGTTCGCGGTGGCGGCTCAGCGCCTGCCGGTCCACCTGTTCCAGCGCCGCCAGCGGATGGCTGCGCGCCACATACAGGGCCACTTCGCTAACCTCGCCCAGCGTGGCGTGGCCGATATCGGCCGGGTACTGCTTCTGCGCCGCCATGCAGCCCAGGTGCGCGCGTCCGGTCTGGATCAAATCCAGCACATCGTCCTGTTCGCCCACCAGGCATTCCAGTTCCAGCGCCTCGAAGTTCTGTTCCAGTTGGCGAGTCACTTCCTGAAAACGCGAAGACTGATACGTGTCCGACAGCACCAGGGTCAGCCGGGGCTCCAGCCCGGCGGTCAGCAACTGCGCCTGCTGATTCAATTCATCGCCAATCGCCAGCATCTGCCGTGCATAGCCCAGCAGGTGGCGGCCGGCCTGGGTCAGCGTGGGCTGGCGGCTGCCGCGGTCGAACAACTGCACCGCCAGGTCTATCTCCAGGTTGGCGATGGCCTCGCTGATGGTGGACTGACTTTTGCCCAGCCGCCGCGCCGCGGCGGAAAAAGAGCCCAGTTCGGCGGCGTTGGCAAACGCCGCCAGCGCGTCTAGCGACATACTCATATCGGTTTCTCCGATTAAACCTATCTTTATCCTATCCGAAAAACCAATAAAAATCGCGTCATTGTCTTGCTAATCAAGCCGCGGCGCAGCAGATCGCAAACTGCTTCCAAACGCCGCGGCGGATCAAGGAGAATCGATGCATGTAAAGAAATCCTGGCTGGAACGCGCCTTCTACGCCGTGACTTACGAACTGTGCGCCATCAGCCTGCTGATGTTGTTGGCTACGCTGCTGCTAAAGCAGGACACCGCGCAGATCGGCATGCTGGCGCTGATGATGACCAGCGTGGCGATGTCGTGGAACATTGTGTTCAACAGCCTGTTCGAACGCTGGGAGCGCCGCCGCGGCTGGGCGCGCACGCCGGCGCTGCGCGTGGTGCACGCGCTGCTGTTCGAGGGCGGGCTGGTGACCCTGCTGGTGCCGCTGGCGGCGTGGTGGCTGCAGATCAGCTACTGGCAAGCCTTCTTGCTGGACATCGGCTTCTTCCTGTTCTTCCTGCCCTATACCTTCGTCTTCAACTGGCTGTACGACGGGCTGCGCGCCAGCCTGCTGCGGCGCCTGAGCCGCGCGCGCGCCGGTCTGGCTTAATGCATCGGTTTTACCGATGGTTATTATTTTTCAACCATCCGAAAAACCAATCAGAATAGCGGCTGTCTTTATACGGTCATGATTGGGAAATAACATGAACAAACAAAAATCCTGGCTGGAGCGCGGCTTCCACGCCGTGATGTACGAGCTGTGCGCGATGGCCATGCTGGTGCCGCTGGCCTCCTTGGTGATGGAGCAAAGCCTGCTGCATATGGGCGCGCTGGCCTTCATGATGTCCACCGCCGCCATGATGTGGAACGTAGTGTTCAATATGTTGTTCGACCGCATGGAAGCGGCGATGGGCTGGAGCCGCACCGTGGGCGTGCGCACCTTGCATGCGCTGATGTTCGAAGGCGGGTTGGTGATCATGCTGGTGCCCTTGGCGGCCTGGTGGCTGAACGTCAGTTACTGGCAGGCCTTCCTGCTGGATTTGGGCTTCTTCGCCTTCTTCCTGCCTTACACTTATATATTCAACTGGCTGTACGACTCGCTACGCGCCAAACTGCGCATGCGCGGCGGCAAGCCGTGCGCTGAACTGGAGTCTTGAATGAAAACCTGGTTGTTCCTGGCCGTCGCCATCGTCAGCGAGGTGATCGCCACCTCCTCGCTGAAAGCGTCGGAAGGCTTTACCCGCCTGGGCCCGTCCTTGCTGACCGGCGCCGGCTATCTGCTGGCCTTCTACATGCTGTCGCTGACCCTGCGCCAGATCCCGGTGGGCGTGGCGTACGCGCTGTGGTCCGGCGTCGGCATTGTGCTGGTATCCATCGTGGGCTGGGTTTTATATGGGCAGAAGCTGGATGCGCCGGCAATGATAGGCATGGGCTTGATCGTGGCGGGGGTGTTGGTGATGAATTTGATGTCCAAGTCCGTGGCGCACTGAAAACCTGTTTACGATCGTCAGCCCGTTCTTGGCTTGTGAGACTATGAACAGGCTCTGTGAAGGCCGGGCTCCAATCCGAGTCCGCAACGCAAAAACCGGCCGGGAATCCCGGCCGGTTTTGTTTTGCGCGTTGGGAGCCGCTCAGTGGGTGTCGGGGTTTTGATAGACCGGCTTGCCGGCCAGCCAGGTTTGATGGATAGGAATGTCGCGCAGCGAGCCGGCCGGCACCGACGGGTCCAGCGGATCCTTTTGCAGAATGACCATGTCCGCCAGCTTGCCCGGTTCCAGCGAGCCGACGATGTGGTCCATATGGCATTGCCATGCGGCGTCCAGCGTCACCGCGCGCAGCGCGGAGATGCGGTCCAGGCATTCCGCCGGGTTCAGCGGCTGCCGTTCCGGGTCCGCCTCCATCACCCGCGTCACCGCCTGCTCCATCATCCGCAGCGTGCCCAGCGGCGACACGAAGTGGTCCGAATGCAGGCTGATGCGAAGGCCGGCCTTGAGGGCGGACTGGCAGCGGTCCAGCATCTGGGCGCGCTCGCGGCCCAGAATGGTGGTCTTGAACACCTGGCCCCAGTAGCCTACGTGGCCGATCAGGAAGCTGGGCGACAGTTTCAGCCGCGCCATGGTGGCGATGCTGGCGTCGCTCAGCAGCGAGCAGTGCTCAATGCGCGAGCGCAGCGCCAGTTTGGGATTGGGCGTGCCGTCCTTGGCGTTTTCGTCGAACAGCGCCAGCTCGAAGCTAGCCAGCACATAGTCCACCGCCTGATCGCCGTTGGCGTGCACCAGCACCGGCCAGCCGGCGTTCAGCGCGGTTTGCAGCCGGGTGGCGAATGTGGTCGGCGGCGTGAAGTTGAGCAGACCTCGCGGCGAAACGCCGGGCACGTGGTGCTCATCCGCGCAGCAATAATCCTGCGATTGGTAGCCGGTCAGGCCCTGATTGGAACCGTCGGCTATCAGCTTGAGCGCGCGGACGCTGAAGCGGTCGTCATCGTGCTTGTTATGGTTGAGCTGATAGGTTTGTAGCCACTGCTCTTGCAGCCAGTCTGGGTTGCCGTACAGCGCGGCGCCTATCCGAACCGGCGCCAGCGGGCTCTGGGCGAAGGCGCGCATCAGCGTGATTTCCAGCGGCCCCAGGCCGGCGCCCAGGCCGGCATCGAATAGCGTGGTGATGCCGTTGGCGGCAGCGTCGTGTAGAACTTCCTGGACCTTGGACAGCACATGCGGCGCGGCCAGGCCGGGGATCACCGCCAGCAGCTTGCCAATCTCGGCCTCGGTGGTTACGCCCTTGTTGTCGGTCGACAAGCCGGCCAGTTTCATCGCCGGCGTGTTGGCGTAGCCCAGATGGCTGGAGGCGTTGATCAGAAAGATAGGTACTTCCGAGCTGATGTTGTCGAGGAAGTCCAGATCCGGCTCTTCCCAGGGGCACATCAGCGAGGGATCGACGGCAAAGCCGGTCAGCCAGCGCGGCTCGCCGTTGAGGGTGTGGCCGCTATGGCTGGGCAGTTGGCCGCGCAGTTGTTCGGCGACCCAGGCCAGATTGTAGCCCGGCCGCAGGATCTGGCCCTCGAAGGGGCTCAGATTGATCCAGTTGCGGTACAGCGCGCTGGGCAAGATGTGTGTGTGCGGATCTATCATGCCGGGCAGCAAGGTTTTGCCGCGCAGATTGATAAGCTCGGCGCGCGGCTGCGCGCGCATATCGGCTTCCACCTGCTGCAGGCTGCCCACGGAGATCACCTTGCCGTGGGCGATGCCCAAGGCGTCCACGCGGCTGGGCTGGCCGCCTTGCAGCGTATAGATGGGCCCGCCGTGAAAGATTGCCGCGTCCTGATGCAGCGCCAGCTTGGCGCGTTCTACGGCAGTGCGGACCAAGCTGGCCAGGCTCTCGGTCCAGTTATGGTGTTGCAGTTCATCCAGTTGCGAGGACAAGCTGGGCAGAGTGCAACACGCGCAGCCGGGTTGATGGGGTAGGGACATGGGGCGCTCCTGTGCATGGCGTCGGGACGGCGCGGCGACGCCGCGCACAGGGTGAATTATATGCCAATGGCAAGCTTGCGAGGCTGACAAAAGCTGAGCAAGGCCTCGCCTGCGCTGGGCCCATGCGGCGCCGCGCGCCTCAGAACCTGTTCAAAGCCTGCTGCGCTTCGTGGAGGGTTGCACGGTGAGTGCACGCTCAAAATGTTCATGCACCCCTCGACCATTCCGCTTTTTCGCTCGTTTTCGCCTTGTCTCGCCCTTGCTCGCGAGGCCATGAACAGGCTCTCAGGCCGGCGGCGCGGATTCCGTCGCGCATCCCAGCTTGGCATGCAGATACACCGGCGCGCCGGAGCGCCAGGTTTGCAGCACCGCGATATCGCGCAGATTGCTCACCGCCGGGTCCAGCGGGTCCTGCTCAAGCACTACCAAGTCCGCCAGCTTGCCCGGTTCCAGCGAACCGACGATATGGTCCATATGGCACTGCCAGGCGGCGTCCAGCGTTACCGCGCGCAGCGCGCTGAGCCGGTCCAGCCGCTCCGCCGGGTTCAGCGCCGGATTGCCGCCTGCCTGTTCCGGCGCGGCCTCCATCACGCGGAATATCGCCTGCTCCATCATGCGCAGGCCGCCCAGCGGGGTGACAAAGTGGTCGGAGTGCAGGCTGATGCGCAGGCCGGCGCGCTTGGCGGACAGGCAGCGGTCCAGCAGCTTGGCGCGCGCCTCGCCCAGAATGGTTTGCTGGAAGGCGCGGCCCCAATAGCCGACGTGGCCTATCAAAAAACTGGGCGACAGCTGAAGCTGCGCCATCTGGGAGATGTGCTCGTCGGTCAAGAGCGAAGCGTGCTCGATGCGATGACGCAGCCGCGTGCCGGCGCAATCCGGCCGCAGCGGCGCTAAGGGGTGGTTGAGCGCGTGTTCGTAAGCCTGCAGCACCTCGTCGATGGCGCGGTCGCCGTTGGCGTGCACCATGGCCGGCCAGCCGTGCTCCACCGCCTGCCGCAAATGCGGGGCGAAGGCGCTGGGCGGGCGGAAATTGAACAGCCCGGTGGCTGGCACATTGGGCACCTGGTGTTCCGGATAGCATTTGTAGGCCTCGGTCTGAAAACCGGTCAGCCCTTGGTTGGAGCCGTCCGACACCAGTTTCAGCGCCTTGATGCTGAAGCGCTTGTCCTCCATGCCGTTCAGGTCCGGGCGGAACAAGCGGGTCCACTCGTCCATCTGCCGGGTTTCGTTGGAAAACAGCGCGGCGGCGATGCGCACCGGGTTCAACGCGGTCTGGGCCACCAAGTCCAGCAGCAAGACCTCGAACAGCCCTTTGCCGGACCCCAGGCCGGCGTCGAACAGCGTGGTATTGCCCATCTTGGCCGCGCCGTGCAGCACCTGGCTGATGCTGGAAAGCAAGGCGGCCGGGGACGGGGAGGGCAGCGCGGGCATCATCTGCAGCACCTGCTCCTCCACCAGCACCCCCTTGCATTCCGGGCTGATGCCGGCTTTGGCCAGCGCCGGCGCGTTGGCGTAGCCGATGTGGCCGGAAGCGTTCATCAGGAAAATCGGGAGTGAGTCGCCAAACTGGGCAAACCAGTCCAGGTCCGGTTCGGTCCAGACCCGCATCAGCGAAGGATCCAGGCCGAAGCCCAACACCCAGGCCGTGCCGTCCTTGGCCTTTTGCTGTTTTTTGGGATCGGCCAGCGCCGCGCGCACCGTGTTTTCCACGCCCGCAATGCCGTAATCCGGCGTCAGCGTCTGGCCGGAGAACGCGCCCACGTACTGCCAGGACGAAAACAGCGCGCTGGGGAGGATGTGCATATGGGGATCGACGAAACCGGGCAGCAAGGTGGCGCCTTCCAGCGACATCTCCTCCGGTTTTTTATGCCCGGCGGCGGCCATGGCCTGCCGCACCTCCTCGCATGAACCGGTGGCCGCAATTCGGCCCTTGGCGATGCCGATGGCGTCCACCGTTTGCCGTCCGCTGCTGGCCAGGGTATGGATGGGCCCGCCGTAAATGATCAGCGTCTGAGGCGGCGAGGGCGGCAGCAAATGTTTTTCCTGCTGGCGGATCAGCCGCTTGGCCTCGTCCTGCCAGTCGGGCCGCTCGGACAGCTCATCGTGCAACTGAGCCAACAAAGGAAGAGTGCAGCAGGCGCAGCCTGGACCGTGCGGGTGATGATGGCTCATGGCGGATATCCGGTTGAAACGCCGGCTCCGGGGGAAGCGCGGGGCCGCGCGGAAGGAACGGAAAAAGCGATGTCATTATAGGCGGCGTCCCGGCGCAAACAAACGGCGAACTGGCCATTTGGGCGGGGAGCGGCCAAGAGCGGGGCAAAGCGGCAAAGCGCCGGCTATGACGCTCTTCAGCCGCCGCACACCTGATTGCGGCCATGCTGTTTAGCGTGATACAGCCGTTCGTCCGCCAGCTTCAGCAGCCGGCTGACCTCCGGCATGTCCGACGCCGCCACGCCAATGCTCACCGTATAGCGCAGCCCGCCCTTGGCGGTGGTCAGGATGCAGCTCTCTATCGCCAGGCGCAGGCTCTCCAGCCGGCACACCATGTCCAGCTCGATGGGGCTGGGGCTGAGAATCACAAACTCCTCGCCGCCAAAGCGCGCCACAATGCCGTCCGGGAAAAACTGCTCCATCAGCCGCGCGGTGTTGCAGATCACCTGATCGCCCACATCGTGGCCGTACTGATCGTTCACCCGCTTGAAGTGGTCGATATCCAGCACCGCCACACCGTAGCCGTTCTTCAACTGCATCACCTGCTCAAAAAAGTGCCGGCGGTTGGACAAATTGGTCAGCGGGTCGCGGTCCGCGGTTTCCTTCAGGGATTCCAGGTTCTCCACAAACTCCACATTGCGGGTGACGCGGCAGAAAAACTCCTCAAAATTAAACGGCTTTTGCAGAAAGTCGTCCGCCCCCGCCTTGATGAAGCGCGTGGTCATGGTGGGGTCCTGGTTGCCGGAAATGCCGATGATGGCCAGGCGGTCGTGATCCAGAAAGCGGCGTATCGTGCTGGTCATCCGCACCCCGTCCATGCCCGGCATGTCGTTGTCGCTCAGCACCAGCTTGATATGCTTGTCGCGGTGCAAAATCTCCAGCGCCTGCTTGGCATCCTCCGCCTCCAGCACCTGATAGCGGTGGCGCTCCAGGTTCTCGCGCAGAAACTGGCGGTAGGACGCGGAATCGTCCACCACCAGCACTTTGATGCCCGGGTTCTTGCGAATGCGGGTCAGCATCCGCATCACGTAATCGAAGGCGGCCGGGCTTTCCTTGCTCACGTAATCCACCACCGGCAGCTGCAAGATGCGGTCGCGCACCTCGCCGTCGGTGCGCGAAGTCAGCACGATGGTGGGAATCGCCTGCTGGAACAACAGCGGCAAATGCTCGCCGGCGGGAGAGTCCGGCAGGTTGTAATCCGCCACCGCGGCCAGGAAGTGCTGGCCGGAGGCCAGCGCCTCGCGCACCTCCAGCTGCGAGCACACCGGCAGCGGCGATAGGCCGATTTCCTCCACCATGCGGCACAAGGGGCGGATCAACACCATGCTGTCTTCAATCACCAAAACGCGCGTTTCTTCGCTCATCGTCCGCTTATCCCTTGGCTACCGCCTGATTCGCCCGCGCCGGCTCTCGGAGAACACTCCAAAACCGGGTATAATCGACCCATTTTTTCCATTCTAGAAGAACTACGATTCATCACCATGGAACTTGCCAAAAGCTTTGAACCCGGCGACATCGAACGTCGCTGGTACGCGCAGTGGGAACAGGCCGGCTACTTCAAGCCCAGCATGGACACCGCCAAACCGTCCTTCGCCATCCAGCTGCCGCCGCCCAACGTCACCGGCACCCTGCACATGGGCCACGCCTTTAATCAGACTATTATGGACGGTCTGACCCGGTATTACCGGATGAAGGGCGACAACACCGTGTGGATTCCCGGCACGGACCACGCCGGCATCGCCACCCAAATCGTGGTGGAGCGCCAACTGGCCGAGCAAGGCATTAACCGCCACGACCTGGGCCGCGACGCCTTCACCGCCAAAGTGTGGGAATGGAAAGAACAATCCGGCGGCACCATCACCAGCCAGATGCGCCGCGTGGGCTGCTCCGTGGATTGGGGCCGCGAATACTTCACCATGGATGACACCCGCGCCGAAGTGGTGACCGAAGTCTTCGTCCGCCTGTTTGAACAAGGCCTGATCTATCGCGGCAAGCGCCTGTCCAACTGGGACTCCAAGCTGGGCACCGCCATCTCCGACCTCGAAGTGATCTCCGAGGAAGAAGACGGCCACATGTGGCACATCAAATACCCGGTGGTGGGTAGCGACGAATTCGTCACCGTCGCCACCACCCGTCCGGAAACCCTGCTGGGCGACGTGGCCGTGGCCATCGCCCCGGACGACGAGCGCTATCAGCACCTGCTGGGCAAGCAGCTGGAACTGCCGCTCACCGGCCGCCAGATCCCGGTGATCGCGGACGAATACGTGGACAAGGAGTTCGGCACCGGCTTCGTCAAAATCACCCCGGCGCACGATTTCAACGACTACCAAGTGGGCAAGCGCCACAGCACCCAGCTCATCAACGTGATGAGCCTGGAAGCCAAAATCCTGGCCAAGGCCCAGATCTTCGGCTTCGACGGCAGCGCCCAGGGCACGATAGAACTGCCGGCCGCCTACGCCGGCCTCAGCACCCAGGACGCGCGCAAAGCCATGCTGGCGGACCTGCAAGCCCAGGGCTATCTGCTGGACACCAAGCCGCACAAACTGATGGTGCCGCGCGGCGACCGCACCGGCACCGTGATCGAGCCGCTGCTGACCGACCAATGGTTCGTGGCCATGGATAAAGTGGCCCTGGACAAAGACGGCAATCCGGACCCCACCGGCCAATCCATCGCCGCCAAAGCCATTGAAGCCGTGGAAAGCGGCGAAGTGCGCTTCATCCCGGAAAACTGGGTCAACACCTACAACCAGTGGATGAAAAACATCCAGGACTGGTGTATCAGCCGCCAGCTGTGGTGGGGCCACCAAATCCCGGCCTGGTACGACGAAGACGGCAACATCTACGTGGCCCGCAGCGAGGCCGACGCCCAGGCGCAAGCGCCGGGCAAGACCCTGCGTCGCGAACAAGACGTGCTGGATACCTGGTTCAGCGCCGCCCTGGTGCCGTTCTCCACCCTGGGCTGGCCCAACGACACCCCGGACCTGCGCGCCTTCCTCACCTCCAACGTGCTGGTGACCGGCTACGAAATCATCTTCTTCTGGGTTGCCCGGATGATCATGATGACCAAGCACTTCACCGGCAAGGTCCCGTTCCGCGACGTGTACATCCACGGCATGGTGCGAGACCACGAAGGCAAGAAGATGTCCAAGTCCGAGGGCAACGTCATCGACCCGGTGGACCTGATCGACGGCATCGCGCTGGAACCGCTGGTGACCAAGCGCACCACCGGCCTGCGCCGCCCGGAAAAAGCCCCGGCCATCGCCAAGGCCACGGAAAAGCTGTTCCCGGAAGGCATTCCGGCTTACGGCACGGACGCGCTGCGCTTCACCATGGCCAGCTACGCCACCCTGGGCCGCAGCGTCAACTTCGACTTCAAACGCGCCGAAGGCTACCGCAACTTCTGCAACAAGCTGTGGAACGCCACCCGCTTCGTAATGATGAACGTGGAAGGCAAGGACTGCGGCCAGGACGAAAGCCTGCCGCTGGAATACAGCTTTGTTGACCAGTGGATCATCGGCCGCCTGCAACAGGCCGAAATCGACGTCACCAACGCGCTGGAAACCTACCGCTTCGACATCGCCGCCCAGACCATTTACGAATTCATCTGGAACGAGTACTGCGACTGGTACGTGGAACTGGCCAAGGTGCAGCTGCAAACCGGCAACGAAGCCCAGCAGCGGGCCACCCGCCGCACCATCGTCCGCGTGCTGGAAGTGGCGCTGCGCCTGACCCACCCGCTGATGCCCTTTATCACGGAAGAGCTGTGGCAGACCGTGGCCCCGCTGGCCAACGCAAAGAGCGCCCCGTCCATCATGCTGGCCCCGTGGCCGGCGGCGGACGCCGGCAAGATCAACGCCGCCGCCAACACCCGCATGGACGCGTTCAAGGACATGGTCAACGCGGTGCGCAATCTGCGCGGCGAAATGGGCATTGGCCCGGCCGTCAAAGCCCCGCTGTTCATCGAAACCGGCGACGCCACGGTGGCGGACTTCGTGCCCTACCTGAAACTGCTGGCGCGGCTGACCGAAGGCTCCATCGTTGCCGCGCTGCCGGAAGACGACGCACCGGTGGCCATCTCCGGCGACGCCCGCCTGATGCTGAAGGTGGAAGTGGACAAAGCGGCGGAAACCGCGCGCCTGACCAAGGAGCAGGGCAAGGCGGAAGCCGAACTGGCCAAGCTCACCGCCAAATTGGAAAAGCCGGGCTATGTCGACAAAGCCCCGGCCCACTTGGTGGAGCGCGACAAGGCGCAGTTGGCCGAGTTGAACGACAAGCTGGACAAGATCAAGGTGCAGTTGGCTAAGCTTTCATGATGTTGTAAAAATAAAGCACGCTTTGCGTGCTTTATTTTGTCTTATTGATATGACAAGGGGGTTTTGTGGATAATTATAATAAAGAAATTTATGAGTCATTATATCAAGAACGAGATGATTTTATTTTATTGGGTTTGACAGGTTGGACTGGGAGTGGGTGCTCTACTGCAGCACAGATACTTTCAAATGAAAGGTTTGATAGTATTAAATTGCCGGATGTTAATTTGTTGTCGGGAAATGAAAAAAGAAAAGCGCTTATAGTATATAACTATGCGCGTTCACAGTGGACGCAGTTTACGGTAATAAGTGTAAGTGCTGTACTAACTATGTTTCTGTTGGATGTAAGTGTAAGGGCTCGCAATTTTTTTTTAAAAGAACTGGAGTTAGCCTCCTTTAGGAGGCTGTTTGAAGATTTTGATGCGGTTGGGTTTAAAAGGTTGGGCCCACATGAACAATATGAAAAAGCTTTTCAGTTGAACGATAGGGTTAAAAGAAATATAGAGTTGTCTGAGTATACTAAGTTGTATCAGGCGATTGGTAATAAGGTAAGAGCATTTGGTACGATTGATGGGAAAGTGGCGGATGGTAGTGCAATACAAAGGATACCAAAAAGAATAGCTCAAGTGGTAAATGCTTACAGGAAGGCTTCGAGTGATTCTGGTGTTAAGAAAAATTATTATGTGATTGATGCGATTAGAAATCCTTTTGAAGCATCTTATTTTAAAGATAGATTTTCGGCATTTTACCTAGTTGGAATTACTGTTGATGATAGTGTGCGTCGAGCAAGACTATTGAAGAAGGATATGGATTATTCTAGTGTCGCAAGGTTGGATTTTAAAGAAGGGGCACCAATTGATAGCTTGGATGTGTCCAAAGAGGAGCGGGATAAATTAAAAGAATCTGCTGATGCTGCTTTGCATGGCAAGGTGGCTAGTCAAAACGTGAGTGCTTGTCTTGGGAAGTGTGATATCTATTTGAGCAATCCAGATGAGAGCTATGTTGAAGGGCGTTCAAACCCTGCTGCGTTAGCTGATAAGCTGATAACTTATGTATCTCTTATGCGGAGGCCAGGGTTGATAACGCCCACGTCAATTGAGCGATGCATGCAGATTGCCATTACTGCAAAGCTGAATTCTGGGTGTTTGTCTAGGCAGGTTGGTGCAGTGGTTACTGATGATAATTATTCTGTTTTATCTATCGGGTGGAATGATGTGGCAAGAGGCCAGGTCCCTTGTTTGTTGAGAAATGCAGCATACTATCTTCGAGGGCATGATCTGGATGCTTATAGTAAATTTGAACTAGAAAATGAAGGATTTCAAAGTAAGGTTAAAGGTAAATATATTGCGATTGTGCAAGATGTTCAAAAAAAGGGAAGAGTTTTTTCGTATTGTTTTAAGGATGTATATAATAAAATGACAGGTATAAAAAACCAGGTGCATACAAGAGCACTACATGCTGAAGAGAATGCTTTTCTTCAGTTGGCGACACGTGGAGGAGGTGCTGCGGGTGGGTGCCTGTTTACAACAGCAAGTCCATGTGAACTATGTTCAAAAAAATCTTATCAAATTGGGGTAAAGAGAATTTACTATATTGACCCTTATCCAGGTATTGCAACATCGAACATTTTAGAAAGTGGTACTCGACGACCAGACCTGATTTTGTTTACAGGTGCGGTAGGGAGAGCATACCAACAACTGTATGACCCGGTGATGCCTTATAAGGATGAGATGGAGTTGTTTGTATAACACTACAAGGAAGTATGGAAGGAGGGCTTTGCGTCTATTGTTAGTCGTCCAAACCACGGCTGCTACTGGCTTCAGTGGCTTGACTCCCCCCGTCATCTAGCCAACAATGGCCCCGCGCTGCCATACAAACAGCGCCGGGACTGGTCTCCTGTATGTCTCCCCCGGCGGACACGCCGCGATTTCGCGGCTTTTTCGTGTCCGGTTGCTATTGCTTTGCCTGAATCTGGGCGGGCCGTGGCAGGGGCGCCTACGGGCGCGCCGGTCCGAGGGAGCGGTGAGACCAGCCTTGTCATGTGCCCGCCTTGCCGCGTCTAGCGGCCAGGCCCTTCATTTAAGGAGGTTGCAATGGCGAAGCCAGTCCGTCCGATGCCCCACATCGAATCCACTCCATCCCATTCCAAGGATCCCGCCGTCCAGCAGGACAGCATTTCCCCGCAACAGCCGGCGCTGCGGCGCTCGCAGTACCGCTGTGTTTCCGTGGAAACCAAGGCAACCCGCCTTCCTTTTGTCCGCTTTATTCTGGGCCGCAATCATCCGCATTACTGGCAACCGGCCGAACCCGAGGATTACGCCGAGGCCTGCATGCTGGGCCGCCAGTATGCCGCGCACCTGGCGCAGTGGCTGAAAAGCAATGAGCTGGACGCCGGCCGCGGCTTGCTGCTGCGCATTGCCAGGGATATGGACCACAGCGACCGCAGCCACCGCAACGGCTTGCGCCGCGGCTTTTTCAACTATCTGGAGACCTTGCTGTGCGTGGCCGGGCGGCAGTTGAACTTGTATCGCCACGTGGAGGCGATGCACCAGTTGCAGCGCAGCCGGGATCTGATGGCGTGCCTGGAAGGCAAGCGTAGACGTTGAGCGGATTTAAGCGCGGCCTGGCCTGGGTCAAACCGCGCTTGAGCTGATTGTAAAATGCCCCGCCTGCTGATGCTGGCGGGGCATTTTATTGAAAAAGAACAGGTGTGAGCGGAGCCGCTCATACGGCTTGATGCCCAAGCCTCCCTCAGCCAATTGACGGGATGTTTCCCGCCGCGCGAGCGCGAACGCCGGGCCGCCAGACGCCAACCGCTGCGGTGGCCACGATCAGCAGGATGTTGAGCCCGCCGCCTATGGCTTCGCGCAAAGTCGCGGCGTGGAAGTCCGCGCTCAGCGCGCCATTGAGCAGCGCGGCCTGGGCCAGTTGATTGGCCATATCCACCGCCGGCACCACCACGAAAGAGGCGTTGAGCAGGATCAGCAGCGTCAGGCCCAGCTTGAGCTGGAAGAAGCGGTTGCGCGGGCCGTAGCGCCGGTAGCCCAGCAGCAGGCCGCTGATCAGCATCAGCCACAGGCCGGGCACGGTCAGCGCCCAGGTGCCGATATGGATTTGCTGCCGCGTTTGCGCCAGCAGGGCCGGCGTGGCCGGGCCAGTTTCGGACAGCACAACCCAGGCCAGGATGCTGCCCAGAAACAAGGCCAGCGCGATGAAGTGAATCAGTTTGAGCGTGCGGTTCATGACTCTTCTCCAATGGGGGGGCTGAGCGTGTCCAGCGTGCTCAGCAGCTGTTGCAGGGTGTGGCAGGCGGCGTCGAAATCCGCGTCGGGCAGGTGCCGCGCCAGTTGCTCCGTCCATTGCGCCTGGCTGCGCTGGGTGCCGGCCACGGTGCGTTCTCCCTTGGCGCTCAGCCGGTACAGCGGGGAGCGGGCGTGTTGGGGGTTGGGCAGCACGTCGAAATAGCCTTCTTCCACCAGCTTGTGCAGTTGCTTTTGCGCGCCTTGGCGGCTGATGCCCATGCGGGCGGCGATTTGAGGCGCGGTTTGCGCTTCGCCCGCCAGGCCCGCCGCGCCCAGCACTTGCCAGCGCGCGCTATTGATGCCCAGGTGGGCTACCAGTTGATCGCCTCTGTCCAGCAGGGTGCCGTTTAGGCGGAAGATCAGCAGCATCAGATCGGTGATGCGCTGTGGGCGATGGCTTGGGTTTGATGGCATGCGGCTTCCTTTTTGACAACTGGTTGCCATTATTGACAACTGGTTGTCAAATTGCAAATCTATTTTGATCCTGTCGTGAATACTGTTGCTTGGGCATGACGGCGCAAGGTGGGGCGCCAGCGGTGCGGGCTCGAAAATTGAGTGGCAAATGATGATAAATGCGTATGTTCTTGTAAATATAGTCAAAAATGAAAATGTAATTTCTATGTTAGCATCGTCGGCTTTCTAAAAAGCTCAGTTCAAATCCAATGAAAAAACTCTTGCCCTTCTTGTTGCTCAGCCTGCAAGCCCATGCCGACGATGAGGCGCTGCGCCAGATTTTCAATTGCGACGGCAGTTTCTTTCGCTACATAGCCCAACCGGGCAAGGCTATTCCCGGCCTGCCGGTGACGGTGGAAAACGGCCGTGCCGCATTGCGGATGCAGCCTATTCGCGATCAAGCTCGGGAGATGGAGGAAGACGTCAGCGGCGCGTCCGAAGGTTTGACCTCGCTGTTACGCCACTCCGCAATCGAGGAGCCGGTAGCGCTGACCCCGCAATGGGCCTTGCGTAATTACGTGGAAGAGCACTACCACTTCACCAATAGCCCGACAGACGTCAACGGTGTGTCGGAAGCCTATAACTGGGGCTTTCGCTTGCTGGGTCAGCGGGATATGACGCTCAAGCAGTTCGTGGCTCAGCGGCCGGATCTGAAGTTCACCTGCTCCAAGGAAAAGGGTGGCGTTTGTACGTTGTTCCGCCAATGGGACAAGGGCGCGTGGAAAACCATCAAGCCTTCGCAGCAGTACGCGGATGTGCCGCGTTTGTTGCTGATCGCTTCAAAGTCTGATCCCAAGCATTTCTCGCTGGAATGCTCCTTGCTGGTGGAGGGCGAACGCCTGCCGTCGCAGTTGATCAAGGATTTGCAGCCGGATTGGGCCTTGAATTTTTAAAGTCTCGCTCTTGCCTGCGAGACTTTGAACAGCCTCTGAGTGTTGGCTCGCGATGTGCGTAGTCAGAGGCTGGCGAGATTCCCGTTTCAGCCCCTTTTTGGGGCTTTTTTCATGGGCAGCGCGGTTTGACCTGCAATGCCGATAGCCTACCCACAGTCTGTTTGGTGATATGAAAATGATAAATGGGAATTTAGTTTTAAATATGAATTACGTAGTAATAACTAAATCCTTGCCCAGGCGCGGATGCCCTAGCTATACCGGCATTGGGCGGGGCGGGCAAAGCTGGCTCCGTGTTGTTTCCAGTGTTGGATAACTCATTACGGGAGCATGACATGTCTGAACAATTGCTGGGTGGTTGGTCCGGTTTCCGGCCGGTGGATGAAAAGGACCGCAAGGTTTTCCATCAGGCCACGGAAGGTTTGCTGGGCGTGAAATACGTGCCGTTGGCGGTGTCCACGCAGGTGGTGGCCGGGGAAAACTATATTTTCCTGGCTAGCGCGGAGGTGGTGTATCCCGGCGCGCAGCCGCATCTGGTGGCGGTGTACATCTATCAGCCGCTGGGCGGCAAGCCGCCGCATGTGACTCGCATCGAGAACGTGCGTCTGTAAGCCTTCAGTCAAGACGCTGTTGCGCAACAAGCCCGCCGCCCGGCGGGCTTTTGTTTTGGGCGGCCGCGGCTTGTTCCAGCAGCCATTGTTTGAAGAAGCCCATTTCCGGGTCGCGCAGGAGGTCCGGGCGGTGTATCAGGTAATAAGCGAGATCGCTTCGTAGCGGCGGCGCGGGGAGTTCGCGCAGCCGGCCGGCGGCCAGTTCGGCTTGCAGCAAGGAGCGCCGCGCCAGCGCGTAGCCGCGGCCGGCCAGCGCGGCTTCGATGGCGGCGTTGGAGTCCACGCAGACCACGCCTTGGTCGCAGTCCAGTTCCAGGCCGGCGGCGCGGCTCCATAGCCGCCAATCGCCGCGGTGTTCGTCGTGCAGCAGCTGTTCCCCGCTGAGGGCGTCCAGCCGCGCCGGCAGCGTGGGAGCGCATACCGGCGTCAGTTCGTCGTCCAGCAGCTTGCAGGCGTTGAGGCCGGGGTAGTCGCCCAGGCCGTGGCGCACGGCGAAGTGGATGTTTTCCGAAGCGAGGTCGACCACGCGGTTGCCGGTGCTGACGTGGACGTCGATATGCGGGTGCTCGCGCATGAAGCCCTGTAGCCGGGGCAGCAGCCATTGCGCGCCAAACGATGGGGTGCAACTGAGCAGGATCACCCGGCGCGCGCCGGTCAGCCGCGCGGTGGCGTGGTCTATCAGGTCCAGCGCTTGGCGGCAGGCGTCCAGGTAGTCGCGGCCGGCGGCGTTGAGCGCCAGGCCGCGGGCGCGGCGTTCAAACAAGGGCTGGCCGAGGAAGCTTTCAAGTTTGCGCAGTTGCTGGGAGACGGCGCCGGGCGTGACGTGCAGTTCTTCGGCGGCCTGCTTGACGCTGAGCCGTCTTGCGGCGGCTTCAAAGAAGCGGAGGGAGTCCAGCGGCGGTTTGGGCATATCCGTTTAGATTTTCTAAATCATCAAGCAGGAAAAATCGTTTGTTCGCCGCATCTTTGCGGTTGATGATTTCAGTATCTGGTTTAGCAAAGTTAAATACAAGGCGAAGGGAGAGGCATCATGGGGATGGCGAGCTTGAGTCGTTTGCTGCTGTTGGCGGCTTTGTGGGGTGGCAGTTTTTTGTTCATGCGCATCGCCGCGCCTACGCTGGGTGCGTTGCCCACGGCGTTTGGCCGGGTGGCGCTGGGGGCGGTGGGCCTGTTGGGGTTGATCGCCTTGCTGCGGGTGCGTTTGTCCTTCAAGGGCAAGCTGGCCGCCACCATGATGCTGGGGGTGATCAATTCCGGCCTGCCTTTTCTGCTGTTCGCGCTGGCGGCCCGGGTGTTGCCGGCCGGTTATAGCGCGATCTTGAACGCCAGCACGCCGCTGATGGGGGTGTTGATCGGCGCGGCGGCGTTTGGAGAACGTATTACCGCCAACAAGCTGGCCGGTGTATTGATTGGTTTGGCGGGCGTGGCGGTGTTGACACGGACGGGGCCGGCCGCGGGGCCGGAAGCGCTGTGGGGCGTGGCGGTTTGTCTGACGGCCACCGCCTGCTATGGGCTGGCGGGGTTTCTGACCCGGCGCTGGATAGCGGACCGGGGCGGCCTGGATAGCCGCGTGGTGGCTTTGGGCAGCCAGCTGGGCGCGGTGGTGTTGCTGTTGCCGTTCATGGCGTGGCAGGCAAGCGCGCAGCCCTTGAGGTGGCCGGCGGCGGGAGCGGAAGTGTGGCTGGCGATGCTGGCCCTGGGCCTGCTGTGTACTTCGCTGGCCTATATCTTGTACTTCCGCTTGATAGCCGACGTCGGCCCGCTGAAGGCGTTGACGGTGACGTTCTTGATTCCGCCCTTCGGCATTTTCTGGAGTTGGCTGGCGCTGGGCGAGACGGCGACGCTATCCCAGGCCCTGGGCGGCGGTTTGATCGCGCTGGCGCTGTGGCTGGTGCTGCGGCCGGAAGCGCCGGCGGCGCGCGCCGCCGCGCCGGACGAGGATTGGTCGATCTAGCGGCGGCGCGGGGCGGGTTTAGTTAAGCAGCAGATAGTTGATCGGGCTTTCTCCGCAGGCCGCCAGGCCGCATTCGAGGAACACGGACAGGGCGTTGCCCAAGAGCAGCAACATGGTCAGGGCCACGCCGGCTCTGGCCAGCCGGCTCAGTTGCGCCGGGGGCTGGCGGTCGAAGCTGTGTTCTCGCTGGCACAGCATCAGCAACAGCCCGCTGCCGATGAAGACGGCGAAGAAGGCGATGGCGGCCCAGGTGTAGAAGTGCAGGCCCAGGACGGGCGGGCCGAAGCCGGCGTCGCCGGGGGCGATGTGCAACAGCACTTGGCGGCCGGCCACGGCGAAGCCGGCGGCGGCGGCCAGCAGCATCATGCCGTAATGGCCGGGCTTGTCGCCCAGCAGCACGTTGGCGGCCAGCGCCACCGCTATCGCGCACAAGGCCACGCGTTGCAGCAGGCAGAGCGGGCAGGGCAGTTCATGCTGGGCGAACTGGAAGTAGAAGGCGACGAGCAGCATCAGGTTGATCAGCAGCAGGCCCAGCTGGTTTAGTTTGCCGGTGAGGTTTTGCGTCATGTCGGGCTCCTCACAGGGAAATGGGCAATGTGCTGGTGGCGTGGAACTTGAACCAGTACAGCGTGAGCGCGAAGGCCAGGCCCCAGCAGGCGTAGGCCCATTGGCGCTTGCGCAGAATCAGGGCCAGCAGGGAGGCGGCTAGCAGTAGAAACAACAGGGTATCCATCGGGAAGTCCTTAATGTGGCGGGTCGGCGGGGCCGGCCTGGGTGGTGGTTGCCAATGAATATTAGCGCTTGCTTAATGTTGTGTGAATAGCTTGTTTACGGGCGGTGCAGCGAAATTCTTTACGCAATCAGTACATTTACGATTCGTATCGTATAAAACGGGCGCGGCCGCGCGCGATGCCGCGCCGCCGAGCTTTACGGCCCGCGGCGGCCATTGGCAAGCTTTTTGCATTGAAGCTGTTGTTAGCATACGCTCAAGGCCGCCGCCATGTCCGCCTCCGATCCCGCGCCGCTTTACGCGGTGAAAGTCCGTCGCGATTACAACAGCTGGGTAGCGCGCGAGTCGCTGGAGGATTTTGCGCTGCGTTATACCCCGCACAGCTTCCGGCGCTGGTCGCCGTGGCGAGTGGCGCACACCGCGCTGGGCGGTGCCGCCGCCTTTCTGGTGTTGGAGGCGGTGGGCGCGGCGATGCTGACGGCGGGAGGCTTCGTCAACGCGGCCTGGGCCATTCTGGCGGTGGGGCTGGTGATTTTGCTGGTTGGCCTGCCGATCAGCGTCTACGCCGCCCGCTATGGCGTGGACATGGATTTGCTGACCCGCGGCGCCGGTTTCGGTTATCTGGGCTCCACCGTCACCTCCTTGTTGTACGCCGCCTTCACCTTTATTTTCTTCGCGCTGGAAGCCGCCATCATGGCGTATGCGCTGGAGTTGGGGTTTGGCCTGCCGCCGGCCTGGGGCTATCTGCTGTGCACAGTGGCGGTGCTGCCGCTGGTGGCTCACGGGGTCACCGCCATCAGCCGGCTGCAAGCCTGGACCCAGCCGCTGTGGCTGGGCCTGCTGCTGTTGCCTTACGGCTTCGTGCTGGCGCGCCAGCCGGAGGCGCTGAGCGGCTTCTGGCACTATGCCGGGGCGGAAGGCGGGGCGGGCGGTTTCGATCTGCGCCGTTTTGGTGCGGCCTTCGGCATCGGCATCGCCTTGATCGCCCAGATGGGGGAGCAGGCGGACTATCTGCGCTTCATGCCGCCGCCCGCCGCCGGCCGCCGCCGCTGGTGGTTGGCCTGTCTGGCCGGCGGCCCGGGATGGGTGTTGCCGGGCATGCTGAAGATGCTGGGCGGCGCGCTGCTGGCCTGGCTGGCCTTGGATCACGGCCAGACGGACGGGCCGGCGCCGGATCCGGCTCGCCTGTATTGGTTCGGCTATGTCCAGGGATGGGGCGACGGCCGGCTGGCGCTGGCGGCGACGGTGCTGTTTGTGCTGCTGTCGCAGCTGAAGATCAATGTCACGAATGCCTACGCCGGTTCGCTGGCCTGGTCCAATTTTTTTGCGCGGCTGACCCACAGCCATCCGGGACGGGTGGTGTGGGTGGTTTTTAATCTCTTGATCGCGCTGTTGCTGATGGAGCTGGAGGTTTTCCAGGCGCTGGCGCATGTGCTGGCGCTGTTCGCCAATCTGGCGATCGCCTGGATGGTCACCGTGGCGGCGGATTTGGCCATCAACAAGCCGCTGGGGCTGAGCCCGCCGGGCATAGAGTTCCGCCGGGGCTATCTCTACGACGTCAATCCGGTGGGGCTGGGTTCGCTGGTCTTGGCCTCGGCGGTTTCGGTGTCGGCGCATCTGGGGGCGTTGGGCGAGCAGATGCAGCCGCTGGCGCCCTTCCTGTCTTTGCTGACCGCTTTGCTGGCCACGCCGGCGCTGGCCTGGCTCAGCGGCGGCCGTTATTACCTGGCGCGCCGGCCGGCGTTGCCGCCGGCCCCGCCGCAGCGCTGCGTATTGTGCCGCCGCCAGTACGAGCCGCCGGACATGGTGAGCTGCCCGGCGTATCGCGGTTGGATCTGTTCCTTGTGCTGCACGCTGGACGCGCGTTGTGACGACCGCTGCAAGCCCAAGGCGCGGCTGGACGAGCAATGGCGCGCATGGCTGAGCCGGCTGTTGCCGAGCGCTTGCCGGCCGTATCTGCAACGAGGCCTGGCCGATTATCTGCTGCTGATGACGCTGTTGCTGGCGGGCTTGGGCCTGTTGTTGGGCGGCTTGTTTTGCCTGGCGCGGAGCCGACCGGGCTTGGACGCGCTGGCGGCGCGGCTGCCGCAATTGGGCGCGGGCCTGCTGTTGGGCGGCAGCGTGCTGGCGTGGTGGCTGGTTTTGCTGCGCCAGAGCCGGCAGGTGGCGAGGCAGGAGTCCAAGCGGCAGACCCAGCGTTTGTTGCGGGAGATCGCGTCCCACCGCCGCACCGACGCGCTATTGCAAAAGGCGCGCCGGGCCGCGGAACAGGCCAACCAGGCCAAGAGCCGTTATGTGAGCACGCTCAGCCATGAGCTGCGCACGCCGCTGAACAGCATGTTGGGCTATGCGCAGATCCTGGACGGGGACCCTGAGATTCCGCCGTCGAAGCGGCCGGCGTTGGCGGTGATCCGCCGCAGCGGCGATCACCTGCTGTCGGTGATCGAGGGCACGCTGGATCTGGCGCGGATCGAGAGCGGCCGGCTCAATCTGGAGCCGCGGCCGCTGGATTTCGCTGAGTTCATCCGCCAATTGACGGCGATGTTCCAGTTGCAGGCGCGGGAGAAGGGGCTGGGCTTCCGCTTCCTTCCGCAAGGGGAATGGCCGGCCATGGTGCGCGCCGACGAACGCCGGCTGCGACAGGTCCTGATCAATTTGCTGGGCAACGCGGTCAAGTTCACCGCGCATGGCGAGGTTAGCCTGGGCTTGCGTTATCAGGGCGAGGTGGCGTGTTTCGAGATTGCCGACACCGGCCCCGGCATCGCGCCGGAGGAGGCCGAGCGCGTGTTCGAGCCGTTTGAGCGCGGCGGCGGGGCCGCCGGCCAGGGCGGCAGCGGGCTGGGCCTGACCATTGCGGGGATGTTGACCTCGCTGATGGGGGGCGAACTGAGGCTGGACAGCCGGCCGAGCGGGGGCTGCGTGTTTACGCTGCGCTTGTTCCTGCCGCGATTGGGCGCCGCGCCGGCGCCGCCCTTGTCGGCGCGCGTCGGCTATCAGGGCCGGCGGCGGCGGGTGCTGCTGGTGGACAACCATGCGCAGGATCGGGAGATGCTGGCCAGCGCCTTGCTGCCTTTGGGTTTCGAGGTGGAGCAGGCCGCCAGCGGCCAGGCTTGCCTGGACTGGCTGGAGCAGGCGGGGGCGCTGCCGGACCTGGTGTGCATGGATCTGGCGATGCCGGGCCTGGACGGCTGGGAAACCTTGAGGCGTATCCGCCGTCGGCACGGCGATGCGCCGGCGTTGGCGGTGATTTCCGCCAATGCCTTCGAGCAGGGGCAGGACAACGACGCGGGCATCCGCGCCGAGGATTTCTTCGTCAAGCCCATCCGGGTAGAGCGCCTGCTGGACTGGATAGGCCAGCGCTTGGAGCTGGAGTGGCTGAACGGCGCGGAGCCGGCGCTGCGCTGGCCGCCGGAGGAGGCGCTGGGGCTGACTCCGCGTCAGGCCGAGGTGCTGCATTGGCTGAGCCTGGGCAAGACCAACCGCGACATCGGCGACATCCTCGGCATGAGTCCGCGCACCGTCAACAAGCATCTGGAGCATGTGTTCGCCCGACTGGGGGTGGAAACCCGCACCTCGGCCGCGGCGCTGGCTTTGCGCAGCGCCGGAGGCGGGTGAGAGGGCATACGTCATGTAACGTATTTCGGCCGGGCGGGCCGGGGCTTAGTCTGATCCTGCAGTGCAACAATTTCCAGCCGGGCCGGCCAGACGGCCTCCCGGCGTTTCAGGATCGCCCCAGGAGCTTCCCATGTTCATTCGCCCTCATGTCTTGCCTACCCTTGCGCTGAGCCTGGCGCTGGGCGGCCTCGGCGCCGCGCCGGCCCTTGCCGCCGGCACCATCAAGGTGGGGGTGCTGCACTCCCTGTCCGGCACCATGGCCATTTCCGAAACCTCGCTCAAGAATATGGCGCTGTTCGCCATCGACCAGATCAACGCCGATGGCGGGGTGCTGGGCAAAAAGCTGGAGCCGGTGGTGGTGGACCCGGCTTCCAACTGGCCGTTGTTTGCGGAGAAGGCGCGCCAATTGCTGAGCCGAGACAAGGTGGCGGTGACCTTCGGCTGTTGGACTTCGGTGTCGCGCAAATCGGTGTTGCCGGTGTTCGAGGAGTTGAACGGTTTGCTGTTCTACCCGGTGCAGTACGAGGGCGAGGAGATGTCGCCCAATGTGTTCTACACCGGCGCGGCGCCCAATCAGCAGGCGATCCCGGCGGTGGAGTACCTGATGAGCAAGGAAGGCGGCGGCGCGCGGCGCTTCTTCCTGCTGGGCACCGATTATGTCTACCCGCGCACCACCAACAAGATTCTGCGCGCCTTCCTCAAAACCAAGGGGGTCAAGGACGCGGACATCCAAGAGGCCTACACCCCGTTTGGCCATAACGACTACCAGACCATCGTCGCCAATATCAAGAAGTTCGCCGCCGGCGGCAAGACCGCGGTGGTGTCCACCATCAATGGCGACTCCAATGTGCCGTTCTACAAAGAGCTGGGCAATCAGGGCCTGAAAGCGGCCGAGGTGCCGGTGATGGCGTTCTCGGTGGGCGAGGAGGAGCTCAAGGGCATGGACGCCAAGCCCTTGGCCGGCCATCTGGCGGCCTGGAATTACTTCATGAGCGTTAAGAACCCGGTCAATGCCAAATGGACGGCGGACTACCGCGCCTGGGCGCGCAAGAAGGGCATTGCCGGGGCGGACAAGCTGGTGACCAACGATCCGATGGAGGCGACCTACGTCGGCATCCGGCTATGGGCGCAAGCGGCGCGCAAGGCCGGCAGCACCGATGTGGCCGCGGTGAGCAAGGCCCTGGCCGGGGTGCGCCTGGACGCGCCGTCGGGCTATCCGCTGGAGATGGACGCCCGCAACCACCATTTGCGCAAGCCGGTGATGATTGGCGAGATTCAGCCCAACGGACAGTTCTCGGTGGTGTGGAAAAGCCGGAGCGTGGTGCGCGCACAGCCGTGGAGTCCGTACCTCCCTGGCAACGACAAACGGCCGGATGCCCCGGTGAAGAGCAAGTGAGCCGAGAAGGAGTCCGCGATGCCCTGGTGTAAAGCCTTGTCTTGGGCGCTGGCGCTGTGGTGCGCGGCGGCCGGCGCCGGCCCCTTGGCCGACCTGGCCGGCGCCGATCCGGCCGAGCGCGCCGGCTTGATTGAAAGCTGGGCGCCGCGCCCGGACGCGGAGCGCCGCGCGGCGGTGGCCGCGTTGGAGGAGGGCCGGCTGTTGCAGTCCGCCGATGGCCGGCGCGTGTTGTGGCTGCGGCCGGACGGCGCGCTCGGCGATGCGGTGTCCGGCCAGCCGGCGGCGGGCGACGCCGCCAGTCTGGAGCCGCTGCCGCTGAACAACCGGCTGCGCGGCGCTTTGGCGGTGTTTCACGCGGTCGACGAACTGGCCGCTGCGGATGCTGTCCGGCGGCTGGCCGCGGTCCGTGTGCTGGCGGACAGCGCTAACCCGGCCTTGCTGCCCTTGCTGCGGAACCGGCTGGCGCGGGAGGGTGACGCCGAGTTGCGGCGCGCGTTGGAGCAAGCGTGCGCCCGCTTGTCGCTGGCCAGCCCGGACCCGGCGCAGCGGAGAGCCGCCGCCGCGGCGCTGGCGGACAGCGGCGATCCGGCCGCCTTGGCCTTGCTGGCGCCCTTGACCGACGCCGCCAACGAAAGCGACGCCGGGGTGCGCGACGCCGCGACGAGTGCGCAAGCGGCCATCCGCGCCAGCGTGCAGGTGGACAATTTACTGGGAGCGGCCTTCGCCGGCCTCAGCCTGGGCTCGGTGCTGCTGCTGGCGGCGTTGGGCTTGGCCATCACTTATGGCTTGCTGGGCGTGATCAATATGGCGCACGGCGAGATGCTGATGCTGGGGGCCTATGTCTCTTATGCGGCGCAAAGCCTGTTTCAAAGCCGCTGGCCGGCCGCCGCCGACGCCTATCTGGCGCTGGCGTTGCCGGCGGCCTTCCTGTTCACCGCCGGCGTGGGCATGGCGCTGGAACGGCTGGTGATCCGCCATCTCTACGGCCGGCCGCTGGAAACGCTGCTGGCCACCTGGGGCATCAGCCTGGCGCTGATGCAGTTGGTGCGAACGCTGTTCGGCGCGCAGAACGTGGCGGTGGCCAATCCCGGCTGGTTGACCGGCGGCTGGGTCTTGAGCCCGGCGCTGACGCTGCCCTACAACCGCATCGCCGTCATTTTGTTCTCCGCGCTGACGCTGGGCCTGGTCTGGCTGGCGCTGAACCGCAGCCGGCTGGGTCTGTTTGTGCGCGCGGTGACCCAGAACCGGAGCATGGCGGACAGCCTGGGCGTGGCGACCGGGCGGGTGGACATGCTGGCCTTCGGCCTGGGCAGCGGCATCGCCGGCCTGGGCGGGGTGGCGCTGAGCCAGATAGGCAATGTCGGCCCGGACTTGGGCCAGGGCTATATCGTCGACAGTTTCATGGTGGTGGTGCTGGGCGGCGTGGGCCAGTTGGCCGGCGCGGCGTGGGGCGCGCTGGGCCTGGGCGTGGCCAACAAGCTGCTGGAACCGGCGCTGGGCGCGGTGCTGGGCAAGATTCTGATCCTGGCCGGCATCATTCTGTTCATCCAAAAACGTCCGCAAGGCCTGTTCGCCCTCAAGGGCCGGGCCGTGGATTAGGAGCCGCCATGCATCTTCCTTACTCTTTGAGGCTCTTGTCTGGCCTGAGCCGCAGGCGCTGGGGCGCGGCGGCGTTGGCCCTGGCCTGGCTCGGCTTGCTGGCGCTGCCCCTGCTGCATGTGTTCGCGCCGGCGGACAGCGGCTGGCGGGTGTCGGCTTATGTTCTGACCCTGGCTGGCAAGATTCTGTGCTACGCGGTGCTGGCGCTGGCTTTGGACCTGGTCTGGGGCTATGCCGGCTTGCTCAGCCTGGGCCACGGCTTGTTCTTCGCGCTGGGCGGCTACGGCATGGGCATGTATCTGATGCGGCAGATCGGCAACGATGGCGTCTACCAGAGCGCGCTGCCGGATTTCATGGTGTCGCTGGACTGGCGGGCGCTGCCGTGGTTCTGGCAGGGCAGCGAGCACCTGGCCTGGGCCTTGTGCCTGGAGGTGGGCGCGCCCGGGCTGTTGGCGCTGGGCTTTGGCTGGCTGGCTTTCCGTTCCCGCATTCGCGGTGTGTATTTTTCCATCATCACCCAGGCGCTGACCTACGCGGCGATGCTGCTGTTCTTCCGCAACGAGACCGGTTTTGGCGGCAATAACGGCTTTACCGGTTTCAAGCGCATCCTGGGCTTCGGCATTGCCGAGCCGGCCACCCGCGCCTGGCTGTTCATCCTCAGCGCGCTACTGCTGTCGCTGTCTTTGCTGGGGGCGTTCTGGCTGATGCGCGGCAAGTTCGGCCGCATTCTCACGGCGGTGCGCGACGCCGAATCGCGGCTGATGTTCTGCGGTTATCGGCCGCAGGATTACAAGCTGGCGATATGGGTGTTGTCCGCCATGCTGTGCGGGCTGGCCGGCGCCTTGTACGTGCCGCAGGCCGGCATCATCAATCCGGGCGAGATGTCGCCGGGCAATTCGATAGAGGCTGCCGTCTGGGTGGCGGTGGGCGGCCGCGGCACCTTGATTGGCCCGGTGCTGGGCGCGGTGCTGGTCAATGCGGCCAAGAGCTGGTTTACCGTGGCCTTGCCGGAGTACTGGCTGTTCTTTCTGGGCGGCTTGTTCATCGCCGGCACCCTGTTGCTGCCGCGCGGCTTGATGGGTTTGCTGGCGCGAGGCCGCGGCGCGTGAAGCCGCCGCGCAGTTATTTATTTTCCGGATATGCGACATGAATGCAACAAGCGAAAATACCGCTCCGCGTGGGCAGTGGGAGGGCGAGGCGGTGGGCTTGTCCCGTCCATTGACGTCGGGACTGGACATCCGGCACGGACAGATATTATATCTTGACGATGTCATAGTTGATTTCGACGGCTACCGCGCTTTGAACCGCTTGACGCTGTCGATCGCCGTCGGCGAATTGCGGGTGGTGATCGGCCCCAACGGCGCCGGCAAGACCACGATGATGGATGTGATCACCGGCAAGACCCGGCCCGACGCCGGCAGCGTGTTCTTCGGCCAGACCATAGACCTGCGCCGGCACGACGAGGCCGAAATCGCCCAACTGGGGATAGGGCGCAAATTCCAGAAGCCCACGGTATTCGAGGCGATGACGGTGGCGGACAACCTGGAGCTGGCGCTGGCCGGGGACCGATCGGTGCGTGCCAGCCTGCGCGCGCGGCTGGGCGCGGCTCCGCGCCGCCGCATCGACGAACTGCTGGAACGGGTGCGGCTGCAAGATCAGCGCGGCCGGCTGGCCGGCCTGCTGTCGCACGGCCAAAAGCAATGGCTGGAGATTGGCATGCTGCTTGCTCAGCAACCCAAGCTGCTCTTGCTGGACGAGCCGGTGGCCGGCATGAGCGACGCCGAAACCGAGCAGACCGCGGAGCTGCTGCTGAGCCTGAAGGGCGAGCACTCCCTGATGGTGGTGGAGCACGATATGGATTTCGTCGCCAGCCTGGGCTGCAAGGTGACGGTGCTGGCCGAAGGCGCGGTGCTGGCGGAGGGAACGCTGAGGCAGGTGCAGGCGGACGAGCGGGTGATCGAAGTGTATCTGGGGCGCTGACATGCTGGAAATCGACGGACTGGAACAGTATTACGGCGGCAGCCGCATCCTGCGCGGTATCAGCCTGCGCGCCGAGACTGGGCAGATCACCTGTCTGCTGGGGCGCAACGGCGCGGGCAAGAGCACGCTGCTCAAATGCCTGAGCGGGCAATTGCCGATACGCGGCGGGCGCATGCTCTGGCGCGGCGAGGACATTGCCGCGCTGGCCCCGCATCAGCGCGCGGCGCGCGGCATCGCCTATGTGCCGCAGGGGCGCGAAATCTTTCCGAGGCTGACGGTGGAGGAAAACCTGCGCTTGGGGCTGGCTCGCTTCTCCGGCGCGGCGGGCCGGCGCTTGCCGGACAGCGTGTTCGAGATGTTTCCGGTGCTTGACGAGATGCGCGGCCGCCGGGGCGGCGACCTGTCCGGCGGCCAGCAGCAGCAATTGGCGATTGGCCGCGCGCTGGTAGGGCGGCCGTCGCTGCTGATGCTGGACGAGCCGACCGAGGGCATTCAGCCCTCCATCATCAAGCAGATCGGCGCGGCGATCCGCCAACTGGCGGCTGGACGCGAGATGGCCATTTTGCTGGTGGAGCAGTATTACGACTTTGCCGAAGCGCTGGCGGACCGCTATCTGGTGATGGCGCGCGGCGAAGTGGTGCGCAGCGGCCTGGGCGGGGATATGCAGGCGGACGGCGTGCGCGGACTGTTGGCGATCTGAGCGATGCGCCGCGACTCCGCCGCCATCGGCCTGCCGCCGCCCTGGGCCGCCGAACTGGAACTGGCTTACCAGCGCCGCGACGGGCGCACCATTCCGGTGCGGCGCCGGCATTGCGGCCCTTTGAGGGTGCAACGCCACTTCATCGACGCCGCCGGCCAGTGCCAGCACATCATCGTGCACCCGCCGGGGGGCATGGCGGGCGGCGACAGCCTGAATCTGGCGGTGAGTTTGGAGGAGGGCGCGGACGCGCTGCTGACCAGCCCCGGCGCCGCCAAGTGGTACGACGGATTCGGCCGCCCGGCCAGCCAGCGGCTGGAGCTGAGCTTGGCTCCCGGCGCGCGGCTGGAATGGCTGCCGCTGGAAACCATTCTGTTCGCCGGCGCGGAGGTGAGCTTGCAAGGCCGCGTCCGGCTGCAGGGCGACGCCGCGCTGCTGTACGGCGATGTGCTCTGCCTGGGGCGTCCGGCCTGCGGCGAGCGTTTCGACCGCGGCCGCTGGCGGCAAAGCCTGGACATTGAACGCGACGGCCGGCTGATTTGGTGCGAGCGCGCCGCCTTGGCCGGCGGGGACCGCATGCTGGACGCGGCGGCGGGGATGGGCGGCCAGACCGTGGCCGGCCTGCTGCTGTGGGCCGGGCCGGCGCTGCCGGCGGCCTTGCACCAGGCGATCTTGGAACTGCCGCTGACGGGCCGCGCCGCCGCCAGCCAGCTGCCGGATGTCTGGCTGGCGCGCTTCATCGGGGACAGCGCCGAAGCCGCCCATCATTGGCTGCGGCGGGCCCGGCGTTTGCTTTACCCGTTCACCCATGGCCGCGCGGCGCAGGAGCCGCGCATCTGGGCGACTTGACCCTTCAATGAGAAATGGTATTTCACGATGGAATTGACGCCCAGAGAAAAAGACAAGCTGCTGATCTTCACCGCCGGCCTGCTGGCGGAGCGCCGCCGCGCGCGGGGCCTGAAGCTGAACTATCCGGAGGCGATGGCTTACATCAGCGCCGCCATCATGGAGGGTGCGCGCGACGGCAGGAGCGTGGCGGAGCTGATGCATTACGGCGCCACGCTGCTGGGCCGCGAGGAGGTGATGGACGGCGTGGCCGAGATGATCGCCGATATTCAGGTGGAAGCCACTTTCCCGGACGGCACCAAGCTGGTCACCGTCCATCAGCCCATTGTATGAGGACGCCGCGATGATTCCGGGACAGATCCAGGCCGCCGAAGGCGAGATCGAACTCAACGCCGGCCGCCGCACCGTGACGCTGACGGTGGCCAATACCGGCGACCGGCCTATCCAGGTGGGCTCGCACTATCACTTTGCCGAAACCAACGACGCCTTGCAGTTCGACCGCGCCGCCGCCCGCGGCTGCCGGCTGAACATCGCGGCCGGCACCGCGGTGCGCTTTGAACCGGGACAGACCCGCAGCGTGGAACTGGTGGAGCTGGCCGGCCTGAGGCGGGTGTTCGGCTTTCAGGGCCGGGTAATGGGGGGCTTATGAAAATCAGCAGGCAGGCGTATGCCGAGATGTTCGGCCCCACCGTCGGGGACCGGGTGCGCTTGGCCGACACCGAATTGTGGGTGGAGGTGGAGCGCGACTACACCGTGTACGGCGAGGAAGTGAAGTTTGGCGGCGGCAAGGTGATCCGCGACGGCATGGGCCAAGGGCAGGGGCTGGCGGCGGAGGTGGCCGACACCGTGTTGACCAATGCGCTCATCCTGGATCACTGGGGCATCGTCAAGGCCGACATCGGTCTCAAGGACGGCCGCATCGCCGCCATAGGCAAGGCCGGCAACCCGGATATTCAGCCCGGCGTCGACATCGTCATCGGCGCCGCTACTGAAATCATCGCCGCCGAAGGCATGATCGTCACCGCCGGCGGCATCGACAGCCACATTCATTTCATCTGCCCGCAGCAGATCGAAGAAGCCTTGATGTCCGGCGTCACCACCATGATAGGCGGCGGCACCGGGCCGGCCACCGGCAGCAACGCCACCACCTGCACGCCGGGGCCATGGCATCTGGCGCGGATGCTGGAAGCGGCGGAGGCCTTTCCGATGAACCTGGGCTTCACCGGCAAGGGCAACGCCAGCCTGCCGGAGCCGCTGCGGGAGCAAGTGCGCGCCGGCGCCATCGGCCTCAAGCTGCACGAAGACTGGGGGAGTACCCCGGCGGCGATAGACAACTGCCTGACGGTGGCGGACGAGATGGACGTGCAAGTGGCGATCCATACCGACACCCTGAACGAATCCGGTTTCGTCGAAGCCACGCTGGCCGCGTTCAAGGGCCGCGCCATCCACACCTATCACACCGAGGGCGCCGGCGGCGGCCACGCGCCGGACATCATAAAAGCCTGCGGCTACGCCAATGTGCTGCCCAGCTCCACCAACCCCACCCGGCCGTTCACGGTCAACACCATAGACGAACACCTGGACATGTTGATGGTGTGTCATCACCTGGACCCGGGCATCGCGGAGGACGTGGCCTTCGCCGAAAGCCGCATCCGGCGCGAGACCATCGCCGCAGAGGACATCCTGCACGACCTGGGCGCCTTCGCGATGATGTCCTCGGACAGCCAGGCGATGGGGCGGGTGGGGGAAACCATACTGCGCTGCTGGCAGACCGCGGACAAGATGCTGCGCCAGCGCGGCCCCTTGCCGGGCGACGGCCCCGGCCACAGCAACTTCCGGGTCAAGCGCTATCTGGCCAAGTACACCATCAACCCGGCGTTGACCCACGGCATCGCCCATGAGGTGGGCAGCGTCGAGCCCGGCAAGCTGGCGGATTTGGTGCTGTGGCGGCCTGCCTTCTTCGCGGTCAAGCCCAGCCTGATCCTCAAGGGCGGCGTGATCGCCGCCGCCGCGATGGGAGACCCCAACGCCAGCATTCCAACGCCGCAGCCGGTGCACTACCGACCGATGTTCGGCAGCTGCGGCGCGGCGGTGGCGCGCGGCAGCGTCACCTTTGTATCGCAGGCGGCGCTGCAGGCCGGCATCGGCGCGGAACTGGGCCTGCGCAAGCGCTTGGTGGCGGTGCGCGGCTGCCGCCATCTGCGCAAGACGGACCTGATCCACAACGATTATCTGCCGCATATCGAGGTGGACCCGCAAAACTATCAGGTGCGCGCCGATGGCCAGCTGCTGTGGTGCGAACCGGCCGAGCGCCTGCCGCTGGCGCAGCGCTATTTCTTGTTTTGAGAGGATGCCATGTTGCTGCTGACACGCCGCGCCGACGATGCGAGCGCCTGGGACGATGAGCTGCTGATGAGTTGCGAACTGCGCGGCAAGCGCCGGCTACGCACCCGCAGCGCCGCCGGAGAAGACTGCGGGCTGTTTCTGGAGCCGGGGCCGCCGCTGGCCGACGGCGAAGTGCTGCAGGCAGAGGATGGCCGCCGGGTGCGGGTAGTGGCTGCGGCGGAAGCCTTGCTGCATGTCAGTTGCGCCGACGCCATGGCCTTGACCCGCGCGGCTTACCACCTGGGCAACCGCCATGTGCATCTGCAAGTGGGCGACGGCTGGCTGCGGTTGCTGGACGACGAGGTGCTGGCGCGGATGCTGGAGCAGATGGGCGCGCAGGTGCGAAAAATCGACGCGCCGTTTCAGCCGGAGGCCGGCGCTTACGGCGGCGGCCATCACCACTCCCACGGCAAAGAGGCGGCCTTCCAATATCCGCCGCGGCTGCATCAGTACGGCGCGGCATGAGCGCGCTGTCGCGGCTGCAACTGCTGCGGCTGGCCAGTCCGGGCCTGCCTATCGGCGCGTATAGCTACTCGCAAGGGCTGGAGAGCGCGCTGGAGCTGGGCCTGGTGCATGACGCCGCCAGCGCCGCCGCCTGGCTGGGCGATGTGTTGCAAGGACCGCTGGCCCGTTTTGAAGCCGCGCTGCTGGCTCAGGCCTGGCGCGCGCTGGCCGCCGACGATCAACCGGCGCTGGCGCGGATCAATCAGCAATTGCTGGCCAGCCGAGACAGCCGCGAATTGAGGCAGGAAACCGTGCAGATGGGGTATTCGCTGCGCCGCTTGCTGCAAGCGCTGCCGGAGTGCGCCGCTTTGCCGTGGCCGGCCGGCCTGGAGCAGCCGGAGTTGGCGCTGCCGGCGGTATGGGCGCAGGCGGCGCGCGCGCTGGGCGCGGACGAGGCCGGCGCGGTGGATGCTTATCTATGGAGCTGGCTGGAAAACCAAGTCACGGTTCTGCTCAAGGCGATGCCGATGGGACAGACGGCCGGCCAGCAATTGTTGTCGGCGCTGTTGCCGGCCGTGGCCGCGGCCGGCGCGGAGGCGAGACGGATGCCGGCGGAACAACTGAGCAATTTCGCCCCTGGCCTCGCCTGGGCGGCGATGAAGCATGAAACCCAGTACAGCAGGCTGTTCCGGTCTTGAGCCGGCGGCCGCGATCTCAAGGAGAATAGCGATGAACACAACAGGACTCGCCAAGGGCCGCGGACCGTTGCGGGTGGGCATAGGCGGGCCGGTGGGCTCCGGCAAGACCCACCTGACCTGGGCGCTGTGCGCGGCGCTGCGCGATAAATACAATGTCGCCGCCGTGACCAACGACATCTACACCCAAGAAGACGCGCAATTCCTGGTCCAGCATCAAGCGCTGGAGGCGGATCGCATCATCGGCGTGGAAACCGGCGGCTGCCCGCACACCGCCATCCGTGAGGACGCGTCGATCAACTTGGAGGCGGTGGCGCGGCTGAACGCCCGCCATCCCGGCCTGGATATCATCTTCATCGAAAGCGGCGGCGACAACCTGGCCGCCACTTTCAGCCCGGAGTTGTCCGATCTGACGCTGTACGTGATCGATGTGTCCGCCGGCGACAAGATTCCGCGCAAGGGGGGGCCGGGCATCTGCAAGTCGGACCTGCTGGTGATCAACAAGATCGATCTGGCGCCGTTGGTGGGGGCCTCGCTGGACGTGATGGCGATCGACGCCGGCCGCATGCGCGGCGAGCGGCCCTTCGTTTTTTCCAATCTCAAGCTTGGTCAGGGTCTGGCCGACATCATCGCCTTTGTCGAAACCCAGGGCATGCTGCAACTCAACGTCTCAGGAGCCGAAAATGACTCTCTTGCGTAAACCTCCGTCGGCCGCGCTGGCCATATTGCTGGTCAGCGGGCTGGCCCAGGCTCACCCCGGTCACGCCGTCGCCGGTTTCTCCAGCGGCCTGGCGCATCCGCTTGGCGGGCTGGACCACCTCTTGGCCATGCTGGCGGTGGGCTTGTGGTCGTGGCGGCTGGGCGGCGCGGCCCGATGGCAAGGACCGCTGACCTTCATGGCTTTGCTGGCGATTGGCGGCGTCCTGGGCTGGTTGGGCGTGAGCGCGGCGGCGCTGGAAAGCGGCATCGCCGCCAGCGTGATCGCGCTGGGCTTGCCGCTGGCCTTCGCCTTGCAGCCGCGACGGGGGCTGGCCTTGACGGCGATTGCCGGTTTCGCCTTGCTGCATGGCATCGCCCATGGTCAGGAGATGCCGCACGACGCCTCCGGCTTGGCTTACGCCGCCGGTTTCGTGCTGGCTTCCGGCCTGTTGCACGCGGCCGGCTTGTTGTTGGGGCGAGCGGAAGCGCGCTTTGCGCTGGGCGAACGGCTGGGCCGCGTTGTCGGCGGCGGCATCGCCCTGTGCGGAGCGCTGATGCTGGGCGGCTGGGTCTAGCGGCGCGGCAAGGCAGGGCGCCGGCGGGTAAGCGGCCATCTTGCCAATGAAAAAACGCCGGCAAGCCGGCGTTTTCCGCTGAGACGGCCAGGGGCCGGTTCAGGCCTCCGCGTTGTGGTGGGCGACTACGTTGAAGCCTTCCTGCGGGCTGGGCGGCACGAAGTAGCGGGTGATGTGGTCGAACTCCGCCTCGCTGACGCTGAACGGGTGGGCGCCCTTGGCGTTGCGCTGACGCAGCCGCGCCTTGCAGGCTTCGTCGCTGACGTCCAGCAGGTGCAGCTGGTGCGCCGCGCCGCTGGCGTCGATCAGCTCGCGCATCCAGCGGCGGCTGTCCAGTGTATTGGCCGGCATGTCCAGCACCACGGACAGGCCTTGGCGCAGCAGGGAGGCGATGTGGGCGGTCAGCGCCTGTTTGAGCGACTGCGAGCGGCGCACGTAGTCGGTCATGGTACGGATCTCGCCGGGATAAAGCTGGGCCAGCCATTCGTCCTCGCTGATCAGTACGGTGCGAGCTTGTTTGGCCAGGTTGCGGGTCAAGGTGGACTTGCCCGCGGCGATCTTGCCGCAAACCAGATGCAGCGTCGCCGCGGCCGTGTCTTTGGATTGTTCATTGCTAGGCATGGCAGTCTCCTGGTGGTGGCTCATATGAAAAAACCCGCCGGGAGGGCGGGTTGCCGGGCTTCGTCTGGCCGCGCGCTAACCCGCCCCGAAACGGGCGTCGATCCAATCTTGGCTGGCATAGGGGACGAAACGGCGCATAGTGGGCTTATGGTCGCCGCTTGAGGCTTGCTTGTCAAACCGAGGCGGCGGGCCGGCCGCCGCAATATCCGGTAAACTGCGGCGATGTGCGTCAACTATCTATGTCCCCATCCCGATCAACTGCCGCTGTTCGGCGTGGAGCCTGGCGGGCTGGTCTGGCAGGAAGAGGCCTGGCAGGACTACGCCGCTCCCTTCATCGTGGCCGGCCGCCAGGGCCTGGAGCTGCGGCTGGGCAATTACGGGCTGGTGCCCAAGCGCCATCAACCGGATGGCCTGCGGTTGTCCACCACCAACGCGCGCTCGGAAACCGTGGCCGAGCTGAAAAACTTCCGCTACCCGTGGCGGGCCGGTCAGCGTTGCCTGGTGCCGATGCGGGCCTTCTTCGAACCTTCGTATGAAACCGGCCGCGCGGTGCGTTGGCGAATCGGCTTGGCCGACGATGCTCCGTTCGCGGTGGCTGGGTTGTGGCGGGCGTGGTCGGAGCCGGACGGCTCAATCAGCCACGCCTTCACTCAGTTGACGGTAAACGCCGAGGCGCACGCGCTGATGCGCCGCACGCATAAGCCTGAGGACGAAAAGCGTTCGCTGGTGATTGTGCGGCCGGAGGATTACCTGGCCTGGCTGACGGCGCGCCGCCCGGACGACGCGCATCGCTTGCTGCGGCTGTTTCCGGCGGAGGAGATGCGCGCCGAGGACGCGCCGCTGGCGCCGCGCCAGGGCGGGTCCAAGCCGGCGCCTCAGCCGCTGCCGCGTACATTGGGTTTATTCGACTGAGCGCCGGCGGTCTGTTCATGCTCTTCCTCTTCGCCCCGCGAACCACGAGGAAGAGCGTGAACCGGTTTTTAGATCATCGCCTTCGGATCCACCCACTGGTCAAACTGCTCCGCCGTCACATAGCCCAGCTCCAGCGCCGCCTGCTTGAGGGTGCCGCCGTTGGCGTGGGCCAGCTTGGCGATGGCGGCGGCCTTGTCGTAGCCGATGTGCGGATTGAGCGCGGTGACCAGCATGAGCGATTGCTCCAGCAATTGCTCGATGCGAGGACGGTTTGCCTGCATGCCGCGCACGCAATGATGGTTGAGGCTGTCCATGCCGTCTGCGAGCAGGCGCACGCTCTGCTGGAAGTTGTGCGCGATCAGCGGCTTGAACACGTTCAACTCGAAGTTTCCGGAAGCGGCGCCGATGGACAGCGCCACGTCGTTGCCCAGCACTTGGCAGCACAGCATGGTCATCGCCTCGCACTGGGTGGGGTTGACCTTGCCCGGCATGATGGAGCTGCCCGGTTCGTTTTCCGGAATCAGCAGTTCGCCCAGGCCGCTGCGCGGGCCGGATGCCAGCCAGCGGATGTCGTTGGCGATCTTGATCAAGGCGGTGGCCAGTTGTTTGAGCGCGCCGTGCGAGTGCACCTGCGCGTCGTGCCCGGCCAGCGCGGCGAATTTATTGCCGGCGCTGACAAAGGGCAGGCCGCAAGCGCGGTTGAGTTCGGCCGCCACGCGCGGGCCGAACTCCGGGTGGGTGTTGAGGCCGGTGCCCACGGCGGTACCTCCCACGGCCAGTTGGTAGAGGCCGGGCAACGCGGCGCGGACGGCGTGTTCCGCTTGCTCCAGCTGATCCACCCAGCCTGACAGCTCCTGGCCCAAAGTCAGCGGAGTGGCGTCCTGCAAATGGGTGCGGCCGATCTTGACGATGTCGGCGAAGGCGGCCGCTTTGTCCACCAGCGCGGCGCGCAGCCGGCTCAGCGCCGGCAGCAGCCGGTCATGCACCGCGCGCGCGGCGGCCACGTGCATGGCGGTGGGATAAATGTCGTTGGAGGATTGGCCGCGGTTGACGTCGTCGTTGGGGTGGACGAGCCGACCGGGGCCGCGCTCGCCGCCCAGCAGTTCCGAGGCGCGGTTGGCCAGTACCTCGTTCATGTTCATATTGGTTTGAGTGCCGGAGCCGGTTTGCCATACCGACAAGGGGAAAGCGTCCGGGTGTTTGCCGGCCAGCACTTCGTCGGCGGCGGCGACGACGGCGTCGGCCTTGTTCGCCGGCAGCTTGCCCAGCTCGCGGTTGGTCAGCGCGGCAGCGCGCTTGACTTGGGCCAGCGCCAGGATCAGTTCTTGCGGCATGGTTTCGTTGGAGATGGCGAAGTGGCCGAGCGAGCGCTGGGTTTGCGCGCCCCACAGCGCATTGGCCGGAACTTCAATGTCGCCGAAGGAATCGTGTTCTATTCTGTGTGTCATGGCATGCCTTTCGCACGGGAATGAGGTTTCGATTGTATGCCAAATGCAAGGCAAGGGCTGAACCATTGACCTGTTTTAGGGTCTGAATACAAGGCGGAGCACCTCGGACTGGCCGCTTTTCGAGGTGCTCCCATCGTTTTGGCCTTTGAGAGCGTGTTGACGATCTCGCGAGAAAAAGCGAGACAAGACGAAAACAGCGGAGAAAGTGGCACGTACATGGGGTACATGAGCGTTTCGACACTGTACTCACCGTGTCGAGTCTGACGAATCGCAGCAGATCGTAAACAGGTTCTTGGCTTGCATCTTGGCTTTCAACAGGAGTCCACCATGTCGCTTCGTTCCGAATCCACTTTGCGTTCCTTTACCCTGGCCTCGGGCCAGTCCTGTCAATTTCATTCGCTGCCGGCCCTGGCGGAGCTGGGTATCGGCGATGTCAGCCGGCTGCCGGTGTCGCTGCGCATCGTGCTGGAGTCCTTGCTGCGCCATCTGGACGGCCAGCGCGTCGGCGAGGAACATGTGCGCCAGTTGGCGGGCTGGCGGCCGCAGGCGCCGCGCAGCGAGGAGATCCCCTTTGTGGTGGCGCGCATCGTGCTGCAGGATTTCACCGGAGTGCCGCTGCTGTGCGATCTGGCGGCGATGCGCTCGGTGGCCGAGCGCTTCGGCAAGCCGCCCAAGCGCATCGAGCCGCTGGTGCCGGTGGATCTGGTGGTGGACCACTCGGTGCAAGTCGACCACTTCCGCGAGAACAACGCTTTGGACCTTAACATGAAACTGGAATTCCGCCGCAACGCGGAGCGCTACCGTTTCATCAAATGGGGAATGCAGGCCTTCGACACCTTCAAGGTGGTGCCGCCGGGCATCGGCATCGTGCATCAGGTGAACCTGGAATATCTGGCGCGCGGGGTATTGAGCAAGGACGGCGTGTATTACCCGGACAGCCTGGTGGGCACGGATTCGCACACCACCATGATCAACGGCCTGGGTGTGGTGGGCTGGGGCGTGGGCGGCATCGAGGCGGAAGCCGGCATGCTGGGCCAGCCGGTGTATTTCCTGACGCCGGACGTGGTGGGCGTGCATTTGAAGGGCAGGCTGCGCGAGGGCGTGACCGCCACCGACTTGGTGCTGACCGTCACCGAGCTGCTGCGCAAGGCGCAGGTGGTGGGCAAGTTCGTGGAGTTCTACGGCGCAGGCGCGGCCTCGCTGACCTTGCAGGACCGGGCTACGCTGGCGAATATGGCGCCGGAGTACGGCGCCACCATGGGTTTCTTCCCGCCGGACGAGCAGACCGCCGCCTATCTGACCGCCACCGGACGCAACGAAGCGGAGGTGGACGCGTTCCGCCGCTATTTCCAGGCGCAGCAGATGTTCGGCATGCCGCAAGAGGGCGAGATCGATTACAGCAGCGTGTTGGAACTGGACCTGGCCACGGTGGTGCCCAGCGTGGCCGGGCCGCGCCGTCCGCAGGACCGCATCGCCTTGCCGCAGCTGAAGCCGCGTTTCACCGAGCTCTTGCATCAGCCGGCCAAGGCCGGCGGCTACGGCAAGAACGAGGCAGGCGGTTTCAGCGGCAAGCTGCGCCACGGCTCGGTGCTGATCGCGGCGATCACCTCCTGCACCAACACCTCCAACCCGGGGGTGATGCTGGCCGCCGGCTTGCTGGCGCAAAAGGCGGTGGCGCGAGGGCTTAGCGTGGCCAGCCATATCAAAACCTCGCTGGCTCCCGGCTCGCGGGTGGTGACGGACTACCTGGGCAAGGCGCATTTGCTGGCGCCGCTGGAGCAACTGGGTTTCCGCGTGGCCGCCTACGGCTGCACCACTTGCATCGGCAACGCCGGCCCGCTGGATCCGGAATTGGAGAACGAGGTCAGCGGTCAGGATTTGATCTGCGCTTCGGTCTTGTCCGGCAACCGCAACTTCGAGGCGCGCATCCATCCGGCAATCAAAGCCAACTTCCTGATGAGTCCGCCGCTGGTGGTGGCCTTCGCCATCGCCGGCCGGGTGGATATCGATCTGGAACATGAGCCGCTGGGCGTTGGCGTGGATGGCAAGCCGGTGTACCTGCGCGATATCTGGCCCAGCCAACAGGAAGTGGGAGAGGCTTTGCTGCAAGCTACGGACGCGGCCACTTACCGCCGGCTGTACCAGGATTTCGCCAGCGGCAACCCCTTGTGGAACGACATTGCCGCCAGCGTGGGCGAGGTCTACGGTTGGGAGCCGTCCAGCTATATCGCGGAGCCGCCGTTCTTCCAGAATTTCGCGATGCAGCCCACGGCGCAGCCGCCCATCCGCGGCGCGCGCGCCTTGGCGATCTTCGGCGATTCGGTGACCACAGACCACATCAGCCCGGCCGGCTCGATCAAGCCCAGCTCGCCGGCCGGTCTGTATCTGCAGGCGCAGGGCATCACGCCCGGCGATTTCAACAGTTACGGCTCGCGCCGAGGCCATCACGAGGTGATGATGCGCGGCACATTCGCCAACGTGCGCATCCGCAACCTGATGCTGGCACCGGATGCGGACGGCAAGCCGGTGGAAGGCGGCCTGACCCTGTTGCAGCCGGACGGCGAGCAGATGTCGATTTACGACGCGGCGATGACCTATGTGCGCGCCGGCACGCCGACGCTGATCTTCGCCGGCGAGGAGTACGGCACCGGCTCCAGCCGCGACTGGGCCGCCAAGGGCACGCGGCTACTGGGCGTGCGCGCGGTGGTGGCCAAGAGCTTCGAGCGCATCCACCGCTCCAACCTGGTGGGCATGGGGGTGTTGCCGCTGCAGTTCCTGGACGGCGACAGCGCCGCCGGCCTCAAGGGCGATGAAACCTTCGAGCTGCGCGGGCTGGAGGACGGCATTGAGCCGCGGCAGCGGGTGCGCCTGCTGATCCGCGACGCCGCCGGAGGCGAACGTGAACTGCCCTTGCTGCTGCGCATCGACACGCCGGTGGAAGTGGATTACTACCAACACGGCGGCATCCTGCCTTATGTATTGAGGCAGTTGCTGGCCTGAGCGCCGTATTTTGAACGGCGCTTAATGAACAACAGCCGCTCAAAGCGGCTGTTGTTCATTGGCGGCGCGGCGTGGATTCAGCTGCGGCCCAGCTTGAAGTTTTGCCACAAGCGGCCGTAGATGCGCAGGGTTTCCTGACCCACGCTCTTTTGGATGAAACTGTTTTTCAAGTCTTCGGCGTTGGGGAAGATGGAGCGGTCGTTCAAGTACTGCTTGTTGACGAACTGCCGCGCCGGCAGGCTGCCGGGGGCGAAGGTCACGGTATTGGCGTTGTCCGCGGCGATCTTGGGATCCAGGCTGTAGTTGATGAAGGACAGCGCATTGGCCACGTTCTTGGCGTCTTTGGGGATGGCCATGCTGTCCACCCAGATGGCCACGCCCTGTTTGGGCATCAGCGGCACCACTTTGACGCCGTTCTTGGCGTCCACGGCGCGGCGCTTGGCGATGTTGAGGTCGCCGCCGTAGCCCATGGCCAGACAGACTTCCCCGCTGGCCATATCGTTGATGTAGCCCGAAGAGGAAATGCGGGTCACGCTGGCGCGAATGGCGTTGAGCTGGGGCATGATGGCGCGGTAATCGGCTTCCTTGGTGCTGCCCGGGTCCTTGCCGAAGTAGTGCAGCGCCATCGGGAAGAATTCGGATGGGGAATCCAGGATGCTGACACCGCAGGATTTGAGCTTGGATACATATTCCGGTTTGAACAGCAGGTCCCACTCGTTGGCCGGCAGCTTCCCGCCCAACGCTTTTTTAACCTTTTCCTCATTGATGCCCAGAGTGATCACGCCCCAGAAATACGGCACCGCGTATTTATTGCCGGGGTCCGACACTTCCATCATTTTCAGCAGCGCGGGGTCTATGTTCTTGTAATTGGGGATCTTGGTCTTGTCCAGCGGCTGGAACAGCCCGGCCTTGATGCCCAGGCCCAGCACATTGTTGGACGGCACCACCAGATCGAAGCCGGAGCGGCCGGTCATCAGCTTGGCGTTGAGGGTTTCCATGCTGTCGTAGACGTTGTAATTGACTTTGACGCCGGTTTGCTTGCTAAAGCCTGGCACGGTGGTGGGGGCGATGTAGTCGGACCAGTTGTAGACGTTGACGGTATTGGCTTGGGCATGGGCGCCCGCAGCGAGGCCGAGCGCTAGCAGGCAGTGCTTCCAGGTATTCATATTCTCTTCCTTCTCTCTCTTTGCGTGGTTCTTTTAGAGCCTGTTCAAAGTCTCGCGAGCAATGGCGAGACAAGGCGAAAACGAGCGAAAAAGCGGAGTGCACAAGGGGTGCATGAGCATTTTGAGCTTGTACCCACCGTGCAACGCTTCACGAAGCGCCGCGGATTTTGAACGGGTTCTTATGCGGTGGCCGGTGAGCCCGGCTCTAGCGCAAGGCACCGGCGCGGGCCGGATCTTGCCGAGCCAGCATATCGCCCCATGCGAGTTGCGTCTATTATTTTTGCCATGTGATGTTTTTGTGTTAATTATCTGCATACTCCATGCAACCACGCCTGACGCGCGCGGTCCTGTCATAAGCGGGGCCAGCCGGCGGACACGGCGGGACGCGCGCATTCGCGCCGGTGCTTGTGTGCCGGCGCGGACAAAGATAACAAGGCGAGGGCCGACGTTGCGGCGGGGTCCCGGAGCAAAGGAGATGCACCATGCGTAATGTTGACAACGCGCTGCCGGCCCCGGACGGGGGAGGCTTGAGCGCCAAGGGCTTGCCCGCCGGTTCCATTGGCATTCTCGGACTGGTGGTGATTGGGATTTCCGTATGCGCGCCGGCGTACACGCTGACCGCCTCCCTGGGCCCCGCGGCCACTCAGGTGGGCAAGCAGATGCCGGCGGTGTTTTTCGTCAGTTTCATTCCCATGCTGTTGGTGGCCATAGGCTACCGCGAGCTGAACCGCGAGATGCCGGACGCTGGAACCTCCTTCACTTGGGCAACGCGGGCTTTTGGGCCATGGATAGGTTGGGTCGCGGGCTGGGGGCTGGTGGTGTCCACGGTGCTGGTTCTGTCCAACACCGCCGCGGTGGCGGTGGACTTCATGTATCTGGCGCTGGGACAGGCCTTGGAGCGGCCGGACATCGCAGCGCTGCCTGACGACGCGGTGGTGAACATCGCCTCCTGCCTCAGCTTCATGGCCGTGGCCACCTGGATTTCCTGTCGCGGTCTGCAATCCACCAAGCGGGTGCAATATGTGTTGGTGTCGTTCCAGGCTTTGGTGTTGGCCTGGTTTGCCTGGGCGGCGTTCAGCGCCGCCGCCGACGGTGGCCATCCGTATTCCATACCGGTGGAGTGGAGCTGGTTCAACCCCTTCGCGGTGGAGAGTTTTTCCCAATTCGCCGCCGGGGTGGCGGTGTCCATCTTCGCCTATTGGGGCTGGGACACGGTGGTGACCATCAGCGAGGAAACCACGGGCGACAAACGCGCCAATCTATCCGGCAAGGCCGCCACGCTGGTGATGGTGCTGCTGGTGGGCTCTTATGTGCTGATCAGCGCGGCGGTGGTGTCCTTCGCCGGGGTGGGCACCGACGCCACCGGCCTCGCCAACCCGGCTATCGCGGCCAATGTGTTCACCGCGCTGGCCGGGCCCGTGATGGGGCCGGCGGCCATCTTGCTGTCGCTGGCGGTGATGTCCAGCTCCGCCGCGTCCTTGCAGTCCACCTTTATGTCGCCGGCGCGCACCATGCTGGCGATGGGCCATTACCAGGCCTTGCCGGCCAAGTACGCGGTGGTGGAGTCCCGCTTCAAGGCGCCGGCTTACGCCACCGTGGTGTCAGCGCTGGTGGCCTCTGTGTTTTATGCGGTGATGCGGGTGGTGAGCGAGAACGTGCTGTCCGACACCATTACCGCGCTGGGCATGATGGTGTGCTTCTATTACGGCCTGACGGCCTTTGCCTGCGTCTGGTATTTCCGCAAGCAGGCACTGACTTCGGCACGTCATTTCCTGTTACGCGGCCTGTGTCCGGGCTTGGGCGGCATCCTGCTGTTCGTCGCGCTGGTTCGCACCACGCTGGACAGCATGGACCCGGCCTTCGGCAGCGGTTCTCATATCGGCGGCCTGGGCCTGGTGTTCATTCTGGGCGTGACAGTGGCGCTGACGGGCTTGCTGGTCATGCTGTACATGTATCGTAAATATCCAGCTTTTTTCCGCGGCGAGGTATTGAAGAAGGGCACGCCGGTGTTCGGCTTCGACGAAAAAATCTGAGCGCGCGCAAATGAAAAGCCGCCCGGGAGGGCGGCTTCGACTGGGCCGGCGCGGCGGTTCAGATGCGGAAGAAACGCACCGCTTGATGCAGGCGCTGGGCAATGTCCGACATGGAGTGGGAGCTGTCCGCCACATTGCTGACGATGGCGGTATTTTCCTCTGCCATCTGCGCCACTTTTTCCATGTTCTGCGCGATTTCGGTGCTGGCCAGCTTTTGCTCCTGCACGGCGCTGACGATGGTGCCGGTGCTGTCGGTGGACTTGGCCACCGCTTGTTCGCCCTCCTGCAAGGCGTTCTCCACGGTGGAGACAAAGGCCTGGCTGCTGCTGAGCGAAGCAAGGCTGCTGGTGATGGCGTCTTCCAGTTCCACCGACTGGGTGCCCAGCACATGAGTGACCTGGTCGATTTCCTTGGCGGATTCAGCCGAGCGTTCGGCCAGTACGCGCACTTCGTCGGCCACCACCGCGAAGCCGCGGCCCAGTTCGCCAGCGCGCGCGGCTTCGATGGCGGCGTTGAGCGCAAGCAAGTTGGTTTGGTCGGCGATGTCGCGCACCTGGCTGGTCATGCTGGTGATCTTGCGGGTGTTGGCGACGAAGTTCTTCACCGCTTCGGCAATGCCGTTGACGGCTTTTTCGACATTGTTGACCTCCTTGACCAGCAAGCTGAGTTGGGCGGTGCCGTTCTTGGCGGTGACCAGGCTGGTTTGCGCGTGCTCACGCACTTCCTGGGCCGCTTCTGCCACATGGCTGATGCTGACGGTCAGTTCTTCCACCGCAGCGGCGGAACTGGCGGCGGCCTGGCTTTGCTGGTGGGAAGCGGTCAACACTTGCTCGGCGGATTCGGACAATTGGCTGGCCACGCTATTGGCTTCTTCCGCGCCTTGCTGGACGTTGCCGATGGCTTGCACCAACTGCTCGCGCATATCGGCCAGCGCGGCGATCACCTGGGCGGGTTCGTCCTTGCCGTCCGGCTTCAACTCGATGCGCAGATTGCCGGCGGCCACTTCGCGCGCGGCCTCTACGGCGCTGTTCAGCGGGCGGGTGATGGAGCGGGTCAGCAGCCAGCCTATCAGCGCGGCCGCGACCAGGCAGATGGCGGTGATGGTCAGCGAGGTGGCGCGCACGGCGGTGGCGCTGGCCTCCGCGTCCTTGCGGCTGTCTTGAGCCCGGTCCGCCAGCGCCTTGCTCAGCGCTTCCACCTTTTGTTCCAATTGGTGGATCAGCGGACGGTGCTGGTTGACCATGAAGGCTTCGGCCTCCTTGTTCTGGTTGGCCATGGCCAACGCCATCAGCTTTTTAGTGGGCGCGTCCAGCGCTTCCTGTGCCTGGCCCACGTCTTTGAGCAGGGCGGCGGTAGCGGGCATGGGCGGAAACTTGGTGAAGTGGTCTTCCAGCGCTTTTTCGGCGTTGTTGAAGGCCTTGATGGTTTGGTCGGTCTGCGCCTTGATCTCGGCCATCTTGGCTGGATCGGTTTCAATGATCAGATCGCGCGCGCCGATGCGCTGCTGCTGCAGGTGGTGGTCCAGCTGAGCGACTATCAGCAGGGATTCCAGCCGGTTGTCAGTAATGTCCTCCATGCCGTCGCTGATGGAGGAGAGTCCGTTGAGCATGACCACACTCATGATCAGCACCAGGGCGATCAGCGCGCCGAAGGCGAGGGCGAGTCTTTGTCCAATGCGCAGGTTTTTCATCAGTTTGTCCCGTAGTGTCTTTATTGTGGTACTTCCAATTTAATATATTTATGAAGTGATCAAAAAGTGAATAATTACTTATAGGACAGCGGATAAAATTTTTGGAGACGTTTTTGCTACCTTGCGGAAAACCATGGGCATGAAGCAGGCGAAGGCAAGGCGGGTGGGAGCGCGGCCTGGCGGCGCGGATTATGCGAAAGATATGAAAAAAGCGGACCGGGGTCCGCTTGATCTGCTTTGCCGCGGCGCGCGGCTTACTTCTGGATTTGCGCCTTGGCTTTGAGCTCGGCGATCAGCTTTTCCACGCGGCCGCCCATGATGCGCTGGGTCAGTTGCGGGCGGATGTCGTCCAGCGCCGGCACATTGCGTTGCACGCGGGCGTCGTCCAGCTTGATCACGTGCCAGCCGAACTCGGTTTTCACCGGTTTGGCGGTCACTTCGCCCTTGGACAGCTTGGTCATGGCTTCGGAGAACGGCGCTACAAAGGTGCCGGCTTCCTGCCAGTCCAGATCGCCGCCCTTGTCCTTGCTGCCCGGATCCTGGGATTTCTCCTTGGCCAGTTTGTCGAAGGCCTTGCCTTTCTTCAGCGCGTCGATCACCGCCTTGGCTTCGGCTTCGGTTTTCACCAGGATGTGGCGAGCATGGTATTGCTTGGTTTCCGGCACGCTGGCCACCAGCTTGTCGTATTCGGCTTTCAGGTCGGCGTCGCTGAACGGGTTGGACTTTTCATAGTCCTTGATCAGGCGGTTGGCCAGCGCCATTGCCTGCATATTGGCCAGTTCGGCGGCGAATTCCGGCGATTTGTCCAGACCCTTCTTCACGGCTTCCTGGCGCAGCACTTCGGCAGTGACCAGTTGATCCTTGACCATGTCGCGCGCTTGCGGGTTGGCCGGCTGGCCCTGGGCTTCCATCATCTTGACCACGGCGTCGATGCGGGCGTCGGAAATGGCCTGGCCGTTGACGACCGGGCCGGCAACCACGATGGCGCTGCCGGCGAAGGCGGCGACGAGGGCGCTGGTCAGCAGGAGTTTACGCATATTCTTAGGTGTCCTGAAGGTTTGGTTTATTGGATCTTGGCCTTGGCGCGCAGGTCTTCCACTGCCTTGGCGATGGCTTCTTCTTGCAGTTGGCGGCCGATTTGCGGCTTGGCCTCATCCAGCGACGGAAGCTTGGCGTCACGAATGTCTTCCACCTTGAACACGTGCCAGCCCAGCGGGGACTGGTACGGTTTGCTGCTGGTCTGGCCTTTGCGGATGTCTTTCAGCGCGGCGGCCAGCGGCGGGTCCATGCGGTTGAGGTTGCCCCAGCCCATTTCGCCGTTGCTCTGCTTGGCGTTGGGGTCGATAGAGCGGGTTTTCACCAGTTCGTCGAACTTGGCGCCTTTTTTCAGATCGGCGATCACTTTTTGCGCGTCGGCCTCGCTCTTCAGCGTGATCTGGCGCGCGTGGATCTCCTTGCTGCCGGTCTGTTGGGCGGCGAGCTTGTCGTAGACGCTCTTGATCTGGGCGTCGCTCACCGGCGTTTGTTTGGCGATGTCGGCGAACAGCGCTTCTCGCAGCATTTCATTGCGGATGTCATCCAGGCGCTGGGTGAACAGCGGCTGCTTGTCCAACTGGCGCTTGCGCGCTTCCTGCAGGATGACTTCGCGGGTGATCAGCGAGGTTTTCAACTGCTCGCGCAATTCCGGATTGTCCTGAGCCTTGCCGCCGCTGCTTTGCACGATGTTGGCGACTGCGGCGTCCAGTTCTTTCTTGTCGATGGCTACGCCGTTGACCACGGCGATGGATTCCGCGGCGGCGGGCAGGGCGATGGTGGCGGCCAGCACGACGGCGGCGATGCGGGAAAGCTTCATGGGGTACCCCTTGGATGGAATCAATTCAGATTTCTTCAGGCGTGAACGCTCTGATGGCCAGAGCGTGCACCTTGGTTTGCATCAAGTCGCCCAGCGTTTCGTAGATCAGCCGGTGGCGATGCACGCGGCTCAGCCCCTGAAAGCGGGCGCTGACAATGGTAAGCGTGTAATGCCCGCCGCCGTCGCGCGCGCCGGCGTGGCCGGCGTGCAGCGCGCTGTCGTCCTGGATGTCCAGGTGTTCCGGTGTTAAGGCTTGCAAGGCGGCGCGGAGGAGTTCAACCGTGGCGCTCATTGAGGCAACACCTTGAGGAAGGGCTTGACGCTGACGCAGGCGTAGACGCCGGCCGCCGCATAGGGATCCGCGTCGGCCCAGGCCTGGGCGGCATCCAGTGATTCGAACTCCGCGACGATCAGGCTGCCGCTGAAACCGGCGGGGCCGGGGCTGGCGCTGTCGATGGCGGGACAGGGGCCGGCCAGCACCAGGCGGCCGGCGTCCTGCAGCGCCTGCAAGCGCGCCAGATGGGCCGGACGGGCTTCCAGCCGGCGCGGCAGCGAGTCTTCGTTATCTTGGCCGATGATGGCGTAAAGCATTATTTCTTTTCCTCAATGTATTTGGAGAGGAACAGGCTTTGGGCGATGACGAAGGCCAGCATCAGGCCCAGGCCGCCAAACAGCTTGAAATTGACCCATACGTCTTCGCTGAAGCGATAGGCGACGAACAGATTGAGCGCGCCCATGAAGGCGAAGAAGCCCACCCAGGCCCAAGTCAGCTTGCGCCATACCGGCGCCGGGAGCTGCAACTGTTGGCCCATCATCAGCTTGAGGCCGTTTTTGCCCAGGAAGTCGCTGATCAACAAGCCGGCGCCCATTACCCAGTACAGCACGGTGGGCTTCCACATGATGAAGTGCTTGTCGTGCAGCAGCAGGGTGGCTCCGCCCAGCACCACGATCAGGCCCAGGCTGACCCACTGCATGGTGTCGACCTTGCGGTGACGCAGCCAGGTCCAGCCCACCAGCAAGGTGGTGGCGACGATGGCGACGCCGGTGGCGATGAACATGTCGCGGCTCAGCCAGTAAGTGGCGAAGAACAGGACGACGGGAAATAGGTCAGTGAAGAATTTCATGCGCACGATTATGGGGGCGGCCCGGCGGATATTCAAGCCGGGCAAGGGTTGAAGAGTTCAATGCGAAACGGTGGCTCGCCCGGCGTCCGCGCGTTGGGCGAGCCTGTTGCAAGGCAGCGTCAGCGCTGGGTTTGCTTGACCACGCTCATTGCGCTGGCCACCAGCGAGCTTACGTCGGCCACGTTGGCAGGCAGGATGATGGTGTTGTTTTCCTTGGCCAGTTTGCCGAAGGCCGCGACATATTGCTCCGCCACTTTCAGGTTGACCGCTTCCAGACCGCCCTCGGTGTGGATGGAGCTGGCCACGCGCTTGATCGCGTCGGCGGTGGCGTCCGCCACTAGGCGCAGCGCCTCGGCCTCGCCCTGCGCTTTATTGATGGCGGCCTGTTTGTCCCCCTCGGAATTGTTGATGGTGGCTTGCATCTCGCCCTGGGATTTCTGGATCGCCGCTTCGCGCGAGCCGTTGGCCAGGTTGATCTGTTCCATCTTCAAGCCTTCGGACTGGGCGATGCGCGCGCGCTTTTCCCGCTCCGCGGTGATCTGCGCCTGCATCGCGTGCAGGATGTCCTGTGGGGGCACTAGGTCCTTGATCTCGTAGCGCAGCACTTTCACGCCCCAGTTGACGGCGGCTTCGTCCAGCGCGGCCACCACGGTCTGGTTGATCTCGTCGCGTTCCTCAAAGGTCTTGTCCAGCTCCATCTTGCCGATCACCGAGCGCAGCGTGGTTTGCGACAGCTGGGTGATGGCGATGATGAAGTTGCTGGTGCCGTAAGAGGCGCGCTGGGCGTCGGTTACCTGAAAGTAGAGGATGCCGTCCACTTTCAGTTGCGTGTTGTCGCGGGTGATGCAGACCTGGCTGGGCACGTCCAGCGGCACTTCCTTCAGGCTGTGCTTGTAGGCGATGCGGTCGATGAAGGGAATGATGATGTTGAGGCCGGGAGCCAGCGTGCCGTGGTAGCGGCCGAGGCGCTCGACGATGTAAGCGTTCTGCTGCGGCACCACGGCCAGTGATTTGAACACGAAGACGATGACGGCGGCGAGCAGGATCAGGGGCAGGAGTTCCATGGGTCTTATTGTTCCGGTTGGGTTGAACTGATTTTGAGCAGGTTGCCGTCGCGGCCGACGATGTAGGCGGTGGCGCCGGTTTCCAGCGGCGCGCCATCGACCGGGGCGGCGTCCCAGGCCGCGCCGCGGTATTGCACGCGGGCGTGGCCGGAGGCGGGGGCGTGGAGAATTTGCACCGGCTGACCCAGGTCCGGGTCGTCGGCCCGCGGCTGGGCGGGGAGGGGCGGATGTCGGCGTTTGTAGCCGTAGACCAGCGCCACGCCGGCCACGCCGGCGATGCTGGCGATCACGTATTGGCTGGCTTCGGGCGCGCCCAGCCAGGCGGACACGCCGCCGCACAACATGGCGACGGCGACGACCAGCAGGTAAAAGGTGCCGGAGTAGAACTCGGCGATCAGCGCGATCAGCGCGCTGGCAATCCAGATGGCGGTTAGCGGCAAGATGATGCCCTTGTCAAATTAATGCGCTCATTTTCATGCCATCGCCGCGGAATGACAAGCGAGCGGGAGCGTGTCCCTCAAAAACGAACGCGCTCTCAAGAGTCGGTTCAATGCCGCTTTGCCGAAGCGCGGCGGACATCAAACCGGTTCTTTAGACATGATCTTTGTCCGGCAGATAATGGGACAGGCGAGCCTCTTCCTCGTCATCCAGCCAGAATTTGTCCAGCATGACCCAGACTACGGCAAGCAGCGAAGCGAGCACGACGAGCAGGATGATCATGGCTTTGGCTCCTTTAAGGTGAACAAGGCGCATTCCCGTTTTCATTATAGTGCTTGCCCCGGTGCTTTGCCGGCGATAGGGGTACAATCCACCCCTTCAGACACCCAGAGGGACGGAATGTTCCATTTGCAAGCGTTGGCGCAGGCCGAGGTTGAAATCAAGAAGAGCCGTTTCATCGGCATTGTGCAAGCGGTGAGCAGCCGGGAGGAGGCGCAGGCGCGGCTGGCGGAGATCCGCGCCCAATGGCCGGATGCGCGTCATTACTGCGCGGTGTTGCTGTGTGGCGCGGATTCCATGCTGGACGACGACGGCGAACCTTCCGGCACTGCTGCGCGGCCAATGTACAACGTGCTTAGGCACAAGGGCGTCTGCGATGTGCTGGCGGTGGTGGTGCGGTATTTCGGAGGAATAAAATTGGGTGCGGGCGGCTTGGTCAGAGCCTACACTCAAGCTGTTAACGCCGCGATGGACGCGGCCAGCCTGGTGGCGGTGGTGCCGCGCGGAGATTACGAGGCGACGGTGGATTTCGCCGGCGAGGCGCGTCTGCGCCATTTATGCCAAGAGCTGGGGGTGCCGGTGTCGGCCCCCAGTTACGGCGAGCGGGTGAGCTTGAGGCTGAGCTTGCCTCTCGCCGAGGCGGAGGCCCTGCTGGCGGCGTTGACGGACGGGATGGCCGGCGCGTTGGAGGTGTCGCCGGTCGACTGAGGCGCCGTACGGCGCGGGCGGGGCCGCGCCGGCCCTTCAAGCTGGAGAGAGGGAACTCATGTCGCAACAGCAATATCGCCTGGTGACGCGCAGCGATTTCGACGGACTGGTGTGCGCGGTGCTGCTCAACGAGCTGAATCTGATCAACGAGATAAAGTTCGCCCACCCCAAGGACATGCAGGACGGCAAGGTGGAGATCACCGAGAACGACATCACCACCAACCTGCCGTACGTGGCGGCGGCGCATCTGGTCATCGACCATCATCTTTCCGAAACCCTGCGCAACTCCAGCGCGGACAATTATGTGATAGACCCCAAGGCGCCCTCGGCGGCGCGGGTGGTGTACAACCACTTTGGCGGCAAGCAGGCGTTTCCCAATATCAGCGACGAGATGATGGAGGCGGTGGACAAGGCCGATTCCGCGCAGTACACGCTGCAGGAAGTGCTGCACCCGTCCGGCTGGGTGCTGCTCAATTACCTGATGGACGCGCGCACGGGGCTGGGGCGCTTCAAGGAGTTCCGCATCAGCAATTATCAGTTGATGCTGGACTTGATTCGTTATTGCCGAGATCACAGCATCGATCAGATCCTGGCCCTGCCGGATGTGCAGGAGCGCGTCGAGTTATACGCCAAACACGAGGCGTTGGCCAAGGAGCAGATCCGGCGCTGTTCCCGCGTCTATGGCAACCTGGTGGTGTTGAATCTGCTGCATGAAGATGTGATTCACCCGACCAATCGTTTCATGATTTACGCGCTGTTCCCGGACTGCAATATCTCCATCCATCAGCTGTGGGGCGTCAATCGCCAGAACACGGTGTTCGCGGTGGGCAAGTCCATCATTAACCGCACTTCGCGCACCAATGTCGGCGCGCTGATGCTGCAGTACGGCGGCGGGGGGCACGAGGCGGCCGGCACTTGCCAGGTGGGCAACGACCAGGCCGAGGACGTGCGCGATGAGTTGATCGCGCGCATCCGCGGCCACGGCTGAGAAAACGGATGCTGGCGTCCAGCAACGACTTTGCGAGCAAGCGCGAGCCAGCGCAACAGATCTTGAACAGGCGCTAAACGTCAGGCCAGCTGGCGCAGTACGTCCAGGGCCTGATGCAGGTCTTGGCACACCGCCTGCGCGTGATGGGTCTGGTCCGCTGGCGGGGCCACCAGGTCCGGCACCAGAATCACGCGCATGCCGGCGGCAACGCCGGCGTGCAGGCCGTAAATCGAGTCCTCAAGCACTACGCAGCGCTGAGGGTCGACGCCTAGCTTGCGCGCGGCGGCCAGGTAGACGTCCGGCGCCGGCTTGGTGTGGGCCACTTCGTCGCCGGCCACCACAGTGTCGAAATAACGCGAGAGCCCGGTGCGGCCCAGCTTGATGTCCGCCAGTTGACGCTGGGTGGATGTAGCCACCGCGCGGGGCAGGCTCTGCGCGAGCGCCCAGTCCAACAGCGCCTCGATGCCGCGCTTCAGCGGAATCTCTTCATGTTCCAGCATCTGCCAGTAATGCCTGCGGCCCACGTTCTGCAGCGCGACGGCGTCGTCTTGATTGCCCAGCTTTTCGCTGAGGAATTCGGTGCAGCGGCGCATGGACAGGCCCACCATGTCCAGTAGCAGCTGATCGCTGAGCGTCACGTCCAGCTCGTCGGCGGCTCGGCGCCAGGACTCCATGGAAATTCTCTCGGTATCTATCATCAAGCCATCCATGTCGAGCAGAATGGCGTCATAATTTTGCGGCATGCGGACTCCTTTTCCGGGCTTCGACCATACGCCTATAGCCCGGCTGCGGCAAGCGCTCGCCCTCTGGTATAGTGTCCCATCGCAAACGGCAGAGGAGGCGGATGTGCAATCGGTATTGGTAGCCAATCCCAAGGGCGGCAGCGGCAAATCGACCTTGGCGACCAATCTGGCCTGCTATTACGCCGCGCGCGGCAAACGCGTGATGCTGGGCGATGTGGACCGGCAGCAATCCTCGCTGGGCTGGCTGGCGCAACGCGACGCTGCGCTGCCCTCCATCGCGGGTTGGGAGGTCAAGGCCGGCGAGGCCGCGCGGCCGCCCAAGGGCACCGAGGTGGTGGTGCTGGACAGCGCGGCGGGCCTGCACGGCAAGAAGCTGGCGGCGCTGGTGTCCCGGGTAAGCCGCATCCTGGTGCCCATTCAGCCGTCGCCGTTCGATATGTGGGCGAGCGAGGCTTTTTTCGAGCAACTGCTGGAAGAGAAGGCCATTCGGAAGAACAAGGCTTTTATGGCGGTGGTGGGCATGCGGGTGGACCCTCGCACTCGCTCCGCGCGCGCGCTGGAGAAATTTCTGGCGGACCACGAAGTGCCGGTGTTGACCTGGTTGCGCGACACCCAACTTTACGTGCAGGCGGCTTCCAGCGGGCTGTCCCTGTTCGATCTGCCGCCGTCGCGCACCCAGCGCGACCGAGAAGCCTGGCAGCCGCTGCTCAACTGGCTGGGCGAGGGAGACGAAAGCTGGTGCGACAAGTGAAAAATTTTGTCTTGATCTGAAATAAAATGGCTTGACGTGAAGAAACCGGCGGCGTAAGGTGTACCGGTAAGTGCGTGCGAGCCAAACGAGGCGTCGCAGGGGACACTGTAAACGGGAGCCGTCGGGGCTCCCGTTTATATTTGGGGCCCCTCGTTTTTTGACTCTATTTCCGCTTTGGGAGCACACGCATGATCAAGACAGAACTCAATTACGGCGACGTTTATCTGGTGCCGAAAAAAACCGTAGTGGACAGCCGCAAGGAATGCGACACCTCGGTGCAGTTCGGCCCGCGCCGTTTCGACATGCCGGTCTACGCGTCGAATATGAAGTCGGTGGTCAGCGCCGAGACCAGCGAGCTCTTCGCAGCTCAGAACTGGTTCTACACCATGCACCGCTTCAATGTGGACGCGGTGGCTTTCACCCGAGCCATGCAGGAAAAAGGTCTGTTCGCCTCCATCAGCGTAGGCGTCAACGAAGACACCCTCGAACAACTGGACGCGCTCAAGCAAGCGGGGCTCACCCCTGAGTACATGACGCTCGACATCGCCAACGCCTGGTGCGTGAAGGCGGAGCGCATGATCAAGCACATCAAGCAGCTCTTCCCCGGTACTTTCCTGATCGGCGGCAACATCGCCACCGCGGAGGCCGCGCGCGACCTGGAAAGCTGGGGCTGCGATGCGATCAAGGCCGGCATCGCCGGCGGCCGCGTCTGCATCACCAAGAACAAGACTGGCTTCCATCGTCCGATGATTTCCACGGTGCAGGACTGCGTGGCCGCGGTCAAAGTGCCGGTGATCGCGGATGGCGGCATCGTCGAGCACGGCGATATCGCCAAGGCGCTGGCCTGCGGCGCCAGCATGGTCATGGCGGGCTCTCTGTTCGCCGGTTACGACGAATCCGCCGGCGAGATCGTCGAGATCAACGGCAAACACTACAAGGAATACTTCGGCAGCGCCTCTCAGTTCAACAAGGGCGCCTACGTCAACGTCGAAGGCAAGAAAATCCTGGTGGAGTACAAGGGCAGCATCGGTAAGCTGTTGCGCGAACTGAAGGAAGACCTGCAGTCGTCGATCAGCTACGCCGGCGGCAACACCTTGCAGGCCTTGCGCAACGCCGAGCTGATCCAGGTTCGCCGCTGATCCGGGCTGCTCGGCTCAGGCGTGCTGCGTCGTCGGACGGGGCGCGTCTTCTTGAGGCTGGGCGCGGCATTGCGCCCAGATCGAGCACTCCAGTTGCATGGCCACCTCGTCGCGTTGATTGAGGGTGGTCCAGCGCACTTTCACCACGCCGAAGCCAGGCTGGCTGTTGGAGCGGCGCTTGTCCAGCACCTCCACGGCGACGCGCAAGGCGTCGCCGGCGCGGGTGGGCTGCGGCCAGCGCATCTTGTCGATCTGCATGCCGATCAGGCCGTTGGCCATCTTCCCAAGCTCGGTCTGGGTCACTAGCCGCATGCTCAGGCTGCTGGTCTGCCAGCCGCTGGCGGCCAGGCCGCCGAACAGGCTGTCCGCGGCGCTTTGCGGGTTGGTATGGAAATGCTGCGGATCATACTGCCGTGCGAAGCCGATCAGCTCTTCCTCGCTCAGTACGTGGGTGGGGCTGTGGAACAATTGTCCCGCTTTCAAATCTTCAAAATAGAGCATATCGACTTACGTTCGCGTCACCTCGAGCGCGCAGCTTAACGCGGCCGGCGAAACGGGTCAAAATCCGCAAGGCATTCAGCCTGGCAAGGGGGATATTTTGTCGCAAGATAGACAGTTGGAAGTGTGCGCCGGCTCGCTGGCGTCCTGCCTGGCCGCCGCGCGGGGCGGGGCGGCCAGGGTGGAATTATGCGCCAGCCTGGAAACCGGAGGGGTCACGCCGTCGCCGGGTATGATTGCACTGGCGCGGCAGAGGCTGGACATCGGCCTGCATGTGATCGTGCGTCCGCGCGGCGGTGATTTTCTGTATTCCGACGACGAATTCGAAGTCATGCGCCGCGACGTGCTGGCCTGCCGCGAACTGGGCGCGGACGGGGTGGTGCTGGGCTTGCTGACCGCGGACGGCGACGTGGATGTGGAGCGCACGCGCGAGCTAGTGCGGCTGGCGGGGCCGATGACAACCACCTTCCACCGCGCCTTTGATATGGCGCGAGATCCGGAACTGGCGCTGGAGCAGGTCATCGCCAGCGGCTGCCGGCGCGTGTTGACCTCCGGCCAGGCGCCGGACGCGCTGCGAGGGGCGGCTTTGATCGGCCGCTTGCGTCGTCAGGCCGGAGAGCGCTTGACCCTGATGCCGGGCAGCGGTGTGCGACCGGACACGTTGGCCGAGCTGGCGCGGGCCACTGGTTGTCGTGAATTCCACGCCTCTGCTCGGAGCAGGGTGAGCAGCGCGATGCGCTATCGCCAAGCCGAGGTGAGCATGGGGGCGGTGGGCATGGACGAGTATGACAGAATGGAAACCTGTGTCGAAACCGTGCGAGTCATGACGGATTTGCTGCGCGGATTGGATTGACGCTTGTCTGGCGGAACGGATTTGCAGGATGATGTTGACATTTACCGGCGGCGGGCCATTTTAAGAGCCTGTTCAAAGTCTTGCGAGCAAGAGCGAGACAAGGCGAAAACGGCTGAGAAAGCGGAATGACGCGTGGTGCATGAGCATTCGAGGACGGTTTCAACGCCGTATCGCCGACGCGCAGCAGATCGTGAACAGGTTCTAAGGGCCGCTAAGCAAACCTCGCGGAGACCTGTACCAAGGCGCGCCGACTCAGGCCTTGAGTGCGACAAGAAGGCTCAACGCAGGGTCAGGGGTTTTGTGAGCGGTTTTAAGGAGCGCAAGATGAGCAAGCCGTCGCATGTGGTCAATATCGACCAGGTGGAAGCCGTGGACTATCGGGAAGGGGATGGGTGGGGCGGCAGCTATCAGCCGTTGACGCCGGCGCTGGACGCCTTGCCCGGCCGGCTAGGCGCCAATCTGACCCGCCTGCCGCCCGGGCGCGCGGGCTGTCCCTTTCATTCCCATGCCCGCGAGGATGAAATCTTCTATGTGTTGTCCGGGCGCGGAGTGCTGCGCTTGGGCGATAGCCTGCAGGAAATCGGTCCAGGAGACTGTATTTCCTGCCCTGCGGGCACCGGCGTCGCGCATCAGATCGCTAATCCCTTCGATCAAGACCTGGTCTACCTCGGCATCGGCGTCAACGACCCGCACGAGGTTTGCGTGTATCCGGATAGCGGCAAGGTGCTGGTGCGCCATCTGAAACAAGTGGGGCGATTGGAAAGCGCGCCGTATTACGATGGCGAGCCGGCGCGCCCAGGCATCTTCGACTTGCTGGAGCGCCAGCAGGTTTTGCCCCGGAAATAGGCGGTTTGGCATGCGGCGGCGGCATGAGCGATAAAGGAACCATCGCTCATTAATGGACAAGGCAATGAAGAGGCGGGGATTAAGTCTTGCGGGAGCGGTGTTGGCGCTGGCCTGGCCGCTGAGCGCGGCGGCGGAGCCATTGCTGCTCTGCTATGAGGACCAGGCCTCCTATCCCTGGCTGGACGGCCGCGGCGGCGGGCTGGACATTCAACTGATCAAACACCTGCAGAGCGGGTTGAAACGGGAGCTGTCCCTGCATCCAATGCCGTGGCGGCGCTGCATCAATATGCTGCGCCAAGGCAAGATGGACGGCGCTTTCGCCGCCAGCTTCCTGCCCGAGCGCTTGCAATGGGGCGTGTACCCCATGTTGTCGGATGGCGAGCCGGACGCCAGCCAGCGGCTGCATAGCGCCACTTACTCCCTGTACCGGCTCAAGGGCACCACGGTGGACTGGGACGGCGCGCGTCTATCCAGCGGGATGGCGCCGATAGGCATGCAGACCGATTTTTCCATCGGTGTTTTCCTGCGCAAGCAGCAGGTGGCGATAGACGACAGCAACCGCGATCCGCTGGCCATCCTGCAAATGTTGCGCTTGCGGCGCTTAAGCGGCGCGGCGCTGCAAACACCGCGCGCGGAGCAGATTCTGCACGACCATCCCGAGCTGGCGGAGGCGATAGAGCGCTGCCGGCTGCCTTTGGAAGAGAAGCCTTATTTTCTGATACTGTCTCGCCAATTGGCGTACCGCGAGCCGGGCCTGCCGGGCAGAATCTGGGCGGAACTAGAACGGCAACGGGAAGCGCCGGCTTTTCTCGCCCAGTTGCGGGCGGCGGGAGCGCACCGGGAAGCAGGCGGGGCGGCGCGCAAATGAAGACAGAATGCTCAGCGACCGCTTGCTATCAAACTTAAAGTTTTTGCTTTATTATTTTCCGCTCCATGATTGACTTGGGAATCCCAATGCATAAAAAAACGCTTCTGGCCGCAGGCTGTTTGTGGCTGACCGCCGGACCGGTCTTGGCGGAGGCCTGGTCCTATCCCGGCTGGCAGGATGGCCGCGACACCCGCGTCAAGGCGCTGGCTCTGTTGCAAACCTTGAACGCCACCTTGCTGAGCAATAGCAGCGCCACCCGCACTTTGCAGCAGTGGTGCGCCGATCACCGGATGGCGTCGCCGGCCCAGATTCGCGCCTTGCGCAATCCGGCGGACCACAAGGACGCCAGCGCGGAAGTGCGCGCCCAGTTGCAGGCGCGGCCGGGCGAACGCATCGCCTACCGCCGCGTGCAATTGGCCTGCGGCGAACACGTGCTGTCCGAGGCCGATAACTGGTATCTGCCCTCCAAGCTGAGCGCGGAAATGAACCGCCTGCTGGACAGCAGCGATGTGCCGTTTGGCCGCGCGGTAGCCGCGCTGAATTTCCGCAGGCAGACCGAGGAGGTCAAGCTGCTGTGGTCGCCGTTGCCGGCTGGCTGGGAAATGAAAGCCGCTGCTTCGGAGACCGCCGCCGCCGGGCTGGATATCGCCCAGCAAGTGCTGCAACACCGCGCCGTGCTGTATCGCGGCAGCGACAACGCGCCGTTCAGCGTGGTGGTGGAAACCTATCAGCGCGAAGTCTTCGCCTTTCCGCTGGCTTATTGAGAATCTGTTCATGTTCTGCTGCGGGTCAGCAGATAGCTCGAGCCGGGTGCTGGCAGCGCCCGCCGAGTAAACATCACAAGAAAAAACGACCATGATGAAGCAAAAACAAATGCTGGGCTGCCTGTTGGTGGGCAGCCTGATGGCGGGCCAGCCGGCGCTGGCGGACCGCTTGGACGACATTCTGCAACGCGGCAGCGTGCGGGTGGGCACCACCGGCGACTACCGCCCGTTCAGCGAACGCGATTCCGGCGGCGACTACCGCGGCCTGGATATCGAAATGGCCCAGAGCCTGGCGCGGGCGCTGGGCGTCAAGTTGGAGCTGGTGGCCACCAGCTGGCCGACGCTGATGCGCGACCACGCTGCCGGCAAGTTCGATATCGCGATGAGCGGGGTGTCGATCAATCTGGAGCGGCAGAAGAGGGCGCTGTACTCCTTGCCTTATCTGAACGACGGCAAGACGCCGATCACCCGCTGCGAAAACGCCCAGCGTTTCCAGACCATCGCCCAGATCAACCAGCCTCAGGTCAAACTGATCGTCAACCCGGGCGGCACTAATGAAAAGTTCGCTCGCGCCCGCCTGCCGGCGGCCGCGTTGACCGTGCATCCGGACAACGTGACCATTTTCAAGCAGATCATGGACGGCAAGGCGGATCTGATGGTGACCGATGCGGTGGAAACCCGTTACCAGCAAAAGCTGCACCCGGAGCTGTGTGCGGTACACCCGGACAAGCCGTTCGACTTTTCGCAAAAAGCCTATCTGCTGCCCAATGACTGGCGCTGGAAAGCCTGGGTGGACCAGTGGCTGAGCCAGACACTGCAAAACGGCGAGTTCGCCGGCTTGTCGGCCAAGTGGCTGGGAAACTAAGCGGAACCTTAAGAACCTGTTCACGATCTGTTGCGCTGCGGCGATACGGCGTTAAAAACAAGCTTAAAATGCTCATGTACCACTCGACCATTCCGCTTTTTCGCTCGTTTTCGCCTTGTCTCGCTCTTGCTCGCGAGATCGTGAACAGGTTCTAAGAACGTGTTTTCGCCTTGTCTCGCCCCTGCTCGCGAGACTTTGAACAGGCTCTAAGGCTCGCTGCCGCGTAGTTGCTCGATATAGCAATTGAACAGCTCGGCATGGCTGGCCACGCCGAGCTTCAGATACAGATTGCGGCGGTGCACCTTGACCGTTTCCGGCGAAATGGCCAATTGCTGGGCGATGGCCTTGCTGGACAGGCCGCACAGCGTCAGCCGCGCCACCTCGGCTTCGCGCTCTGACAGCTTGCCGTGGCCAAAATGACTCAGCGTTTGAGTCAGTTGGTCGGACAGGCGGGCAGAAGGCGGGGCGGGCGCGGAGCACAACTGCCAGTGGCGCCGCATTGCGGACAGCAGCCATGGCTGCATCACGCGCAGCTTGCCGATGTCGGCGGGCTCGAACTCGCTGGCCTTGCCCAGCGACAATGACAAGACCTGTCCCGCATCGACGCGCAGCAGCACCTGAACCTCGTCCACGCCGACTTCGCCGCTCATGTATCGTTGAAAATATTCGCTTTGACGGAAGTGGTCCGGCGCGATGTCGGGCAAGTGGTGGATGCCGTCGACAAAGGGATGCTGGGTGTATTGATAGAAGGGGTCCAGCAGGTACAGCCCCTGGCAGTAAAGCGCCATCGGCGACGCCGCGGCCTGATGTTGAAAATCGCACTCTTCCAGAATCCGCGGCGGCGCATCCGTGTGGTAACAGGCGGCCAGCGCATTGTCCAGCGGCACGCCGCCGCGCAACAGTAAAACCATCTGACGCCAAAACCCGGGCAGGCCGATTTGCGCCATCAGCTGAGCCAGATGATGGTGCAGCGGCAGTTCCTTCAACAAAGCTTCCATCCGGCAATCCCCGCTTGGGGTAACCCATCACGGTGATTGGGCACCTTCTCGCGTCAAAATACACTGTCTTCCGCAAGTCTGACTACAAGACCATAGCGACAAGAGGAGAACAGCATGAGCCAAGAAGCAAGCAGTCCGGGATTGCGCCGCTCGTTGAGCGTGACGGATGTCGTGTTGATTACCGTATCCGGCGTGACGCCGGCCAGTTCCATTTTCGTGATTGCGCCGTTTGCACTGCAAGGCGCCGGCAGCGGGGCTTTTTTGGCCTTCGCGCTGGCGGCGGCGCTGGCCGTCGCGTTCGCGCTTTGCTACGCCGAGCTGGGCGCGGCCCACCCCAACGCCGGCGGAGAATACGTGATCATCGAGCGGGTGTTCGGCCGAGCGCTCAGCCTGCAGATGTATCTGCTGATTCTGTGTCTGCTGCTGTTCATTCCCGCGGTGCTGGCCACCGGCGCCGCGCCCTATCTGAATTCCGCGCTGGGCACCCGGCTGGACGGCGCTGAAGTGGCGCTGGCCATGATTGTGCTGTGCTTCGGCATCGCGGTGCTGGACATCAAGCTGAACGCCTGGCTGACCGGCTCCTTCCTGCTGCTGGAGCTGGCCGCCTTGGCCTTGATCGCCTGGCTGGGTTTCAGCGAGGCGCAACAGCCGGCGACGGTGCTGTGGCAGCCGGTAAAGGCGGGGGCCGACGGCGGCCCGAGCGCGGTGTCCGCCGCGACAATCTTCGCCATGGTGGGGACGGCCGTGTTCGCTTACAACGGTTTTGGCGGGGCGGTGTACTTTGCCGAGGACATGCGAGAAAGCGGCCGGCCGGTGGCGCGGGCGGTGCTGGCTGCGCTGTCCATCGTGGTACTGGTGGAGCTGATACCGGTGACCGCCTTGATCCTGGGGGCGCCGTCGCTGGCGGAGATGAGCCGGCAGGCTGACCCCATCAACTACGTGCTGAGTCATTTGAGCAGCCCGACGCTGGCGTGGGTGATCAGCGGCGGCATCTTTTTATCGGTATTCAACGCCATCATCGCCATCGTGGTGCAAAGCGGTCGCTTTTTGTACTCCAGCGGCAGGGACGGCTTGTGGCCGGCGCCGGCGAGCCGGGCGCTGCAGCGCATCCATCCGCGCTTTGGCACGCCCTGGGTGGCCACGCTGGCATTGGCCATCCCGTCCGCCTTGTTGACCTTTCATTCCAGCTTGGGCGATCTGGCTTCCTTCACCGTAATCATCCTGATGCTGAACTACTTATTGCTGGCGCTGGCGGCCTTGCGCAGCCGCCTGGGCCTGCACCCTCACCCTTACCGCATGCCGGGCTGGCCGTGGCCGCCCTTGCTGGCGGCGGTTGGCAGCCTGGCCCTGTTGTGGGCGGTGCTGCGGGACGCGCCGACGCGCGACTGGTGGATTATCGGCGGCATCGCGCTGACCGGGCTCTTGCTGGCGGGCCGTAAGCAGCCTGTCGCGGTATTGATCGTTGAAGAACAGAAAGAGAGGTGATTATGTTGAAACGAGCCAGGGCATTGGGCATTCGCATCGGCCAGGGCGAGCCCGGCCCCTTGAACGCGATTACGGACGTGCCCGGCGTGCGGGTGGGGCATGCCGCCGCCTGGGCGGATTTCGACGACGGCCGCCGCGCACGCACGGGGGTCACGGTGATTGAGCCGCGGCTGGGTTTGGCGCGGCGCAGGCCGTGCTTTGCCGGCGTGCATGTCTTGAACGGCAACGGCGACGCCACCGGGCTGGAGTGGCTGCGCGAGGCCGGCGTGCTGAGCACGCCGATCGCGCTGACCAATACCCACAGCGTGGGCGTGGTGCGAGACGCCTTGATCGCCAGCGAGCGCGAGGTGGTGGCCGGAGAGCCTCAGCTGTATTGGACCATGCCGGTGGTGCTGGAAACCTTTGACGGCCTGCTCAACGACATCAACGGCTTCCACGTGACGGCGGAGCACGCGCGCGCCGCGCAAAAGGCGGCCAGCGGCGGCTTGCCTGCCGAGGGCAGCGTGGGCGGCGGCAGCGGCATGATCTGCCACGAATTCAAAGGCGGCATCGGCACCGCCTCGCGGCGGCTGCCGGCGGAGGCGGGCGGCTGGACCGTGGGGGCGTTGGTGCAGGCCAATCATGGCAAGCGAAGCTCGCTATTGGTGGAGGGCTACCCGGTAGGCCGCCAGCTGAGTTGCATGGAGATTCCCTCTCCGTTTGAAACTGGACGGCTGCCGCAGCCCGGCATGGGTTCCATCGTGGCGGTGCTGGCCACCGACGCACCCTTGTTGCCGGATCAATGCCGGCGGCTGGCGCAGCGCGCCGGCATCGGCATCGCCCGCACTGGCGGCGGCACCGAGGACTCCAGCGGCGACATCTTCGTGGCCTTCGCCACTGGCAATCAGGGCTTGCCGATGACCGATTACGCCGGCAAGGGCGAGTTGACCTGCGCGGTGGAAATGGTGAACGCGGACCATCTGTCGCCCTTGTTCGAGGCGGCGGCGGAAGCGGTGGAAGAGGCCATCGTCAACGCCTTGCTGGCGGCGGGAGATCTGATGGGCAACCACGGTCGCGCGGCGCATGGACTTAAGGCCGAGCGCTTGCTGAGCGCGCTGACGGAAAGCGGCTGGCGTCCGCGTTAAGACCCGCTAACCAAACCCCTGATCCTGCGTTGCGCCTCCTTGTCGTACTACTTGTACTGCCTGCGTCGGCGCGCCTTGGCTCAGGTTCTCTGCGAGGTTTTGTTAGCGGCTCTAAGCCGCAGGTCCGTCAGGCTCCGGCATTGGGTTTGCGCCATGTGATGCTATTATCATTGTGTGGCCGCCCCAGGCGGCGAATCGACGTGCAGGAGGCGGGCATGAAGACACCGGACATTCCGGCGGACGAGCCGCAGCGTTTGGCAACCCTACGCGCGTTGGGCGTGCTGGACACCGCGGCGGAGGAGCGTTTCGACCGGCTAACCCGCATGGCCAAGCGCTTGTTCCGGGTGCCTATCGCCTTGGTCAGCCTAGTGGACGAAAACCGCCAGTGGCTCAAGTCCTGCGTCGGCATGTCGACGGTGGAAACAGAGCGCGATATTTCCTTTTGCGGCCACGCCATTCTGGGCGATGACATCTTCTACATCCCGGACGCCTTGGCGGATGAACGTTTCGCCGACAATCCGCTGGTGACGGGCGCGCCGCATATCCGTTTCTACGCCGGTTGTCCGCTGCATGCCGCCAACGGCGCCAAGGTGGGCACTCTGTGTGTGATCGATGTCCAGCCGCGGGAGTTCGATCACGACGACGCACAGGCGCTGCACGATCTGGCGCGCATGGTGGAGGCGGAACTGATTGCCTTCCAGGCCGCCACTACGGATGAACTGACAGGCCTTTCCAATCGGCGAGGTTTCCGGCTGCTGGCGCAGTACAGCCTCAATTTCTGCGCGCGGCAAAACCTGCCGGTCAGCCTGGCTTTTATGGACCTGGACAAGTTCAAGGCGATCAACGATTGCTTCGGTCACGCCGCCGGCGACCAGGCGCTGGCGGCCTTTGCTGAGCTGATGCATGGCTCTTTTCGATCCGCGGACTTGCTGGCGCGGCTAGGTGGAGACGAGTTCGTGGTGTTGCTGTCCGATGTCGGGCAGGAGCGGGCGCAGGCGGCGATGGCCAAATTCGCACGCCATCTGGACGCTTACAACGCCAGCTCCGGGCAGCCGTATCCGCTGGCGTTTTCCGTCGGCATCGTGGAGCTGGACGCGGAGCGCCATTTCTCCATCGAGGCCTTACTGGCGGAGGGCGATGAACTGATGTATTCGATCAAAGCCGCTAAAAGGTAGCCGCAACCAAGTTTTTCGTGGCTGTCCGTGTGGTTTTTTGCGCCGGAACTTTCTCTTTTCATGCCCCTTTGGTCTGAAAACAGACTGCGCATTGCATGCGTTCAGAATAATATTCAAGAGTCGGTTCAAAGCCTCGCTCTTGCTTGCAAGAGCGTAAACACGTTTTCAGAGTGGGCGCGCCGCCTGGAGCGCCGTCCCGACCTCTATGAGTACCGAGCGCACATATCTGGCGGGCAGCATAGGCCGGCACGTGCTGCACTGCTTCACCGCCGAAGCGGCGCAGGCGGCGCACTGAACGCGGCCGCTCAGTCCCGCTCCAGCCAGGCTTTGGCCGCGGCCAGATCGCGCGCCACCCAGTCGGCGTCGGCTTCGAATTGCGCGTCGTCGACGCCCGGCTGGCGGAACAGCGTCAACAGCAGCTCGCAACCCTCGTCCCGCGCCAGCAGGCGCAAGGGGACGTAGATTTCCGCCAGACCGGGCGGCGACACCCAGTGATCCAGCACGCCGTAGGCGTTGGCCGGCGGAAAGCGCAAGGGCATCACGCCGTGAGGCGTGTCCGCCAGCCAGCCGTCGCTGCCGTGGTGCTGCGCGCCGGCCAGCAATTGCCCGAGGCGCTGCGCCGGGAGATATTCCGCCAGCCATCGCGTCAAACGCCGTTGGTCGCCGCGCGGTCTCCACAAGCTTTGTGGAGTTTGCTGGAGGCGATGTACAGCGTTGAATGCGCGCGAGAGAGGTTGCAGTTGTGGATTGCTTAGCGGTGGGATGGTTTAGTCAAGTAGACTGCCTGGAGACAAGGCGAAAAAGACAAAAGCCCGGACATATGTCCGGGCTTTTGATATTGGCGGAGGCTGTGGGATTCGAACCCACGGACGGTCGCCCGTCGGCAGTTTTCAAGACTGCTGGTTTAAACCACTCACCCAAACCTCCAGCGTCTGGTCATTACCGATACGAGCAGAGTGCAAGATCACGGCATGAGCCCGACCTGCCGCACTCCCCGAATCGGTAAGAGGGCGCAATTCTAGCGGGTCTTAGCCGCTTTGACTAGAGGGCCGGTGCATTTGACGCCAGCATTTCCGCCGCGTGCTCGCGCGTGGTCTGGGTCAGCTCCACGCCGCCCAGCATGCGGGCGATTTCCAGCACCCGCTGTTCGCTGTCCAGCGGTTCGATGTGGCTCTTGACCCGGCCTTTGTGCTCGCTCTTGCTGACCTGCCAGTGGTGACTGCCGCAGGAGGCCACTTGCGGCAGGTGGGTGATGCACAGCACTTGGTAGCGCTGGCCCAGCTGGCGCAGCATGTGGCCGATGACTTCTGCGACGCGGCCGCCGATGCCGACGTCCACTTCGTCGAAGATCAACGTGGGTACGCTGGCCACTTGGCTGATCACCACCTGCATGGCCAGGCTGATGCGGGACAGTTCGCCGCCGGAGGCCACTTTGGCCAGCGGGCGCAGGCTGGTGCCGGCGTTGGCCGCCACCAGGTATTCGATGGATTCCAGGCCGTGGGCGCTGGGCTCGGACAGGGGTGCCAGCTCGATGGCGAAGCGCGCGCCGCTCATCGCCAGGTGCTGCATTTCCGCGCCGATGCGCGCGGACAGCTCGCTGGCGGCTTGGCGGCGTTTACCGGACAGCGCTTCGGCCTGCGTGCGGTAGCGCGCCAAGGTGGAGGTTTCCGCCAGGGACAGCGCTTCGATGTCGGCGGAGGCTTCCAGTGCTTGCAGCTGCTGCTGCCAGTCGTCCAGTTTTTCCTGCAGGTCTTGCGGCTGAACCCGGTATTTGCGCGCGATGCTCATCAGCGCGTCGAGCCGGCTTTCCACTTCGGCCAGCTGGCCGGGGTTTTCGTCGATGTCGCTGGCGTAGTCGCGCAGGCTGTAAACCACTTCGCGCAGTTCGGCGTCCACGGAGTCCAATAGCGACAGGGTGTCCGCCAGCCGCGGGTCCAGGTTGGCCAGCTTGCTGAGCCGGGTTTGCACCTGGGACAGCATGGTCAGGCAGCTGTTGTCCATCTCGGACAGGGTGTCCACCGCCAGCTGTGCGCTTTGCGCCAGTTCGGCGGCGTTGGCCAGCCGGGAGTGGCTTTGGTTCAACGCGCTCCATTCGTCCGGCTGTAGATTGAGTTCGCTCAGTTCGTTGATCTGCCAGTTCAGCCTTTCGCGCTCGACTTCGGATTCGCGCGACAGCCGTTCGGCGTCGGCGCGGGCGCGGCGGGCGGCTTGCCAGTCCTGCCAGGCTTTGTGCACGTCGCGGGCCAGCGCGGTGGAGCCGGCGTAGGCATCCAGCAGCTGGCGCTGGGCGTCGGCTTTCATCAGCGACTGGTGGGCGTGCTGGCCGTGGATGTCGACCAAAAATTCGCCCAGCTGCTTGAGTTGGCTGAGGGTGGCGGCTTGGCCGTTGACGAAGCTGCGCGAGCGGCCGGATTTATCCAGCAGCCGGCGCAGCAGGAGCACGTCGTCGTCGCCGTTGAGGCCGTTTTCTTCCAGCCATGCGTCGATTTCCGGGCGGCCGCGGGTGTCGAATTCGGCGGTGATCTCGGCGCGTTCGGCGCCTTCGCGCACTTGGGCGCCTTCTGCGCGGTCGCCCAGCAGCAGGCTCAAGGCGTCCAGCAGTATGGACTTGCCGGCGCCGGTTTCGCCGGTGAGCACGGTGAAGCCGGCTTGGAAATCCAGCGAGATGCTGTCGACGATGACGAAGTCTTTAACAGTCAGCGATAGGAGCATGGGTGTTCGCGTCAGGTGTCAGAGCAGGCGCTCGCCCCAGTGGAGCTTGTGGCGCAGCATGTCGTAGTAGTTGTAACCCACCGGGTGCAGAATGCGCAGCGGGTTGCGGTAGCGGCGGATCAGCACGCGGTCCATTTCCATCAGGTCGCAATGGGATTGGCCGTCGAAGTGCACGCGCGCGTCCAGGCCGCGGGTGAGCATGAATTCCACTTCGCAGGAGTCATTGACCGCGATGGGGCGGTTGCTCAGCGATTGCGGGCAGATGGGCACCAAGGCGATGGCCTGCAGCGTGGGGTGCAGGATGGGGCCGCCGGAGGCCAGCGAGTAGGCGGTGGAGCCGGTGGGGGTGGAGACGATGAGGCCGTCCGAGCGTTGGCTGTAGACGAACTGGTTATCGATGAAAACTTCGAATTCTATCATCGAGCCCATCGCGCCGCGGCTGAACACCACGTCGTTGAACGCCAGCGCGTTGGCCACCTCGGCGTCTTCGCGTATCACCGCGGCTTGCAGCAGGATGCGGTCTTCCGGCACGAAATCGCCGCGCAGGATGGCGTCCACCGAGTCCAGCATCTCGTGCAGCGGGATATCGGTCATGAAGCCCAGCCGCCCCTGGTTGATGCCGATCAGCGGCACCCGGTAGGGGGCCAGCAGGCGGGCGATGGACAGCATGGTGCCGTCGCCGCCCAGCACAATGACGATGTCGGCCAGCTTGCCCATGTCGTTGCGGTCTATCAGCGCGTGCGGGCCGGCTTCTTGCTGGGTGGCGCTGTCTTTGTCGATCAGCACGGTGGCGCCGGAGGCGGACAGGTGGTCGGCCAGCCGGCGCAGGGATTCGACGATGGCGGGCTTGCTGTGCCGCGCCACCAGGCAGACGTGTTTGAACAGTCGTTCCATGGCGTTGTTTCAGTAAGGGGTGGGCGTATCGTTCAAAAAACTGTCGTCGTTGGGTTTCTTGCCGGTGGCTTCCAGCGCTTTCAGGTAGAAGCGCACCAGGTCCGCCAGAGAGTCTACACCGAGTTTGTTGAACAGGTTGGCCCTATGTACTTCTATGGTGCGCGGAGACAGGTCCAGCACCCGGGCGATTTCCTTGCTGGACATGCCGTCCGCCACCAGTTCCAGCACTTCGCGCTCGCGGCCGCTGATGCGGGCGAGCAGGCCCATCACTTCCTGGGTTTCTTCTTCCTTGCGGTGTTGCAGGATGCTGAGGCGTATGCCTTTGCGCAGGCTTTCGATCAGCCGCGCTTGGTCTATCGGCTTGGTCAGAAAGTCGATGGCGCCGGTTTGGAAGGCGCGGCGGCATTGTTCGATGTCGCCGTGGCCGGTGATGAAAACGATGGGCAAGGTCACGTTTTTATTGATCAGTTGCTCCTGCAGCGCCAGGCCGTTGATTTGCGGCATGCGGATGTCCAGCACCAGGCAGGCGATGTCGTTGCCGCCGTAGTGGGCGAGAAATTCCATCGCGTTGGGGAAGGTGACGGTGCGCATGCCTTGCGCGGCGATGAGCATGGCCAGCGAATCCAGTACGGCCGGATCGTCGTCGACGATGTAGACGGTTGGCGTGGTGTTTTGCATTGTGTTTTTGACTCCTGCCGGTTACCCCGTTGACGGCGGCGCGTCCCTTTGCGGCAGTTCAATGATGAATTCCGCGCCGCCGGTTGATTTGTTGCGTGCGCTCAGCTTGCCGCCAAACGCTTCTATGGCGGTCTGGCAGATGGCCAGGCCCAATCCCATGCCGCTGGCTTTGGTGCTGAAGAAGGGCGCGAAGATGCGATCCAGCAATTCCGGCGCGATGCCGGCGCCGTTGTCGCCTATGCTGAGCCGGATCCAGCGGCCGTTCAGGCTAGTGGCGATGCTGAGCCGCCCCCAGGGGGCGACGGTTTCCATGGCGTCCAGCGCGTTGCACATCAGGTTCAGCACCACTTGTTCCAGTTGTATGTTGTCAGCGTAGACCAAGGGCAGATCATGGCAAATATTCTGCTCAATATGAATATCGTGGGTTTTTAGTTCGTATTCCAGCAGGTTGAGCGCATTGTCCACCACCTGGTTCAGATCGATGGGGGTGAATTGCTGGGTTTTTTTGATCACGAATTCGCGCAGGCGCTGGATGATTTGACCGGCGCGGCTGGCTTGGGTGACGGAGGAATCCAGCGCGCGGCGCAGCATGGCCATGTCCGGCTCTTCGTCTTCCAGCAGGCTGAGGCCGGCCTGGCAGTAGCTCATGATGGCGGACAGCGGTTGGTTGATCTCGTGTGCGATGCCGGAGGCCATCTCGCCCATGGTGTTGATGCGGGCGACGCGGGCCAGCTCCATTTCGTGCTGGCGCAGGCGGGTTTCGCTGGCTTCCAGCGCGGCCAGCATGCGGCGGCGGATCGGCGCGGTATCGCGGAAGGTCAGCACCGCGCCCATCAGCCGGCCGTCGCGGCCGGGCAGCGGGGAAACCGAGCCTTCGATCAGCAGTTTTTCGCCGTCGCTGCGCATCAGATAGCAGTTTTGCGCCAGCAGCACGGTTTCGCGGCGCTGGATGGCCTTGTGCACCGGATCCTCCTCTACCTGGCGCGCAAACTCATAGTTGAGCCTTACCACTTGATGCAGCTTGCGTTGCGCGGCGTCCCGGGCTTTGAGGCCAAGCAGGGTTTCCGCCGCCGGGTTGAGGTAGCGGATGCTCAGGTCGATGTCGATGCTGATCACAGCGTCGCTGATGCCGCTGAGCGCCACCATCGCGTATTCGCGCTCGCGGTGGAGCTTGTCTTGCGCCTGTTCCTGCGCCTGGCGGTTTTGCGCCCGCAGCGCCAGGATGACTAGCAACAGGTAGGCCGGCACCATGGAGAAGACGGCGCTGAGCAGGAGTTCCAGCGGAGCGGTGCGGTCGAAACTGAGCTGGCGGCGCACCGTCAGTTCATAGGGCAGGTAGGGCGTGTCCAGGCTCTTGCGGATTTCCAGGGCCGGCAGCAGCCATTGCGCCAGCCAGCCGGGCTGGTCCTGTTGCTGATGGCGGTAGATGAGCGGGTCGTAGCCGCTGGGCGCGCTGTCCTTGCGCTGTAAGGCCACGCTGTAGCGCGTCGCCATATTGGGGGTCAGGCTGACCAGCTTGTCCAGCGCCAGCACCTGCACCACCATGCCCGCGGTCTGCTCGCTGCGCACCAGCGGCACTGGCGAGGGGGCTTCGGTATTGTAGATGGCGGAGAAGAAGGCCAGGGCCTGCTTGCCGTTGTTGAGGCGCAGCACCGGGGATACCGCCTCGCCCTGACCCATCGCGCGGTGGACGGTGGGCGCCAGCACGGTGTCGGCCAGCAGGTCCAGGCCCATTTCGCGCCAATCGTCGGAGGCCAGGCCGGGCTCGGCCATGCTCAGCGGCAGGTAGCGCGGCCGTTTAGCCGCCAGCCGCCAGGCTTGTTGCTGGTCCCAGGCGTTGTCCTGCTGGTGCTGGTAGTCGCGGATGCGGTAGGGCTGGCCTTGCAGCTGGCTGCGCATGCGTTCGAATTCGCGGCGGTAAGCGTGGCTGACCAGCGGCTGGTAGCCGATGAAGTAGAGCTGAGGCTGTTCGCGCGCCAGAGACTCCACCAATAGGCGGATGCGCGCTTCACGCAGGCTGTTTTCCTGATCGACGATGTCGACCACGCTTTGTTGCAGCATCTCGCTTTCCTGCAGGCGGGTCTGCAGGCCGGAGAGAATCAGGCTGTGCACCTGTTGGTGTTCTTGATGCTGCTGATTGAGGTCCAGCGCCACCGATTGGCCCAGCAACAGGGCGAAGGTGAGCAGCCACAACACGGCGCAGGCCAGGCGTCCGCGGGGGGAGGCGGTGCGCAACAGGTCCAGGTGACGGGTGAAGGCGGTGCGGAATGCAGTGATGATGCTGTGCTTGTCTGCCATGGGGAGGTTGGGTTCGTCCGGCGCGCAGCCAATCTGGGCATCGCCGCTACTGTGCCGGATTATAGCGGCGATGCCCGGGGCGCGCGAACCAAGCCGGGAGCTGGGTTCGCCCCTGGCAGGGTGTGGCTTATTTCTTCAAGTAAACAGAAAAATGTTGCTGAAACTTGGCCAATTTTGGCGCTACAACCATCTGGCAATAGGGCTCGTGGCCATGTTGATCAAAGTATTGCTGGTGATAGTCTTCCGCCGGATAAAAAGGCGCCGCTGCCTCCAGCCGAGTGACGATGGGCGCCGGGTAGTCGCCGGCCAGGTCCGCTAGCTTTCGTTCCGCCGCCTGACGCTGTTCTTCGTCGTGGTAAAACAGCACCGACGCGTATTGCGGGCCGACGTCGTTGCCCTGGCGGTTGAGGGTGGTGGGGTCGTGCAACGCGAAGAAGGCGCGCAGCAGGGTGTCGTAATCGATCTGGGCCGGGTCGTAGCGGATCTGCACCGCTTCCACGTGGCCGCTGCGGCCGCCGCAGACTTCCTTGTAACTGGGGTTGGCGCCGGGGCCGCCGGTATAGCCGGAAATGGCGCTGTGGACGCCGGCCAAGCGGTTGTAGGCGCTTTCGATGCACCAGAAGCAGCCGCCTGCGAAGGTTGCGGTTTTCATGTTTGGCTCCATTGACGGGTGGGATGAGTATGAGTCGTGTCGGGGAGAGGGATCTGTCCCTCGGCGCCGAAAATTTGCCAAGCCAGGCGCACGGTTTCGGTCTGGATCGCCACGGTGTCCTCAATTGGCACCGCGTAGCCGCCGCCCATGACGACGGCGACAGCGGCCTTGGCCTGGCGACAGGCTTCCAGCACCATGCGGTCTCGTGCGGCCAGGCCGTTGAAGCTTAGCGCCAGCTTGCCCAGGCGGTCCCCAGCATAGGGGTCGGCGCCGGCCAGGTAAAACACCAGGTCCGGGTCCGTGGCGAACAGGCGCGGCAGTTGCTCGGCCAGAATGGCGAGATAGGCCTCGTCGCTGGCGCCGTCCGGCAGTTCTATGTCCAGGTTGCTGGCTTCGCGGCGGAAGGGAAAGTTGCCGGCACCGTGCATGGAGAAGGTGAAGATGCGGTCGTCGCTGCGCGTGATGGCGGCGGTGCCGTCGCCCTGGTGCACGTCCAGGTCTATTACCAGCGCGCGTCGGGCCCGGCCTTCGTCCAGCATCAGCCGCGCGGCCACGGCGATGTCGTTGAACACGCAAAATCCGCTGCCCATCGCGCGGCCGGCGTGGTGGGTGCCGCCGGCCAGGTTGACGCCGCAGCCGCGCGCCAGCGCCCAGCGGGCGGCGGCGATGGTGGCGCCCACCGAGCGACGGCTGCGTTCCAGCAGTTGCGGGCTCCAGGGCAAGCCGATCTCGCGCTGCTCGGCGGCGCTGAGCGCGCCGTTGAACACCTTGTCCAGATAGGCGTCGTCGTGGGCCTGCGCCAACTCGTAGCGGCTGGCCGCCGGCGCGGCGTCCATTGCTTCGGCGGCGAACCTCGCCACCGCCTGCGCCAGCAGCGCGTATTTTTGCGCGGGGAAGCGATGGCCGGGCGGTAGCGGCAGCGGAAATTGATCGGTGCGGAAAATGCGCATCGCGGCGCTCAGAAGGCTTTGACCAAGGCGAAACGCGGCAGGGTCTGGCCCTCGTGAGCGACGCTTTCCTCGAACATGCCGGCCGGGCGCGCCCATAGGCCGAACTCGCCGTAAAGCGCGCGGTACATCACCAGCAGTTCACCGGTTTCGGAGTGGGTGGCGGTACCCAATACTTCGTAGAGCGGTCCTTTGTAATGGCGATAAATGCCGGGAGCGATTTTCATGGGGCCTCCTTGGGTTTACGGCAGATGGGCGAGGGCGTCGGCCATCAGTTGGAACAGGCCGTCGGCGTCCACCTCGGTCAGGTAGAGCGCGTTGGGCTCGCGGCCGGATTCTCCGTGCCAGTCCACCACGGTGGCTCCGGTGGTGTAGTGGCCGGCCAGTTCCACTACCACGTTGACGGTGCGGCCGCGGAACAGATCGGGGCGCAGCAGGTAGGCGATCACGCAGGGGTCGTGCACCGGCGCGCCGTCCTGGCCCAGCTTTTGCACGTCGTAGCGCTCCAGAGACGTCAGCAGCGAGGCCGCCAGCGGCCCGCAGCGGTTGGGGAGGTCGCGCAGCAGCGCCACGCGCGCCGGGGTGGTGGTTGCCTGGTGGGTGACATCCAGCGGCAACATGACGATGGGCGCGCCGCTGCGCAACACAATGTCCGCCGCGTGCGGGTCGGTATGAATGTTGAACTCCGCCGCTGGGGTCATATTGCCGCCGGCGAAATAGCCGCCGCCCATGAGTACGATGCGGCCAATGCGCGCGGCGATGTCCGGCGCCCGGCGCAGGGCCAGCGCGATATTGCTCAATGGCCCCACCGGGCAAAGGGTGACGCTGCCCGGAGGTTCGCGGCGCAGCGTGTCGATGATGAAGTCCACCGCATGCTCTGAGCGCACCGGCATCACGGGTTCGTGCAACGGCGCGCCGTCCAGGCCGCTGGCGCCGTGCACATGTTCGGCGCCCTGGTAGGGCTGGACCAGCGGCCGGTCTGCGCCGGCGTAGACGGGCACGTCGCCGCGTCCGGCCCATTCGCAGACGATGCGGGCGTTGCGGGTGGTCAGTTCCACGCCGACGTTGCCGGCCACCGTGGTCAGCCCCAAGAGCTCGATGTCAGCGCGCGCGCCCAGCAGGAACAGGATGGCGACCGCATCGTCCAGGCCGGGGTCCGTATCGAAAATGACGCGGTGCTGTTTCATGTCGGCTCCATTGGGCAATGTCATCAAGGGGGCGAAGGATGCCGCAGCGCTTGGCGGCGCGTCAAGGCGCGGCCGGTGCTGACGACGAGGACTCGCTCCATTCATAGACTCTGAATTCGGTATCCAGTTTAAACCCTGATCGTTCATACAGCCGCTGCGCGTTCAGGTTGTCGTGCGCGGTTTGCAGCGTGACGCCGCCGCCCAGCGCGGCGACATGGCGCTGGCAATGTTCCAGCAATAATTGGCCGACGCCGCCTCCGCGAGAGGCCGGCGATACGAACAAGTCGTGCAGCAACCAGTGCGGACGCAAGTCTAGCGAGGAGAAACCAGGATAGAGCAGGGCGAAGCCTTGGACGCCGGCCGCGTCTTCGGCCAGGAAAACCACCGCTTCGCCCTTGCGCAGCCGCTGTTCCAGAAAGGCGGCGCAGGCCTCCGCCGGCTGCGTTGTCCGATAAAAATCGAGATAGGCCAGAAATAAGGGCAGCCATGAGCCGACGGACTCTTCGTCGGCCTGGCGAATAGCGATTTGCATTGAATGCCTTTCCCCGCTTTGCGGTACAATATTCGCCTTTTTTCCGGCGATGTTTGCAATGAAATTGGTTCTTGCCCCGATGGAGGGCCTGGTGGACGAGGCGATGCGCGATGTGCTGACCCGGGTGGGCGGCATTGATCTGTGCGTGACCGAGTTTGTCCGCGTCACCTCGGCGCTTTTGCCCACCCGCACCTTCATGCGGCTGGCGCCGGAGCTGGCGCGCGGCGGCAAGACCCGCGCCGGCGTTACGGTACGAGTGCAATTGCTGGGTTCGGACCCGGTTTGCCTGGCCGAGAACGCGGCCAAGGCCGCCAGCCTGGGCGCGCCGGGCATAGATCTGAATTTCGGCTGTCCGGCTCCCACTGTCAACCGCCATCGCGGCGGCGCCGTTTTGCTTAACGACCCTGAACTGCTGTTCCAGATCGTGCAGGCGGTGCGCGCGGCGGTGCCAGCCGAAATACCGGTTACCGCCAAGATGCGGCTGGGCTATGAAGACAAGAGCCGGGCGCTGGAGTGCGCGCGGGCGTTGGAGGCCGGCGGCGCGCAGGAACTGGCGGTGCATGGCCGCACCAAGGTGGAGGGCTACCGCCCGCCGGCGCACTGGGACTGGATCGCCCGCATCCGTGAGAGCGTGGCGGTGCCCGTGGTGGCCAACGGCGAAGTGTGGACGCTGGACGATTACCGCGCCATCCGCCAGCAAAGCGGCTGCGACACGGTGATGATAGGGCGGGGCCTGGTCGCCTGCCCGGACCTGGCTTTGCGTATCAAGCGCCAGGACGGCGCCGAACCCATGCCCTGGAACGAGATGCAGCCCTGGGTGCTGGACTTGTTCCTGCAGTGCCGCGTCCAGTCCGAGGATGGACGCTACCCGGTGGCGCGGACCAAGCAATGGCTGGGGCAACTGAAACGAACCTGGCCGGAGGCCGGCGCCTTGTTTGAGCGCATCCGCAGGCTGACCACGCCGGACGAAGTGGAGCCTGTACTGCGAGACATGCTTGCTAAGTAAATGTACTCATATCTAAATGCTATGGGAATGTGTAGCATTCAATTGCGCGCTGCACTGGTATAGCAGGGCGCTGTGATTCCGGCGGCTCCCCAGCTCCGGCGATTACACTTCCCCGATACCTTGCAGCCCTCCCTATACGGGAGGGATTTTTTTTATCCGCCGCGATGGACTATCAATGAAAAGCGGCCGGCCTGTTGTTTCCTCTTTGTTCCCAGCCGCAGCGGCGCCGCCATCGGCGGTTTCCCATCAAGACTTCATCGCGGAGGCGGCATGGATACGGCCCCGACGGTTAGCTGGCTGGAAAAGCTGATCCCTCAGGCGTGGCACGACAGCTTGACGCTGTTTGTGGCGTTGACCGCCGCCTGCGCCGCCTTGCTCTATCTGCTGCGGCCGGAAACCCGTAAATCGACGCTGCGCTCTTTGTTGGCCGCCGCCCTAGCCTTGGTGGCGATCAATCTGGGGCCTCAGGACGGCCAGGCGGTGGCGGAGTGGATCAAGCAGGTGGCCGTCATCGTACTGGGACTGGCCTTGATCCGGCTATGGGCGATGATGTTGATGCGGCTGTTCCTGCCCTTGCTCCGCCTGCATCCGCCGCGCATTCTGGAGGACATCCTGCTGGTGCTGGGCTGCGTGGGCTGGGGGTTGGCGCTGCTGCGTCTGGCTGGCCTGGATCTGAGCCACATCGTCACCACTTCGGCGGTGATCACCGGCGTGCTGGCGTTCTCCATGCAGGATACGCTGGGCAATATTCTGGCCGGCCTGTCGCTGCAACTGGACAATTCGGTGGAGGTGGGAGACTGGATCAAGTCCGGCGAGCTGTCCGGGCGGGTGGTGGAAATCAACTGGCGCGCCACCTTGGTGGAAACCCGCAACTGGGAAACCGTGGTGATTCCCAACAGCCAGCTGATGAAGGGGCAGTTCGCCATCCTGGGCAAGCACCAGGGCGCGCCGTTGCAATGGCGGCGCTGGGTGTGGTTCAACATTAACTGGGATACCTTGCCCAATCAGATCATCACCGTGGTGGAACGCTCCTTGCGTGAGGCCCAGTTGCCCGGCGTGGCCTTGTCGCCGGAGCCCAACTGCATTCTGATGGGCTTCGAGAACGGCTATAGCAAGTACGCAGTGCGTTACTGGCTGACCGATCTCGCAGCCGACGATCTGACTGATTCCGTGGTGCGCACCCATATCGACGCCGCCTTGCGCCGCCATAATCTGAAAATGTCCTCGCCGCACTACAATGTGCTGACCATCAAGGACAATGAAAAGTACATGGAAGCGCGCATGAAGAAGCACCTGGAAGAACGGGTGCAGGCGTTGCGCAAGGTGGAGCTTCTGTCCAGCCTCAACGACGAGGAGCTGGTGGTACTGGCCGATCAACTCAAGTTCACCCCCTTTGTCACCGGCGACATCATCATGCACCAGGGCGCGGTGGCGCACTGGCTCTACATCATGCTCAACGGCGAGGTGGAAGTGTGGGTGAATCTGCCGGATGGCAGCCGAAAGCTGGTGGACGTGCTGGAGGGCGGCAACTTCTTCGGCGAAATGGGCTTGATGACCGGAGAGGCGCGCAGCGGCACCGTGATCGCGCGTTCCAATGTGGAGTGCCTGCGGCTGGATAAAGAAGCCTTTCAGGCGATTCTGAGCTCGCGCAAGGAGTTGGCGGAGGCGATTTCGTCGATTCTGGCGGAGCGGCTGGCGGAACGCACTCGCAAGCTGCCGCAGGATTGGCAAGAGGGCAACGGCTTGCCGCAACGGGCGGAACTGGTGGACAAGATCAGACGCTTCTTTGGCTTGGCCAAGCACTGACCCATTACGGCCTTGGGCCAAGTTCTCCTCAGAACCTGTTTACGATCTGCTGCGCATTGTGCAGCGCTATCCAGTGAGTACGTCTTCGAAATGCTCATGTACCCCGTGTGCATTCCGCTTTCTCAGCCGTTTTCGCCTTGCCTCGCTCTAGCTCGCGAGATCGTAAACAGGTTCTCAGGACATTAAGCGTGGTCCACGGCGGCCACCAGCTTAGGGGCCGCGCGGTCTAACTCAATCCAGCGGGTGGAAGTGCTTGAGGATGCTGGAGAAATCCAGCTTGCCGAAGCCGGCTTGCGCGTGCTCCTCGTACAGATTGCGCGCCAAGGAGCCCAGCGGATTGGCCGCGTGGCTGTGTAGCGCGGTTTCCTCGGCCAGTCCCAGGTCTTTCAGCATCAGTTCGGTCATGAAGCCGCCGCTGTAGCCTCTGCTGGCCGGCGCGTTCTCCATCACGCCGGGCCAGGGGTTGTACAGCTCGGTGGCCCAATTGCGGCCGGAGCTCTGGCTGATGATGTCGGACAACACTTTGGGGTCCAGTCCGTTTTTCACGCCCAGCGCCAGCGCCTCGGCGGTGCCTGCCATCAGGATGCCCAAAAGCATATTGTTGCAGATCTTGGCGGTTTGGCCGGCGCCGGCGGCGCCGGCGTGGAAGATGTTCTTGCCCATGGCTTGCAGCAAGGGCCGCGCCCGTTCCAGCTCGGCGGCGGCGCCGCCGACGATGAAGGTGAGCGTGCCGGCGGCGGCGCCGGCGGTGCCGCCGGACACCGGCGCGTCGAGCATTTTGAGGCCGGCAGCGTCGGCCGCGGCGGCCACTTTGCGCGCGGTGGCGGCGTCTATGGTGCTGCAGTCCACCACCAGGGTGCCGGCCGGCAGTTGCGAGAACAGGCCGGACTCGCCCAGATACAAGCCTTCCACGTGGCGGCCGGCCGGGAGCATGGAAATCACCGCGTCGGCGCCGCGAACGGCGTCGGCGGCGGAGGAGGCCGAGCGCGCGCCGGCGGCCGTCAGCTTGGCCAGCGCGTCGGCGGACAGGTCGAACACGTTCAGCTTATAACCGTGTTTCAGCAGATTGGCGGCCATCGGTCCGCCCATATTGCCCAGGCCAATGAAGGCGATGGTTTGCATATTCTGTCTCCTCTATTGTTATTGGAGCGCGGCCAGCGGGTGTTCGGCCGCCGTCCACGGCGAATCGAAATGGCTGTCCACCCAGCTTGGCGGGATGTCGGCCAGCTCGCGGTAGTGCCATTGCGGCGCCCGGTCTTTGTCCACCAGCAGCGCGCGCACGCCTTCGCGGAAGTCCGGCTTGGCGCAGAAGTTGACCGACAGCGCCAGTTCCATGCGCAGGACCTCGGCCAAGGACAGGTGTTTGGCGCGCTGGAAGATTTCCCAACACACCGCGGCGGAGCTGGGGCAGCCGTGGGCAAAGCTCTTGGCGGCCGCGGCCAGCCACGGGTCTTCGAAGGCGGTGTCGCGCAGCGCGGCGGCCACCGCGTCCAGGCTGCCGCGGTTCATCAGTTGGTGAACCGCCAGCAGGTTGCGGCCGGCGTTGGCTTCCGGCAACGCCACGCCGCGTTCCATTTCGTTAAGCAAGGCGCTGACCAGGCCGTGGTGGCGTTCCGCCGGTTGTTCCCAGGCCAGTTCGCGCAGCGCCGTCAGCAAGGCCGGCTGGCCGTCGGCAGGCAGCACGTGGTCGGCCAGATTGCACAGCAGCGCGTCGCCGGCGTTCAGCGGCGCGCCGGTCAGGCCGAGGAACAGGCCGAGCTTGGCCGGCATCCGTTGCAGGAACCAGCTGCCGGCCACGTCCGGGTATAGGCCGATGGTGATTTCCGGCATGGCGATGCGGGTGGCCGGGGTGGCCACGCGGTGGCTGGCGCCGGCCATCAGGCCCAGGCCGCCGCCCATCACGATGCCGCCGCCCCAGACGATCAGCGGCTTGCGGTAGCGGTGGATGTGATAATCGAGCCGATATTCCTCGCTGAAGAAGGCGACGGCGTGCGGGTTGGGATAGACGTCGCCGTCTTCCAGCAGCGCGGCGCGCAGCGATCGCACGTCGCCGCCGGCGCAGAAGGCCTTGTCGCCGGCGCCGCGCAACAGCACGGCCACCACGGCGTCGTCGTTCTCCCAGGCGTTCAAGCGCGCGTCCAGCAGCCGTATCATCTCCAGCGTCAGCGCGTTCAGCGATTTTTCCGCGTTCAGCGTGGCGATGGCGATGCGCTGGCCGCCGCGGACCGGCAGTTCTTCAAACAGTACCAGGTGGGACATGGCGGATTCGTCCTTGGGTGAAGGTCAGGCGTTCTTCCACTGAGGCGCGCGTTTTTCCAGGAAGGCGCGGGTGCCTTCGCCCTGATCCTGCGTGTCGAACAGCTTGATGAAGCCTTCGCGTTCGTGGATCAGATTGTGAGCCGGCGGCTGCAGCCGCGCGCGTTGCACCAGCTGCTTGCACACCGCCACCGACGATGGCGATTGGCGGTCGACTTTTGCCGCCAGCGTGAGCGCGGCGTCCAGCGCCTGGCCTTTGGCCACCACTTCTTCCACCAGGCCGATGCGCTCGGCGGTGCGCGCGTCGATGCGCTCGCCGCACAGAATCATGCGTTTGGCCCAGCCTTCGCCCACCAGCCAGGGCAGGTTCTGGGTGCCGCCGGCGCAGGGCAGCAGGCCGACCCCGGCTTCAGGCAGCGCCATTTGCGCCTGCTCCTCTGCGATGCGGATGTCGCAGGCCAGCGCGCACTCCAGGCCGCCGCCCATCGCATAACCGTTGACGGCGGCGATGCTGACGCCGCGGAAGGCGGACAGCGCCTCGAAGGCCTCGCCGAACAGCATGGTCATTTCCGCGGCCACCTTTTTGTCGCCGTCCGCGAACAGATTGAGATCGGCGCCGGCGGAGAAGAATTTTTCGCCCTGGCCGGTGATCACCAGCGCGTAGATGTCGCGGTCGGCGTTCAGGTCTGCCACCAGTCGTTTCAGCGCGCTCAGGCTATCTCGGTTCCAGGTGTTGGCCGGCGGATTGTCTATGGTGACCACGACGGTGTGGCCGCGTTTTTCCACGTTCAGGTGGGCGTAGTTGTTCATGGCGTTTGCCTTTATGGATTCGGTTTTGATTGAGCGAGGCCGGGAAAATCCAGCGAAGCGGCTGAGGCAAGGCGGCGCAAGGCCGCATCTTGGATTTTCCGGCTTCGATCAGCGCAGTGTTTCCAGCGCGCCGTCTTGCAATAGTTTGCGCGCCACGATCATCCGCATCACTTCATTGGTGCCTTCCAGGATCTGGTGCACGCGCAGATCGCGCACGTGGCGTTCCAGCGGGAAGTCCTTCAGATAGCCGTAGCCGCCGAACAGTTGCAGCGCGTTGTTGGCCACATTGAAACTCAAATCGGTGGCCAGCCGCTTTGCCATGGCGCAATAAGCGCTGGCGTCCGGGCTGGCCTGGTCCAGTTTCCATGCCGCCAGCCGCACCATCTGCCGCGCGGCCACCAGTTCGGTCAGCATGTCCGCCAGCCGGAACTGCACGGTTTGCAGCTCGGCCAGCGGCTGGCCGAATTGCTGGCGCTCCTGCACATAGCGCTGGGCGGCGGCCAGCGCGGCTTGAGCGGTGCCCACCGCGCAGGTGGCGATGTTGATGCGGCCGCCGTCCAGTCCCTTCATCGCGAAAGCGAAGCCTTGGCCTTCCTCGCCCAGCCGGTTGGATGCGGGGATTTCCACCTTGTCGAAGGTGATGGCGCGGGTGGGCTGGCTGTTCCAGCCCATTTTTTTCTCTTTCTTGCCGTATTGCACCCCGGCCGCGTCCGCCGGCACCACGAAGGCGGACACGCCCTTGGGTCCGGGGCCGCCGGTGCGCGCCATCACCACCAGCACCTGGGTGCTGCCGGCGCCGGAGATGAACATCTTGGAGCCGTTGAGCACGTAATGGTCGCCCTTGCGCTCGGCGCGGGTCTTCAGCGAGGCGGCGTCGGAGCCGGCGCCGGGCTCGGTCAGACAGTAGCTGCCCAGCAGTTCGCCGCTGACCATGGGCGGCACCCAGCGCTGAGCCAGCTCCGGGCTGCCGAAGCTGGCTATCATCCAGGCCACCATATTGTGGATGGTCAGATAGGCGGCGGTGGAAGTGCAGCCGGCGGCCAGCTCTTCGAAGATGATGGCGGAGTCCAGCCGCGGCAGGCCCAGACCGCCGTAGGCTTCGGGGGTGTACAGGCCGAGAAAGCCCATCTCGCCGCTGCGGCGGATCACCTCCAGCGGAAAGATTTCCTCTTCGTCCCATTCGGCGGCGCGCGGCGCGAGTTCGCTGGCGGCGAAGTCGCGGGCGCTGTCCTGAAAAGCGATCTGTTCTTCAGTCAGTGCGAAATCCATGGCGGGCTCCCGGTCAGCGCAGCGAAATGGTGGTGTTGACCTTGCCGCCGCTGGCGGCGTCGTCGAACCAGCGGCTGGTGACGGTTTTGGTCTGGGTGTAGAACAGCACGACCTGTTTGCCGTAAGGGCCGAGGTCGCCCAGCTTGGAGCCGCGCGAACCGGTGAAGCTGAACAGCGGCACCGGAACGGGGATGGGCACGTTGATGCCCACCTGGCCGACGTCGATCTCCTCCTGGAATTTGCGCGCCGCCGCGCCGCTCTGAGTGAACACCGCTGTGCCGTTGCCGTTGGGGTTGGCGTTGACGATGGCGATGGCGTCGTCCAGCGAGTCCGCCGCCATCAGGCACAGCACCGGGCCGAAGATTTCCTGGTGGTAGATGCTCATTTCCGGTTTGACGCCGGAGAAGATGGTGGGGCCGACGAAGTTGCCGCGCTCGTAGCCGGCTACCTGGATATCGCGGCCGTCCAGCTCCAGACGCGCGCCTTCTTCCACGCCGCGGGCGATCAGGCCGGCCACGCGCTCGCGGGCGGCGCAGGAGATCAGCGGGCCCAGGTCCGGGTTGTCCTTGCCGGCGCCCACGCTCAGGCCGCGCGCCTTGGCCACCAGTTCCGGAATCCACTGTTGGGCCTCGCCCACCAGCACCGCCACCGACAGCGCCATGCAGCGCTGGCCGGCGGCGCCGAAAGCGGCCCCGGCCAACTGGTTCAGCGCCTGTTCCTTATTGGCGTCCGGCAACACGATGGCGTGGTTCTTGGCGCCCATCATGCATTGGGTGCGCTTGCCGTTGAGGCTGGCGCGATGGTGCACATGGGTACCCACCTTGGTGGAGCCGACGAAGGACACCGCCTTGATGTCGCGGTGGTCGCACAGGGCGTTGACCACATGTTCGCCGCCGTGCACCACATTGAGCACGCCGGGCGGGATGCCGGCTTCCAGCGCCAGCTCCACCAGGCGCATGGTCACCATCGGGTCTTGTTCCGAGGGTTTGAGCACAAAGGTGTTGCCGGTGGCGATGGCCATCGGGAACATCCACAACGGAATCATCGCCGGGAAGTTGAACGGGGTGATGCCTGCGCAGACGCCCAGCGGTTGCAGCACGGTGTAGGTGTCCACGCCGCCGGCGACGTTCTCCGCGTATTCGCCCAGTTGCAGATTGCCGATGGAGGACGCGTGCTCCACCACTTCCAGGCCGCGGAAGATGTCGCCCTCGGCGTCGGCCAGGGTCTTGCCTTGCTCGGCGGTCAGCAGCGCCGCCAGTTCCTTCATGTGCTCGCGGATCAACTGTTGATACTTCAGGAAAATGCGCGCGCGCGCGCCGATGGCGGTTTTCTTCCAACTGGCGAAAGCCGTCTTGGCGGCGCTGACGGCGGCGTCGACTTCGTCCTGGGTGGCCATCGGCACCCGCGCCAGTACCTCCTGGGTGGCCGGGTTGACGACGTTCCGCCATTCGGCGCTGCGGGATTCGACGAATTCGCCGCCTATCAGCAATTTGATGGTGGGGACTGCCTGGGTCATGGTGCTGCCTCCGTCTGATCTTGATGAAAGCCCGTTGCCGACGGCGCCGGCTCAGGCGTAGCTGTAAAAACCCTTGCCGCTCTTGCGGCCGAGGTGGCCGGCCTGCACCAGCTGGGCCAGCAGCGGGCAGGCGCGGTATTTGCTGTCGCGGAATTCGGTGTAGAGGATGTCCATGATGGACAAGCAGGTATCCAGGCCGATCAGGTCCGCCAAGGCCAGCGGGCCGATGGGGTGGTTCATGCCCAGCTTCATCACGGTATCGATGTCCTCGGCGCTGGCCAGGTTTTCGTATAGCGTGAAAGCGGCCTCGTTGATCATTGGCATCAGCACCCGGTTGGAGACGAAGCCGGCGGCGTCCTTGACCGTGACCGGGGTTTTGCCCAAGGCCTGGCTCAATTCATAGACCAACCGGTAAGCGGCGTCGCCGGTTTGCAGCGCGCGGATGATCTCCACCAACTGCATCACGGGCACCGGGTTCATGAAGTGCATGCCCACCACGCGCTCCGGCTGGCTGACCCAACTGGCGATGCGGGTTAGCGAAATCGAAGAGGTGTTGGACGCCAGCACCGCGTCCGGGCGCACCACGGCGGCCAGCTCGCGGAAGATGCTTTCCTTGACGGCGGCGTTTTCGGTGGCGGCTTCCACCACCAGATCGCGGTCGGCCAGGTCGGCAAGGCGGGTCGTGGTCTGGATGCGGGCGAGAATGGCGGGGACATCGGCTTCGGCCAACTGGCCTTTCTTCACCAGCCGCGCCAGGCTGGAGGCGACGGCGGCCAGGCCCTTGTCCAGGGCGGCCTGGCTGACGTCGGCCAGGCGCACTTCGTAACCATGGGCGGCGAAGACCTGGGCGATGCCGTTGCCCATGGTGCCGGCGCCCACCACTGCGATTTTGGCTTGCATGTTGTTTCCTCGACTATTTGCTCTATGCTGTATTCAAGATAGCTTGACGTTTACGTTAACGTCAATCAACAATGACAAGCGCAACGGCGAATGTTGCGCGAATGGTCCGGCGGCGCCGGGGAGGGCGGGAGAGGGAGATGGCGGAGCAGACTTACAGCATTACCGAGTTGGCGCAGGAGTTCGACGTGACCACGCGCACCATCCGCTTTTACGAAGATCAGCAACTGCTGGAACCGCTGCGGGCGGGGCAGCGCCGCATCTACAGCCGGCGCGACCGGGTGCGGCTGATGCTGATCCTGCGCGGCAAGCGCATCGGTCTGTCCCTGCAGGAAATCCGCGAGCTCTTCGCGCTCTACGACGCGGCCAGCGACGACGCGCCTCAGCTGCACGAGTTCATCCGCATCCTGCAGCGCAAGGAACAGCAGTTGCTGGAGCAGATGGAAGACATCAAGGTGGTATTGAGCGAAATTTCCCAATTACGGCATCAGTGCGAGAAAACGCTGGACAGGCGCGGCGCGGATGCCCGGCAATCGACATGAGGAGTAAGCAATGCAACAGCAAGACATCGTGATCGTGGGCATGGCGCGCACCGCCATGGGCGGCTTCCAGGGCGCTTTGGCGGCCAAGACGGCGGCGGAGCTGGGCGCGGCGGCGATCCAGGCCGCGGTGGAGCGCGCGGGCGTGCCTGCGGCGGACATCGACGAAGCCATCGTCGGTTGCGTGTTGCCGGCCGGCCAGGGCCAGGCGCCGGCGCGCCAGGCGGCGCTGGGCGCCGGCCTGCCGCTGGCGGTGAACTGCACCACGGTCAACAAAATGTGCGGTTCCGGCATGAAGGCGGCCATGCTGGCCCATGATCTGCTGCGCGCAGGCAGCGCGCGGGTGATGGTGGCCGGCGGCATGGAGAGCATGAGCAATGCGCCCTATCTGATGACCAAGGCGCGGGCCGGCTTACGGCTGGGCCATGGCGAGATCAAGGACCACATGTTCCTGGACGGCTTGGAGGACGCTTACGACAAGGGCAAGTTGATGGGGGTGTTCGCCGAATGGTGCGCCGAGAAGTACGGCTTCAGCCGCGAGGCCCAGGACGCTTTCGCCATCGCCTCGCTGAACCGCGCTCAGGCGGCGATCCGCGACGGCCTGTTCCGTGATGAAATCACCCCGGTGACAGTGAGCGGCCGCGGGGGAGAGCAGGTGGTGGATACCGACGAGCAGCCCTTGAAGGCCAACGTCGACAAGATCCCGACGCTGAAGCCGGCGTTCAAGAAGGACGGCACGGTGACGCCGGCCAACGCCAGCTCCATTTCCGACGGCGCCGCCGCGCTGGTGTTGATGACGGTGGAGGAGGCGGCGCGCCGCGGCTTGCGGCCGCTGGCCCGCATCGTGGGTCACGCCACCCACGCTCAGGAACCAGGCTGGTTCACCACCGCGCCGGTGGAAGCGATCCGCAAGCTGCTGGCCCAGGCGGGCTGGAGCGCCGGCGATGTGGATCTCTACGAGATCAACGAAGCCTTCGCCGTAGTGACGATGGCGGCGATGCACGACTTGGGCCTGCCGCACGACAAGGTCAACGTGCATGGCGGTGCCTGCGCGCTGGGCCATCCCATCGGCGCCTCCGGCGCGCGCATCATCATCACCCTGCTGTCGGCGTTGCGCCAGCGCGGCGGCAAGCGCGGCGTGGCCAGTTTGTGCATAGGCGGCGGCGAGGCCACCGCGATGGCGCTGGAGTTGCTGTAAGAGCCTGTTCACGATCTTTTCGAGAGGGGTCATGACCCAAGGCTGAATCCGCCGTCAAATCGCTCAAACAGGGTAGCCGCTCAAGACCTCGGGCCTGCCACCCGACGGCAGGTTTGAAGAGGCCTGGGGCGCGTCGGATACGTGGCTTCCTGTGTATCAAGCCGTGTTTCAAAGCACGGACGAAAGATCGTACACAGGTTCTAACCGCTTTTCAGGCGGCGAAGCTAGGCCGGGCCTAGCCCTCGGCCCACCAGCCGGGCCGGCCGCAGCGAAGCACCCCGCGCACCGGTTTGCGGCGGGCGATCAGCTCGGCGGAGCAACAGGCGTCCACCAGTGTCAGGTTGGCGGCGTCGCCGACCTGCGGCCATACGCGGCGGCCGGCGTCGTCCAGCGGCGACAGTCCGCGGGTGATATGGCGCAGCGCGCGGCTCAGCGCGTATTCGTCGTTCCATCCGTGGCGTTCGCCCAAGCGGCTGGCGCGCTCGACGATGCTGCCGCTGTTGTACGGCGTCCAGTGGTCGTTGATGTTGTCGTTACCCAGGCTCAGCGGAATGCCGTGTGCGGCCAGGGCTTGCGGCGGCGGCATGGGCACATCGATGGGCGCGGCCGACACGATGGCGATGCCGCTGGCGGCCAGCGCCGCGCACACCTGATCCAGCCGGCTCGGCTCCAGTTCTCCCAGGCAGTAGGCGTGGCTGACGCTGACTCGGCCGGCCAGGCCGGCGGATTCGCTCAGCCGCGCCAGGCGTTCCAGCGTGTAGGCGCCCAGTTCGCCGCGATCATGCAGATGCAAGTCCACCGGCGCGCCGTGTTTGACCGCCAGCTCCAGCGTGGCGTTGAGCGAGCGTTCGATGTCGCCGTCCACGCTGGCCGGGTCCACTCCGCCAACCACGTCGAAGCCGGAGGCCAGCGCTTGGTCCATCAGTTTGATCGTGTCGCCGGCCAGCAGGCCGTGTTGCGGAAAGGCCACCAGTTCGTAATCCAGCCAATGCCGGCGGCTGTCCAGCGCCAGGCGAACTTGCTCCATGGTGGCGAGGCCGGCCACCGGGTCCACATTGCAGTGCACGCGGGCGAAGGCGACGCCGCTGGATGCAATCAGGTCCAGCAGCGCTTCGGCGCGGCGCCGGGTGTCCGGCAGGAAATCGAGCAGAAAGCCCTGTTCCTCGCGGATGCGCTCAGCCACGCTGATGAAGGGGGTCGCGGCGCGCCAAGGGCCGCCGTAATGACCTTTGTCCAGGTGGATGTGCATGTCGGCGAAGGCCGGTAGCGCCAGCCAGCCGCATGCGTCGCGTCGCGGCCGGCCGTCGTCAGGAGGGGAGTCGAAGCGCATTTCGGCGATGCGGCCGTCGGCGATCAGCAGATGGGCGCGGCGGGCGGCGGTGGAGACGACTTGGCCGGCGGCGTCGCGTTCGAAGCCGTTTTCCAGCAATAGAGGGCCAAGCCAGTAAGCGGGGGGAGTCGTCATGCGTGGTGTCCTTGCGGCGAAAGGGGCGGTGTCGGGCAGTGGAAACGCGACATTGGATTTTTTATCGCTAAGCACAGAAGCGATCGCACTTTATTACGTTCGAATAATTGCGTTAGCATGGTTCGACAACCCAACCATAAGAGAATTCTGCGATGAAGCTTACCTTGATCTCGCTGGCCTTTGTCGCCGCCAGCCTGGCGCTGCCGGCAGAAGCCGCCTCCGCCCCTGCGGACGGCCACGCGCTGCCTCCCGGCATTGCCTGGCTGCAGGGCGACGTTCCGGCCGCTTTTGCCAAGGCCAAATCGGAAAACAAGCCGTTGTTCCTGTACTGGGGCGCGGTATGGTGCCCGCCGTGCAACCAGGTCAAGGCCACCATTTTCAACCGCCAGGATTTCATCGCCCGCACTCGCCAGTTCGTGCCGGTTTACCTGGACGGCGACAGCCCGGACGCGCAAAAGCTGGGCAGCGAGTTCAAAGTACGCGGCTATCCAACCATGATTCTGTTTCGGCCGGACGGCGCGGAGATCACCCGCCTGCCGGGCGAGGTGGACCCGGAGCGTTATCTGCGCACGCTGGAACTGGGCCTGGCGGCGGCGCGGCCGGTGAAAGTCTTGCTGCAGTCTGCCCTGGCCGGCGATGCGTTGGCGGATGGGGACTGGCAATTGCTGGCGGATTATTCCTGGGACACGGATCAGGCGCAGATCGTGCCGGAGAAACAAGTGGCGGCGACTTTGGCGCGGCTGGCGGACAAGGCTCCGGCCCAGCCGACGGCCACTGCCTTGCGGTTGAAGTTGAAAGCGCTGGCCGCGGCGGCCAGCGAGGAGACGCCGGTGACGGACCGCGCGCAAGGGCTGGCAGTCGCGCGCGCAGCCTTGGCCCAGCCGCGCGTCAACGCCGACATCTTGATCAACAGCGCCGCCGACATCGTCAAGGCCTTGAGCGCGGAGGGGCCTGAGCGTTTGGCGCTGGCGGCGCAATGGGACGCCGCTTTGGACAAACTGGCCGTGGACGCGGGCTTGTCCACCGCGGACCGCCTGGGCGCCTTGTCGTCGCGGTTGGCGTTGGCTCGCTTGAACCAGCCCAAGGGCGAATTGCCGCGCGCCTTGCGCGAGGAGGTCAAACAGCGAGTGGCGGCGGCGGACAAAGCCACCGGAAATCCCTACGAACGCCAAGCGGTCATCACCGCAGGCGCAGATCTGTTGACGCAAGCGGGCTGGTTGGACGAATCCGACGCGCTGCTCAAGGCGGAGCTGGGCCGTTCCCACGCGCCTTATTACCATATGCTGATCCTGGCTTCCAACGCTAAGCAGCGAGGCGACAAGGCCGCGGCGCTGGACTGGTATCGCCAGGCCTACGAAGCCGCCAACGGCCCGGCTACGCGTCTGCAATGGGGCGTCAGCTATTTGAGCGGGGCGATTGAGTTGGCGCCGGGGGATGAAAAACGAATAGAGAGCACCGCCAGCGCAATCTTCAAGGAAGCGGGCAGCACGCCCAGCGCCTTCTACGAACGCAACCGGCGCTCGCTGGAAAAAGCCGTAAACCGGCTCAAGGCCTGGGGCCGGCAGCAACAGCAGGCGGCGACGCTGGCGCGCTTGGCCGGACAGCTGGACGAGGTGTGCGGCAAGCTGCCGGCCGGCGATCCGCAAAAGCCGGTGTGCGAGGGTTTGGCGCAGTCCGCCCGGTCTTGAATCAAGCCGCGGCGGCCGGCAACGCAGACAGCATCACTTTGTCGCGGCCGTGGTGCTTGGCTTGGTACAGCATGGCGTCGGCCTCGCAGAACAGGCTTTCCAGCGAAGCGTGGCTGCTGTTCAGACAGGCCACGCCCAAGCTGGCGGTGAAGCGCAGCTGCGCGCCGGCCTCCGGCAGCGGCAGTTCAATGCGGGCGATGGCGGCGCGCAGCCGCTCCGCCACCTGGCCCGCCTGCTCTCTGCCGGTATCCGGCAGTAGAATGCAGAACTCCTCGCCGCCGTGGCGGCCGATCAGATCCGTTTGACGCGCTTGGCGTCGCAGGCAGTCGGCCAGCGCGGTCAGCGCCTGGTCGCCGGCCAGGTGACCGTGACGGTCGTTGATGCTTTTGAAATGGTCTAGATCCAGCACGATCAAGGACAGAGCCCGCCGCTCGCGCTGGGCCAGACGGAAGGCGGCCACCGCCTCTTCATCGAAGCTGCGCCGGTTCAGCAAGCGGGTCAGGCTGTCGCTGCGTGATTGCTGCAACAACTGATCCATCGCCCGCTCGTACACCAGATAGAGCTGGCATACCACCACGCCGTAGCCGGACCACTGTGTCATCAACAGCAGCAGGTTCTGACGCTGGCCGGCGACTTCGATGTCCGGTTGTATGGCGGATAGCGCCAGCGCCAGTCGCGCCAGCTCCAGCAGCAGGGTCAGCATCGCCAGCGCCGAGGCCAGCGATTTGCCGGCGCGCGGAGAATCCTGTTCCGCCTGCCACAGCCGCCAGGCGATCAAGCCCCATAGCAGACAGGCGCCCAGCGAAAAGATGGCGTGGCGGGCCAGTGCCGAATGTGCGAGGCCTTCGTGGATGAACAGCAGCAGGGGAATGAAGACCAGGGCCAGGCCCAAGGGTAGGCTGTAGTGGCTGGAGTGCTTGTAAAAACGCTCAATGCTGATCAGAACGTGCAGCGCCGCCAACTGGATCAGCAGCTTGGCGCTGATGGAAATCAAGGCTGGGTCCAGATCCAGCGGCGCAAGGTAGAGCAGGCCGGCCGCCGCGTCCAGCAACCCGCCGATGGCGAGTGCCAGCACCGCGGGTTGGCGCTGGCTGCGCTGCCAGAACAGGAAAGTGACCAGGGAGATGACCAGGCTGTAGCCGGCGGTGCAAGCCAGTGTAGTCCGAGGGTCGAGAAAAAGTGACATCGTGTTCTATGGGCAAAGAGCGTCCGGCAGGGTATCGGCCAGGCAAGCCGACGACAATAGCAGTCTATTGATATTCATACAATTTCACTCTGAAATAAAACGCCGCCCCATGCCAAGGGATGCGGCGCGTGCGCTACAATTATTTCTTTTGATTGTTGGTTTGCATCATGGACAAGCCGCGGTATCCGATCAGCGAGCGCGAAGTGGAATTCAGCGCGATGCGCGCGCAAGGCGCGGGCGGGCAAAACGTCAACAAAGTGTCGTCGGCGGTGCATCTGCGCTTCGACGTGCGGGCCTCCTCCCTGCCGGAATGGCTGCGGGAGCGGCTGCTGGCCTTGCCGGATCAGCGCCTGAACAAAGAGGGCGTGCTGGTGATCAAGGCCCAGCAGCACCGCACCCAGGAGTTGAACCGCGCGGATGCGCTTCAGCGCCTGCAAGCCTGGGTCGACGCCGCCAGCCACACTCCCAAGGCGCGCCGCGCCACCAAACCCACTTACGGCTCCAAGCAGCGCCGGCTGGCCGGCAAGACGCGGCGCGGCGAAGTCAAGTCCCTGCGCGGCAAGGTGGATCTGTAGCCGGCCGCAACGGCTTCGGCGGAATCTTGGGAATGTATTAGTGTTAATGCTATAGACATGAGCGCTAAGGCAAGGGGACCGCTATGCAAGGCTTGACGATTCGGGTGCAGCTGCAGCTGCTGGCTTTCGGCGTAGTGGTATCCTGCCTGCTGATCGGCGCGGTTGGCTACCAAAGTACGGTGCACTTGGTGCGCAGTATCAATGAATTGCTGGACAGCCAGGGCGAGGTGCGGCGACAGATGGATGCCGACATGATGCACGACGCGGTGCACGGCGATGTTCTGGCGCTGATGTTGGCGCAGAAAAATGGCGATCGCGCCGCGCTGGCCGAAATCCGCAAGGACGTGGACGAGCACAGCAAGCGTTTTCTCGGTGCGATGAAGGAAAACCAGGACAAGATCAGCGATCCCGAGGCCCGTTCCTTGCTGCAGCAAATTCTGCCGGTGGTGGAACGCTATACCGGAGCGGCCGCCGCCATCGTAGCCGCTGGTTTTGACCAGCCGGAGCAGGCCGCGGCCAAGCTGAAGGACTTCCAGCAGGATTTCGCGCTGCTGGAGGACAAGATGGAAAAACTGGCTGACGCCATCGACAGCGGTTCGCGCCGGCAGAATGACAGCACGGTGGCGCAGGTGGGCGTGGCCGCCGTGATAATCATTGTGGCGGCGGTGGCCGCGGCTTTGCTGATGGCCCTGCTGTGCTGGTGGGTGGCGCGATCGGTGCTGCCGCCTATCGAGCGTTTCAAGGATACGGCACAACGTATCGAACGCAGCGGCGATTTATCCATCCGCGCTCATGTGGGGCGGCGTAATGAGCTGGGTGCCGCCATTGGAGAATTCAATACCCTGATGGACACCCTACAGGGCATTGTGGGCAAAGTGGGCCAGACTTCAGGCGCGCTTGGGGAGTCGGTCGACGAGATCGCCCAACTCACCCAAAGCGTGGAACAGGCCAGCCGTTTGCAAACCGATTCGGCGCAGTCCATGGCCGGCGCCATTCAGCAACTAGCCGACCATCTGGCCAGCGTGGCCGAGCATGCCGACAGCACTTTGCGCATCGCCGGCGAAGTGGGGCAATGCTCAAGCGAAGGCAGCAAGGCGGTGCAGCAGACCGTGGGCAATATTGGCAACCTGGCCGAAACCATTCATCACAGCGCTAACAGTGTGCAATTGCTGGAGGGCGACATCCGCAAGATAGGGGGCATGGTGGACGCAATCCGCGGTATTGCCGATCAGACCAACCTTTTGGCCTTGAACGCGGCCATCGAAGCCGCGCGCGCAGGCGAATCCGGCCGCGGCTTCGCCGTGGTGGCGGACGAGGTGCGCGCGCTGGCGGAGCGCACCGCACAGGCGACGGCGGACATAGTCAACGTCATTTCCCAGTTGCAGGCCACCTCGGAGCAAGTGGTCAGCAGCATGGAAAACGGTGTGGGCCAGGTGGAGCAGGGCGTGGAACTGGTGAAGCAGCTGGGCGGCATGGTGGACCAGATCGGCAGCCAGGCCGGCGTAGCGGAGGAGCGCATCCGCAATATCTCCCGGCTGCTGGATAACCAGAAGGCGGCCGGGGCGCAGATCCTGGCCAACGTCGACGAAGTAACCCAGCACGCCGGCATTACCAGCCGTTCGGTGGGACAAGTGCAAGACGAATTGGTGCAACTGCGCGGCCATTTCGGCGAGCTGAGCGAATCCATCCGCCATATGCGGGTGTGAGCGGTTTGGCCGCTGCCGCCTGCGCGGGTAGAATGCGCAGTTTTCGGCACGCGGAAGCGATGTGAGGATACGGCCATGGCCAAGAAGCAAAAACAAGACGAGTTGGACGAGGAAACCCGCGCGCTGCTGGAATGGTGCGCCGAGGTGGAGACTCACCTGGTGGCGGCCGGCGCCACCGTGGCGGAGGCGCAGGAGCATATCGAGGAACAGGCGGAGTGGTACACCGATCAGTACTACGATGGCCTGAGCCCGGAAGAGGCGGCGCGGGCGGCGCTGAAATGAGTAGACGCATCGCCGTCATCGACTTCGAAACCAATGGCGCGTCTCCGGGGCGCGATTGCCGCGCCACCGAAATCGGCGTGGCGCTGCTGGAGGACGGCCGCATCGTCGGCCGCTATCAAAGCCTGATCAACGCCGGCGTGTGGATTCCGCCGATGATCGAGCGCCTGACAGGCATCAGCAACGCGATGTTGCGCGACGCGCCGCCGCCGGCGGTAGCGATGGCCGAAGCGGCGCGCTTCGTCGGCGACACGCCGCTGGCCGCTCACAACGCCAGTTTCGACCGCAAGTTTTGGGATTACGAGCTGTCCCAACTGGGTCTGGCACGCAAGCAGGACTTCGCTTGCACCCTGTTGTTGTCGCGCCGGGTGCTGCCGCAGGCGCCGGACCACAAGCTGGGTACTTTGGCGCGCTGGCTGAGCTTGCCGGACACCGGCCGTGCCCACCGCGCGCTGGCCGACGCGGAAATGGCCGCGCAACTGTTGTGCCATTTGCAGGGCGAGCTCAGCCGCCGCTACGGCGCGCGGCTGGCCGATCACAGCCAATTGTGCGGCATGCAGAAGATCAGCGCCGCCAAGATAAGTCAGTACTTGCAGGCCCAGGCTGGCTGAGAACCAGTTTTTGATCTGCCGCGCTTCGCGGTCACGCGACAGAGTGAACACCGCCTTTAAATGTCTTGTCATGTATCGTTGCCGGCCGCGCCGACGCCAAAAGCGGGCCTGGCCGAGAACCAGTCCAGCGCGCGTTCACGCAGCGCGGCAATGGCCGGCGTCTCCGCCCGCTCGCGCAGGCAGGCCAGCACAATGCGTTGCTCCGGCAGCGGTTCGGCGATGGGCCGCAGCGTCAGCGGCCGGCCGTCGTAACTGTGGTCTCCGCTGGGCCGGGTGTAAGCGATGGCCACGCCCAGACCGTGGGCCACCATGCCGCGCTGTAGTTCAAAACTGCGGACCGACTCCAGCCGTGCCGGTCGCAACCCGTGCATGCGCAGCAAGTCCAGAAAGTGCGGGCCGCTGTGCGCCTGTTCGGTCAGCAGCAGCGGCCATTCGCACAGCTCCTTCAACATCACCTTTTCGGCCTGCGCCAGCGGGTGGTCAACCGCCAGCAGCGCGTGGGGCGCCAGCGTGCGCAGTTCGGTCAAGGCCAGCGTGGGCGGCAGCGCCAGATCATAGCTGATGGCGGCGTCCAGCCCGCCCTGAAGCAGCTGTGGACCGATCAGGTCGAACCCGCATTCACGCACCTCCACGCGTAGAGAGGGGTGACGTTCGCGCAGCGCGCGCAACACAGGCGGCAAGCAGTAGGGCGCCAAGTCCTCGAAGCAGCCTAGCGCCAACTCCCCGGCCAGCGCGTCCGCGCCATTGGCCAGCCCCTCCAGCGCCATTGCGGCTTCCACGGTCCGTCGCGCTTGCGTCAAGGCCTGCCTGCCAAACGGCGTCGTCGCCATTCCGGCGCCGCGGGTGCGGACAAACAGCGCTTGTCCCAGGATGTTTTCCAGCTCGCCAACGGCGGCGGACACGGCAGGTTGAGACACGTTCAGCCTCTCGGCCGCCGCGCTGATGCCGCCGTGGCGGGCCACGGCCAGCGCGTAGCGCAATTGGCGCAGGGTCAACTTCATCGCTTTTTCCGAGGAGGATAATCAAAACATATTATTTTATTTTGGCATGGGTTTGCGGCGATAGTGAGGACAAGCGCCCGCAGCGGCGGCGCCCACACGCATTAGAGCCTGTTCAACGTTTCGCGAGCGAGGGCGAGACAAGGCGAGAACGAGCGAAAATGAGCTTGTACTCGCCGTGCAACGCTTCACGAGGCGCGACAGACTTTGAACCCTGGAAAGAGGAGAACGCCATGCTTGCCTGTCCCGAGATTTCCGCCGCCGACATCGCCGCCTTCCAGCGCGACGGCGCGGTTTGCCTGCGCGGCCTGTTCCGCGATTGGGTCGATGTCATCGCCGCCGGCATCGAGCGCAATTTGCGCGCTCCGGGGCCGTACGCCGGCAATGTGGTGGCCGCCGGCGAGCCGGGCTCCTTCTTTGAGGACTATTGCAACTGGCGGCGGGTTCCTGAATTCCAGGCGGTGGTCACGGAATCCCCGGCCGCGGCCGGCGCCGCCGCGCTGATGCGTTCGGCCACCGCGCAATTCTTCCATGAACATGTGCTGGTCAAAGAGCCGGGCACGCACAAACCCACGCCTTGGCATCAGGACATCCCGTATTACTTTGTCGACGGCGAGCAGACTGTCAGTTTCTGGATTCCGGTGGACCCGGTGAGCGAGGCGACGTTGCGCTTGATCGCCGGTTCGCACCGCTGGCAGGAGTGGGTGCGGCCGCTGCGCTGGAAAGATGAATCCAGTTTTTATCAAGGCGACGCGCGCCGATATCGAGACGCGCCTGACCCGGATCGCGAGCCGGGCATGGAGGTGCTGGAATGGGCTTTGGAACCCGGCGACGCGGTGCTGTTCGACTTCCGCACTGTGCACGGCGCGCGGGGCAATCCCGGCGGCGGTAGGCGGCGAGCCTTGTCATTGCGCTGGCTGGGCGACGATGCGCGCTACGTCGAGCGTCCGGGCCGCACCTCGCCGCCTTATCCGGATCATGGCATGCAGCCGGGCCAGCGGCTGTGCGAGGATTGGTTTCCGGTGTTGTGGCCGGCGGCCTAGGCCGGGCTGGCGCTCCAGCGCATCAGGAATTCGTCGTCGGCGTGTTGGATGTCGACAAATCCCAGGCGCAGGTAGAGCCGCCGCGCCGGGTTGCGCTCCAGCACGCGGAGTTCCAAAGCGGCTCCGGCGTGTTCAGCCTCGCGCTGCAAGCCGCGTAGTAATTGTGAGCCCAGGCCGTGGCCTTGCCGGTCCGGCAGTAGTTGCAGCTGGATCAACTGCCAGGCGGCAGGGTGGCGCGCGACTTTGAGCAGGCCTATGTCCCGCTCGCCCTCCATGATGATTTGGGCATGTCGGAGGCCGTAGTGGATGCGACTCAGGTGCGCGTCTTCATCGCTGGGCATGTTCGCCGCTTGCAGGTGCGGGCCCATACTGGCGCGGCGCAGAGCTAGGAGGAAGGCGAGGTCCGCGAGCTGGGCAGGGCGTAAGGTGGTGGGCTGGCCCAGAGTTTCGCTCCTGAAGTCGGCTGGACGTGGGTGGTGGAGCATGGCTTCATTGCTTAGCGCCAGCTAAAACGGCCCGCGTTGGCGGGCCGTTTGGCTCAGGCGTCCAGCCCCTGCTGGGCCAACGCCGCGGCGCGCAGCACCGCGCGCGCCTTGTTCTGGGTTTCCTGCCACTCCATTTCCGGCGAGGAATCGGCGACGATGCCGGCGCCGGCTTGCACGTAGAGCATGCGGTTCTTCAACACCGCGGTGCGGATGGCGATGCACAGGTCCATGTCGCCGTTGAAGCCGAGATAGCCAACCGCGCCGCCGTAGATGCCGCGCTTGCTGGGTTCGAACTGATCGATGATTTCCATCGCCCGCACCTTGGGCGCGCCGGACAGGGTTCCCGCCGGAAAAGTGGCCTTGAGCACATCGATGTTCGACACTTCCGGACCAACCTTGCCTTCCACGCTGGACACGATGTGCATCACGTGGGAATAGCGTTCGATAGCCATATTGTCGGTGACGCGCACGCTGCCGGTGGCGGCGACGCGGCCCACGTCGTTGCGGCCCAGGTCCATCAGCATCACATGCTCGGCGATTTCCTTGGGGTCGGCCAGCAGCTCCGCGGCCAGCGCCTCGTCCTGCTCGCGGGTCTGACCGCGCGGGCGAGTGCCGGCTATAGGACGCACGGTGACGGTGTCTTGCTCGCGGCGGACCAGGATTTCCGGCGAGGCGCCCACCACATGGAAGTCGTCGAAATGATAAAGAAACATATAGGGCGATGGGTTCAGGCTGCGCAGCGCGCGGTAGAGGCTGAGCGGGGACTCCGCGAACGGCATCTGCATGCGCTGCGACAAAACCACCTGCATGATGTCGCCGTCCTGAATGTAGCGCTTGCAGGCGGACACCGCGTCCTTGAAGGCCTGTTCGCCGTATTCGGACGCCGATTGCGTGCTTTGGCCGGGCAAGGACAAGGGCGCCTCCAGCGGCGCGCGCAGGCGTGCGCGCAGTTGCGCCAGCCGCGCTTCGGCTTTGAGCAGAGCGTTGGGCACTTCCGGGTCGGCGTAGACGATCAGATAAAGCTTGCCGGACAGGTTGTCCACCACCGCCAACTCCTCTGACACCATCAGCAGCATGTCCGGCGTGCCTATGGTATCGGGCTTGCTGGTCTCCGCCAGGCGTTTTTCGATATGGCGGATGGTGTCGTAGCCGAAATAGCCCACCAGGCCGCCGGTGAAGCGCGGCAGGCCGGGTTGAGGCGGGGTGTGGAAGCGTTGTTGGAAGGCTTCAATGAAGGCTAGCGGGTCGCCGTTGTGGCGCTCGATGACCTTGTCGCCGTATTCCACCTGTACCTGCTGGCCGCTGACCCGCAGCCGGGTGGTGGACGGCAGGCCGATGAAGGAATAGCGGCCGAAGCGTTCGCCGCCGACGACGGATTCCAACAGATAGGAATAGGGTTGGTTGGCCAGCTTCAGATAGACCGACATCGGGGTGTCGAGGTCGGCGAACAATTCCAGACTGACCGGGATGCGGTTGTAGCCGGCGGCGGCCAGGCGGTTGAATTCTTCATGGGTCATGGCGGGTCCTGCGTTTTTGTGGTCGTGGTGAGGTCGAATGCGGCTTGTTAAACAGGCATTGAGCGACGCCATCGGCATCCACGCCGGTATCCTTGCTTTTTCATGAAGACGTCATCCATAAAAGAAATTATCAGCTGATCAGCTATTCTTCATCAAATCGTATAGTTCGGCAATATTAGCCACTATCAAATCGGCGCCCAGGCTCGCCGCGTCGGCGTAGCCGTAGCTGACGGCGATGGCGGCGCAGCCGCCGTTGCGAGCGGCCAGCACATCGTTGGCGGAGTCGCCCACCATCGCCATCTGCTCCGGTGAGATGCCCAGTACCTGGCATACATGTTGCAGCGGCAGCGCCGACGGTTTCTTTTCCGCCAGGGTGTCGCCGCCGATGACCAGACTGAAGTGGTCGCGCAGGCCAAGCTGCTCCAGCAACGGCAGCGCCAGCCGCTCGGATTTGTTGGTCACCACCGCCAGCGGCAGTTGCAGCGCGCGCAGCAGGCCCAGGCCCTCGCTAACGCCGGGGTAGACGGTGGTGCGGTCGCTCAGGTGTTCGCGGTAGTACTGGATGAAGAAAACATAGCCGCGCTCCCACAGCGCGGCATCGGCCTGGCCGTCGCGTTCATTGGTCAGCGCGCGGTGGACCAGGCTGGCGATGCCGTCGCCGACATGTTCTTGAATGCGCAGGGCCGGCAGCGGCGGCAGGTCCAGGTGCTCACGCATGGCGTTGGCGGCGGCGGCCAGATCGGGGATGGAATCTACCAGGGTGCCGTCCAGATCGAAGGCGACGGCTTTGATGTGTTTCAGGTTCATATGCGTTTCAGTGCGGCGGCCTTGGCCGCTGTTTGGTGCTTGCCGCGCGCGTTTGCGCGCGGCAGATCGTGAGCAGGTTTTAGCCCAGGTTGCGGATGTCCACCACGGCTTGCAGGCCAAAGGCCGGCGACAGCAGGTGGTCGACGATGCGGCGCGCTGCGGCGGCCGGGGTGCTCAGTTCGCCGTCCGCTTTCAGCGCGTCGAAACGCGCTTTTTGCGGAAACTGTTTGGCGTCGCTGTCGCGGATGCTGGCCTGCATGTCGGTGTCCACCACGCCGGGGTAGAGCGAGACGATTTGCGCGGCATTGTCCTGGCCGGCCTGCTCCGCGGTCACGCTGCGGCTGAAGTGGTCCAGCCCGGCCTTGGTGGTGCAATACACGCTCCAGCCCGGATAGGGCTTGGCGGCGGCGCCGGAGGAAATGTTGAGGATGCGGCGGCGAGCTTTAAGGCTGGCGCTGGCGCGCAGCAGCGCGTCGGTGGCCAGCATCGGCGCCGCCAGGTTGATCGCCAAGGCGCGTACCACGTCCTCGGCCGGGTAATGGCCGGCTTGGGCAATGGGGGTGGCCACGCCGGCGTTGTTGATCAGGTTGAGGCTGGCGCAATCGGCCGGTTTCAGTTGTTCCACCGCGGCGGCGATGGCCGGGGCCACCGCGGCGGCGTCGGAGAGATCGACGTCAAGGGCGATCAGGCGTTCCGGATAGCGGCGCGCCAGCGGGGCCAGCGCGTCCACGGCGCCGCGCGCCAGGCCGGCGACGCGGTAGCCGTCGGCAAGCAGGGCTTCGGTCAACGCCAAGCCTAGGCCGCGGGAGGCGCCGGTCACGATGAAGGCATGCATATTCTGTGCTCCTGGGAAGGGGGCCGGCTTCAGCTAAGCTGGGCCAGCTCGGCGCGCATCGCGTCGATCACGGTTTTATAGTTGTCCTGGCCGTAGATGGCGGAACCGGCGACGAAGGTGTCGGCGCCGGCCTCGGCCACCGCGCGGATATTGTCGGCCTTGATGCCGCCGTCCACTTCCAGCCAGATTTCGCCGCCGTGCTTGGCGGTGTATTCATCAATGCGGCGGCGCGCCTCGCGCACCTTGTCCAGCGCGTGCGGGATGAATTTCTGCCCGCCGAAGCCCGGGTTCACCGACATGATCAGCACCATGTCTATCTTATCCATCACGTGATCCAAATAGGACAGCGAGGTGGCCGGATTGAACACCAGGCCGGCTTTGCAGCCCGCGTCCTTGATCAGGCCCAGCGTGCGGTCCACGTGCTCGGAGGCTTCCGGGTGGAAGGTGATGATGTCCGCGCCGGCTTTGGCGAAGGCGGCGGCCAGGCTGTCCACCGGCTTCACCATCAGATGGACGTCGATGGGCGCGGCGCTGTGCGGGCGGATGGCTTCGCACACCATAGGCCCTATGGTCAGGTTGGGCACGTAGTGGTTGTCCATCACATCGAAATGGATGATGTCTGCGCCGGCGGCGATGACATCGCGAACCTCTTGACCAAGACAGGAAAAATCGGCGGAAAGAATGCTGGGAGCGATACGGAAAGTGCGCATAGGGCGTTGCTTTGGGCAAGGATGAACACGGGATGGCCACATTCTACCGCGCCAAAAGCGTCCCGGCGGGATAAAATGAAGCACAAACAACAAAAGGAGCGCTGAACATGGCGGAAAAAACCTACCGTGTCGAAGTGGAAGCCGAACCGCATTACATCGAAGAACAGTCCAATATGGCCAACGACATCTATGTGTTCGGCTATCGCATCCGCATCACCAACACCGGCAGCGAACCGGCGCAACTGGTCAGCCGCCACTGGATCATCGCCGACGCCAACGAGCAGGTGCAGGAAGTGCGAGGCATGGGCGTGGTGGGCGAGCAGCCGCGCATCGAGCCGGGGCAGTCTTTCGACTATTCCAGCGCCACTCATCTGAAAACGCCCTACGGCTCAATGAAGGGCAGCTATCAGTTCCTGGCCGACGACGGCAAGCGTTTCGAGGCCGAAATCCCCGAGATGAATCTGGTGGCGCCGCGCGTGCTGCATTGATGGCCCGTTCCATGTCCGCTGCGCGTTGGCGACGCGGCGTTGAAGCCGGAGCTGGCATGCTCATGCGTCGCTTGACCATGCCGTTTCCGTCAGCCTCAACGCTTTGCCTCGCTCCATCTCGCTAGACTTTGAACCGGCGCCGGGGCTTCACAAAGCCGGCGGCGTTATTTTTCCCTTGGCCAGGTCCACCAGACGATGAAGGTGGCCAATCCGCCGGCAATCGCCGCTTCCAGCAATAATATCCACATGTCCGCGCCCCCTGGCGAGCGTTGATGATGTTTGCACAACAACTCAACTCTCACTTTGGAACAGCTTGACCCAACAGGCAATCCCGAATATGCGCTTTACCCATTCCGGCCCGGCTCCTAGCCGCCGAAACGATGTCGCCACCCTCAAAACGCTTTTGCCCTATTTGTGGGTGTTCAAGTGGCGGGTGCTGCTGGCGCTATCCTGTATGGTGCTGGCCAAGGTGGCCGCGGTCAGCGTGCCCTTGTATCTGAAAGACATCGTTGATCAACTTTCGGTGCCGGCCACCCTCTTGGCGTTGCCGGTGTTGGCGCTGACCGGCTATGGCTGCGCCCGCTTGTTGTCCAGCGTGCTGGGGGAACTGCGAGACGCGGTGTTCGCTAGGGTGATACAGGGCGCGGTGCGCAGCGTGGCTGGCGGCGTGTTTCAGCATCTGCTGCGGCTGTCGTTGCGGTTTCACCTGGAGCGCCAGACCGGCGGCATGAGCCGCGACATCGAACGCGGCACCAAGGGCATAGGCTTTCTGCTCAATTTCACCGTGTTCAACATCCTGCCCACGCTGCTGGAAATCGGCATGGTCACCGCCATTCTTCTACACCGTTACGCCTGGCCGTTCGCGTTGGTGACTTTCGGCACCATCGCCGTCTACATTGCGTTCACCCTGGTGGTGACAGAGTGGCGCACCGTTTACCGCCGCAGCATGAACGATCTGGATTCCAAGGCCAACGCCAAGGCAATCGACGCGCTGCTGAATTACGAGACGGTGAAGTACTTCAACAACGAAGGCTATGAGGCGGAGCGCTACGACAAGAATCTGGCGGCCTGGGAGGCTTCCGCGATCAAGAACCAGGTATCTCTGTCCATGCTCAACGCCGGCCAGGGCCTGATCATCGCCAGCGGCGTCACTTTGATCATGGTGTTGTCCGCACGCGAGGTTGTGGCCGGGAGGATGACGGTGGGGGACGTGGTGCTGGTGGCCACTTTCATTACCCAGTTGTACGCGCCCTTGAACTTCCTGGGTTTTGTCTATCGCGAGATCAAGCATTCGCTGGCCGACATCGAGCGCATGTTCGCGCTGCTGAGCGCCAACGAGGAGGTGGCGGACGCGCCAGGGGCTGAGGTCTTGGCCGCTCGGGCGGCCGGGGTGCGCTTCGAGCAGGTGGGGTTCGCTTATGAAAGCAAGCGCCGGATTCTAAGCGAAGTCAGTTTCGAGATTCCGGCCGGCAAGACGCTGGCTGTGGTCGGCGCCAGCGGCGCCGGCAAATCCACGCTGTCGCGCTTGCTGTTCCGCTATTATGACGTTGGACAGGGGCGGATTCTGGTCAACGGCCGCGACATTCGCGAACTGACTCAGGACAGCCTGCGCGCCCATATCGGCATCGTGCCGCAGGATACCGTGCTGTTCAACGACACAGTGTATTACAACATCGCTTACGGCCGGCCGGGAGCCAGCCGCGAGGAGGTGATAGCGGCGGCCAAATCCGCGCATATCCACGACTTTGTCAGCGGTCTGCCGGATGGTTACGACACGATGGTGGGCGAGCGAGGGCTAAAGCTGTCCGGCGGGGAAAAGCAAAGGGTGGCGATTGCGCGCACTATTCTGAAGAACCCGCCCATTCTGATTTTCGACGAGGCCACCAGTGCGCTGGACTCCAGAACCGAGAAGGCGATCCAGCGCGAGCTGGCGGAGATATCCGCCAACCGCACCACTTTGATCATCGCCCACCGGTTGTCCACCATTGTCGACGCCGACCAGATCCTGGTGATGGAAGCCGGGCGTGTGTTGGAGCAGGGCGCGCACCGGGAACTGTTGGAGCGCGGCGGCCGCTACGCTGAGATGTGGCGCTTGCAGCAGACCGAGCAGCCGGCGGCCGACGAGGCCTGAGAATCTGTTCAGAGTCTGCCGCGTGCCGGTGGTGGTGTCTTGAACAGGCTCAGGGCTGGCGGCGGCCGGCAGCCTTCAATTCGCTCATCGCCGCCAAGACGCCGTCGGCCAGCGTCAGCATGCGCTGGCAGTCGGCCGCTTGCGGCAGGGGAGAAAAGTCCAGCTTTGGGGCCAAGGCCTGCAAGGCGCGGCGGGCGCTGGCGGCGACATCGGCGGCCAGATTGAAGTCGCCGGGCGACATCACCCGGCCATTCCGGATTTTCTTGTAGTATACGGCCGCCATCTGCGCGTATTGGGCCGAGGTTTGCTGTGCGGCCAAGCTGGGCTCCAAAGCCTCCAGCAAGCTCATGATTTCGCGACAGGCCTGTTCCGCGGCGTTCCAGCGCTTGTCCTGTTGCTGGCGTTGCTGCGCCTGGGGCTTGGTCGCGGCTTTCTTGCTGGCCATCTTGAACTCCTGGGATAAAAGACAGAGCGCCGCATTCTAGCCATCCCGGCCGCGGCGCGCCACCGTCGCGCTATTCGTGCAGGTGGAAACCTAGCAGAGCGTCGTCTTCACTGGGCAGAGACAGTTCGACGAAGTCGTTCAGGCAGAACAGAGTCAGTTTGCCGCCGTAGACGGCGCCGGTATCCAGGTTCAGCACATTGTCAAAGCGGGTGGCGCTGGTTTGCGGGGTATGGCCCACCAGCAGCAGGTCCACCCCGCGCACGACGCCGCCGCGGCCGTGGCGCGCGCGTTCTCGAGACCATAGCGTGACGTTGCGGCTGGTCTCCGGCAGGGTGCCGTTCTCCAGGCCGGAAGTCAGCGCTTCCCAGTCGTTGTCCGGGCAGTCGGCGTGCAGCACGCCGATCTTGCCGCCGTCCGCATCGGTAACTTCAATGGCGTATGGCAGGCGCTGAAAAGCAGTCAGGCAGGCTTGCCGCTGAGGGGCCGGCAGCGTCAGCAACCAGGAGCCTCCGTTGTTCACATGGCGGACTTCGGCTTGCTTGTCCCCCAGCAGCGAGTCAATCGCCAGTTGCTCGTGATTGCCGCGCACCGCATAGAACCAGGGTTGCGCCAGCCACTCCAGCACTGCTGCGCTGTCGGCGCCGCGATCTATCATGTCGCCAACCGACAGCAGGCGATCGCATTCGGGATTGAAAGCGGCCATTTTCAGCAAGCGCGACAATTGGCGGAAGCATCCGTGAATGTCGCCAACCGCCCAGTCTCGGCCTTGGGTATTGCTTTGCAGCTTCAGAATCATGCTTGAACTCGGGGGTGGGGTGCGTTTATTTTGCGCCATGCCCATGGTTTTGTCATTGAGTTGATAGTTTCAAAGCTAGAATTGTTTTGATTTGACTATCAATGGCTTACCGAGTTCGGCGCCGTCTGGGCTAGCCGGTTAACCATTCCTGGCAAAATTGCCGGCGGAAGTCGCGCAACCATTGCAGCCGCAGTTCCGCCATTTTTCTGCCGGCTTCTGTTTGCATCATGGCCGGCAATTTGGCGAGTTTGACCTCGATGTGATCCAGCGCCCAGCGGCGGTCGTCCAGTTCGCGGGCCTCGCCCAGCGGGTCCAGAGGGTGGGCCAGCGCGGAGTCCATGCGCCCGGCGGTATAGAACAGCCGCGCCAAGCCGACGGCACCCAGCGCGTCCATGCGGTCGGCGTCCTGCACGATGCGGGCCTCCAGGCTTTGCGGCGGTATGGCGGCGCTGAAACTGTGCGCCTCGATGGCGTGGGCGACGCCGTCCAGCCGGTCCGCCGGAAAATCGCTGGCGGCCAGCAGCGCGCGGGCGCGCGCGGCGGCCTGGCGCGAGGCCAGGTGGCGCTCCGGGTGGTTCTTCGGCAAGTTGACCAGATCGTGCAGATAGCAGGCGGCCAGCACGGTCAGCGCGTCAGCGGCGGGGTGGGCGTCCAGCAACTGTCGGGCGCAGGCCCAGACACGGTGAAAATGGTTCAGGTCGTGGGCGCCGTCGTCGTCGCCCGGCTGTTGTTGCAGCAGGTCGATCAGGCGGGCGCGCCAGACGTCGATAGTCGCATTGGGGAGGATGGCGTTCATGGCGGCGGCAAGGATTGGGGCAGGGGATTACAGCCCCAATCCGCGTTGCCGTCAAGCTGGCCATTTAGAGCGGCTAACAAAAATCAGTTTCACGGCTGAGGCAAGGCGCGCCGACGCAGGCGGTACTTGAGTACGGCAAGTCGGCGCAACGCAGCATCAGGGGTTTGTTAGCCGCTCTTGGCAGGTGCTTAGCCTGCGTTCATCTCGCAGTAGCGCGCGGCGATAGCGGAGGCCAGGCGGGCGTTGTTCAGCACCAACTGGATGTTGGCGGCCAGGCTGTTGCCGCCGGTCAGCTCGCAGACGCGGGCCAGCAGGAAGGGGGTGGACTCCTTGCCGGCTACCCCTTGCTCCTCGGCTTCGCGCAAGGCCTGCTCGATGGCGGCGTCTATCTTGTCGCGCGGCATCGCGTACTGCTCCGGAATCGGGTTGGCCACCACCATGCCGCCGCGCAGCTCCAGGCTCCACTTGGCCTGCATTGCGGCGGCGATGTCGGCGGCTTCGTCCAGACGGTGATCCAGTTTGAAGGCGCTGTCGCGGGTGAAGAAGGCCGGGAGGTGGTCGCAGCGGTGGCCGATGACCGGCACGCCGTGGGTTTCCAGGTATTCCAGCGTCAGTCCCAGGTCCAGGATGGACTTGGCGCCGGCGCAGACCACGGCTACCGGGGTTTGCGCCAGTTCCTGCAGGTCGGCGGAAACGTCGAAGCTGCGTTCGGCGCCGCGATGCACGCCGCCGATGCCGCCGGTTGCGAACACGCGGATACCGGCCATCGCGGCGATGATCATGGTGGAGGCTACCGTGGTGGCGCCGCTGCGCTTGCCGGCGACGATGAAGGGCAGGTCGCGGCGGCTGACCTTGGCGATGTCGCGGCCGCCCTTGCCCAGGTATTCGATCTCATCCGCGCTCAGGCCCGCTTTCAAGCGGCCGTCGATGATGGCGATAGTGGCCGGCACCGCGCCGTGGGCGCGGATTTCCGCTTCCACTTGCAGCGCGGTTTCCACGTTCTGCGGATAGGGCATGCCGTGGGAAATGATGGTGGATTCCAGAGCCACTACCGGGCGGTTGGCGGCCAGTGCCGCGGCTACTTCGGGGTGGATATCGAGATGGGCGTTGTGCATTGCGTGCTCCTTGTTGATGACGAGATCAGGCGTTCAGATAGGCATCCACTGCCGCGCGCGACAGAGAAGGGTTGTTGGTGGCGGCGCAGGACAGTGTCAGCGCGGCGCAGCCGCGGGCAAAGCGCACGCTGTCCGCCAGCGACAATTCATTGAGCCAGCCCCAGACCAGGCCGGCCATCAGCGCGTCGCCGGAGCCGGTGGTGTTGACGATGGCGCAGTCCGGCGCGTTCAGCCAGCCGTCGCCGGCTTCGCCGCTGTAATAGATGCCGGCGCCGGCCATGCTCAGCACCACGCGGCGCACGCCTTGGCCATGGAACCAGCGCGCCGCATCCGGTGCGTGTTCCGCCCGCTCCAGCGGCAGGCCGGACAGGGCGGCGGCTTCCAGGCGATTGGGTTTGAGCGTATGTATGCGGGACAGCCAGGGTCGAATGCGTTCCGCCTTGAACGCGGATACCGGGTCGACAAATAGCGGCTTCTCGCCGCTTTCGGCTATCAGCCAGGCGAGCGCGTCTGCGCTCAGATTGGTGTCCGCCACCACCGCGCCCGCATGGCGCACCAGATCGCGTTGCGCTTGCAGGCGTTCCGGTGTCAGCCGGTTGAGGATGTCCATATCGTTGATGGCCAGCGCCATGTCGCCGTCGGCCTGCTGGATGGACAGATAGGTGGAAGTGGCCGCGTCCGGCAGCGTCAGACAGCCGCGGACGTCGACGCCAGCGCGCTGGGTGGCTTCTAACAGCGAACGGCCGTGGATATCGTCGCCCACCACCGAAACCAGCCGGCAGTCGGCGGCCAAGCGCGCCAGATTTTCCGCTACGTTGCGAGCCACGCCGCCGGGCGAACAGCGTACCTGGCCGGGATTGGAGTCGCCGTGGCGCAGCGCGGCGGCGGCGCTACCGACAATATCCATATTGGCGCCGCCGACGGCGGCGACATAGCGCTGCTCGGCCAGGATGTAACCCTTGCCGCGGATGTGACCCTTCTGCGCCAGGTTCATGATATGCCCAGCCACCGCCGAGCGGCTGATGCCCAGCTGATCCGCCAGCTCCTGCTGCGGAATCAGCGGATCGCGGCGCAGCAGGGCGAGGATTTGTTGTTCCCGCTCTGTCATCAAACATTTGTCCGTTTTGCAAACATTTGTCCGATATTACTGCTTTGGCATGTCGCGGGTCAAGGGCGGCGCATTTCTCATGGAGATAGTCGCGGGCAGATGAGACGGTGATCACGCCGGACGCGCTGAGGCAGCATGGCTACCGGCTGTTCTTCATTCACTTGCATGAGCGGCGAGTCATCGCGGAACGCCAGTGAAACGCTTGGATGGATGAGCGGGAAATCGATCAGGTATAGGCTGTGCAAGCGCATGGATGGGGGAGAATGAGGGTAGCGATGGTTATGCGCGGAAATGGCGAGGCGTGCTCGGCGCTGTAGTGTATTGGATACAAAAGACTAAATTCTGCGATGACAGCCTGAGGCAATGCGTCTAGACTATAGCCATGCGCATTGTGCGTGTTTCAAAGGGAGGCAAAGTATGGATGGATTGAGTCAGATCAGCGGGCAAGGCGTATCCAACAGCCTCCAGATCTACGCATTGAAAAAAGCCATGTCGGCGTCGGCGCAGTCGGCTTTGAGCCTGGTGCAGGGCGCGTCCGATAATATGGCGCAGGCCCAGGCCAGCAATCCCGCCCATCTGGGGCAGAACATCGATACCCGCGCCTGATCCGGCGCGGGAACTGAAAAAGCGGCCTTGGCCGCTTTTTTTATTACGGATTGTGGGCGTTCAAGCGCTGAGCGCCTGATCCCAATCCTCGGGGAATTGGCGTTCCAGCCAGTTCGCCAGCCATTCGGCCACGCTCTCCCAGCGGGTGTCCAGCATCATCATGTGACCAAGATGGGGCAGGATGTCCGCCGCCACGTCCAGGCGGCGCGCGGTGGCCACTACGTCCTCAGGCCCCACCAGCCGGTCTTCCGCCGCGCCCAGCACCAGCGCCGGCAGCCTCGTCAGCGGCCGGTTGGTCAGCGGGTTGACCAGGGTCATGTCCATTAATGCGCGCTGACTTTCCTGTTGGCAACGGCTGATCAGCAGCTCCACGGCCGATTCGGGCGCGTCCGGCGATAGCAGCATGTCTTTCAGTTCGATGAACTCCGGGTCGTACAGGCCGTGCTGGTACATATTGAGCTTGAGAAACAGGGCGGGCGCCTGCGTCAGCAGCCTCAGGCTGGAAGAGGCCAAGCCGGTGGGCGGCACCGAGGCCAGCAAGGCCGCGCCCGGAAGCTTGTGGCGGCTCAGATATTGCTGCACCACATAGCCGCCCATGGAGTGGCCCACCATCACCGGCGCGGCCGGCAACTGTTTGAGCGCGAAGTCCAGATTGCGCACATAGTCGTCGATGCCGATGGCGGCCAGGTAGTCCCGGCCCTCGCTGCCGCCGTGGCCTTCCAGGCTTAGCGCCCAGCAATCGTAACCTTGCCGGGCGAACCAGGGCATGAAGTTTTCCCGCCAGCACCAGGCGCCGCAGAAGGCGCCGTGAATGAACAACAACGGCGGCGCATGGCGCGCCGCCGTTGTGGCCGGGGCTTGATGGAGCAGCTCCAGGCGGGGGTGCATCACAGTACTTCTGCTGCGTGGTCGGCCAGCCGCGAGCGCTCGCCGCGTTGCAGTGTGATATGGCCGGAATGGCCCCAGCCCTTGAAGCGGTCCACCACATAAGTCAGGCCGGAGCTGCCCTCGGTCAGGTAGGGGGTGTCGATCTGAGAGATATTGCCCAGGCAGACCACCTTGGTGCCGGGGCCGGCGCGGGTGATCAGCGTCTTCATTTGCTTGGGCGTCAGGTTCTGAGCCTCGTCTATGATCAGGTATTTGTTGAGGAAGGTGCGGCCGCGCATGAAGTTCAGCGATTTGACCTTGATGCGGGAGCGAATCAGATCGCGCGTCGCGGCGCGGCCCCAGTCGCCGCCGTCGTCATCGCTCTTGTTGAGCACGTCCAGATTGTCCTCCAGCGCGCCCATCCACGGCGCCATTTTTTCCTCTTCGGTGCCTGGCAGGAAGCCGATGTCCTCGCCCACCGGCACGGTGACCCGGGTCATGATGATTTCGGAGTACAGCTTCTGTTCCAGCGTCATCGCCAGGCCGGCGGCCAGCGTCAGCAGCGTCTTGCCGGTGCCGGCCTGACCCAGCAGCGTGATGAAGTCCACCTCAGGATCCATCAGCAGATTGAGGGCGAAGTTCTGCTCGCGATTGCGCGCGGTGATGCCCCAGACATTGTTTTTGTGGTGGCTGTAGTCCTTCAGCGTCTGCAGCACCGCGGTCTTGCCTTCCACCTGAGTCACTCGCGCCTGCAGCGGCTGGGCGCCTTCCTGCCACAGCATCTGGTTGACGTAGAGATTCTGGCCGTCCGGGCCTTTGACCTGGTAGTAGCTGCGGCCTTGTTCCTGCCAGGATTTCATGTCCTTGCCGTTGCGCTCCCAGAAGCTCTCGTCAATCTCCCGGGTGCCGGTGTACAGCAGGTCTGTGTCTTCCAGTACCTTGTCGTTGAAATAGTCTTCCGCGTCCAGGCCCAGCGCGCGGGCCTTGATGCGCATATTGATGTCTTTGGATACCAGGATCACCGAGCGGCCCTGCTGCAGTTCCTTCAGCGCCATCACGATGCCGAGGATCTGATTGTCGGCCTTGCCCACCGGCAGCGACGGCGGCAGCACGCTGTGTATCGCCTGAGTCTGCAGGATCAGCTTGCCGGTGGCGGCGTCGCGGCTGGCGTTCTTCAGCGGAATGCCGGATTCGATTTTGGCTTCGGCGCCGCTAACGATCTCATCGAGGAAACGGCTGGCTTGGCGCGCATTGCGCGCCACTTCGGACATGCCCTTCTTGTGGGTGTCCAATTCTTCCAGCGTGATGATGGGGATGAACACATCGTGTTCTTCGAAACGATACAAGCAGGTGGGGTCGTGCAGCAGCACGTTGGTGTCGAGAACAAACAGCTTGCTGGCGCTGATTTTTTTGCGGCTGGCCATAATGATCCCCTGGTTTTATCGCGGGGCGGTCCGGTGGCCGGCCGCCCCGACGCGGTTTTAGAGCGTCTTAACGAAGTCCAGCACCGCCGCGGCGTGGCCGGGCACTTTGACGCCGCGCCATTCGCGCGCGATGTGGCCGTTCCCGTCAATCACGAAGGTGCTGCGTTCAATGCCTCTGACTTGTTTGCCATACATATTCTTCATCTTGATGACGCCAAACAAATTGCAGACGGTCTCCTCTGTGTCGGACAGCAGTTCAAACGGCAGCTCCAGCTTGGCCTTGAAATTTTCATGGGATTTCAGACTGTCGCGGGAAATGCCGACGATGGCGGCCCCGGCGGCGGCGAATTCGGCATGGAGGTCGCGGAAGTCCATGCTTTCATTGGTGCAGCCGGGAGTGTTGTCTTTGGGGTAGAAGTAGATCACCAGCGGCTTGGGGCTGGAGGACAACTGAAACGTGACGCCGGCGGTGCCGGGCAGGGTGAAGTCGGGGCAAGCAGTGCCGGACATGCAGTAACTCCTGTGGTGGAACTGGGTGGTGCGTCCGCCTTGTTTTGAGATTAGCGGATTCCCGCCCGGTTAGACAATGGGAATGGGTAACGAAATTTTCACGGCGCGTGTTCGCGCCGCAGCAGCACCAGAAGCGCGCCGGCGCCGCCCATGGTTTCGCCGGCCTCGCAGAAGGCCAGCACGTCGGGGTGGTGCTTGAGCCAGGCGCGCACCATGCGTTTGAGAACTGGCTGGCCGTTGGAGCCGAAGCCCTTGCCGTGTATCACCCGCACACAGGGGCCGTGTCGGCGCGCCTGGTGCAGGAACAATGCCAGCGCGTCCTGTGCCTGATAGCGGTCGCAGCCGTGCAAGTCGAGCTGACGCGTCACCGGCCAGAAACCGGCGCGCAGCTTCTTCAGCGTGGCCGAAGGCATGCCGGGTCGGGCGAAATGGGCGTCGACCTCGGCGGGTTCGAACCAGCCCACCATGTGCTGTAACAAGGCCTGCTGCACTGCTTCCGACGCTTGGCCGTGCTGATGGCGGCGGCGCGGATGCGGGCTGGGCTTGGGGCGGGGGCTGGCGTGACGGCCATCCGGCTTCATGGGCTTGACGTCGCGAAACAGCTGGCGGAAATCCGGCTCCGGCTCGGCCTGCGGCGCGGCGGAAACGGAAACGCCAGCAGGCGCGCGGGAGTCGCGCACCTGCTGGCGCATGCCTTGCAAGGCTTTCTTGAAGGCTTTCAAGCGTTTACCTCAGGCTGTCCAGATAGCGTTCCGCGTCCAGGGCGGCCTGGCAGCCGGAGGCCGCGCTGGTCACCGCCTGGCGGTAGATATGGTCCTGCACGTCGCCGGCGGCGAATACGCCCGCCACGCTGGTGGCGGTGGCGTTGCCTTCGCGGCCGCTCTTGGTGATCAAGTAGCCGGTAGCGTCCATTTCCAGCTGGCCTTTGAAGATTTCAGTGTTGGGTTGGTGGCCGATGGCGACAAACAGGCCCATCACCTTGATTTCTTCAGTGGCGCCGTCCTGCATCGATTTCAGGCGCAGGCCGGTGACGCCGGAGTCGTCGCCCAGCACTTCGTCCAGAGTGGCGTTCAGCTTCAGGCTGATCTTGCCTTCCTTGACGCGGTCCATCAGTTTGTCGATCAGGATTTTCTCTGCGCGGAAGGTGTCGCGGCGGTGGATCAGGGTGACGTGCTTGGCGATATTGGCCAGGTACAGCGCCTCTTCCACGGCGGTGTTGCCGCCGCCGATCACCGCCACGTCCTGATTGCGGTAGAAGAAGCCGTCGCAGGTGGCGCAGGCGGACACGCCCTTGCCCTTGAAGGCTTCTTCTGACGCCAGGCCCAGGTATTTGGCCGAAGCGCCGGTGGAGATGATCAGCGCGTCGCAAGTGTACTCGCCGGCATCGCCCACCAAACGGATCGGTTTTTCGTGCAGATGCGTGGTGTGGATGTGGTCGAACAGGATTTCGGTGCCGAAGCGCTCGGCGTGTTGCTGAAAGCGCTGCATCAGTTCCGGGCCCATCACGCCGGCGGCGTCCGCGGGCCAGTTGTCCACATCGGTGGTGGTCATCAGCTGGCCGCCTTGCGCCAGGCCGGTGATCAGCACCGGCTTCAGGTTGGCGCGCGCCGCGTAAACAGCGGCGGTGTAGCCGGCGGGGCCGGAGCCAAGAATCAGCAGGGGGCTGTGGCGAGTCGTGGTCATGATGTTTTCCTGTGTGAGAAGCGGTAAGAGAGCCGATGGCGACGGTCCGGGGCGGAGTGCTTGGAGCCGAGAACGCGCCGTTCAGTTCTGAAGTATGGAGCCAAGCCGGCGGAATCCAAGCTCCTGACGCCCGCCGGCGTCGGCCGCGCCTGCGCGGCGGCGACCGTTTCGGCTGACAATATACAAGAGCGGCGAGGCAAGGTTAAGGGCCGGCGTGATTGGAATATTCAACATTGCTGATTGAAATCCTTTATCGCCCGTCCAGGCCGTCCTATTGGCCGGGCTTGGTCCAGGTCAAAATCATTTGCGCATTCACGCGTTGATTCAAAAGCTTGCCGTTTCTCGGGTCGTCCTCATGCCGGAATTCGTGGCGGGGCTGGGCCCGCCTGGCCCGCCGCGGCCGCGTGGCGGCTACTTGCCAGCGCCGGCCGCGTGCTATACTGTCCGCTTTCGCGTTGGGTGCGTGGTGTAACTCCACGCAGCGCCAGTCTAAGGTGAGGCAATGTCCTTCGAGTCTGCCGATCCGTGGCGTCGTACCGTCCCAGATGACTAAACCTGTCACACACTTAAGGATTTAACATGCAAGTACAGCTGGAAACATTGAGCAATCTTGAGCGCCGCATGAATATCGCCCTGCCGATGGCGGCTATCGACACGCAAGTGGCCGAGCGCCTGAAGCGCGTGGCCCGCAACGCCAAGATTCAAGGTTTCCGCCCGGGCAAGGCTCCGTTGAAGATCGTGGAAATGAACTACGGCGCCCAGGTGCGTGAAGAAGTGATGGGTGAGCAGGTTCAACAGGGTTTCTACTCCGCCGTGAGCGAGCAGAAGCTGCGTGTCGCAGGTTACCCGCGTTTCGAGCCGGTAGCCGCTGGCGACGACAAGGAAAACTTCAAGTTCGCAGCCACTTTCGAGGTTTACCCGGAGGTGAAGCTGGGTGAACTGGCCGGCAAGGAAGTGGAAAAGCCGCTGACTCCGGTGACTGACGCCGAAATCGAGAAAACCATCGATATCCTGCGCAAACAGCGCACTCGCTACAACCGCGTTGAGCGCGAAGCCGCCACCGGCGACCGCGTGATCATCGACTTCAAGGGCGCCATCGACGGCGTGGCCTTCGAAGGCGGTTCCTCCGAGAACTTCCCGTTCGTGCTGGGTCAGGGCCAGATGCTGGCCGAGTTTGAAGCGGGCGTTGCCGGCATGAAGGAAGGCGACATCAAGAGCGTGGAAGTGAGCTTCCCCGAGGACTACCACGGCAAGGACGTGGCCGGCAAAACCGCCGTGTTCGAAATCCTGCTGAAGAATGTGGCCGAAGCCGTGCTGCCGGAAGTGAACGAAGAGTTCGCCAAGCAGCTGGGCATCGCCGACGGCGACGTAGAGAAAATGCGCGCTGAAATCCGCAAGAACGTGGAGCGCGAAGTGAAGCGCCGCCTGCAGGCCCGCACCAAGGAAAACGTGATGCAGGTGCTGTTGGACTCCACCGAGATCGAACTGCCGAAAGCCCTGGTCAGCCTGGAAATCGGCCGTCTGGTCGAGCAAGCCCGTCGCGACATGCAGCAACGCGGCATGAACGTCAAGGACATGCCGTTCCCGCCGGAGCTGTTCGCTCAACAAGCCGAGCGCCGCGTGGCTCTGGGCCTGATCCTGTCCGAAGTCGTGGAATCCAACAAGCTGGAAGCCAAGCCGGAGCAGGTCAAGGCCATGATCACCGAGTTTGCCGACAGCTACGAAGATCCGGCTGAAGTGCTGACCTGGTACTACGCCAGCCCGGACCGCCTGGAAGGCCCGACTTCCATGGTGCTGGAAGACAATGTGGTTGAATTTGTGCTGTCCAAGGCCAATGTTGTAGAGAAAGAACTGTCCTTCGACGCCCTGATGGGCAACAACGCCTGATAACAGCTGGAGTGGCCGATGAAATCGATGATGGAACCTCAAGGTCTGGGCCTGGTGCCCATGGTGGTGGAACAAAGCGGCCGCGGCGAGCGCGCGTATGATATCTACTCGCGTCTGCTGAAGGAGCGCATCGTTTTCCTGGTGGGCCCCGTCACGGATGAGTCGGCCAACCTGGTTGTGGCGCAGATGTTGTTCCTTGAATCGGAAAATCCGGACAAGGATATTCACTTCTACATCAACTCGCCGGGTGGGTCGATTACCGCGGGCATGTCCATTTACGACACGATGAACTTCATCAAGCCGGATGTTTCCACCTTGTGTATCGGCCAGGCCGCCAGCATGGGCGCCTTCCTGCTCGCCGCCGGCGCGCCGGGCAAGCGCTTCGCGCTGGCCAACAGCCGGGTGATGATTCACCAGCCGCTGCTGTACGGCGGCGGTCTGTCCGGCCAGGTCACCGATATCGAGATCCACGCTCGCGAACTGGTCAAGGTCAAGGCCAAGATGAACGAGCTGTTGGCCAAGCACAGCGGTCAACCGCTGGAGCGGGTGATGGCCGACACCGAGCGCGACAACTTCATGTCCGCCGACGAGGCACAGGCCTACGGCTTGATCGACAAAGTGCTGACGTCCCACAAGGACGTGAAAGCTTAAGGAGTGATGGAATCCGCCAATGGCTGACAAGAACAGCAATGAAAAGCTTCTCTACTGCTCTTTCTGCGGCAAGAGCCAGCATGAAGTCCAGCGCCTGATCGCCGGGCCGCAGGTCTTCATCTGCAACGAATGCGTCGAGTTGTGCAACGACATCATTCGCGAGGAGCTGGAGAAGGGCGTCGGCGATGCCGCGTCCGCCCCCGAAGACAGTCCGCTGCCCACGCCTCAGGAAATCCGCGCGGATCTCGACCAGTACATCATTGGTCAGGATTTCGCCAAGAAAACCCTGTCGGTGGCGGTGTACAACCACTACAAGCGCCTGAGCAGCCCGGCAAGCAAGAACGATGTCGAGCTGGCCAAGAGCAATATCTTGCTGATCGGCCCGACCGGCTCCGGCAAGACCTTGCTCGCCCAGTCGCTGGCCCGTCTGCTGGACGTGCCCTTCGTCATCGCCGACGCCACCACGCTGACAGAAGCGGGTTACGTGGGCGAGGATGTCGAGCACATCATCCAGAAGCTGCTGCAAAAATGCGATTACGACGTGGACAAGGCCCAGCGCGGCATTGTCTACATCGACGAGATCGACAAGATCTCGCGCAAGTCGGAAAACCCGTCCATCACCCGCGACGTATCGGGCGAGGGCGTGCAGCAGGCGCTGCTGAAGCTGATTGAGGGCACCGTTGCCTCGATTCCGCCGCAGGGCGGCCGCAAGCATCCGAATCAGGAATTCATTCAGGTGGACACCACCAACATCCTGTTCATTTGCGGCGGCGCTTTCGACGGCCTGGAGAAGATTATTCGCCAGCGCTCGGAGAAGGGCGGCATTGGTTTCGGCGCCGACATCAGCTCCAAGGATGATGGCAAGAGCTTGTCCGTGTTGTTCCAGGAGGTGGAGCCACAGGATCTGATCCGTTTCGGTCTTATTCCTGAGCTGATCGGCCGGCTGCCGGTGGCGGCAACGCTGGAGGAGCTGGACGAGGAAGCGCTGGTCACCATCCTGACCCAGCCGAAGAACGCGCTGATCAAGCAGTATCAGAAGCTGTTCTCGATGGAGTCGGTGGAGCTGGAGGTTCGTCCGTCCGCCTTGCGCGTGATCGCCAAGCAGGCGCTGATCCGCAAGACCGGCGCGCGCGGCTTGCGCTCCATTTTGGAACGGGCGCTGCTCGACACCATGTACGAGCTACCGTCCATGGCCGATGTGGAAAAAGTGGTGGTGGATGAAAAGGTTATCGACAAGGGCGACAAGCCGTTGTTCATCTATCGCGACAAGGACGACAAGGCGCAATCGGCCTGATTGTTCGCCGCGAATCCGGAGACCGCCCAAACCGGGCGGTTTTTTATTTGTAGAGCCGGAAATCTGATTTAGTATGGGGGTGTTGAATTTTACTGTCCGCCCCCCATCTCCCAAGCATTGTTTCACAAGCAAGGTTAGGTGATATGCCGCAACCCGCAGAACTCAAAGAAGAATCCACGCTGCCATTGCTGCCATTGCGCGATGTGGTGGTCTTCCCCCATATGGTCATCCCGCTGTTCGTCGGCCGCGCCAAGTCCATTCGAGCGCTGGAGCTGGCGATGGACGAGGGCAAGCAAATCCTCTTGGTGGCGCAGCGTTCCGCCTCCAAGGACGAACCGTCCGCCGACGATCTGTACCCAGTTGGCACCATCGCTTCGGTGTTGCAGATGCTCAAGCTGCCGGACGGCACCGTCAAGGTGCTGGTCGAAGGCCGTCAGCGCGCGATGATCGAATCCGTAGGCGAGGAAAACGAGTGCTTTGTCGGCGCCTTCAAGCCGCTGAGCCCGGAGGCCGAGGAATCGACCGAGACCGAGGCAATGCGCCGCGCGCTGCTTGCCCAGTTTGAGCAGTATGTCAAACTGAACAAGAAAATTCCGCCGGAGGTCTTGAACTCGCTGGCCGGCATTGACCGCGCCGGCCGCATGGCCGACACCATCATCGCTCACCTGCCGCTGAAGCTGGAGCAGAAGCAGGAAGTGCTGGAGATGTTCGATGTGCAGCAGCGCCTCGAACACCTGATGTCTCAGCTGGAAGGCGAGATCGACATCCTCCAGGTGGAAAAGCGCATCCGCGGCCGCGTCAAGCGGCAGATGGAAAAGAGCCAGCGCGAGTACTACCTGAACGAGCAAGTGAAGGCGATTCAGAAAGAGCTCGGCGAAATGGACGAGGTCAGCGACCTCGACGAGCTGGAAAACAAGATCAAAGCCGCAGGCATGAGCAAGGAAGGCCGCGAGAAGGCGATGTCCGAGCTCAAAAAGCTGCGCATGATGTCGCCGATGTCGGCCGAAGCCACCGTGGTGCGCAATTACATCGACACCCTGCTCGAACTGCCGTGGAAGAAGAAAACCAAGATCAGCAAGGACGTGGCCAAGGCCGAGGAAGTGCTGGACGAGGATCACTTCGGTCTGGAAAAGGTCAAGGAACGCATCCTGGAGTATCTGGCGGTGCAACAGCGCGTCGACAAGCTCAAGGCGCCCATCCTGTGCCTGGTGGGGCCGCCGGGCGTGGGCAAGACCTCGCTGGGTCAGTCCCTGGCGCGCGCCACCAACCGCAAGTTCGTGCGCATGGCGCTGGGCGGGGTGCGCGACGAGTCCGAGATCCGCGGCCATCGCCGCACCTATATCGGCTCCATGCCGGGCAAGGTGCTGCAGAACATGAGCAAGGTGGCGGTGAAAAACCCGTTGTTCCTGCTGGACGAAGTGGACAAAATGGGCGCGGATTTCCGCGGCGATCCGTCGTCGGCGCTGTTGGAGGTGCTGGACCCGGAGCAGAACCATTCCTTCATCGATCACTACGCCGAAGTCGAATTCGACTTGTCCGACGTGATGTTCGTGGCCACTGCCAACTCGCTGAACATTCCGCCGGCGCTGCTGGACCGGATGGAGATCATCCGCCTGGCCGGCTACACCGAGGACGAGAAGGTCAATATCGCCACCAAATACCTGCTGCCCAAGCAAATGAAGGCCAACGGCGTGCAGGAGGGCGAACTGGCGGTGCAGGAGTCCGCGCTGCGCGACATCGTGCGCTATTACACCCGTGAGGCCGGCGTGCGCAGTCTGGACCGCGAGATCGCCAAGATCTGCCGCAAGGTGGTGACCAGCGCCTCGCTGAAGGCGGGCAAGGCGGCCAAGGTGACGGTCAGCGGCCGCAATCTGGACAAATACCTGGGCGTGCGTCGCTTCGACTACGGCATTGCCGAGGACGAGAATCGCATCGGCCAGGTTACCGGGTTGGCCTGGACCGAGGTGGGCGGCGAACTGTTGACCATCGAGGCGGTGTCGCTGCCGGGCAAGGGCAACATCATCCGCACCGGCCAACTGGGCGAGGTGATGCAGGAGTCCATCACGGCGGCGATGAGCGTGGTGCGCAGCCGCGCGCGTTCGCTGGGCATCAAGCCGGACTTCTACGAGAAGAGCGATATGCACATCCACGTGCCGGAAGGCGCGACGCCCAAAGACGGGCCAAGCGCCGGCATTGCGATGACCACGGCCCTGGTGTCCATCCTGACAGGCATTCCGGTGCGCGCCGACGTGGCGATGACCGGCGAGATCACGCTGCGAGGCGAGGTGTTGCCCATCGGCGGCCTGAAGGAGAAGCTGCTGGCCGCTCACCGCGGCGGGATCAAGCATGTGTTGATCCCCAAAGGCAATGAAAAAGATTTGGTTGAAATTCCCGCCAATATCAAGCATAAAATCGAAATCCATGCCGTTAAGTGGATAGACGAGGTCTTGACCTTGGCGTTGGAGCGGCAGCCGGAGCCTTTGCCGGAGGAGGACAAGCCGGCGGAGGAGTTGCGAGCGACGCAGGAAGCGGCGCAAGGCGTGTCCGTGATGAAGCATTAAGAATCATGGCCTTAGCCGAACGTTGAATAACTTGTGTGCAAGCGGCTTTCCAGCGTGTTTGCGAAATGGCAAAATGCCCGTCAAAGCCGCTTGACACAAGGATTTCGCCCTTGCTATAAAGCAAGCGGTTTTTATCCGAATTACGTAGACCGAGAACGACGAAAGGGGACTTACGTGAACAAGTCTGAACTGATTGACGCTATTGCCGCTGAGGCCGATATCTCCAAAGCCGCCGCCGCCAAGGCGCTGGACGGCATGGTGGCCGCTGTAACCGACGCTCTGAAAAAGGGCGACACCGTGACCCTGGTGGGCTTCGGCACCTTCTACGTTGGCGAACGCGCTGAACGCAGCGGCCGCAACCCGAAGACCGGCGCCACCATCAAGATCCCGGCAGCTCGTTCGCCGAAGTTCCGTGCTGGCAAGGCACTGAAAGACGCGCTATAATTAGCGGCCTTGGCAGCCCCTAGCGGCTGGCAAGGTGTTTCGAGGGGCGTTTAGCTCAGTTGGTAGAGCGTCTGCCTTACAAGCAGAATGTCGGCGGTTCGACTCCGTCAACGCCCACCACAGTCCGGAGCGGTAGTTCAGTTGGTTAGAATACCGGCCTGTCACGCCGGGGGTCGCGGGTTCGAGTCCCGTCCGCTCCGCCAGAACTCACAAAAAGGTGAACGAAATTCAGCGTTCACCTTTTTTTTTGACAAGGGTGGCTCAAGCCAATCGCCATGTTCGAGTTTGTCCAGAACAATAAAGTCTTCATTCAGGTTGTATTGGGAGCTGTTGCGCTGACCTTCGTGGGCTTCGGCGTGGGCAGCTATGAAGCAGCTTCCGACGACCCTTATCTCGCCAAGGTAGGTTCCTCCAAGATTTACAAGCGCGATCTGGATCGAGCCTTGGAAGGCCAGCCCACCGATCCGGCCAGCCGTCAGGCCGCGCTGGAAAACCTGATTCGCCAAGAGCTGCTGCTGTCCGACGCACACGACCGCGGCGTCACCGTCAGCCCCGAGCAGTTGCGCAAAGTCATTGCCTCCATTCCCGCCTTCCAGGACAACGGCAAGTTCAGCCCGGAACGTTATCGCGAGTTCCTGCAAAACCGCTACCCGTCGCCTGAGGCATTCGAAACCCAGGTCAAACGCGACCTCGTGCTGCAAAGCCAGCTGACCGGCATCGCCGGAACCGAGTTCGTCGCGGGCACGGTGGTCAATCGCTTGGCCGGTCTGTTGGGCGAGGGCCGCGAAGTGCGTTCCTTGCTGTTGAAGCCGGCGGACTTCGCCGCTGAAGTCAAAACCGACGAAGCATCGCTCAAGGCCTTCTACGACGCTAATTTGAAGCGTTTCCGCGTGCCGGAGCGGGTCAAGCTCGATTATGTGCTGCTGTCCCAGGATGCGTTGGCTCAAGGCGTCAAGCCCAGCGACGCCGAGCTGCAGAAGTACTACGAAGAACACAAGGCCGAGTTCAGCAATGAGCAGCGCCGTGCTTCTCACATCTTGCTGACGGTGGCCAAGGACGCCAAGCCGGAGCAGAAGGCCAAGATCAAGGCGGAAGCCGAGGCGTTGTTGAAGGATGTTCGCGCCAATCCGGCTCGTTTCGCGGAGTTGGCCAAGGCCAAGTCGCAAGACCCGGGTTCCGCGGCCAATGGCGGCGATCTGGGCTTCTTCGGCCATGGCATGATGGTGAAGCCTTTCGACGACGCGGTGTTCCGGATGAAGCCGGGCCAGATCAGCGAAGTGATCGAGACCGAGTTCGGTTATCACATCATCAAGCTGGACGAGGTCAAGGCGCAGGACTTCGCCGAAGTGAAGGCGGCTATCGCCGAGAAGCTGCAGCGTCAGCAGGCGGGCAGCCTGTTCCGCAGCCAGGCCGACAAGCTGACCGAGCTGGCTTATCAGCAGGGCGACTCATTGAAGGCTCTGCAGGAGCAACTGAAGCTGCAGCCGCAGCATTCGGATTGGCTGAGCCGCGGCAAGCCGGCGGCGGACCCTCTGCTCAACAGCCCCAAGGTGCTTGAAGCGGCGTTCAGCGAGGACGTGCTGAAGAAGAAACACAATAGCGAGCCAGTGGATATCGGCAACAACCGCCTGTTGGTGGTGCGCGTGGCCGAGCATCAGCCGGAGCGTCAGCAGTCGATGGACGAAGTGCGCGATGTAATCAAGGCCGAACTGGTGGCCAAGGAAGGCGCCAAGCTGGCCGAGAAGAAGGGCCAGGCCCTGTTGGCTGAGCTGAAGGCGGGCAAGGGCGACGGCAAGGCCTGGGGCGAATCCAAGACCCTGCTGCGCCGCGATCCGGCCGGGTTGCCGATTGGCGACGCGCGCGCCGTGTTCGCCGCTCAGGCGGGCAAGCTGCCGGCCTTCGCCGGCGCCAAGCGTGATAACGGAGAATACGCGCTCTATCGCATCGATAAGGTGATTCCTGCACCGGCGGCCAGCGAGGCCGAACGCGGCCAACTGAGCGCCATTTTGGGCGAGATGAACGCCAATGCTCAGTTGTCCAGCTATCTCGACACGCTGCGTCAGAAGTACAGCGTGACGATGGGCAAGCAGGGTTTGTCCGACGCTCAATAAATCCGTGTTGGAGTTGTCTCATCGCCGCCGTCAGCGCTTGCTGGCGGCGGTTTTTCATATGTTTTGCGCTGATTTGTTTATAGCTATTCCCGCTAAGAGAGACGTTTTTTTGAACTGGATGAGACAATTTCAATGTTTTTTGGGGCGGGGCTATTGACTGAAAACGAAAAAAGATGTTCAATCATAAACAAATTTAGTCGCCGATTTGAACACAGCTTGCGGGCGTAAAACAGCTAAAGCGTGGGTAAGCAGACCCAGGAAACAAACCAGCATCTGCTTACAGTAATCTCGATTCAGCAGTGATTCCGAAGATTCCCATGCAAGGCCCGCCAAGCTCATTGGCGGGCCTTGTGTTTTTGGAGTGTTTGGAATGATTCATCTGCAAAATGTTCGTAAGCGTTTCCGTCATCCCGAGGGTGGCTGGTTCGACGCGGTCACGGACACCTCTCTTACCATTCGTCCGGGCGAAGTCTTCGGACTGATCGGCTTTTCCGGCGCCGGCAAGTCCACTTTGCTGCGCCTGATCAATTTGCTGGAGCGTCCGGACCACGGCGCGGTCATCGTCGATGGCGAAGACCTGACCAGCTTGTCCGCCAAGGCTTTGCGCCGCGCGCGCCAGAATATCGGCATGGTGTTCCAGCAGTTCAATTTGATGGCCAACCGCACCGTGGCCGGCAATGTCGCCTTCCCGCTGGAAGTGGCGGGCTGGGCTAAGACGGACATAGACAAGCGCGTCAACGAATGTCTGGAAGTGGTGGGTTTGCTGGACCGCGCCAACCACTACCCGGCCCAATTGTCCGGCGGTCAGAAGCAGCGCGTCGGCATTGCCCGCGCCCTGGCACCCAGCCCCAAGGTGATTCTGGCCGATGAGCCCACATCGGCGCTGGACCCGAAAACCACTCAAGCCGTGTTGGAGTGCCTGAAAGACATTAATCAACGCTTTGGCGTCACTATCGTCATCGTCACTCATGAGATGGGCGTGGTGCGGGCGATCTGCCATCGCGCGGCGGCTTTGGACGCCGGCCGAGTGGTGGAAGTGGTGGATGTGTCGGATAACGAAGTGGCGGCGGATTCCGATCTGGCGCGCTCGCTGCTGGAGGCCGCGTAATGGATGCCGCAACCCTGAACGAAGCATTGCAAAACCTGGCGAGCATGGGGCCGGAAATCTGGCAGGCCTTCCAGGAAACGCTGGTGATGCTGGGCATAGGCCTGAGCGCGGCCGTCTTGCTGGGCGGCCCGCTGGGCATCGTGCTCTACCTGACCCAGCCGGGCCAGCAGTTCGCCAACCGCGCGTTGAACGGCGTGTTGGGCTGGGTGGTGAACCTGGTGCGTTCCTTCCCCTTCATCATTCTGATGGTGTCGTTGGTGCCGCTGACGCGGGCGCTGGTGGGCAGCACCATTGGTCCGGTGGCGGCTTCGGTGCCGCTGGCCTTCGCCGCGATTCCGTATTTTGGTCGTCTGGTCGAGCAGACGCTGCGCGAGATTCCTCGCGGAGTGGTGGAGGCGGCCGAAGCGATGGGCGCCAGCCCGCTGCAGATCATTTGCAAGGTGCTGCTCAACGAGGCGCGCTCCGGCCTGATTTCCAGTCTGACCATCCTCACCATCAGCTTCCTGAGCTATACCGCGGTGGCGGGGGTGGTGGGCGGCGGCGGCATTGGCGACTTGGCCATCCGCTATGGCTACTACCGTTATCAGACCGATGTGATGGTGGCCATGGTGCTGATGCTGGTGGTGCTGGTACAGATCATCCAACTGCTGGGCAACCGGCTGGCGGCCAAGCTCGACAAACGTTGACATTCGCCGGCGCTTGGCGCCGGCATGGTGGACCTTTTACCTATCAATGGACAAAGCAGGAGAAAAAAATGCGTAGATTCGTGATCAAGGCAGTGGCGGCTTCGGTATTGGGATTGGCGGCGGCGGGCGCGGCGCTGGCGGCGGACCCGGCCAAGAAGGACATCGTGATTGGCACTACCGTCGGCGATTTCGGCGACATGGTCAAGCAGTCGATCAAACCGATTCTGGAAAAGCAGGGCTACAAGGTCAAGCTGGTGGAGTTCACCGACTATGTCCGCCCGAACCTGGCTTTGCAGGAAGGCGCGCTGGATGTGAATGTGTTCCAGCACAAGCCCTATCTGGACAACTTTGTCAAAGAGCACAAATTGAGCCTGAAAGAGGCTTTCCAAGTGCCGACCGCGCCGCTGGGCATTTACGCTGGCAAGATCAAGGCGCTGAAAGACGTCAAAGTGGGTTCCACCGTGGCCGCCCCCAATGATCCGTCCAACTTTGCCCGCGCACTGGTGATGCTGGCCGATCTGGGCTGGGTCAAGCTGAAGCCGGGCATCAACCCCTTGACCGCTTCCGAGCGCGACATCGCCGTCAATGTGAAGAAGATCAAGATTATTCCGCTGGAGGCCGCACAATTGCCGCGTTCGCGCAGTGATGTGGACTTCTCGGTGATCAACGGCAACTACGCCACCAGCTCCGGCATTAAGCTGACCGAGGCGGTCTATCAGGAGAAGAGCTACGCCTATGTCAACTGGGGCGCGGTGCGCACGGCTGACTTGAGCAAGCCCTGGGCCAAGGACGTGGTGGCGGCTTACAACTCGCCGGAGTTCAAGGCTTTCGCCAAGCAGAAATACGCGGGCTACAAGCTTCCGCAGAACTGGAAGTAAGCGAGATTGTTATTCGCGCGCCGGCCAACGGCCGGCGGCGCAGGATTTCTTGTAACACTCCTGGCTACAAGACTTGGTGGGAGGGCTTAGCCCTCCCTATTTTTTTGCGCGCTTAGAACCTGTTCAAAGTCTGCCGCGCTTCGTGGAGCGTTGTACCGTGAGTACAAGCTCAAAATGCTCATGTACCACGTGACCATTCCGCTTTTTCGCTCATTTTCGCCTTGTCTCGCCCTTGCTCGCGAGACTTTGAACAGGCTCTTAGGGGCTCTTATTTCAGGTAGGAGCGCAGCACACTCGTCACCTGTTCCAAGTCTTTGCCGCGCTGTGCGGGGTCGACAGCCTCCGGGCCCAGGTGCTCGCGCAGATGGCCCTCGATCACTTCCATCATCAGTCCATTGACAGCGCCGCGTACTGCGGCGATTTGTTGCAAAATTGCCGAGCAATCAACTTCCTGTTCCAGTGCGCGTTCCAACGCTTCCGCCTGGCCTTTGATGCGCCGGACGCGGGTCAATAACTTCTTCTTGTCTTTCACTGTATGCGGCATGCGAGTGGACGTCCCTTATTGTTGATAATATACTGGGGTATAGTATATGGGCGCAGCTTTGCTGCGGTGTCGCCGGTTTGTCCCTCCGAGAGCGGGGAGGCCGGCATGAACGTATTGTAAAAGAAGGCTGAAGATGCCGCCAATCGCCGAGCTGATTCAACAAGGAAGTATTAATCTCTGGTTGTTCATTCCTTCCGCCATCCTGCTGGGGGCGTTGCACGGGCTGGAGCCCGGGCATTCCAAGACCATGATGGCTTCTTTCATCATTGCTATCCGCGGCAGCATCGGCCAGGCCGTGCTGCTTGGCCTGTGCGCTCGCTGATCGTTTGGCTGCTGGCTGCGCTGGCGCTCAAGTACGGGAATCAGTTGATTGCCGAGCAGGCGGAGCCTTATCTGATGCTGTTTTCGGCTGTCGTGGTCATGGTGGTGGCAGCCTGGATGCTATGGCGTACTTGGCGAGACAATCTAGCCGCTCGGGCCATGCTGAAGCCGCCTCAGGGCGGCCGCATGATAAACACCGGCCATGGCTTGATGGAGGCGCTGCCCGTGCGGGAGGAGGGGCTGCGCGTGGCCTTGTACCAGTACGACACCGGTTTGCGACGGCTGAAGCCTGATGGACGTGGCTTGTCGCTGGCTTGGCGGCGCGGCGAAGAGCAAGGAGTGCTAGGTTTTGAAACTGAGGGGGAGTATCTGCTCAGCCCGTGTTTGCCCGCTGGAGCGCTTGTAAGCGCTTTGCTCTTGAGTCACGGCGGTCACGCTCATCGCTACCCTTTGCAGCTGGAGGCAATGGGCGGCGCCGAGCGCGCCGGGCCCTACCGTCGGGCGGAGGGCGCGGGGTCGACACAACGAGCGCGTCGCGCGTCGGCGGCGCTGCCCGTTTATCAAGACGCGCACGAACGCGCGCACGCGGAACAGATTCAGCGGCGCTTTGCGGGCAAGGAGGTAGGCAACGCTCAGATTGCGTTGTTTGGCCTGACTGGGGGCTTGATACCGTGCCCGGCCTCGGTGACTATTTTGCTGCTATGCCTGCACCTGAAGCACTTTTCCCTGGGGGCTACCATGGTGGCTGCGTTCAGCCTGGGTCTGGCCTTGGCGCTGGTCAGCGTTGGGGTGTTGGCGGCCTGGGGCGTGCGTCAGGCGAGCGCCCGCTTTGGCGGGCTGGGCGAATGGGCGCGGCGCGCGCCCTATCTATCTGCCGGTTTGATGTTGCTGGTTGGGTTGGCGATGGCCGCGCAAGCCGCGCGCGGCCTGGTCGCTTAGAACCTGTTCTAAGCGTCTGTTTACGATCTCGCGAGCTAAGGCGAGACAAGGCGAATGGCCGAAGAAGCGGAGTGTGCAGTGGTGCATGAGCATTCTGAAGCGGTTTTCAACGCCGTATCGCTGATGCGCAGCAGATCGTAAACAGGTTCTAGGACCCGCTAAGCAAACATCTGATCCTCCCTTGCGCCTCTTTGTCGTTGCCTGCGTCCGCGCGCCTAGGCTCAGGTTCTCCGCGAGGTTTTGTTGGCGGCTTGAAGTCCGCGGCGCATCGTAAGACGTGGCGCGGCGAGTGCTCCTTGCGAAATGCGCATGTACCCCATGTGCATTTCGCCTTTTCTGCGGTTTTCGCCATGTCCCGTTCCGAGACTTTGAACCGGGTACTTAGGATGGCCTCCGCGCGGTGCCGGCGCGGCCCAGGTATCGCTCCAGCCAGCGGTCCTGTTCCCACAGCATGTGCAGTATGGATTCGCGCGCGCGGTAGCCGTGGCTCTCCGCCGGCAGGGTGACCAGCCGCGCTGTGGCGCCTAGCCCCTGCAGCGCTTGATACAGCCGTTCGCTCTGTAGCGGGAAGGTGCCGGGGTTATTGTCCATCTCGCCATGAATCAGCAAGAGCGGGTCTTTGATCTGATTGGCGAAGTTAAACGGCGACATGGCTTGGTAGATCTCTTTGGCCTGCCAGAAATTGCGTTCCTCCGATTGGAAGCCAAAGGGTGTCAGCGTGCGATTGTAGGCGCCGGAGCGGGCGATGCCGGCATGGAACAGCCGGGTGTGAGCCAGCAGGTTGGCGGTCATGAAGGCGCCGTAGGAATGGCCGCCGACGGCGATGCGGGCCGGGTCGGCCACGCCCAGTCGAACCACTTCGTCCACGGCGGCCTGGGCGTTCATTTTCAGTTGCGGCAGGTAGCTGTCGTTCGGCTCTTTGTCGCCTTCGCCGACGATGGGCATGCCTGGGTCGTCCATCACTGCGTAGCCGCGCGCCAGCATGGCCAGCGGCCCCCAATAGCTGACGCGGTTGAAACGGTAAGGGGACTCCGTCACCTGGCTGGCTGCGGCGGCGGTTTTGAACTCGGTGGGATAGGCCCACATCAGCAGCGGCAGCGGGCCATCGCGTTTGGCCTCGTAGTCGGGCGGCAGGTAGAGGGTGGCGGTCAGCTTCACTCCATCGGCGCGTTGGTAGCGCAGCTGCTTTTTGGAGACGTTTTTCAGCTGTGGTGTTGGGTGCGGCATATGCGTTAGGGCAAGCGGTTCGGCGGCGTGCCCCAGCGTCAGACGGTAGAGATTGGGCGGCTGGTCGACGGATTCGCGGCTAAGCAGAAGCTCTTGGCCGGCGTCGTCCAGCAGTGCGGCCGGCTGTTCAAACCAGGGCGCTTGCGATTGCCATAGCCGCGTGGCGCGTTTATCGGCTAGAGCGTAGCGGTCGACGAAGGGGCGGTCGCCGTCGGGGCCGGCGCCTTCGCCCAGCAGATAGACGGACTTGCCGTCTGGCGTGGTTTGCAGCACGGATTGGCCGTTAGCGTTGCTGACCATGGCCGCCTCGCCTGGGTCGCTGTAGCGGTCTTCCGATTTGCGGCTGCTCAACAACTCCGGCGCGACATCCTGATCCGGGCGCGCGCGCCAGACTTTCAGTTCACGGGTTTTCCACCAGTGCTCGCGCACCAGAGCCAGGTCGCCGCGGCCCCAGCGGACGTCGGCAAAGCGGCTGGCTAGCCGCAGCAGCAGCCGCGGGGCTTGTTGAAACGGCGCGGCTTGCAAATAGAGCGCGTCGCGTTCGGTTGCTGCGCGGCCGGGGTCGCCTCCGTCCAGCGCCTCAACCCAAAACAGAGAGGCTGGAGCGTCGGCGCGCCAGGCGATTTCGCGCGGACCAGCCTCCACCGCGTCATTGCCGGACGGCATGCGTTCCAGCAGCGGCCGCTGAGTCACGGTGTGCGCAATACGGCCATGCCGGTCCAGTACATCGATGCGTTTAGGGAAGCGGGATATCGGCACCAGGCCGGAGTAGGGGCGCTGCAGGCGGGTGGCCAGCAGGTATTGGCGATTGGGAGAGCCGCTGACGCTGAGATAGCGGTCCGGTTGACCGATCGTACTGAGCTTGCCGTCCAGGCCGACCAGCGCCAACTGGCTTTGTAGTTGATAGTCGAGCAAGTCGGCGTCGTACGGGGTCTTGAGCAGATCGGGGTAGGTCCGGGTTTGAGAGAGGATGCCGCCTTCGCTTTGCTGGATGTTGGGGCCGCTGGGCGCTTGGGGTTGCTGCGGCGCGGGGCCTTGCTTCGCGGGCACGCGCTTGATCAGCAATTGTTCGCCGAACCAGGCGAAGCCGGAGCCGGTGGCGGCGTTGAGGTGGAAATCGCCCAGCCGGCGGGCGCGGGCGTCGGCGACATCCAGCAGCCACAGCTCCACGCCCTTGACGCCCCACAAGCTGAAGGCCACTCGGCTTTCGTCGGCGGACCAAGCGGTATCTGCGATGCGGGCGCCGGCCGGGAGGCCGCGTACCGTGCGGGCACGGCCTTGTTTCACGTCCAGCAGGGTCAGCGTGTTGCCAAAGTCGAAACGGCTGGCGGCGCGCATCGAGGGATTCAGGCGCAAGCCGGCCAGTTTGAGTTCAGGCTGAGCGACGTCGGCGATGCCGGGCAGGCCGGGGCGATGGATTTGCAGCAAGTTCCGGCGTTTGGGCCCTAGGCTTTGCAAGGGAGGGCGCGGCGCGTCCACTAGCGCTTGCAGCTCCGCGGGCGGGGTTTGATAGCCGTGCTCGGCGGCGCTGAGCGGCGCGGCGGCCAACAGTCCGACAATGAGCGGCGCGCCGGTCAACAGCGGGGAACGAAGGGACATGCGGGACTCCTGGCGAAGAATGGCGGGCAAGTCAAAAAACTTGCCCTAGTCTTGCCGGAGCGTCAAGGCGCGCCGCGCGGGTGCGGCGGCGGCCGAGTGCGCGCTAGAGCGGCGAGGCGGTACTAAGTAGTTCTTTTTGCTGCGGATTTGCCGGTGTCACCGGGTAGTCGAAGAACTGCAGCGTCAGGCCGCCGCCGTCCGCGCTGAAGCGGGCGGGGAAGCCCAGAGGCAGCGTGGTCTTGTCGTGGACATGACCAAAAGGAATGCCTGTCAGCACCGGAACGCCGGTCAGACGGCGGATTTCTTCCAATACCGCGTCCAGGGTGTAGCCGGGGTCGTAAATGTCGACTTGGCGGTTCATATTGAAATCGCCGATGAAAATGGCGCGTTGTTTAGCCAGTACGCCGGCGAGATGCAATTGCTGCAGCATGCGCTCAATGCGGTAGGGCTGTTCGGCGACATCCTCCAGGAACAGCAGACCGCCTTTGATCTCCGGCAGGTAGGGGGTGCCGACCAGGCTGCTGAGCACGCTGAGGTTGCCGCCCCAGAAAATGCCTTCGCCGCTGGCGTTGTGGCGTTGCGGCGTGTCGACGCGCAGTTGGCGGTTGGGCGTGGTGGTGGTGGTCAAGAACTCATTCAGCGTGAAGGCGCTGAGCTGCTTGGCTCCAAAGTCGCTGACCATGGGGCCGGCGAAGCTGCCCAGGCCGCCCTTGGCCAGCAAGGCCAGCTGGATGGCGGTGAAGTCGCTGTAGCCGATCAGTTGGCTGCCGGATTCACGCAGCAGCGGGCAGAGCCGGCCGTAGTCGATATGAGGCAGCAGCCGCGTGGCGCCGTAGCCGCCACGGCCGGCCACCAGCAACTGCGGCGCGCGGCGGCGCGAGATCAGCTGATTGAGGTCGCCCAGCCTTTGCGCGTCGCTGCCGGCGAAGCGCTGGTAGCGGCGGTCCAAGGCCTGGACGTTTTCAAGCTGGTAACCGGCCAAGCGCAGCCGCTCCACGGCTTGCTGTTTTTGGCGCGCGTCCGGCAGCGGGCCGGAGCAGGCGGTGAAGTAGAGGCTGCTGCCGGCGGCGGCCGGCGCGGGAAGCGATTGGTCAACCATGGTGCGACATCCTTGCAAGAGGCCAAGGCCGGCGCTGAGCGCGCCCATCTGGAGTAGTTGGCGACGAGAGTATTGAATGCGGGCAGTCATTGAGTCCGGGGCCGGTAAGGGCTGGTGCAAACGAGGTTCGACAGCGCTAGGCTGCGTGAGTTGCGCCAGTATACGGCAAACGCGGCGACGATGCTGAGCGCCGCCGTCGTGGTGCACTTTGAACAGGCTCATAGAGCCTATTTGCGATCTCGCGAGCTAGAGCGAGACAAGGCGAAAACGGCTGAGAAAGCGGAATGCACAAGTGGTACTTGAGCGTTTTGAGCTTGTTTTTAACGCCGTATCGCTGAAGCGCAGCAGACTATGAACAGGTCCTTAGGCAAGCAGATTGGCCAGGCTGGAAGTGGACTGCTGCATGGCGGACAGTTCGCTGTTCAGCGAGGTGTACTGGTGCAGGAGCGAGCTTTTCTCATTGGCCAACTGGTTGTTGAGCTGGGACTGGAGATTGTTCTCGTCGCTGATCTTGGTGTTGATGTCGCCTTGTTCGGTGGTGATCATGCCGTTGGGCCCCAGCAGGTTATTGATGGCGGTATTGAAGGTATTGGCGTAGCCGTTGTTCTTGGCATTGCCAAACAGATTGGCCACGGCGCCGGGGTCGGCTTTTAGCGCGGAGGTGAAGGCTGTGGAGTCCAGTTTCAGCGTGCCGTCCGCCTGCTGGGTGATGCCGACCTGGGCCAGGTAAGCGTAAGAGGAGGTGGCGTTGACGCCTGGCACCGGGGTGCTGAGCAGGCCGGCTAATTGCTCTTGCAGGCCGATCACATCGCTATTGTTCTTCATGCTGCCGCCCAGCGCGGAATTGCTGGCGCTTATCACCTGATTGTAAGCGCTGACGAAGCTTTGTAGCGTCGAGGTGACATTGGCGGTGTTCTGGCTCATGTTCAGTGTTACCTGGCCCAGTTTGTTGAGGTTGACGGAGGCGCCGTTGATCACATTGCTCAGGGTGTTGCTGCTGCTGGACACGTTGACGCCGTTGACGGTCAGCAACGCGTCCTGAGCGGCCGCGGATTCGCTGGCGGCCGCGCTGCTCTGGCCCAGGCCGGCCAGGGTGTTGCCCGAGGTGCCGCCGCTATCGCTGCCGCCGGCGGAAATGCTGAAGGCGTTGGCGGGGCCGGATTGCGAGGAGGCCAGCACCAGCGAGTAATGGTTGTTGTACTGCACCACCGATGCGTTGACGCCGATGCCGGCGCTGTTGATGTTGTCGGCGATTGAGGAGAGCGAGATGGTGGAGCCGTTCTGGCCCAATTGCACCGTGCTGGTGGTGCCGTTGACGGTGAAGCTCAGTGCGCTGGGGGCGCCGGCCAGCGCCGCGTTCTGGTCGGTGATGGCTTGTCCGCCGGATGTTTGGTCGAACACCAGTTGCCGCGGCTGTGCCAGTTGGGTGACGTTAAGCGCGTAATTGCCGGCCACGCCGCCGGAGGTGGCACTGGCGGTGGCGATGGTGTTGTCGGTGGAGGTGACCTGGAATTGTTGCAGGAAACTGCCCGAGGCCATGGCGGTGACCGAGGTCTGCAAGGCGGACAGCGCCGAGCTGATCTGACCGATGGAGCTGAGCTGGGACTGATAGTTGCTGACCCGGCTTTGGCTTTGGGCCAGCGGCCGGGACTCAATCGACATCAGTTGGCTGACGATGCTTTGAACGTCCAGCGGCCCAACGCTGGTGGTAATGGATGCCATGACGACTTCTCCCCGCGCGATCCGCTGCCATGGGCGCGCTGCAATGCTAGAGATTCAAGAGTTTTATTGTCGTAATGCGTCCGTCACGGTTGAGCCTCCGGCTGCCAGGCCGGCGCGAGCTAGCGCCGCAACTTCCATTGTAGAAGGCGGCGCGCTGCGCGTTGATGAAACCTTATCGACCATTCCCATCCGGACTTTAGCGCGGCGCGCGTGAATGAGCCGGCGGGGTGGTTTCCGTCATAACGCGGGCCGCGGCGGCGGGTTGACGTCGCCGCGGCTCGAGCCGTCACGAACCGTTCTTGAGTTCGGCGGCTTCGCCGGTTTCGCCCCCGTCTTCCGGCGGAGGGCTCTTGGGCGGCAGGAAGAAGGACAGCGGCGCGTTGAGGAAGCGTTTGAACAGCATGGGCACCAGCGGCCACAGCAGGCTGCCGGACAGCTTGCGCGAGCGCAGCGCCACCCACAGCGCCAGCGAGAAGCTGACCGCCAGGTTGGTCAGGCCGATCAGCGCCACGCCGGCGCAGCCCAGCAGCACGGTGGCCAAGGGCAATTGGAAGTCCTGCGCCACGGTGGCGAAGGCCAGGTTTGCGGCGGAAAAGGTGATGTGGCGGATGTCGATGGGCAGGCCGAGGATGAAGCCTATGGTGCCGGTCAGGCCCAGGAACATGCCAAAATAAAAGTTGCCTGCCAGCGCGCCTAGATTGTGCTCGATATAGCTGCCCAGCTTCCAGGCGCGGTGCTCGCCCAGCAACCGCTTCAGGCCGGCGTGGGAGGCGATGCGTTCCGGGATGCGGCGGTAGATCGCCTTGTTGTCGTAGTAGCCGGCGATCAGGCCGGACAGAAACAGGAAGACGCCGGCAATGGCGGCGTGCGGCAGCGCTAGGCTGTGAATGGGGTCGATATCGTGCAGCAGGCTTTGCGCCTTGGCCACGTTCACCACCGGCGCGCCAAAGGCGGCTTGCCAGGCGAAGGCGATCAGGCCGGCGGTGGGGATGGCCAGCAACACGTTGCCGAGGATGGCGACGAACTGAGTGCGCATCACTTTGACCACCAAGTCGGCCAGGTCTTCCAGCTGCTTCTTCTGGCCGTGGTTTTCATGCAGCACCGCGGCGATGCGGGCGGCGGTCATCGCCGGCTGCTTGGTGGCAATGGTGAGGTGCAGGATCTGCACGATGATGAAGCCTATGGCGTAATTGAGGCCGAAGGCGATGCCTTCCCACAGCGGGGGCAAATGGCCGCGGCTGAGCATCAGCTTGATCAGCGCCATGAAGCCGACGATCAGGCCGGCGCCCATCGCCGCCTTGGCCATGGTTGACCACTCCTGGCGGCTCTCGGCGATATAGTGCTCGCCGTGGCGGCCGGCGTGCTCGGTGACTTGCAGCGCCAGCAGCTCCACATTGGACTTGAACAGATCGCGCAGGCTGTATTTGCGGTTCTCCGCGCGCGCGAAGGTCACGATGAGCTGGAACAAATGCGGCTCTGCGGCTGGGTCGTGTTCTGGGTCCAGTATCGCCAGCAGCGCGCGGATGCGGGCGATGCTCTGCGCCAGCCGCAGGCCGTGGTAGGTGAGGTTGACCGAGATGCCGAAGCGCCGCGCATTCTTGCGCACCTTGTTGAGAATGCTTTCACACTGGTCCAGCAGCACCAGCACGTGCTTGTCGTCCTCGGCGCGCGGCAGGCCCTCCACCAGGTCGCGGCGGTAGCCGTCGACATAGCGCTGAACCTCGGCGTTCAGGTTGAGAAAAGGGGATTCGAAGCGCTCGATGTCCGGATTGATGCGCACCAGTTCCGGCTCCAGGCCGATGGCGGTGATCTGGGCCGACAGCACTTGCACCGACTCCAACAATTGCAGCCGGGTCTGCTGCCAGCCATCGGCGTTGTCGTTCTCCTGCCAGGCCATCGCCCGCCACAGCGCGTGCCAGGTGGCGTTGGGGATGGCCGCCAGCCAAATGTAGTCTTGTTTCCAGCTGAACAGCCGGCTGAAGCGGTCTTGCAGCGAATCCGCCTTATAAGGCATGGGCAGGATGCGCTCGCCGACGCGGCGCAGCAAGGTGGAGCCGAAACCTTCGTTGGCCAGGATGCCGCATTCGGTATACAGCGGAATCTGCCGGGTTTCGGTCAGCAATTGCAGCAAGGCCTTGCGCAAGGCCGCGCGGTAATCGGAATGGTGCTCCAGCAGATAGGACAGCGCTTGCAGATTGACCACCGCTTGTTGCGGTTTGCCGGCGTCGTCGGGGCGTAGGCACTGCAGCAGGGCGGACAGGGCGTCGAGCTGGGCCGGCGCTTGGCTGATCTGGCGCAAGGCCTGTTCCAGGCTGGGGGACTGAATGTTTTCGCTCATCTAGGGTGCTGGTTTGGATGAAAGTGAGTGGTGGGGGGCGCGACTCCGGCCTACGACCTTAATGGTAGGCGCAAGCGGCTGGATTTTCCGGCGTGGCGCGAGCGCCTGCTTCGAGGCGCGTGGAATCGGCATTGGGATTTAGAGATGGGGACGATTGATTCAGTTTCCAGCTTTGCTTGCAAAATCACGCAATTGACACCTTACTGACCAGTAAGTAGAGTGCTTCGCATGACTCAAAGCTCCGATCCCAAGACCGACACCCGCAAGCGCATTCTGGACATCGCCGAGCAGTTGCTGCTCAGCCGGGGCTTCAACGCTTTCAGCTACCAGCACATCAGCTCGGAGCTGGGCGTGCGCAATGCCGCCATTCATTATCACTTTCCCAAGAAAAGCGATCTGGGCGTGGCCTTGATCCAGCGTTACCGCCGGCGTTTCCAACGCTTCATCGACCAGCAGGCGGAGCTGGATCCCCAGGCGCAGCTGGAGGCCTACTTCGGCTTGAGCGACAGCTATTACCTGCAGCATCGGCAGATCTGTCCCAGCGGCATTCTCAGCACGGAGTTCCTGACGCTGCCGGAAGACATGCAGCAAGAGGCGGCGGCCTTCATCGACGAGATGCGGCTATGGGCGGTGGACATCACCCGGCGGGGGGCGGCCTGCGGTCAGATGCGTTACGCCGGCACGCCGGAAGCAATTGGCATGATGTTGTTTTCCGCCTTGCAAGGCGCGCTGCAACTGGCGCGCATCGACCAGCAAGCGCTGGAGACCATCAAGCAGCAGGTGCGCTCGGTGCTGGGGCTGGACGGGCATTGAGTGCCGGAATCACGACAACAACAGAGGGGCGCTACATGGAGTACAAGAAAAACAGCATGAGCCGTATTGCCGACAAAGTGGGCAAGTTGCCGGCGGGAATGCGCAGCACCGTATTGAGTATGATGTTCGGCAAGATCGTGCCGTTTCTATCCACGGCCGGCCTGCGTTTCGAGGAAGTGGGCCATCAGCGTTTGACGGTGTCCATCCGCAACCGCAAGAAGGTGCAGAACCACATTCGCGGCGTGCACGCCGCGGCGATGGCCTTGCTGGCGGAGACTTCAACCGGCTTTGTCGTTGGCATGAACATGCCGGACGACAAGCTGATGCTGCTTAAGTCGATGAAGGTCAACTACGTGCGTCGCTCGCAAGGCGATATGCGTGCGGTGGCCAGCCTGAACGCGGAACAGATCCAACTGATGCACGACACGGAAAAGGGCGAGGTGCTGGTGCCGGTGCTTGTCACCGACGAATCCGGCGAATCGCCGATCGAATGCGAAATGCTGTGGGCGTGGATTCCCAAGAAGCGCCCGGAACAAGGAGCGGCGGCATGATCAATCTGGAAACGATGCGGATCGAACTGAACGAACATGTGGCGCTGATTCGTCTTAACCGCGCGGATAAGGCCAATGCCCTGAACCGGCAAATGTGGCGGGATTTGCGCACCGCTTTCGAGTGGCTGGACGACACTCCCGAGGCGCGCGTGGGCGTGCTGGCCGGTGAGGGCAGGCATTTCTGTTCCGGCATCGATCTGGGCATGCTGATGGGCGTGCAGGCGGAGATCGCCGACGATTGCGAGGCGCGCAAGCGCGAAAAGCTGCGTAGGCTGATTCTGGAGCTGCAGGACTGCGTCAATAGCCTGGAACATTGCCGCAAGCCGGTGATCGCGGCGGTGCACGGCGCTTGCGTCGGGGGCGGCCTGGATATCGCGCTGGCCGCGGATTTCCGCTTCGCCGCCGCGGACGCGGTGTTCTCGGTGCGGGAGATCGACGTGGGCATGGTGGCGGACGTGGGGGCGCTACAGCGGTTGCCCCGCGTGGTGGGCGAGGGCATGGCGCGCGAACTGGCGTTGACCGGCCGTGACGTGGCCGCGGAAGAGGCGCTGGCGATGCGTCTGGTCAACCGCGTGCTGCCGGATGCGGCCGCGGTGCTGGAAGCGGCGCTGGAGTCGGCGCGGCTGATCGCCGGCAAGTCGCCGCTGGCGATGCGCGGCTGCAAGGAAGTGCTTAACTACAGCCGCGACCATTCGGTGGCGGACGGCCTTAATTATGTGGCGAGCTGGAACGCGGCGATGCTGATCTCCGAGGATATCCAAAAGGCCGGCATGGCCATCCTGACCGGCCACGCGGCGCAGTTCCGCGACTGAGCGCGGTTTGTCCGTTCCCAATGGCGCCTGCGGGCGCCATTGTCGTTGGCGGCGGGCAAAGAAAAAGAGGCGCGGAGCACCTCTTTTTGAGTCAAGCGGGTTCGGCAGCGCTTACTGAGCGGCGCTGGCGGCCGGCGCGGCGGCGGCTTCGCCGCCGACGGTGGACACCACTTCCCACTTGCCGCCCTTGACCTGATACACGGTGACCGCGCCGTTCTTGATATCGCCCTTGTCGTCAAAGGCGATCTTGCCGGTCACGCCGGTGTAGCCGGTCTTGCCCACTTCGGGCAGATAGGTCTTGGGGTCGGTGGATTTGGCGCGCTTCATCGCGTCCACCAGCACCATTACCGCGTCGTATTCATACGGCGCGTAGATCTGCACCTCGGTGTTGAACTGCTTCTTGAACTTATCGTTGAACGCCGCGAAGCCGGGCATCTTGTCGCGCGGCACGCCGCAGCTGGACGCGTATTGCCCGTCGGAGGCCTCGCCGGCCAGTTTGATGAATTCCGGCGTCTGCCATCCGTCGCCGCCCATCAGTTTGGCCTTGAGGCCCAGGCGCTGCATCTGCTTGGCCAAGGGGCCGGCTTGCGCGTCCATGCCGCCGTAGAAAATCAGGTCCGGCTTGCTGGCCTTGATCGAGGTCAGGATGGCGTTGAAGTCGGTGGCGGTGTTGGTGGTGAACTCGCGTTTCACCACTTCGGCGCCCTTGCCCTTGACCGCTGCCTCGAACTGATCGGCGAGGCCTTGGCCGTAAGCCGTGCGGTCGTCAATGATGGCGATCTTCTTCGCCTTCAGCCCGGTGGCGGCGAATTCGCCCAACGCGCGGCCTTGCTGCACGTCGTTGGCGATCACGCGGAAGGTGGTCTTGAAGCCTTGCTTAGTGTAGTCCGGGTTGGTGGCGGAGGGGGAGATCTGAGGAATGCCCGCGTCGGAGTAAATCTTGGACGCGGGGATGGTGGTGCCGGAGTTCAAGTGCCCCACCACGCCGGCGACGCCGGCGTCAACCAGGCGCTGCGCCACTTGGGTGCCGATTTTCGGGTCGCCTTGGTCGTCTTCCGACACCAGTTCGAATTTGAGCTTCTTCCCGCCGATCTCCACGCCGGTGGCGTTCAGATCGGCGATGGCCAGTTTGGCGCCGTACTCGTTGTCCTTGCCCAAATGGGAAATGGGACCGGACATCGGCGATACCTGGCCGATCTTGACGACGGCGCCGTCGCCAGCGGCTTGAGCCGGGGCCGAAGCCGCCTGATTGGCGGCTGGTTGCTCCTGCTTGCCGCAGGCGGCCAGGGTCATGGCGGCAGCGGCAATGACGCTGAGGCGGACATATTTGTTCATGTGATGTATCCCCTGATTCTCTATTCTGTAGACTCTAGTCATCTCTTTGTGGCCAACGGCATTTTGGTGAAATGACCGTTGGTTGCGTTTGATTATGGGTAGCTGTTTGCGCGAGTGTCAATGTCAAAACCGGGGAGGGATGCAACTATTTGTAAACTTCTTCGCCAATGGTGTGTCTAAAGCGCAAACGCCCCCTGGAATAATTGCCAGGGGGCGTTTCTTGTATTTCAAGTTTTTGAATTTAAAAGACTTGTTCGGATTTTTGCCGGCAGTCTTGTTTCAGGCCTTGGCGCCCAACGTCTGGGCTCGCTGCTGGCGCAGCAGGGCGTTTTCCTCCGGCGCTTCGCACCATCCCGACAGATTCTTTTTGATCATAGTCGAGATTGCGAGAATCCATTGCGGGTTTTCGTTCAAACACGAAATGTATCGATATTCGCCGCCCCCGTGGCTGAGGAAGGTTTCCTTGCCTTCCATCGCGATTTCCTCCAGCGTTTCCAGGCAGTCGGCGATAAAGCCGGGGCAGAGAATATCCAGCTTGCCGGTCTTGTCCTTGCCTAGTTGAGTCAATACTTCGCTGGTATAAGGCTGCAGCCATTCCGCGCGACCGAATCGGCTTTGGAAGCACACCTGGTATTCCTGTTGCGACAAGCCCAATTCTTCCGCCAATAAGCGGCCGGTTTTCTGGCATTCACAGTGATAAGGGTCGCCTTTGTCGCGGGTGAACTGGGGGACGCCGTGAAAGCTCATCACCAATTTGCCGCCGCGGCCATGTTGGCGCCAATGCGAGCGCACTTGTTCCGCCAGCGCGCGGATATAGCCGGGATCGTCGTGAAAATGACGAACGGTGCGCAGCTCCGGCATATTGCGCAGTTTCATCAGGGAGCGGAATACCTGATCCAGCGCAGTGGCGCTGGAGGAGGCCGCGTATTGAGGATACAAAGGCACCACCAGCAGACGTTCCACGCCTTGTTCTCGCATGCGGGCGATCACGTTTTCCACCGAGGGTTCGCCGTAGCGCATGGCGAAATCCACGACTAAGTCGCGCAGCCCCATTTCACCCAACTGGCCTTTGATTAACGCAGCCTGCTTGCGGGTGTGGGTATAAAGCGGCGAACCGTCCTTCTCCCAGATTGCCGCGTATTTTTTGGCGGATTGGGCGGGGCGGGTGTTCAGGATGACGCCGTTGAGGATCAGCCACCAGAGCGCGCGCGGGATTTCGATCACGCGGCGGTCGGAAAGAAACTCTTTCAGGTAGGGGCGCAGAGCCTTGGCGGTGGGGGCTTGCGGCGTGCCCAGATTCATCAGCAGCACACCGGTTTTGGGCGTGTAATCGTGGCGAAAAGGGGGTTCGGGCTTGAAATCCGCCATGCGTGACCTCTTGGTTGGTGCCGGGCGGCGTTGCGCCCGGTTGGGTTTTTAGGGGGGGCAGCGGCCGGGTGATCTTAAGACCTGTTTGCGATCTGCCGCGCGTCGTGAAACGAGGCTCGGTGAGTGCGCCATCCGGAATGCTCATGTACCGTGTGCACACTCCGCTTTCTCAGCGGTTTTCACCTTGTCTCGCCTCAGCTCGCGAGATCGTAAACTGTTCTTAGTCTTCGCGGGACGGCGCCAGCACTGCGCGGTTGCCGTTGCTTTCCATCGCCGAAACCAGGCCGGCGGATTCCATCTGCTCAATCAGTCGCGCGGCGCGGTTGTAGCCTATGCGCAGATGGCGCTGCACAGAGGAGATCGACGCCTTGCGCGTCTTGAGCACAATGGCGACGGCTTCGTCGTAAAGCGGGTCGGCTTCGCCGTTCGCCTCGCCGTCAAGGCCGGAGGGCGAACCGTCTTCGCTGTCGCTCTGGCCGGTGAGAATGCCTTCCACATAGTCCGGGCCGCCGGTGCTTTTCAGGAACTCCACCACATGGTGGACTTCTTCGTCGGCGACGAAGGCGCCATGGACCCGGACCGGATAACCGGTGCCCGGCGGCAGATAGAGCATATCGCCTTGACCGAGCAGGGTTTCCGCGCCCATCTGATCCAGAATGGTGCGGCTGTCTATCTTGCTGGATACTTGGAAGGCGATTCGCGTCGGGATATTGGCCTTGATCAGGCCGGTGATTACGTCCACGGACGGCCGCTGAGTGGCCAGGATCAGGTGGATGCCGGCGGCGCGGGCCTTTTGCGCCAAGCGCGCGATCAGTTCTTCTATCTTCTTGCCGGCCACCATCATTAGATCGGCCAGCTCGTCTATCACCACCACGATCAAAGGCAGGGTGTCCAGCGGCTCCGGGGTTTCCGGGCTCAGGCTGAAGGGGTTGGGGATCTTTTCGCCGGCCTTGTCCGCGTCCTTGATCTTTTGGTTGAACCCGGCCAGGTTGCGCACGCCCAGCTTGGACATCAGTTTGTAGCGGCGTTCCATCTCCGCCACGCACCAGTTCAGCGCGTTGGCGGCTTGTTTCATGTCGGTGACCACCGGGGCCAGCAGGTGAGGAATGCCTTCATAGATCGACAGCTCCAGCATTTTGGGGTCGACCATGATCAGCCGCACTTCCTTGGGCGTGGACTTGTACAGCAGGGACAAGATCATCGCGTTGATGGCCACTGATTTGCCGGAGCCGGTGGTGCCGGCCACCAGCACGTGCGGCATCTTGGCGAGGTCGGCGGACACGGGTTGTCCGGCGATGTCCTTGCCCAAGGCCATGGTCAGCTTGGAAGCCATGTTCTGGTAGCCGTCGGAGCCGACGATTTCCGAGAGGCGCACGATCTGGCGTTTGGGGTTGGGGAGTTCCAGGCCCATATAGGTTTTGCCGGGAATGGTTTCCACCACCCGGATGGAAACCAGTGACAGCGCGCGCGCCAGATCCTTCATCAAATTGACGACCTGAGCGCCCTTTACGCCCACCGCCGGTTCCACCTCGTAGCGAGTAATCACCGGGCCGGGATAGGCCGCCACCACTTTGACGTCGACCCCGAAATCGGCCAGCTTGCGTTCGATCAGCCGCGAAGTGTATTCCACCGTGTCCTGCGACACCGGTTCCTGTTGTTCCTTGGGCGCTTCCAGCAGTGTCAGGCCGGGCAGCGCGCCGTCCTTGGGGTCGGCGAACAAGGATTGCTGCACTGGCTTTTGGGCCTTGGTGGACAGCGGCACGTCCAGCACTGGAGGCTCGATCCGCAGCGGGATTTTCTCCTCGTTCTTCTTTTTCTCGGTGGTGATCTTGGCTTCGCGCTTTTGCGCGATCTCTTTGCCGATTTCGCGATCTTTGCGCGCCTGCCAGTTGTGCCACAGTTTCAAGGTGCCGTCTTCCAGCGCGCCGCCCAGCCGCTCCATGATGTCGAGCCAAGACAGGCCTGTGAACAGGGAAAAACCGATGGCGGCGAGCACGCTGAGCAAGAGGTAGGCGCCAGACAGGCCCAGGCCGTGGGCGATGCCGAGGCCGATGAAATGCCCCAGCATGCCACCGGCGGACAGGGGCAGATTGAGCGCTTTTTCCGCCAGGATGATGGCCTCTATGCTGGCGCTGGAAAACAGCAGCAGCAGAAAGCCGCCGATGGCGGCGACGGTGATGGGGTTGAGCTTGAAGCCCAGTGTTTCCATGCGCTGATAGCCCCAGGCGATGGCCACCAGGCAGAACACCACCAGCCACCAGGCCGACAAGCCGAATACGTAGAGCAACATATCGGACAGCCAAGCGCCGAAAGCGCCGCCGTAATTGCGCACGGTGGGATCTGAGGAGCTATGGGACCAGGAGGGGTCTTGCGGGGAGTAGCTTGCCAGCACCAGCACCAGGTAGACGGCCAATACGGCCATCAGCAACCACCACGCCTCGCGCAGCAGCGAGGCCAGCTGCGGCGGCAACGGGGTCTGGCTGTTTTTGACTACGGCTTTGCGCTTGAAAAGTCGCATTTTTCTCATGTTCGGCTATGACTGTCGCTGATTATAGCCTGACACGCCTCGTTTAAGCGTGTCGGAATGTATTCAGCTTTGCTGACAAGTCTTGATGGCGTTCCCTTTAGAGACTGTGTATCAAAGTCTGTTGTGTAGACACGCAAGGCTTTAGAACAGGCTGTGAGGCGCTTATTTGGGGTATAGTGCGCCGAGTACGCGTTCGCCGGCGGCGCCGGTCACTTCCGGCAGGTTGCCGGCGAGGCGGCGCAGGAAGCGCCAGCCCAGCCAGGCGAAGGCGGCGGCCTCCACTTGGTGTTCGGGCAGACCCAGCGCGGCGGTGCCGGCGATGTGTTGTTCCGACAGCAAGGCGCTCAGGCGACGCATCAGCGCGCCGTTGCGCGCCCCGCCGCCGCAGACGAAGATAGCCTGGTTTGCCGGGCAATGCAGGGCGATGGCCTGAGCGATGCCGCGCGCGCTCAGCTCCAGCAGCGTGGCTTGCACGTCGACGGCGGGCACATGGCGGCCCAGCAGTTTTTGCTCCAGCCAGGGCAAGTCGAACAGGTCGCGACCGGTGCTTTTGGGCGGGGGCTGACGGAAGAAGGGTTCGTCCAGTAGCGCCTGCAGCAGCGAAGACTCCACCACGCCCTGGCTTGCCCATTGACCGTCGGCATCGTAAGGATGGCCCTGATGTCGTAGGCACCAGGCGTCCATCAGCATATTGCCGGGACCGCAGTCGAACCCGATCACCGCTTGGTTTGGGTGAAGGCGGGTCAGGTTGCTGATGCCGCCGATGTTGAGAATCACCCGGTTTTGCTCCGGCGCGCCAAACACCGCCTGGTGGAAGGCCGGCACCAGAGGCGCGCCCTGGCCGCCGGCGGCCAGGTCGCGGCTGCGGAAATCGGCGATCACATCGATGTGGGTCAGCTCGGCAAGGCGGGCCATATTGCCTATTTGCCAGGTGTAGCCGGCGTCCGGGGCGTGGCGTATGGTTTGGCCGTGGCTGGCGACGGCTGCGATGTCGGCCGGCTTCAGCTCTTCAGCGGCCAGAAGGCCGTTAACCGCCTGGGCGTAGAGCTCGGCCAACTCATTGGCCAGCCGGGCGGCGCGATCCAGCTCATTGTCGCCGATGGCCTGCAGCGCCAGCGCCTGTTCGCGCAGTCGCGGCGGGTAGGCGACGAAGTAGTCGGCTTCGACGCGGAGCGCGCCTTGTTCGTTGAAGCGCACCAGCACGGCGTCGACGCCGTCCAGGCTGGTGCCGGACATCAGTCCGATCAAGCGTTGATTCATCAGTCTAGCAATGCGATGTTGGTGGGCAGTTCGCGCAGTAGTTTCAGGTGCGCGGTCAGCGCCTGGTTGCCGGATTTGAATTCGGCCAGCTGAGTGGCGCTCAGGCCCGGCGTCGGCAAGGCGTTGGTGGCCGGGTCCACCGCCTGGCCGTTGATCCGCACCTCAAAGTGCAGATGGGGGCCGGTGGAGCGGCCGGTGCTGCCGACGTAGCCTATCACCTCGCCGGCCTTGACGCTTTTGCCGGAACGGGCGCCAGGGGCGAAGCGGCTCATGTGCGCGTACAGCGTGGTCATTTTTTGATTGTGGCGGATTTCCACCATATTGCCATAGCCGTTTTGGCGTTCCACCTTGACCATGGTGCCGTCGGCAGGGGCAATGATGGGAGTGCCGCTGGCGGCTGCGTAGTCCACGCCGGAATGCAGGCGCAAGGAGCGCAGTATCGGGTGCTTGCGGAAGCCGAAGCCGGAGCTGATGCGTGCGTTGGCCACCGGCTGATGGCTGAAGCCCTGTTTGATGGGCTTGCCCAGCGCGTCGTAATAGGCGCCGGACTCGCTGTCGTGGGCAAAGTAGAAGGCTTGGTGAAGCTTGCCGGAGCGTTGAATTTCCACCGCCAGCAGGTTGCCGGCGGCGATGGGCGCGCCGTTGTAGAGCAGGGTTTCGTACACCAGATTGATGCGGTCGCCCTTGCCCAGAGAGTTGATGTTGAATTGATCGGCGAAGATTTCCGTCAGTTGGGCGCGGATGTCGCGCGGCACCTGGGCTTTGGCCAGCGCGGCGCCGACCGAGCGGGTGATCAGCAGCGAGCGCACCGTCTGCACCGCTTCGGTGGCGATCGGGTCGGCGCTGGCCTGCCATTCGCCGTTGACCTTTTCGATGGCCACCAGCACTTGCTCGCCGTTTTCGTCGTCATTGAGAAAACGCAGGCCGAACAGTTCGCCCAGGTCGTTGGTTTGCACCGACAGGGTGGCGCCGGTCTTCAGCTTGAGGAGGTCCTTGGACAGGGGGCTGGAGTGCAGAAAGCGGTTGGCTTCGCTGTCGCGAATGCCCAGCCGGTTCAGCACGCGGGCGATGGTGTCGCCGCGCTTGATCGCCTCGTCGCGCCAGTAACGGGTGGCGCTTTCGTTGAAGGAAAAAGCCGGCAGGGTCAGCTGCTCGGTCACTTCTTTTTGCAAAACTTCCGGCTTGGCGGGCTGGGCGCCGTTCTGAGCCACGGCGAAGGCGGTGGCCATGCCGAACAAGGGCAGGGAGGCCGCCGCGCCGATCAAGCTCAGATGGTGGTTCATCAGCTTGTGGAAGCATTTTTGCGGGATATGTAGCAGTTTGCGATAATCCATCGTTCACAATAATTAAGGCTGGCCTTGGGCCAACCTTTGTAAATTCCGTATTTGCCAATCACAGGCCTTGCGGCCGCGTCTCAACATTTGGGGAGCTTGCGCGGCATAAGTTCCTGTGCAAACTGTAAATTATAGCCGCGATTCCGGATGCTATCCGCCTGATTTTGTCGGGCGCCCATGCCAGGGCGTTTTTGCAAGGCTTTGATATTACTTCGATCTCGTCATCCAAGTGTAGCGATAAATGAAATTGACATTGTTGTTGCCCGGTCTGCTTTGGCTGGACGGCCACGACGGCGCCGATGTGTGCAAGGGGCTGGAACTTCCCGCCCTGCAGCGCTTGTTGGGCCAGGGAGAACGCGCCGCCGGACCGGCGACGCTGAGCGAACTCTTGACCGCGCCGTGGCGCGGCTCCGTGGACGGCCTGGCGAGGCTTCGGGCGCGCCAGGCCGGCTTGCCGGCGGAACAGGGAGATTGGCTGCTGGCCGATCCGGTGCATGTGCGCGTGGATCGCGACCGCGCCTTGCTGGCTGATGTCGGCGTGATGAGCTTGAGCCAGGCCGAAGCCGAGACCTTGGTCGACGCGGCGAATCGCCATTTCGCCGATGACGGCTGGCGCATCCATCCGCTGGAGCCGGGCCGTTGGCTGTTGCAGCTGGACGCGCCCGCGGCGGCCAGCTTCAGCCCGCTGCCGGATGTGGTGGGCGAGGACATTAACGCGCACTTGCCTCAGGGCGAGCGCGGCCTGGACTGGAGCCGCTTGCTGAACGAGTTGCAGATGCTGCTGTACGCCCATCCGCTGAACGATGAGCGCGAGGCGCGCGGGGAACTCGGCGTCAACAGTTTATGGCTGTGGGGCGGCGGCGTAGAGCCGGGCTGGCGCGCGCCGGCGGAACAGGTGTTCGCCGACGAGGACTGGTTGGGCTGGATCGCGGCCGAGGCCGGCGCGCCGTGCCTGCCGGCGCCTTACGACTTCGCCGGCTTAGTAGAGCAGGCCGGCGTCCGCGACTGCCTGGTGGCGCTGGACGCCTTGCAGGCGGCGGCGCAGTACCGCGACGCCTGGGGCTGGCGCGAAGCGTTGCAACGACTGGAGCGCGACTGGTTCGCTCCCTTGTTGCGGGCGCTGCGTCAGGGCCGGATTGATAGCCTGGTCTTGCGCGCGCACGGTCACGGCGGGCTGGAACTGAAGGTGCGCCGCAACGACCTGTGGAAATTCTGGAAGCGGCCGCTGCCGTTGTCCGCCTTGTATTGAGAAAACATGTCCCAAATCGTTTCCCGAAGCATTCCCGCCGATACTCATGAACAATTGCTGCGTCAGGGCTTGAGCCCGTTGATGGCGAGGCTGTACGCCGCGCGCGGCATTTGCGACTGCGCCGAGCTGGATTACGGCCTCAAGGCGCTGCTGTCCTATCAAAACCTGAAAAACATCCAGCCGATGGCGGAGCGCCTGGCCGAAGCCATCGCCGGCCGTCAACGCCTGTTGGTGGTGGCGGATTACGACGCCGACGGCGCCACCGCCTGCGCGGTGGCGGTCAAGGGCTTGTCCATGCTGGGCGCGCACGTTGACTTCATCGTGCCAAATCGCTTCGAGTACGGTTACGGCCTGACGCCGGAGATCGTCGAGCTGGCTGCGCGTCAACACCCCGACATCATTGTCACCGTGGATAACGGCATCGCCAGCGTGGACGGCGTGCTCGCCGCCAAGGCGCTCGGCATTGAAGTGCTGGTCACCGATCACCACTTGCCCGGCGACGTGTTGCCGGAGGCCTTGATCGTCAACCCCAATCAGCCCGGCTGCGAATTTCCGTCCAAGAACCTGGCCGGCGTGGGGGTGATGTTCTACGTGCTGCTGGCGCTGCGCGCCGAAATGCGCCGGCGTGGAGTGTTTGACGAGCGTAGCCAGCCCAATCTGGGAGAGCTGCTGGACTACGTGGCGCTGGGCACGGTGGCCGACGTGGTGCGGCTGGATCAGAACAATCGCACCTTGGTGGAAAACGGCCTCAAGCGCATGCGCGCCGGCCGCATGGCGCCAGGCATCGCCGCTTTGTTCCGCGTCGCCGGCCGCGTGCATTACAAGGCCAACACTTTTGACCTGGGGTTCACACTGGGCCCGCGTTTGAACGCCGCCGGCCGGCTGGACGATATGAGCCTGGGCATCGCCTGCCTGCTGGCCGCCAATGAGGAGCAGGCGATGCGGCTGGCGCAACAGCTGGACCAGCTCAACCGCGAACGGCGCAGCATAGAGCACGGCATGCAGGACGAGGCGCTGGCGGCGTTGTCCAGCATCGATGCCGACAACCGCTACACGCTGACTCTGTTCCGCGACGACTGGCATCAGGGCGTGGTCGGCATCGTCGCCTCCCGGCTCAAGGAGCGCTTCCATCGGCCGGCCATCGTGTTCGCGCCCGGCGACAACGGCGAGATCAAGGGCTCCGGCCGCTCGATTCCCGGCTTCCATCTGCGCGACGCGCTGGACTTGGTGTTCAAGCGGCATCCCGGCCTGATTCTCAAGTTCGGCGGCCACGCGATGGCGGCCGGCCTTAGCCTGCAACAGACGCGCTTTGACGAGTTCCAGCACGCCTTCGAGGCAGTGGCGCGCGAGTTGTTGGAAGAGCGCCATCTGACCCGCACCATAGAAACCGACGGCAGCCTGGCGCCGCGCGAATTGAACTTGGCCTTCGCCGAGCAATTGGCGGCCGAGGTGTGGGGCCAGGGCTTCCCCGTGCCTTACTTCCACGACCGTTTCGCGGTGATGAGCCAGCGCGTGGTTGGCGACAAGCACTTGAAGCTGCGCTTGGCGCGCGACGGAGAGGAGTTCGACGCCATGTTGTTCAATCAGGTGGAATGGCTGCCGGACAATGTCGACGCGGTGTATCAGTTGATCGCCAATGAATGGCAGGGCCGCAAGGAGTTGCAAGTGTATTTGCAGCATTGGGCGGCGGCGTGAACGAGTGGGCGGATTCACGCCTACGGGTGTTGACCGGTGGTCCGGGCGCGGGCAAGAGCGCCTTGTTGGAGGCCTTGCGAGCCGCCGGATATTCCGTGATGGACGAGGCTGGCCGCGCCATCATCCAGGACCAAACGCTGATTGGCGGGCAGGCTTTGCCTTGGGGAAACCCCCGCGCCTTCGCCGAAGCGATGCTGGCCTGGGAACTGCGCAGCCTGCGGTTGGCGGCGGGCTTGTCCGGGCCGGTGTTTTTCGACCGAGGGTTGCCCGACGTGCTGGGCTATCTCGATTTGCTGGGCCTGCCGATACCCGCGCATATGCAATCCGCCGCAGAGCGGTTCCGCTATTGTCGCCAAGTATTCTTGCTGCCGCCGTGGCGCGATATTTTCATCCAGGACCAGGAGCGCAAGCAGACTTTCGCCGAGGCGGAGCGCACTTGCGCCGCGATGGAATGGACGTATCGACGCCTGGGCTATCAAATAATCGAAGTGCCGCCTGCGCCGTTGGCGCAGCGGCTTCGCTTCGTCATAGAACAATCGCTGCCGGGCCGTGGAGAGCGGGCCGGCCAATTTGAGGCTTGATGATGGAAATGTTGGTTATCGGTCTGTTGCTGGGGCTGCTGGCAGCCGGCGCGGCCGCTGCCTTGCTGCGCAGCCGCTTCGCGAGGCAAGCGGCGGATCAGCGGGCTCAGCAGGAGGTGTCGCGCTTGCAATTGGATGAGTGCAGGGAGCGAGAGCAGGCCGCACGCGCGCAATTGCAACAACAAGCGCAGCAACTGGGCGATGCTCAGACCCAACTGGGCGCTTATGTGGCGCGCGCTCAGCGGGTACCTGAGCTGGAGCGGCAAGCACAGGAGCGGGAGCGGCAGTTGGATGCCCTGCAGGCGGAGTTGCGGCGTGTAGGCGCACTGCTGGCCGCCAGCCAAGAGCAGGGGAAAATGCTGGCAGTCCTGCAAGGGCAAGCGCAGACGCAAGGGGAAGAAATTACCCGGCTCACCGCCCGCGAGCAGGAGCTGATGACGCTGCTGGAGCAGGAGCGCGGCCAGAACGCCGAGAAGCTGGCCTTGTTGGCCGAGGCGCGCGAAAGCATGGCTGGGCAGTTCAAGGCGCTGGCCGGGGACATCCTGGAAGAGAAGGCCAAGCGTTTCACCGAGCAGAACCAGCAGAACCTCGGTCATTTGCTCGGGCCCTTGCAGCAGCGGCTGCAAGATTTCGGCAAGCTGGTGCAGGACAGTTATGAAAAAGACAGTCAGGGGCGCTTGTCGCTGGAGGCGGAGCTCAAGCGCTTGCAAGAACTCAATAGCCGGCTGGGCGACGACGCCATCGCGCTGACCAAGGCCTTGACCGGCGCCAGCAGCAAGGCGCAGGGCTCTTGGGGCGAGATGGTGCTGGAACGGGTGCTGGAAACCTCCGGCCTGCAGAAGGATCGCGAGTACCGGGTGCAAGTGTCCGACGTGGTGGCCGGCGAAGACGGCAACCGCCGCTATCAGCCGGACGTGGTGATAGACCTGCCGGAAGGCAAGCAGCTGGTGGTGGATTCCAAGGTATCGCTGAACGCCTATGTGCGCTACACCGCCGCAGAGGACGAGGCGGAACGGGCGACGGAAATGAAGGCCCATGTCGCGGCCATCCGCAACCACATCCGTACGCTGTCGGAAAAGCGTTACCAGGACTTGTATCGTTTGAACACCCTGGACTTCGTGTTCATGTTCATTCCGGTGGAGCCGGCCTATCTGTTGGCGGTGCAGCAGGATATGAGTTTGTTCAACGAGGCTTTCGAGCGCCGCATCATGATCGTCGGCCCCAGTACCTTGCTGGCGACGCTGCGCACAGTGGCCAGCATCTGGCGCTACGAATACCAGAATCAAAACGCGCAGGAGATCGCCCGCCAGGGCGGGGCGATGTACGACAAATTCGTCGGCTTTGCCGCCAATCTGGAAAAACTGGGCAAGCAGTTGGACGTGGCTCGCGACAGTTTTGGCGACGCGATGAAGCAGCTGTCCGGAGGCCGCGGCAATCTGGTGGCCAGCGCCGAGCGTCTGCGCAAGCTGGGGGTGCGCAATAACAAGCAACTACAGCAGCATCTTAAACTGGGCGCGATGGAAGACGAGGGCGAGGAAGGAGCGGGAGAGCCCGGCCCGGACTGACGGAAGTCGGTTGGAGATGACCGTTTCGTGATAGAATACGAGCTGTCATTACCTATGCTGGCCGCCCTGTGGCGCGCGCGTGAATGCACCCGCAATCGCAGGGCGGCCTGTTCATCCTTACGAATCAAGAAACTATGACCGATAACCTGTTCGCCAAGGAAACCATCCCCATCAGCCTCGAAGAGGAGATGCGCCGCTCTTATCTGGATTACGCGATGAGCGTGATCGTGGGCCGCGCCTTGCCTGATGTGCGCGATGGCCTGAAGCCGGTGCACCGTCGGGTGCTGTACGCCATGCACGAGCTGTCCAACGACTGGAACCGCGCGTACAAGAAATCGGCGCGTATCGTTGGCGATGTGATCGGTAAATACCACCCGCACGGCGACACCGCGGTGTACGACACCATTGTGCGCATGGCGCAGGACTTTTCGCTGCGCTACCCCTTGGTGGATGGTCAGGGCAACTTCGGTTCGGTGGACGGCGACAACGCCGCCGCGATGCGTTACACCGAGATCCGCATGGCGCGCATCGCCCATGAGCTTCTGGCCGACATCGAGAAGGAAACCGTGGACTTCGGTCCCAACTACGACGGCTCCGAGCACGAGCCGCTGATCCTTCCGGCCAAAATCCCCAATCTGCTGATCAACGGCGCCTCCGGCATCGCCGTGGGCATGGCCACCAATATTCCGCCGCACAACCTCAACGAGGTGGTGGACGCCTGCCTGGCCTTGCTGGCCAACAGCGACCTGACCATTGACGAGCTGATCGACATCATTCCGGCGCCGGACTTCCCCACCGCCGGCATCATCTACGGCACCGCCGGCGTCAAGGAAGGCTATCGCACCGGCCGCGGCCGCGTGATCATGCGCGCGCGCGTTCATTTCGAAGACATCGGCAAGGGCGATCGCCAGGCCATCATCGTCGACGAGATCCCGTATCAGGTGAACAAAGCGCGTCTGCTGGAGCGCATCGGCGAGCTGGTGCGCGACAAGCAGATCGAAGGTATTTCCGACCTGCGCGACGAATCCGACAAGTCCGGCATGCGCGTGGTGATCGAGCTCAAGCGCGGCGAAATGCCGGAAGTGGTGCTCAATCACCTGTACAAGATGACCCAGCTGCAGGACAGCTTCGGCATCAATATGGTGGCGCTGGTGGACGGCCAGCCGCGCTTGCTGAACCTGAAGCAGATCCTGGTGGAGTTCCTGCGTCACCGTCGCGAAGTGGTGACCCGACGCACCATTTTCGAACTGCGCAAGGCGCGCGAACGCGGCCACATCCTGGAAGGCTTGGCCGTGGCGCTGTCCAACGTCGATGAAATCATCGCGTTGATCAAAGCCTCGGAAACTCCGCCGCAAGCCAAGATCGCGCTGATGGACCGCGAATGGCGCTCGCCGCTGGTGGAGGAAATGCTGTCCCGCGTCGATCAGGACAAGGCGCGTCCGGACGGGCTGGCGGAAGAGTTCGGCCTCAAGGCCAACGGCTACCGTTTGTCCGACGCCCAGGCCCAGGCCATCCTGGAAATGCGCTTGCAGCGCCTCACCGGCCTGGAGCAGGACAAGATCGTCGCCGAATACCGCGACATCATGGCGGTGATTCTGGACTTGCTGGACATCCTGGCCAAGCCGGAACGCATCAACCAGATCATCAGCGATGAGTTGTCCGCTGTTAAAGCCCAGTTCGGCGACGCGCGCCGCTCCGAGATCGAACCTTTCGGCGGCGATATCAATATCGAGGACCTGATCACCCCGCAGGACATGGTGGTGACCATTTCCCACACCGGCTACATCAAGGCCCAGCCCATCGACGACTACAGCGCCCAGCGCCGCGGCGGCCGAGGCAAGCAGGCGGCGGCCACCAAGGACGACGATTTCATCGACACTCTGTTCGTGGCCAATACCCACGACTTCGTGCTGTGCTTCTCCAGCCGCGGCCGCTGCTACTGGCGCAAGGTCTACGACCTGCCGCAGGGCGGCCGTCAAAGCCGCGGCAAGCCCATGGTCAACGTGTTGCCGCTGGAAGAGGGCGAGAAGATCAACGCGCTGCTGCCGGTCAAGGAGTTCCGCGACGACCAGTACGTGTTCATGGCCACCGCCGACGGCACGGTGAAGAAAACGCCGTTGCGCGCCTTCTCCAAGCCGCGCGCGGCGGGCATCATCGCCATCAACCTGGACGAGGGCAATTACTTGGTGGGCGTGGCGCTGACCTGCGGCAAGAGCGTGGCAGGCCAGGGCGATGAAGATGACGAGGCCATCGTCGAGGAGGACATCGCAGGCGAAGGCGAAGTGATCGAGGATGGTCTGCTGCTTGAAGGCGATCAGGTCATGTTGTTCTCCGACGCCGGCAAGTCGGTCCGCTTCAGCGAAAGCCAGGTACGGCCGATGGGACGCACTTCCAGAGGCGTTCGCGGCATGAAGCTGGGCGAAGGCCAGAAGCTGATTTCCCTGCTGGTGACCAATTCCGAAGACCAGATGGTGCTGACCGCCAGCAACGGCGGCTACGGCAAACGCACCCGCATTGGCGATTTCCGTCTGACCAGCCGCGGCACCCAGGGCGTGATCGCCATGGATCTGACCGACAAAACCGGCCTCAAGCTGGTGGCTGCCAGCCTGGTGGAAGAAACCGACGATGTGATGCTGATCACCACCGGCGGCGTGCTGATCCGCACCAAGGTGTCCGAAGTGCGCGAAACCGGCCGTTCCGCTCAGGGTGTGCGCCTGATCAATCTGGACGAAGGCGAGCAGCTGATCGGCCTGGAAAAAGTGGCCGAGGGCGATAGCGACGACGAGACGGAGGCGCTGGAAGGCGAGGACGGCGTCGAGGCCGCGGACGAGGGCGGCGAGGCATGATTCCAACGCCGGCCAATCCCGAAGTGCTGGAGGCGATGAGCCAGCTTTTCGTCTCCTTTCCGCACTGTCGCACTCTGGGTTTCCAATACATCGGAACCGAGGGACGCCGGCCCACTTTGAAGGTGGACTGGCGCGAGGATCTGGTCGGCAACCCGGTCACCGGCACTTTGCACGGCGGGGTGATCACCTCGCTGGTGGATACCTGCAGCGCGGTGGCGGTGATGGCGCATCTGCCTGAGCTGGAAACCATCGCCACGCTGGATTTGCGCATCGACTACCTGAGGGCGGCCACGCCGGGAAAGCCTATCTTCTGCAGGGCGGAATGCTATCGCCTGGCCAGCCAGATCGCCTTTACCCGCGCCGTGTGTTATCACGAATCGCCCAGCGATCCGATCGCCCACGGCGTGGCCACCTTCATGCGGGAATCCAGCCGGACGCCGATGCTGCCGGAGGCCGCCGCATGAGCCGCTTCATGGAACGTTTCAACGCCTTGCGCGATCAAAAAGCCTATGCGCTCATCGTGGACGAGCTGCCCTACATCAAGCTGATGGGGGTGGAGTTGGGCGAGGACGACGTCGGCGAGTTGCTGTTCCAGTTGCCGTTCTCCGAGCGCAATGTCGGCAATACCGCTCTGCCGGCATTGCACGGCGGGCTGATCGGCGGTTTTCTGGAAAGCGCGGCAATGCTGCATCTGATGTGGATACGGGAGTCGCAGGAAACACCTAAGATCGTCGACTTCTCGCTGGACTATCTGCGCCCGGGCCGGCCGCAAACCTTGTACGCCAAGTGCGAGATCACCAAGCAGGGCAAGCGGGTGGCCAATGTGCTGATCGAAGCCTGGCAAGAAGACCGGCGAAAGCCGGTTGCCGTGGCGAGAGCCCACTTCCTGCTCAGTCAGTAAACTATAACAAAGGCCCGGCGCTTAGCGATCGGGCCTTCGCATACCAAGGCCCGGAGTTCGCCGGTGCGGGCGCCAAGGGCTGTCAACGCAAATAGAGGATGAACATGGCCAAAGTGTACAACTTCTCCGCCGGCCCCGCCGTGCTGCCTCATCAGGTGCTGGCCGAAGCGCAAAGCGAAATGCTGGATTGGCACGGCTCCGGCATGTGCGTGATGGAAATGAGCCATCGAGGCAAGGAATTCATGGAAATCATCCATGACGCCGAGCACGACCTGCGTGGGTTGATGGGCATTCCCGCCAACTACAAAGTGCTGTTCCTGCAGGGGGGCGCATCGCAGCAGTTCGCACAGGTGCCGCTTAACTTGCTGGGCGAGCGCGACAGCGTGGATATCGTCAATACCGGCCACTGGTCCAAGCTGGCGATCAAAGAAGCGCGTCGCTACGCCAAGGTCAATGTGGCGGCCAGCAGCGAGGACCGCAACTTCGCCTACGTGCCGGACGAAGCCGGCTGGCAGCGCGACCCCAAGGCGGCTTATCTGCACTACACCTCCAACGAGACCATAGGCGGCTTGCAATTCCCTTTCGTGCCGCAAAGCCTGCCGGACGTGCCGCTGGTTTGCGACATGTCCTCGGACTTCCTGTCCAGGGAAGTGGACGTCAGCCAGTTTGGTCTGATCTACGCCGGCGCGCAAAAGAATATCGGCCCGTCCGGCCTGGTGGTGCTGATTGTGCGCGAGGATCTGCTGGGCAAGGCCCGCGCCGATCTGCCCACCATGCTCAATTACCAGGTCCACGCCGACGCCGACTCGATGTACAACACTCCGCCCACCTTTCCGATCTACATCTCCGGCCTGGTGTTCAAATGGTTGAAGGAGCAAGGCGGCGTCAAATCCATCGCCACCCGCAACGAGGAGAAGGCCGGCTTGCTCAATCATGTGATCGAGTCCAGCGAGGGCTTCTATCACACCCATATCGACGCGCCGTTCCGTTCGCGGATGAACGTGGTGTTCCGGCTCAAGGATGAGGGGCTGGAAGAAACCTTCCTGCTGGAGGCGCGCAAAAACGGCTTGATCCAGCTGAAGGGACATCGCGCGGTGGGCGGCATCCGCGCCTCCATCTACAACGCGATGCCGATAGAGGGCGTCAAATCACTGGCCAACTTCATGCAGGACTTCGCCCGCATGCACGGCTGAGTTTACGCTGCAGTTCTGTCATAGCCCGCCGGTCGGCGGGCTTTGTTTTGTCCGGCTGGCTTGGCGCGGCATGCCATGCTACGGTGGCGCTTCCATTTGAATCGTTTGCAAGGAGCGAGGAGAAGGCAATGCATTGGCAAGCGAAAATCCTGTTATCGACGGTTTTGGCCGTCTCCATCCCCGCAGGCGCCGGCAGCGGCCAAGCCTTGCTGGCGGCGGCCGGTCGCGGAGATGCGCCTGAAGTGCGGCACTTGTTGCGCGCGGGCGCGCCGGTGGATGTCCGCGATGCCAGTCAGCGCACGCCCTTGCTGCTGGCGACTTGGGGCAATCACCCGGAGGCGGCGCGCTTGTTGATTGAGGGCGGCGCGGATGTGAACGCCAAGGATAAACAGCAGGACAGCCCCTATCTGTTGGCCGGCGCTCAGGGCAGGAATGACATCCTGAGCATGACGCTGCGGCACGGCGCGGACTTGGCCAGCACCAACCGTTATCAGGGCACGGCATTGATCCCCGCCTGCGAGCGAGGGCACGCGGAAGCGGCGCGGCAATTGATTGCCGCCGGGGTCAAGCTTGATCACGTGAACCGGCTGGGTTGGACCTGCTTGCTGGAAGTGGCGATTTTGGGAACGGACAGCGCGCAGCATCGCGACATCGCCCGGCAACTGATCGCGGCCAAGGCGGATCTGAATCTGGCGGATCGCGACGGCGTAACCGCCTTGCAGCATGCTCGCCGCCGAGGGCTGACCGGCGTTGCCGCCTTGCTGGCGGAGGCGGGCGCCCGCTGAACTGCGCAGAACAAAACCGAGCGAGCCCGGTCTATCCCCATTTGCCAAGAGCAAGCCGCAGTTTGTCATTCTAGGAGTTAAAACATGAAATCCATCTTGTTCGCCGTGCTGACCTTGAGCAGCGCCGCCGCGCTGGCCAAACCGCTGACCTTGCCGGATATCCAGGCTGGTCAGCGGCAGGTCGTCCGCTACGTTTGCGCCGATGGCGCCAAGTTGACAGTCAAGTATTACAACGTCAAAAACGGGCAGAGTTTCGCGGTATTGCCGATCAAGGGCAAGACCATGTTGTTGAGCAATGTGGTGTCCGGTTCCGGCGCCAAATACGCGGCCGAGCAATACAGCTGGTGGACCAAGGGGCCGGAAGGTTCGTTGCGCGACGAAATCACCGACAAGGCCTTGCTGGACGACTGCAAGGAAAGCCGCCGCTAAAGCGCCGGACCGGTGTCGGACGCCGCCGCGCGCGCGGCGTCCAGTTCCGGGCGCAGCAGGAACTCGCGTAGCGGCATTGGCCGCGCAAACAGATAGCCTTGCAGCCAGCCCACGTCCAGACGGGTCAGGTAGGCGCGCTGGGCTTCGGTCTCCACCCCTTCCGCCACGATTTCCAGTTCCAATTTGTGCGCCAGCTCGGTCACGCTGTCGACGATGTGGCTGGACGGCGCGTCCGCGCCGATGCTGGCGGTGAAACTCTTGTCTATCTTGATGCAGTCCAGCGGTAGCTGTTGTAGATAGATCAGGCTGGAGTGGCCTGTGCCAAAATCGTCTATCGCTATCTTCACACCTAGTTCCCGCAGCCGAGCCAGCCGTTCGCAGGCTTCGGGGGTGGGCTCCAGTATCTCCCTCTCCGTCAGTTCCAGTACCAGATTCAGTTCCCCAGGCGGGAAGTGGGCGAGAAACTGTCGGCAGTCCGCCAGTAAGGCGTCGTCCCGCAGGTGCGCGGCGGTGATGTTGATGCCCAGATGGAACTGAGGCGGCAGTCGGCTCCGTCCCAGGGCACGCGCCAACTGGCGCATCATTTGACGCGTCATCGGCACGATCATGCCGCAATCCTCGGCGCGTGGAATGAACAGGTCCGGCCGGATCAGTCCATCCCGCGGGTGACGCCAGCGCATCAGCGCTTCCGCCCCTTGCCAGCCTAGCCCGTCGGAACGCACCACTGGTTGTAAAAAGGGCTCGAATTCCCCGTTGTCCAGCGCGCGTTGCAGTTCGACGGTGGGCGACGCCGGCCGGCTTAGTTGCCAGCGCAGGGCCGCGGCCAGCGCCAGCCCCAGCGCAGCCATGCTGAGGAAGACCAGTTCATAGCTGCTGGCCATCTGGTGGTACAGGTCGCGGCGGTTGAAGCCGCTAATCAGGGTATAGGGATGGCGGGAGGAGGCGCGTTCTATCGTAAGCAGGTCGAAGGGCGGACTGGGGTTGGGGTGTACCGCGTGATCCGGCCCTATCCAGAGCGGCCCCACGCGCATGTAAACCGGGCTGTAGTCGCTGGCCATGTCCAGGCTGAATTGCAGGTGCACGCCGTCAATGGCTATGTAGATCGCCGTCGGACCCGATTGCTTGCGGTAAATGATCAGCGGACGGCCCGGGGTCAGCTCGTTGCCGGACTTCAAGCGCAGCTCGGTTTCCGGGCGGGGTTTGTCCGGCGAGGAGATCTGTCTGTGGTAGACCCCGAACAAAGAGGAGCAGTAGAGAATGCCGCCGCGCTCCAGCGTGACGCTGCGGATGAAGGGCACCACGGTGACTTGTTTGCGCAGCGCCTGTTCTATTTGCGGACATGGCTGGTTGGTGAGCGGGGCCACGCTGTCGGCGGCCTGAGCCGCATAGTCCAGCATCAAGTCCAGCATGCTTTCCGCTTGGCCTGTTTGCAAGGTGGCCTGCTGCCGCAGCCGGTTGCTTTCCTGCCAATAGACAATGGGGGTGATGACGGCCAGCGGCAGCAGCGCGGCGACGCCGATCAACAGCCAGCGGCTGATGCGGGCGGGCAGGGTTAGGCGGCGGGACATCATGGCGCGTATGGGGGAGTCGGCATGGTTCATGATATACGAGGGCCGCCGCCGTTGCCGGGAGGGCTAGCGCTCAGCGGCTTCCGGCTGCGACAGGTAGGCCAGGCTTAGCAGGATGAAGCCGATGAAGGCGTAGGCCTTCATCTGGCCGTTCCATTGGCTGGCCCACATGGCGAAATATTCGCCGCCTATCACCGCAAAACCGGTGTACCAGACCAGCAGTGCCGGAATGCAGCCTAGCGTGAATAGCGTCTTGCCTCGCAGATAAGCTTCCTCGCGTCCGCAGAGCGCGCCGCGCAGCATGGCGCCGCCGCCCCAGGCGCAGATCAAGCCGAAGGCCAGTTCGCCGGCGATGATGGCCAGGTAAGCGGCTTGCTGCCAGCCCGGGTGAGTGACGGCGCGGCCTTTCAGCGCTTGGCCGTTAAACCAGGGTTCCATGCTGTCCATGGCCAGCACGTGGCGGACAAACTGCCAGTTGCTGTCGTAGTCCAGAATGTTGCCGCTGGCGGCCAGCAGGCCGAACAAGGCGATGGAAAGCGCGAGCAGGCTTTTAAAGCATTGCTGGGCGCGGCGCAGGGAGGGGAGGCGCATGGGGTTTCCTTATGGTGGGGATAAGGGATTGTGCCAGTGTGGCAAGACGCTGGGAATGGCGGGAGACGGCGTAAAAAAGCCCCGCGAGAGCGGGGCTGGAGTTACGAGGTCAAGGCGCTTAGAGCCTGTTCGCGATCGTAAGCGCGTTCTTAGAACCAGCGGCCGTAGCGTTTGATGTAAATGGTTTTGACGATTTGAGTCAGCGTCATATAACCCATCATGGTGGCCAGCAACCACCAGAAGTAGCTGGTGTCCAGCTTGATGAAGCCAATGCTTTCCGCCAGCGACGAGAACGGCAGGTAGCAACCGATGGCGATGGCCACCGAGGTGGACAACATGACCGGCAGCGAGGCGGTGCTTTGCAGGAAGGGGATCTTGCGCGTGCGCAGCATGTGCACCACCAGGGTTTGCGAGACCAGGCCTTCGATGAACCAGCCGGAGTGCATGATGTTGGCGCCGCCGTCGCTGACGCCGTGGGCCAGGCCGGCGTAGTAGGCCGCGCCGGCGCCGAACACCGTCCACATCAGCGTGTAGGTGGTGATGTCGAATACCGAGGAGGTGGGCCCCAACCACAGCATGAAGCGCTTGATGTTGTTGGCTTCCCACTTGCGCGGTTTTTTCAGGAACTCCGGATCCATCTTGTCCCACGGCAGGACCATCTGCGATACGTCGTAGATCAGGTTCTGGATCAAGAGATGCATCGCCAGCATCGGCTCCCACGGCAGCCAGGCCGAGGCAACCAGCACCGAGAACACGTTGCCGAAGTTGGAGCTGGCGGTCATGTTCAGGTACTTGAGAATATTGCCGAAGGTTTCCCGGCCCTTGATCACGCCTTCTTCCAGCACCATCAGGCTCTTTTCCAGCAGGATGATGTCCGCGGTTTCCTTGGCGATGTCCGCGCCGCTGTCCACCGAGATGCCGACGTCGGCGTCGCGCAGCGCCGGCGCATCGTTGATGCCGTCGCCCAGGAAGCCCACGGTGTGGCCGTTGGCCTGCAGGGCTTTGACCACGCGGGACTTTTGCAGCGGGGTCAGCTTGGCGAAGATAGTGGTGTGTTTGACCGCGCTGCACAGCGCCACATCGTCCATCGCCTCGATGTCTTTGCCTACCAAGGGCACGCCGGGGCTGAGGCCAACGTCGCGGCATACTTTGGCGGTGATGATGGGGTTGTCGCCAGTCAGGACTTTGACCGCCACGCCGTATTCCTTCAGCGCGCGGATGGCCGGAGCCGCGGAGTCCTTCGGCGGGTCGAGGAAGGTCAGGAAGCCGCGTACCACCAATTGGGCTTCGTCATTGGTTTTGTAGTTGCGCTTGGCTTCTTCTGCCGGAATGTCGCGGGTGGCGACCAGCAACACGCGATAGCCCTCGGCGTTATAGTCCTGGCTGCGCTTGAGCAGGGCGGCGCGCTCCTCGGCGGTCAGCGGTTTGATCTGTTCGCCGTCCTGAACATGGCTGGAGACAGCCAGCATTTCTTCCACCGCGCCCTTGGAGATCATCAACTGGCGGCCGCGCTGGTTTTCCACGATCACCGACAGCCGGCGGCGCACGAAATCGAACGGCATTTCGTCCACCTTGCTGTAGCCGCTGGGCTTGACGCGGTCGCCCAGTTCGTCGGCGTGTTCCACCACGGCAATATCCATCAGGTTCTTCATGCCGCTCTGGTGGAAGCTGTTCAGCCAGGCCAGTTGCAGCACGCCCTCGTCTTTGAGCCCATGGATATTGTAATGGTGCTCCAGGATGATCTTGTCCTGGGTCAGGGTGCCGGTCTTGTCGGTGCACAGCACGTCCATTGCGCCGAAGTTCTGCACCGAGTTCAGGCGTTTGACCACAACCTTGCGCCGCGCCATCGCCACCGCGCCCTTGGCCAGGTTGGCGGACACGATCATGGGCAGCATTTCCGGGGTCAGGCCCACTGCCACCGCCAGCGCGAAGGTGAGGGCGGACATCCAGTCGCCCTTGGTCAAGCCGTTGATCATGAATACCACGGGCACCATCACCAGCATGAAGCGGATCAGCAGCCAGGATACGCTGCTGACGCCGCGGTCGAAGCTGGTTTCCACGCGTTTGTGGCTGACCACGCTGCGGGCCAGCGAGCCGAAATAGGTATCGGTGCCGGTGGCCACTACGAGAGCGGAGGCCTTGCCGCTGACCACATTAGTGCCCATGAAGCAGATATTGGGCAGGTCTAGCAGGTCCGTATCGCCATTGGCTTGACCGTTGGCGGACTTCTCCGCCACCGCGCCCAGGGTGTCGTACTTTTCCACCGGCAGCGCTTCGCCGGTCAGCACTGCCTGGCTGATGAACAAGTCGCGGGACTCCAGCAACTTGATGTCGGCGGGGATCATGTCGCCGGCTTGCAGGTGGACGATGTCGCCGACCACCAGTTCGCTCATTGCGATTTCCTGGCGAATGGGGCTGCTGCCGTTGGCCGGGCGGCGCTGTACGGTGGCCGTATTGCGCACCAGCGATTTGAGCTTTTCCGCTGCCTTGGCGGAGCGGAATTCCTGCCAGAACCGCAGCAGGCCGCTGATGCCCACCATGGTTAGCAAGATGATGATGCCGGTCCACTCTTCGTCGCCTGGGGTGGCGAAATAGACGTCGGTGAAATAGCTGATGGCGGCAAGCACCATCAGGACGACGACAAAGGGGTTCTTGAAGGCTTGCGCCAGTTGAATCAGCGGGTGCGGCGCCTTGTCGTGAGCCACTTCGTTGGGGCCGAACTGGGCGTAGCGCTGATGCGCCTCCGCCATGGTCAGGCCGTCTTGGTGGCCGCGTACGCGTTGCAGGGTTTCTTCTACGGAGCTGTCGGCTTCCTGTACCGCGCGGATGACCGGTTTTTCCTGTTTTGCGCTAGGGGTGGCGACATAGCCTTTCAGCTTGTGTCGGCTGCTAGTGTGTTTCGTCATTGTTTCGTCTCCTGCGCGCGTGTCCCGCGCAGTACGGCTGGGGCTGTTCAGGCCGGCCGGATATCTGGCGGACGCAGCACGGGGGGTGTTGCGGGTGTTCTAGGTTCGAGGTGGGCGCCCGCCTGCGTTGTTGTCTGTGTGTGCAGGGCGGGCGGTCGCGGGTAACTGTCGTCAGTCATGGTGTTTCCTTGTAAGAAATGGGAGCTTGAAAATCCCGCGCCGCCGCGGATGAGCGGAGGCCGGCGTGGGACGATGAATCAGGGTTGAGCCAGAGGGCGGACTCCGGCGGACCACTCTGGCCGGACCTGACCGGGCAAAATGTCCAGTCGGACCCGGGCCAGCGGCAGATTGCCTAGCCTTTGCATGATGGCCTCGAGAAAGTGCATGGAGGCGTCGCTGCGGGAGCGGAACTCCGTGGCCAGCATCCAGTTGGCGGGCGCGCCGGAGGCCTGGCACTCGCCAACCAGCAGGGTTTCGTTCCAGCTGGACACTTTCAGCCCGTGCCCTTGCGCGGCGGCACGGATTTCCCGGCGGGCGGCCTTCACCGCTTGCGTGGGGCAGATGACCGACAGCTGATAACGCTGCGGCCGGATGTTGTGGCGGATGATGTCGTTCATGGCGATCTCCTTGCAATCCGGCTTCCGTCGCGTGAGGACGTGCCGGTCCCTGCCTTACGGCATGCAGGCAATGACAGGGTTGTGTTTGACGGTGGCGAGGCGCGCGAGCCTATCTCGCCGCCGTCAGGCGGGGGAGATTAGGCGGTGCGGGCGGCCTCGGGTCTGCAAGATCGGGGTTCCGGTTCTTCAGACATGGCTGGCCTTTCGTGGCGAAGAGGGTTAAACGGCGCGCAACAGCGCGGCGGACATTGATCGAATGCTCAGGCGCTGGCCGCCCAGCGACGGGGCGTTGCCCGCGCCTCCGGCTTGCGACGGCCCCAGCGCACTCGATGGATTTCCGGTATTTTGCTCAGGCGCAGCGCCATTTCGTTGAAGGCGCGGCGCAGGGCCACAGGGCAATCCAGCCGTACGCTCAGGCAGGCTTGTCCAGCGGCGGAGGCGGGCGTGATGGTGACGTGGGTCGCCGTCAGGCCCAGGGTGTGCATTTCCCAGAATAATTGTTTGCGCAGCGCGGTAATCACCGGGATGTCGCAAATCACATTCAGATGGCAGCTGGTTTCGTCTTGGCGTTTGCTTGGGGTGCGCGCGAGATAATTAAATAGCCAAGCCAGTTTATTGTGGCGCATGTTTCACTCCCTCATTTTCATTTTGAAAATGCGACAGACAGCATTATTCCCTTTCTGTGTTTTATAGACGCAGAAATGAAAATATATTCAAGGGTCGATTGCGATGGTCGGCGGCGGCTAATTGGCCGGTCCCGCTGTCGCAATAAGGGAGAGGCTCAGATCAGCAATACGCCAAAGGCCGGCGCGGTCGCGGTTCAGGGTCTTCAATCAACATCAGAACCTCCTGCTGGCTGGCAGCGTGTGCGTTTCAAGAATGCGCGCGGATTTGCCCGCGCCCGGAAAGAATTGGGGCTGGTCAGTGCGCCAAGTGGGCACGTTGGGCCAGCAAAAAGGCGCGATTGGGCACGCGCGGGCGCTGTGCGTGGCGCGCCCAGTGAACTCGGTTCACCTGCGGCAGCTGGCAAAAATGCGCGGCGAGCTGATTCAGGCAACGGCTAGCCACATCGGGGCAAGCGAACAGCACGCTCAAACAGGCCAGGTCGTTGTCGCCGGCGGTCAGGGCGATGCGTTCCACTTCCAGGCCGCGGGCGTGCAGCTGTTTGGCTGCTTGCACGCGCAGCATGGTCAGGTCCGCATGGACGCAAAAAATGTTCAACTGATAAACGGCGGCCGGGGCGATGGTTTTGCCTGGGCGCAGCAAGGCTGCCAGTTTGGTGATCAAGCGCATGATGATTCCTCCCGTTGGCGATGCAAGGAGGACGCGACGAAGATCCGAAGGCAAGCGCCGTCAAAGGGAATCCGTGCGCAATGAGGCGGCAAACCGCCAGTGCGGCGCGAATTTGGGGATGTCTGAAATGGGAGGCCGTTTGGCCTGGGTTTCGGCTCGCACTGGACTGCGCAACAGGCGCGCCGCTGATGTGCGTTGTTGCCGAATTTTTAGACACCACACCCTGTCATTGCAGGATGTGGCAGAGAAAAGGTTCTGCTAAATCCTGCAAGACGGCGTTGCGATACAAGATCGACTACTTCCGTCGTTGTCCACGATGAACCTTTGCAGTATTTGAGATGCCCGGATTATAGGGGGCTTTGAGAGGATAGGCAATCCTTAATCAGACTTTTTTACATTTTTGTGTGCGCCGCAACACTAAATAAGCCGTGAGCATGGAGGGAAATGAAAACGCGGGCTGCATTGTCTTGAGCAAGCCGGCCCATGTTGGAGATATTCTCTGGCTTTGATGTTAATTAATATCACGCCTTCAATCGGCGCCGTAAGCGTAAGGTCCGCCTTTTTCCAGCGCGATTTGATAAGCCGGGCGGGCGTGGATGCGTTGCAGGAAGTCCAGCGCATGAGGATGCTCTTGCGTCAGAAGGCCGCGCGCGCGCGCCACCTCCAGCGGAAAACTCATCTGGATGTCGGCGGCGCTGAAAACGGGGCCGGCAAACCAGCCGTTGCGAGCCAGACTGCGGTCGGCATGACTCAACAGCGCATCCAATTGAGGCTTCAAATAAGCGCGGCGGACGCCGTCTGCCAATTTGCGCGCCAACGGCCTCAGCAGCCAAGGCACCGGCGGCTGGTCCAAGCGCGAGAATACCAGGCTCATCACCAGCGGCGGCATCAGCGAGCCTTCGGCGTGATGTAGCCAAAACAGGTAATCGCTGTGTTCCGGCGCGGCTGAGGCGGGTTTGAGCCGTCCTGAGCCGTAGGTGTCCACCAGGTATTCGACGATGGCGCCAGACTCGGCCAAGCTCAGTTCGCCGTCGCTGATCACCAGAGACTTGCCCAGCGGATGTATCGCCTTGAGTTCCGGCGGAGCAAGCAGGGTGTGCGGATCGCGCTGGTAGTGTTGAATTTGGTAGTGAAGATTCAACTCCTCCAGCAGCCAGAGCACGCGTTGCGAGCGGGAGTTGTTCAAGTGATGGACGGTAATCATGGGCGGGTTCTCCTTATTAGATGGGGAGCCGGCTGCCGGCTTTGACTTCGCGCAGCGCCAGGCTGGAATGGATGGAGTGCAGGCCCGGCGTGCGGCGCAACACGGTCTCGATGAAGTCGCTGTACGCGTCCAGATTGGGCGCGACTACTTGCAGCAGGTAGTCGGCGTCGCCGGTGATTTTGTGGCAGGACAGCACTTCCGGGCGCTCTCGCATCTGATCTTCAAAGAGGTTGGGGGCATCATCGGCGTGTTCTCCGAAGCTGAGCCGGACGAAGGCCAGTACGTCGTAGCCCAGTTTGCGGCGGTCCAGATTGGCCTGATAGTCCTTGATGTAGCCGGCTTCCTCCAGCCGTTTCAGGCGGCGCCAGCACGGAGTTACGCTGAGGGATAGCCGCTCGGCCAGCTTGGGATTGGACATGGCGCCATCCTGTTGCAACAGCCTTAGAAGAGTTAGATCCGTTTCATCTAGTGAATTTTTGAGTCTGTTCATACTCAATTTCCGCCAATATTGTTGATTTCTTGCTCCAGATTAGCGCCTGAGGCGGCGTAAAAGCAAAACTATTCCAGCGGCCGCGGCGCATACTGGGTTTTTCCTTATTTATTCGAAAAGCAAGCAAGGAGGGCTGACGATGCTGACAATTTACAGTGACGCGCACCATCTGCATCACGGTTGCGAGTTGAAGGATGGGGTGTTGATGCCTTGTTTTGAGCAACCGGGGCGGGCGGATACCATCTTGGCGCGCGTGAGGGCGACGGGGCTGGGCCCGGTGGCCGCGCCGCGTGAATACGACAGCGCGCGCTACGCCCGGGTTCACAGCCCGCGCTATGTTCGTTTTTTGGAGCGGGCCTGGGATGAGTGGACAGCAAGCGGGCGCAGCCATGATGCGCTGCCGTTGATTTGGCCGGTGCGCGATCTGCGCGGCGATATCGAGCCGGAGTTTATCGATGGCAAATTGGGTTTTTACGCGATGGACGCCGGGGTGGCGATCACCGCGGGAACCTGGAAAGCGGCGCGCGCCAGCGCCGACGTGGCCTTGACCGGAATGGATGCTTTACTGGTAGGCGAGAGAAGCGCCTTCGCCTTGTGCAGGCCGCCCGGCCATCACGCGGCGGCGGAGTATATGGGCGGTTATTGCTATCTGAACAATGCGGCGATCGCCGCGCAGTCCTGCCTGGACGGCGGTGCCGGCAAGGTGGCTTTGCTGGATGTGGATTACCATCACGGCAACGGAGGGCAGAGCATTTTCTACCAGCGCGAGGACGTGATGTTCCTGTCCCTGCACGGCGATCCCAAATATTCCTATCCGTATTTTTCCGGCCATCGCGACGAAACCGGGGCGGGTTCCGGCCTGGGCTTCAATCACAATTACCCGCTGCCGCATGGCACCGGTTGGCCGGCCTACAGCGAAGCCTTGAACCATGCTTGCGGTCGGATAGCCGCCTATGCGCCGGATGCGCTGGTGGTCTCGTTGGGCGTGGATACCTTCAAGGATGATCCGATCAGCCAGTTCCGTCTGGAGAGCGAGGACTTCCTGCGTTTGGGGGCGCGCATAGCCGAACTGGGTCTGCCGACCTTGTTTGTGATGGAGGGGGGCTATATGGTGGACGACATCGGCGTCAACGCGGTGAATGTGCTGGCGGGCTTCCAGGCGGGCGGTATTGGTGTTTGACCTGGGTCAGTCCGGCTGCGAATAAAGCGCTAGACGGGCTGTCGGCAAGCCGAGCTTGTGAAAAAAATGTAAAAAGCATAGAGTGGCGGGTGTAAAATTGCTTACACCCGACAACTTCAGAGTTATTTCTCATGAAAAGCGGCCATTCCGACTCCGCGGATCGAAGCCCCAGCGCGTTTTATCAGCATTTTTCGCCTCATATATCCTTGGCTGGCGCCAAGCGCCAGGCCAAATGGAGGCTCAGCGCCCGGCAAGAGGAAGTTTTGCTGCATGCGGCGCTGATCGCTTGTATCGCATTGGTGGCGCTGTTTGCTTACCTGCGCCACTAAGAAACTGTTCAAAGTCTGCTGCGCTTCGTGAAGCGTTGCACGGTGAGTACAAGCTCAAAATGCTCATGTACCAATTGGCCATTCCGCTTTTTCGCTGGTTTTCGCCTTGTCTCGCTCTTGCTCGCGAGACTATGAACAGGTTCTAAGCGTCTACCCAACATTTTGAGCGCAAAGCCTGCGCCGTCGATGCGCGGCTGACATTGAACCGGTTCTAAGCCGGCTGCGGCTGTTCCGCGTGGTGAATCTCACGGCGCAGCTGCTTCAGCGTAGGCGTCACGATGGCGATGAAGCTGGCTTCGCGCAGCCGGCGTTGCGCCGGGCTCGACAGCAAATAACCGGCGGCGCCGGCGTGCAGTTGGGCCGACATCGCCGCGCGCAGGCACAGTTCGCTGACCTCTGCGCGCAGCCGCAACACGCGAGGCGGCGCGGCCTGGCCCGCCTCCGCCAGCGGCGCCAGCGTTTTTGCCTCGCGCCACAGCGCGGCCAGTTCCGCCGCCAACTCCTCATAAGAATGATCCAACCAGCGGTTTTGCTCGCCGTCGCGCAGATTGGCGGCCTGGATGTCGTCCAGACAACCCTGCACGATGCCCAGGCCAACCGCCGCTTGAGCCAGTACGAAGCCGGGGCGCACGCGGCGGATGAAGCCGACGAAGGCCGCCGGTTCTGCCAGTACGCGTTCCGAAGGAATCAACACCTGATCCAGCTTCACGCACAAGGTGCGGGTGCCGTTCATGCCGGCGATGGGCGGGCCGGCGTTCAACCGTACCCCTGGGGTATCGCAGTCTGCGAGGAAAACCAGTTTGCCGCCGTCGGAGCAGCTTGCCGCCGCGACGAACAGATGGCCGGCGCCTAGGTTGGACACCCACGGCAGTTCTCCGCTGATCCGATAACCCTGAGGGCAGAGCTCGGCGCGCAAGCGCATAGCTTCCAGGCCGGCAAGGTGTTTGATGGCGTTGGACAGGCCGGGGCCGCCCAGCCGGCGGCCGGCGGCCAGCTCGGACAGCGTCGCGCTCAACTCCTCCCGCGGCGCGGCATGGCGCAGCAAGTAGACGCAAGCGCTTTGACACCAGGCGAGGAAGGCGGTGCTGCCGCACGCCGCGCCCACCTCGGAGATGGAGGCCATCAGCGTGGCCAGGCCCAGGCTGCTGCCGCCTTGCTCGGCGGGCAACAGGGCGGCGTAGGCGCCGTCCTCGCCCAGGCCGCGCAGCATGGCCTGGGGGTAGAGCGCTTGTTGGTCGATGGCTGCCGCCTGCGGCGCCAACTGTTGACGCACGCGCTGATCAATGCGGCGAAGCAGGGCTAAGGATTCGGCTTGATGCATGGCGCTGGGCAAGGGTAGTTGAAGAATCAGCGGCATTCTGGGCGCGATGGCCGTCGCTGTCCATGCCTACAGCATGGCGTCTGTGCGTATGGATCGCGCGCTCGGGCGGAACTTGGCGGCGTTTCATGGCTCTATCCTGCTTGCCCGTCCCCTGTCTTCATTCACACCGTTCCCGCCGCGCCTATGGCGCGGGAAATCAATATCGCGGAACGGGGAAAGGTTCCAATGAGAGCATCTCCCACCCTTACCCTTGGTCTGCTGCTGGCCGCGCTGGGCCTGGCAGACCCCAGCCTGGCGCTGGACCTGGATCTCAAACCGGCTCCGACCGAAGCGCCCAGCCCGGCGGTCAAGCCGCTGCCGGGCTGGAGCCAGGGGTATGACAGCAAGCGCTTCAGCTATCCGCCGTCCGAACAAACCCGTAGGCTGGCGGACCAGGCGCTGCAAAGCAAGCAGGAGCCCAAGACGCCCGTGGATTGCCAAAGCCATCCCGGCTACGCCTATTGCGAGCCCAAGAACGCGGAACGCAGCCACATTCCCGCTCCGCGCTCGCCCATGGGCAGCGCCAAGCTCTGCGACCAGGACCCCTATGCGCCGCAGTGCGCGGACAGCGCGTTGCAGCTGCACACCCGCAACAGCAATTGCGCGCCGGACGATAGAAACTGCCAGGGGCTGGGTCTCAGCCTCAAGTGGGGCGACTGAGCCGAGGCCCAGGGCTGGACGAGGCCCGGCAAGCGGGTAAACTGCCGGGCATTGATTCCATTGAGCGGCCGGCATGCGCATTCTCCACACCTCGGACTGGCACCTGGGCCAGCATTTCATCGGCAAAACCCGCTTGGCGGAGCACCAGGCCTTCATCCACTGGCTGCTGGAGCAGGCGGAAAGTCGCCAGGCCGATGCCGTGCTGGTGGCCGGAGACATCTTCGACACTGGCGCGCCGCCCAGTTATGCGCGCGAGCTCTACAACGGCCTGATCGCCCAGGCTCACCGTGCCGGCGTGCAACTGGTGCTGCTGGGCGGCAACCACGACTCCGTGGCCACGCTGGCGGAAAGCCGCGCGCTGCTGTCCTATCTGTCCGCTTGCGTGGTGCCGGCCCTGAGCGAAGACCCTGCAGAACAAGTGTTGATTCTCAAACGCCGAGACGGCGAACCGGGCGCGTTGCTGTGCGCGCTGCCCTATATCCGCCCGCGCGACGTGTTGCGCAGCCAGGCGGGCCAGAGCGCGGAGCAAAAGCAGCAATCCTTGCAGGACGCCATCCGAGAACGCTACCAGCAGGTGTACGAGCAGGCGCTCCGCCTGCGCGAGCGGCTGGGCCGGCCGCTGCCCATCATTGCCAGCGGCCATCTGACCACGGTGGGCGCCAGCGCAAGCGAATCCGTTCGCGAGATCTACGTTGGCGCGCTGGAGGCCTTCCCCAGCAACGCCTTCCCGCCTGCTGACTACATTGCCCTCGGCCACATCCACCGGCCGCAGAAAGTGGGCGGCCACGAACATATTCGTTACAGCGGCTCTCCCATCCCGCTGAGCTTCGACGAAGCCTGCCAGGGCAAGGAGGTGCTCTTGGTGGAGCTGGACGCCCAGGGCTTGCGCGGCGTGACGCCGCTGGAGGTGCCTTGCTTTCAGCCCTTGCGTTCGGTGCGCGGCAGCCTGGCCCAGCTGCCGGGGCTGTTGGCCGAGGCGGCTGAAGTCGGCTCCGCCGAACGGCCGGTGTGGCTGGAAGTCGTGGTGAGCGCCGACGACTACTTGAGCGACCTGTCCGCCCGCGCGCAGGCAATGTGCGCGGAACTGCCGCTAGAGCTGTTGCGCGTGCGGCGCGAGCGCGGGCAGGCCGCCTCAGGACTAGCCTCGACCGCCGGCGAAACCCTGGCAGAGCTGACGCCGCTGGACGTGTTCGAGCGCCGGCTGGCGCTGGAAACGCTGGAGCCGCCGTTACAGGAGCAATTGCGCTTGCGCTACCGCGAAATCCTGGCCTCGCTGCAGGAGGAACAGGCATGAAAATCTTGACCCTGCGTCTGAAAAACCTCAATTCGCTGCAAGGAGAGTGGAAGCTGGACTTCAGCGCCGAACCCTTCGCCGGCAGCGGGCTGTTCGCCATCACCGGCCCCACCGGCGCCGGCAAATCCACATTGCTGGACGCCATCTGCCTGGCGCTTTACCACAAGACGCCGCGGCTGGACGCCGTGACCCAGGGCAGCAACGACATCATGAGCCGGCACACCGCGGACTGCCTGGCGGAGGTGGAGTTCGAAGTCAAAGGCCGGCGTTACCGAGCCTTCTGGAGTCAGCGCCGCGCGCGCGACAAGCCGGACGGCGCGCTGCAGGCACCCAAGGTGGAGCTGGCCGAAGCCGACGGCGAGATCCTCAGCAGCCAGGTGGCGGACAAGCTCAAGCGCATCGAAGCCATCACCGGGCTGGATTACGAGCGCTTCACCAAATCCATGCTGTTGGCGCAAGGCGGCTTTGCCGCCTTCCTCAATGCCGACGCCAATGCGCGGGCCGAATTGCTGGAGGAACTGACCGGCAGCGAAATCTACGGGGTGATCTCGCAACAGGTGTTTGAACGCGCCCGCGATGCCCGTCAAACCCTGGAGCAATGGCAGGCGCGCGCCGACGGGGTGGAGCTGTTGGCGCCGGAGCAGCGTGAGGAAATGGAAGCGAGGCTGGCCGAGCTTGGCGCGGCCTCGCGCCAGGCGCAGGCGGATTGGGAATTGGCGCGCAAGCAGTGGCAGTGGCGCGAAGCTCTTGAGCAGGCGCGGCGTCAGAGCGCGAAAGCCGACGGCGAATGGCGGGAAGCCTGCGAGCGAGAAGCGCAGGCGGAGCCGGAGCTGGCGCGTTTGCGTGGCGACGAACCGGCGCGGCGCATCCAGCCGCAGTGGCGCGAAATGGAACAGGCGCGGGTGGAACTGCGGCGTCTGGAGGCGGAGAGCCAGGCGCTGCGGCAAGAACAAGCGGCGTTGAACACGGACTGGCAGGCCGGCCACTGGCGAGCCTTGAGCCAGGCCCGTCGGTTGGAGCGGGCTGAAGGCGCGCGTCTGGACGCGCTCAAGGCCGTGGCGGATGAGCAAGAGGCGGCCGCCCGGCGTCTGGGGCATCACGCTCGTTTGGGCGAACTGCTGGAACGCTGGCGCGCCGGCTTCGAACAACAGGAACGGTTGCGCCAACAGCGCGACGGCTGCGCCGCGCGCATTGCGGAATTGGACGCGCAAACACTGCGTCAGCGGCGGGACCTGGCGGCCTTGAGCGCGGAAGTCGAGGCGCAGGAGCGGCGAGGCCTCGAGGCCGCCGACCAGCTGCGGCGGGCGGAAGAGAACGGGCGCGTGGCGCTGGACGGCCGCAGCCTGGCCGAATGGCGCGAGCAATGGCAGATCACGCTGCGGCAAACCACGGTTTTGCGCGGCCTGGCGACGTTGGCCGCCGAACTGAAGCCGCTGGAAGCGCGGCTGGCCAGCCGGCGCGAGGAGAGGGCTGCGCTGGAAGCCGAACATGCCCGCCATGACGCGGACTTGCAGCGGCTGCGCGCCGATTATCGACAGGCGCAGGAGCAAGCGGCGGACAAACGGCGGTTGCTGGAACAGGAACGGCGCATTCTCAGCCTGGAGCAGCACCGGGCCGCTTTGCGGCCGGGCGAACCCTGCCCGCTGTGCGGCGCCAGCGAGCACCCAGCGGTGGCCGCTTATCAGTCCCTGGACATCGGCGCCGCCGAGGCGGCTCTGAACGCCAAGGAGGCCGCGCTTGAAGCCCTGCGCGAACAAGGCCAGCAGGCCGCGGCGCAACTGGCGCGAGACGAAGCGCGGCTGCGGCAGTTGGATGAATCGATGGAACAGGAGCAAGCGCGCCGCGAGCGTTTGGCTGAGCAATGGCTGAGCGAGGGCGCGCCCTGGGGGCTGACGGACGGGGACTGGAGCGGGCCCAGGCTGGAACAAGTCAGCCAGGATGCCGAGCGGCTGCAACAGCGGCAGGAAAGCGCGCTGCGCGCCGCGGAACAGGCTGAAGCGGCGCTGGAACAGGCGCGCGGGGACGCGCGGCGTCAGAGCGAGGCCGTCCAGGCGCTGAGCCAGGAGCGGGCGTTGCAACAACAAGGTCTGCAGAATCTGGAACAAAGCCTGCACACCCTGCAGGGCGAGCTTGCGCAGCGCGAGGCCGAGTTGCGGGAACTGGCCGATGGGCGCGACGCCGACATCGCCGCCGCGGGGTTTGTTGCGCCGGAATCCGGACGGGAGGCGGGCTGGCTGGAACAGCGCGCCGCCGACTGGCAAGCCTGGAAGGATTTGGAGCAGGCCCGCCGGCAAGGGGAGGCAGACGCGAAGGCCCAGGCCGCCGCGCATCGGTTGGCCGGCGAACGCGTTGCGGATTGGGAGGCGCGTTGGCGGAAGCTGGAGCTGCCGGACTGCGCGCCTTTGCCGGACGATGCCGACGTCGAGGCCGCTTGGCTGGCCGCCGTCGCGGATTGCGAGGCGCTGGCGCGGAGCTTGGCCCGGAACCGGGGTGCGCTGGAACGGACGGAAAGCGACGCCGTGCGCCAACGGCAACGCGCGGAGGAGGCGGAGCAGGCTTGGGACAGGACCTTGGAAGCCAGCCCGTTTGCGGACGCCGCCGCCTTCCTGGCGGCGGCCTTGCCGGAGGAGGAGCGCGAGCGTTTGGGCGCATTGAGCCGACAACTGGAACAGGAGCGGCTACGCGCTGCGGCGTTGCGGCAGCAGGCAGCGGAACGGCTGGAAACGCTGGAGCGGGAAAACGTTTCAGACCAGCCAGAGCCGGAGCTGCGCCAGCGAATGGAGGCGCTGGACGCCGAGAGGCAACGCCTGGCCGGCGAGGACGGGGCCTTGCGCGCCTTGCTGAACAACGATGCCGCGCGCCGTGACGGCCAGCGAGAGCTGTTTGCCCGCATCGACGGCCTGCGCGACGAGGCGGATGTCTGGCAGCGGCTGAACGGCTTGATCGGCTCCGCCGCCGGCGACAAATACCGCCGCTTTGCTCAAGGCCTGACGTTGGAGCATCTGGTCGCGCTGGCCAACCGCCATTTGAGCCGGCTGCACGGCCGCTATTGGCTGCGCCGCCGCGCAGACGGCGAGTTGGAGCTGGAAATTGTAGACAGCTGGCAGGCTGATGCGGCGCGGGACACCCGTACCCTCTCCGGCGGGGAAAGTTTCCTGGTCAGCCTGGCGCTGGCACTGGCGCTATCCGACCTGGCCAGTCACAAAACCTCGATCGATTCCCTGTTTCTGGACGAAGGCTTCGGCACCCTGGACGGCGAAACGCTGGAACTGGCGCTGGACGCTTTGGACGCGCTCAATGCCGGCGGCAAAACCATAGGCGTGATCAGCCATGTGGAGGCGCTGAAGGAGCGCATCCCGGTGCAGATCCGGGTCAGCCGCGCGGGCGGCGCCGGTTGCTCCGTGCTGGCGGTAAGCGGCTGAGAACCCGTTCATGGTCTGCTTCGCGTAGAACGCCTTGCCTCGCTCTTGCTCGCGAGAGCATAAAGGCGTTCTATTGGGCAGATTTAGCCGGAGGCGAAGTCGGAGAGGGCGGCGCCGTCCATCCGGTAGCGCACCCATTCCGCCTGCGGCTTGGCGCCGATGGACAGGTAGAAATCGATGGCCGGCTGGTTCCAGTCCAGCACGCTCCATTCAAAGCGGCCACAGCCTTGCTCCACCGCCAGCTGTGCTAGGCGGCGCAGCATCAGCTTGCCGCCGCCGCCGCCGCGCTGCCGCGGCGAAATATACAGATCCTCCAGGTACAGCCCCTTCTTGGCTTGCCAGGTGGAGTAGCTGAAGAAGTAGACGGCGTAGCCGGCCGGCTCGCCGTCCACTTCGCAGATCAACGCCCGCGCCGGGCTGTCCGCGCCAAACAGACTGGCGACGATGCCGGCCTCGGTGGCGGCAACCTGATCGCCGGCACGTTCGTAAACGGCCAGCTCCTTGATAAAGCGCAGAATCAGCCCGGCGTCTTGGGCCTGGGCGGGACGGATGTGGATGGACATGGGCGGGGCCTGAATCGTAGTGAACGGATAAACCGCTATACTACGGCCAAGACAAAATGCATGTGCTGCATTGTTTTCAATTCATGATGAACATTTTGCATTCCGATCTGCGCCGTTTGGATCTCAACCTGCTGCTGGTCTTCGACGCGCTGCTGCGCCAGCGCTCGGTCAGCGCCGCCGCCGACGAACTGGCGATGAGCCCGTCCGCGTTCAGCCACGCGCTGGCGCGGCTGCGGGCCGCCTTGGGCGACGATCTCTTCGTCCGCATCGGCAATGCGATGCAGCCCACGGCCTACGCCGAGCGGCTGGCCGGCGCGGTGAGCGCCGCGCTGGAAACGCTGTCGCAAGGGCTGGCTCAGGCCGGCGGCTTTCAGCCGGAACGCAGCGAGCGCGCCTTCGTGATGGCGGTGACCGACTACACCGCCTTCGCGGTGATGCCGCGCCTGCTGGCGGGTTTGCAGCGGGCCGCGCCGCGGCTGCGCTTCAAGCTGGTGCACTCGCGCGGCCGCGAGTCCGCCGAGGATCTGGCCGCCGGCCGCATCGACTTCGCCCTGGGCTATGTAGAAGACATCGCGGAACCCGCTGCCGGGATCGAAAGCTTCGATTGGCTGGAGGACCGCTACGTGGCCATCGTCAGCCGCGCCCACCCCGACATTCGCGGCAGCCTCAGCCTGGAGCAATACCTGGCGGCGCGCCACGTGGTGGTGACGCCGTGGGGCGAAACCCGCGGCGGCATCGATCGGGCGCTGGAGCGGCGGGGCCTGCGCCGCGACGTGGCGCTGCAACTGCCGTCGGTGCTGGCCGCGCCTTTCATCATCGCGGAGTCAGACTGGGTCATGACCCTGCCGCGGCTGGCGGCTGAGACCTTGAGCCAGGCCGCGCCCATCGCCGTCCACCCCGCGCCTTTCGATATTCCGTCCTACACCCTCAAGGTCTATAGTCACGCCCGGCACGGCCGCAGCGCCGCCCATGATTGGCTGCGCGCGCAATTACGCGCCTGCGCGCCCTTGCTCCAGGACTAGCCGATCCTCGTCGCCTTGATATCGGTCATAGCCTTTCCCATGAGGGAAAACCCCCTGAGCGCAATGACAGGCTCGGAGTTGCTTGAGCCCGCAATGCGCTTATCATGTGGCTTCAACCATGCGCGGCCAAGACGGGCCATCGCCCAGGGCGGCTGCGAGAGGAGAAGCCGATGCAAGCAGAATGGAGCGGCCTGGACCGCTATTACACCGCGGCGCTGCAGGTAGAGGACAGCGCCTTGAACAGCGCCTTGTCGGCCAACGCCGCCGCCGGCCTGCCGGCGCAGGACGTGTCGCCGCTGCAAGGGCGCTTTCTGCATATCCTGGCGCGCTTGATGCAGGCGAAGCGGGTGCTGGAGATTGGCACCCTGGGCGGCTATAGCACCATCTGGCTGGCGCGTGCGCTGCCGCCCGGCGGCCGGGTAGTGACGCTGGAAGCCAATCCCGCGCACGCGGACACGGCGCGGGCTAATCTGGCCGCCGCCGGCGTGGCGGAGAAGGTTGAGCTGCGCGAAGGGCCGGCGCTGGACAGCCTGCCGCTGCTGGCCGGGGGCGAACCCTTCGACCTGATCTTCATCGACGCCGACAAGCCCAATAATCCGGCTTATCTGGAGTGGGCCTTGAAGCTGGCGAGGCCCGGCGCCGCCATCGTCGGCGACAATGTGGCGCGCGGCGGCGCGGTGGCCAATGTGGTCAGCCAGGACCCCAGCGTGCGCGGCGTACGCCGTTTCCTGGAAGACATGGGCACCGAGCCGCGGCTGACCGCAACCGCGCTGCAGACGGTAGGCGTCAAGGGTTGGGACGGGTTTTCCATCGCCATTGTCAATGAAATGGCCTGAGAACCTGTTTACGAACCGCTGAGCGTTGTGAGACGTGGCACGGGGAGTACCGTTTCAGAATGCTCATGTGCCACTTGCACACTCCGCTTCTTCAGCCATTTTCGCCTTGTCTTGCCTTGTCTTGCCTTGGCTCGCGAGATCGTAAACACGTTCTGCGCGCCGGTTCATGGGCGAGCAAACCGGCGCCCGCGCTCAAGAGCCGGCGGAATCCAGCGCCGGATCCGTGGTCGTCTGCTCCGCTTGCGCCTGGCCGGCGCCGCGCAGGAACAGCGCCACCACCAATGCGCTGAGCACGGTGAGGCCGGACAGTACCGTCAACAGCCGCTGGAAAGCGGCGGCGTAGCTCAGGCTTAAGGTTTCCGGCGACAGGCCGGGCAACAGCTCGCCGGCGGCGGACAGCTTGCCCAAGGCGCCTTGGCTGGCGGCCGCGGCCAGAGTCTGCGGCTCCACCGTGGACACAGCGGCCAGCCGCTGTTGCAGCAGCGCCGCCAGCAGCGCGCCCACCAGGGCCAGCGCAATGCCTTCGCCCGCCACCCGCGTGGTGCTGAAAATCCCGGCGGCCATGCCGGCGCGCTCCTTGGGCACCACGCTGACAGCCAGGCCATCCATCAAGCCCCAGGGCAGACTGATGCCCACGCCTATCAGCAGCAAGGGCCACAGCGTCTGCTGCAACGCGGACAGTTGCGGGTAACGGCTCAGCCACCACAGCCCCAGCGCACACAGCAGCAAGCCGCCGGCGGACAAAGCCGCGGCAGAAAACCAGCGCGTCAGCCAGGCCGCGCACAACGGCAGCGCCAGCATGGGCGCGGACAAGGCCAGCATCACCCGGCCGGCCTCCGCCTCGCTAACGCCCTCCGCGGCCACCAGGCGCAGCGGCAACAGCACCAGCAACACCACAAAGGCGTAAGCCGGCGCGGCGGCCAGGCATTGGACGCCAACGAAGCGCGGGTAACGGAACAGGCTCAGGTCCAGCATCGGGCGCGGCGCGCGGCGCTCCAGCGTCACGAATAACCAGAACGCCGCCGCGGACCCCAGCAGCAGGCCAATCACCAGCGGGCTGTTCCAGCCCCGCTCCGGCGCGGCCAGCGCGCCGTAAGTCAGCAGGCTCAGCGCCAGCGTGAAGCTGAGCGCGCCCGGCCAATCCAGGCCAGTGGCCTGCGGATCGCGCGATTCGCGCATGCAATAAGCGGCCAGCCCCAAGGCGAGCAGCCCCACCAAGCCGGCCAGCGCGAAAATCGCGCGCCAGCCCAAGGCCTGAATCAGAAGGCCGCACAGCAAGGGGCCGAAGGCCAGGCCGATGCCGAAGGTGGTGCCTATCAGGCTGAAGGCGCGCGTGCGCGCCGCGCCGGCGAAGCTTTGCGCCAGCGCCGCCAGTCCGCTGGCGAAGGACAGCGCCGCGCCCAGGCCCTGGACCGCGCGCCATATATCCAGCCATAGCAGGCTGCCCACCAGGAACAAGCCCAGCGAGGACAGCGAGAACAAACCGACGCCAAGCAGAAACACCCGTTTGCGGCCGTATTGATCGGCCAGCGCGCCGGCCGCCATCAGGCTGCCGCCGAAGGTGAGCATGAAAGCGTTGGTGACCCAGGTTAGCGCCAGCGCGTCGCCGCCCAGCTCACGGCCTATCGCCGTCAGCGCCAGGGCCGGGCCGGTGAAGCTGAGCGGCATGGTCAAGGCGGCCAGGCATACGGCGGCCAGGGTTAGAAGATGGGCGCCTTGGGAGGGCGCCGGTTTGGAAAGCTGCATGAGTTCGCCTTTTCAAAGAGTGGGACAAGCGCCCGCGCGCTGCTTGCGGGCGGATACGGATGGTCATTGGGCGAAAACATGATAATTTGGCGGCAATTGACGAAAAATAGGCTATCCGTCCAAACTAGGCGGACAAAAACTCCGCAATAAGGGCGTTTCATGGATAGTTTGAGCGGCTTGGCCGCCTTTGTGCGCGCCGCCGAGGCGCAAAGCTTCGTCGGCGCCGGCCGCGCGCTGGGGGTGTCCTCGTCCGCCGTGGGCAAGAGCGTGGCGCGGTTGGAAGAGAAGCTGGGCGTGCGGCTGTTCCAGCGCAGCACCCGCCACGTGCGGCTGACGGCGGAGGGCGAGCTGTTCTACGAACGCTGCCGCCGCATTCTGGACGACATTGACGACGCCGAGGCTGAGTTGGCGCAAAGCCGCGCCACGCCGCGCGGCAAGCTGCGGGTCAGCCTGCCGGTGATAGGCTATCGGATGCTGCTGCCCATCTTGCCGGACTTCATGCAGCGCTATCCGGAAGTGGAGCTGGATCTGGACTTTTCGGACCGCATGGTGGACGTGATAGAAGAGGGCTGGGACGCGGTGGTGCGCAGCGGTCCGCTGGCGGATTCCCGGCTGATGGCGCGGCCGCTGGGGCCGTTCCGCCTGCTGGTGGTGGGCTCGCCTGGCTATCTGCGTGAGCGCGGCACGCCGCAAAGCCCGGAGGAGCTGGCCCAGCACGCCTGCCTGCGCTACCGCTTTCCCAGTACTGGCAAGCTGCAAACCTGGGCGCTGGACGGCGCGCCGGCCGGTCAGGACTGGCCGCCCAGCAGTGCCATGAGCTGCAACAATATCGAGGCGCTGATCTGCGCCGCCAGCCAGGACCAGGGCCTGGCTTACCTGCCGGATTTCATCGTGCGCGACGCGCTGGCCGCCGGCCGGCTGCAAACTGTATTGGCGCCTTACCTGAACCAGACCGGCCTGTTTCACGTGGTATGGCCATCCAGCCGCCAGCTGTCGCCCAAGCTGCGCGTCTTTGTCGATTTTCTATGCCAGCGGCTGTTCGCGCCGCCGGACGGAGCCGCCGCCGCGAAGCCTACACGCCGCGCTGACGGCGGAACGCCCACCAGCCGGCCAGCAGGCTGAAGCTGGCCACTAGTAGCACCAGCACCCAAAAGCCGTGTGGATGATTGGCCAAGGGCACGCCGCCCACATTCATGCCAAAGAAGCCGGCGACGATATTGATGGGGAGCGCCAGCACCGTCACCAAGGTCAGTGTGAACAGGGTGCGGTTGCTTTGCTCGTTCAGGCGCGCGGCCAGCTCTTCCTGCAAGAGCTTGATGCGCTCTACCAGCGCTGACAGGTCGTTCAGCGTCAGCGCGAACTCCTCCGAAGACTGGCGCAGTGCCTGCGCATCGGCGGCGTCCAGCCAGGCCGGCGGCCGGTTCAGCAGCCGGAACAGCACGCTGGGCTCCGGCGCCAGCAGGCGTTGCAGGCGCACCAGCGAGCGGCGCATCGCCGCCAACTGCGCGCGCTGATCGTCCAGCCTTTGCGCCAGCAGCCTGTCCTCCAGCACATCCACTTGCGCGCCGCTGGTCCGCACGATGCCCGCCAGCGCGTCCGCCTGGTTCTGCAGCAAATGCACCAGCAAGGCCGCCGGCGAACGGAAAACCGCGCCGCCGCGCACCGCCGCGCGCAGCCGGTCCACCGAATGCAGAGGTTTGACGCGTGCGGTGATCAGCACCCGCGGCTGAGCATGCGCCCACAAGGTGGCGATGTCCGACGATGCCAGGCCAAAGCTGAAGGCCACATCGTTTATCACCGCCAGCAAGGCCAGATCCAGCAACTCGATGCGGGTAGAGTTGGAACCGCCGCGCAAGGCCTCGAAGAAATCCTCCTGCAGCGGCAAGGCCGCGCGCAGCCAGCGCTCGCTGGCGGCATTGGCCAGATTGAAATGCAGCCATAGAAAGGCGTCGCCGTCCGGCGGCGCGCGCAGCCAGGCTTGCGCCTGAGCGGAATCGATCTCTTCGCCGGCGCAATCCGGATGAAAACGAAAGCCGCAGATCAGCCCGGCCTGGTCCGAGCCGTATTGCTGCTGGGTAATGACGTGGTTCATGGCGCGCGGCCGACATGGTGGAATACAGCTCAGCTTAGGCGCGGCGGATGACGGAATGGTGACGATGAGATGACGGGCGGCCTTGAAGTCTGTTCAAGGCCCCGTCTTGACGTGAGCCAGGGCCACGTTCTTGAGTAGCTGTTTTTCTTGTTTGGGGGAATGAAAAAGTGGGGGTATGCGGCAAGCGAGCTTATTCTGAGCGGAAATGAAAACACCGCAGTAAAACAAGGCGGCGAATAAACCTTCCATAATCAGGGCGGAGGTAAAAGACATCCCTAATGCAACAAGATGGGAGGAAGCGGCAGGGTGATAGTTCCTTAATAAAAACCCGGACAATATCGAGACAAAAAATATAAGTTGCAGCGCGATGCTGGGCCCGCTCTGGCCTAGCTTATTGACAAAAAAGGCTTTGCGATCAGTAATGGTGTTGACAATGAGAAGAATGGACGCGGCTCCCTTTCTCGAAAACTCGCTTGTGGTCAGCGCGACGGCTTCGTCAAACTTTTTAATATGGATTTTAAGGCTGTGAATAGGGACGAGTAAAAACAAAAACCAGCAAGCCATGGCGGACAGGGAGGGCTTGCCAATGTAGTAGGCGGAAATAATGAAGATGCTGGGAAAAAGCAGAGCTGATAGAGCGAGTGTGACGAAGGAAATGGCACTGGCGACAATGGTTTTTTTCTGAGTCGTCATGACCCAGATATTAACTCCTGTGAGAGCTATGGCGATGGCGAGGTAGACTGAGGCTATGGTCAATGAGGTTTTTACGCTTGAATGGCTTGCCTTATAGGTCATGGCCAGAGCGGAGGGAACCATCAGCCATGAAAAAAATATTGTCGCCATGGAAGGCGCGTTTGGCGATGGCCTTATGTTTTTTTGTTTAGCCATGAGTGTTTAAAATATCGTATAAGCTCATGGGTTCATTGAGGCATCACGATAATAGGGGTCGTCAGGGGTGACCAGGCATTGCTTTTCCACATTCTCGGGCCAGACAGGGATGCTACTTGTCCGCATGGCAAGCCATCTGCCAGGATAGGTGGCTATATAGATCAATAAAAACGCCAGCCTTACCGACAAGGGCGTGGTGTTTACATAAAAATCATTGCGCTGCACGCCAAACCAAAATGCTTCTCTTTGCTTAGCAATCGGCAGGCAAGCCTTGACTTCCTGGATGACGCTGGCGGGGCCATCCTCCATATAGCGGCGGATGAACTCCCAATGCTGTTTCAGCAGCTCCCGGTCTTTCACCCCTACCGCCAACTCTGAGAAGGCGAAAGTAGCGGACACCTTGCCTTCCGCATCCAGCTTGTGGGCCTGAATCTCCCAGGTATTGCTTTTGCCCAGACCCAGGCAAAAAAAGCTGTGGTCCCAGTCAAACTCCACGATCTTTCCCCCAGGCTGAAACGCGAATATTTTCCTAGATTTCCTGTTTAGACGGATCGGGTAGTGGGTCAGCGCGAAGGCCTCTTTTCTTAACAGCCAGATCAAGATGCTGCCTATCAAGCCGGGGCCAAACAGCAGCAGCAACACCGCCTGGGTCCAGGCTTGTTGCTGGGAGTAATAGGGACTGGGACTGGCGCCGCTGGCAATCAGGATGAAATCCAGCGCGATAGTAGCGCAGCCTATGGGAACGATGTAGAAGATGGCCAGCAGCACGCTACTCATCACGCCCTTCCAGCGGAAATACTTGTCCACCAGTTCTAGATAAGTGCTGTTGATCCTGATCACGGCCAACTGATAAGCCAGTGGTAAATCCAGTTTTTGGTGGATGTTCAGAGCGTGCTCATGCTCTGAACGGGTCAAGGGGCGGTTGATGGCGTATTTTTGATATAAGCCGGTATATTCCATGGTTGTGAGGGAGTAATGGACGGCATGCCCGTCTAGATTGGGTTCAGTAGTTGAAATACATTACGCCAAATGCACCAGGGTCACCTGGTTTGCGCTTTGTGCGTTTGGGGAGGTCGATATTGTCGGGGTCTGGCAATCCTAATGCTTTAAAAACCTGCGTGGCCGCGTGCACGTACATCATAAATTTTCTTCCAGTGACGAGCGAGTATGTTCCTAGGAATAGATGCATAAATATAGTCGCATACAAATACTCTGCTCCAAAAAAAGAGAACAGTTTCTTTTCCCCCCCGATAAGATCAAATATTGTAAATAATATCGGGATAAATATGGTCACCAAGAAAGTTGTTGCTAGAAACCACCACTTGATGATGGTGGTGATGTGAGATTTTTTGCCGCGAGAGCAATGTGGGTATAAGGCAATGGTGCGGTCTTGAGGTCTCGCAATGGCGATGATTTCAAAGTAGCCCTCTTGGAATGTGCCGATTAGTTCTACTTCATCTCCATTTTTAAATGGGCTAAACCATACCCAGCCTTTTGCGGGGTGCCCATTAACTTCCATCTCAACGTAGTCGGCCTGCTCGCGTAAGTTGGTTGCATCCCTGGCGGTATTGGCCGCGATGCCGGCAGCTCCTGCCAAGGCTCCTGCAATGGCTGACAGGCTCATGATGTTGCGGTCGCGGTCGGTGAAGAAGAAGTTGGCCATCTCTCGCGTTTTTTTGTAGCGGGAAATTTTGCCTCTGATCTTGCTTAGCGCCGTTGTTGCAGCAAGAGGCGCTAAACTGTTGGGTGGTGAAGACGCCATGTTGGGAGGCTCAGTAGTTGAAATACATCACACCGAATACCCCAGGGTCGCCTGGTTTGCGTTTTGTAAATTTAGGCAGATTAACTTCGTCAGGGTCTTGCAGATCTAATGTTATAAAAACTTGAGTTGCGGCATGAACGAACATCATAAACTTCTTCCCGTTTACAAATGAAAAGGCCCCAGAGAGTGCGTACATGCCTGCACAAATATAAAGGTAGTTGATGTCCAAGAAAAAATACGGCTCCTTTTCGCCTGAAATTAAATAAAATAACATAATTAACAACGGGAAGACAAGAAACATATAAATGGTCATGGAGCCAAGCCACCATTTTATAATATTCTTGATGTGAGCTTTTTTGCCTCGGGAGCAATGTGGGTAAAGTGCAACAACTCTGTCTTTGGGGCGAGCTATTGCAATAATTTCAAAATAACCATCTTGTTGGGTTCCAATAAGCTCAACTTCATCTCCATCTTGAAATGGACTAAACCAGACCCAGCCTTTGGCGGGTTGCCCATTAATCATCATTTCGACATAGTCGGCCTGCTCGCGTAGGTTAGTTGCATCTCTGGCAGTGCTAGCCGCCATGCCAGCGGCACCAGCCAGAGCCCCCGCAATAGCTGACAAGCCCATGATGTTACGGTCGCGATCTGTAAAGAAAAAGTTGGCCATCTCCCGTGTTCTCTTATAGTGAGATATTTTGCCACTTAATTTGCTTAACCCCGTCTTTGGGTTTAGGCTAACGGTGCTGTCTATGCGCATGGCATTGCTCCTAGATTTGTTCGCTTGCTTTAGGTTTTGTGAATATTTTTTCTAGTGATTGAGTTAGATCTTTTATATTATTTGGGGCTTTGGAGTTTTTGCTGTCCTTGCCAAATGGAGTTTGACTAATCCAGATTTGTAAATCGTCATCCTCCAAGGCCCAAATTACGCCCTGTAAAACAAAAACAGTTAACGTCACCCAACTGCCAATAGTCATAAAAACAAGGCGCGTCGCTAGTATTGCAGCTGAGCGAGCCCCCAGCGCTGCAGCGGTTTCCGCAATAGCTACATTGCTGCTAACTCTTAATATGACAGGTGCGGCATAAGTGAATGTGGATAATCCTGCCATTCCTAAACCAATTCCTCCCGCCATCGCTTTTGCCGCATATAACCCAAAGATCAGTGTTTGGCCTTTCTTTGATGCTTGAAGCCCGCTGATGGTATCTTGATAAACCCCAATCCCATTCGATGCCGCCATCAACAAACCACCCATCAGTTTCAGGCGCTGTATGCTGCGGGCTTGTTCTCCGCCCTGCATGATCTTGCTCAGGGGCAGGCTCATGATATCGATGGCCTGGGCCGTCAAGGCCAGGCCGGAGGCGGCCAGGCTGGTGTAGACCGCGCCGTCCTTCTCGTTTTGCAGCAGCAAACGTCCCAGGTAGACCCCTTCTATCATCATCACGAGCAGAGTCAGGCGGGCGTCCTTGACCACGGACAGATGGTCTTTGGGCTTCTCCACCCGCAGCTTATTGTAGGCCTGCTGTAGTTTGGCCCCCTGAGTCCGGCGGTATTCCGCCTCTTTGCGCAATGCTTTTTGCAAGCGTTTGTTCTTGGTGCGCTGGCTTGGCTCTTTTTTCTTGTTGATATCCGCGCGTTGGCGGAAATCCGCATACTCGGCGGCCACCAAGGCCTTGATGTCGGCGGTGCTGACCAGCGCGCGGCAAGCCAACACCATTTGCAGCAGCTTTTCGCCCAGATAGATCTCGGCCTTGTCCAGTTTTAGGGCTGCGCCGGCGCGGCCGGCGGCTGGAGCGAAGGCCTTGATGATGGAGTTGCCGGCGGTAACGATCACGTGGTCTATCTGCCCGGTGCGCGCGGTGAGGAGGCTGACCCCGAAGGCGGTTTTGCCTTGGGGGCTGCGGGCTTCAAGGTTGTTCTCGTACAAGGCGGCATTTTCCTTGTACATGTCCAGCAGCTTCTGGAAATAGTTCTTGGTGGTTTCTATGGTGCGCACCGCCGCGTCGCTGTACGGCGTGTCCTGGTTCTGCTTGGCGTCCTTCAGCGCGGCTTTCAGCTCGGTTTCAATTTTCTTCTGGTTGAGCGCCAGCGCGCGGTAAAGCACGTTGTTGCGCGCTATCGCCACGTCCTTGGCCCAGGCTTCCAGCTTGGCCTGGCCGCTGACGGTAACGTTGATGCCGCTGATGGCGTGGCCGATGACGGCTTCGAACTCGATGCCGTCCTTGGGATCGGCGTCGTGGTAGTCCTCCAAGGTGTCCAGGAACAAGGGCGCTTGCAGCCAGCGCAGCAGGGCGCCCACGGTTTTGTTCTGGCGCGCGCCGATGGCGGCGTCCAGCTCGTTTTGGAATTTCTGGAAGTTGGACAGGCGGTCCAGGTCGATTTTCTTACGGTATTTGGGCCAACTGTGGTCGCCGGCTTGTTCGATGTTATTGTCGTAGTTTTCGCCGCGTTTGCTTCGGAAGGCGGCCACCTTGGCTTTGAGCGCGGAGATCTGCTGGCTGCGTTGCGGTTCTGGGACGCGGCGCAGATCGATGGCGTCCAGTTCATTGGGCGCGATAGAGGCCGGGATTTGCCAGCCGGCCCATTGGTCCAGCAGGTCGCACACTTCCAGGCGCTGGCGCTTCAGCACCGGGTCTTGCAGCTTGGCGATGGCGGCGCGGCGCTGTGCCATGACGGCCGGGTTGTGCCAGGTGGCGGTATCGCGCCGCATCATGTCGTCCTGGAACTTCTCCTGTCCTTCCTGGGCCTGGGCGCTCAGCGATTTCCGGATGTTTTCCAATGCCTGGATTGCGTGTAGTTGGAAGCTGCGTTCCTCGGCGAACAGCAGCGCCAGGCCGGCGCTGTCGTTGACGTATCCGTTAAGCTCCTGGGCGGTGCCGATGGCGTCCCACAGCGCCAGGATGTGCGGGGTGTTGTTGCCGCCGCTTTTCTTGGCGCGCGCCTGCATGAATTGCAGGCTTTCCTCGGCCTTGCCGCGGCGCGCGTGGATGGGGTAGCGCGCGTAGTTTTTGTCCACCCGGGCCTTGTCGTAGCTGCCGTCCTCCTTGCTGAAGGCTTCGGTCTTGGGGTTGTAGGCCAGTTGGGCGGGCTGGTAGCCAGGGTGGTATTCCATCACCGCTTCGATCGCGGCCTTGCTGGCGGTGGTGCCGTGGGCGTTGGAGCTGCCGGCGGCCATGGCCTTGGGGTCTATCGCCTGCATGCGGGCGGCGCGCAGCTTGGCGTCCTGGGCGTAGCGCTGCAGTGTCAGGTCACCCCATTTGTATTCGCTGAAGGCGATCCAGGCCGGGCCGCATTTTTCCGGCTGTTCGATGATCAGGTGGTGCAGCCGGCTATTGCTGTGGCCGGCGGTGCTGCAAACCACGCTTTCCCCGGCCGCTTTCGCCGCCTTGGGCGAGGGCTGTTTCAGCAGAACGCCGTCTTCGGTGACGCTATAGCATTCCCATAGATTGGAGCCACGCGCGTGCTTAGCATAAAACAAGTAGACGAAGCCGGCGCGCAGGGTGCGCAGCGCGTAATGGAAGTCCGCGTCCAGCGCGATGTCTTTGACTTTGTCGGCACAGGCCCAGGCGGGCAGGGCGGCTTTTACCGTTTTGGGCACCGGCGCGTAGCGTACCGGCATGATGGGCAGGCCGCTGGCCTGACAGGCTTTACACAGTTGGCTCATGATTGGCTGTGGTCCGGGATATGGGGTGCGTGATGTTGGCTGCGCTCAGGCGCTGGCGGCGATGGCCGCCCAGTCCGTTTCGCTGAGCGAATCCGTCAGTCCGCTGTAGAAGTCGTCCGCCTCGCGCCCCGCCAGCAGCGCTTGCACGCGGGGGTGCAGATAGAAACGGGGATGAACGGTGATGGCGTGCAGGGCGAAGCGGGACAAGTCCTCCTCGTCGTCAAAGCCTAGCGCGCCGGCATGGCGCAAGGCGGTGAAGGCGTGCAGGCGCGCGCTTTCCAGCTTGCCGTCGTCGCACTCCGGCGCTAGCTCGCGCCAGGCCAGCAGCGCGCGGTTGAGCGGGCCGATGCGCGCGATGTCTTCCCACAGGTCGGGCTCCCAGCGCGAGAGCGGGCGCGGCGCGCCCGCGACAGTTTGCGTCGGCTCCAGGCAGATGAGTTCGCCGGCTGGGTCCAACAGCCACCAGCGGCTGACTGAGCCCAATAGGCCGCGCTGCTACGCGGCGTTCAACAGCGGCCACAGCGCCCAGCTTACCGCCGGGTCGTGCAGGCGCAAGAGATGGGTTTCGCCATTGGGCGTGCGACGTATCATTTGCCGGCCGATATGGGCAGCCGCCAATTTGGAGGAGCCGGCGATTTCCAGCCAGCCGGCCACGCGCCGGCCTTGCCCCTGCGTCAGCGCGTCCGGCTCGGTTTCCGCCAGCGCCTGGGCGATGCTTTCGGCCAGCGCCAGCGCGCCGGCGGTCAGCGGCAGCCAGGCCGGCTGGCGCGCCGGGTCCAGTTGCGGGTGTTTCAGCGGCACGGGCAGGCCTTGCTGCCGGACTTGAGCGTCCAGTTCGGCCTCGGCTCCCGCCAGCGGGCGGCTGGGTGCGTCCAAGGCCAGCAATAGTTGCGCGCCGGCCTGCTGGCGGGCTTGCAACTGCCACAGAATGGTGGCGTGTTGATTGGATGTTTGCATGGCTTACCCCAGGCGCACGGTGGCGGATTGGGTGGCGGCGGCGCTGTCCAGCGCTTGCTCGCAGCCTTTGTTGAATTTGGGCAAGGGCGCGTTCAGGCTGGTGGGGCCGCTGAGCTTGTGGCTGGCGCCTTTCACCGTCACGGTGCCGGGGCAGTGCACTTCAATATCGCCGCCCTTGAGCCGGATGTAGCCGCCGCCGGCGGTGACCAGGATCTCCTCCTTGGCGGTGATGACGATGCGTTCCTTGCAGGAGGTGATGGTCACGTCCTTGTCCGCGGTCACTTCGACAGTGTCGCTTTGCGCCTGCATTTGAATTTTGCCCTTGGCGGCAATCAGCTTCAGCGCGATCTTGTCTTGCAGGCCGGTGACAAACAGGCTGATCTTGTCGCCGACGTTGTGAATCCAGCGCCGGCCGCTGGTCTGGTTGGTGTCCCGCTGCGCCACCAGGTCCAGATTGGTTTCCGCGGCCAGGGTGTGGCTCTGTTGACTCAGGCTGGCGATGCCGGCCGGCGCGGACAGGATGAGCAAGGGCTGGCGGCCGGAGATGCCCTGGCCGGTTTTGCCTTCTTTGTCGGTATTGGTTTCCGCCTCCCAGGCTTTCAGCGCCGCTTGCTGATGCTGCAGATGACCGATCAGCTGCTTGCCTTCCCGCTTATTGTCGTCGCCTATGCCTTCCGGCCCGGTTTCCATGGTGTCGGCCTGCTGGCC
>NZ_JONK01000004.1 GCF_000711885.1 Chromobacterium haemolyticum DSM 19808
CAGTAAGGCACCACCAGGCAAGTGCCGCCGAACAGCAGCGGTCCCCAGATCTCCCACACCGAGAAATCGAAGGCGTAGGAATGGAACAGCGACCAGACATCATCGGGACCGAAGGCGAAACGCTCGGCGGTGGCGGCGATCAATCGGACCACATTGTGGTGGCTGACCACGCAGCCCTTGGGGGTGCCGGTGGAGCCGGAGGTATAGATGACGTAAGCGGCCTGCTGCGGATGCAGACGACGCGGCGGCGGCGTGGCGTCGCCGGAGGAGACGGCCACATCCAGCCAGCGCAGGGCGAGGCCGGTAGGCAGGGCTTCGGCGGACTCGGCATCGCCGACGACGACATGGATGGCGCTGTCGTGGACGAGGAACTCGAGGCGCTCGGCGGGATAGCCGGGGTCCAGCGGGACATAGGCGGCGCCGGTCTTGAGGATGGCGAGCATGGCGACGAGGAGATCGGGCTGGCGTTGGCAGCAGAGTCCGACGCGCTGTTCCGGTAGCACGCCGAGCTGGAGCAATTGCCGGGCCAATTGATTGGCGCGGGCGTCGAGTTCTTGGTAGCGCAGGGCGGAGGCTTCACCCTGAACGGCGACGCGCTCGGGGAAGGCCTGGGCGGCGTGCTCGAACCAGCTGCACAGATCGGGATGGGGCGGGGCGATGGGCGCGGGCGGCTCGGCGAGGCGCGGGGCCTTGGCCAGCGTTTGCTCCGGATCGCGCAGCAGGCTGTGCAGCAAGGGCTCCACGCCGTCGATGAAGGCGGCGGCATCCAGTTCGGCGAAGCTGGCCAGGTTGTAGTCGAGGTCCACTTTCACCGGCTGGCGCGAGTCCGCCTCGCGCACGAAGACCTTCAGCGGATAGTGCTGCGACAAGGCGCGCATCGCGGTCATATTGCTGACGGTGCCGTCGAACATGGCGTCGTAATCGTGCTTCTCGTACGACAGGCTGATTTCGTAGGGCAGCCTGTCCCGGCCGAGGCCTTCGGTTTCGCCTATCGGATAGCGGTGATGGCGGAAATCGGCTCTTAGTTCGCGCTGGATCAGGCTGAGCAGTTCCGCGAAGCTCCAGTGCGGTTGGAGCTTCAAGCGCAGCGGGCACAGGCTGGCGAACAGTCCCGGGGTGTTCTTGGCCAAGGCATTGCGGCGGTTGAGGATGGGCAGGGCCAACAGCAGATCGTCGGCGCCGAACTCGCGCAGCGCATGGGTGTAGATCAGGCCGATGAAAAAGTGGAAGACGGTGGCCTGGTGCGCGGCGGCCAGTTCGCCGATGCGCCTGTAGGTTTCCGCCGACAGTTGGAAGCTGCGCTGCCCGCAGCTCAGTTGTCCGCCGGCGTCGGCGAACAGCCGGGTTTGGTAGCCGGCGAGTTTGTTTTGCCAGTATTCCCGGTCCTTCGCGTAATGGCGCGATTCGTAGTAGCCGTCTTCCTCCTCCACCAATTCGGCCGGCGTCATCATCGGCGTCGGCGCCGGCAGCAAGCCCTGGCGCAGGTGATTGTAGTAACGGCACTTCTCGCCGTAGAGCTGGGCGATGGCCCAGCCGTCGAAGGCGATGTGGTGGAAGCGGCCGTACAGGATGAAATCCTCTTCCCCGTGACGCAGCAAGGTGTAGGCGGCCAACGGGGTTTGGCCGTCGAACGCGAAGGCTTGGGCGAAGTCGCGCTCGGTCCATTCCCGGGCAGCGCGTTCCGGCTCCGGCTCGCCGCGGGTGTCGATTACCGTCAATGGGCGGGGATGACGCGAGCACAGCACCTGGCGCGGCTGGCCGTCGGCATCGTCAATGGCGATGCGTAACGCCGGCGTGTGCTCCATCAGGGCGGCGAGCGCGGCTTGCAGGGTTTCGATATCGAGTGCGCCCTGAATTTTGATGAAACCGCCGATATTGAATAGTTCGGGTGCGGAGAATAACGATTGATGAAAATAAATTTCCAGCTGCCGGCGTGTAAGCGGGAAGGTTTTCATTTGAGTTATTCCAATCTTATTTAGAAAGTATTATGCCGAAATATGCTTCTGTACGGCCTTGTGTGTGTCGCGTAAATCTACACTGGAGTGAATTAAATTAGTGAAGCAATTTAACTGGTAAATAAGTCAGGTTTTTAATGGTTGCGTTACATGATAGCGTCATTCTATTAAGATAATGGGATAGCTGAATCAGCGATCCGCATTATAAATTTTCAAATATTCCTGCTGAATACGGTTTAAATAATTCATGTTTAATCCGTATTGTTTTTATTTTTACTTTTGCATTTGCGAGGAGTTTTGGAATGAGTTCGAATGATGCGGAAAAACCTTTGGCGGCCAGCCGTCGGGACTTTTTGACCGGAGGCTTGAAACTGGCTTCCGCGGGGGCCTTGGCGGGGTGGTTGCCGGCCGAGCGGATCATGGCGGCGAGGCTGACTTGCAGCCAGCCCAATAATTTCCCTGCGGAAATTCCCTTATACAAGCAAAGCTTCAAAAACTGGGCCGGCGACATCAAGGTGGACGATGTCTGGACCTGCGCGCCGCGCTCCGCGGACGAGGTGGTGAAGGTGGCCAACTGGGCCAAGGACAACGGCTATAAGGTGCGGGCGCGCGGCATGATGCATAACTGGTCGCCGTTGACGCTGGCCGCCGGCGTGAGTTGCCCGGCGGTGGTGTTGTTGGACACCACGCGATATTTGACCGCGATGTCCATCGACGCCTCGGGGCCAGTGGCCAAGGTCACGGCCCAGGCCGGCATCACTATGGAAGCGTTGCTTACCGGCCTGGAAAAGGCCGGCCTGGGCGTGACCGCCGCGCCGGCGCCGGGGGACCTGACCCTGGGCGGCGTGCTGGCCATCAACGGCCACGGCACCGCGATTCCGGCCAAGGGCGAACGCCGTCTGGCCGGCGCCAGTTACGGCTCAATCAGCAATCTGGTGCTCAGCCTCACCGCCGTGGTGTACGACAAGGCCAGCGGGGCTTACGCGCTGCGCAAGTTTGTTCGCAATGATCCGCAAATCGCGCCTCTGCTGGCGCATGTGGGCCGCTCGCTGATTGTGGAGGCCACTTTGCAGGCGGCGCCCAACCAGCGTTTGCGTTGTCAAAGCTGGTTCAACATCCCCTATGGCGAAATGTTCGCCGCGGCGGGCAGCGGCGGACGCACCTTCGCCAGCTATCTGGACAGTGCGGGTCGGGTGGAAGCGATCTGGTTCCCGTTCACCAGCAATCCCTGGCTCAAGGTGTGGACGGTGACGCCGAACAAGCCGCTGTTCTCCCGCCAGACCGACAAGCCGTTCAACTACCCCTTCTCCGACAACCTGCCCGACGAAGTGACCGATCTGGCCAACAAGATTCTGTCGCTGGGAGATGGCAAGCTGACGCCGGCCTTCGGCAAGGCGCAGTTCGCCGCGGCCAGCGCCGGCCTGGTGGCCACGGCCAGCTGGGACTTGTGGGGCTGGTCCAAAAACCTGCTGCTCTACGTCAAGCCCACCACCTTGCGCGTCACCGCCAACGGTTACGCGGTATTGACCCGTCGCGAGAACGTGCAGCGCGTGCTCAATGAATTCGTCACCTTCTATCAGGCGCGGGTGCAGGCTTATCAGCAGCTGGGCCGCTACCCGATGAACGGGCCGGTGGAAATCCGCGTGACCGGGCTGGACGATCCGAGCGAGGCGGCGCTGAGCGGCGGCGTGGCGCCGGCGCTGTCCGCCATTCGCCCGCGCCCGGATCATCCTGAATGGAATGTCGCCGTGTGGCTGGACATTCTGACGCTGCCGGGCACGCCGTACGCCAACCAGTTCTATCGCGAGATAGAGCAGTGGATAGAGGCCAATTTCAACGGTTCTTACGCGGCGGTGCGTCCGGAGTGGTCCAAGGGCTGGGGCTATACCGATCAGGCGGCGTGGGCGGATTCCGCCATGCTGCAGACGACCATCCCCAACGCCTTCCGCGCCGGGCAGCCGGCGGCGGCCAACTGGGATGCGGCCAAGGCGGCGCTGGCCGCTTACGATCCGTACCGTCTGTTCTCCTCGCCCTTGCTGGACAGCCTGGGTCTCTGAGAACGTGTTTACGATCTCGCGAGCTAAGGCGAGACAAGGCGAATACGGCTGAGAAAGTGGAGTGTACGCGTGCTGCATGAGCGTTTCGAAGCGGTGCTCGCCGTGGGACGTATCACGACGCGCAGCAGATCGTAAACAAGTTCTGAAGCTTGAAGAGAGCGGAGACGGCGCGCCTTCCTGGCGCGTCGTTTTTTTGCGCGCTCGCTTACGCCGGGCGGCGAAGGCTACACTATAAGCGTTCCCACCGCGCCGGATTCGCGCCATTCCGCCCAGCCATGCCATCCTGTTACGCCCAAGTCGACTGCAATTCCTTTTACGCTTCCTGCGAGCGGGTGTTCAGCCCTGGTCTGGCCGGCTTGCCCATTGTCGTGTTGTCCAACAACGACGGCTGCATCGTGTCGCGCTCGGCCGAGGCCAAGGCTTTGGGCGTGCCCATGGGCGCGCCTTACTTCCTGCACAAGGCGCGGCTGGAGCAGTTGGGCGTGGCGGTGTTTTCCTCCAACTACGCCTTGTACGGCGATTTGTCCGGCCGCGCGATGCGGCTGCTGGCCGGCTTCGCGCGCGCGCAGGAGGTGTATTCGATAGATGAATGCTTTCTGGACATCGGCGGCGAGCCGGAGCCGGAACGGCTGGCGCAAGAGATGCGCTATGCCATGCTGCGTGGCCTGGGCCTGCCTGTGTGCGTCGGCATCGGCCCCAGCAAGACCTTGGCCAAGCTGGCCAACCACCTGGCCAAGCAAAACCCGGCCTGCGACGGGGTGATGAATCTGCAAGCGCTGGACGCGGCGGAGCTGCGGAGCTTGCTGGCCGCCGTGCCGGTGGAGGATATCTGGGGCGTGGGACGCAAGCTTTCGGTCAAGCTGCGGCTGGAGCGCATAAACCACGCCGCGGCGCTGGCGGCTGCGGACCGGGATTGGCTGATCCGCCGTTTCGGCGTCACTGTGGCGCGCATCGCCGACGAACTGGACGGCCTGTCCTGCCTGAGCCTGGAGGAGGCGCTGCCGCCGAGGCAGTCCTTGATGTCCACGCGCTCCTTCGGCCACAAGGTGACGCAGCTGGAGGAGGCGCGCGAGGCGGTGTCGATGCACGCGGCGCAAGTGGCGGAGCGTTTGCGGCGACAAGGCTCTCTGGCCTCCTTCCTGCAAGTGAGCCTGCAACGCGGCGTGTACCAGCAGGGCACGGTGCAGCGAGACGGCGAGGTGGTGCCCTTGCTGCCGGCCAGCGCCGACAGCCGGGTGTTGGTGGCCGCGGCCAGCCGAGCGCTTGAACGCTTGTGGCGGCCTGGAGCCAGCTACCAGAAGTGCGGGGTGATGGCCTGGCAATTGGTGGACGCGGAGCGGGCGCAGCCGGACCTGTTCGCCAGCGGGCCGGATCCTGAGAAAGGGAAACGCTTGATGGCGGCGCTGGACGCGATCAACCAGCGCATGGGCCGTGGGACGGTCAAGTTGTTGGCGGAAGGCTTGGAACAGCCTTGGAAGATGAAGCAGGACATGTTGTCGCCGGCCTATACCACGCGCTGGGAAGATATTCCGGTGGCGAAGGCGAAATAGCGGCGGCGGAAAGCGGATTGCGCCCCGGCTCTTGGAGTAAAATGCCGCTCTTGATTTGCAACTTCGCGGGGCCAGGGCGGTGGCTATAGTGCAATCAAGCCGCCGCGCGCCGCACTTGAAAGCGAGACATTGAACCCTCTGTTTGCCCAGCCTTGCGCCATTGTCGACTTGGAAACCACCGGCGGCCACATCAGCCGCGACCGCATTACCGAGGTGGGCGTCATCCTGATCGATGGAGACCGGGTGGAGCGCTTCAGCTCTCTGATCAACCCCGGCCAGCCCATCCCTCCCTTTATCGAGAACATGACCGGCATTTCCAACGCCATGGTGGCGGAGGCGCCGAAGTTCTCCGACTTGGCCGAGCGTTTGCTGTCGATGTTGTCCGGCCGTCTGTTTCTGGCGCATAACGCGCGTTTCGATTACAGCTTTTTGAAAAACGAGTTTCGCCGCGTCGGGCTGCGCTTCCAGAGCCAGTCGCTGTGCACGGTGAAGCTGTCGCGCCGCCTGTACCCGCAGTTTTTCAAGCATAGCCTGGACAGCCTGATAGAGCGCCACGACATTCGCCTGCCGGAACGCCACCGGGCGCTGGCGGACGCGGAAGCGGTGCGCCGTTTTCTGGACATCGCCCATCTTGAACTGGGCGCGGAGGCGATGGGCGCGGCGATGGCGGCGGTGCTGGCCGCGCCGCCGGAGCTGGCCGGCTTGCCGGCGGCCTTGCAGGATCAATTGGAACTGCTGCCGGACGTGCCGGGGGTGTACACGCTGTACGACGAGGACGACAAGCCTTTGTACGTGGGCCGCGGCGGCAATCTGCGCAACCGGGTGCTGGCGCATTTCGTTGCGGTCAAAGGCGGAGGCAAGAGCCGCGAGGTGCATATCGGCGAGCCGATAGGCAGGGTGGAATGGCAGGAGACCTTGGGCGATTTCGGCGGGCATTTGCTGGAGTTGCAGCGCATCCACGCTTTGGCGCCGAGGCATAACCATCGCGGCAAGCTCAGCCCTGAGCTGTGTTCCATCCAACTGGTGACGGAGGACGGCTTCATTCGTCCCAAGGTGGTGTACGCGCGCGAACTGGATTTCAGCCGCACCGCGGATTTGTACGGCTTGTTCCGCCATGCGCGCGAGGCGCGCAAGATCCTGGCGGAAATCGCGCTGGGCAATGCGCTGTGCCAGTCGGTGTTGGGAGTGGAAGCGGTGACCAGCCGCAAAGGCGCGCCGTGCGCGGCCTTGAAGCTGGGCCGTTGCCGCGGCGCCTGTGTCGGCCGCGAGCCGGCGGAGGTGCACGATATCCGGTTGCTGGGTGCCTTGGCCAAGCTGAAAGTGAAGGCCTGGCCGTTCGCCGGTGCCATCGCGGTGGTGGAAACCGACGAAGTGACCGGCGAGCGCGCCGAGCATGTGTTCGACCGCTGGTGCTATCTGGGGTCGCGTCAGGGCGAGGGCGGCCCGCTGGAGGGCGCGCCGTCTTTCGATCTGGACAGCTACAAGCTGCTGGAGGGCTGGCTGCGCAAGCCAGTGGAGGGGACGGCGCTGCGCGAGCTGTGAACAGGCTTTTAAAGCCAGTTCTTCAGCAGCAGCGCCCCCAGCAGGACGGCGATCAGCGCCAGCAGCCAGTTCTGGCGCTTTTGTTCCCGCATCAGCTGGATATAGCCGCTGATCAGCAGCTCGCTGTTGGCGGAGGACAGCGCGTCATTCAGCTTGCGCGGCAGCGTGGGCAGGGTGGTGGCCCATTGAGGCGCTTCGTGCTTCAGCGTGCGCAGCAGGCCGCGCCAGCCTATCTGCTCGTTCATCCACTTGGTCAGGAAGGGCTTGGCGGTGTCCCACAGGTCCAGATTGGGGTCCAACTGGCGGCCCAGGCCTTCGATATTGAGGAGGGTTTTTTGCAGCAGCACCAGTTGGGGCTGGATCTCCACATTGAAGCGGCGGCTGGTTTCGAACAGACGCAGCAGCACCATGCCGAAGGAGATTTCCGACAGCGGTTTTTCGAAGATGGGTTCGCACACGGTGCGCACCGCCGCTTCCAGTTCTTCGGCGCGGGTGTCTTTCGGCACCCAGCCGGATTCGATGTGAGCGGTGGCGACGCGGTGGTAGTCGCGGTTGAAGAAGGCGAGGAAGTTGACCGCCAGGTAGTGCTTGTCGGTGTCGGTCAGGGTGCCGACGATGCCGAAGTCCAGCGCGATGTAGCGGCCGTCGGCGGCGACGAAGATATTGCCCGGGTGCATGTCCGCGTGGAAAAAGCCGTGGCGGAACACCTGGGTGAAAAAGATTTCCACGCCGAAGCGGCTGAGCTTGGACAGGTCCACGCCGGCTTCGCGCAGCCGGTCCACCTGGCCCACCGGGATGCCGTGCATCCATTCCAGCGTCAGCACGTCGCGGCTGGTGTAGTCGTAGAACACCTCGGGCACGATCAGCATGTCCGAGTTCTTGAAGTTGCGGCGCAGCTGCGAGGCGTTGGCGGCCTCGTGCATCATGTCCAGTTCGTCGTGCAGGTATTTGTCGAACTCGGCCACCACTTCGCGCGGCTTCAAGCGCTTGCCGTCGGTGAACAGCTTCTCCACCCAGCCGGCCAGCGTGGCCATCAGCGCCAGGTCTTGCTCTATCACAGGCTGGATGCCGGGGCGCAGCACCTTGACCGCCACTTCGCGGCCGCGGCTGCCGTCGGGCTGGCGCAACCAGGCCTTGTGCACCTGGGCCACCGAGGCGCTGGCCACCGGGGTGTTGTCGAAGTCGACGTAGAGTTCGTCCACTTTGCGGCCCAGGCTGCGTTCTATCATCTCGCGCGCTTGCAAGCCGTCGTAAGGCGGCACCTGGTCTTGCAGCCGCGCCAGTTCGTCGGCGTAGTCCGGGGGCAGCAAATCACGGCGGGTGGACAGCACTTGGCCGAATTTGACGAAGATGGGCCCCAGGCTTTCCAGCGCCAGCCTCACCCGCTGCGGCAGCGGCGCGCTGGCGTCGCGGCGCCGCGGCAGCAGGGCGAACAGCTTGTGGATGAAGCCGAGTTTGGAATGGCCTTCCAGAAAGTCGTCCAGGCCAAAGCGATAGCAAGTGCCAACAATTTTGATGAAGCGCGAAATCCGCATGTGCCGTCAGGCCTTTGTCTGTTCTTGTTGCAGCGCGGCCTGCAGCCGCGCCAGGCGTTTTTCCAGGCGGCCGGCGTCGTCGCGCAAGGTGTCCACCGCGGCGACGAAGCCTTGCACCTGCCGGCGGCCGGCCAGGACCGGCGCTTCCTCGCGCAGATGCTCCACCCAGTTGGCGGCCAAACGCCAGGCCACCTGGCCCTTGAAGCCGAGCAGGCCGCGCGCCAGGGTTTCCGCGCGTTGCGCGGCGGCGTCGCCCACCAGCCGGGACAGGTCCTCGGCGGCGTTCCACTGCAAGCGGCCCAATAGGCGGCCAAGGGCGGCGGCCAGTTCGGCGTCGCCTTCCAGCTGGATGTCGTTCAGCGCCGGGTCCCGTCCGGCCACCGCCGCCAGCGCGACGGCGTGCTTGAGCCGCACCGTGGCTTCCGGCTCGCCCTCGCAGGCGGCCAGCCAGCCGTCGTCGGTGATCACGCCGGCCACATGAAAGGGCGGCAGCGCCACGGCGACGCGTCGGCCGGCGTGCGCGGCCAGTTCCGCTCGCACCGCCGGGTGCTGGTTCAACAAGTGGTTGAATGCCGCAATCTGGATGCCCATGCGTTGTCTCCGCCGTGATTGGAAGGTGAAGGAGTCTAGTCTGATCAAGGCCGCATTGCCGAAGCGCCGCCGATGATAAACCGGAAGATTCTGTTTACGATCTCGCGAGCTAGAGCGATACAAGGCGAAAACGGCTGAGAAAGCGGAATGTACATAAGGTACATGAGCATTTTGAAACCGTTTTCAACGCCGTATCGCCGACGCGCAGCAGACTATGAACAGCTTCTTAGAACTTGTAGCCCTTGTGCAGGGCTACCACGCCGCCGCTCATATTGTGGTAGTCCACCTTGCCGAAGCCGGCGTCCAGCATCATCTGCTTCAGCGTCTCCTGATCTGGATGCATGCGGATGGATTCCGCCAGGTACTGATAGCTGTCGGGATCGTTCGCCACCAGCTTGCCCATGACCGGCAGCGCCTTGAAGGAGTAGAAGTCGTAGAACGGCGACAGCGGTTTCCATACTTTGGAGAACTCCAGCACCATCAGTTTGCCGCCCGGCTTCAGCACCCGGCACATTTCCTTCAGCGCCGCATCCTTATGCGTCATATTGCGCAGGCCGAAAGCTACCGACACCGCGTCGAAGTAATTCTCGGGGAAGGGCAGTTTCTCCGCGTCGGCCAGCGAGACCGGCAGTATCAGACCTTCGTCCAGCAGCCGGTCGCGGCCCACGGTCAGCATGGAGCTGTTGATGTCGGTCAGCCACACTTCGCCGCTCTTGCCCACGCGCTTGGCCCAGCCTCGGGACAGGTCGCCGGTGCCGCCGGCGATGTCCAGCACCTTGTCGCCGGCCTTGACGCCGGAAGTGGTCAGGGTGAAGTGTTTCCACACCCGGTGCAGTCCGCCCGACATCAGGTCGTTCATCACATCGTATTTCTTGGCCACCGAGTGGAACACATCGGCCACCTTGGCGGCTTTTTCGCTTTCGGCTACGGTCTTGAAGCCGAAGTGGGTCGTCTTGTCCATGGTCACTCCCTGCTCGCGCCTGCGGCGGCGAGGCGATTGAGATAATCCTGCCAGTACTGGTCGCGCTTGGCGCCCAGCTCGTATAGATAGCTCCAGCTGTACAGCCCGCTGTCGTGGCCGTCGTCGAAGGTGATCTTCAGCGCGTAATGGCCCACCGGCTCCAGCGCGGTGACGGCGACATGGCGCTTGCCGGTTTGCAACACTTCCTGGCCGGCGCCGTGGCCGCGCACTTCCGCCGATGGCGAGTAGACGCGCAGGTATTCGCAAGGCAGTTCGAAGCGGGCGCCGTCGTCGAAGCTGATTTCCAGCACGCGCGATACCGCGTGCAGTTGGATGTCCTGCGGCGAGGGCGCGTCGGGGGTGAGTCCGGACATGATCTGATCCTCTAAAGGCGGCTGATCAAGCCGCGCATCAGTCTTTTCGTTCCAGCAGCATGGCGTCGCCATAGCTGAAGAAACGGTATTCCTGCTCCACCGCGTGCTGGTAGGCGGCGCGGATCTCCTCGTAGCCGGCGAAGGCCGAGACCAACATCAGCAGCGTGGACTTGGGCAGGTGGAAATTGGTCAGCAGGCGGTCCACCACCCGGAAGCGATAGCCCGGAGTGATGAAGATGTCGGTTTCGCCGCGGCCTGCGGTCAGTTCGCCGCCGCGGGCCGCGGATTCCAACGCGCGCATGCTGGTGGTGCCCACCGACAGCACTTTGCGGCCCGCGGCGTGGGCTTCCGCTATCAGCGCGCGAGTGGTTTCCGGCACTTCGTAGATCTCGCTGTGCATCTTATGTTCGGCGATATTGTCCACCCGCACCGGCTGGAAGGTGCCGGCGCCGACGTGCAGGGTGACGTAGGCCAGCCGCACGCCTTTGGCGCGCAGCTGATCCAGCATGTCTTCGGTGAAATGCAGGCCTGCGGTGGGCGCCGCCACCGCGCCGCGTTCGCGGGCGTAGACGGTTTGGTAGCGCTCGTCATCCTCGTGACCGGCGCCGCGCTCTATATAAGGGGGCAGCGGCAGCTTGCCGGAGGTTTCCAGGATGTCGAATAGATTGTCCTCGGCCAGGAAGCGCAGCTTGAACAGTTCGCCGTGGCGCTCTACCATTTCCGCCTCCCAGCGATCGGCGAAGATCAGCCTGGTGCCGGGCTTGGGCGATTTGGAGGAGCGGATGTGGGCCAGCGCGGTGTGCGCGTCCAGCACGCGTTCAATCAGCGCCTCGATCTTGCCGCCGCTGGCTTTTTCGCCGAACAGCCGCGCCTTGATCACGCGGGTGTCGTTGAAGACCATCACGTCGCCGGGGCTGACCTGATCAATGAAATCGGTGAAGCGCAGATTGGCGCGCTCATGGCCGGCCACGCGCAGCAAGCGGCTGGCGCCGCGCTCCGCCGGGGGGTGCTGGGCGATCAAGCGCTCGGGCAGGTGGTAGTCGAAGTCGGAAAGCTGCATAAGACGTAAAAGATTCAGAATCGGCAAATTATACCCGTGCCGCCGTCCTCCGGCATCAGCTTAGTGAGCGAGGTGGCGGGATTTGCGCTGAATCAACATCGATTTTCGGCAAGGCGGTAAAAACTTGCCACGTGGAAAAACGCCCGTGGATACTAGTGCTTTGACTCGAAGAATGGCCGTGCCTGGTGTCCAAACAACTGTTTTAAATGATGCAAAAGCTAGACATCTTGCAGCGAATTGCGGCAAACTCGCGCCCAAGATGATAAACAGGAGCAGGCTTTGACCGGAAAAATCCTCGTGTTGCATGGCCCCAACCTCAATCTGCTGGGACAGCGGGAGCCGCAGCACTACGGCCGGGAAACGCTTGACGATATCAACCAGCGGCTGGAACAGCAGGCTAGCGCCGCAGGGTTTGAATTGTCGGCATTGCAGAGCAATGCGGAACATGTGTTGATTGACCGCGTGCAGCAGTGCCTGCATGACGGTACTGCCTTCATTCTGGTCAATCCGGCCGCTTTCACCCATACCAGCGTCGCCTTGCGCGATGCGCTGGCGGCGGTGCGAGTGCCGTTTATCGAAGTCCACCTTTCCAACGTTCATGCGCGCGAACCGTTCCGCCAACATTCGTATTTCTCCGACCTCGCGGTCGGCGTGATCTGCGGACTCGGCGCCCACGGCTATGAACTGGCGCTTGCGCACGCCATCCGGCACCTTGCCGCGCAAGCCTGACTCACTCTACCGAATATCCCACTCGAAGGATTATCAATGGATCTCCGTAAACTCAAGAAGCTGATCGATCTCGTCGAGGAATCCGGCATCGCCGAACTCGAAGTGACCGAGGGGGAAGAAAAAGTCCGCATCACCCGCGTATCCGCCGCGCCGCAGATGGCTTACGCTCAGCCGATGACCGCACTGCAAGTGCCCAACGCGCAAAGCGCAGCCGTTGCCGCTCCGGTTGCCGAGGCCGCCGCGCCGGCCAGCAACGACAAGAACGCAATGAAATCGCCTATGGTGGGTACGTTCTATCGTTCGCCCAGTCCGGGCGCCAAGAGCTTCATCGAGGTGGGGCAGAACGTCAACGCCGGCGATACCCTGTGCATCATCGAAGCGATGAAGCTGATGAACGAGATCGAAGCCGACCGTTCCGGCGTGGTCAAGGCCATTCTGGTTGAAGACGGCCAGCCGGTGGAATTCGGCGAGCCGTTGTTCATCATCGAGTAAGCCAGACGACAGGCTGACGGCAAGGGGGCACGGCGCAGCGTCTGTGCCCTTGTCGTTTGCCACGACAGCATTGGCGGCCCCGCCGGCGACGACGCCGGCGGGGCCGCCAGCGGAGAATTCCATGTTTGAAAAAATTCTGATTGCCAACCGGGGCGAGATTGCCCTGCGTATCCAGCGCGCCTGCCGCGAAATGGGCATCAAGACCGTGGTGGTGCATTCCGAGGCCGACCGCGAAGCCAAGTACGTGAAGCTGGCCGACGAGTCGGTTTGCATCGGCCCGGCGCCTAGCGGCAAGAGTTACCTGAACGTGCCGGCCCTGATCGCCGCCGCCGAAGTGACCGACTCCCAGGCCATCCATCCGGGTTACGGTTTTCTGTCGGAAAACGCCGACTTCGCCGAGCGCGTCGAGCAGTCCGGCTTCGTGTTCATCGGCCCGCGTCCGGACACCATCCGCCAGATGGGCGACAAGGTGTCCGCCAAGAACGCGATGATAGAGGCCGGCGTGCCCTGCGTGCCGGGCTCCGACGGCGCCTTGCCGGAAGATCCGGCCGAAATCGTCAAGATCGCCAAGAAAATCGGTTTCCCGGTGATCATCAAGGCCGCCGGCGGCGGCGGCGGTCGCGGCATGCGCGTGGTGCATACCGAAGGCGCGCTGATCAATTCGGTGCAGATGACCCGCGCCGAAGCCGGCGCGGCTTTCGGCAACCCCACCGTCTACATGGAAAAATTCCTGGAAGAGCCGCGCCATATCGAAATCCAGATTCTGGCGGACGAATACGGCAACGCCATCTATCTGGGCGAGCGCGACTGCTCGATGCAGCGCCGCCACCAGAAGATCATCGAGGAAGCGCCGGCGCCGGGCATCACCGACAAGCAGCGCCAGAAGATAGGCGAAGCCTGCGCCGAAGCCTGCCGACGCATCGGCTACCGCGGCGCCGGCACGTTCGAATTCCTGTTCGAGCGAGGCGAGTTCTACTTCATCGAGATGAATACCCGCGTGCAGGTTGAGCACCCGGTGACCGAGATGATTACCGGCATCGACATCGTGCAAGAGCAGATCCGCATCGCCGCCGGCGAGAAACTGCGCTACAAACAGAAAGACGTGGTGTTGCGCGGCCATGCGATGGAGTGCCGGATCAACGCGGAGGACCCGTTCACCTTCGTGCCGTCCCCGGGCAAGATCGAAAGCTACCATCCGGCCGGCGGCCCGGGCATTCGCATCGATTCGCATATTTACCAGGGCTACACCGTGCCTTCGCATTACGATTCCATGGTGGGCAAGCTGATCGCCTTCGGCGATACCCGCGACCAGGCGATGGCGCGGATGCGGGTAGCGCTGTCGGAAATCTCCATTTCCGGCATCAAGACCAACATTCCGCTGCATCAGGAACTGTTCATGGACGCGGCCTTCCAACGCGGCGGCACGTGCATTCACTATCTGGAGCAGCGTTTGTCGCAGCAGAAAAAAGGGGGCGCGTAATGGCCTGGCTGCAAGCCACCATTGACGCCGAGTCAACCGTTGCCGAGCGTCTGGCCGACGCGTTGATGGACGCCGGCGCGCTGTCCACCGCGATCGAGGACGCTTTTGCCGGCACCGAGCGCGAAGAGCCCATTTTCGGCGAGCCCGGCGAGCCGGTGGACAAGCTGTGGAGCCGCAGCCGCATCATCACCTTGTTTGATGAAGCGGCCGACGTGGCCCTGCTGATCGCCGCCGCCGCCAACGCCTGCGGCCTGAGCCTGCCCAGCTACAACGTGGAGCGGGTGGAAGAGCAGGATTGGGTGCGTCTGACCCAGTCGCAGTTTGATCCGATCCGGATTTCGGACCGGCTGTGGATCACGCCGACCTGGCACGAACCGCCGGCGCCGAACGCCGTCAACCTGCAATTGGACCCGGGCCTGGCTTTCGGCACCGGCAGCCATCCCACCACGCGCTTGTGTCTGCAGTGGCTGGACGCGCATCTGCAAGGCGGAGAAAGCGTGCTGGACTATGGTTGCGGCTCGGGCATCCTCGCCATCGCCGCGCTGAAGTTGGGCGCGGTCTCGGCCTTGGGCGTGGATATCGACCCGCAGGCGGTGCGGGCCAGCCAGGACAACGCCGAGCAGAACCAGGTCAAGGCGGATTTCCGCCTGCCGGACCAGAACCCGGAAGCGGTCTACGACGTGGTACTGGCCAATATTCTGGCCAATCCGCTGCGCATGTTGGGCCAGTTGCTGGCGAGCCACGTCAAAACCGGTGGTAGAATCGTGCTTTCAGGCATTCTCGCCGAACAAGCCGAAGAATTGTCGGCCATCTACGAACAATGGTTCCAGATGGACGCTCCGGTGTTCGACGAAGGATGGACCAGACTGACAGGAACCCGACGTCCCACGGTATGACATATACGACACAGTGCCCCAATTGCCAGACACGCTTCAAGGTCAATGATGCCCAATTAGCGGCCGCCAATGGCTTGGTGCGCTGCGGGCGCTGTTCGCATGTGTTCAACGCCACCGAGCACTTCGTCGCGGCGGAAGCGCCGCCGGCGGAGCCTCCGCGCGCCGTGGCGCCACAGCCGGCCGTTCCGCAGCCGGCTGCCCAGCCTCGCGAGGCGCTGGACGATTTCGAGCTGGAAGTGCCGGATTTCGATCCGGGCGCCAGCACTGCTGAAGCCCCGCCGGACGAATTGCTGATGCCCCCGCCGATGGCGGAGGAGACCCCGGCCGCCCGCGCCGACGTCGAGGAGTTCCAGCGCGCTTTGGCGGAGGCGATGCAGAATCGCCATGTCAGCGCGCCGCTGGGCAACCCGTTTGACGCCGAGCCGCCTGCCGCCGCGGAGCCCGCGCCGGAAGTGTTCGGCAACCGTCGTCGCCCCGCGCCGGAACCGGAAGCGGAAGCCGCGCCGGCAGCGATTGCTGAGCCCAAGTTTGAAGAGCCCCCCGCCAGACCGATGCAGGAAGCGCGCGTCGAGCCGCTGTCTAGCCACCGTGAAGACGAGCCGGACGAGTCGCCGCGTCGACGCCATCCGGCGCTAACCTTCCTGGCCGTCCTCGCCTCGGTGATAGGCGTGCTGGTGTTGGCCGGCCAATTGGTGTATTTCAACCGCACCCGGATCGCGGCGGAAGTGCCGGAGCTGCGTCCGACGCTGGAAAGCCTGTGCGGCGCCGTAGGCTGCGCGGTGCCTTGGCCCACCGACATCGCCCGCGTGCGCACCGAGTGGTCGGAATTGGCCTTCGTCCCGGATTTCCCCAATCTGATCCAGTTATCCGCCACGCTGAAGAACCACGCCACTTACTCCCAGGCCTATCCGATGCTGGAAGTGACCTTGAAGGATTCGGACGACCAAGTGCTGATCCGCAAAGTGTTCGCGCCCAAGGAGTATTTGAAGCCCGACGATTTCAAGCTGGGGCATTTCAACGCCAACAGCGAGGTCAAGGTGACCATGCGCTTGGATGCGGGCAAGGTGCATGCGATGGGGTATAGCTTGTATTGGTTCTACCCTTGAACCATTGATCATCGTTTCCAATACGACAAACAGGCCGGCATTTGCCGGCCTGTTTGCTTTTCCCCGCTCAGAGCCTGTTCAAAGTCTCGCGAGCAAGGGTGAGACAAGGCGAAAACGAGCGAAAAAGCCGAATGTACACGTGGTACATGAGCATTTTGAGCTTGTATTCACCGTGCAACGCTCCACGAAGCGCAGCAGACTTTGAACTGGTTCTTAGAACAACCTTATTGCCTCGCGGTGCGGGTATTCCCCACCGGCATCTCGCCGCAATTGCTCCGGAAGGGGTTGATGTCCAGTCCGCCGCGGCGGGTGTAGCGTGCGTAGACGGTGAGCCGGCTGGGCGCGCAGGCGCGCAGCAGATCGGTGAAGATGCGTTCCACGCATTGCTCGTGGAATTCATTGTGCTGGCGGAAGCCTATCAGGTAGCGCAGCAGCGCCTCGCGGTCCAGCCGTGGGCCGGTGTAGCGGATCTGCACGCTGCCCCAGTCCGGTTGGCCGGTGACCAGGCAGTTGGATTTCAGCAGATGGCTGCACAGGGTTTCGCTGACGACATCGTCGGCGTCGGCGCGCAGGATCTGCGGGCAGGGCGCGTAGTTATCCACCTCGATGTCCAGATCGTCGATGCAGTCGCCGGCCAGTTCGGCGATGGTTTCGCCGCCAAACTCTTGCGGCAGCATGATGTCGACGCCTATCGCCTTGCCGGCGGCGGCGGATAGGTCGTCGGCCAGCTGGCGGCGCAGCGCGTCCAGGCCGGCCATCCGGGTCTGGTTGTAGCTGTTCAGATAAAGCTTGAACGATTTGGATTCTATCAGGTTGGGGCTGTCGGCGGGGATGCGGAAGGTGGCGATGCCCACCTGCGGCTTGCCGCGCGCATTGAGCCAGGACAGCTCGAAACCGGTCCAGATGTCCACGCCGGCAAATGGCAGCGCGGCGGCGTCCACGCCGATTTCGTCGCGCTTGACTTGGCGGGGGATCGGAAACAGCAGGCCGGGGGCGTAATGGTCCTGGTAGCTGACGGTTTTGCCCAGAGGCGATTGCTCCGGGGACATGGCTTGAGTGTTCATGGCTTGAATTATATCGGTTTTCAAAGCGGCATCGCCGCGGCGTCGCTGAGCGTGAGCCGCTTTTTAAAGCAGGCCCTTGCGCCACAGCGCCATCACATCCATGGTCAGCGCCACGCTGCAATGCAAGGCGATGCCCAGCCAGATGGAGCGATAGCGATAGCTGAGCGCGCCCAGCGCGACGCCGGCGACAATGGCGGCCAGGCTTTCCAGCAGCGGTTTTTCAAAATGGATCATGCAGTAGGGCAGCACCATCACGAAGACGGCGCTGACGCCCAGCCTGGGCTTGAGCCCATGCACCATATAGCCGCGAAAGAAGAATTCCAGCGCGGCGAACTGGGCGAAGTACAACAGCTCCCACAGCAGCCAGTGCGGCCACAGGCTTTCGCCTGCGCTAAGCCGGAAAAAAGGGTAGATCTTCAAAAAGCCCGGCTGTCCCGATGCCCACCACACCAGGGGCAGCATCACCGCGTAGAACAGCGGAAACAGCTTCAGGTCGGTTTTCAAGGCGGCGCGGTCCGGCCAGGCCAGGCCGAAGTCGGCCAGCGGGCGGCGGTCCAGCAGGCGGATGGCCAGCAGCGGCAGCAGGCAGTAGCTGGCGATGCTGGCCAGCGCCCAATAGGCGGCGCGGTAGAGATCGGTGTCCGGGTTGTGCACCACCTGCTGGCGGAAGGACAGGCCCAGCGCCGGCCACGATTGCTGCAGCCAGTTCAGCATCCAGTAGCGGTTGGCGGGGTAGTAGAGCAGGGTCAGGCACAGGCAACTGACCAGCAGCACGCCCGCGGCCTGGCGGTCGGCCGGCGTCAGGGAGGGCGTGCGCGGCAGGCTGCTCATGTTTAGCGTTCGCGGCGCATGAAGTCGCGCGGGCGGAAGCCGAGCGCGAACAGCGCGGCGAAATAGACGACCGCGCCGGCCGTCACCAGCAGGCTGAGCCAGGCCACGCGCTGCCAGGCTGGGCCGTGCCAGTGGACGGGCAGCAGCCATTGCAGCGCCAGCAAGGCGGCGGCCATGGCGGCGATGGCCACGGCCATTTTGCCGAGGAAGCCGCCCCAGCCGGCGGAGGGCTGGTAGATGCCGCGTTTGAGCAGCGCGCGCAGCAGCAGGCCGGCGTTGAGGCAGGAGGCGAGACCGATGGACAGCGCCAGGCCGGCGTGCTTGAGCGGGAACACGAAGGCCAGGTTCATCACTTGGGTCAGGCACAGGGTGATCAGGGCGATGCGCACCGGGGTTTTGATGTCCTGGCGCGCGTAGAAGCCAGGCGCCAGCACTTTGACCAGAATCAGGCCGAGCAGGCCGAAGGAGTAGGCGATCACCGCCTGCTGCGACATGAGCGCGTCGTGGGCGGTGAATTTGCCGTAGGTGAACAGCGTGGCCAGCAGCGGGCCGGACAACAGGCCCAGGCCCACAGTGGCCGGCACCGCCAGCAGCAACGACAGGCGGATGCCCCAGTCCAAGAGCACGCTGAACTCGCCGTCGGAGCGGGTGGCCGCGTGTTTGGATAGAGAGGGCAGCAGGATGGTGCCCAGCGCCACGCCCAGCACGCCGGAGGGGAACTCCATCAGCCGGTCCGCGTAATACATCCAGGACACGCTGCCGGTGGGCAGAAAGGAGGCGAAGGTGGAGTTGATCAGCAGCGAGATCTGCGCGACCGACACGCCGAAAATGGCCGGCCCCATCTGTTTGATCACGCGCCAGACCGCCGGGTCGCGGAAGGCGAACACCGGGCGCGCCAGCATGCCTATCTGTTTTAGGAAGGGCAGCTGCCACACCAGTTGCACCAGGCCGCCGACAAACACCGCCCAGGCCAGCGCCATGATGGGCGGATCAAAGTGGCTGCTGAAGAACAGCGCGAACACGATGAAGCTGAGGTTGAGAAAGGTGGGCGTGAAGGCCGGAATCGAGAACTTGCCCCAGCTGTTGAGCACGCTGCCGGTCATGGACGACAGCGAAATGAAGAAAATATAAGGGAAGGACACGCGCAGGATGTCGGCGAACAGAGCCGCTTTGGCCGGCTCGCGGTAAAAGCCGGGCGCGGATATCCACATGATCAGAGGCGCGGCCAGCATGCCGACGGCGGTGACCAGCAGCAGCACCGAACCCAGCACGCCGGTGATTTTGGCGACGAATTCGCGGGTTTCCTCTTCGCTGCGCTGGTTCTTGTATTCGCCCAGAATGGGCACGAAAGCTTGCGAAAACGCGCCTTCGGCGAACAGGCGGCGCAGCATGTTGGGAATCTTGAAGGCGGCGTTGAAGGCGTCGGCGGCCATGCCGGCCCCGAAAACGCGAGCGATGATGGTGTCGCGGACCAGGCCCAGGATGCGGGACACCATGGTCATGCTGCTGACAGCAGCCAGAGCCTTGAGCAGATTCATGTTGCGGGTGGTTTATCTAGCGTTGAGCAGGCCCGCTAGTGTACGCCGCCAGGTTTATTGTTGCAAAACCTGAGTTTAGGGCTTAGAATCGCGGGTTTCAGATTCCGCTCATCAGGAGAAAGATTCATGGCTAACAGCGCACAAGCTCGCAAGCGTGCACGCACAGCCCTTAAGCAGCGCGCGCACAACGCCAGCCTGCGTACTGCATTCCGTACTGCAGTTAAGAAAGTGCTCAAGGCAGTTGAAGCCGGCGATAAAGCCGCTGCCAAGGTAGTGTTCCACACTTCCGAAAAAGTGATTGACCGCATTGCTGACAAGGGCGTGTTCCACAAGAACAAGGCCGCTCGTCACAAGAGCCGTCTGTCGGCTCAGATCAAGGCCATGGCCTGATCACAGCCCAGAGCTGAAGAATACGCAAAGGCTCCGCATCGCGGAGCCTTTTGTGTGTCTGGCGCATTGATTTCCCTGGGGGAGGCATGGCTATGTCTGGATGGACGGCATGTGCGCTGGCTTTGTGCGCGGCGCAGACCTTGGCGGCGGAGCTGCCGCAGCAACTGGCCGAGTGCGGCCGCCTGGCGGACGCCAAGCTGCGTTTGGCCTGCTATGACGGACTAGCTGCCGGCCAGCCCGCGGCGGCGGCCTTGCCTTCCCCCGCCGTTCCGTCTCAGGAGCGGCAGGTTTCGGCCGGCGGCGTTCCGCCGGATGCGGCGCCGGCGCCCAGCCGGTTGGCCGAGGCATGGGATCTGGACGGCCGCTCCCGTGGAGACACATTCGGTTTCCGCTTGTACCGCCCCAATTACTATCTGCCGGTCTGGCAGATGGCCAGGCCCAACAACGAGCCGCAATCGCCAACCCGTTCGCCCAGTCAGACGCCGGGCGGGCATCTGGACAAGACCGAGGCCAAGTTCCAGCTGTCGTTCAAGACCAAGGTGTGGGAAGACATGTTCGATACCCCACTGAACCTGTGGTTCGCCTACACCCAGCAATCGCATTGGCAAATCTACAACCAGGCGCATTCCGCGCCGTTCCGCGGCACCGACTACGAACCGGAGTTGATCCTGACCTTCCCGTTGCCGTCCGCCTGGGCCTGGGGCGACACCCGGCTGCGCATGGGCGGCCTGGGTTTGTTGCATCAATCCAACGGCCGAGCCAATCCCTTGTCGCGCAGCTGGAACCGGGTGTACGCGATGGCGGCGCTGGACAACGGTCCGTTTACCTTGCAAGGACGCTGGTGGGCGCGGCTGCCGGAATCCGGCGACAAGGACGACAACCCGGATATCGTGAAATACATGGGGCACGGCGATCTGCAGGCGATCTACCAATATCGCGGCCAGACTTTCAGCGCCTTGTGGCGGCCTAATTTCGACAGCGGCAAGCACGGCCTGCAATTGGACTGGAGTTTCCCGGTGAAGGGCAAGTTGAGGGGGTATGTGCAGGCTTTCGACGGTTACGGCGAAAGCCTGATCGACTACAACGTGCGCACTCGCGCGCTGGGCATTGGCCTGACGATGAGCGATTGGTTGGAGTGAGCCTCGCGAGCTGTCCGGGGCTGGAGTCCGCTGCGCGGCTGCTGGAAAGAATGTGAGCGGCCCGCCCATGGGCGGGCCCTGCGCTTATTGCAGCAGCGCGGCCGCTTGGCGCGCCATCTCGCCCTCCTCGTCGGTGGGCAGCACATAGGCGGCGCGCGCGCTGGCGGCGGTGGTCAGCCGCCTGGCCTGGGCCAGGTTGGCCGCCTGGTCGGCTTCAAAGCCCAGCCAGGCCAGCTGTTGCAGCACTCGGCCGCGCACCTCCGGCGAGTGCTCGCCCACGCCGGCGGTGAATATCAGCGCATCCAGGCCCTTCATCGCCGCGGCCAGGCTGGCCACCTCGCGCGCCACCCGATAGCAGAACAGCTCTATGGCTTCGCGCGCCGCCGGCAAATCGCTGGCCAGCAGTTCGCGCATATCGGACGAGAGACCGGAGACCCCTAGCAGGCCGGAGTTCTTATACAGCTCGCGCCGCACATCGGCCACGCTCATGCCGGCCTGTTCCTGCCAGTAGAGAATGACTTCAGGGTCGATGTAGCCGGGACGGCTGCCCATCATCAGTCCGTCCACCGCGGAGAAGCCCATGCTGGAGGCCATGCTGCGGCCGGCGTCCAGCGCGCAGGCGCTGGCGCCGCTGCCCAGGTGGCAGACCACCACCTTGGCGCGGTCCAGGCCCAGTTCCGGCAGCCGCCGCGCGATGGCGGCGTAGGACAGGCCGTGGAAGCCGTAGCGGCGAACGCCGTCGTCGTGCCAGTGGCGGGCGATGCCGAAGCGGGTGGCCACTTCCGGCTGCTGAGCGTGGAAGGCGGTGTCGAAGCAGGCGAACTGCGGCAAACGGGCGTCGTACTCCTCGAAGGCGGCGATCACGGACAGACTGACCGGCTGATGCAGCGGCGCCAGCGCCACATAGTCCTCCAGCTGAGCGCGAATGTCGGCGTCCAGCCGCAGCGCGGCGGTGAAGCGGCCGCCGCCGTGCACCACCCTGTGCACCACGGCCAGCGGCTCCAGCTGCTGATCGGCCAGGCTGTTGATCACCGCGGCGATGGCGCTGCCGCGGCTGCCGTCGTCCAGCGCGTGGCGGCTCAGCGTCTGGCCCTTGCCGTCCAGCAATTGCAGTTCCGGCTTGGTCTGGCCAAAGCGGTCCACCATGCCGCGCGCCAGCAACTGGCGTCCATCCGAGGTGAAGGCGCGGAATTTAAGCGTGGAGGAACCGGCGTTAACGGCGAGCAGTACCCGGCTCATGAGCGGGGCCCGCTTTGCCGGCGTTTGTGCGCCAGCAGGTTGGCCACCGCGGCGGAGGCGAGGCGGCCGGTGGCGTCGTCGGCGCGGCTGGTCAGCACGATGGGCGCGCGCGCGCCCATCACGATGCCGGCGGAAGCCGCGGCGGCGAGATAGGTCAGCTGCTTGCCCAGCATATTGCCGGCTTCCAGGTCCGGCACCAGCAGGATGTCCGGGTCGCCGGCCACCGGTGAGACGATGCCTTTGCTGTCGGCGGCTTCGCGCGAGATGGCGTTGTCGAAGGCCAGCGGGCCATCGAGGATGGCGCCGGTGATCTGGCCGCGATCCGCCATCTTGCACAGCGCGGCGGCGTCCAGTGTGGAGCGCATCGCCGGATTGATGGTTTCCACCGCCGCCAGGATGGCCACCTTGGGCTGGGAAATGCCCAGCGCCTGGGTCAGGTCGATGGCGTTCTGACAGATGTCGCGCTTGGTCAGCAGGTCGGGCTCGATATTGATCGCGGCGTCGGTGATGAACAGATAACGCGGATAGGTTTCCACCTTCATGATCCAAACGTGGCTGATGCGGCGGTCGGTACGGATGCCGGTGCCGCGCGCCAGCGCTTCGCCCATGAATTCGTCGGTGTGCAGGCTGCCCTTCATCAGAATGTCGGCGTAGCCTTCGCGCACCAGGGTCACCGCCTGTTCGGCGGCGGCATGGCTGTGCGGCACGTCGACCAGCTCAAAGCGCTTCAGGTCCACTTCCAGTTCGTCGGCCAACTTGGCCAGCCTGGCGGCGGGGGCGACCAGAATGGGAGTGGCGATGCCGTGGTCGGCTGCCTCCACCGCGCCCAGCAGCGCTTCGCGGCTGCAGGGGTGGGCCACGGCCATCGGCAGCGGGCCCAGGCCAACGGCCTGTTGGAGGATGTCGGAAAAAGCATGTTCGTCGCGAGTCATGGCGTGCTCCCTCAGGCCTTGATGTGATGGCCGCCATCGACATAGATGGTTTGACCGGTCAGGCCGCGGGCGGCTTCGGAGATGAGGAAGGCGCAGGTGGTGCCCACGTCTTCGATTTCCACCAGGCGGTTCTGCGGCGCTCGCGCGATGGCGTCCTCGATCAATTGATCGAAATGGGCGATGCCGGAGGCGGCGCGAGTGCGCAGCGGGCCGGGAGACACCGCGTGCACGCGGATGTTCTTGGCGCCCAGTTCGCTGGCCAGGTAGCGCGATACACTTTCCAGCGCCGCCTTGACCGGGCCCATGATGTTGTAGTTCTCCACCACCTTGTCCGCGCCGTAATAGCTCATGGTGATCAGGCTGCCGCCCTGAATCATCAAAGGCTCTGCCAAGCGGGCCATTTCGATGAAGGAATAGCAGGACACGCGCATCGCCTGCTGGAAACCGGCGAGCGAGCAGTCGGTGACGCGGCCGTGCAGGTCGTCCATGGGGCAGAAGGCGATGGAGTGAATGACAAAATCCAGTTTGCCCCATTGCTGGCGGATCGCCTCGAACACCGCTTCCATCTGCCCGGGCTGCTCCACGTCCAGCGGCAGCACCAGCGGCGAGCCCAGTTGGTCGGCCAGCGGACGCACGTATTTTTCCGCTTTCTGGTTCAGGTAGGTAACGGCGAACTCCGCGCCAAGGTCGCGTAATACGCTGGCGCAGCCGTAGGCGATGCTGTTCTCATTGGCGATGCCGACGATCAGGCCTTTCTTGCCGGCAAGAATGTTGCGAATGCTTTCCATCTGACCCTCTTGGTAAACCATGTGACCTCCGGGATTTGTAGGGTTGCAGGGCAGTATTGCGGGCTAATGAAGCAAAGGGATTTTTGTATTGACGATTCAGTCGGATATAATCGACGATTTGGCGGGAACGAAGGCTTGATCTCGAGGCACTTCGTCCGCATCTGTCCGACTAGGCATGCCGAGCGGAAGTTCTCGCTCGGATAGTGCAGTGCAGCATGAGTTCGGTTTATTATGCCATCATGATTACTGGTGGGGAAGCAAAGCTATGCCAATCTACGAATACCGTTGCGGCGCCTGCGGCGTCGCCAAAGAGCACCTGCAAAAACTCAGCGACGAGCCGATCGCTCAATGCCCTGCCTGCGGCAGCGCCGAGTATCGCAAGCAGCTGTCCGCGGCCGGCTTCCAGTTGAAAGGTTCCGGCTGGTACGCCACGGACTTCAAGGGCGGCTCATCCTCCGCATCCTCCGACAGCGCGTCTTCGGACAGCGGCGGCGGGCATAGTTGCGGCACTGGCTGTGGGTGCGCGTAAACCCCAATGACGCCGCAAATCAAAATGACGCTAAAGGGCTATCTGGTCACCGGCTTGCTGGTGTGGTTGCCCCTGGCCGTGACGCTGTGGGTGTTGAACCTGATCGTCACTTCGCTGGACCAGACGCTGAACCTGCTGCCGCAGGAATGGCAGCCGGAGGCCTTGCTCGGCTTCCATCTGCCGGGCCTGGGCGTGGTGCTGTCGGTGATGATTCTGTTGGGCACCGGCATGTTGGCCGCCAATGTGCTGGGCCAGCGCGTGCTGGATATGTGGGACGCGCTGCTGTCCCGCATTCCGGTGGTGAAGAGCATTTACAACAGCGTCAAGCAAGTCAGCGACACCTTGCTGTCCGATTCCGGCCAGGCCTTCAAAAAGGCGCTGCTGGTCCAGTTTCCTCATTCCGGCATGTGGACGGTGGCGTTTCAAACCGGCCCGCTGCCTGATGTCGTGTCCGAATCCTTGTCCGACGACGAGTTCATCGGGGTCTATGTGCCCACCATCCCCAACCCGACCTCGGGTTATTTCGTGATGGTGGCCAAGAAGGACACCCGCAACTTGAACATGAGCGTGGACGAAGCGTTGAAATACGCGATCTCCATGGGCATGGTGGCGCCGAATCCGCCGCCGGCCGCCCAGCGTCCGCGCCTGAACGACGAACATAATCGGCAGGGCTAGACCGACACCCTGTCTAGCCCTTAACGCCTTTCTTTCCCCCGGGCGGGGAAGCCTCAACGAATTTGAATAAAAGGGTTTACCCAAATGCGTACCGACTATTGCGGACTTATTGACAAGAAATACCTCGGCCAGACCGTCACCGTGAAGGGCTGGGCTCACCGCCGCCGCGACCATGGCGGCGTGATCTTCATCGACCTGCGCGACCGCGAAGGCCTGGTGCAGGTGGTGATTGATCCGGACACCCCGGAAGCGTTCCAGCTGGCCGACAGCAGCCGCGGCGAATACGTGCTGTCCATCACCGGCATCGTGCGCGAGCGTCCGGCCGGCACCGCCAACAGCAAGATGATTTCCGGCGAGATCGAAATCCTGGCCAAGGAAATCGAAATCCTCAACGCCGCCGCCACGCCTCCGTTCCAGATCGACGACGAAAACCTGTCCGAGAACGTGCGCCTGACCAACCGCGTGATTGATCTGCGCCGCCCGGCGATGCAGAAAAACCTGCGCTTGCGCTACAAGGTGGCGATGGGCGTGCGCAACCATCTGGACAAGCAGGGCTTCATCGATATCGAAACCCCGATGCTGACCCGCTCCACGCCGGAAGGCGCGCGCGATTACCTGGTGCCGTCCCGCGTGCATCCGGGCGAATTCTTCGCGTTGCCGCAATCGCCGCAGCTGTTCAAGCAATTGCTGATGGTGGCCGGCTTTGACCGCTACTACCAGATCACCAAGTGCTTCCGAGACGAAGACCTGCGCGCCGACCGTCAGCCGGAGTTCACCCAGATCGATATCGAGACCTCGTTCCTGAACGAGGATGAGATCATGGACATCACCGAGGGCATGACCAAGGAGATCTTCCGCGACGTGCTGGGCGTGGAGCTGCCGCAGTTCCCGCGCATGACTTACGCCGACGCGATGTTCTACTACGGCTCCGACAAGCCGGACATGCGCGTGGATCTGAAATTCACCGAACTGACCGATGTGATGAAGTCGGAAGAGTTCAAGGTGTTCCGCGGCGCGGCCGACATGGCGGGCGGTCGCGTGGTGGCCCTGCGCGTGCCGGGCGGTTCCGGCCTCAGCCGCAAGGAAATCGACGACTACACCCAGTTCGTCGGAATCTACGGCGCCAAGGGTCTGGCCTACATCAAGGTCAACGACGCCAGCAAGCCGACGGAAGAAGGCCTGCAGTCGCCCATCGTCAAGTTTCTGTCCGAGGGCGGCCTGAAAGCCATCATCGAGCGCACCGGCGCGCAAAACGGCGACATCATCTTCTTCGGCGCGGACAAGGCCAAGGTGGTGAACGAGGCCATCGGCGCGCTGCGCATCAAGATCGGCCACGAACACGGCCTGGCCAACGGCTACTTCGTCAAGGAATGGCGTCCGCTGTGGGTGGTGGACTTCCCGATGTTCGAGCACGACGAGGACGACGATCGCTGGACCGCTTGCCACCATCCGTTCACCAGCCCGAAGCCGGGCCACGAGGATCTGATGGCCACCGATCCGGGCGCCTGCCTGGCGCGCGCCTACGACATGGTGCTGAACGGCTGGGAAATCGGCGGCGGCTCCATCCGTATCCATCGCGCCGACATCCAGGAAAAAGTGTTCGGCGCGCTGAAAATCAGCCCGGAAGAGCAGCAGAACAAGTTCGGCTTCCTGTTGGACAACCTGAAGTTCGGCGCGCCGCCGCATGGCGGCCTGGCTTTCGGTCTGGACCGCCTGGTGACGCTGATGTGCGGCGCGGAGTCCATCCGCGACGTGATCGCCTTCCCGAAAACCCAGCGCGCTCAGTGCCTGCTGACCAACGCGCCCAACGCGGTGGACGACAAGCAACTGCGCGAACTGAACCTGCGTCTGCGCCAGAAGGCCGAGCCGTCCGCTTGATGCTGGTTTGATCCGACGATAACGGCCGTTGCGCAAGCAGCGGCCGTTTTTCATTCTGAGGCTCTTGACGGCCTTGGCTTGAACCTTGCGCTTTTGGCCCAATCTAACAGCAGCCTCATACTTGACGCGAGCGCCTGCCGGGCCGGCATTGCAAAACTTTATCGCAACGATATGGATTTACAATTTGCCGATGTTGGCGGGCCTGATTTATAAAGCCTCGCATTCCGCCGCGTTTCCCGACGCCCGATCAGGGAAGCGCAGTCATACCAAGACCTTTAAGGAGATCCGCAATGGCCGTACTCGTTGGCAAACAAGCCCCCTTCTTCGATGGCGCGAAAACCTTCTCCGCCGTGCTGGGCGATGGTCAGATCGTTGACAACTACTCCTTCAAGCAAGCTACCGCCGGCAAATACGCGGTAGTATTCTTCTACCCGCTGGACTTCACCTTCGTGTGCCCGTCCGAACTGATCGCTTTCGACCACCGTCTGGCCGACTTCAAAGCCAAGAACGTGGAAGTGATCGGCGTGTCCATCGACAGCCAGTTCACTCACGCCGCATGGCGCAATACCCCGGTGGAAAAAGGCGGCATCGGCCAGGTTGGCTACACCCTGGTGGCCGATATCCAGCACGAACTGTGCAAGGCCTTCGACGTTGAAGCCGATGGCGGCGTCGCTTTCCGCGGCTCTTTCCTGATCGACCGCTCCGGCGTGGTGCAGCACCAAGTGGTGAACAACCTGCCGCTGGGCCGCAACGTCGACGAAATGCTGCGCATGGTTGACGCGCTGCAGTTCACCGAAGAGCACGGCGAAGTATGCCCGGCGGGTTGGAACAAGGGTAAGAAAGGCATGAAGCCGAGCGCTGAAGGCGTGGCTTCCTACCTGGCTGAAAACGCCAAGGACCTGTAATCCGTCGTAAACGGATTGCGTCCAACCCTGCCCCGCGCGCCTTGGCCCGCGGGGCTTTTTATTGCGCGGCCTTGGCCGACTTGGCGCATTGCTCGCTATAACTAACAATAAGCTACCAAGATAATGACAGGCCCGAGCCATGTCTCTGCCGATCAGCCAGCTGGACAGCTACACCATGCTGCATGTGATGCGCTCCACCCACCTGTCCGTGCCGCACGCCTTGTTGGGCGCTGCCTTGCTGACCGGCCTGGAATGGGGGAGGGCGCCGCTTGCGGCCGCCTTGCTGTGGCTGCTGCTTTTTAGCCTGCTGCTGCTGAGCTTGTGGGGCACCACTTGGCGCGCCAGCCGCTGCCCCGAACACGACGATTGGCAGATCGCCGCCTTGTATCGGCGCTTCTCAGCGCAGATCGTCGCCGCGGGCTCGGGCTGGGGCGCCGCGGCCTGGATTCTGATGCCTGGAGACGATCTGACATATAGTCTGATCGTGGTGCTGTGGGGCATTGCGGTCAGCGCGGTGCAAGGCGCGATGCTGTCGGCGCGCCGTGAGCTGTTTTATGGTTTCGTCGGTCCGCTCTGGGGCTTGCTGCTGCTGCGTCTGTTCCTCTCTCCGGAGCCGGTGCTGCGCTGGGTGGGCGCTTCCGGCCTCGTCTATTGCCTGTCGCTGACGTTGTTCACCTCTTTGTTGCATCGCTTTGCGCTGGAGTCCATGGGACAGCGCGCAGAAAACGCCAGCCTGATGCGAGAGTTGACGTTGGAGCAGGCGCAGTTGGATAGTTACAACGCGATGCTGGAGCAGAAAAACATAGAACTGGACGGGGCGGTGGAGCGCATCAGCGAGCTGGCCTCGCGCGATCCCTTGACCGGCGTGTTGAACATGCGCTCCTTGATGCGGGAAATGGAGCGCTTGCTGGAACATTCGGAAACCCAGGGCGCGCCTTTCGCCATCGCCATCATCGATCTGGACCATTTCAAGCGCATCAACGACAGTTGCGGCCATGCGCGCGGCGACGAGGTGTTGCAACAGCTGTGCGCGCTGGCGCAGCAGGCGCTGGTGGATGGCGAGCTGTTCGGCCGTTACGGCGGGGAGGAGTTCCTGCTGCTGGCGCCTGCCTGCAGCGGCTCTGAGTTGAACCGGCGCATGGAGGCGCTGCGCGGCAAGGTGGGTGGCTGGGACTGGCGGCGTCTGACCGGCGACTTGCCCGTGACCTTGTCCTGCGGCGTGGCCGCCTGGCGGCGGGGCGTGGACCCGCTGAGTCTGCTGCAACAGGCGGACAAGGCGCTGTATCAAGCCAAGGCGCAGGGGCGCGACCGCGTCTGCCTGGCGAGAGAGGGCGAGGCGTGAGGCGGAGACTGGGCATTCTGATGCCGTTTCCCTGGCAAGCGCCTCATCCGCAGTTGGAGGCGGAATTGGTGCGTCAGTTCGTTTCCATGCTCCAGCTTTCGATTCTGCAGTCTTTCATCGCCATCCCGCTATTTGGTCTGCTGATGTTCGGGCATGCGCCCGGCTGGCGCATCTTGAGCTGGGTGGGGATGTTCCTGCTGATGCAGTTGCTGTTCGCGCGCCTGGTTTATCGTTTTCGCCGTGACGCGCATAGCCAGGATCAAGTGTTCCGGCATTATCAGGCGCTGCGGCAGTTGATGCTGTTCAGCGCGCTGGTGTGGAGCATGATGATGTGGTTCATGTTTCCCCAGACGGAGGGGCCTTACCGCATCGTGGTGGTGCTGTGGCTAGCCGGCGGCTTCGCCGCGGTCTGCCTGCTGCTGGCCCCGTGCCGCGATCTGCACCTGACGTTTTTCGTCGGTTACTGGATATACCCGCTGTATCGTTTCCACTGCGAGGGCACTTTGCTGTACAGCGCTTTGCTGGTGGGCGCGGTGATCTTCATCCTGGTGCAGTGGGAATTCCTGTCCAGCTTCAATCCCCTGCTGCGCGACACCGTGAGACTGCGCGAGCGCAATGCGGTGGTGCTGCGCTGCCTGCAAGCGCTGTACGCGGAAAGCGCGGCCAAGCGGGAACTGCTGGAGCAGCGCAGGCAGATGTTGCAGCAGGCGGCTGAGCAGATGAATCTGCTGGCGGACTCCGACGTGTTGACCGGCTGCTTGAATCAGCGGGCCTTGCGTTGCCGGATGGCGGAACTGGATCAGTCCAACGAGGCGGTCTGGAGCCTGGCGATGTTGGATCTGGACGAGTTCAAGCAAGTGAACGACCGCTTTGGCCATTTGGTGGGCGACCAGGTGTTGCAGCAGGCGGCGCAGCTCATTGCCTCCTGTCTGGAGGGCTGGATGACGCTGGCGCGCTATGGCGGAGAGGAGTTTGTGGTGCTGGCCCCTGGCTTGGCGCCTGAGAGGCTGGCGGAGAAGATGGAGGCGGTCAGGCTGCGCCTGGCCCAAGCTCAACTGGACGGATTACCCGACGGCTACGCGCAGACGGTGTCCATCGGCGTGGCGGGCCAGCCGCCACTGAACGGCAGCCAGCAGGCTTTGCTGCAGGCGGACGCCGCCTTGTACCGGGCCAAAGCATCCGGTCGCAACCGGGTGTGCGTGTGGGACGCTGAGCCGGAGCGGGGTTAGAACCTGTTCACGATCTGCTGCGCTGCGGCGATACGGCGTTAAAAACAAGCTCAAAATGCTCATGTACCACGTGTACATTCCGCTTTTTCGCTCGTTTTCGCCTTGTCTCGCTCTTGCTCGCGAGATCGTGAACAGGCTCTTAGAGCTTGTTCAAAGTCTGCTGCGCCGCGGCGATACGGCGTTGAAAACCGCTTCAAAATGCTCATGCACCGTGTGTACACTCCGCTTCTTCATCCGTTTTCGTCCTGTCTCGCTCTTGCTCGCGAGATTTTGAACAGGCTCTAATACAGTCGCCGCCGCAAATGTCCCGACGCAACGGAAAACCGCCGCGCGGGAGGTGTTTCAGCTCAGCGGCAGCTTGGCCTTGACCGTGCGCATCATCGCGGGCTGGGCGGCGGCGACAGGGTGCAGCCCGTCCGGTTGGAACTGGGACAAATCGGCCTCGAAGCCGGCCACCAGCAAGGGCACGAAGGAGAGGCGCTCGCGTTTGGCCAAGTCGGCGTAGGCTTTGCGGAACTCGGCGCCGTATTGCGGGCCATAGTTCGGGGGCAGGGCCATGCCCACCAGCACTACCTTGGCCTTGCTTTGTTTGGCCAAGGCGATCATCTTGGACAGGTTGCCGCGCATCTGCTCCAGCGGCAGGCCGCGCAGCCCGTCGTTGGCGCCCAGCTCCAGCACCACGATGTCCGGACGATGGCGCGCCAGTGCGTCTGGCAACCTGGCCAGGCCGCCGGCGGTGGTTTCGCCTGAGATGCTGGCATTGACGATGCGGTGCTTCGCCCCCATCTCCTTGGCGAGCAGGCTGACCCAGCCCTGGCCGGGAGACAGGCCGTAACCGGCGGACAGGCTGTCTCCGAATACCAATATCGTGGCGGCGGACGCCGGCAACATCAGCAGGCACAGGCCGGCGGAAAGTAGAACTTTGCTTAGTATCGAGCGCATAAATGAATCCAATTGAAACTCAGGCGGTGTTGTCGGCCAGCGAGCTGGCCAAGCAGGTGCATTTCCACGGCGAGCCGCTGAACATCCTGCGCAGCGCCACGCTAACCCTGTATCCGGGCGAGAGCGTGGCCATCGTCGGCGCTTCCGGTTCCGGCAAGTCTACCCTGTTGTCCCTGTTGGCGGGTCTGGATCATCCGTCCGGCGGCGAGGTGTCCTTGTTTGGCCAAGCCTTGTCCGGCTTGAGCGAAGACGCGCGCGCGCTGCTGCGCAGAGACAAGGTGGGGTTCGTGTTCCAGAATTTCCAGCTGATGCCGCAACTGACCGCGCAGGAAAACGTGATGCTGCCGCTGGAGCTGGCCGGCCGCGCCGACGCGCGCGAAGCGGCGCGCCAGATGCTGGACCGCGTCGGCCTCAGCCATAGGCTGGGCCATTATCCGCGCCACTTGTCCGGCGGCGAGCAGCAACGAGTCGCCTTGGCGCGCGCCTTCGTCATTCACCCCGGGCTATTGTTCGCCGACGAGCCCACCGGCAATCTGGACCCGCACAGCGGCCGCCAGATCATCGATCTGCTGTTCCAGCTCAACGCCGAGCAGGGCACCGCTCTGGTGCTGGTCACCCACGACACCGAGCTGGCCAGCCGCTGCGACGCCATCTACCGGCTGGTGGAAGGCAAGCTCAACGGGGCGCGCTCATGACTCTCGCCGGCCGCTTAACCTTGGTGTTGCGCTTCATCCGCCGCGAACTGGTGTCCGGCGAGCTCACCATCCTGGCCCTGGCTCTGGTGGTGGCGGTGATGGCGATGAGCAGCGTGGCCTTTTTCTCCGACCGCGTAGAGCGCGCGCTGACCACCCAGGCCACGCAGCTGCTGGCCGCGGACTTGGTGCTCAACGGCAATCAGCCGGCGTCGGAGCCTATCCGCCGCGAGGCGGAGAAGCGGGGCCTGCGGCTGGCCGACAACATCAGCTTTCCTTCCATGGTGTTTTCCGGCGGCCAGGCGGCTTTGGCCACGTATAAATCGGTCAGCGACAACTATCCCCTGCGCGGCGAAGTCAGCGTGAGGCTGGCCGACGGCCGCATCGCCAGCGGCAGCTTGCGACCGGCCGCGGGCACTGCCTGGGCCGACGCCAGGCTGATGCGGCGCTTGAAGCTGAAGCTGGGCGACACCCTGGGCGTGGGAGGCGCGCAACTGCGGCTGGCCGGCGAAATCATCCGCGAGCCGGACGGCGCGATGGATTTGTACAACTTCGTGCCGCGGCTGATGTTCAACCGCGCCGACCTGGCCGCCACCGGCCTGATCCAGGAAGGCAGCCGCGCGCGGTGGCGCTTGATGTTCGCCGGCGACGATCGCGGCATCGCCGATTTCCGCCAGTGGCTGGACAAGGCCAAGCCCAAAGACGCGCGGCTGGAAAACGTCGAGGAGGCGAGGCCGGAGGTGCGCACAGCGCTGGAGCGCGCGCGGCGCTTTCTCGGCCTGACCGCGATGCTGACCGTGGCGCTGGCCGCGTCAGCGGTGGCGCTGGTGGTTCGCCGTTACCTGGCGCGCCATTGGCAGCAGGTGGCGGTGCTGCGCTGCCTGGGTCTGACGGCGGGCGAGGTGTGGGGCTTGTTCGTCAGCCTGTTTCTATTGTTGGGGCTGCTGGCCGGCGCTTTGGGCACCGCCGGCGGCTTCGGTGTGCAACTGGCGCTGATGCGGCTCGCCAGCGGTTATGTCGGCGAGATTCTGCCGGATCCGGGCTGGCTGACCTGGCTGGTGGGGCCGTTGGCCTCGCTGGTGTTGCTGGCCGGCCTGGCTCTGCCGCCCTTGATGGGCATACGCGACGTGCCGCCGGCGGCGGTGCTGCGCGATGAATTGACGCCGACGCGTCAGGGCCTGCTGGCGCCCTTGCTGGCCCTGGTGGCGCTGCTGGGCCTGGCCGCCTGGCAAGTTGGCGACCTGGCTGTGGCCGGCTGGCTGCTGGCCGGCATGCTGGGTTTCTTCGCCGCGGTGGGCGCGCTGGCGCTGGGCGTGGTCTATCTGATGCGGCGGCTGCCGCGCGGACGCCGCGTGGGCTGGCGCTTCGGCATCGCCAATATCGCCCGCCGCCACTGGCTGGCGGTGATCCAGATCGTGTCCTTGTCGGTGGGCCTGATGGCCTTGCTGACGCTGACCATTGTGCGCGACGACCTGATCGGCGCCTGGCAACGCAGCGTGCCGGCGGACGCGCCGAATAAATTCGTCATCAATATTCAGCGCCACCAGCTCGACGGCGTGCGCAACGCCTTCGCCGCGGAGGGACGCGCGGCGCCTGAATTGGCGCCCATGGTGCGGGCGCGGCTGATCGCGATCAACGAGCGCCCGGTACGGCCATCCGCGTATGAGGACGAACGCGCGCGGCGCTTGGCCGAGCGGGAGTTCAACCTCTCTTGGCGCGATGAGTTGCCGCCGGGCAACAAGCTGACGGCGGGCCAGTGGTGGCCAGTTCAGAAACGGATTCCGCCGCAGTTCTCGGTGGAACGGGAACTGGCCGGCACTTTGGGCATCAAGCTGGGCGATACGCTGGTTTTCGATCTGGCCGGCACCGCTTACCGCGCCAAGGTCACCAGTTTGCGCGAAGTGCCGTGGGACAGCTTCCGCGTCAATTTCTTCGTGATCGGCACGCCCGGTCAGTTCAGTCAGCAGCCGGCCAGTTGGATCACCAGCTTCCGGCTGGAGGCGGCGGACGAGGATTTCGTCAATCGCCTGGTGGGCGAGTTTCCCAATCTGACCGTGATCGACGTCGGGGCGATCCTGACCGAGGTGAGGGCGATGATGGACAAGCTGTCGCGCGGCATCGAGGCCATGTTCGGCCTGGCCTTGGCCGCCGGCGTGCTGGTGTTGTGGGCGTCGCTGGCGGCCACTCGCGACGAGAGGCTGTTCGATGTCGGTCTGATGCGGGCGCTGGGGGCGTCGCGGCGGCAGGTGCGCAGCGTGGTGCTGGCGGAACTGGCCTGGCTGGGCGCGTTTTCCGGTTTATTGGCGGCATTGGGCGCGATGGGCATCGGCGCTTTGGCTTCGGTCAAATTGTTCAACCTGCCCTTGGTGTTCAATCCGTGGCTGTTGCCCGCCGGCATCGCCTGTGGCGCGCTAGTGGTGGTGGTGGCCGGTTGGCCGCTCGTCGGGAGAGTGACCCGGACTTCGCCGATGGCGGTGTTGAGAGCGATTTGAGTTTGATGGTCAAAGCTGAGAGTCAAGCGGGGCGAAACCCGCAAGGAGACGCATGATGGATGCGATAGTACAGGCGGCAATGGCCAAGTGGCCGAACGTGCCCGCCGTGTTTGGCTGGTTGCGGCTGGACGCGCGCGGCCAGTGGTGGATCAAGGACGAGCGCTTGCAGCATGAGGCGATGACCGAGTTTTTTGGCCGCAACTACAGCCGCGACGGTCTGGGGCGCTGTTATGTGCAGAACGGGCCGCAAAAAGTCTATGTGACGCTGGACGCCGCGCCGCTGGTGGCGCGGCGCACTCCGTCGGGTTGGAGCACGCTGCCGTACGACGACGACGTGCCGGCGCGCTCCGCCTGGCTGACGCCGGAAGGCATGTTGTTGATCGAGATCGGCGGCGAGCTGGCGGCGGTGGATGACCGCGACCTGGCCGCGGTGCTGGAAGAAGGGGCGCCGGGCTGGGACGGCGACATGGCCTCGTTGCCGGACAGGCTGGCGTTGGGCAAGGCGGCGATTCCGCTGGGGAAGGAGAGCCTGCCGGATTTGTGGCTGCGTTACGGCATTGTCGGACGGCCCAAAGGCTGAGCCGTTTCACCGTCAAACAAAACCCCGGGCTTGCCCGGGGTTTTGTTTGGTCCGCGGATGGCTTAGAACCTGTTTACGATCTCGCGAACAAGGGCGAAACAAGGCGAAAACGGCTGAGAACGCCGAATGTACATGGCGTACATGAGCATTTTGAGCTTGTACTCACCGTGCAACGCTCCACGAAGCGCAGCAGACTTTGAACAAGCTCTTAGAGCGGACGCGACTCCACCTGCACCAGACGCTTGCGCCCAGCCAACATGCCCATGGCGAAGGTGGCGGCGGAGATGAGCGTGAACAACAGACCCAGCGGCCACAAGCTGTGGGTCTGGTCGCGGATCAGGCCTACGCTGAGCGGACCGAGAGAAGCCAGCGCATAGCCGACGCCCTGGGCCATGCCGGACAGATGAGCGGCCACATGGGGATCCGGCGAGCGCAACGCCAGCAGGCTCAACGCCATGCTGAACAGGCCGCCTTGGCCCAGACCCAGCAGCACCGCCCAGAACAGCAGGCTGTCTGTCGGCGCGAACAGCATGCCGAGCAGGCCGCTGATCACCAGCGCCACGGTGACGGCGATCGGCGGGCGCTGGTCGCGACAGCGCTGTCCCAGCGCCGGCACCAGCAGCGAGGACACCACCTGCACCATGATGGAAATGGACAGCAGCAGGCCGGCGTGCAGCGCGGTCTCGCCGCGGTCTATCAGGATGGACGGCAGCCAGCCGAACACGATGTAGGCCATCGACGACTGCAAACCCATGAACAAGGTGACTTGCCAGGCCAAGGGATCGCGCAGCAAGCCGCGCACCAGCCATTGACCGTGATGGGACGCCTGCCGGATCCGCGTTTGCGGCCACCACACCAGCAAGGCCAGCAGCGCCGGGCTTGCCCAGATCGCCAACGCGCCTTGCCAGCTGTCGCCCATCCAGCGCATGGCCGGCACGGTGAGACCGGCGGCCAGCGCCGCGCCCAGGCACAGCGCCATGGTGTAGACCCCGGTCATCAGGCTGACCTGAGCGGGGAAGTCGCGTTTGACAATGCCGGGCAGCAATACGCCTATGACGCCGATGCTGGCGCCGGCCAAGGCTGAACCGGCGAACAGGCCGAATTGACCGAACTGAGTGCGCAGCAAAATGCCCAGCGCCAGCGTCACCAGGATGAGCGCGATGGTTTTTTCGCTGCCCCAGAGGCGGGCCAACCGCGGCGCCAAGGGGCCGAAAAGACCGAGACAGGCCACGGGCAGCGTGGTGAGTAGGCCGGCCATCAGGCCGCTGAGCCCGCGGCTGGCGGCGACATCGCGCAGCACTGGGGACAGGCTGGACAGCGCCGGCCGCAGATTGACGCCGACCAGGATCAGGCCCAGCAGCAACAGCCAGGGACGGTGCAGCGCGGGACGTTGGCTTTGCACGCCGGCGTCGTCTATCTCGGCGTCGATCAGCGTGTCTTCGACCGGCAAATGATCCGGCACGGATTTGGAGGTGGACATGGGTCTTCCTTCTGCGCTTTTGTTGTTGTCGGAGCGGGCTCCCCGCGCCAGGGGGCCGACTCGAATCTGGCTCAAGCCGCGGCGGAGCGATTGAGCAAGCGGTCCAGCGCCTCCAGCAGGGGGCGGGTGATGGCGGCGGCGGCGCGCGCGGCCTCGTCCGGCCGGCGCAGCCGGATGGCTTCGTAAATGGCGTGGTGGGCGGCGAGGTCAGGGTCCGGCAGGGCCTCATCGAGGATGGATTGCTGCACGTGTTGGCGCACCGCGCGCGAAAAATAAGCGTAGAGTTCCGCCAGTGCCTGGTTGCCGCTGGCGTTGGCGACGGCGAGATGAAATTCCAGATCTCGTTCGATGAAGTTTTCCAGAGGCTCCTGCGGCAGCCGCTCTCCACGCCGCGCGAGCGCGTCCGCTATCGCGCTGAGATCCGCTTCCGGGCAGCGGCTGGCGGCCAGCCGCGCGGCGTTTTCCTCCAGCATGCAGCGCACTTCCAGATGTTCGCGCAGGCTGGCGCGGCTGATGGCGCGCATGGCGTCGCCGGGGTTGACCGTGGCGCGCACATAACTGCCGTCGCCCTGGCGCACTTCCAGCAGGCCGGCGTAAAGCAGCACCCGCACGGCTTCGCGCACCGTGTTCCGGCTGACGCCCAACTGTTCCGCCAGTTCCGGCTCGGTGGGAATGCGCGCGCCTAACGGCCAATCGCCGTCCGCCAGCCGCTTGGCGATGTTCTCCACCGCAATGTCGACTAGCGAGCGTTTATAGGGAAGCGCCGACATGACTTGCTCCTGATTCATCCAATCATCCGATGAATTTTAACGGGACAATACGGCACCGACAATGCTAAGTGGAAAACAAATAGCAAATATTACTTAAGCATAAGTGGAGATGCCGTTGCCGCTATTGTTGTTGGACAGGCCCAGGCCGTTGTTCAGAATCTGGGCACTGACCGCATAGGGCGCGCCCAGGGAGTAGACCATCGCGTACAGCGACAGCGCGCTGATCTGTTGCGCGCTCAGTTGGATGGAGCCGGACTGATTGACCGTCAAGGAGGAGAGATTGGCGGGAATGGTGTTGGAAGCCGGAGTGGCGGATTGTCGTATTTGTTGACTGAATTGCATTTTCTGCAAGGCGGTCAGGGTTTGCGGGATGGTGCCGTTGCCGTAGGAAGCGTAGCTATTGGCCAGCCAGTTCAATGCCCTGGCGGCGGTGTAGAGCAGGTTGGCCACGCCTTGGGAGTCGCTGCTGTAAGCGCTTTGCAGGCTGTTGTTGCTCAGGCTGAGGCTGCCCATCTGGCCGAACTGTTGCGGATACTGGAAGTTGAGGCCGATCTGGTTCAGCTTGACCAGCAGCGAGCTGCCGTTGCTGTAACTGGCGCTGGCCTGCTGGTTCATGCTGCTGGCCAATTGTTTGGCGATAGGGTCGCGACTGAGCAGGCCGCCGCTGACCAGCAGCGCGTTCAGGCTGCCTTGCAGAGTGTTGAAAGCGTCGGCCAGGGATTGCGCCTGTCCGTTGAGGCCGTTCAGGTCCAGCTTGACTGAAATATTGGTGCTGCCGGTGGACAGCAAGTCCATCGACACCGAGGAGCCCAAGGAGATGCCGCTGTTGCCGGCGTTGGAGCCGGAGGCGCCGTTGATCAGGTAGTTGGCGTTTTGCGCGGCCTGGGTCTGGGTCAGGTTCTGGCCGCTGCCCACCGCCTGGGTTTGGTCGAAAGCGAGACGGGACAGGCCGTTTTGGTCTGTATTGTTGCCGTCGTTATCGCTGACCAGGATCTGAAAGTTGTTGCTGGTGCCGGTCTGGGCAGCGCTGATCTGCAACTGATAATTGCCGGAGGCGTTCTGCACGATATTGGCCACCATGCCGACGCCGGAGCCGTTGATGGCGGTGGCGATGCTGGACAGCGTGCCGTTGTTGATGGACAGCGTGGCCGAACTGCCGCTGGGAGTGAAGCTGGTGGCCGAGGTGGGCGAGGTGTAGGCGTAGCTGCCGGTCTTGATGGTCAGGGTGCCGCTGCCCACCGCGGTGCTGCTGGTGTCCGGCAAGGTAAAGGCGGTGACTGCGCTGTGCGCCTGCGCCAGCTGCGAGATCGATACGCTGTAATTGCCGTTTTGCGCGCCGGCGGCGGTGGAAACGCGGGCCACCGACGGGTTGCTGCTGCTGCCGCTGATGGAATTGTTGACCGCGTATGGGGAATAAATCTGCTGCAGGCTGTCCTGGAAGATATTCAGGCTGGACAGCAATTGGCCCAGCCCGGAAATCAGCACCACATTGGGATCGGTGCCGGCGCTTTGCGAGCTGTTGCCGCTGCGGATGAGCGGGACAATGGGAGATGAGCCCAATAAACCGCTCAAGAGTTGATTGTTATTGCCGAAAAGCGATAACAGCGGATTGTAATTTCCGAGGATATTGTTTGCCATGGCTCACCCGCAGAATCCCTGTTGCCACCTCTCAGTGTAGGTGAAGAATCAGGGATTTGCCGGTGAGCGGGCTGTCCCGGCGGACAGGCCGCCGGGAAGGAGACTTACTTGGCCGGGGCCGCGTCCTTCACGCATTTCTTCACGAAGCTGGCCTTGGCCGCGCCGGCCAGTTTCTTCTCGGCGGCTTTGGCGTCACAGCTTTTTTGGGCGTTGGCGGCGGCGCCGTCTTTCTCGCATTTCTTCAGGAAGCTGCTCTTGGCGGCGCCGGCCAGTTTTTTCTCGGCGGCTTTGGCGTCGCAGGCGGCGTCAGCCAGCGCCAGGTTGGCGGAAGTCAGGGCCAGAACAGCGATCATCAGGTATTTGCGCATGATTCATCCTTAGTAGGGCGGGTTGTCGGTCCCATGACGGGCGAGAAAAACGATACTCCAAGTTATAGCGCATGAACACTGCATTTTGTTGACGTCATGTAACGGCTTGCATCAATAGATATCAGTATCGTTAGCAAAATCGACAAGGGGTCAAAGCGCGAACAGGTTCTCAGTCGTAGCGGCGCTGACGCGCGTTGAGACGATAAACCAGGGCCAGGGTGGAGAAGGCGAACAAGACCAGCAATAGCCCCAGACGGTGCGCGCTGGCGTAGTCCGCCTGCTCAACATGGTTGTACAGCGCGATGGAAATGACCCGGGTTTCCCCTTCGATATTGCCGCCTATCATCAGCACCACCCCGAACTCGCCCACGGTGTGGGCGAAGCCCATGCTGGCGGCGGCGAGCACGCCGGAACGACAGCTGGGCAGAATGACGCGGGTCAGCCGCTGCCAGCGGTTGGCGCCCAGCATCATCGCGGTTTCGATTTCCTCGCGCCGCACCGCGTTGAAGCTGACGATGAGCGGCTGCAGCACGAAGGGCAGGGAATACAGCACCGAGGCGATGATCAGCCCCTGAAAGGTGAAGGCGAGGCCGGGCCAGCCCAGCCAGGCGGTCAGCTGGCCGATGGGACCATGCGGGCCGAAGGCCACCAGTAGATAGAAGCCCAGCACCGTGGGCGGCAGCACCAGCGGCAAGGTTGCGCCGGCCTCTATCACCGGTTTGAGGCGGGAGCGCGTGCGCGACAGCCACCAGCCCAGCGGCACGCACAGCACGAGCAGGATCAGGGTGCTGATGGCGGCCAGCCGCAGCGTGAGGGCGATGGCCGCCCATTCGGAAGCCGTCATTGCGCGAAGTCGTAGCCCGCTTTCTTGATCAGCGCGCGCGCCTTGTCGCCCTTGAGGAAGGCGAGAAAGGCCCTGGCCGCCGGGGTGTCGCGCACGAGCAGCGCGTCCTGGCGGATGGGCTGATGCAGCTTGGCGGGCACCAGCCAGTAGTGCTTGGAGATGCCTTGCTCCAACAATTGCGCGTAAGCGACGAAGGCGAAGTCGGCTCCGCCGACTTGGGCGAACTGCATGGTCTGGCTGATATTGTCGCCGGTGACGAACTTGGGCTTGAGCGCGTCGGCGAGCTTCAGCGCGGTCAGGGTTTCCATCGCGGCGCGGCCGTAGGGCGCGGCCGCCGGGTTGGCGATGGCCAGTTTGTTGAAGTTGCCGCCGCGCAGCGCGGCTTCGCCCGCGTCGTCGCGCTGCTTGCTCCATAACGCGAGTTTGCCGATGGCGTAGGTGAAGCGGCTGTCGGGTTTGCCTATCTTGTCGCGCAGCAATTCGGCAGGGCGTTCGTCGTCCGCGGACAGGAACACGTCAAACGGCGCGCCCTGGCGGATCTGCGCGGCCAGCTTGCCGGAAGCGCCGCCGCTAGCCTTGATGTCGTGGCCGCTGGCTGCCTTGAACTCCACCGCGACCTTGTCCAGCGTCTGCTGGAAATTGCTGGCGACCGCCACGGTGACGGTGTCGGCGGCGGCGAACAGCGGGGACAGCAACAGCAACAAGCTCAAGACTTTGCGCGGCATGGTCTGCTTCCTGACAGGGTATGAGGCGACCATTATGCCGCCAGCCCGGGCGCTAGCCTACTCCCCAAACGGTGTAGCCGCCGCCAAGTGTTGGGCCATCTGCCGCGCGTGATGGCGGCTCCAAAGGTCGACGCGCTGTTGCAGCCACTCCGCGTTGGATGGTTGCGCGTCGTCCGGATTGAATTCTTTTCCCAGCAGGTTGACGCCGCCGGCCAGCAGCAATCCGGACTCCGAGTCCTCCAGCTGGCCTATGGTGGAGACTTGGGCGAGGTAGGGGTCGATGTCGTCGGCGAAGCGGGCCAGATTGAGTGAGGCCTGCAATGGCCGCCGCGCATCCGGTCCGGCCAGTTCCTTCAGCATGTCGCCCACCGCCACGCGCAGTCGGGCGATGCCCGGTCCGGCCGCGTCGGCCACCGGCAGCCCCTCGAGGCATAGCGCCCGGGCCAGGCTGTTGCGGTAGCAGGCGTCGAGCCGGTTATGCTCATCCGCCGCCGTGGCCTGCCATTGGCCGTCCGCTTGGCGGCCCAGAAAGATCAGCGGTTCGATCAGGATGCCGTGATAGCGTTTCAGATCAACGCCGGGCTGCAGGTAGAGCACCTGGCCGGCATGATCCGGGCTGGGGTGGAAGGCTTCGCTGGGCAGCAGGACCAGATTCTCCGGCTTGTCCCCGGCGTGACCGATATTGGCCAGCAAGGCGGAAGCCATCAGCGCGCAGGCGAGTTTAAAGAAGGGTTTCATCGTGCGGGCTCAATGGGGATTGCGTGGGAGATGGACTGCGGCCGCCCAGCGGCGTTCCATCGATATTGTTGCGACTTTGTGACGAGGCGGACTATCTTCATGCGGTTTATTGCGCAGGCGAGGCCGCGCCGTGCCGCGCTGTCGGCGTCAATTGCTGGCGCAGCAACGGGGACCAATCCTGGATCAGCAATTGCCGCCAGCCGTCGTCCTCGTCGCTGGCTTCGGCTTCGGCCTGTGACTGCATGGTGACGCCGCCGGCGACCACGCCTCGTCCCATCGCGTCTTCCAATTGAGACACCGAGGACACCAGTTGCAGATACGGTTCTATATTGGAAGCCATGCAAGGCAGCTGCAGGGCCACGTGACTGCTGCTCAACGGTTGGCTGTCTTGGGCGATCCGAGACTGGCGCGCCGCCACCGCGATGCGCAAGCGCAGCACGCCTGGGGTGGCGATGTCGGTCAGCGCGATCGGCCAAGCTTGCAACAGCGCGGCCACTTGGCGGCGCAGGATCTGGTTGACGATTTCTTGTTCCGCGGCTTGCAGTAACTGCCAGCCGCCGTCCTGTTGCCGGTTCAGCAGCAACAGCGGTTCCACGATCAGCGCGTGGTAGTCGTTCAGCGCCGTGGGCGATTGCAGGTAAGTCAATTGCTGCGCATGCCGGCCTTGCCGGAAGGCTGCCATCGGCAGGCGCCATAAATCCCTGTCGGTCTGCCGGACTGCCGCCAATCTGGCCAGCGCCGTCCAGGCCACCAATGCGCATCCCAGATTGAAGAATGGCTTCATGAAAAGACTCGCATCATTTAAGCAGTCCATTTAATCAGGTATAGAACGCGAGCAAAACTATGCAAAATGGAAAGGTGGACAGTTGATTTGGCGCAAACTTTGCTTGATTGCGGGAGGAAGGCCTGACATGTCGGTCAGGCCGGCTTGTCTGGTATCATGCGCGATCGTTCCGCTGCGCTGCCTGATTCTTTCCGTCAAATGATGAAAACACTGTTTCGCCTGATGTTGCTGTGCCTCGCGCTGGGCTGTGCCTGGCTGGCCTGGGTGGTTCTGATTCCGGTTGGTTTGCCGGAAGCCGGTTACAAGCTGACCGTGGGGCCCAACCGCACCCTGAGCCAAGTGGCGCGCGGGCTGGAACAGGAGGGAGTGGTTCGCAGCCGCCAGGTGATGGTGGCCCTGGCCCGCCTGCAAGGCGTGGACCGCAAGATCAAGGCGGGTCTGTATCGTTTCGACGGCCAGGCATCGATGCTGGACATCTTGAACCGCTTGGCCGATGGCCACCCTGACGAGGCCAGCCTGACGGTGATCGAGGGCTGGACCTTCCGTCAGTTCCGTCAGGCGATAGACCGCAACCCGGATATCCAGCACACCGCCAAGGACTGGAGCGACGAGGAGATCATGCGGCGGCTCGGCTTTGGCGACGCCAAGCCGGAAGGCCTGTTCTTTCCCAGCACCTATTTGTTCAGCCCGGGCATAGAAGACGCAGAACTGTACCGGCAGGCTTTCAGCGCCATGCAGCAACGGTTGGAGGCGGCCTGGGCGGCGCGCAAGCCGGAGCTGCCTTACCGCACGCCTTACGAACTGCTGATCATGGCCAGCCTGATCGAAAAGGAAACCGGCGAAGACGCCGACCGTCCAATGGTGGCCGGGGTGTTCGTCAACCGTTTGAAGCAGGGCATGCGGCTGCAGACCGACCCATCGGTGATCTACGGCATGGGCAGCCTGTATCAGGGCAAGATAGGCAAGGCTGATCTGCGCCGCGACACGCCTTACAATACGTATACCCGCGCCGGGCTGACGCCGACGCCCATCGCCTTGCCGGGCAAGGCGGCGCTGGACGCGGCGGCTAATCCGGCCGCAACCAACGCCCTGTATTTCGTCGCCCGAGGCGACGGCACCTCGCACTTTTCCGCGACGCTGGACGAACACAACCAGGCGGTGCGCAAATACATCTTGAAGAAAGGACAGTAATGGCGCTAGAGCAGCAACGCGGCCGCTTCATCAGCCTGGAGGGCATAGACGGCGCCGGGAAGAGCACCCATCTGACCTTTATCCGCGATTGGCTGACGCAACACGGCGTCGACGCCGTATTCACCCGCGAGCCGGGCGGCACTCCGCTGGGAGAAAAAATCCGCGAACTGCTGTTGGCGGTGGACACCGAGGCCTCGCTGGACGCGGAAACCCTGCTGGTGTTCGCCTCGCGCCAGCAATTGCTGCACAGCGTGATCGAGCCCGCGCTCGCCGCCGGCCAGTGGCTGGTGTCCGACCGCTTCACCGATTCCACCTTCGCCTTCCAGGGCGGCGGCCGGGGCGTGCCCTTCGAGCGCATCGCCGAACTGGAGCAATGGGTGCAGCACGGTTTGCAGCCGGATCTGACCTTGCTGTTCGACTTGCCGCTGGAGGTGGCGGCCGAGCGCATGTCCAAGACCCGCCAGCTGGATCGCTTTGAGCAGGAAAAAGCCGATTTCCACGTGCGCGTGCGGGAAGCTTATCTGCGGCGCGCCGCCGGCCAGCCGCGTTTCGCGGTGCTGGACGCCAGCCGTTCCATCGCAGAGATCCAGGTGGATATCGCGGCCTGCTTGCAAAAACTGCTGGAGGCCGCGTGATGCTGCTGCCCTGGCAACAAGGCGACTGGGCGCGGCTGAACGCCGAGCGCGACCGCCTGCCCAACGCCTGGTTGTTCACCGGCGCGGCGGGCATCGGCAAACTGGAGTTCGCTGAATATCTGGCCCAGTCCTTGCTATGCGAACGCCCCCAAGCCGGTCACCGTCCTTGCGGCGAATGCGAAGCCTGTCGTTGGTATCTGCACGGCACTCATCCGGACTTCCGCCGCTTGTCGCCGCTGGGCGATGAGGACGAAGAAGGCAAGGAGGGCGCGGAGGGCAAGAAGGTCAGCCGCAAGCTGCCGGTGATCAAAATCGAGGCGGTGCGCGAGGTGATCGACTTCGCTCATCTGAGCGCGCATCGCGCCGGCCGGCGCATCGTGCTGGTGGAACCGGCGGAAAGCCTGAATCCGGCCGCCGCCAACGCCTTGCTCAAAATCCTGGAAGAACCGCCGGCGGAGGTCTTGTTTCTGCTGGTGGCGCATGCGCCCCAGCGCCTGCTGCCCACCATACGCAGCCGCTGCCGCCAATTTCCGCTGACGCGGCCGGACCAGGCGCAAGCGCTGGCCTGGCTGCGCGAGCAAGGCGTGGCCGACGCCGAACTGGAGCTGGCCCACAATGGTGGCGCGCCGCTGTTCGACCACGATCCGGCGCTGGCCAAGCTGCGTGGCCAGTTTGTTCAAGGACTGGCCCAACCCAGCTTCGCCAATGTGCTGCAGCTGGCGGAGGCGGTGGATAAACAGAAACTGCCGCTGTTGCTGCCCATCGGCTGGCTGATGAAATGGCTGCATGATCTAGCGAGTTTGAGACTGGCCGGTTTGCTCCGCTATTATCCAGATCAGGAGCGCGCCTTGCAGCAGCTGTCGGCGCGCGCCGACATCGCGCAATTGATGGCGTGTCAGCAAACGCTCAACCAACTGGCGCCGTTTGGCCAGCATACGCTGAACACGCGCTTGCAATTGGAGGCGGTGCTGATGGACTATCTCAAGATATTCGCCAGCGGCAAGGCCGCCTGACACTGAGGGTTAGCAAGTATGGACACTTCCGCCACTCGCCCGGACCTCAACCCCAACCGTCCCGGGGTGCTGTCCCTGCACATCAAGGAGCGCAGCGCGCTGTTCGCCGCCTACATGCCCTTTGTGCGCCACGGCGGCATTTTCATTCCCACCAACAAGGAAATGAAGCTGGGCGAGGAAGTCTTCTTGCTGCTGACCTTGATGGACGACCCGCAGCGCATCGCGGTGCAGGCCAAGGTGGTATGGCTGACGCCGGCCGGCGCCAACAACAGCCGGGTGCAGGGCGTCGGCGTCGAATTCGTCGCTGGAGATACCGGCAAGCAGGCCAAGGACAAGATCGAGGCCCTGCTCAGCGGTGTGCTCAACTCCAGCCGGCCCACCCATACCATGTGATTGTTTTCGCGACGCGCATCCGCGCGCCGCAGTCTGATTGACGCAACTATGTTTATCGATTCCCACTGCCACATCAATTTTCCCGACCTCGCCGCGCGCATGCCGGAAGTGCTGGCCAATATGCAGGCCAACCAGGTGAGCCATGCGCTGGTGATCGGCGTCAGCCGTCCCAAATATCCGCAAGTGCTGGCGCTGGCGGAAAGCCACGGCAATTTGTACGCCACCGTGGGCGTGCATCCGGATGATCCGGAGGCGGAAGAATACAGCGAGGACGAGCTGGTGGCGCTGGCCGCGCATCCGCGAGTGGTGGGCATAGGCGAAACCGGCCTTGACTACCACTGGTGCAAGGGCGATCTGGACTGGCAGCATCAACGCTTCCGCACTCATATCCGAGCCGCCAAGCGCGTGGGCCTGCCGCTGGTGATTCATACCCGCGAATCCGCCGAGGACACCATCCGCCTGATGCGTGAAGAGAACGCTGAAGTGTGCGGCGGCGTGATGCATTGCTTCACCGAAACCTGGGAAGTGGCGCAGGCGGCGCTGGAGCTGGGCTTCTACATTTCCTTCTCTGGCGTGGTGACTTTCAAGAATGCGGCGCAGGTCAAGGAGGTGGCTCAGAAAGTGCCGCTGGAACGGATGTTGATCGAAACCGACTCGCCCTATCTGGCGCCGGTGCCGTATCGCGGCAAGGTCAATGAACCGGCCTACGTCCGCCATGTGGCCGCGCATATCGCGGAACTGCGCGGCATCGATCTGGAAGAGGTGGCGCGCGTCACCAGCGATAATTTTTTCCGGCTCTTCTCCAAGGCCGGTCGTTGAAGCGGAGAAAGCGCATGAAGCGAATCTTGCTGTCCGGGCTGGCCTTGCTGGCCGTCCTGTTGTCGGCCCAGGCTTGGGCCAATTGCGTCAATCTGAACGGCCGCAGCTATTGTTCCGAAGACGGCGGCATTGCTCTGGTGCAGCGCGGACAGGCGATGTGCGGCAAGGGCGAATGCGCGATTGATGAATTCGGCAACGTATTGTGCTCGCCGTATCCGGGCGGCGGGGTGGTGCGCGCCAATGGCGTCACCTACGCCGGCCCCGGCGCCTGCCTGTTGTCGCGGGACGGCAATCCGTATTGCGCCAAGCAGCCGCGCGGCAGCTGCCAGCAAGACGCGGACGGGAATGTCCGTTGCGACGGCGGCTGGGTGCGCGAGAAGGCGGAACGCCCGGAGCGCTGCCGCTGATGTCTTGTTACTTGGAAAACGTCATTGGGCTCGCTTGAAGTCACCATCCTGGGCTGCGGCTCCAGCTCCGGCACGCCGGCCATAGGCTGCGATTGCGCTACCTGCCGCTCGCCGGATCCCCGCAATCGCCGTACCCGCGCCAGCGCCTACATTAAGGTGGCCGGCCAGGGGCTGTTGATCGACACCGGGCCGGACCTGCGGCAGCAGGCGCTGCGCGAGGGGCTGAGCCGGGTGGACGCGGTGTTGTATACCCATCCGCATGCAGACCACCTGAACGGCATCGACGATCTGCGCGCTTTTTGTTATGTGAAAAAGGGGCCGATCACGCTCTACGGCAACGCCTTCACCCTGGACAACATCAAGCGTCGTTTCGACTACGCCTTGCTGCCGCCGTCCAAGATGTGGGACAAGCCGGTGCTGTTGCCACAGCAAGTGGACGGGCCGGTGGACTGTGGCGGCGTCACGCTGACGCCGGTGCCGCTGGAACACGGCTCCTGGCCTTGCCTCGGCTGGCGCGTCGGCGACATGGCCTGGTTGACCGACGTGTCGGACATCCCGGACAGCAGCCTGCCCCTGCTGCAAGGACTGAAAGTCTTGTTCCTGGATTGCCTGAACCACGACCCCTATCCATCCCACCTGGACGTGAGCCAATCCTTCGCCTGGGCCAAGCGCATCGGCGCTGCGCGCACGGTGCTGATCCACATGACCCATCGGCTGGAGTTCGCCGCGCTCAGCGCCGAATGTCCGCCCGGCGTGGAGGTGGGCTATGACGGCCTGCGCGTCGAGCTGCCGTTTAGCTGATGCCCGTCATGTCAAGAAATCGTTAATAATCAATCGCTTTTATTTCAGGGCTGTAGCGGGATTTTCTGATCCAGCACCGCCACCGCGGTCAGCGCGTTGTCCGGACTGCCGTCTATCAGCTTGTCGGAGTAACTGAGGTAGGTCAGCGTATTGCGCTTGGCGTCGACGATGCGCACCACGCGCACATGCTTGAAGATGAAGGACGCGCCTTCCTTGAACACCTGTTCCTGCTTGGGCAGCGGCCGCGAAAACTTGATCGCGCCCACTTGGCGGCAGGCCACGGAGAAGCGCGACGGGTCCTTGGCCAGCCCTAGCGCGCCCTTGTAGCCGCCGGTCTTGGCGCGGGAGATATAGCAGGCCACGCCTTGCACCGCCGGGTCGTCAAAAGCTTCCACCACTACCTTGTCGTTGGGGCTGAGCAGTTTGAAGGTGGTGGACACCTCGCCCACCTCTTCGGCCATCACGGGCGCGGCCAGACAGGCGAGCAGCAACAGGGCTATCTTGTTCATTCGTGTTCTCCAGCCGCGGGAAAGACGCCGGCCGGGAAGGGCGGCCGACGGTCAGCGGATGGAAGCGATTGTAGGGAAAGCCGGCCTTCGCCTCAATCGCCAGCCGCTTTGGCGCGGAAAGCCGCCATTTCATCGGCGACGAAGTACTCTATCATCGTGCGGTAGACCGCCGCGGTCAGCGCCGCGTCGGCCCCCAGTTCGCCGGCCAGACGCTCGACGCGACGCATCACCTGATCGACGCGTTTGCCGCCTTCCACTTCGTCCCGGCTGTGCTTGAACGCCGGCGCCTGACGCACATAAAGGCCGCGCTCGGCGATTAGCGACACCAGAGCGCGGTCGATGCGGTCGATCTGGCCCCGCACCTCATCCAGGTTTTGGCATTGGTAGATCTGTTCCATTAAAAGCCTTTCGGAATCGGTTTCATAGCCTAACAAGCTAGGGCGAGACAAGGCGGAGGCTGCTGTGTGGCGCATGGGCATGCCGGAGTCGTTCCCAACGCCGTATCGCTGAAGCGCGGCAGACGATGAACAGGTTCTCAGTAGTAGTTCAAGCCCATCGCCGCTTTAACCTCGGCCAGCGTGGCGGCCGCCACCGCGCGTGCGCGCTGGGTGCCGGTCTTCAGCATCTCCATCACCGCGGCCGGATCACGCGCGTACTGCTCGCGGCGGGTGCGGGTTGGTTCCAGCAAGGCCTGCAGGCATTCCTCCAGCTGTTTCTTGATCACGGTGTCGCCCAGGCCGCCGCGGCGGTAATGATCCTTCCATTCCGCCACTTGCGCCGGGTCGGAATGGAATACGTCCAGATAGGTGAACACCACATTGCCTTCCACCTGGCCCGGGTCGGCGACGCGCAGGTGATTGGGGTCGGTGTACATCATCTTCACCGCCTGGCGGATCTCGTCAGGCGTGGCCGACAAAGTAATGGTGTTGCCCAGGGATTTGGACATCTTGGCCTTGCCGTCGATGCCGGGCAGGCGGGAGCCGTGTTCCGGCACCACCGCGCGCGCTTCCACCAACACCGTTTGATCTACGCTGGCGTTGAAGCGGCGCACGATCTCATTGGTCTGCTCGATCATGGGAATCTGGTCTTCGCCCACCGGCACGATGCTGGCCTTGAAGGCGGTGATGTCCGCGGCCTGGGCGGCGGGGTAGGTGAGGAAGCCGGCGGGGATGTCGCGCTCGTAGCCGCGCTGCTTGATCTCGTCCTTGATGGTGGGGTTGCGCTCCAGCCGCGCCACGGTGACCAGGTTGAGATAGTAGGAAGACAGCTCGGTCAGCTCCGGCACCAGGCTCTGGATGAAGATGGTGCTTTTTCCCGGGTCTATGCCCACCGCCAGGTAATCCAGCGCCACCTGCAGCACATTGTCGCGTACCTTCAGATAGTTGCCCATATTGTCGGTCAGCGCCTGGGCGTCGGCGAGCAGCAGGAACTGACGGCAACGGTCTTGCAAAATCACGCGGTTGCGCAGCGAGCCGACGTAGTGGCCCAGATGCAGTTGTCCGGTGGTGCGGTCGCCGGTGAGGATGATGTCTTTGGCTGTGATGTTGTCCAGATTCATATTGGTCTCCAGTGAGCTTGCTGGAAACTGCCGATCCGGGGGAGGAGAGGTACTGCTGGAAACCCTATGCCGCCGTATCGGCAGCTTCCGGGTTTTGGGTGTGCAAACGCCGGTGCCGCCTTAGTTCAGGCGCCACCACCAAAAAAAGGATGCGAATGCGGTTGCGTAGTTCATGGGCTTTATCAGAGCACGGCGAGCAAAGCAGCGTCAAGCGTCTTTTCAGGCCAGGACATGCAGCAGGCTGCCGGCCGGCGGCATGAGGTCTTCGGAATAGGGCGAATCATTCTTGTTTCGGGCCGCGCTCTGAGCTTGGCGCAACAGCCGTTCGAAAGACTCACCGTGGGAAGCGGCATCCCTGTTGGTCGTGGAGGATTGCGGGTGTGGAGCGACGAACTCCGCCATTTCCTTGCGCGGGTCGCTGGCGGCGGCGCGGCTGTCAGTCTTGGCGGCGACCGCGCTCACTTGTCTCAACGGCGAGGCGGCGGCCTTGAGTTGCGCGGTGATGGAGAGGATATGCATCGGGGGGCCCGGTTCAAGGGATCAAGATGCTTGTTTGAGAGCGCCTGCTTGCTATATGTTCCGGTCGAAATTGTAAAAAAGTGATAATAAACAAAGTGCTATATGGATATTGTTGCTGAGCTTCTTAGGCGGTGGGCATGAAAACGGCCGGGCGACGCCGGCCGGTTCCAATGGGATACGGGCAAGGCTTAGAGCCGCTAACAAAACCTCGCAGAGAACCTGAGCCAAGGCGCGCCGACGCAGGCAGTACAAGTCGTACGACAAGGAGGCGCAACGCAGGATCAGGAGTTTTGTTAGCGGGTCTTAGAGCCTGTTCAAAGTCTCGCGAGCTAGGGCGAGACAAGGCGAAAACGAGCCAACAAGCGGAATGGTCAAGTGGTGCATGAGCATTTCTAGGATGTTTTCAACGCCGTATCGCCGAAGCGCAGCAGATTTTGAACAGGTTCTTAGAAACGCCGGCCCAGCGCCGCCTTGTGCATGATGGTGGAGGCGATTTCCTCAATGGACTTGTGAGTGGTGCTGATGAAGGGGACGCCGTGATGGCGGAACATGGACTCGGCCTCGTTCACCTCGCGTCGGCAGTTGTCCATGCTGGCGTATTTGGAGTCCGGCCGGCGCTCGGAGCGGATATGATGCAGCCGCGCCGGGTCGATGGTCAGGCCGAAGATCTTGTCCTTGAACGGCAGCAGCAACTTGGGCAGCGTAGGGCTGCCCAGGTCTTCCGGCGTCAGCGGGTAGTTGGCGGCGCGGATGCCATATTGCAGCGCCAGATACAGGCAGGTCGGGGTCTTGCCGGAGCGGGATACGCCCACCAGGATCACGTCCGCTTCATGCAAGTCCTTCAGTTTGACGCCGTCGTCGTGGTTCAGCGAAAAGTTGACCGCTTCGATGCGGTGATCGTACTTCTCCTCGTTGACCATGCCGTGGGCCTTGCCCACGCTCAGCGAGGCGCGCTGGCCGATTTCCTGTTCCAGCTGGCCAATGAAGGTGTCGAAGAAATCTATCATCACCGCGTTCTCAACCTGCAGCGCGCTGCGCACGTCCGGGTTGATGATGCTGGTGAATACCAGCGGCTTCAGGTGATCCGTTTCCGACACTTGGCGGATAACCTCCGCCAGCGCTTCGGCCTTTTCCACGGTATCGACAAAGGGAATGGTCTCGCGCTTGAATTCCACTGTGTCGAACTGGGTCAGCAGCGTGTGGCCCAGCGATTCGGCGGTGATGCCGGTGCGATCGGAAACGAAGAAGGCGGAGCGGAGATGGTGGGGCATGCAAACACCTGTATTGCGAGTGAACAAGGCCGGAACCGCGCCTGCCGCGCTTTGCGGCGCGCCCGGGGTTCAAAGGATTCTATACTCTGAAAGGCCGCGACGAAACCCGCTAGGAGGGCCGCTTAGCCGTGTAGTGCGTAAATTACACGGTTTTGACAATCATTTTCATCAGGAATGTCTGTCAACTTATTGATTCTGTTGCAATGCTTGTCCTCGTTCAGCCGAAAACCCGTGTTGCGCTGCAAAAGACGCTACGCATCTGGCACGTAATTCGGCTAGAATGCGGCCCTATCGTCCCAATCCAACACAGGAAGTGAAGTGATGGCTGAGAACTACGTCATCTGGTTCGAGAAACTGCGCATGACCGATGTGGAGCAGGTAGGCGGCAAGAACGCCTCCCTTGGTGAAATGATCAGCCAATTGGCCGGCTCCGGGGTTCGCGTCCCAGGCGGCTTTGCCACCACGGCGCAGGCTTACCGGGATTTTTTGCAGCACAACGGTCTGGCCGACAAGATCAGCGCCGCACTGGCCAATCTGGACATCGACGATGTCAGCGAACTGGCCCGAATCGGCAAGGAAATCCGGCAATGGATCATCGATACCCCGTTCCCCGCCAAGCTTGACGCCGATATCAAAGAGGCCTGGGATAAGATGGTGGCCGATGCCGGCGGTGCCGATATTTCCGTTGCCGTCCGCTCCTCCGCCACCGCCGAAGACCTCCCCGACGCCTCGTTCGCAGGCCAGCAAGAAACCTTCCTGAATATCCGCGGCCTTGACAATGTCAAGGATGCGATGAAACACGTTTTCGCCTCCCTCTACAACGACCGCGCCATTTCCTACCGCGTGCACAAAGGCTTTGAGCACGACGTAGTGGCTCTGTCCGCCGGCGTGCAGCGCATGGTGCGTTCTGACTGTGGCGCGGCCGGCGTGATGTTCACCATCGACACCGAATCCGGTTTTGAAGACGTCGTGTTCATCACCGCGTCTTACGGCCTGGGCGAAACCGTGGTGCAAGGCGCGGTGAACCCTGACGAGTTCTACGTGCACAAGCCGACGCTGAAAGCCGGCCGTCCGGCGGTGTTGCGCAAAACCATGGGCTCCAAGCTGATCAAGATGGAGTTCACCGACGCCTCGCAAGCCGGCCGCTCGGTGAAGACCGTGGACGTGTCCCCGGCGGAGCGTCAGCAATTCTCCATCAGCGACGCCGAAGTGGCCGAATTGGCCGAATACGCGTTGATCATCGAGAAGCACTACGGTCGTCCGATGGACATCGAGTGGGGCCGCGACGGCCACGACGGCAAGCTCTACATCCTGCAGGCCCGCCCGGAAACGGTGAAGTCGCAGGAAGACCGCAAGGACACGCTGCGCCGCTATCGCCTGAACAGCAAATCGCAAGTGCTGTGCGAAGGCCGCGCCATCGGCCAGAAGATCGGCCAGGGCGTGGTGCGCACCATCAAGGACGCGTCCGAGATGGACCGCGTCAAGCCGGGCGACGTGCTGGTCACCGACATGACCGACCCGGATTGGGAGCCGGTAATGAAACGCGCCGCCGCCATCGTCACCAACCGCGGCGGCCGTACCTGCCACGCGGCCATCATCGCGCGCGAGCTGGGCATCCCGGCCGTGGTGGGTTGCGGCGACGCCACCCAGGTGTTGTCCGAAGGCATGCAGGTCACTGTTTCCTGCGCCGAAGGCGACACCGGCAACATCTATGACGGCCTGCTGGACGTGGAAGTGATCGACCTGGAACTGGACAAGATGCCCAAGGCCCCGGTCAAGATCATGATGAACGTCGGCAACCCGGAACTGGCTTTCGACTTCGCGCAGCTGCCGAACGAAGGCGTGGGCCTGGCGCGCATGGAGTTCGTGATCAACCGTCAGATCGGCATCCACCCGAAAGCGCTGTTGGAGTTCGATAAGCTGCCGGCGGATCTGAAAGCCACCATCAGCGACCGCATCGCCGGCTACGCCAGCCCGGTGGACTTCTACGTCGACAAGATCGCCGAAGGCGTGTCCACTCTGGCCGCCGCCTTCTATCCGAAAAAGGTCATCGTGCGCATGTCCGACTTCAAGTCGAACGAGTACGCCAACCTGATCGGCGGTCAGCTGTACGAGCCGCACGAAGAAAACCCGATGATCGGTTTCCGCGGCGCCGCGCGCTACGTGGCCGAATCCTTCCGCGATTGCTTTGAACTGGAATGCCGCGCCATCAAGAAAGTGCGCGACGTGATGGGTCTGACCAATGTGGAAGTGATGATTCCCTTTGTGCGCACCTTGTTCGAAGCCGAGCAAGTGGTGGAGATCCTGGCGGCCAACGGTCTCAAGCGCGGCGAAAACGGCCTGCGTCTGATCATGATGTGTGAGCTGCCGACCAACGCCGTGCTGGCGGACAAGTTCCTGCAGCACTTCGACGGTTTCTCCATCGGCTCCAACGACATGACCCAGCTGACGCTGGGCGTGGACCGCGACTCCGGCGGCCCGATCGCTTCCACCTTCGACGAGCGCAACGAAGCGGTCAAAGCCATGTTGCACATGGCGATCCAGGCTTGCCGCAAGCAAGGCAAGTACATCGGCATTTGCGGTCAAGGCCCGTCCGACCATCCGGACTTCGCCAAGTGGCTGGTGGAAGAGGGCATCGAAACCGTGTCCCTGAACCCGGACACCGTGGTGGAGACCTGGCTGTACTTGGCGCGTGAACTGAACAGCTAATCCCTGCTTCACCGCTTTCAAACCGCCCGCTTGCCGGGCGGTTTTGTTTTGTCCGGCGTTTCTTGCAAGCTGGCGCGGGAACGGATGCATATGCTGGGCGGCATCAACGATTCGACTCATCACCTTTATCAGGATGCACCCATGCGACTCCCATTTCTCCCGGTTTCCCATCAGACACTGGATGTCTTGATCCCGCGCTATCTGAACGCGCCCCAGGCGAAGGAGGCCAGCGCGCTGGCCAAAGTATTAAAGGCTTGCTCCAACCAGGCCGTGGAGCGCGGCAGCTACGCGGACTTGGGCGCTTTGCGCGATGCCATCGCCGCAGAGATCAAACCGCTGCCGGCCAGCTTCGGGCATAAAGACTTAAGATTGAACGCGGAGTTGCAGCTTGCGCTCAAGGGCGTGGACAAGCGAATCGCCAGCGAACAAGCGCATTACCGTCAGCAGGCGAGCTATGCGCTGCAAGGCTATGCGGCCGATCCGGACTCTTCTCGCCGCTTGTTGGGGGCCCGGGCAAGCGCTTAAGTTTGCGTTAAGCCGGCGCTGTTTTAATGGCACCGTCAACCAACACTTAAGGAGCCACAACATGAAAACCATCACCGTTCTGCTCACTGCCGCCGCCTTGTCCCTGCCGTTCGCCGCTCAGGCGGAATTCGCCGGCCCCGGCGTGCCGGCCGCGGTCACTACCGTAGCCGCCGCGCAGAAAGCCGCCGACGACACTCCGGTTACCCTGGAAGGCAAGATCGTGCGCCAGATCGACCACAAGCGTTATGAATTTCGCGACGCCACCGGTTCGATGACGGTGAAGATCAGCCAGAAACGCCTGCCGGCGAAAAAGTTCGACCAGAACAGCAAGCTGCGCATCGTCGGCGAAGTGGACAAGGAACTGACTTCGACCAAGGTGGACGCCAAGCTGGTGGAAGTTTTGCCGTAAGCCGCTTTCCCCTGGCCAATGCGACGGGCCCGGCGCTGCATGAGCAGGCCGGGCCCGTGTTGTTATTGGGGGCTTACTGTGACGGGCCTTCGTCCTTCAACTGCTCCTCGTGCTCCAATTCTTGTTGCGCCTCCAGCGCCTGTTCCTCGGCTTCGCGCAGCAAGTGGTTGATCCTTTCGAAGTCGAACAGATCCTGGGTGTTGCGCAGCCGCTCGGCGTAATGAATGATGTTGCTGCCGTCGGCCAGCAGCAGAGCGGGCGCGGTGTAGCCGCTAAGCGGATATTCGCGGATCAACACCCCGTAATGTTTGTGGAAATCGCGGCCGCGTAGCGTGGACAGCAGGGTAACGTGGGGCAAGCCGTGCTCGCGCCGGGCGCGGGCCAGAGAGGACGGCGAATCCACCGTGATCACCACCAGGCTGATTTGCGGCCAGCGCTCCAGAAAGCGCCGCGTCTCCTGTAGCAGATATTGGCCGCCATGCTCGTATTCATCCAGCGAGAGCAAGGTCAGAATCAGCTTGGGTACGCCGCCCAAGCCTTCCAGCGACACGTCCTGCTTGCCGTCGCCCACCAGCATGAAGCTGGGTAGATAAGCGCCCACTTCAGGGAAGTCCCCCTCCACCGGCAACAACTCATCGCCGTATTGCAACATGAAGTCGCTCATTCTCGTCTCCCTATGCCCATTCTTCTATCGTGGACCACATGACGGCAAAATCAAGCCGCCGTTTTGCTATGAGCATAAAAAAAGCCCGCGTGGACGCAGGCTGTAAGGGCTGGGAAAACAAAAGTTCAGGATTGGGCGGCTTTCGCGGTGGCCAGCTGAGCGGGCAGCGGCGCGGCGGCCGGCTCCTCCGGCAGAACCGGCTCACCCGCCAGCACGCGGCGCATGCGTTCTTCGTCCAGCGCCTTCTCCCAGCGCGCCACCACGATGGTGGCCACGCCGTTGCCTATCAAATTGGTGATCGCGCGGGCTTCAGACATGAAGCGGTCGATGCCGATCAGCAGCGCCAGGCCGGACACCGGCAGCTTGCCGCCCAGCGTGGCCAGCGTGGCGGCCAGGGTGATGAAGCCGCCGCCGGTCACCGCCGCCGCGCCCTTGGAGGTCAGCAGCAGCACGCCCAGCAGGCCCAGCTCCTCCGCCAGCGTCAGGTCCACATTGGTGGCCTGGGCGATGAAGATGGCGGCCATGGTCAGATAGATGGAGGTGCCGTCCAGATTGAAGGAGTAGCCGGTGGGAATCACCATGCCCACCACCGGTTTGGAGCAGCCCAGGTTCTCCAGCTTCTTCATGATGCCCGGCAGCGCGGATTCCGACGAGGATGTGCCCAGCACCAGCAGCAGTTCTTCCTTGATGTAGACCAGGAAGCGCCACAGGCTGAAGCCGTTGAGTTTGGCGATGGTGCCCAGCACAACGAAGACGAAGGCGAAACAGGTGAGGTAGACACAGAGCATCAGGAAGCCCAACTGCTTGAGCGAACCCACGCCGTACTTGCCGATGGTGAAGGCCATCGCGCCGAAGGTGCCGATGGGGGCCAGCTTCATCAGCATATTGATCACGCCGAACAGAGCGTGGGAAAACTCGTCCAGGATGTGGACGATGGTCTTGCCGTTGTCGCCCATCTTGGTCAGCGCCAGGCCCAGCAGCACCGAGAAGGTCAGCACCTGCAGGATTTCGCCATTGGCGAACGCGCCCACCACCGTATCCGGGATGATGTGCATCAGGAAATCAATGCTGCTCATTTCCTTGGCGTTGGCCGCGTACTTGGCCACCGAGTGCGCGTCCAGCGTGCTGGGGTCCACATTGAGGCCGGCGCCGGGCTTGAGCACATTCACCACCACCAGGCCGATCACTAGCGCCAGTGTGGTGACGGCTTCAAAGTAGAACAGCGCTTTCACGCCCACGCGGCCCACTTCCTTCATATCGCCCATCTTGGCGATGCCCACCACCACGGTGGCGAAGATGATGGGGGCGATCATCATCTTGATCAGTTTGATGAAGGCGTCGCCCAGCGGCTTCATCTTCGCGCCCAGGTCGGGAACGAAGGCGCCGAGCATCACGCCGAGGAAAATGGCCAGCAGCACCTGGAAATAGAGGCGCTGGTAAAGAGGGGTTTTGGTTCGCATCGCGGTCCCTGTAGCGTTGTCTGACTCCGGCGCGGGGAGGGCCGAAGTTGTTATGCAATCAAAAGCGGGCTCTTGATGGCCCATGACTGCGGATGCTAGCAAGAGGAAGAGCGGCGACGAATTGCCGATATCCCTATGCGGGATATCCCCAACACGAACCAAATCACGCCTGCGCGTTGGCATGGCCGCGTCGTTTTGGCGGAGGCAAGGCTCCATCCAAGCCGTCAGCTTCTATGCTTGGAAGACGCATCGTCAGAATCCAGCGGGAGGCTTGTCGCCATGAGGCACGCATTTGTCTACCTAGCCCTGTTGTTGGGCGCGCTCTCCGCCTGCGTCATGGCGGAATCGGCCTCGCCTCGCCTCCGCTTGCTGACCGAGGACTACCCGCCGTTCAACATCGCGCTGGAGGAGGGCAAGATCGGCGGCCTGTCCACCGACATCCTGCGCGAACTGTTCCAGCGCGCCGGCATTCCGTACAGCATGGAACTGCTGCCCTGGCTGCGCGCCTACGCCATCGCGCAGCAGGAGAGCAATAGCTGCGTTTACTCGACCTCGCGCACGGCGAGCCGGGAGGGGCAGTTCAAATGGGTGGGGCCGCTGGTCAGCAATTCCTGGAGCCTGTTCGCCGGCCCCCACAGCCCCACGGGGGTGGCCACGCTGGAGGACGCGCGCGGCTACACCATAGGCGGCTACAAAGGCTCGGGCATGTCGCAGTATCTGGCCGATCTGGGCTTCAAACTGGACCTGGCGAGAGCGGACGATTTGAACGCCAGGAAGCTTGTGGCCGGCCATATCGATTTCTGGGCCAGCGGCGAGTTCAGCGGCGCTTATATCGCCGCCGCCAACCGTCTGCCCGTCCGCCTGCTGTTCAGCTTCAACACGGTGCAGATGTATCTGGCCTGCAACCTGGGGGTGGACGAGCGCATCGTGCAGAAACTCAACAAGACGCTGCTCAGTATGCAGCGCGACGGCGTGGTCGACGCGCTGCGCAAGCATTATCGCTAGGCTGACCTAATATGGGCGCTAAGCTCAGTGGAATTGCTTGATATAGGACGCCACGCCGCCCAATAGCATCTCAATCGAGATCGCGGTCAGCACCAGGCCCATCAACCGCTCCAGCGCGGTGATCGCCTGCTCGCCCAGCAGCTTTTGCAGCTTGCCGGAAAACAGGAATACCAGCAGCGTCACCAACATGCAGATGGTCAAGGCGCCCAGCCATTCCAGCATCCGCTCCGGCTCGCGGGTGGACATCAGCAGCACGGTGGCCATCGCCGAGGGGCCGGCGATCAACGGCACGGCGATCGGCACGATGAAGGGCTCGCCGTGCATCTTGTCGCCGCCGAACACGCTGCCCTCGCCGGGGAAGATCATCTTGATGGCGATCAGGAACAGAATCACGCCGCCGGCCACCCGCATCGAATCATCGGTCAGATGCATCAAGTCCAGAAAATTGCGGCCAAAGAACATGAAGGCGGACAGCACCAGGAAGGCGATCAGGCATTCGCGGTAGACCACGCGGCGGCGGCGTTCCGGCTTGACCTGCTTGAGCGCGGCGATGAACAGTGGAATATTGCCCAGCGGATCGGTGATCAGGATCAGCAGGACGGTGGCGGACAGGAAAGAGGTTTGCATGGTGTGTGCTTGCAGCGTTGAGTGGTATCAATGGCGCGCAGGCCCTGTGCGTAAGGCTCTGGATTTTTAAGCGCGCGTCCGGGCGGGATTATCTCATGGCGATGCCGAATGGGTTAGTCCGGATTGCGACGGTTTTATTCGTTTGGCCTGCCGGCTCGTCTGCCCGCCTGGCGCGGCTGGCGGGCGTTGGCGGGCTCAGCTCAGTTCCTGCAACGCTTCATAAGCCTGTTGCAAGCGCCGGGCAAAGGATTCGAGCAGACAATATACCTGCTCGCGCTCCAGATGCCCGATCTCGGACTGGTTCAGCAGCGTTAGCAACTCGGCCAGCGCTGCGGATTGGGCCTAGCTTCAGCGAGGCGGCGTGATAGATGTCGTGGATGGATTGGCTGCAATGCGTCAGCCGTTTTAGCTCGGGTTCGAGGATGCGCAGTGCGTCTTGTGGCAGGCTCTGCGCGTGCGGCTGCTGGATCAGGCGGTCTAGTTCAATGAGGCTGGGGAAGGGATTCATGGCCGGGCCTCCAGAACCGAGGCGCGGGCCGGGGCGGCTCGGGGGATCGCTGAAAGTTTAAACGAATCGGCGGAGGCGGCGATTGAGGAGCGGGTTGAGGCCATGAGCCTCAAAACGGCCTGAAGATCGCACCTTATATTCTGGAGCAATACATCATAAAAACGGCGAGCCATGGCTCGCCGTTTTGCTGTCCGCGCGCTGTGTTACTCCGCGGTGTGATCGTCCTGCTCGATGGTTTCGGCCTGCTCGCCCGGTTTTTCCTTGCGGGCGCTGCCTTCCACCATATTGATGACGAACAGCCGGCATTGTAGCGAGCCGTTGTACAGCGGGGTGCGGCGCTTGGGCGACAGGTGGATCAGCTTGGCCAGACGCAGGTCGCCGCTGAACAGGTTGGCGTGCCAGCCGGCGAAGTGTGCCTTCAGCCAGTCGCCCAGTTGCGGGTACCATTCAGCCAGCTGGTCCAGTTCGTCCATGCGCACGCCGTAGGGCGGGTTGGCCACCAGGATGCCGTTTTCGCCGTTGGGGCGGGTGTCCAGCACATCCATCGCTTTCAGTTCCACCAGGCCGGAGAGGCCGGCGCGCTCCAGGTTGTCCTTGGCGACGTTGATGATGGCCTGATCGCGGTCGGAGCCGTTGATCGTCAGCTTGGTCAGCGGCTTTTCGGCGTGCTGGGCGTCCAGCAGCAGTTTTTCCCAACTGGCGGAATCGAAGCCGCGCAGTTTCTGGAAGGCGAATTTGCGTTGGCGGCCCGGCGCGCGGTTCAGCGCGATGTCGGCGGCTTCCACCAGGAAGGTGCCGCTGCCGCACATCGGGTCCAGCAGCGGCTGGCTGCCGTTGTAGCCGGTCAGCATCAGGATGCCGGCGGCCAGGTTTTCACGCAGCGGCGCGTCGCCGGTTTCCTGGCGCCAGCCGCGCTTGAACAGCGGCTCGCCGCTGGTGTCCAGGTAGATGGTGGCGCTGTCTTCAGTCAGGAAAACATGGATGCGCACGTCCGGGTGACGGGTGTCGACATTGGGCCGGCCCAGCTGCGCCTGGCGGAAGCGGTCGCAGATCGCGTCTTTCACTTTCAGCGAGATGAAATCCAGGCTCTTGAAGTGGCAGCGGATGGCGTCGGTCTTCAGCTTGATGCTGTTGGACACGTCGAACCAGCGCGGCCAGTCCACGTTCATCGCCAGGCGGTAGATGTCCTGCTCGTTGCGGTAGCCGCCTTGGGCCAGTTGCAGCAGCACGCGGCTGGCGGTGCGGCTGTGCAGGTTGGCCGCCATCAGCAGATCGCGGTCGCCGGCGAAGGCCACGCCGCCGTCGGCGGTGGCGATGTCGCGCGCGCCCAGGCCGCGCAGTTCGTCGGCCAGGATGGCTTCCAGGCCCCGCGGGCAGGGGGCGAACAGGGACAGCACGCTGTCGCGCACCTGGGTCAGGCTGGGCGCTTGGCGTTCGGAAGGCGCATGGCGCGGCGCTTCGGCGTAGCGGTGTTCGCCGCGGGTTTCCACGCGGTGTTGGTCGCCCAGCGGCTTCAGGCGGCCGGCGCCGGGGTTACCGAACTGTTGGCGAGTTTCGCCTTCGCGACGCTCGTGGCGCGGGCGTTCTTCTTGCTGCCAGCTTTGGCGCGGGGCGCGTTCGGCGTCGTCGCGGCGGTCGTCGTTATCGCGATAGGACGGTTTGCTGAACAGCTTGCGCGTGCCGCCTTCGCTGCGTTCGGCCGGCTCGCTTTGCCGCCGGTCCTGACGCGGCGCTTGTTCGCTGTCGTCGCGGCGGAAGCGGTTGTCGCGTTCGGCGGATTTGCCGAACAGCTTGCGCGGGCCGTCCTCGCCGCGTTCAGCAGGCTCGTTTTGCTGCCACGGCTTGCGGGGCGCTTGTTCGGCGTCGTCGCGGCGGAAACGGTTGTCGCGGTCGCCGTGTTGGCGCTCTTGCCATGGCTTGCGCGGGGCGTCGTCGCGGCGGTCGCTATGCTGGCGCTCTTGCCACGGTTTGCGCGGGGCATCGTCGCGGCTCTCGCCGTGTTGACGTTCCTGCCATGGCTTGCGTGGTGTTTGCTCGGCGTCGTCACGGCGGAAGTGGTTGTCGTGCTTGGCAGATTTGCCGAACAGCTTGCGCGGACCATCTTCGCGCTGCTCGCTGTGCTGGCGTTCCTGCCAAGGCTTGCGCGGCGCCTGTTCGGCGTCGTCCCGGCGGAAGCGCTGCTCACGGTCTGCGGACGGATTGAACGGCTTGCGCGGCTGATCCACATGGCGTTCGCCGTCGCGCTGTTGCCAGCGGGGCTTGCCTTGCGGCGCGCCTTGTTCGCCGTCCCGTTCCAGGTGCAGCGGTTTGCGGCCGGACGGGCCGCGGTCGCGGCTGTAAGGCTTGCGTTCTTGTTCCACGTCCGCCGTGGCGTTCAGCGGTTTGCGGCCGGATGGGCCTCGGTCGCGGCTGTAATCGCGCGGCTCGCGGTCTTCGCGGTGATGGAAGGGCTTCTTGGGGCCGCTGCCTTGCGGGCGTTCTTCGCCGTCACGGGCGAAGCTGCGCGGTTGCCAGTTGTTGCCGCGCTCTTTATTGAAGCGGTCCTGCTTGAAATTATCTTGGCCTTCGTTGCGTTCAAAGCGCTGCTGGCCTTGCGGGCGGCGTTCGTTGCCATACGGCTTGTCGCGCCCGGCTTGTTGGTCGCGTCCTTGGTAGGGGCCGCGCTTGCCGCCGTCTCGCGGGGTTTGTCCCTGTCCTGCGCCGCGGTCCTGCCAGTTTGGCTTGGCATTGCCTGGGCGCGGGCCGGAATAGGGCGCGCGCGGCGAGGCGTCCGCCGAAGGCGCTTTCTTCTGGATCACGGGGCTTTTGCCGGCCGGGCTGTCTCCGCCTGCCGGCGAACTGGCCTCATTGTCGCGGCTATTGAAATCGCGGCGCATATTGGCACGCTGGCGGGAACGGAAACTGGACATGGAACTTCCTTGAGTAAGCAGACTTTTAAGCAATTCTTTGATTTTAACTTATTTGTCCGGAGGCTGCTTGGTGACTGCAAGGGTTTCCGCTACCATATCCGGTTCGATTCAAGATGATAAATGATGTTGCACAGCTCATTCGCCGCGCGGCTGACCGCCTGGCAAAAAATGCATGGACGCCATGATTTGCCATGGCAAGTCAGCGACCCGTACCGGATTTGGCTGTCCGAGATCATGCTGCAGCAGACCCAGGTCAAAAGCGTGCTGGAATATTACCCGCGCTTTCTCGCCCGCTTTCCGGACGTGGCGGCTTTGGCCGCCGCGCCGCAGGAGGATGTGCTGACACTGTGGAGCGGCCTGGGTTATTACAGCCGGGCGCGCAATCTGCACAAGGCGGCGCAGATGGTGATGGCCGAATTTGGCGGCAGCTTCCCGGCCGAGCGCCAGCAACTGGAGCGTCTGCCCGGCGTGGGGCGTTCCACCGCGGCGGCGATTGCTTCTTTTGCTTTTGGCCGGCGGGAAACCATTCTGGACGGCAACGTCAAGCGCGTGCTGACCCGCTGTTTCGGCGTTGCCGGTTTCCCCGGCGAGAAGGCGGTGGAGCAGCGTTTGTGGTGCTTGGCCGAAACATTGTTGCCGCAGGATGAGGCGCTGATGAGCGCCTACACTCAAGGTTTGATGGACTTGGGCGCCACGGTGTGCAGCCGCGGCAAGCCGGCTTGTACCGTCTGTCCGATGGTGGACGGCTGCGTGGCGGCGCGCGAGGGGCGCACCGGAGAGCTGCCGACGCCGCGGCCCAAAAAGGCCGTGCCCACGCGCCATACGGTGATGCTGCTGGCCACGCACCAGGACAAGGTGTGGCTGCAGCGGCGGCCGCCTTCCGGCATTTGGGGCGGACTGTTGTCGTTGCCGGAGTTCGAGACCTCGACGCAGGCCGAGGACTGGCTGCAGCGCGCGGGGCAGGGCGACGCTTTGCCGGCCTGGCCGGAGTTGGAACATGTATTCACGCATTATCGTTTGATCATTACGCCGTTGCCGGCGCGCCTGGATGGCTTGAACGGCGGCGCGGTGATGGAAGACAACGGCCAGTGGCTGCCGTTGGCGGAAGCGCCGGACGCCGGTGTGCCCGCGCCGGTGCGCCGGTTGTTGTTGCGCTTGGCCGAGTAGCCGGGCGCTGTCGAAACACGATTTGATTGAGTTACTGGGTTGATATGGTTTCCGTAGTTCGTTCGATGGCTGACACCCTGGCAGACGCGGCTAATCCGCAGCGCTGGCTGGAGGGCTTGTCTTCTTCGCTGAGCGGCGAAGAGCAGGCGATGATCACCCGCGCCTTTGACGAGGCGCGCGCCCTGTACTGCGGCAAGACCATGGCCCAGACCGGCGAGGATTTGTTCAACCACGCGGTGGCCGCGGCCGCTATCGTGGCGGATCTGAATCTGTTGCCGGACGCCATCGTCGCCACCTTGATGTTCGCCGCTTCGGATTACCGCGATGACTGGCAGGCCTGGCTCTCCGAAACCTTTAATCCGACGGTGGCGGTGTTGGTGGAGGGGGTCAACGGCGTGCGCCGCATCACCGAGCTGGCGCGCATAGACAAGCTCTCCACGCCGGAGGAGCGCGCGCGTCAGGCGGAAACCATGCGCAAGATGCTGCTGGCCATGGTGGCGGACATCCGCGTGGTGCTGATCAAGCTGGCCTGGCGCACCCAGACCATGCACTACCTGGCGGAAGTGGCCGACGAGACGGTGCGCCGCCGCATCGCCACGGAAACTCTGGACCTGTTCGCGCCCTTGGCCAACCGCCTGGGGGTGTGGCAGATCAAGTGGGAGCTGGAGGACCTGGGCTTCCGTCATACCGAGCCGGACAGCTATAAGCGCATCGCCAAACTATTGGACGAGCGCCGGCTGGAGCGCATCGATTATATCGACCGGCTGCTGGACACCTTGCGCACGGAACTGAAGAACGCCGGCGTGAAGGCGGAGGTGGCCGGCCGGCCCAAGCACATCTTCTCCATCTGGAAAAAGATGAAGAAGAAAAAGCTGGATTTCTGCGAGCTTTACGACATCCGCGCGGTGCGTATTCTGGTGGAGCGGCTGCCGGACTGCTACACGGCGCTGGGCATTATTCACGGGACCTGGCAGCCGATTCCCGGCGAGTTCGACGACTACATCTCCCACCCCAAGGCCAATAATTACCGCAGCTTGCACACCGCGGTGATCGGTCCGGAGGACAAGGCGGTGGAGGTGCAGATCCGCACTTTCGAAATGCACGAGCACGCCGAGTTCGGCGTGGCCGCGCACTGGCGCTATAAGGAGGGCGGCAAGGGCGACGCCGCCTACGAGGAGAAAATCTCCTGGCTGCGCCAATTGCTGGACTGGCGCGAGGAGATGTCGGACCGCGAAGGTCTGGCCGAGGCGTTCAAGACCGAGCTGTTCGCCGACACCATCTATGTGTTGACGCCGCAAGGCCGGGTGATAGCCTTGCCCTTTGGCGCCACCCCCATCGACTTCGCCTATTCGGTGCACACCAATCTGGGTCACCGTTGCCGCGGGGCCAAGGTGGAGGGGCAGATCGTGCCCTTGTCCACGCCGCTGCAAAACGGCCAGCGGGTGGAAATCCTCACCGCCAAGGAGGGCGGGCCCTCGGTGAACTGGCTGCACGACGGCTGGGTGAAGAGCCATCGCGCCATTTCCAAGATCCGCCAGCACATCCGCCTGCTCAACGCGGACACCGTGCGCGAAACCGGCAAGATGCTGTTTGAGCGCGAGCTGGCACGCCACAGCCATATGCAACCCAATCTGGGCGCGCTGGCGGAGAAGCTGGGCTACGACAAACTGGAAGAAGTGTACGGCGCGCTGGGTCACGGCGAGTTGACCACGCGCGTGGTGTCCAACGCCATCGTCAGCTTCGCGCCTCCACCGCCGACGGACGTGGCGCCGGAAAGCCTGGTCAAGGCCAGTAAAGGCGGTCACGACGCCGGCGGTGTGCTGATCGAGGGCGTGGACAATCTGATGACGGTGCTGGCCAAGTGCTGCAAGCCGGCGCCGCCTGACGGGGTGATGGGCTTCGTCACCAAGGGGCGCGGCATTTCCATTCACCGTACCAATTGCCTGACTCTGAAGAAACTGTCTGTGGCCGCGCCGGAGCGGCTGATCGCCGCGGAATGGGGCGATCAGCGCAGCAGCGTGTTCCCCATCGACATTGAAATCATCGCAATGGACCGCCCCGGCCTGCTGCGCGACCTGTCGGATGTGCTGTCGCGCGAGAAGTTGAACCTGATCGGCGTCAACACCCTGTCGCGCGACACCCGCGCCCGCATGCGCTTTACCGTGGAGGTGCGCCAGGTGCAGGACATCAGCCGGGTGTTGTCGCGGATGATGGAGTTGAGCGGGGTGCAGGAGGCGCGGCGTTTGTAAGAACCTGTTTACGATCGGCTGCGCGTCGGCGATACGGCGTTGAAACCGTGCTCAAAATGCTCATGTACCACTCGTACATTCCGCTTTTTCGCCCGTTTTCGCCTTGTCTCGCCTTAGTTCGCGAGATCGTAAACACGTTCTAAGGCGCGGCCGAGTTTGCGTTGGCACAAGTTCCCTGACGCTGTGCATTGCTTTGACTTGAAGAAATTTTCATAATGGTTTTTTTGCGCCGCCGCCAACCGGCGGCGCTGAAGCTTTGGAACGGCTGGCGAGTGCGTCTGGCCGTTTCTCATTGAAAGGTTTGTTAGCCCATGTCCGAATTGATCGCCGCGGCGCGCCGCGCTCTGTCCCTGATGGACCTCACCACGCTGAACGACGACGACACTCACGACAAAGTCGCCGCGCTGTGCCGCAAGGCCAAGAGCGAAGCCGGAACCGTGGCCGCGGTTTGCGTCTATCCGCGCTTCGTGCCCATTGCCAAGAAGACCCTGCGCGAGGCGGGCTGCCCCGAGGTGAAAGTAGCCACCGTCACCAACTTCCCGGCCGGCGACGACGATATCGCCATTGCGGTGGCGGAAACCCGCGCCGCGATCGCCTACGGCGCGGACGAGGTCGACGTGGTGTTCCCGTACCGGGCGCTGATGGCCGGCAACCGCGAGGTGGGGGCGCAACTGGTGGCGGCCTGCAAGGACGCTTGCGACGGCAAGACCTTGAAAGTCATCATCGAAAGCGGCGAGCTCAAGGATGAGGCGTTGATCCGCGAGGCCAGCCTGATTTCCATCCAGGCCGGCGCCGATTTCATCAAGACCTCCACCGGCAAGGTGCCGGTGAACGCCACGCTGGAAGCGGCCGGCGTGATGTTGTCCGCCATCCGCGAAACCGGCGGCGCTTGTGGCTTCAAGGCGGCCGGCGGCGTGCGCACCGCAGCCGAGGCGGTGGAATATCTGGACCTGGCCGAGCATCTGCTGGGCGCGGAATGGGTGAGCGCGGAGCGCTTCCGCTTCGGCGCCTCCGGCCTGTTGGGCAATTTGCAGGCGGAAATTCAAGGGGGCGAGATCAAGCCGATCAGCGGCTACTGATCGCTCGCCGTTTCATCGCCGCTGACAAACCCCCTGATGCCGCGTTGCACCGACTTATCGGCGCGCCTTGCCTCAGGTGCTCTACGCGGTTTTGCCAGTGGCTCTTGGAACGTGTTTACGATCTCGCGAGCAAGAGCGAGACAAGGTGAAAACGGCTGAGAAAGCGGAATGGTCAAGTGGTGAATGAGCATTTCGAAGGGGGGCTCACCGTGTAACGCCCCTCTACGCGCAGCAGATCGTAAACAGGTTCTTAAATCCTTGGCCGTGGCGTTGGGGCCCGGCCATTATTTATTGCTTGCGGCGCGCTGCGCCGCGGCAGGCGCAAGGCAGGGAGAATGCCATGTTTTTGCCTCAGGAAATCATTCGCAAGAAACGCGACGGCCAGGCGTTGTCGCAACAGGATATCCAACAGTTCGTCGCCGGCATCACCGACGGCAGCGTGGCCGATAGTCAAATCTCCGCGCTGACCATGGCGGTGTACTTCAACGGCATGGCCCTGGAAGAAAACGTGCATATGGCGTTGGCGATGCGCGACTCCGGCCGCCGCATGCAGTGGAGCGACCTTAATCTGCCCGGCCCTGTGGTGGACAAGCACTCCACCGGCGGCGTCGGCGACGTGGTGTCGCTGATGCTGGGGCCGATGGTGGCCGCCTGCGGCGGCTTCGTGCCCATGATTTCCGGCCGCGGCCTGGGCCATACCGGCGGCACGCTGGACAAGCTGTCGGCGATTCCCGGCTACAATCCTTTCCCCAGCCCGGACGAGTTCCGCCGCGTGGTCAAGGAAGTGGGCGTGGCCATCATCGGCCAGACTTCGGACCTGGCACCGGCCGACCGCCGCGTTTACGCGGTGCGCGACGTGACTGCGACGGTGGAGTCGGTGGCGATGATCACCGCGTCGATTCTGTCCAAAAAACTGGCCGCCGGCCTGGACGCCCTGGTGATGGACGTGAAGGCAGGCACCGGCGCTTTCATGCCGACGATGGAGAAATCCGTGGAACTGGCGGAACGCATCGTCAAGGTGGGCAACGGCGCCGGCGTGGCCACCAGCGCGCTGATCACCGAAATGAGCCAGCCGCTGGCCTGGACCGCCGGCAATAGCATAGAAACCCGCGAGGCGGTGCGTTACCTGAAGGGCGACGAGCGCAATCCGAGGCTGCATGAAGTCACCATGGCGCTGTGCGCCGAGATGCTGGTGGTGGGCAAATTGGCCAAGGACGAGGCCGAGGCGCGCGACAAGCTGCAGACCGCGCTGGATTCCGGCCGCGCCGCCGAGATCTTCGGCCGCATGGTGGCCGCGCTGGGCGGCCCGGCCGACTTCATGGAGAACTATGATTCCCATATGGCGCCGGCTCCCATCGTGCGCCCGGTGCTGGCCGAGCGCGCCGGCTTCGTCGGCGGCATGGACACCCGAGGCATCGGCATGGCGGTGTGCGCGCTGGGCGGCGGGCGCCGCCTGCCCAGCGACGAGCTGGATTTCCGAGTCGGCCTGTCCCGCTTTGTCGAGCTGGGGCAGCGCATCGACGCCGGCGCGCCGCTGGCTTATATTCACGCGGCAGACGAAAACAGCTTCGCCGACGCGGAGCGCCGCCTCAAGGCGGCGATCCAACTGGCGGACGCGGCACCTTCCGCGTTGCCGTTGGTCTATCAGAAGATTCGCCAGCAGTAATCCCGGAGCGGCAATATGAAACGAGCCATCATTCTCATTCTGGATTCGCTGGGCATCGGCGCCGCCGCCGACGCCCCGCAGTTCGGAGACGCCGGCAGCAACACGCTGGGCCACATCGCCATGGAGGCGGCCGCCGGCCGCGCCAACATCGGCCGCAACGGCGCGCTGACCCTGCCCAATCTATCCCGCATGGGTCTTGGGCACGCCTGCCGCTTGTCCTCCGGCTATTTTCCGGAGGGCATGGACCCGGCGGAGCCCGTGGCGGCCTACGGCTACGCGCGCGAGCTGTCCAGCGGCAAGGACACACCCTCTGGTCACTGGGAAATCGCCGGCGTGCCGGTATTGTTCGACTGGGGCTATTTCAGCGACCACGACAACAGCTTCCCGCAAGAACTGCTGGACGCCATCGTCGCCAAGGCGGAACTGCCCGGCTATCTGGGCAACTGTCACGCCTCCGGTACCGAGATTCTGGACCGGCTCGGCGAGGAGCATATGAAGAGCGGCAAGCCCATCTTCTACACCTCGGCGGATTCGGTGTTTCAGATCGCCTGTCATGAAGAAACCTTCGGCCTGGAGCGTTTGTACCAGCTGTGCAAGATCACCCGCGAACTGCTGGAGCCGTACAATATCGGCCGCGTCATCGCCCGTCCCTTCGTCGGCGAAGGCAAAGGCCAGTTTGTGCGCACCGGCAATCGCAAGGACTTGGCGGTGGAGCCGCCGGCGGCTACGGTGCTGGAAAAACTGGCCAAGGCCGGCGGCGACGTGGTGTCCATCGGCAAGATCGCCGACATCTACGCCCATGTCGGCATTACCCACAAGCACAAGGCCACCGGCTTTGACCAATTGTGGGACGCCACCCTGGGCGCGATGCGCGATCACCGCGAGCGGCCGGCCATCATCATGGCCAACTTCGTCGACTTCGACTCCAGTTACGGCCACCGCCGCGACACCGCCGGCTACGCCCGCGCGCTGGAGGAGTTCGACGCGCGTCTGCCTGAGGTGATGGCGGCGCTTGGCGACGACGATATTCTGATCCTGTCCGCGGACCATGGCTGCGATCCCACCTGGGAGGGCACGGACCATACCCGCGAACATATCCCGGTGCTGTGCTACGGCAAGAACGTGCCGGCCGGCTCCCTGGGCGAACGCGCCACCTTTGCCGACATCGGCCAGACCGTGGCGGCTCACCTGGGCCTGAGCCCCATGGATTACGGCCAGTCCTTCCTGTGAGACGCGGCTGAATGCAATACGCCTCGGCGTTGACGCGCCGGGGCTCTTTTGAATTTGGAGACTAAAGACGATGGCGACCCCACATATCAACGCCCAACCGGGCGATTTTGCCGAAACCGTGCTGATGCCGGGCGACCCGCTGCGCGCGAAGATGATCGCGGAAACCTTTCTGGAAGACGCCAAGCTGGTGACTACGGTGCGCAATGTGTTCGGCTACACCGGCACCTACCAGGGCAAACGCCTGTCGGTGATGGCTCACGGCATGGGTATTCCGTCCGCCAGCATCTACACCACCGAGCTGATCAAGGACTACGGCGTCAAGAACATCATCCGCATCGGCTCTTGCGGCGCGGTGACGCCTGACATCAAATTGCGCGAGCTCTTCGTCGCCATGGGCGCGTCTACCGACAGCAAGGTCAACCGCATGCGCTTTAACGACCACGACTACGCCGCCATCGCCGATTACGGCCTGCTGCGCGCCGTGGTGGACACCGCGGCGGAGCAGGGCAAGCCGGTGACGGTGGGCAATGTGTTCTCCGCCGATCTGTTCTACGGCGTGCAGCCCAATATGCTGGAAGTGCTGGACAAAATGCAGGTCAAGGTCATCGAAATGGAGCTGGCCGGCATCTACAGCGTGGCCGCGCAATACGGCGCGCGCGCGGTGGGCATTCTGACGGTGTCCGACATTATCCCCACCGGCGAGGCCACCAGCGCCGAAGAGCGTCAAACCACCTTCCGCGACATGATGGAAGTGGCTCTGGCCGCGGCGATCAAGCTGTAAGCGTTTGCCGATTGTCTGACAGCGCAACGGGGCCTTTAGGCCCCGTTTTGGCGCCTGGAAGGGCAAAAATCGAGATAAAAGACAAGGCCGCTCCCAGTTTGCCTTGCAGTGCGGTGGTGATTTTGTCATTGATTTAATAGTGGTTTTTGTGTTTGTGACGTAAAAAGCCACGTTTTATAGTGCGATGCACAAAAAGCCTTGCAATGAAGCAAGTCTCTGCAGATAATGAAACCTGCATCAGGACGTGGCATGCAAAGTGTGCGTTTTGGTGTTGTCTCCTCCATCCTCCTTCTTTAGGTGGAACTTGGCGCAACAAAGCTAGATGTTGCGCTTTTTTTTTGCCCCGCCTCCGCCAAACCCTTCATTCCAACCGCATTTTTCCCTCCGCGGGAGCATCGCCGCCCGGTAGCCGGATTTCTGTTGTCTCACAAGGGTTTGACAGCTGGATCGGGGCTGTAATAGAATCCGTAACTTTCAAGAATTACGATGGAAGAGTTCCATGAAGACCTTTTCTGCCAAGCCGCATGAGGTTAAACGCGACTGGTTTGTGGTCGATGCCAACGACAAGGTTTTGGGCCGCCTCGCTGCTGAGATCGCCCGTCGCCTGCGTGGCAAACACAAGCCGGAATACACCCCGCACGTAGATACCGGCGATTTCATCGTCGTGGTCAACGTCGAGAAGCTGCGCGTTACCGGTGCCAAGGCACAAGACAAGAAGTACTACCGTCACTCCGGCTACCCGGGTGGTATCTACGAGCGCAGCTTCACCGAACTGCAAGACAAGTTCCCGGAGCGCGTTCTGGAAAAAGCCGTAAAAGGCATGCTGCCGAAGGGTCCGCTGGGCTACGCCATGATCAAGAAACTCAAGGTGTACTCCGGTTCCGAGCATCCGCACACTGCTCAACAGCCGAAAGTGCTGGAAATCTGATTTTAAGGCGTAGAAATGAACGGTAAATACTACTACGGCACCGGCCGTCGCAAGAGCTCCGTAGCTCGCGTGTTCATGCAAAAGGGCTCGGGCCAGATCATCGTCAACGGCAAGCCGGTTGATGAATATTTCGCTCGTGAAACCGGTCGCATGGTAATCCGCCAGCCGCTGGCGCTGACCGAAAACCTCGAATCCTTCGACATCAAGGTGAATGTTGTCGGCGGCGGCGAAACCGGCCAAGCCGGCGCGATCCGTCACGGCATCACTCGCGCGCTGATCGACTTCGACACCGCGTTGAAGCCGGCTCTGTCCGCTGCTGGTTACGTGACCCGCGATGCTCGTGAAGTTGAGCGTAAAAAAGTCGGCCTGCGCAAAGCTCGCCGCGCCAAGCAGTTCTCCAAGCGTTAATTCGCCGAATTCTGTTTTCAAGAAAACCGCCTGCGTTTGCCAGGCGGTTTTTTCTTTGTCTGTCGTTTTCCCGCTTCTCCCCTTTCATATTGCAAGGCAGCATCGCAGTGCCTACACTGTCGTTTTTGCGACGCTGTTTTATATAAAGGAATGGGCATGATCAAGGTGGGAATCGTCGGGGGCACCGGTTACACGGGTGTCGAATTGCTCCGCTTGCTGGCAGGCCACCCGTCGGCGCGCGTGACCGCGGTCACCTCGCGCAAGGAGGCCGGCATGAAGGTGGCCGACTTGTTTCCCAGCTTGCGAGGTCGCATCGATCTGGCGTTTTCCACTCCCGACGAAGCCCGGCTGCAGGACTGCGATGTGGTGTTTTTCGCCACACCCAACGGTATTGCGATGAACGAGGCGCGCGAACTGCTGGCCGCCGGCGTGCGGGTGGTGGACCTGGCCGCCGATTATCGGATCCAGGATGTCGCCGAGTGGGAAAAATGGTACGGCATGAGCCACGGCTCGCCGGATCTGGTGGCCGAAGCGGTGTACGGGCTGCCGGAAATCAACCGCGAAGCCATACGCGGCGCGCGGCTGGTGGCGAATCCGGGCTGCTATCCGACCGCGGTGCAGCTGGGCTTCCTGCCCTTGATCGAAGCCGGCGCGGTGGAGCTGTCCAGCCTGATCGCCGACTGCAAGTCCGGCGTGTCCGGCGCCGGGCGCAAGGCGGAAGTGGGGGCCTTGCTGGCCGAGGCCGGAGACTCTTTCAAGGCTTACGGCGTGGCAGGTCACCGCCATCTGCCTGAAATCCGTCAGGGCCTGGGCCGTGCGGCTGCTCAGCCTGTGGGGCTAACCTTTGTGCCGCACCTGACGCCGATGATACGCGGCATCCACGCCACGCTGTACGCGCGGTTGAAGGCCGACGTTGATGTGCAGGCGCTCTTCGAGCGCCGCTACGAGGGCGAAGCCTTCGTCGACGTGCTGCCGGCCGGCAGCCATCCGGAGACGCGCTCGGTGCGAGGCGCCAATGTGTGCCGCATCGCCGCGCACAAGCCGCAGGGCGGTGACACCGTGGTGGTGTTGTCGGTGATAGACAATCTGGTCAAGGGCGCGGCGGGTCAGGCGGTACAGAACATGAACTTGATGTTTGGGCTGCCGGAACAGGCTGGGTTGGACATCGTTCCCTTGCTGCCATGAGACACCCGCGCATGCGCGGAAAGAACTAGTTCGCTTGAAGACTCGCCATCGGCCCCAATATCCGACTAAAATAGTGGGTGAATGCCGCTCTGCCGGCTTGAGAAGGGGTTTGAGAAACCGCAGCGCGCGCAGCCAGGCCGCTGTGGACTGTTGGCGGGTTTCTCGAGGCCCCGGAACTGAATTGCGAGGTTTGACATGACTAATGCTGCAACTGAAATGCCGTCCCCGATCAACTTCAGCCAAAGCGCTTGTTCCAAGGTGCAGGAGCTGATCGCCGAGGAAGGCAATCCCGATCTGAAACTGCGCGTCTTCGTGACCGGCGGCGGCTGCTCCGGCTTCCAGTACGGTTTCACATTTGACGAAATCGCAAATGAAGACGATACCGCTATAGAGAGACAAGGCGTGACCTTCCTGGTGGATCCGATGAGCTACCAGTATCTGGTCGGCGCTGAAATCGATTACCAGGAAAGCCTGGAAGGCTCCCAGTTCGTGATCCGCAATCCGAACGCTACCACCACCTGCGGTTGTGGTTCGTCGTTCTCGGTGTGATCCGGACGCGGTAGAATACAGGCTCGGGCTATTGCCCGGGCCTTTTTTATGGGGACAACAAAATGAATAAGCTGCCACCCGTCGTCTTGCCGAAGATCGAATTCACGCGTGAATTCGCGTTTAGCGATGCCGACTTCGAGCGCATTCGCAAACTGATCTACAAGGAAGCGGGCATTTCGTTGAACCCGTCGAAGAAAGACATGGTTTACGGCCGCTTGGTGCGTCGCATCCGCGAGCTGAAGCTTCCCGGCTTCGCCGCCTATGTCGATTTTCTGGAGTCGATCAGCGGCAAGCGCGAGTTTGAACAGTTCGTCAACGCGCTGACCACCAATCTGACTTTCTTCTTCCGCGAAGAACATCATTTCCCGCTGCTGGCCGAGCATCTGAAGAAGAAAGCGGCGGCAGGCGGAGAACTGGCGATCTGGTGCGCGGCGTCGTCCACCGGGGAGGAGCCGTACTCGCTGGCGATCACCGCCTTGGAGGCGGTGCCGGGCGCGCGCATCAGCGTGCTGGCCACCGACCTGGACACCAGCGTGCTGGAAACCGGGCGCAAGGGCATTTACGCCGCCGACAAAGTGGCGCGCCTGCCGCCCGGTTACGCCGCGAAGTATTTCGACAAGCAGCCGGACGGCAGCTTCCAGGCCAAGGCCCAGCTGCGCAATATGATCACCTTCCAGCGTTTGAACCTTGTGGAGAGCAACTGGTCGGTTAAACGTCAGTTCGATGCCATTTTCTGCCGCAACGTCATGATTTACTTTGATCGCGACACCCAGTTCGGCGTGCTAAAGCGCTTTGCGCCGCTTTTGAAGCCGGACGGCCTGCTGTTCGTTGGTCATTCCGAGAATTTCTATTTCGCGTCGGATTATTTTCATCTGCGCGGCAAGACGGTTTACGAGCACGCGAAGAAGCCGTAAGAACCTGCTTCAAAGTCTCGCGAGCAAGGGTGAGACAAGGCGAAAACGGCTGAGAAAGCGGAATGTGCAAGCGGCGCATGAGCATTCGAAGCCGGTTTCAACGCGGTATCGCCGACGCGTAGCAGACCATGAGCAGGTTCTAACAGCGGATTGCGGCTGGCAAGGCTAATGGGCAAGCGGGTCTTGCCCATTGGCTTTTGTGGAGAGTCGATGAGAGTAGTTGTCCTGGGCGCCGGCGTCATCGGCGTGTCCACCGCCTGGTTTTTGGCGGAGAGGGGCCACCAAGTGGTGGTGGTAGACCGCGCCAGCGGCGCGGCGAGAGAAACCAGTTTCGCCAATGGCGGCCAGATTTCGGTCAGTCAGTCCGAGCCTTGGGCTAATCCACGCGCGCCTTGGCGGGTATTGAGTTGGCTGTTGCGCGACGACGCGCCGCTGTTGTTCCGGCCCCGGCTGGATGCGAGGCAATGGCGCTGGGGTTTGGATTTCCTGCGTGAATGCATGCCGGGGCGCAGCGAGCGCAATATGCGCCAGATGGTGGCGCTTGGCCTGTACAGCCGCGATACGCTGCGCGGCTTGCGCCGGGAACTGGGCATCGATTACCAGCAGTTGCAGCGTGGCATTCTGACTTTGCTGTTTTCGCCGGCGGAACTGGCGCAGGCCCGGAACGTCTGCGAACGGATGCGCGCGCTGGGTGTGGAAAAAAGCCTGCTGACGCCTCTGCAGGCGTTGGAGAGGGAGCCGGCCTTGGCGCGCATTCAGCCCGAGCTGAGCGGCGCGTGCTGGAGCCCGGACGACGAGTCCGGCAACGTGCATCTCTTCACCGTCGCTCTGGCCCAGGCCTGTGCGCTGCGTGGCGTGGAGTTCCGCTTTCAGACGCGGATCAATGCGCTGGAGTGCGCCGACGGCGCGGTGAGCGGAGTGTCCGTTACCGCCGCTGACGGCGCTTACGGGCGGATTGAGGCCGACGCCTATGTTTTGGCGCTGGGCTCTTATTCGCCATTGCTGGCGGCGCAGGCCGGTTTGCGCCTGCCGGTGTACCCGGCCAAGGGCTATTCCGCCACTCTGCCGATTCTGGATGCGGCCGCCGCGCCGTTGACCAGCATTACAGACGAGGCCCACAAGGTGGTGGTGTCGCGGCTGGGCAACGAATTGCGCATCGCCGGCACTGCTGAGCTGTCCGGCTATTCCACCCACCTTGAGCCGCGGCGTTGCGATTTGTTGCTGCAGCGCGGCCGCGCCTTGTTCGGCGACGCTTGTGATTGGGAGCGCGCCCGTTTCTGGAGTGGCCTGCGGCCGGCCACGCCGGGCAATGTGCCGCTGATCGGCCCCAGCCGCTTGAGGCGTTTGTATCTGAATACCGGCCACGGCACCTTGGGTTGGACCGAAGGCGCAGGCTCCGGGCGCGCGCTGGCCGAGATCATCAGCGGCGAAACGCCAGCGTTGGATTTTGAGTTTTGCCGTGCTTGAGCGATAGGCTCAACTGAAGCGAGTCGATGCCCGACGCATGGTAAAATCGCGCCGATTCGGATTCCCATCGTCCGCCGCCGGCGGGCTAAGCCATTCATATCCAGGAAAGATCGTCATGCGTATCGGAACGCCGCAAAGTCGCAGTGCCGTCAGGGTGATGTTGTTGGGCAGCGGGGAGCTGGGCAAGGAGGTGGTGATCGCCTTGCAGCGGCTGGGAGTGGAAACCGTCGCCGTGGATCGTTACGCCGGCGCGCCGGCGATGCAGGTGGCCCACGCCAGCCATGTGATCGACATGTCGGACGCCGCGGCCTTGCGCCGGCTGGTGGAGCAAGTGCGCCCGCATCTGATCGTGCCGGAGATCGAGGCCATCGCCACCGACGAGCTGCTGCGCATTGAGGCGGACGGCCTGGCCGAGGTGATTCCCACCGCGCGCGCCGCCCACTTGACGATGAACCGCGAAGGAATACGCAGACTGGCGGCGGAGGAGCTGGGGCTGCCCACCTCGCCGTACGCGTTCGCGTCCAGTTTGGAAGAGTTGCAAGCCGCGATAGACGACGGTATCGGCTACCCCTGCCTGGTGAAGCCGGTGATGTCGTCCAGCGGCAAGGGGCAATCCCTGTTGCGCGGGCCGGAGGACGTGGCCAAGGCCTGGCAGTACGCCGCCAGCAGCGGCCGAGTGGACAAGGGCAGGGTGATTGTCGAGGGCTTCATCGATTTCGATTATGAAATCACTCAGTTGACCGTGCGCGCGACGGACGAGGCAGGGGGCATCGCCACGCATTTCTGCGCGCCGGTCGGTCATTTGCAGCGCAGCGGCGATTACGTGGAAAGCTGGCAGCCACAGCCTATGAGCGAGTTGGCCTTATTGCGCGCGCGCGAGGTGGCCAAGGCGGTGACCGACGCGCTGGGCGGCCGAGGCTTGTTTGGCGTGGAGCTATTCATCAAGGGCGATCAGGTATGGTTCTCCGAAGTGAGCCCGCGGCCGCACGACACCGGTTTGGTGACGCTGGCGACTCAGCGTTGGTCCGAATTCGAACTGCACGCGCGGGCCATTCTGGGCCTGCCGGTGGACGCCGCGTTGTTTAGCGCCGGCGCGTCGGCGGTGATATATGGCGGCCTGGACGAGGCAGGCATCGTCTTTGACGGTGTGGATGCCGCCTTGCGAGTGCCGGGGGCGGACTTGCGTTTATTCGGCAAGCCGGAAAGTTATTTGAAGCGCCGCATGGGCGTGGCTCTGGCTACGGCGGAGACGGTGGAACAGGCCCGCGAGCGGGCCAGAACGGCGGCCGCGCTGGTGCGGCCGACGACGGGGAATAAAGCGTGAGCGATGAAGTGCGGGAAATGACGCCCTATCAATTGTTGGGCGGCGAAGGCGTGGTGTGTTGGTTGACTGACCGTTTTTACGACATCATGGATAGCGATCCGGCGGTCAAGCCGCTGCGCGATATGCACCCGCAGGACCTGAGCGGTTCGCGCCAGAAGCTGTTCATGTTCTTGTCCGGCTGGCTGGGAGGCCCTTCCTTGTACATGGAAGCCTTTGGCCATCCGCGGCTGCGCATGCGCCATATGCCGTTTGCGGTGGATGAGGCGGCGCGGGATCAGTGGATGTCCTGCATGAGCCGCGCGGTGGACGAACTGGTGGCCGAGGATTGGCTGAAACAAAAGCTGATCGAGGCTTTCCATAACACCGCCGATTTCATGCGCAATCAATAAAAAACTTGCAGCCGGCGCGCCAGTGTCCATGATGAGAGGAGGTTCTCGCATTTCATCTGGCGGAGATGGAGCGCATGGCGTGCAAGTTGTTGATATTGTGGCTGGGCTTGTGGGGATGCGCGGGCGTTGCTGAGGCGTGTCTGCCGCAAGCCTGGGCTTGCGCCTCGCCGTCCGACGAGGGAGGCAAATCCGCTCCCCGGAGCGCTGGCAAGGACATCACCATTGGCGGCCTGCGCTTTGAGCGCGAAGCGGTCAGCAACCGTCTGTCGTTGTCCCCGGTGCTGGACTTGAACAAGCAAGCTCAGCTGTCCTTGCGTTTGACGCCCAAGCAGTTTGGCCTGCGTTTGAAAGTGAACACGGACTGAGGCCCGTAGCCGCCTCAGCTTCCTGACAGCGGCGGAATCGAGTAGGTGCCGGTGACATGGGCCACCGGTTCTTCCAGCTTGGCCGACAACAGCAAGACCTCTCCCACCGCCAGCCGTTTGCCCAGTTTCAGGATGCGGCCTTCCGCAATCACGTCCGCCGGCGGCGGCTTACGCAGGAAGTTGATGTTGAGGCTGGTGGTGACGGCCAGTTCCACCCTGCCTATCATCCCCAGCACCACGGCGTACAGCGTGGCGTCGGCCAGCGCCATCAGGGCGGGGCCGGCGATGGTCCCGCCCGGCCGGATCAGGTCCGGGTTGAAGTGCATGCGCAATACCGCGCCGCCATCGGCAATGGACTCGGTCCGGATGCCGAACAGGCGGACCAAGGGCAGTTCCTGATCGATCAGGCTTTGGAATTCCGGGACGGATAGACGAGGCATAGGGCGCTCCGGCGCGATGACCTAAACATCATCAAGCGCCGGGGCCCGGACGTCAATGCCAGGGGACTGGACTCAGCGCGGGCGGTGGCCGCGTTCGATCAGGACGCCGACGCGTTTGACGCCGGGCAGAATGCCCAGCTTGGTAACCGATACCCTGGCCCAAGGCGCGCCGAAGTCCTCGCGAATCACCTTGGCGATGTACTCCGCCAGCGCTTCCAGCAGCAGGAAATGCTGCTCCGCCAGCGCCTTGCGCAAGCGCTCCACCACGACACCGTAATGTATGGTGTCGCCGATATTGTCGCTGTGACAGGGCGCTTCGCTGGGAATGCCGATTTCCAGGTCGATTTCAATGGTTTGCGGGGCTTTCCGCTCCCATTCGTAGACACCGATAATGGTGTCGGCGCGCACTTCGCGCAGGAATATGATGTCCATCAGTTTGTCTGGGAGTTGGGGTTTGCCGCCCGATACCGTAAAATCCGAAGCCTTCTATTCTAATGGATACACCATGACCACGACAGCTTTTGCCTTTGTTGTTGCGGCTTATCTGATTGGCTCGCTCTCGTTCGCGGTGATTGTCAGCAAGGCTATGGGCATGGCCGACCCGCGCAGTTACGGCTCCGGCAACCCGGGCGCCACCAATGTGTTGCGCAGCGGTAAAAAGCTGGCGGCGGTGCTGACCTTGCTCGGCGACGGGGTCAAGGGCTGGGTGGCGGTAGCGTTGACCGCCTGGTTCGGCCCGCAATACGGCCTGGGCGAGCAGGCTATCGCGATGTCGGCGCTGGCGGTGCTGATCGGCCACATGTGGCCGGTGTTCTTCGGTTTCAAGGGGGGCAAGGGCGTGGCCACCGCGGTGGGGGTATTGCTGGGCTTTAGCCCGTGGCTGGCGCTGGCGGCATTGGCCACCTGGTTGTTTGTCGCTTTCGTGCTGAAAATCTCCTCGCTGTCCGCCATCGTCGCCTGTGTGCTTACACCGGTATACGCTTACTTCATCGTCGGGCCGCAAAGCGTTTATTTCGGCAGCTGCATCATCATCGCCATTCTGGTGGTGCATCGCCATAAGTCCAATCTGATCAAGCTCCTGACGGGGCAAGAGGACAAGATAGGCGGCAAGGGCACCGACAAGAGCTCCTCCTGAACTGTGTTCCGCCAAACATAAAGGCCGTCAATTGCGACGGCCTTTTGTTTTTGAGCAGCCAGGATCAGCCGTCGGACAGCACCCGCAGGTGGGCGGCCACGCTGCGGCCCAGCGCCGACAGGTCGTAGCCGCCTTCCAGCACCGACACCACGCGGCCGTCGGCGTAGAGATCGGCAATCTGCATCAGGTGGCGGGTCACCCACTCGTAATCGGCCTCCACCAGCCCCAGAGAGCCCATATCATCTTCGCGGTGGGCGTCGAAGCCGGCGGAGATGAACAGGATCTGCGGCCGGAAGTCGTGCAAGATCGGCAGCCACACCGTCTCCACCGCTTCGCGGAATTCGCGTCCGCCGCTCCCGGCCTTGAGCGGCACGTTGTGCATGTTCGGGCCCAGCGGCGCATCGCCGCAATAGGGGTAGAACGGATGCTGGAAGATGGACACCATCAGCACTCTGGGGTCATCGCGCAGGATTTCCTCGGTGCCGTTGCCGTGATGGACGTCGAAGTCTATCACCGCCACTCGTTCGAATTGATAGTGAGCCAGCGCGTGGGTGACGCCGATCGCGAGATTGTTGAAGAAGCAGAAACCCATCGCCTTGCCGCTTTCGGCGTGATGGCCGGGCGGGCGCACCGCGCAGAAGGCGTTGGGCGCTTTGTCCTCGGCCACTAGTTCCACCGCTTTGACCACGGCGCCGGCGGCGCGCCGGGCGGCTTGCAGCGTGCCGGCGGACATCGCGGTGTCCGGATCCACGCGAAAAGTGCCTATGCTGGGAGAGCAGGACTCCAGATATTCGAGATAGTGCGGAGGATGCACGCGCGCCAGTTGTTGTTCGGTGACCTCCGGCGCTTCGATTTCCTGCAGCCCGTCCAGTATCTGCGAGGCCATGAGCTGGTCGCGGATGGCGATCAGGCGCTCCGGGCATTCCGGGTGGCCCACGCCCATATTGTGCTGCAGACAGTCCGGGTGGGTGATGTAGGCGGTGAGCCCAGAGCGTTGCAAGCGATTTTTCAGCCAGGTCAACACGTGCGATTCCTTGTTGCGTACAATGGGCGCGGGATATGTGATATCGATAAATAGTGCGCGTAAGCGGGTGCAAATGCAATCTCTCTCCATTGCGTATCGTCAACTGAATCAGCTGATCCTGGGTAAGCCACAGGCAATCCGCCTGGCCTTGACCTGCTTGATCGCTCGCGGCCATTTGCTGATCGAGGACGTTCCCGGCGTGGGCAAGACCACGCTGGCGCACGGCCTGGCCGGGGTGCTGGGCCTGGAGTACCGTCGGGTACAGTTCACCAGCGATCTGCTGCCCTCGGACATTCTGGGCGTCAATATCTACCAGCGAGATTCCGCCTCCTTCCACTTCCATCAGGGGCCGGTGTTTTCCCAGGTGCTGCTGGCCGACGAGATCAATCGCGCGTCGCCCAAGTTGCAATCCGCCTTGCTGGAGGCGATGGAAGAGCGCCAGGTTTCGGTCGACGGCGCCACCTATCCCTTGCCCGAACCCTTCTTCGTCATTGCCACTCAGAACCCGGCGGAGCAAGCCGGCACCTTCCCTTTGCCGGAGTCGCAGCAGGACCGCTTCCTGATGCGCATTTCGCTGGGCTATCCGCCGCGCGAGGCCGAACTGGCCTTGCTGCAAGGCGAAGACCGCCGTCAACTGCTGGCTCAACTGGTGCCGGCCTTGCGTCCCGGCGACTTGGTCGCGCTGCAGCGTCAGGCCGCGCAGTTGACCGTGAGCCCGGCCTTGGCCGGCTATGTGCTGGCTTTGGTGGAGGCCACGCGCCGGGACAGCCGCTTCGCCTCGGGACTGAGCCCGCGCGCGGGTTTGGCGCTGGCGGCCGCGGCGCGCGCCTGGGCTTTGCTGGAAGGGCGCGATCACGTGTTGCCGGAGGACGTAAAAGCGGTTTTTCCCAGCGTAGCCGGCCATCGCCTGTTAGGCGGCAATGGCGGCGACGCCGCCAGCGGCCTGCTCGCCCATGTTCCCATCCCTTGATCCGCGCCGCCGTCTGCGGCAATGGATGCTGCGCCGCGCGCAGCCGCAGCCGCAGTGCCGGCTGGAACAAAACCGGATCTATCTGTTGCCCACCCGTTTTGGCCTGACGCTTGGCCTGGTGGCGCTGGCGGTGTGGATAGGCGCATTGAACTACGACGTCAGCCTGGCCTACGCCTTATCGTTCTGGGTGGCCGGCTTGCTGCTGGTGGCGGTGCTGCTGGCTTACCGGCAATTGGCCGGTCTGCAGCTGCGCGCGCTGGACGCGGAGCCCGTCTTCGCTGGCGATGCCGCGCGTTTCCGCGTGTTGCTGCGGCATGAGGACGACGGCGAGCGTCAACTGAGCTTGGCGCTTGAGGATGGCGTGGAGACCCGGATTGAACGGCTGCCCGGCGGCGCGGAGTTCGAGGTGGAACTGAGCGTCTGCGGCAGCCGGCGCGGTTATATGGCTTTGCCGGCCTGTCAGATCTGGAGCGAGGCGCCGTTTGGCCTGGTGCGCGCCAGCGCTTGGGTCAGGCTGAGGGCTCAGGCGCTGTTGTTTCCCGCCCCTCTGCAGGACGGCCAGCGCGGCCGCAGCCTGGGCGGCGGCGATCAGCCCAGCGATCAGCCGGGCGAGGAAGAGGACTTCTCTCATCTGGACGCGTATCGAGTCGGGGATTCGCCGCGCCGCATTGCCTGGAAAGTGCTGGCGCGCAGAGGCGCGTTGGTCAGCAAGCAATTTGCCGGGGAAGGGCGCGCCGGCTTGCTGGCCTTGGATTGGCAGGATTACGGCCGTGGCGGCGACGTGGAGCTCAAGCTGTCGCGCTTGGCTTGGCGCGTCGAGCAATGCGAGCGCCTGCGCCAACCTTATGTGCTGAAGCTGCCGACACGCAGCGTGGGCCCGCAACCGCAACAGCGTTTATTGGCGCTGACGGCCCTGGCTTTGTATCTGGAGCGCGGCGATGAGCGTCCCTGATCGCGGCAGGGTGTGGCCGACGCTGGCGGCGGTGGCCCTGAGCGCCGCGCCGCTATGGTTGCATCTGCCGTTGTGGCTGGTCGCCTTGGCCTTTGCCTTATTGCTGGGCAAGGCGGTCTTGGTCTGGCGGCGCAGAGCGCCTCCTGCGTTCTGGTGGCTGTTGCCGCCGCTGCTTTTGGCCGCCTGGCTGTCCTGGCGCACGCTCGGCACCCTGGTGGGGCGGGAGGGCGGCGTTGGTATTTTGCTGCTGCTGCTGGGCTTCAAGGCGCAGGAGTGCGCTCAACTGCGGGATTGGCGGGTGTTGATCGCCCTGGGGGTGTTTCTGGCCGCCATGCCCTTGCTGTTTGATCAGTCGCCGGTGGCTGCGGTCTGGCTGGCTCTGAGCCTGTTGGCGCTGACCGGCGCGATGGCGGCGCTGGAGGGCGCGCCGTGGCGAGGCAGCCTGCGTTCGGCCGCGTCGGCCCTAGGCCTGGCGCTGCCCTTGATGCTGGTCTTGTTCGTAGTCATGCCGCGGCTATCCGGGCCGCTGTGGAGCATGCCCAGCGAACCGGGCAGGCAGGCGGTCAGCGGCCTGGGCGACAGTTTGGCGCCGGGCAGCGTCAGTCAGCTGATTCTGAGCCGGGAGCCGGCGTTTTCCGTTGTGTTCCCGCAGCGGCCGCCGCAGCGGGCGCAGATGTACTGGCGGGTCTTGTTGCTGGATCGTTTCGACGGCAGCCGCTGGAGCGGCGGCGAGGCGCGCGGCGAGGCGGAGGAGAGCGTCAGCGGCGGCGAGGCGGTGGAGTACGCGATCACGCTGGAGCCGGACAAGGGACGCTTGCCGGCGCTGGATGTGCCGCAGCCGGGCGAAGGCGCGTCGAGCTTGCGATACGGCATGGTGTTGCGCGGAGACGGCAAGGACAGCAGGACGCAGCGGTTTCACGCCGTCAGTCGGCTGGGCGCGCGCTACCAGGCGGTTTTGTCCGACTCCGAGCGCGCGTTTTACCTGCGCTTGCCGCCCGGCAATTCCCGAGCTCGCGCTTGGGCGCGAGAGTTGGCGGCGCGCGGAGAGGGCGCTTTCGTGCCAGCCGCCTTGCAGGCGTTTCGCAGCCAGGGCTTTCGCTATACGCTGAATCCGCCGTTGTTGGACCAGCAAGACGAGATCGATCAATTCCTGTTTTCCAGCCGGCAAGGTTTTTGCGAGCATTACGCGTCGGCATTGGCGTTTCTGGCGCGCGCCGCCGGCATGCCGGCGCGGATTGTCGTCGGTTATCAGGGCGGCGAATACAATCCGGTAGGGCGTTTCTGGCAAGTGAAGTCGTCCGACGCTCACGCTTGGGTGGAGATTTGGCAGGCGGGAAGCCAACAATGGCTGCGCGTCGATCCCACTGGCGCGGTGGCGCCGCTGCGTCTGGCGGACGGCGCGGAACAAGCTGTGCCGGCGCTGAAGGAAGGCGGGGTGACGGGTTTGCCGCCGGCCTGGTTGCGTAATTTACGTCAAAACTGGCAAGCGGCGGGCTTTGCCTGGCAGCAATGGGTGGTGGGTTATGACGCCGCTCGGCAGCGTAACGTGTTTCAACGCTTGGGGCTGGGGGAAAGCGTGAGCGCGACCAGCGTGTTGCAGGCTTTGTTTGTCGGTGTCTTGCTGGCGGGCCTGCCCTTGGCCTGGTGGTGGCGGCGGGGCCGCGGGCGGGAGGAGCCGATGGCGCGGGGATGGCGGCTGCTGTTGGAGCAACTGCGCCGGCGCCGGATTGAGGCCAGCTCTTGCGATGGTCCTTTGGAGCTGCTGCGCCGCGCCAAGCCCGGTTTGGCGGATGCGGAATACCGACAGCTGAAGGCGCTGGTGCATGATTACGTGGCCTTGCGCTATCGCTCGCGCGCCGTAGACGCCGCTCGGCATATGGACTGGCTGCGCCGCTGCCGCCGTTTTCGTCTGGCGCGCAAATAACGAAGCCCCCGGGAAACCGGGGGCTGCTGGCGGCGACTGACGCTGTCGCGAGCTACAACAGAAAGTCCTTGGAGATGCCCTTGCGGCGCAGGATGCGGCGTAGTTGTTCCAGGCCTTCAATCTGGATCTGGCGCACGCGTTCGCGGGTCAGGCTCAGTGCGGCGGCCAACTCTTCCAGCGTGCAGATTTCGTAGCCGTTGAGGCCGTAGCGGCGCTCGATCACCAGTTTTTGCTTCTCGTTCAGTTGGCCCAGCCATTCATGGACGAAGTGTTCCAACTGGCTGTTGTGCAACTGGATTTCCGGCTCGTCATGCTGTTCGTCCGGAATGGACTCGCCGATCGACAGCATCGGGTCGATATCCAGCGGCGCGTCCAGCGAGGCCATGCGCTCGTTGAGGTTCATCACCTTGCGCACATCGTCCACCGGCTTGCCCACCAGATGGGCGATTTCATCCAGCGTCGGCTCGCGGCCGATCTGGCTTTCCAGATGGCGCGAGGCGCGTAGATAAACGTTGAGCTCCTTGATCACATGCACCGGCAGGCGGATGGTGCGAGATTGATTCATGATGGCGCGTTCTATGCTCTGGCGAATCCACCAGGTGGCATAGGTGGAGAAGCGGAAGCCGCGCTCCGGGTCGAACTTCTCCAGCGCGTGCATCAGACCGATATTGCCTTCCTCGATCAGATCCAGCAGCGCCAGGCCGCGGTTGATGTAATGCTTGGCGATGTTCACCACCAGCCGCAGATTGTGTTCGATCATCTTTTGCCGCGCTTCGAACTCGCCGGCCACCACGCGGCGGGCCAGAGCCAGTTCTTCCTGCGGCGTCAACAGAGCGTTGTTGCCGATATCGTTGAGGTAGATTTGGGTGACGTCGGCAACTTCTTCGTATACCGGCTGCGCTTCGCCGACTTCCTCTGCCTCCACTTCAGCAACGGCTTCCTCATTGCTTTCCTCGTCGAGAATTTCTTGCTCTTCGAGAATGTCGAGTTCGCTACTCATGTTCTACCCCCGTCTCTTTCTGATCCTGGACGGGGGCCCCGGCCGCCCGTCAGGACTTATGGTCAAGGTACTGCATCGGATCCACCGGTTTACCGAGGCGGCGGATTTCAAAGTGCAGTTTCACTTGGTCGGCGTCGGAATTGCCCATTTCGGCAATCTTCTGCCCTCGCTTGACAGACTGGCCCTCCTTTACGAGCAACTGGCTATTGTGGGCGTAGGCCGACAGGAAGGATTTATTGTGCTTGATGATGATCAGCTTGCCGTAGCCGCGCAGGCCCGTGCCGCTGTACACCACTTTGCCGTCTCCCGCCGCCAACACCGGCTGGCCGCTACGGCCGCTGATGTCTATGCCCTTGCTGCTATCGGAATACCCCCGGATCATCTTGCCTTCGGTAGGCCATAGCCACGGCACCGCGTCTTCGTCCGCTTTCGCCGCGGGCTTGCTGGCCTCGGGCTTGCTGGACGGCGTCGCCGCCGGGGCTTCGGCCTTGGCCGGAGCGCTTGCCGCCGCCGGCGAGCCGGCGGAGCTGATCGGGGCTTGAGCGTTCTTGTTGTTGCCCGGTCCACCCTCGCTCTGGGCGGACAAGGTTTTTGCTGCTTCTGCGCTATAAGGCAGTTTCAGGGCTTTGGGGTAGGCCTTGACACCGCCAGCTTGGACAGTTGCGCTTTCCACCGGAGCGCTTGACTGGGCCGGCGCGGCCGCCGCCGTCGGCTGGCCGGCGCTGGCCGCCGGGGAGGCGTCTCCGCCGGGCGGGGTCAAGCGCAGCACTTGTCCTACTTTGATATTGTTGTCCGGCAGGTTGTTCCAGGCCGCGACATCCTTGTATTTCAGGCCGTTGTTCAGAGAGATGCGGAACAGATTCTCCCCCGGCTGAACCACATGGGTCTTTTCTCTTGTTGTCGCGCCCGCCGCTGAGACGGAGCCTATCGGCGCGGCGGACACTCCTCCGTTATCCTGATACGGCGTTGTTACCGCCGCATTGCTGCCGGTTGTTGCGGCGGGCGCCGGAGGCGGCGCGTTGCGAGCGGCTGCCGGCGTTGCGCTTTCCACGGGGGCCGGCTGCTGGGCGATGCTACTGCATCCGCTCAGGGCGATGCCGATCGAGGCCGTGAATATATATGCATAGCTGCAATGCATTTTTAGCATACTTTTGTTTTTTATAGTCTGTTTAAGTGATTTGATAAATTGTCGGACAAAGAAACTGTTGTGTTTTTGCAGTTCTAACTGCGTCCGGCAAGCAAGGGTACGAATTTCACCGGGTCCAGCCGGCTTTTCTGCAGGCCTTGCGCGGTTTTCTCTATCAGCCACAAGTACTGTTCCTCTTCGCCTATCGGCATGATCATGCGGCCGCCGTCGTTGAGCTGTTCAACCAGGGCCTGGGGGATATTGCGCGCGGCGGCGGTCATGATGATGCCGTCGAAGGGCGCGGCCTCGGCCAGGCCGAAGTGGCCGTCGCCGTGAACCAGGCGGGCATGCACTAGCTTGGCGGCGCGCAAATTGCGTCTGGCTTTGTCAAGAATGGCGCCCAAGCGTTCAATGGAGTAGACCTCGGCGCCGGTCTTCAGCAGCACGGCGGTCTGGTATCCGCAGCCGGTGCCGATCTCCAGAACCTTGCCCGGCTTCTTGCCATTCAACAGGATTTCCGTCATCCGCGCCACGGTGAAGGGCTGGGATATCGTCTGGCCGTGGCCTATGGGCAGCGACACGTCGTCATAGGCGCGGGTGGCCAGCGCCTGGTCTACAAACAGGTGACGCGGCACGTCCGACATCGCGGTCAGCACGCGTTCGTCGGCCACGCCGTTTTGGCGCAATCGCTCGACCATGCGGCGTCGGGTGCGGTCGGAAAGCATGCCGTAGGCCGGCTGGCCCGGCGTCAGCTGTGGTGTAGCCATGTTTTGATTCCGTCTAGTTGGCCATAGGCGGTTAAATCCAGCATGAGCGGCGTCACTGAAATATCGTTGTTGGCCAGCGCGCCGAAATCCGTCCCCGCGCCGGCGTCTTGCACATTGCCGACCGGTCCTACCCAGTATATCGTCTCGCCGCGCGGATTCTGAGACTTGATCACCGGCTGCGCGCAGTGGCGGCGGCCCAGGCGGGTGACGGTCAATTGACCCAGTGCTTCCGGGGCGATGTCGGGCACGTTGACGTTGAGCAGCACGGGCTCGCGGAACGGGGTCCGTTTGCAGCGTTCCACCAGTTGATCGACGACCAGCCCGGCGCTGGCGAAGTGCTGGCCGCTATAGCCCGCCAGCGACACCGCGATGGAGGGGATGCCCAGCATGAAGCCTTCGGTGGCGGCGGCCACGGTGCCGGAGTACAAGGTATCGTCGCCCATATTGGGGCCGTGGTTGATGCCGCTGAACACCATGTCCGGTTTGAAGTCCAGCATGCCGGTCACGGCGAGGTGCACGCAGTCGGTGGGGGTGCCGTTGACGTAGTGAAAGCCGTTGGCGGCCTTGCGCACGGTCAAGGGGCGATCCAGGGTCAGGGAGTTGCTGGCGCCGCTGCGGTCCCGCTCCGGCGCGACAATGACGACTTCGCCGTGGCGGGACAGGGTTTGCGCCAGCATGGCCAGTCCCGGAGCGAAATAACCGTCGTCGTTGCTGATGAGAAACTTCATGTTGTCTTTCTATTGTTTTGGCCGGCAAAGGTGGCCCGGCTGATTGTATCGCTCCAACGATGACGCGGAAAAGTCCGGCGTGGAAGACCGATAAACAAAACCCGCCGGTGGGCGGGTTGGGGAAGGCGGCTCAGGCGTAATAACGCTGGCTGAATTCCAACATGCGCTCGATCGGCAGCCGCGCCGCGTCCATTTGCTCCCGGTTGAGGTAGTCGATGCGCAAGCCCACGCCCTGTTGCGCGCGCTTCACCGCTTCTATGGTGTTCATCTTCATGTACGGACAGGAGTTGCATTGGCAGCCGGCGTAGATCGGCGCCTGGCGCAGGTCCAGATCTGGGCGGGCCAGACCCATGTTGTAGAGGATGCCGTCTTCGGTAGCGACAAAGATCACCGCGTCGGAGCTGCCGGAGAATTGCTTGACCCAGTTGAGCATGCCGGAGGTGGAGCCTACGTAGTCGGCCTTCTTCAGCACCGGCAGCGGGCTTTCCGGGTGGGCGATCAGATATTTTTCCGAGCCGGCAACCGCGAAGGCCTCGTCCAGCGCCGCTTCGTTGAATTTGTCGTGCACTTCGCACACGGCCGACCACAGCGGCATGTTGTAGCCGTACTGGTAGTTGAGGTAGCCGCCCATATTGCGGTCCGGCGAGAAGATTACTTTTTTGCCTTCGGCGTACAGGTGGGCAATGATGTCGTCGACATTGCGGCTGGTGACGATCCAGTCGGACAGCGCTTTATGCTCGGCGCTGGAGTTGATGTAGGACACGTGCACGTGATCCGGGTGCTGCTTGCGCCATTTGGCCAAGGCGGCCACGTCGGTCTGGGTCACCAACGAGCAGGTGGAGCCCGCGTCGGGCAGAATCACTTCCGCCTGGGGATTGAGAATTTTCGCGGTTTCCGCCATGAAGCGCACGCCGGCAAAAACGATGATGTCGGCATTGGCTTCCTTGGCGTACAAAGAAAGCTCCAGGCTGTCGCCAACCTTGTCGGCCATTTGCTGGATTTCAGGCTGGGTATAGTAATGAGCAAGCGTGACGACGCGTTTCGTCATGATGGGTCGACTCCCGCCGCCATTCGGCCTCTGATGTAACCAGAGCGTGGGCGACTTTGTGCGGTGCAGTAAAGAGCTATTGCTAAACAGTAAAGATTAACAATATTGTAGTGTCCGCGCCAGTCCATTCTTGTTAGGCCGCTTGCGGCGGAGCGGAGCCAGATGGATTCGGCTTGCCGGAGGTCAATATGACGTCAAGGTTCAGTCTGCATGATGATGGCTCGGCGGGCGGCGAGCACGACGACGAGCACGATTACAATCACCCGCATCGTCATCCCCATGGCGGGGTGACGGGGGCCGCGGCGCGCGCCGCCAGCATGCGCGCTTTGCGCTGGGTGGCGCTGCTGACGGTAGGTTTTGCCTGCGTGGAGGCGGTGGGCGGCTGGATGACGGGGTCCCTGGCCCTGCTGTCCGACGCCGGCCATATGCTGACAGACTCCATATCGCTGCTGCTGGCCTTGTGGGTTGCGCATATAGGCCGCCGTCCGGCGGACGAGTCGCATTCCTTCGGTCATGGCCGCGCGGAGGTGATCGGCGCGTTTCTGAACAGCTTGTTCATGTTCGGCGTCATCGTCTTCATTTCGGTGGAGGCGGTGCGGCGTTTGCTGGAGCCGCATCCGGTCAACGGCCTGGGCGTGATGGGCATCGCGGTGGTGGGCTTGATGGTGAATGTGCTGGCCGCGTGGATTCTGAGCCGCGGCGCGCACAGTTTGAACAGCAAGGCGGCGCTGCTGCACGTCATGGGAGATTTGTTGGGCTCGCTGGCCGCGATCGCGTCCGGGGCCATTGTGTTTTGGACCGGCTGGACGCCGGCGGACCCGATCTTGTCCATGCTGGTGGCCTGCCTGATCCTGTCGTCGACTTGGAGGTTGTTGCGCAAGTCGTTGGCGGTGTTGATGGAAGAGGTGCCGGCGGAGCTGGATTTCAACCGCATCGGTCGCGCCTTGGGCGGCATCGCCGGGGTGAGGTCGGTGCATGATCTGCACATCTGGACCATGGCTGCCGACCGCGTGGCCTTGTCTGCGCATTTGCAGGTGAGCGCGCCGCAGGATTGGCCGCGCATCCTGGCCGCCTGTCAGCGCATGCTGTCGCGCGAGTTCGGCATCGATCATGTGACTTTGCAGCCGGAGTGGCCCCTGCCGCCGCCGGCGGGGAAAACCGTGCCGGTTACCATTATTTCCGAGGATAAGCATCAATGAGGCCGCATTACCTGACACCGTTGTTTTCGCCTCGCAGCGTAGCCGTGATCGGCGCCAGCGACACGCCGGGCTCGATCGGGCAGGCGGTGTTCGCCAATCTGCTGGCGGGCAACTTCCAGGGCAAGCTGTTTCCGGTCAACCTCAACCACAAGGTGGTGGCCGGGGTGCCCGCGGTGGCTTCGGTGCGCCAGATCAGCGAACCCGTGGACCTGGCGGTGGTGGTGACCGCCACGCGGACTTTGCCGGCAATCATGAAGGATTGCGGCAAGAAGGGCATCAAGGCGGTGCTGCTGGCCAAGGAGTTCGCGGACAGCGAGCAGCTGGAGCGGGAGATCATCAACGAGACGCTGTCGATCAGCCGTCATTTCGGCATCCGCATCCTAGGGCCCAACGTGCTGGGCCTGATGCGGCCGGTGGCGGGCTTCAATGCCAGCAACTACACCAGCAAGGTGAGGCCGGGCAATCTGGCGCTGGTGTCGCAGTCGTCGGCGTTGTGCACGGCGATGCTGGACTGGGCGGACAGCAAGGGCATCGGTTTTTCCAGCGTGATTTCGGTGGGCAACGCCTTGGACGTCGGCTTTGGCGAAATTCTGGATTACCTGGTGGCGGACAACTTCACCCAGGGCATTCTGTTGCATGTCCACCACATTCACGACGCGCGCCGTTTCATGTCTGCCTTGCGCGCCGCGGCGAGGACCAAGCCGGTGGTGGTGATCAAATCCGGGCGTTACGAAGACGCGGTGACCGGGGTCACACACTCAAGCAATCTGGTGGAAAGCGGCGATGTGTTCGACGCCGCGCTGGCGCGTGCAGGCGTGCTGCGCGTGGACACCATTGCCCAGTTGTTCACCGCCGCCAAAGTGCTTGCCGCCAACTACCGGGTGGGCGGCAAGCGGTTGGCCATCGTCACCAACGGCATCGGCCCCGGCGTGCTGGCCGCGGACAGCGCCTATTCCAACCGGGTGGAGCTGGCCAAGCTATCCGACGCCACCATGGAACTGCTCAACGGCGTCTTGCCGCGCAATTGGTCGCGAGGCAATCCGCTGGACATCATCGGCGACGCCAGTCCCTCGCGTTTTCGCACCGCGGTGAAGGCCTGTTTGGACGATCCCAATGTGGACGGCGTGATGGTGGTGTTTACTCCACAGGCCGGCACGGATCACCTGACAACCGCGCAGTTGATGATTGGCTTGCAACGCGAATCCAGCAAGCCGCTGTTTTTGTCCTGGCTGGGCGACGCCAAGGTGTCGGAAAGCCGCGAACTGTTTTCCAAGGCCAAATGCGCGCACTTCCGCGCGCCGGAGTACGGCATTGAGGTATTCCGCAATCTGGCGGCCTACCAGCGCAACCAGCAGTTGCTGTTGCAGACCCCGGGGCCGCTGGAAGGCAAGCGCGCGGATCCGGATGTGGCCAAGGCGCGCAAGGTCATCGCCGCCGCGCTGAAGGATGGGCGGGATATCTTGTCCGAGCGGGAGTCAAAGGAAGTGCTGGCCGCTTTTCAGATCCCGGTCAATCCCACCCGGCTGGCGCGTACCGCCAACGAGGCGGTCAAGCAGGCCGACAAGATTGGTTACCCTGTGGTGCTGAAGATCGATTCGCCGGACATTATTTATAAGTCCGACGTTGGCGGAGTGGAACTGAACATCAGCAACGAGGCGACGCTGCGCGAGGCATTCGACGCCATCATCAGCCGCACGCGGCAGGCTAGACCGGAGGCGCGCATTGACGGGGTCTCGGTGCAGCCGATGCGCAAGCGCCGCTTCGCCCGCGAAGTGATGGTGGGCGTTACCCACGACGAGGCCTTCGGTCCAGTGATCACTTTCGGCGCCGGGGGCATCGCGGTGGAGGTGATGCACGACCGCGCGCTGTCGCTGCCGCCGCTCAACGGTTATCTAGTGGCCAGCATGATCCGCCATACCCGCATCGGCCAGTTGCTGGGGGCGTTCAAGAACCTGCCGGCGGTGGATCAGGACGAATTAGAGGATGTGCTGCTGCATGTGTCGGAAATGGTGTGCGAACTGCCGGAACTGCGCGAAATGGACATTAATCCGTTGGTGGCCGACGAGCAGGGGGTGATCGCGCTCGACGCCCGCATCATCGTGCGGCCGCGGCGGCCGGATTTGAAGCGCTACGGTCATATGGCGATCATGCCTTATCCCAGCCACATGGTGGTGTGCGCCAAACTGAACGACGGCACCAATGTAATGGTGCGGCCGGTGCGGCCGGAAGATGCGGATATGCAACAGGAGTTTGTGCGCAATCTGTCCGAGGAAAGCCGCTACAACCGCTACCTGTCCAGCATCAAGCAATTGTCGCAAAGCATGTTGGTGCGTTTCACCCAGCTGGATTACGACCGCGAAATGGCGTTGGCGATGACGCGGGAACACAAGGACGGCGAGGAAATGCTGGCGGTGGCCCGCTTCATCACCGATCCGGACAACGAAGGCTGCGAGTTCGCGCTGGAAGTGGCCGACCGTTGGCAGGGCAAGGGCATAGGTTATTTATTGATGAGCGCCTTGTTCGACGCGGCGCGCGAGCAGGGCCTGAAAGTGATGCGCGGCGAGGTGTTGGCCGGCAACAAGGGTATGCTGAAACTGATGCACAAGCTGGGGTTTTCCGTTGAGCCTCACCCGGAAGACCGGGCCCTGACCATGGTGTCCAAGAGCTTGTAACGGCGGGCTTGACAGCCGTCTTGCATTAAGCGCTTGCAAGATAAGGGAAAACTGACCTAAAATCGTGGGCTTTTCTACATACCGTTTTTATTCAAGGACAATCGACAATGGTAGTGATTCGTCTGGCACGTGGCGGCGCCAAGAACCGTCCGTTCTACAACATCGTGGTGACCGATTCCCGTAACCGTCGTGACGGTCGCTTCATCGAGCGCGTTGGCTTCTACAACCCGGTTGCCAACGAGAAGCAAGAGCGCGTCCGTTTCACCATGGACCGCCTGAACCACTGGGTAGGCGTTGGCGCTCAAGTTTCCGACGCCGTTGCCAAGCTGCTGAAAGAGCAGAAGGCCGCTGCCTAAGCGTTCGTTGATACATCAACTGACGGACTAGGCGCATGCGCAGCGAAGATCTCGTAGTGATGGGGTTTGTGCGTGGCGCCTTTGGTGTCAAGGGCTGGGTAAAAGTCCAGGCCGACACCGAATACGCTGACGGTCTGTTCGACTACCCGGTCTGGTGGCTGGGCAAGGAGAACGACTGGAGGCCGTACACATTTGAAAATGGCGCTCTCCAGCCCAAGGCGCTTGCCGCCAAGCTGGAAGGCGTGGAAGACCGCGATGCGGCCGAAGCCTTGCGCGGCATGCAGATCGCTGTGCCGCGCGCAGAGTTGCCGGCCGCTGAAGAAGGCGAATACTACTGGGCTGATCTGATCGGCCTGGAAGTCGTCAATCAGCAAGGCGAAGTGCTGGGCAAAGTCAGTGAATTGATGGAAACCGGCGCCCATGATCTGTTGGTAGTGCAGGGCGCGGACGCTCAGCGCATGATTCCCTTTGTGGATCAGTATGTGCTGGAAGTCCAGCTTGCCGAAGGCAAGATCCAGGTGGACTGGGGTCTGGACTACTGATGCAAATCGACGCGGTAACGCTGTTTCCGGAGATGTTCGATTCCATCGCCCGCTTTGGCGTTAGCCAGCGGGCGCTTGATTTGGGCATTTGGGGTTTTCAGGCTTGGAATCCTCGCGATTTCACGCACGACAACTACCGCCGGGTTGACGACCGGCCTTATGGCGGCGGCCCCGGCATGGTGATGCAGATTGAGCCATTGGCGCAGTCGATCGCTGCGGCCAGGGCGAGGCAGGCGCAAGCCGGAGCCGAGCGCAGCCATGTGATTTATCTTTCACCCCAAGGCCGTCCGCTTACGCATGAGAAGGCGGCGGAGCTGTCGCAGCGAGCGGGCTTGATCCTGCTGTGCGGCCGCTACGAGGGCGTGGATGAAAGGTTGATCCAGCGCGAAGTCGACGAGGAGATTTCCATCGGCGACTACGTTTTGTCCGGCGGCGAGCTGCCGGCCATGGTGTTGATGGATGCGGTGGTGCGTTTGCTCCCAGGCGTCCTGAACGACGCGCAGTCGGCTTACGAAGATTCATTTGTGGACGGGCTTCTTGATTGTCCGCACTATACCCGACCCGAAGACTATCAGGGCATGCGGGTGCCGGATGTGTTGTTGTCCGGTAATCATGCGCTGATCGCTAAATGGCGGCTGAAACAGGCGCTGGGCAGGACGATGCAACGTCGCCCGGATTTGCTGCAAGGCCGTATTTTGACAAAACAGGAATCTCGGCTGCTGGCGGAGTACCAGCAGGAACAAGATCTCCAGAAAAACCAGGAGTGAATCATGGATCTGATCCAGAAACTCGAGCAAGAAGAAATCGCCCGCCTGGGCAAGACCCTGCCGGAATTCGCACCGGGCGACACCATCGTCGTTCAGGTGAAGGTTAAGGAAGGCAACCGCGAACGTCTGCAGGCTTACGAAGGCGTGGTTATCGCCAAGAAAAACGCTGGCCTGAACAGCGCTTTCACCGTGCGCAAGATGTCCGCCGGCGAAGGCGTAGAGCGTACTTTCCAAACCTACTCCCCGCTGGTGGCTTCCGTTGAAGTGAAGCGCCGCGGCGACGTGCGTCGCGCCAAGCTGTACTACCTGCGCGGCCGCACCGGCAAATCCGCACGCATCAAGGAAAAACTGCCGGCTCGCAAGCAAGGTTAAGCCTTGTCGAGTCAGGCTTAGGCTTGATGACGGTTCAAAGCGCAAGGCGATGCCTTGCGCTTTTTTATTGCCGGAGCGTCGGAGGCGGAAAATGGAATACAGCGCGGTAATCGACGCGCCGTTCGGGCAGCTGGGCATTTTGTGTCTCGACGGCGCGCTTGTGAATCTGGAATTCTTGGCTGAGCGGCAAGCTCTCAGACCGCCGATGCCGCGCAGCCTGGAACAAGAGGTGGCGGAGCAACTGCGCGCTTATTTCGTTGATCCGCGTTTCGGCTTCAGCCTGCCCTACCGTTTGCAGGGCAGCGAACACCAACTGCGTGTTTGGGGCGAGATAGAGAGGATTCCTTGCGGGCAGATGAGGCGCTATCAGGATATCGCCACGGCGCTGGGTTCGTCGGCGCGGGCGGTGGGCAATGCCTGCGGACGCAATCCTGTGCCCATCATCGTGCCTTGCCACCGCGTGGTGGCTCGCAATAGCCTGGGCGGCTTTAATCGCTCATTGGGCCGGGAAACCGTCGACATCAAGCAGTGGCTGCTGGCGCATGAGTTTGGGTGTTGAGCAGCGCTAAGATAGGCGCAAGACGGATGTTTTGCGCGCCGTTCTGGATATCTTTACGCTAGGCCCGGCTCGCGCGTGATGAAGAGGTAGGACTTGCGAGGGAATGTTTTGCCGGTGAGTCGGACAAAGACTGAAGATTATTCGGCATGGGTGTTCCGCGCGGGCGGCTTGACGCGCACTTCAGCGGACGACGACAAAATGGATACGAGCAGCGAAGAGATGAAGGCGGCCGAGGAAGCCATCGATGCGTTTTTGGACCAGCTATGGCTGAGCGATGGTTTGTCCAAGAACACCCTGGCCGCGTATCGACGCGATCTTGGCAAGCTGGCCGCGCGTCTGGGAGATAGCGGCGCGCGTTTGACGGAGGCTGGCCCCGAGCAGCTGGAGCAGGCGTTATTGCTTGGGGTGGATCGCGAGAAACCGGCTACCCGGGCGCGGATGGTGTCGGCGATGAAGCGCTTTTATCAATATCTGACGCAGGCGGGGTTGCGCGATGACGACCCTTGCGCCCGCTTACGCGCGCCCAAGCAAGGGCCGCGTTTGCCCAAGTCTCTGTCCGAGCGGCATGTGGAGGCCTTGCTGGAGGCGCCCGATGTGGCCACGCCCTTGGGCCTGCGCGACCGGGCGATGCTGGAGCTGCTTTACGCCAGCGGCCTGCGCGTGTCGGAGCTAGTGGGCCTGACGCTGCAGCAGGTGAACTTGCTGGACGGCTTGGTCAAGACCATGGGCAAGGGCAATAAGGAAAGATTGGTGCCCTTGGGCGAACTGGCTCAGGAGTGGCTGCAGCGCTATTTGGTAGAGGCGAGGCCGCTCTTGTTGGCGGGAGCGGTCTGCGACACCGTGTTCGTGACCCAGCGCAAGGCGGGCATGACGAGGCAGATGGCTTGGCATTTGATTTCGCAGTACGCCAAGCGGCAGGGCTTGCCGTCAGTGAGCCCGCATGTGTTGCGACATGCTTTCGCCACCCATCTGGTCAATCACGGCGCGGATTTGCGCGTGGTGCAGCTCTTGCTGGGGCATTCGGACATATCCACCACGCAGATTTATACCCATGTGGCGCGGGAGCGCTTGAAACAGCTGCACGCCAAGCATCATCCGCGCGGTTGAGACGAAAAGAAAAACGCCCGCTTTAGCGGGCGTTGCGTGTTGCGTAAGCAAAATCAGGCGGGTTCGGGCGTCAGAGCCTGGTGGTCGAATTGCAGCTCTACCTTGTCGTCCACCACGGTGACGGTGACTTCACCGCCGGTGACCAGCCGGCCGAACAGCAACTCGTCTGCCAGCGCCTTGCGCAGCGTGTCTTGAATCAGACGCGCCATCGGGCGGGCGCCCATCAGCGGATCGAAACCGTTCTTAGCCAGGTAGCGGCGCAGTTCGTCGGTGAAGTGGATATCCACCCGCTTCTCGGCCAGCTGCTGTTCCAACTGCATCAGGAACTTGTCCACCACTTGCAAGATGATCTGCTCGTCCAGCATCTTGAACGGGATGATGGCGTCCAGACGGTTGCGGAATTCCGGACTGAACTGCTTCTTGATGTCTCCCATCTCGTCGCCGGTCGCCTTGGTCTGAGTGAAGCCCAGAGTGGGCTTGGACAAAGACTCGGCGCCTGCGTTGGTGGTCATGATGATCACCACGTTGCGGAAATCCGCCTTGCGGCCGTTGTTGTCGGTCAGCGTGCCGTGGTCCATCACCTGCAGCAGCACGTTGTAGATGTCAGGATGTGCTTTTTCGATCTCATCCAGCAACACGACCGCGTACGGATGCTTGTTGATCGCTTCCGTCAGTTGGCCGCCCTGTTCGAACCCGACATAGCCCGGAGGCGCGCCGATCAGCCTGGACACCGCATGGCGTTCCATGTATTCGGACATGTCGAAGCGGATCAACTCCACGCCCAGAATATAGGCTAGCTGGCGCGCCACCTCCGTCTTGCCAACACCGGTGGGGCCGGAGAACAGGAAGGATCCGATTGGCTTTTGCGGATTGCCCAAGCCGGATCGCGTCATCTTGATGGCGCTGGCCAGTCCTTCGATGGCCTTCTCCTGCCCGAACACCACGTTTTTCAGATCGCGCTCAAGGTTCTTCAGCACGTTCTTGTCATCGGACGATACGGTCTTGGGCGGAATGCGCGCGATCTTGGCGACGATGTCCTCGATCTCGGTCTTGTTGATGACCTTTTTCTGCTTGGACTTGGGCAGAATTTTCTGCGCGGCGCCGGCCTCGTCTATCACGTCGATGGCTTTGTCCGGCAGATGGCGATCGTTGATGAAGCGCGCCGACAGCTCTGCCGCGGTGGATAGCGCGGATTGCGTGTACTTGACGCCGTGGTGAGCCTCGAAGCGCGACTTCAGCCCCTTGAGGATTTCCACGGTTTGTTCCACCGTCGGTTCGTTGACGTCGATCTTCTGGAAACGGCGCGACAGCGCGTTGTCCTTTTCGAAGATGCTGCGGTACTCGTTGTAGGTGGTCGCCCCGATGCAGCGCAGGCTGCCGTTGGAGAGGGCGGGCTTGAGCAGATTGGACGCGTCCAGCGTGCCGCCCGAGGCCGCGCCGGCACCGATCAGGGTATGAATCTCATCGATGAACAGAATGGCGTTGCTGTCCTCGGTCAGTTGCTTGATCACCGCCTTCAGCCGCTGTTCGAAGTCGCCGCGGTATTTGGTGCCGGCCAGCAGCGCGCCCATGTCCAGTGCGTAAACGGTGGATTTGGCCAGAATCTCCGGCACTTCGCCGTTGACGATGCGGCGCGCCAAGCCTTCGGCGATGGCGGTTTTGCCCACGCCGGCTTCGCCCACCAGCAGCGGGTTGTTCTTGCGGCGGCGGCACAGGATCTGAACGGTGCGTTCCAACTCGGATTCGCGGCCGATCAGCGGATCTATCTTGCCTTCGCGCGCCTGCTGGTTGAGGTTCTGCGTGTAGTTTTCCAAGGCGCCGCCCGGACCGGTGGCCTGTTCCTCGCTCTCCGCTTCGCCGCTGCTGTCGCGCGGCTCTTGCGGTTGCTGCTGCGAGCGCTGCTTGGTGATTCCATGAGAAATGAAATTCACCACGTCCAGCCGCGAAATGCCTTGCTGGTGCAGGTAGTACACCGCGTGGGAGTCCTTCTCGCCAAAGATGGCCACCAGAATGTTAGCCCCGGTCACCTCTTTTTTGCCGGAAGACTGCACGTGCAGGATGGCGCGCTGAATCACGCGCTGGAAGCCGAGTGTGGGTTGAGTTTCCACCTCCGCCTCTCCAGGCACGGTGGGGGTGTGCTCATCGATAAAATCGCCCAGCTGTTTTTTCAGCTGGTCGATATTGGCTCCACATGCGCGCAGTACTTCGGCAGCCGACGGGTTGTCGGTCATCGCGAGTAACAGATGCTCCACGCTGATGAACTCGTGGCGCTTGCGCCTTGCGTCCATGAACGCCATGTGCAGGCTTACTTCAAGCTCCTGGGCAATCATCAGTTTTCCTCCATAACGCACTGGAGCGGATGCTGGTGCGCTTTCGCATATTGCAACACCTGCTCGACCTTTGTTGCAGCCACGTCTTTGGTATAAACGCCACACACGCCGTGACCTTGCGTGTGGACTTGCAGCATGATGTGAGTGGCCTTTTCGCGGTTCATGTAGAAGAACTGCTGGAGAACCTGGATCACAAAATCCATTGGGGTGAAATCATCGTTCAATAACAAGACCTTATACATCGGGGGTGGGTTTTCCCTAACCCGGGACGCCTCTTGTATGGCATCGTCCTTGAACTGCGTAGACATGTCGGCTTTCGTGGAATCTGCGTCTTACTTCAATTTGGGTTCCCCGAGAGTTTTTTTCAAGGGGACTGGCACTTTTCCTCTTCGACTTGACGATGAGCGGCGGGTTGCGTAGAAATGCAGCTGGTGCTTGGCTTAACTGTTTGGCATTTTTTTGCGCTAGGCAAGCCAGACAACTCTTATTAAGCTCTAAGTTGGTCGGCTTCACCAGCCTTTTTTTGCAAGGAAGTAAGAATGGCATTAGGTACCGTTAAGTGGTTCAATGACGCTAAAGGTTTTGGCTTCATTACTCCGGATGAAGGCGGCGAAGACTTGTTCGCTCACTTCTCGGCCATCAACATGCAAGGCTTCAAAACCCTGAAAGAAGGGCAGCGTGTAAGCTTTGAAGTGGTGTCCGGTCCGAAGGGCAAGCAAGCGTCTAATATTCAGAACGCGTAACACCGGTTTTACTGTCTGTCTGCCGTAAGGCAAACAGCCCAGCTGATTGATGAAAAGCCCGCCATCCGGCGGGCTTTTGTTGTTGTCAGACCGCTGCTTTGGCCGCTCTTGGCGCGGCTGGGCCAAATTGGCGCGCCAGCGCGATAAAGGTGAGCGCGCCCGCGGCGGCCAGCAGCAGCCAGGGCAGGCCGGCTTGATGCTGGTTCTGAGCAAAGTCGTACAGCCAGCCGCCGGCGAGAAAGCCTCCGCCGCCGCCCAAGGCCAGCCCCAGCCTGCTGGCGCCCATATAGCTTGCTCTGGCTTCCGGACGAGCCAGGCTGGCGACCAGGGTTTCCCGCGCAGGTTCGGTGATGAGGGTGCCGAGAAAGAACACCGCCAAGATGACGAAGGCGGCCAGCGGTTGCCGCACCGCGGCCATGCAGGCCAGGCTGAGGCTCATCAGCGCAATGCCGGCCAGTACTCGGGTTTCCAGGCGGAAATGGCGTTCGCCCAGCCGCGCCAGCGGGTAAAGCAGGCTGAGCGACAAGGCGGTTTCCAGTCCGTACATCCAGCCGACGGCCTGAGGGGTGCCGGTCAATTGCTTGATTGCGATGGGTAGCAGCAACATGATCTGCACGCTGAGCAGGTAGTAGCCGCTGAGCGTGAGCACCAGTTTCAGAAAGCGGCGGTCGTTCAGCACCGTGCGGATAGAGGCCAGCGCCGGCGCGCGCCGCGCGGCCACGCGATAATCCGGCAGCAGGCAGGCGTTTGCCGCCGCCGCGGCCAAGAACGCGGCAGCGCCGCCCAGACAGACCCAGCGGAAGTCGAACTGCAGCAGCCAGGAGCCGAACAGGGCGCCGCCTACTGCGCCGGCGCTGTCCTGCATCATCAGCAGGGAATAAAAGCGATTGCGCTCTCGGGGTCTTGTCAATTTGGCCACCAGCGCGGAGCGGGGCGGATCGAACAGCGTGCCGCCCAGGCCGGAGAGCAAGCAGGACAGCCAGAGCTGCCACGGCGAGTCCGCCAGCGCCATGGCGGCGAAGCCGGCGGCGCGCAGCAGCATGCCGGCCACAATCAGGGGTTTGGCGCCGAAACGGTCAGCCAAGGATCCGCCGAACAGGCCTAGCCCCTGCTGGGTGAATTGACGCAGGCCCAATCCAAAGCCCACCGCGGCGGCGGTCCAGCCGAGTTGATCGACGAAATGAAGGCTGATCAAGGGAAAAACCATGAAGAAACCGAATACCACGATCAGGTTGTCCACCAGGATGAAAGCTTTGCCCAAGGTCCGGGCCCGCTTTAGCAGTGCCATGAAATCTCCTTATTTTCATGTCATTCTATGAGTGCCCCTGATATTCTGTAACTGATTAATCTGTAATAGTTAATATTGGATTTTCTTATGTCTATCGTCCTCTCGGATTTGAGCCTGCTGCTGGATATCGCTGAGTTGGGCAGCTTCAGTCAGGCTGCCGCCAAGCGTGGCTGGTCGCAGCCACAGGTCAGTCAGAGAGTGCAAGCGTTGGAGTTGGAACTGGGGGTATGTCTGTTTCATCGCCATCGGCGTGGCGCGGAACCCACAGCGGCCTGCCTGGCCTTTTTGCCATCGGCACAGCAGGCGGTGTCGGCTCTGGAGCAGGGGAGGGAAATCCTGCAGGGCACGCCGGCCTTACCCTGCTTGCGGCTTTCTTGTCTGCCATCGCTGACATCGGCGGTTTTTGGCCCCTTGTTGTTGGATCTGGCCGAAGCGCCGCTGGAAATCCGCTGCGACACCGACCATTCATCGCAGATCATGCAGAACCTGTTGTCCGGTTTGGTGCAGGTGGGTTTTGTGCTGCGTTGCCCGGCGATGGCGGGCATTCAGATGGAAACGCTGTGGCGCTCTCCCATCGTGGCGGTGGCAGCGGCCGGGCATCCCTTGGCGGAGCGCGAACAGCCGCTGTATCTGGAGGAGGCGGCGGCTTACCGGATTGCGCCCCAGTACTGGGGTGTGGAGTGTGACGAGTTGATACGACGGCTGCGTCTGGCTCGCACCGTCGCCCAGCCCATCCATGCGGTGCAGCCGGCGTCAGCGGCCAGGGAACTGGCTTTGCGCCACGGCTTTCTTTGCTTCATGCCGGAGTTGTCGATTCAGTCTGATCTGGCCGACGGTGTTTTGCGCCGGCTGAAAATTGCAGATCTACCTGCCTGGCAGTGGGAGGTGACAATGGCTTGGCGCGCAGGCAAACGCAGGGACGAGGGGAAGGAGTTGGTGTTGGACGCCGCCCGGGCCTTGGCCGGGCGGTGGGCGTCAATGGCGTCCGGCTAGCGACTCGGCTGCGCTCTGCGCCAGCTGGCTGTATTGTTGGCCGAATTCGGCCACCATCTGGCGTAATTTGGCGGTGTCGCGGGCAATGATGGTCTTGAGCAGGTTTTCCAGGAAGAGTTGGGTCTGTTCCATTTGGCTCTTGCCGGCTCGCAAAATGGCGAACAGACAACGCTGGGTCAGCGGCAGCAAATCCTTCAGGGTGTGCTCCAAGTAGCGGTTGCCGGCATAGAGGTACAGGGTGTCGAGGAAATCGACGCCGTGTTCGTAAAAGCCTTGCAAATCGTCTTTGCGGTTGCACTCGGCCAACTGGGTGGTGACTTCGAAGAAGTGGGCCAGGTCGTCGTTCTGCCAAGAGGTGGCGAGGTTACAGACGGCTTGATCCAGCAGTAGAAACCACAGTTCGAAGAAATGGCGCACATCCTGACCCGTGATGCTGGACACCACCGCGCCGCGGCGCGGGAAAATCTCCACCAGATGGCGGCGTTGCAAAATCAATAAAGCTTCGCGCACGGACCCGCGGCTGACTTCCAGCTCCGACGCAATGCGCAATTCCTGAATGCGCTCCCCTGCTTGCATCGTGCCTTGTATGATTTGTTTGCCCAGGTATTGGGCGATTTGTTCGGTCAGTGAGTCGTTCGCTTTGAACGTCATCTTGCTCTCCGGAATAGAATATTATTATTTTCCTATGTTTGATATGCGAGGGCAATCAAACTGCAATGTTTGTCTGGCAGTAGTTTGTCCGACAGATTGTTGTTATCAAAACATTATCAGTGGTTTTGAGGCCAACTGTTGTCAACTTGCCGCACTAGACAAGCATTACTGAGGTTTTGCTTGCGCATTCATCATATCAATCATACGATTAAAACGATTGTTTGAAATGGCTGACACGAGAGGGGCTATCAAAATAAGCGAGAGGCGTCGGAGAGGTATTTCCGCCGTCTCGCGGACTCGGCCGGCGGCCGGCCCGCGCGGGGAAAGCAGCCTAGCAGGCGACGAGCGGCACAAGCCGAATGTCGCCGTAAGCGGGCCGTCCCGCGAGGGCGTTGAAGCCGGCGCGGCGTTCGCGAACTTTAGCGGGTTGTGTCCGGTGTGGAACCGGGAGTGTGATTCAGGCCTTCGCCTTTGGCGAAGGCCTTTTTTCTTGCCGTTTATTCCGGGCGACGGCAGGCCATCAGATAGTTGACGGCGGTATCTTCGCCCAGCGAGTAGATGCGGGCCAGCGGGTTGTAGCTCATGCCGCGGACCGCGTCCATATCCAGACCGGCGTTGCGGGCCATGCGCGATAACTCCGAGGGCTTGAGGAAGCGCGCGTACTCATGGGTGCCGCGAGGCAGCATGTTCAGCACGTATTCGGCGCCGACCACCGCCAGCAGGTAGGATTTTGCATTGCGGTTGAGCGTGGAGAAGAACACCCAGCCGCCGGGTTTGACCAGGCTGGCGCAGCTGCGCACCACGCTTTGAGGGTCCGGCACGTGCTCCAGCATTTCCATGCAGGTGACCACGTCGAAGCTTGCCGGGGCTTCCTCCGCCAGTTCCTCTACCGCCACGCAGCGGTAATCCACCGCCACGCCGGACTCCAGGCTGTGTAGTTGGGCCACTTTCAGCGACTTTTTGGCTAGGTCTATGCCGGTGACGGCGGCGCCGCGCGCGGCCATGCTCTCCGCCAGGATGCCGCCGCCGCAACCCACGTCCAGCACTTGCTTGCCGGCAATGGCCGCGCGTTCGTCGATGAAGCCCAGGCGCAGCGGGTTGATTTCATGCAGCGGCTTGAATTCGCCGCTCATGTCCCACCATTTGTGCGCCAGTTGGCTGAATTTGTCGATTTCGGTTTCGTCTACATTGATCATGATTATTTCGCCAGGATGCGATGACGCCAGTCTTCGGCGCGAGCCTTGAGCGCGGCTTCGTCCAGGGTCTTGAGTTGGCGTTGCTCCAAAAGGGCCTGACCTTTGACCCAGACGTGGCTGACTTGTTCGCGGCCGGCCGCGTAGACCACATGGGAGATTGGATCGAAGGCCGGGGCGGTTTCGATGGCGGAGAGGTCGATGGCGATCAGGTCGGCCTGTTTGCCGGCCTTGATCGAGCCAACCTTGTCTGCGATGCCCAGCGCGCGAGCGCCGTTGAGCGTGGCCATGCGGATGGCCGCGGCGGCCGGCACCGAGGTGGGGTCCAGGGTGCCCACTTTGGCCAGCAGCGCCGCCAGCCGGGTTTCCGCCAGCATGTCCAGCTTGTTGTTGGAGGCGGCGCCGTCGGTGCCTATGCCCACGGCGATGCCTGCCTGCAGCATTTTGGGAATGGGGGCGATGCCGGAGGCCAGTTTCATATTGGACGAGGGATTGTGCGCTACCGACACACCGTGCTTGGCGGCGATTTCGATTTCCTCGTCGTTCAAATGCACCATATGGGCGGCGATCAGACGCGGGGACAGCAAGCCTAATTGTTGCAGGCGGGCCAGCGGGCGCTGATGGCGTTCCTTGACGCTGTTGTTCACCTCGTCCGCGGTTTCGTGGATGTGGCAGTGGATCAACATGTCTTCTTGCTCGGCTAGCGTCACCACTTTGGCGAAGGTGTCGTCCGACACCGTATAAGGCGCGTGCGGCGCCAGCGTGAAGGTGATCAGTTCTTCGCCCAGGAACTGGCGACGTTCGGCCAGCGATTTGCTGATGTAGTCGTCGGCGTTGCTGGCGTAGTTGGTGGGGAACTCCAGGATGGAACAGCCCACAAAGGTGCGCATGCCGGAGGCCAGGCCGGCGCGAGCCATTGCGCCGTGATAGAAATACATGTCGTTGATGGTGGTGGTGCCGCCGCGGATCATTTCCCCCATTGCCAGCAGCGCGCCGTCAAACACGAAGTCGTCGCGGACATGTTTGCCTTCGGCCGGCCAGATATGGTTGGTCAGCCAATCCATCAGCGCTTTGTCGTCGGCCAGGCCGCGCAAGAGCGTCATCGCGGAGTGGCCGTGAAGATTGATCAGGCCGGGCATCAGTGCGTGGTTGGGCAATTCCACGCGTTGATCCGCCTCCAGCGCGCCGGCTTGGTCGGCTGGAATAATCGCGGCAATCCTGCCATTCTTCAAAGCAATGGCGTGGTTTTCCAGGATTTCACCGTCTTCCTCTACGGTAATGATCCAGCGGGCGGTGATAACTTTGTCATAACGGGACTGGGACATGGGGCAATCCTGGCGCGATTTTGAAGTGACGTGGATTGTAGGCCGAGGCTAAATTCAAGGCAATGACGGAAGGTGGGAGGAAGCGTCGGAGCGTGCCGGCGAAAGGCTTGCCGGATCCGAGCTTGACAAGGCGATGACTAGTGAATATTCCAGCATTTTGCCGGGATTATCCGGTGTATACTTTTGAAAATATGAACAACTGACGCATGGGCTCAATTGCCTGCGGCTAATGGCGAGCGATAATAAACGCAAACATGGCACACCACGCTGACGATAAATCCACAGCCAGTACCGGCCTCTCCCTTAGGGCTGTCTTTCTCATCGCCGTAGTGCTGGGCTTGCTGATTCCCGCGTCCATCATCAGTTATCTGAGCTTCAATATTCAAAGGGACGCGCTGACCGCCCAGCTGGAAACCGATCAAAAACGCCTGCTGGACATCGTGGCCCTGGGCATGCAGGAGCCCCTGTGGAACCTGAGCCGCCAGGCAGGCAATCCCTTGATCGCTTCGGTGATGGAAGACGCGCGGGTGGTTTCCATCCGCGTCACGGATACCCAGTCCAATCAGATATTCCTGTCCTCGGTACGTGCGGAGCGTCGTATCGGCAGCGTGTCCTTTGTGGAAAAACCAGTGATTTATCGCGGCGAGGAAATCGGCCAGGTGACGCTGGAATTCGATAATGAGCATCTCGCCATCGCGCTTAATAACCAGATCAAGAACATCCTGATGATTCTGGCGGCGCAACTGGTGTTGTCCATTCTGCTGATCATGAGCATTTTGCATTCGCGTTTCCTCAGCCCGATGAAGGCGCTGACCGAGCAGGCGCGTTTGCTGGCCGAGCTCAAGCTGGACCGGCCGTTCGAATGGCAGCGCCGCGATGAGATCGGCCATCTCGGAAAGCATTTGGAATGGACTCGAGCCGAGCTTAAGCGCTTGCTGGACGAGCTGCGCGCCAAGACGCTGGCGCTGGAGGCGGATATTTCCCGGCGCCGCGAGGTGGAGGACGCGCTGCGTCGCTCCGAGAACAAATACCGCGAGTTGTTTTGGTCCAACCTCGACGGCATCGTGATCAGCTCGCTGGACGGCCAGGTGATAGACGCCAACCCCGCCTTCCTCAACCTGATGTGCTACAGCCTGGATCAGCTCAAGCTGCAGAATTTCTGGACTTTGGTGGGGCCGGAGAGCGAGGCGCTGGAGCGCTTCAATCTGGACAACAAGGTGCTGCGTTTCGGTTATTGCGACGAGTTCGAGGCCACCTATATCAACCGCTTCGGCAATCCGGTGCCGGTCAGCGTCAAGACCGTGGCGATGCGCGACGCCTTCGGCCGCATCAACGCGGTATGGCGCATGGTGCGAGACATCTCCGAGAAACGCGCGGCGGAGGAGAGGGTGCAATTGGCGGCCAAGGTGTTCGAGAACACCGTGGAAGGCATCATGATCACAGACGCGGACAAGCGCATCCGCAGCGTCAACCGCGCCTTCACCGAAATCACCGGCTACACCCAGCATGAAGTGCTGGGCCAGAAGACCAGCGTGCTGTCCTCCGGCCGCCACGACCAGCCGTTCTACGAGCAGATGTGGCAGTCCATCGCCGACCACGGCTCCTGGCAGGGCGAGCTGTGGAACCGGCGCAAGAACGGCGAGGTGTTCCCGGAATGGCTGGCGATCAACGCGGTGCGCAACAGCCTGGGCGAAATTACCCATTATGTGGCGATCTTCAGCGACTTGACCGAACGCAAGGCGGCTGACGAGCGTATTCAGTTCCTCGCGCATTTCGACGTATTGACCAGCCTGCCCAACCGCGTGCACATGCAGGACCGGGTGGAGCTGGCGATCCACAATGCCGGCCGCGACAACGAGCGGCTGGCGCTGTTGCTGCTGGACCTGGACCGCTTCAAGACCGTGAACGAATCGCTGGGCCATACTGCCGGCGACACCCTGCTGCAAGTGGCGGCGGACCGCATCAAGGGCGTGCTGGGGCCGGGAGAGATGCTGGCGCGTCAGGGCGGCGACGAATTCATCGTCTTGCTGCCGGTGATTTCCGATCCCGGCGAAGCGGCGCTGGCGGCGGAGCGCATCCGCGATGCTTTCTCCGCCTCGATAGAACTGCACAACCATGTGATCACCATCACGCCGTCGATAGGCATCAGCGTTTATCCGGACGATGGCCGCGACTACGAAACTTTGGTGCGCAACGCCGACGCGGCGATGTACCACGCTAAATCTTCTGGCCGCAACAGTTACAAGTTCTACACCGCCGACCTCAACGCCCGCGCTCGCGAAATCCTGGCGATCGAAAGCCAGCTGCGTTTTGCGCTGGAGCGCGAGGAGTTCGTGCTGCACTATCAGCCGCAGGTGGAAATGGCCAGCGGCCGCATCATCGGCGCGGAGGCCTTGATCCGCTGGAATCATCCGTCACTGGGCGTGCTGGGGCCGGTGCGCTTTATTGAAGTGGCGGAAGAACGCGGCTTCATCGTTCAGATCGGCAACTGGGTGATAGGCGAGGCCACGCGCCAGTTGGCCGCCTGGCGCAGCCAGGGCCTGCCGGAATTGACTTTGGCCATCAATCTGTCCGCCTTGCAGTTCCGCCAGTCCGATCTGGCCGAGCAGATCACCTCGGCGCTGGCCGCCAACGGCCTGCCCGGCCATGCGCTGGACATCGAGGTGACCGAGAGCGTGGTGATGGAGGACGCGATGGCCACCATCCAGGCCATCGACAATATGAAGAATATGGGGTTGAAGCTGTCCATCGACGACTTCGGCACCGGCTATTCCAGCCTGTCCTACCTGAAGCGCTTCAAAGCGGATAAATTGAAGATCGACCGCTCCTTCGTGCGCGACATCCCGCACGACGCCGACGACACCGCCATTGCCCGCGCCATCATCAATATGGCCAAGAACCTGAATATGAAGGTGGTGGCGGAAGGGGTGGAGACGATAGAGCAATGGCACTTCCTGCAACGCGAGGGCTGCGAGTACGTACAAGGCTACTTGATCGCCCGGCCGCTGCCGGCGGATGAGTTTGTCAAACTGCTGGCTCAGGACAGCCTGTTGCCGCAGGAGTGAGATGGCCTAAGGCTGGGGCGGGAGTGCGCTGATGACTTTCAAGATTGGCGACGATGCGGTAGATATCGGCAAGGAAGTGTTGTCGCGCAGCCTGGACTTCGTGCCTATTCCCATCCTGATTTCTGAGTCTGGCACCAAGCTGGACCAGCCCGGCCAGCGCATCCATCGCTATCTCAACCGAGCGTTCCTGCAACAGATAGGTTACACGCTGGAGCAGATGCCGGACATGGAGGCCTGGTTCCGCTTGGCTTATCCCGATCCGGTGTACCGATTGGAGGTGGAGCAAAGCTGGTTGCAGGCGGTGAAGGACAGTCTGGCGCTGGGCCGCAACCTGGCGGAGATGACGGTGCATGTGTGCTGCGCCGACGGCCGGCTGCGTTGGTTCATCGTCACCGCCCAACTGCACGCCGACCTGCTGCCTAACTGGCACATCGTCACCTTTCGCGATGTGGACGACCTCAAGTGCATGATGGACGATAACGCTCGTCTGTCGCGCACGGACTTTCTCACCGGATTGATCAATCGCCGCGAGGCGGTGCGCCAGTTGGAGTCCGCCTGGCTCCAATGGCTGCAGACGCGTCGGCCGTTCGCCGTGCTGCTGTGCGATATTGATCACTTTAAGCTGGTGAACGACCGTTTTGGCCATGACGGCGGCGACTATGTGCTGGTGGAAGCGACGCGTTTGTTGCGCGAGGCGTTTCCGGACTTGATCTGTTCGCGCTGGGGCGGGGAGGAGTTCCTGCTGTTGGCCCCGGACGCCGATCATGCCAAGGCCGCTGCGCTGGCGGAGCGTGTCCGGCAGCGGCTCGCCAGCGCCAATCTGCAGTGGCAGCAACAGCCGGTGCCGTTGACGCTGAGCATAGGCCATGTCTGTGTTCAGCCCGGTCTGGAAGTGGAGGCCTTGCTCCAGCGAGCGGATGTCGCCTTGTATCGGGCCAAGGCGGCGGGGCGCAATTGTTGCCGGGAGGGGTGATGCCGGCGGGCTGTCAGTGAGCGGCTGTCGTGGGGCTGGCCATGGCCTGTCTCAAGTAGTCGATGAACACTCGCAGTTTTGCCGGCTGATGCAGGTGGTGGGGGTAGTACAGGTAAAAAGCCTCCGCAGGCGGCATCCAAGCCCCCAGCACGCTCACCAGGCTGCCGTCGGCCAGATGAGGCGCAGCCATCGCTTGCGGCAAATAAACAATACCGAGCCCGCCCAGCGCGACATGCAGCGCCGCCGCGGTGTCGTTGGCGGTTAGCGGGCCTTGCACCGAGACTTCGAATGGCCGCCCTGCGTCGACGAATTGCCAGCGGTAGATCTGGCCGCTGCTGGCGAAGCGATAGCGCAGGCAATCATGCTGTCGCAATTGGGACGGATGCTCGGGCGTGCCGCGCGCCTGCAGGTAGCCAGCGCTTGCCGCCACGCAGAAGCGCAGCGGAGCGCTGACCGCCACCGCCTGCATGTCTTGTTGCAGGCTCTCGCCAAAGCGCAGGCCGGCATCCAGGCCCCGCTCCACGATATCCACCAATTGATTGTTCACGTCCAGCTCCAGCCGCAGTTGCGGGTGCGCGCGCATGAAGCCGGGCAACAGCGGATACAGCAGCAGGCTGGCGGCGGTGTGAGGCAAGGTCAGCTTCAGCGTGCCGCTGACCTGTCCTTGCCACTGGCGGGTGTCGTCCAGCGCGCTATCCAGCTGTTCCAGTAGCGGCGTTATCCGCGCCAGCAGCGCTTGGCCTGCCTCTGTGAGCCCAACCTTGCGGGTGGTGCGGTTCAATAGGCGCACGCCCAATTGGGCCTCCAGCTGACGCAGAGTCTGGCTGAGGGCCGAGGGCGTGATTTCTTGCTGGGCGGCTGCGCGGGTGAAGCTGCCATGCCGGGCTATCAAGCGGAAAGCTTGCAGCGCATGCAGGGAGTTTTGCGTCATTGTGAAGTTTTTCTACGTAATACATGCAGATTAAGCCTATTTTTCCGGTGGCGGCAAGCGCATATGCTTCAGGCATCTCAACCGATCACGAAAGATGGCAGACATGAAGCAACGAACCCTGGGCCGTAATGGTCCTTCCGTTTCCGTACTGGGCTTGGGTTGCATGGGCATGAGCGCTTTTTACGGCGCGCATGACGATGCGGAATCGCTGCGCACGCTGAATCACGCGCTGGATCGCGGCGTCAATTTGCTAGACACCGCCGATATGTACGGCCCCTATCGCAATGAGGCGTTGTTGGCGCAAGTATTGAAGTCGCGTCGCCAGGAGGTTGTGTTGGCCACCAAGTTCGGCATCGTGATGGACGCGGCCAATCCCGCCGCGCGCGGCGTCAACGGCCGGCCGGAGTATGTGCGCAGCAGCTGCGAGGGCAGCCTCAAGCGGCTGGGGATCGACGTTATCGACCTTTACTACCTGCATCGCGTGGATCCACAGGTGCCGATCGAGGAAACCGTGGGGGCGATGGCGGAGTTAGTCTGCGCGGGCAAGGTTCGTTATCTGGGCTTGTCCGAAGCCGCGCCGGACACCTTGCGCCGCGCGCACGCCATTCATCCCATCCAAGCGCTGCAAAGCGAATATTCGTTGTGGACGCGGGACCCGGAGCAGCAAACGCTGGCTCTGTGCCGGGAGCTGGGCATCGGTTTCGTCGCCTACAGTCCCTTGGGCCGCGGATTCCTGACCGGAGCGATTCGAAGCCCGGACGACTTTGACGCAGACGACTACAGGCGGAGCAGTCCGCGTTTTCTCGGCGAGAATTTCCGCCGCAATCTGGCGCTTGTGGAGCGGGTGAAGGCCCTGGCCGAGGCCAAGGGCTGCAGTCCGGCGCAATTGGCGCTGGCCTGGGTATTGGCGCACGGCGAGCATATCGTCGCCATCCCCGGCGCGCGCCGCATTCGTAATCTGGATGACAACCTGGGCGCTTTGGCGTTGGAGTTGAGCCCAGCGGAAGTGGCGGAAATCGACGCGGTATTCCCGCCGGAGGCTGTCAGCGGTTTGCGCTACGCGGCTGAGGTGATGGCGACAGTTCAGCGTTGAGCGTAGTGTTAGCGGTCTCGTTGCCAGTCGCGGCGGTCCCGCTCATGGTCGTGGCCATGGTCGTGATCGTCGTGCCAGTCACGGTGGTCGCGATCCTTCTGCCGATCCTGATCGCGTTCATGCTCGTGGCCGCGGTGGACTTCGTGGTAATGCGGCACGTAGACCTGGCGATACCATTCATCGCGGACAAAATACACCGGCCTGCCACAGGCGTTGTAGCGGCCGCAGTAGCGGCCCCAGTGCTTGGCATGCCCTGGCGGCACCCGCAAATAAATTGGAGCGATGGCCACCGGGACAGGCTGAATGATCACTGGCTGTGGCGAGATCAGCTCCGGCGCCGGGAAGCCGCCGATATTCAACTGACCGTAAAATCCGGGTTCTCCGACGCTGATGGATACGCCGGCCTGGGCCGGCGCGGCGCTGAGCCAGGCGGAGGCGCCAAGCGCAGCGAATACGAACAAGTGTTTCATGGCAGTGTCCTTTTATAGTACAAGCGAGTGTTGTACTGCCAATATCGGCCAGCACTATTGCGCATGCGCGAATTTCAAGCGCTGAATTATGTGGATTGTTGGCGAAAAAGGGTTTTGCAAACAAAACGCACAGTTTGGAACTCGAGAGAGGCGACACCGCCGTTGCCTGCTTGAATATGGGATGCGGCAATAGCTCAAGGTTTGCCACGCTGCGGCGATGGAGGTTGAAACTCCTTTTGCAATAAGGGCTGTACCGTGGATACATTCCGTTTTCTTAGAGCCTGTTCAAAGTCTGGCGAGCCAGGGTGAGACAAGGCGAAAACGAGCGAAACAGCGGAATGGTGGAGGGGGACATGAGTATTTTGAGCTTGTTTTTAACGCCGTGTCGCCGCAGCGCAGCAGATCGTAAACAGCTTCTTAAGCGGCTAGAAGGCCAGCTTCACGGCTGAGGCAAAGTAGTACGGGGCGGGGATAAAAAAAGCCGCGCACCATTCGGCGAGCGGCTTGGCCGTGTTGTTGGTTTACAGCGTTCGTGAAAAATATGGCCATTTATTTGTAATGGTTTTTCATCTCCGTGCTCATGTGCCAAGCCCGTGAGTGCGCCGGCTACATGAAAAGACCCTACAAAATTTGCGCTCTCCGTGAAAATTTTGTCGTCGGTTACAGCAAATCAATCACTTACAGATATAGCGCCAATGAACTATCAGCAGCCCATCTACCCCAGGTTTTGGCCGCGGGTGGGCCGTTTTGGCGTGAGTTCTTCCTCTGCCGGCTTATGGGATGTCGTTAAATGATTGACTCGCCAAGTTTCTTCAGCCTGGCGAAGTACATGACAAAGGCCGCCACAAAGAATGCGTCACCAATGACCACAAGTATGGCGAAGTCTGATGTCCATCCATTTTGAAGCATGTATAAGAGGTTCAGTGCAAACAGAGCCTTACCAATGCCGCCCATAAACACGATGCCGGTGTGGCGTATGGGGTTGGATGCGACCATCAAGAATCCGAATCCATATAGGAGCGCAGTGCCCCACGCTCCTCTATAGACAGCGACCAACACCGGATCAGTCAATTCACGTCCAAATTCACGCGCAAACATGCCGGCGCTATCGAGCAGTCCGGGGATGGCCCCTGAATCGCCCCTCCTTTCCTAGACACTTCAAGAGCCTCACACTAGGCCCAGCAAGGAGGTGTCATGAGCAGGCAGCGTTTCCCCGAAGAGTTCAAGATTGAAGCCGTCAAACAGGTCACTGAACGCGGCTATCCCGTCGCCGAAGTAGCCAGCCGTCTCGGCGTATCTGCCCACAGCCTGTATCAATGGCTGAAACGCTACGACCCCACGCGCGCCAAACCGGCCGAATCAGTAGACCAGCAAGCCGAAATCCGCCATCTCAAGGCAGAGCTGAAACGGGTCACCGAGGAACGCGACATCCTAAAAAAGGCCGCCGCATACTTTGCCAAGGAGTCCGGGTAAGGTATGCCTTCATCCGGGCCCACGAGCAGCAGTTTCCAGTCCGACGACTGTGTCGTGTCATGTCAGTGCATCCCAGCGGCTACTACGCCTGGAAAGCGTCCCCGCATTCACTCCGCGCCCGCGAAGACCAACGCTTGCTGGGGCAAATCAAGCAGGCTTGGCTCGAGAGTGGCGGTGTCTATGGCTACCGCAAGGTGTATGACGACCTGCAGGCTCAGGGGGAGCGCTGCGGCAAACATCGTGTGGCACGGCTGATGAAGCAGGAGGGCCTGCGTTCGCAGACGGGCTACCACCGGCGCCCTGGGCATTACAGTGGCCGCCCGGCAGTGGTGGCGCCGAACCACCTGCAGCGCCAGTTCACCGTCGATGCGCCGAATAAAGCCTGGGTGACCGACATCACGTATATCCGCACGCATGAGGGGTGGCTGTACCTGGCGGTGGTGCTCGACCTGTTCTCGCGACAGGTCATTGGCTGGTCGATGCAGTCACGTATCGATAGAGAGCTGGTGCTGAATGCCTTGTTGATGGCGGTGTGGCGACGTCAGCCCAAGCAGGAGGTGCTGGTGCATTCCGACAGGGGAGTCAGTTCAGTAGTTACGACTGGCAGGACTTCTTGAAGGCCCATCGCTTGGTACCCAGCATGAGCCGGCGAGGAAACTGCCACGACAATGCCGTGGCGGAGAGTTTCTTTCAGCTACTGAAGCGGGAGCGCATCAAGCGAAAAACCTATCACGACCGGGAAGAAGCCCGCCGTGACATCTTCGATTACATCGAGATGTTCTACAACCCGAAACGCCGGCATGGTTCCGCAAACGGGCTATCGCCGGTAGAGTTTGAGAAGCAATATTTCCAACGGCTCAAGAGTGTCTAGAGAAGCCGGGGCGATTCAGTGAAAGGGTCTGCTGAACCGCTTTTGGAGACGCTGGCTCTGCATCTAGACTTGCTGTCTGAGCCTGCTGAGAGTTAATACCTGATAGCCTAGCCGACTGTTTTCGTTTTTTGAGCTTCTTGCTGGCAAGCTGCTCGCCGATTACCTGACGAATCTGTTCTTTGGCTTGGGCGCGTTTCAGGGGATCGGTTTCGGATAGGCCGGCTTCGCGCAACTCTTGGCAAATAAGCTGATGGACTTCCAGGCGAAGGCCCGAGGCGTAGTCGAATTCGACCGCCGGTACTTTGATTGCTTCCCCGGTGTCAGGATGGACCACGTAGATGTGGCCAAGGTCAGCCCGGTTGTATCGAACCTGTACGGTTACCTTTTCTCCATACTGGTGGCGGATCGGATAGACCTCCCGGCTGTTGTAACGCAGGTTGAACAGCTCGATGCCGTAGTGCCAAAGTACCCGTTCTTCCCCTTCGGTCAACGCAACATCCAGCACTTTCAGATTCGGTAAGGCGGGTGGGTTGTCATGGGTGCCGTCCTGCCACATTCCCAGAGGCGTACGCTTGAGGCCACGATGAAACTTGACCGAGTACACGTCGACAATCCAGATGTGTAGGGCATGCATGAGTTCGTCGAATGTGGCCACGGCGGTTTTCAGCGGATCGTATCCATGGCGTTCCATCCAGTTGGAGAGGCTGGTTCCTGCCTGTGCATGCAGAAAGTTGCGAGAGATTGAGCCAAAGGCCCGCTCGACCATCCCTTTGAAATACGGTTTTCGCTTGGGGCAGAACTGCAGGATGATGCCTAGCTCGAAGCACGCCTGCTCCAGGGCACGGCTATGAAATTCCAGGCCATTGTCGCAGACCAGTGTCTGCATGAGTCCGAAGCATGGCCAAGTACCCTCGACACGTGAGTAGTGTTCGCTAACGTAGGCCTTCGGCAGGATGGTATTCCGTAGGTAGCCGAACACCGCCTCAGTGTTTGGTCCGCCGAAGCTGACGTAGATGCCGAGAATCATCCGGCTCTTCCGGTCGATGATGACGGTTAGCCACGGGCGGCCAAATGGCATTCCATTTTTTTCGTCTACGACAAATAGATCTACTGGTGTGTGGTCGACTTCAGCGGTTTCCAATATGAACTTGGCTTTGGGGCTGCCCAAGCTAGTGCGGAAGCGGAGTGACGCTTCTTGCTTGCCAAATTTGGCCACAGCCTGTTCGTAAGCAGGGTAGGCAAGGACTGCCCGACGTACGGTGTCATAACTTGGTAGAAGCAAGGTGTTATCGGGTGCACGCACTTGGTTCAAGGCATGAATACGGACACGTAAGGCGTCATGAAGATCCACAATGCTAAATCCCGGTACTTCCAGATAGCGGGTCTCGATCAGCTCAATGAGCGCTTCCTGAACCTCGGTCGGGAAGCGGCAGCCAAACCATCCACGGGAATAGGGCTTTTCCAGCAAAGCGAGTGGATGATCATCATGCTGCAGCTTTTTCTTGAACCATCGGTAGATAGTTACAGTCGAGGGTACCTCAGGGTCTTCAAGTTGCTGAGCGATGCGTTCGAGAAGTGGCCGGAGCTTGGCTGGAGTGAAGACGATCTTATTCCCCATGGCCGAGAGCGCATCCAGATATTTTTTCCTCCGTAACGCTTCATCAATCGCCTTTTGCGGATAATTGCACAAGGTATCCGGATGTATACGGTTCGGCCCGGCAGCGGACGGAAGGTCGGCGATCGGCTTGGATGTAATGCGCCCGGCTGCCCATAGTTCCAGAAGCTGCTGCTTGGTGTGCTGGTACACCACCAAAGAGGCGATATCCTCCAGGGTCACAAGGTTGCCGTTGATCACCCGGACGACGCTGACTTCTCGCCCATCCAAAAGGAAGGTGCTGCCTTGGTTAAAGCGAATTGACGAAGACATAGTCGTCCTCCTGTTCTGTCAAAGTGATCACAGTGTCCGTGGTGATGGGCCGATCAAGATCACAGCTCACCAGTCCATGAGCGATCAGGCGCATGATGGCCCCCAAGTTTCCAAGCTCCTGCGAAAGCTGGTTTATAGTTGCCCGGCCGCCATGGCTAAATTGGCTGAGTAGTTGCTGCCTTGCCAGCCGGTCCTCTAGTGAGAAAGGTTGACGCAAGTAACGGTGCAACTGCTTGAGGTTGTCTAGCCGATGCGGTGCTCGAATGGAGTCGCTTGAGAGCACGATGAACTCGTGGCCTTGGTGCTGCATGGCATCACGGATGTGTCGCAGCTTTTCGTTAACGTCCGGCCTGGCCAGGGAGCGCGCCGGTTTTACCTCAACGATCAAAATCGAGCCGTCCCTTATCGTCAGGGCGTAATCAGGGGTATAGCGCCGGACTTTATTGCCCATCGCGTATCGGAGCTTGAACGGCTGCTCCTTGATATCGACAACTTGTGGAGTAAAGTCGAATAGGTATAACGCATCGCGTTCTAGTAACTGTTCGAACCCAACCATTCGTCTTGCTGTGACGGATGGGAAGCTGCCACGAATAATGGTTCCTGTGGGTGCGACGATTTGACGAGCTGGCGAATGCGTTTCTCTCTGCCGACCTGGCCATGGGCCAGTAGCATGTATTAGATATGTCATTGTTTCTCTCCGATTTCGTTAGCGAGAGGACGTGACTATGCCTCTCGACACAACGAGTTCGCTTTAAAAAGACAAACGGAGCTTGACCTTAGGGGGAGAGGGAACGATACTTGGCTTGTCGAAGGCCCTTTATGTATCGAGTTCGGCTCGTATTCCTAAAGGATCAAGTGAGGGTAGGTGCGAAAGCACCTACCCTTTTCTTGTTTGTCAGCTGGAAAGGCTTTGCAGATTCCTTTATTGCGCTAATGGATCTCCTCCGTTATTGATGCGTGGCTTCAAATTGTATAGTAGCTATATTCGGGGGTTTTTAGGTGGAATATATTAGACGCTACAGCAAAGATTTCCAATTAAAATATTTTAATTTCAACTGGCAGAGTGTATTTCCGACGATATTGTGAAATAAAAAAACTAGTATTGTGATACAAAAAATTCAGAAATTTGGCTAATATCCCTTTGGGCTAATTTGAATATGCCCGGAGTGATGGATAAGGAATAGTAGAAATAAAAAAGCCCCGATTTAAAGTCGGGGCTTTTTTTGAGCAAACACTCTGTTTTTCACCTAAATGCTGAAAATTTGCATCAACTCTGCAAACCTACACGACGGGACGTAAAAAAGCCCCGCACAGTGGCGGAGCTTTTTTAGAGCCGAGTAATATGGATTTCTCACTTTTTGCAAAAAAATCCCATTAACTCTGCAAACCTACAGCCCTAATGTGGAGGCTTGGGACGCTTATTCCGGACGCATTTGCGGGAACAGAATGACATCGCGGATGGACGGCGCGTCGGTCAGCAGCATGACCAGACGGTCGATGCCGATGCCGCAGCCGCCGGTGGGCGGCAGACCGTATTCCATCGCGCGGATGTAGTCGGCGTCGTAGTGCATTGCCTCGTCGTCGCCGGCATCCTTCTGCGCCACTTGGGACAGGAAGCGCGCGGCTTGGTCTTCCGGGTCGTTCAACTCGGAGTAGCCGTTGGCGTGTTCGCGGCCGACGATGAACAGTTCGAAACGCTCGGTCAGGCCCGGCTTGCTGTCGGAGCCGCGCGCCAGCGGGGACACTTCCACCGGGTAGTCGATGATGAAGGTCGGGTTCCACAACAGGCTTTCGGCACATTCCTCAAACAGCGCCAATTGCAGGCTACCGAGGCCCGGCGCGGGAGGAAGCTTGCCGCCCAGGCGCTTGATCTCGCTGGCCACCCAGGCCGCGTCGGCCAGTTGAGCGTCGGTGTACTGCGGGTTGTAGTGTTTGATCGCGCCGACGATGGTGAAGCGGTCGAAGGGCTTGCCCAGGTCCACTTCCTTGCCTTGATAGCTGACGGTGGTGGAACCGCAGGATACCAGCGCGCATTCGCGGATGATGGTCTCGGTCATCTGCATCATGCGCTGGTAGTCGCTGTAAGCCTCGTAGAATTCGATCATGGTGAACTCGGGGTTGTGGCGCGTGCTCATCCCTTCGTTGCGGAAGTTGCGGTTGATCTCGAACACGCGTTCCAGGCCGCCCACCACCAGGCGCTTCAGATACAGCTCAGGCGCGATGCGCAGGTACAAGGGCATGTCCAGCGCATTGTGGTGGGTGACGAAAGGCTTGGCCGCGGCGCCGCCCGGGATCGGGTGCATCATCGGGGTTTCCACTTCCAGATAGCCTTCGCCCACCATCACGTCGCGAACCTTCTGGATGATCTTGGACCGCTTGATGAAGGTCTGGCGGCTGTCTTCGTTCATGATCAGGTCGGCGTAGCGCTGACGGTACTTGGTTTCCTGATCGGTGATGCCGTGGAATTTCTCCGGCAGCGGGCGGATGTTCTTGGACAGCAGGCGCACTTCGCTGGCTTGTACCGTCAGTTCGCCGGTCTTGGTCTTGAACAGGGTGCCTTTGACGGCGACGATATCGCCCAAGTCCCAGTGCTTGAACTCGGCGTGCAGTTCTTCGCCCACGCCGTCATTGGAGATGTAGGCCTGAATGCGGCCGCTGCCGTCTTGCAGCGTGGCGAAGCTGGCCTTGCCCATCACACGTTTCAACATCATGCGGCCGGCGACGGCAACCTCGATCTTTTCGGCTTCCAGCGCTTCTTTTTCCTTGCCTGCGTGAGCGTCCTGCAGGACTTGCGCGAAGTGGCTGCGCTTGAAGTCGTTGGGGAAGGCGATACGCTGTTCGCGGATGCTTTTCAGCTTTTGGCGGCGTTCCGCCATGATCTGGTTTTCGTCCTGGCTAGGCGATGTTTGCTCGTGTTCAGACATGTTCACTCCGTAATTCAATGCAATGGCTGTTGGCCGCCGCGCGGGCGGCGACCGGGTTAAGCGAGTTTAGGCTCAGACGCCTTGTTTCAGGCTGGCCTCGATGAAGCCGTCCAGGTCGCCGTCCATGACGCCCTTGATATTGCCCACTTCGTAGCTGGTGCGCAGGTCCTTGATTCGGGACTGGTCGAAGACGTAGGAGCGGATCTGATGACCCCAGCCCACATCGGTCTTGGTGTCTTCCAGCGCCTGCTTGGCCTCGTTGCGCTTTTTCAGTTCCAGTTCGTACAGCTTGGCACGCAGCATTTGCATCGCTTCGTCGCGGTTGCGGTGCTGGGAGCGGTCGTTCTGGCACTGCACCACGATCCCGGTGGGATTGTGGGTGATGCGCACGGCGGAGTCGGTTTTGTTGATGTGCTGACCGCCGGCGCCGGAGGCGCGGTAGGTGTCGACGCGCAAATCGGCCGGATTGATGTCGATCTCGAAGCTGTCGTCCACTTCCGGATAGACGAAGACGGAGGAGAACGAAGTGTGGCGACGCGCGTTGGAGTCAAACGGGGACACTCGCACCAGGCGGTGCACGCCGACTTCGGAGCGCAGCAAGCCGTAGGCGTATTCACCGCTGATCTTCAGTGTGGCGCTGGTGATGCCGGCCACTTCGCCTTCGGATTCTTCCAGCACTTCCACGCTGAAGCCCTTGCGTTCGGCGTAGCGGATATACATGCGCAGCAGCATGCCGGCCCAGTCCTGGGCCTCGGTGCCGCCGGCGCCGGCCTGGATATCCAGGAAGCAGTTGTTCGGGTCCATCGGGTCGTGGAACATCCGGCGGAATTCCAGCTGCGCGAGCTTGGCTTCGGCGGTGTCCAGATCGGCCTGTACGGCCAGGATGGTGTCGTCGTCGTTTTCGGCGCGGCCCATCTCGAACAGTTCGGCGCTGTCGCTGACCATGGCGCTGATCTCGTCGATCACCAGCACCACGTCTTCCAGCTGTTTGCGCTCGCGGCCCAGTTCCTGAGCGCGCTTGGGGTCGTTCCAGATATCCGGGTCTTCGGTCAGGCGGGATACTTCTTCCAGACGGTCTTTTTTACCGTCGTAGTCAAAGATACCCCCGGATATCGGCGCCACGGGTGGCCAGGTCGTCGATCTTGGCCGCGATTTGGTTCAGTACTTCGACTTCAATCATGCTCAACTCCAAATAGCAGTCTGTTAAATATAGGCAGTCGGGAAATCGGGTCTTGATCAAAGACAAAAAAGCGCACCGTAAGGTGCGCTTTTGCTGAAAAGACTTGGGATGGATCAGCCAAACAGGTGAGCGATGGCGGCGCGCTCTTCTTCCAGTTCGGCCAGGGTGAAGTTCATCCGCTCGCGGCTGAACTCGTCGATTTCCAGACCTTGCACAATCTTGTATTCGCCATTTTCGCATACAACCGGGAAGCCGTACATCACGCCTTCCGGGATGCCGTAGGAGCCGTCGGACGGAATGCCCATGGTCACCCACTTGCCGTTGCTGCCCAGCACCCAGTCGTGGACGTGGTCGATGGCGGCATTGGCTGCGGAAGCAGCGGAGGAAAGGCCTCGCGCTTCAATGATGGCGGCGCCGCGTTTGCCCACGGTGGGCAGGAATACGTCGCGGTTCCAGGCTTCGTCGTTGATCATGGCCTTGACCGGCTGACCGGCGATGCTGGCGAAGCGGTAGTCGGCGTACATGGTCGGCGAGTGGTTGCCCCATACCGCCAGTTTCTCGATGGCGGCCACCGGCTTGCCGGTTTTGGCGGCGATCTGGGACAGCGCGCGGTTGTGGTCAAGACGCAACATGGCGGTGAAGTTTTTCGGATTCAGATCCGGAGCGGACTTCATCGCGATCCAGGCGTTGGTGTTGGCCGGGTTGCCCACAACCAGCACTTTCACGTCGCGAGCGGCGTGGTCGTTCAGCGCCTTGCCCTGCACCGTGAAGATGGCGCCGTTGGCTTCCAGCAGATCCTTGCGCTCCATGCCCTTGCTGCGCGGGCGGGCGCCTACCAGCAGCGCGACCTTGACGTCCTTGAAGGCCACGTTCGGATCGTCGGTAGCGACCATGCCGGCCAGCAGGGGGAAGGCACAGTCTTCCAGTTCCATCATCACGCCCTTGAGGGCGGTTTGAGCTTGCGGCAGGTCCAGCAGTTGCAGGATGACCGGTTGATCCTTGCCGAGCATTTCGCCGCTGGCAATGCGGAACAGCAGACTGTAGCCGATTTGGCCGGCTGCGCCGGTGACGGCGACGCGAACGGGAGCTTTCATTGGCGGACTCTCCTTTGATGTATCCGATAATGACGATATGCAGATGTTGCTCTGCAGCATTAAATGCTTTTGTGCGGCTGAGTGTAACACGGAGTATAGCCAATGTGGGGGTGGATTCCTCATCAGAAAAGCTGATAGGGGCAGCAAAGTCTTGTATCTTATATAAGACTTGTATTTACGCTTGATTTGTTTGGTGATACAACAGAGAACATGACAGATCGACCGCTGCGTAGACAGCCGCTGTACAGCCAGATCAAACAGCAGTTGCTGCGACGGATCGGCGATGGCGAGTGGCAGGAAAACGATGCCTTGCCCAGCGAATGGGATTTGGCGGACGAGTTGGGCGCAAGCCAGGGCACGGTGCGCAAGGCTTTGAGCGAACTGGTGGCCGACGGTCTTTTGTATCGCGCGCAGGGCAGGGGCACTTTCGTGGCGCCGGCGCCCAGCGAATGGGGCGAAGGCCTGCTGCTGACGCCGGGGCTGTTCAACGAGCAGCCGGACGATCTGGCGAGGGAGTTCCTCGGTATTTCGCGAGGCAACGCCAGCGATGACATGGCCGCGGCATTGCAATTGCGGCGCGCTGCGCCTTTATTGAGAGTTCGGCAGTTGTGGCGCTGGCACGGCATCCCGGTCGCGGTGGATGAGGCCTTCTTGCCGGCCGACGAGTTTGAAGGGCTGGACGCGCGCTGGCTGCGCGGTTCGTCCGGGGTGTATCAGGCGCTGCAGCAGCGCTTCGGCATCCGTTTGAAGGTATTGTGCGAGCAGTTCCGCGCGCTGATGCTGCCGCGCGAGGAAAGCGCCTTGCTCGGCGTCACCGGCATGGTGGCCGAGGCGCCGGCCTTGAGCCTGATACGGATTTCAGGCTCGATGGAGGGCGTGCCGCTGGAGTGGCGGCAGCGTTACTGTTTGACGCACAACTGGGCTTATACCGCCCGCCGGGCTTGACGCGGCGGGCTTTTGACGTGACGTGGACGGCTGGGCCGGCGGCGAAAGACAGGCCGCGGCCAGCCAGTTTTGCTAGAATCCCCGGGTCATATTGCACCGCGATATTCCTGGTGCGGCATGAGCGGTAATGACGGGCATCCAGCCATAACAAAAACGGAGCCCTTCAGGCGGGCGGCCTCGTAGCGGGTCGTCTGTTGTGTAACCTCTTGGTTCTAAAAACATCCAAGGAAGCCATATGCAGAAGCAACGACCAAAGCACCTGGATCTGGCCAAGATCAGATTGCCGATTCCCGGCATCGTCTCGATCTTGCACCGGATCAGCGGTGTTGCGCTGTTCTTTTCTCTCCCACTGTTGATTTACCTGTTGCACGGTTCGCTGAGTTCGGCCGAATCGTTCGAAACCTACCGCGCCGTGGTGGGCAACCCGCTGATGAAGCTGGTGTTGCTCGGCCTGTTGTGGGCGTATATGCACCATTTCTGTGCCGGTATCCGTTTCCTCTTCCTCGATATTCATAAAGGTCTTGAACTGCAGACCGCCCGCGCCACCGCCAAGACCGTTGTGGCAGTCAGCCTGGCGCTGACCGTGGTTCTGGGAGTTGCTCTATGGTAAACCGCAATGTCGTCGGCGCCGGCTATGGCCTGCGCGATTGGATCATGCAGCGCGTCACCGCGGTGATCATGTTGATCTACACCGTGGCTTTGGCTTTGTTCCTGTTGACCATGCCGTCCGGCTACGAAGGTTGGAAGGCGTTCTTCGGCCAGTTCTGGGTGCAACTGCTGACCCAGGTAAGCTTGATCGCCCTGTTCCTCCACGTATGGGTGGGCATCCGCGATCTGTGGATGGACTATGTGAAGCCGGTGGGCGTTCGCCTGGCGCTGCACGTGTTCACCATCGTTTGGCTGGTTTCCTGTTTTATCTATTCCGTTAAAGTGGTCTGGGGGCTGTAATGGGTATTCCTGTTCGTCATTTCGACGCCGTTATCGTTGGGGCAGGCGGAGCAGGCATGCGCGCGGCCTTGCAATTGTCCGAGGCCGGCCTGAAGACAGCTGTGCTGTCCAAGGTATTCCCGACCCGCTCCCACACTGTTGCCGCCCAGGGCGGCGTGTCCGCTTCGCTCGGCAATTCCGAGGAAGATCATTGGCACTGGCATATGTACGACACCGTCAAGGGGTCGGACTGGCTGGGTGATCAGGACGCCATCGAATTCATGTGCCGCGAAGCGCCCAAGGTGGTGGTGGAGCTGGAACACTTCGGCATGCCGTTCGACCGCAACGCCGACGGTTCCATCTATCAGCGCCCGTTCGGCGGCCATATGTCGAACTTCGGCGAGAAGCCGGTGCGTCGCGCTTGCGCCGCGGCCGACCGGACCGGCCACGCCATGCTGCACGCGCTGTACCAGCGCAATGTGCGCGCCAACACTCACTTCTTCGTTGAGTGGATGGCGCTGGACCTGATCCGCGATGCCGACGGCAATGTCCAGGGCGTGATCGCCATGGAAATGGAAACTTCGGAAATCGTCGTGTTCCAGGCCAAGGCCACCCTGTTCGCCACCGGCGGCGCCGGCCGCATCTTCTCCTCGTCCACCAACGCCTTCATCAATACCGGCGACGGCCTGGGCATGGCCGCTCGCGCAGGCATTCCGCTGGAAGACATGGAGTTCTGGCAGTTCCATCCGACCGGCGTGGCTGGCGCGGGCGTGTTGATCACCGAAGGCGTGCGCGGCGAAGGCGGCATTCTGCGCAATGCGCAGGGCGAGCGTTTCATGGAACGCTACGCGCCCAACGCCAAGGATCTGGCGTCCCGCGATGTGGTGTCGCGCGCGATGGTGACCGAGATCAACGAAGGCCGCGGCTGTGGCCCGAACAAGGATCACGTGCTGCTGGACATCACTCATCTGGATCCGGAAGTGATCATGTCCAAGCTGCCTGGCATCCGCGAGATCTCGATCAAGTTCGCCGGCGTGGACCCGATCAAGGCCCCGATTCCGGTGGTGCCGACCTGCCATTACCAGATGGGCGGCATTCCCACCAACTACCACGGCGAAGTGGTGGTGCATGGCGAAAAAGTGCAGGGCTTCTATGCCGCGGGCGAATGCGCGTGCGCGTCGGTGCACGGCGCCAACCGCCTGGGCACCAACTCGTTGCTGGATTTGCTGGTGTTCGGCAAGAGCTCGGCCAATTCGATGATCGAGTTCATCAAGCAGCAGCCGGAAGATCTGCCGGAGCTGGCGCTGGCGGACGTCGAGCGCTCGCTGGCCCGCGTTGAGCGTCTGAACACCCAGACCGGCGGCGTGCAGGTCAACGATGCGCGTGAAGCCATGCAGCGCACCATGCAGGCGCACTGCGGCGTGTTCCGCTTCAAGGACATGCTGGCCGAAGGCGTGGAGAAGATTCTGGAAGTGGAGAAGATGGTGCAGCGCACCGAGATTTCCGACAAGTCCAATGTCTTCAATACCGCCCGCATCGAGGCGCTGGAGCTGGAAAACCTGATCGAAGTGGCCAAGGCCACGATGATCTCGGCCAATGCCCGCACCGAGAGCCGCGGCGCCCATGTGCGCGACGACGCCAAGGACACCGAGGAAACCCCGAACGGCCGCGACGACAAGAACTGGCTGAAGCATACCCTGTGGTATCGCGAAGCCAACCGTCTGGACTACAAGCCGGTCACCCTGAAGCCGCTGTCGGTCGATACGATCGCGCTGAAGACCCGCTCCTACTAAGGGTGCAATCAAGATGACTACCGAAACCGTCAAATTCCGCATCTACCGCTACAACCCGGAAACCGATGCCAAGCCGTACATGCAGGACATCAGCGTGGAGATGAGCTCCACCGAGCACAAGCTGTTGGATGCGCTGGTGAAGCTGAAGGTGAAGGACGACACGCTGAGCTTCCGTCGCTCCTGTCGCGAAGGCGTCTGCGGTTCCGACGCGATGAACATCAACGGCAAGAACGGCCTGGCCTGCCTGACCGACTTCCGCGACCTGAAACAGCCGATCGAGCTGCGTCCGCTGCCGGGTCTGCCGGTGATCCGCGATCTGATCGTGGACATGACTCAGTTCTTCAAGCAGTACCACTCGATCAAGCCGTATGTGATCAACGACACGCCGCCGCCGGAGCGCGAACGCAAGCAGTCGCCGGAAGACCGCAAGGAACTGGACGGCCTGTACGAGTGCATTCTGTGCGCTTGCTGCTCGACGTCCTGCCCGTCCTTCTGGTGGAACCCGGACAAGTTCGTCGGCCCGGCCGGTCTGTTGGCCGCCTACCGCTTCATCGCGGACACGCGCGACGAAGCCACCAAGGAGCGTCTGGACAATCTGGAAGATCCGTACCGCTTGTTCCGTTGCCACACCATCATGAACTGCGTGGACGTGTGTCCCAAGGGCCTGAATCCGACCAAGGCGATTGGCAAGATCAAGGACCTGATGGTCAAGCGTGCAGTATGACCGCCTACGATCCGATTGAACTCAAGCGGATCCGTTGGCGGTCCCGGCGGGGGCTACTGGAGCTGGATCTGGTGTTGGAGAAGTTCTTCGCCGGCCCCTTCGACCAGTTGGCCCCGGCCGAGATTGAGGCTTATAGGCGGTTGCTGGATTTGCCCGATACCGATTTTCTGGATGTCGTCAGCGGCAAGGCCGATTTGGACGATCCGGAAGAGATGGCCATCGTGGCGATTCTCCGCTCGCTCTGACGGCTATGCATCACCCCAATTACAACGACCATAAACCGACTGGGAGTATTGCTGTGGAAACTAATCGCAAAGTAACGCTCACATACAACGAGGGTAAGGAAACTCTGGATTTGCCGGTCCAGAGCGGCACTTTGGGGCCGGATGTCGTAGACATCCGCACCTTCTCCAAAACCGGCATGTTCACGTTCGACCCGGGCTTCCTGGCCACCGCCAGCTGCGAGTCCGGCATCACCTTCATCGACGGCGATCTGGGACAGCTCTACTACCGCGGCTACCCGATCGAGCAACTCGCCGAGAAAAGCGATTATCTTGAAGTCTGCTACCTGCTGTTGAACGGCGAGCTGCCGACCGCGGCGCAGCGCAAGGAATTCGAACGCGGCATCATGCGCCACAATATGCTGCATGATCAGCTGATGAGCCTGTTCAAGGGCTTCCGCCGCGACGCGCATCCGATGGCCGTGATGGTGGGCGTGGTGGGCGCGCTGTCCGCCTTCTACCATGACTCCTTGGACATCTCCAATCCGGAACATCGCCGCATTTCCGCGCATCGCCTGGTGGCCAAGCTGCCGACCATCGCCGCGCAAGCTTACCGCTACAACAAGGGCCTGCCGTTCTCCTACCCGAAAAACGGCCTGACCTACGCGGAAAACTTCCTGCACATGATGTTCTCCACCCCGTGCGAAGAGTACAAGGTGAACCCGGTGCTGGCGCGCGCGCTGGACCGCATCTTCACTCTGCACGCGGACCATGAGCAGAACGCTTCCACCTCCACCGTGCGTCTGGCCGGCTCCTCCGGGGCCAATCCCTTCGCCTGCATCGCCGCCGGCATCGCCTGCCTGTGGGGCCCGTCTCACGGCGGCGCCAACGAAGCCGTGCTGAAGATGCTGGACGAGATCGGCAGCGTGGAAAACGTGGCCGATTTCATGCAAGGCGTGAAGGACAAGCGCTACAAACTGATGGGCTTCGGCCACCGCGTGTACAAGAACATGGACCCGCGCGCCTCCATCATGAAGCAGACCTGCGACGAAGTGCTGAACGAGCTGGGCCTGCACAACGATCCCAAGTTCAAGCTGGCGATGGAGCTGGAAAAGATCGCGCTGTCCGATCCGTATTTCATCGAGCGCAAGCTGTACCCGAACGTGGATTTCTACTCCGGCATCGTGCTGTCGGCGATCGGCATCCCGGTATCAATGTTCACTCCGATCTTCGCGCTGGCCCGCACCGTGGGCTGGATTGCTCACTGGAGCGAAATGATTTCCGACCCGGCGATGAAAATCGGCCGTCCGCGCCAGTTGTACACCGGCGCGCCCCGCCGCGATTTCACCCCGGTGGAGAAACGCAAGTAAGCAGGAACGAGGGTTGGCTGGAGCAGGGCTTCAGTCAGCCTTTTTTTCCGGCCCGAAGGCGGGCCGGGGCAGGGTCAGAATGTTATGGGAAGCACAACAAAAAAGTTTTTCCGATAGCGTTTTCCCCATGCTGCAACAGGGAGTTCGCGCCAGGGCGTAGCTGGCCGGATTCCGAACAGAAACGACAAAGGGTAGCCCCATGATGCAATCCATGTACAGCCATTCTTACCTGTTCGGTGGGAATGCACCGTTCATCGAGGAGCTGTACGAACAGTACCTCGCTGACGCCAATTCCGTTCCGAATGAGTGGCGCGACTATTTCGACAAGCTGGCGCAAGCGCCGGGCGCTGCCGAACGCGATGTGCCGCACATGCCGATCCAGGAATCCTTCATTCAGCTGGCCAAGAAGCCGGCCGCCGGCCAGCGCGCCAGCAGCGGGGCTGAATGGGACACCATGCAAAAGCAGGTGGGGGTGCTGAAACTGATTTCCGCCTACCGCGTGCTGGGCAGCCGCCAGGCCAACCTGGACCCGCTCAAGCGCATGGATCAGGAACTGGTGCGCGAACTGGATCCGGCTACCCATGGACTGACCGGGGCCGATATGGCGGTGCAATTCAACGCCGGCTCGCTGGTGGGCCCGCAGAAGATGCCGCTGTCCGACATTCTGGCGCGTCTGAAGCAGACCTACTGCGGCAATATCGGCGTCGAGTACATGCACATCACCAAGTCGGATGAAAAGCATTGGGTGCAAAAGCGCTTCGAGGGCGACCTGTCCACGCCGCATTACGACGCGGCCAAGAAGCAGCGCATCCTGAAGCAGATCACCGCCGCCGAGACGCTGGAACGCTATCTGCACACCAAATACGTCGGCCAGAAGCGCTTCTCGCTGGAAGGCGGCGAGTCGGCTATCGCCGCGCTGGACCATCTTATCCAGAACGCCACCGGCCAGGGCGTGCAGGAACTGATCATCGGCATGGCTCACCGCGGTCGTTTGAACGTGCTGGTCAACACCCTGGGCAAGCTGCCGCGCGACCTGTTCGCCGAGTTCGAAGGCAAGGCCGCCCAGCAAATGGCTTCCGGCGACGTGAAGTACCACATGGGCTTCTCGTCGGACATCCCGACCGCCGACGGCCCGATGCATGTGTCGCTGGCCTTCAACCCTTCTCACCTGGAGATCGTCAACCCGGTGGTGGAGGGCTCGGTGCGCGCGCGTCAAGAGCGCCGCAAGGACACGGAACGCAAGACCGCGGTACCGGTATTGATTCACGGCGACTCCGCCTTTGGCGGTCTGGGCGTCAACCAGGGCACTTTCAACCTGTCGCAGACCCGCGGCTACGGCACTGGCGGCACCATCCACATCGTGATCAACAACCAGGTGGGCTTCACCACCTCGGACACCCGCGATATCCGTTCGACGATGTACTGCACCGACGTGGCCAAGATGATCGAAGCGCCGATCTTCCACGTCAACGGCGATGATCCGGAAGCCGTCTGCTATGTGATGCAGGCCGCGCTGGACTACCGCATGACCTTCAAGAAGGACGTGGTCATCGATCTGGTGTGCTACCGCAAACTGGGCCACAACGAGGGCGACGATCCCTTCCTGACCCAGCCGATGATGTACAAGAAGATCGCCAAGCATCAGGGCGTGCGCGCGATGTACGCCGAGCGTCTGGTGCAGGAAGGCGTGCTGAAGGCGGAAGAAGCCGACGCGCAAATCCAGGCCTACCGCGACGCGCTGGACAAGGGCGAGCACGTAGAGCAGACCGCGCTGACCAACTACAAGCGCGAGCACGCGCTGGACTTCAGCCAGTACCTGGGCACCCACTGGGCGCACCCGACCGACACCTCCTTGCCGCAGGCCGACATCCAGCGCCTGACCGACAAGTTCACCTCGCTGCCGGAGGGCTTCAAGCTGCACCCGACGGTGCAGAAGGTGCTGGCCGCGCGCAAGGCGATGGCCGCCGGCGAGCAGAACGCGGACTGGGGCATGGCCGAGACCCTGGCTTACGCCAGCCTGGTGACCAACGGTTTTGGCGTGCGCCTGTCCGGCGAAGACTCCGGCCGAGGCACCTTCAGCCACCGCCACGCCGTGCTGCACGACCAGAACCGCGAGAGCTGGGACCAGGGCAGCTACGTGCCGCTGCGCAATATGTCCGACAACCAGGCTGATTTCCTGGTGATCGACTCCATCCTGAACGAAGAAGCGGTGCTGGCCTATGAATACGGTTATGCCTGTTCCGCTCCGGATCAGCTGGTGATTTGGGAAGCTCAGTTCGGCGACTTCGCCAACGGCGCCCAGGTGGCCATCGACCAGTTCATTTCCTCCGGCGAGACCAAGTGGGGCCGTCTGTGCGGCCTGACCACCATCCTGCCGCACGGCTACGACGGCCAGGGCCCGGAACACTCGTCCGCGCGCCTGGAGCGTTGGCTGCAACTGTGCGCCGAGCACAATATGCAGGTGGTGATGCCGTCCGAAGCCTCGCAGATGTTCCACATGCTGCGTCGCCAGGTGCTGCGGCCGTACCGCAAGCCGCTGGTCATCTTCCTATCCAAGCGCCTGCTGCGCTTCAAGGATTCGATGAGCCCGATCGAAGCATTCACCAGCGGAAGCTTCCGCCCGGTGATAGGCGACTCGGTGGTGCAGGACGCCAAGAAGGTCAAGCGCGTGTTGCTGTGCGCCGGCCAGGTGTATTACGACCTTGCCGCCGCCCGCAAGGAACGCGGCCTGGACGAAGATATCGCCATCGTGCGCATCGAGCAGCTCTACCCGTTCCCGACCGAGCAGGTGGCCGCCGAGCTGGCGCGCTTCCCGCAGGCTCGCGAAGTGATGTGGGTGCAGGAAGAGCCGCGCAACCAGGGCGCGTGGTACCAGATCCGTCACCGCCTGGAAGGCCTGCTGGGCGCCAAGCAGTCCTTGTCGTTCGCCGGCCGTCCGTCGTCCGCTTCCCCGGCCGTAGGCTATATGAGCAAACACGTCGCCCAACTCAAGGCTTTCGTTGAAGAAGCCATGTCGGTCGCCAAATAACCACTGAATGAGTTCGAGGCAGCCGGAGGGCTGCCTCTACATGGAGAAGAACATGCTGATTGAAGTTACCGTCCCGCAACTGCCCGAGTCCGTATCCGAAGCCACGCTGATGAGCTGGCACAAGAAGGTTGGCCAAGCCGTCAGCCGCGACGAGAACCTGATCGATCTGGAAACCGACAAAGTGGTGCTGGAACTGCCAGCGCCGCAGGCAGGCGTGATCGTTGAAATCATCGTGGAAGACGGCGCCACCGTGGTGTCCGGCCAACTGATCGCCAAGATCGACACCGCGGCCAAGGCCGGCGATGTGGCTCCGGCCGCCGCGGCCGCGCCGGCTGCTGCTCCGGCTCCCGCCGCCGCCCCGGCTGGCGCCGCCGCCATGCCGTCCGCCGCCAAACTGGCTGCGGAAACCGGCGTCGACCTGTCCAAGGTGGCCGGCTCCGGCCGCGACGGCCGCGTGTTGAAGGAAGACGTGCAGGCCGCCAAGCAAGCCGCTCCGGCCCAGGCCGGCCCGGTGCTGGCTCCGGCCGCCGCCGGCGCCGCGCTGTCCGCCACCCCGGCCGCGGTCAACGTCGCCGCCATCCTGTCCGATCGTCCGGAACAGAGCGTGCCGATGTCCCGTCTGCGTCAGCGCGTGGCTGAACGCCTGATCCTGTCGCAGCAGACCAACGCCATCCTCACGACCTTCAATGAAGTGAACATGAAGCCGGTGATGGACCTGCGCGCCAAGTACAAGGACCGCTTCGAGAAGGAGCACGGCATCAAGCTGGGCTTCATGGGCTTCTTCGTCAAGGCCGTGGTCGCCGCGCTGAAGAAATACCCCATCGTCAACGCCTCGGTGGACGGCAACAACATCATCTATCACGGCTACTTCGACATCGGCGTGGCCGTGGGCAGCCCGCGCGGCCTGGTGGTGCCGGTGATCCGCAATGCCGACCAGCTGAGCCTGGCCGACATCGAGAAGCAGATCGCCGACTTCGGCAAGCGCGCCCAGGAAGGCAAGCTGACCGTGGAAGAACTGACCGGCGGCACCTACACCATCTCCAACGGCGGCACCTTCGGTTCGATGATGTCCACCCCCATCATCAACCCGCCGCAGTCCGCGATTCTGGGCATGCACGCCACCAAGGAGCGCGCCGTGGTTGAGAACGGTCAAGTGGTGGTGCGTCCGATGATGTATCTTGCCCAATCCTACGACCACCGCATCATCGACGGCCGCGAAGCCGTGCTGAGCCTGGTGGCGATCAAGGACGCGATTGAAGATCCGGCCCGCCTGATCCTCGACTTGTAATCACCCTCGGCCGGGGGCGCGCTCCCGGCCTGTCTTGCGATGAATGGAGCTTGAATGCAGTTGCCCGACTGGTTTTACGGAATTGCCGCCATCCTGGCCGGCGTGGCCATAGGCTGGCTGACCTGGAAAAAACGCCAAAACGGCGTGCGCGAAGACCTGTACAGCTTGATCGGCAAAAGCATTCTCTGTCTGTTCATGATCGCATTCGGCATTCTGCTGCTGAAGGTCGGCAAGTAGACCAGGCAGCCGGCGGGCCGCGCGCCCGCCACCGACAAAGGAAAACAAGATGAGCCAATCGTTTGATGTAGTGGTGGTCGGCGGCGGCCCCGGCGGTTACGTAGCCGCCATCCGCGCCGCCCAGCTGGGTTTCAACACCGCCTGCGTGGATGCGTTCAAAAACCCGGAAGGCAAGGCGTCGCTGGGCGGCACCTGCCTGAACGTCGGTTGCATTCCGTCCAAGGCGCTGCTGCAGTCGTCGGAAAACTTCCACGCGGTGCAGCATGATTTCGCCAAGCACGGCATCAGCGTCTCCGGCGCCAAGATGGACGTGGCGCAGATGATTTCGCGCAAGACCGACATCATCACCAAGAACGCCGCGGGCATCAGCTTCCTGTTCAAGAAGAACAAGGTCGCCAACATCCACGGCCTGGCCAGCTTCAAGGGCCGTCAAGGCGATAAGTGGGTGATCGAGGTCAGCGACGGCGGCAAGGTGGTGGACACCCTGGAAGCCGGGCATGTGATCGTGGCCACTGGTTCCAGCCCGCGCGCGCTGCCGGGCCTGGCCACCGACAACAAGCTGGTGTTGGACAACGAGGGCGCGCTGGCGCTGACGGATGTGCCGAAGCGCCTGGGCGTGATCGGCGCCGGCGTGATCGGCCTGGAAATGGGCTCCGTCTGGAAGCGTTTGGGCGCCGAAGTGACCATCCTGGAAGCGATGCCGACCTTCCTCGCCGCCGCGGACCAGCAGATCGCCAAAGAAGCTTTCAAGACCCTGACCAAGGACACCGGCCTGGACATCAAGCTGGGCGTCAAAATCGGCGAAGTGAAGGCCGGCAAGAAGAGCGTCACCGTCAACTACGAACTGAACGGCGAAGCGGTCAAGGCCGAGTTCGACAAGCTGATTGTCTCCATTGGCCGCGTGCCCAACACTCAGGGCCTGGGCGCCGACGCGGTGGGCCTGCAGTTGGACGAGCGCGGCTTCGTGGCGGTGGACGACCATTGCCACACCAATCTGCCCAATGTATGGGCGATCGGCGACGTGGTGCGCGGCCCGATGCTGGCGCACAAGGCCTCGGAAGAGGGCGTGGCCGTGGCCGAGCGCATCGCCGGCCAGAAGCCGCACGTGGATTTCGGCGTGATTCCGTGGGTGATCTACACTTCTCCGGAGATCGCCTGGGTTGGCAAGACCGAGGAGCAACTGAAGGCCGAGGGCGTAGAGTACAAGAAGGGCACTTCCGGTTTCGGCGCCAACGGCCGCGCGCTGGGCCTGGGCCAAGCGCAAGGCACGGTCAAGATCCTGGCCTGCGCCAAGACCGACCGCATCCTGGGCCTGCACATGATAGGCCCGATGGTGTCCGAACTGGTGAGCGAAGGCGTGGTGTCGATGGAGTTCAAGGCCGCCAGCGAAGACCTGGCGCGCATCGTCCACGCTCACCCGTCCTTGTCCGAAGTGATACACGAAGCCGCTCTGGCCGCCGACAAGCGCGCCTTGCACGGCTAAGCGTTCGCCGGGTCGTGTACAATCGCGCACGGCTCGGCAAAACGGCTCCCTTGGGGGCCGGTTGACGGAGTATGCGGCGACGCTGGTCAGCCTGGGGGGTGACGGCGCGCGCCAGATACATTAAAGGTTTACAAGCGACTCAAAGAAATAGGGGCGTCGGTTTCAGCCCGCCATCCATTTCTCCGAAAGGAAACCATAGATGAACCTGCACGAATACCAAGCGAAAGAGCTGCTGGCCAAATACGGCCTGCCGGTGCAACAGGGCATTCTGGCCGCTACGCCGGAAGAAGCCGCTGCCGCTTACGATAAACTGGGCGGCAAATTCGCCGTCGTCAAGGCTCAGGTGCATGCCGGCGGCCGCGGCAAGGCCGGTGGCGTGAAAGTGGTGAAAAGCCGCGAAGAAGCCGCCGAAGTGGCCAAGGGCCTGATCGGCAAGAACCTGGTGACCTACCAGACCGACGCCGCCGGCCAGCCGGTGAACAGCGTGCTGGTGTGCGAAGACATGTACCCGGTGCAGCGCGAACTCTACCTGGGCGCCGTGGTTGACCGCGGCAGCCAGCGCGTGGTGTTCATGGTGTCCACCGAAGGCGGCGTGGAAATCGAGAAAGTAGCCGAGGAAACCCCGGAAAAGATCATCAAGATCGAGATCGATCCCTTGGTGGGCATGCAGCCGTTCCAGGCTCGCGACGCCGCTTTCGCGCTGGAACTGAAGGGCGAGCAAGTTGCCGCCTTCACCAAGCTGATGCTGGGCGCCTACAAGGCCTTCGTCGAAAACGACTTCGCCCTGTTCGAAGTGAACCCGCTGGCACTGCGTGAAAACGGCCAGCTGGCCTGCGTGGACGGCAAGATCAACCTGGACTCCAACGCGCTGTACCGCCACCCGGAACTGCTGGCGCAACGCGACAAGAGCCAGGAAAACGAACGCGAAGTGAAAGCTTCCGAGTTTGACCTGAACTACGTGGCGCTGGAAGGCAATATCGGCTGCATGGTGAACGGCGCCGGCCTGGCGATGGCCACCATGGACATCATCAAGCTGAAGGGCGGCCAACCGGCCAACTTCCTGGACGTGGGCGGCGGCGCCACCAAAGAGCGCGTGATCGAAGCCTTCAAGCTGATCCTGGCCGACACCTCGGTGCAGGGCGTGCTGATCAACATCTTCGGCGGCATCGTGCGTTGCGACATGATCGCCGAAGCCATCATCGCCGCGGTGAAGGAAGTGAACGTGACCGTGCCGGTCGTGGTGCGTCTGGAAGGCAACAACGCCGAGCTGGGCGCCAAGATTCTGGACGACTCCGGTCTGAAACTGACTTCCGCCCAGGGTCTGAACGACGCTGCCGAGAAGATCGTCGCCGCCGTCAAGGCCGCTGCCTGAGACCCGCACTGAGCTGAGGAATACAAAATGAGCGTATTGGTAAACAAAGACACCAAAGTGCTGGTGCAAGGCTTCACCGGCAAGAACGGCACTTTCCACGCCGAGCAGGCGTTGAAAGTGGGCACCAAGGTCGTAGGCGGCGTAACCCCGGGCAAAGGCGGTTCCGAGCATCTGGGCCTGCCGGTGTTCAACACCATGAAGGACGCCGTGCGTCAGACCCAGGCAGACGCCTCGGTGATCTACGTGCCCGCGGCCTTCGCCAAGGATTCCATCCTGGAAGCCATCGACAGCGGCGTGAAGCTGATCGTCTGCATCACCGAAGGCGTGCCCACCCTGGACATGCTGTACGTGAAGAAAGCCGTGGACGAAGCCGGCATCCGCCTGATCGGCCCGAACTGCCCCGGCATCATCACCCCGGGCGAGTGCAAGATCGGCATCATGCCGTGGCACATTCACAACCCGGGCCGCATCGGCATCGTGTCCCGTTCCGGCACTCTGACCTATGAAGCCGTGGCGCAAACCACCGCGCTGGGTCTGGGCCAGTCCACCTGCATCGGCATCGGCGGCGATCCGATCCCGGGCACCAGCCACATCGACGCGCTGAAACTGTTCCAGGATGATCCGGACACCGACGCCATCGTGATGATCGGCGAAATCGGCGGTTCCGCCGAGGAAGAGGCGGCCGAGTTCGCCAAGTCCTACGTGACCAAGCCGGTGGTCGGCTACATCGCCGGCGTGACGGCTCCCAAGGGCAAGCGCATGGGCCATGCGGGCGCCATCATCTCCGGCGGCAAGGGCACGGCGGAAGAGAAGTTCAAGGCCTTCGAGAAGGCCGGCATCGCCTACACCCGCAGCCCGGCGGAAATCGGCAAGACGATGTTTGAACTGCTGAAAAGCAAGGGCATGATCTAAGAAGCGGTTCACGATCTGCCGCGCTTCAGCGATACGGCGTTGAAAGCGACTGCGAAATGCTCATGTACCAGATGTACATTCCGCTTTCTTGGCCGCTTTCGCCTTGTCTCGCTCTAGCTCGCGAGATCGTGGATGGATTCTAAGGCCGCATGCAAAACACCCCTGGCTCGCCAGGGGTGTTTTTTTATGCGTTGCCGTTCAGGCGTAGCGCGCGCAGACGCGGTCGAACGGCGGCCGGTAGCGCGGATCGACGTAAGGCGTCAGCAGATAGAGCAGGCTGCGACAGCCGTCTTTTACCATGCGCTCCAGCTCGCTGGGCGTGGCGGAGTGCTTGAGCGTGGTTACCCAGCCAGTCTGCACCATCTGAAAGTGCTGGACCAGATGAGCCAGTTGCTTGTCGTCGCCCAGCAGCACGCCCTGTTCGCGCAGGCGGGCGAACAATTGGGCCAGCTTGCCGGCCAACTGGCCACGGGACAACTGCTGGTGATTTTCCGCCAGTTCCGGGTGCAGGTAGTACAGGCTCGGCATGCTTTTGGGCAGGAAGCGGAAGCTCCAAATGTGCCGCAGCGTTTTTTCCATTGCTCCCACCATCGCCTCGATCGAGTTGCTGTGCCGGAGCGCGGCCGACAGCTGCTCCGCCATGCCTTTGACGTAGCGCTGGTATAGCTCGCTGATGATCTCTTCCTTATTGCGGAAGTGATAGTACAACTTGCCGGTGCTGATATTCATCCGCTCGGCGATATGATTGGTGGTGATGACGCGCTCGCCCTCCTGGTTGAACAGCTGCAGGCTGGCGTCAATGATGTTTTGAAAGGTTTGCGACCGTTCGCCGCTTTTACTCATTTTGGCCCCTTTCTGTCTAATAACCGGGCGCAGCCCATTGCCGTGGCCGCGTCCAGGCGCAAGTATCGCTCAAATTGAGGTGAAATTGTCGTGGTTAGGGCAAATTGTCGACATTTTGTGACGCAAGCGTGGGCAGGGTAGGGTTTGCAGGCCTTGCGAGTATTTGAAATGCATGATTGATGTAGTTGTTTGATTTAAAACATGCGCAAATATTTAAAGACATTGTTATTTTTAACAATGCATGACATCTCGTATGACGGATAATAACGCTTTTATCAGCAACGGCTTATCATGCGCTCCATCCGTCACAAGCTCACGCTGCTGACAGCGGTGTCCATTCTGGTCGCCACGCTCAGCATCACCATCACCGCCTGCCTGAATATCCGCTCCCACGCTTATCAAGAAGCTGAGCGGGAGATCAACCAGGTCGCCCAGCTACAGGGCGGCTTCGTGTCCGAATGGCTGTCGGTTCGCAAGAATCTGATCAGCGCCAGCCTCAGCCACGCCGACGACGCGCAGGTCAGCTACTATCTGCAGCAGTTGGCCAAGGGCGGCGGCTTCAACGTGATTTACGCCGGCAACGGCGTGACCGGCGACATGAAATACTCGGTGCCGGGACGTCCCAAGCCCAGCGCCGACTACCAGCCGGCGCAACGTCCGTGGTTCCAACAATCCAAGGCTCAGGACGGCCTGATCGTCACCGACCCGTACAAGGACTCCGAACCGGAAACCAAGGACAAACTGGTGATCACCATCGCCGACAAGGTCAAGGGCCAGGACATTGTGGTGGGCGGCGATATTCTGATCGACAAGCTGGTCAAGTCGGTGCTGGACATCAAGCTGGCCGGCAAAGGCCATGCCTTTCTGCTGACCAAACAGGGCAAGATTATCGCCTACCCCAAGCCTGGCAATGAGCTCAAGCCCATCGGCAGCGTGATTCCGGCGCTGGACGACGCCGCTTTCGCCAGCCTGCTGCAAAGCGATCAAGCCAAGAGCGTGGATATAGACGGCGGCGCTTATATGGTGGCCTTGCGACCGATCGCCGGCTCCGACTGGGTGATGGGCGTGGCCGCGGATGAAGAGGTGATCTCTTCCCAGGTCAACGGCATCATCTGGCTGATCGCCGGGGCCGTTGCCATCGTGTTGGTTGTGATGCTGACCTTCAGCTCCGCTTATCTGGGCCGCTTGCTCAAAGGCCTGTTCCAGGTCCGCGACGCGATGCGCGAAATCTCGCAAGGCGAAGGCGACCTGACCCGCCGCATCGAAGTGGCCGGCGAGGATGAAGTGGCGCAGACCGCGCAAGCCTTCAACCAGTTTGTGCAACGCCTGAACGGCATGTTCCGCGAACTGCGCGACGAAGCCGGGCAACTGACCCAAGGCGTGATCGAGGTCAGCGGCGCGGTGAAACGCCTGGCCGATGATTCCCACGTGCTGGCGGACATTTCCAGCTCCAACGCGGCGGCGATCGAAGAAGTGACGGTGAGCATCTCCCACATTGCCGACGCCACCCGCGAAACCGATAGGCTGGCGCGCAATACCGGCGAACATTCGCGCGAGAGCGCCAACGATATGCAGCGCATCAGCAGCGAGATGTCGCGCACCAGCGAATCGGTGGGCGAACTGTCCAGCCTGCTGGCCTCGCTGGAACAGCGCTCGCAGGAGATCTCCAAGATCACCAATGTAATCCGCGACATTGCCGATCAGACCAATCTGTTGGCCTTGAACGCGGCGATCGAGGCGGCGCGCGCCGGCGAGCAGGGCCGCGGTTTTGCCGTGGTGGCCGACGAAGTGCGCAAGCTGGCCGAGCGCACGGGGCAGGCAACGGTGGAGATCAGTCAGATGGTGGAAAACATCCTGGGCGAAACCGGCAAGGCGGTGCAGAACATGAATACCACTGTCGGCGCGGTGGACGCCAGCGTCGATCTGACCGGCCAGGCGCGCGCGCGGTTGACCGCGATTGGCGACGCGATGCAGCAAGTGATAGACAAGATCGGCGATGTGGCCCTGTCCACCAGCGAGCAGCACAACGCCACCACCGCGATGGCGCAGAGCACCGAGTCGATCAACAACCAGATCATCGACTCCGACGCCGCGCTGCAATCGGCAATGCAGACGCTGAGCGCCTTGAACGATCTGGCGCGCGGGATGCAGAGTACCTTCAATCGCTTCAGGCTGTAAGAACCTGTTCACGATCCGCTACGCGTCGTGAAACGTGGCTCGGTGAATGCAACTTCGAAATGCTCATGTACCGTATGTGCACTCCGCTTTCTCTGCTGTGTTCGCCTTGTCTCGCTCTGGCTCGCGAGACTTTGAAAAGGTTCTAAGTCAGGAATTGTTCGCGTCAGGAAACTCTCGGGCTTCCGCGTGGTCAGTCACACAGCGCCGACTCCGTTCAGGGGCCGGCGTTTTATTATGCTATGGATAGTGAACGGCGATTGAAGGATTTCGGATGAAAAGACTGATGATGATGTCGACGCTGCTGTTGACCGCCTGCGGCATCTTTCCGACACAGGAAGGCTATGCGCAGAAGGCGTATTACTGGCAGGGGCGTGATGTGAATCAATTGTTGGCGGAGTGGGGCGCACCGCAGAAAACCCTGAAGATGCCGAACGGCAATATGCTCTACACCTACAGCAAGGAATTCACCCAGCGTGAGCCGCTGCGTGAAAACCGCGTGTACGAACCGGGCGCCAAGGTGACTTACAACGAGAACGGTCAGACCAAGACCATAGAAACACCGGGACGGTGGGTCAACACCGGCATGATAGGCGGTGGTTCCACCCATTACAGCTGCACCACCAATTTCGTGGTCAATCCCAAGAGCCAACTGGTGGAAACCGTTAGCTTCGACGGCAATAACTGCGTGGCGGTGCCGCGGCAGTAAGAATCTGGTCAAAGCCCGCTGCGCTTCGTGAAGCGTTGCGCGGTGAGCACGAGCTCAAAATGCTCATGTACCATTTGACCATTCCGCTTTTTCGGTCGTTTTCGCCTTGTCACGCTCTTGCTCGCGCGACTTTGAACAGGTTCTAAGCACTAGCCCCGCCGGCAGGCGGGGCTGCGGGTATTGGGAGCAAGCTCACGATCTCGCGAGCTTGCGCAGCGGATCGTGGATAGGTTCTTACTGACCGGGCAGCTTCCACTCGCCCTTGCTGCGGAAGGGCACTCGGCCCATGCCGTTCAAGTCTTCCAGCGTGCCATTCAGTTGGTATTCCAGCTTGCCGCCGTTGCCGGCCTCCATCGCCTTGCCTATCTGCTTCAGCCAGCCGGCCAGCGAGGTGTGCAATTGCAACGTGACCACGCCTTCGCCCAGCGCAGGTACGGCGATGGCCTGATTGCTGACTCCCGTGGCCAGCTTCTCTCCCGCCACGTTCAGTTCCAGGGTCATGCCCTTGGCGTTCAAGGCCAGATTGTTGGGGTTGCTGACCCGCAGGCTGACTTCGAAGCTTTGTTCGAACAGCGTGGCCTTGCCGGGTTTGACGTCGGCGATGCTGACTTGGGGTTTCTGGTAGTTCAAGGCCGCGCAGCCGCTTAGCAGCAGGGCGAACAGGGCGACGCTCAGATATCGTTTCATATTCGGTGTTCCTTGGGTTGACCGGCGTTATTCCAAACCGCCCAGCACATCGCGGGTTACCGCCAGCCAGGCGCGGGCCGCATGCGACAAGTATCCGTTCTTTTGCCAGATCAGCGCCAGGTGCCAGACCAGCTTGGGCTCGGCCAGCGGGATCACATCGTAGGCCGAGCGGTCCAGCCGTTCCACTATGGAGCGCGGGAGCAGGGTGACGCCCATGTGGGCCGATACCAGTTCGACGATGAAGTCCCAATGCGCGCTGCGCCCCACCACATGCAGCGGGCGGCCCAGCTCGCGAAAGGCGTCGCTGACCCGGCGCGCCAGCGTGAAGTCCTGCGGGTAGAGCACAAAGGGCTGATTGGCGATCTGCTCCAGCCGCACCACGCTCTGCCCACGCCACTCCGAGCCGGCCGGCGCCACGAGGCATAGCGGATCGCGCACCACGGCGAATTGATCGAAAGCCTGGTTGTCCACCGGCAGCACCGCCACGCCGATTTCCAGTTCGCCGCTGCGCACGCTGCTCTCGATCGCCAGCGCGCCGTCTTCCACCATTTTCAGTTCGACCTGCGGATAGCGTTGGCGGAAGCTGCTGACCACCGGAGCGAAGAAGGCCACGCCCACCATGGGGGGCAGGCCGACCACCAGCTCGCCGCGTTTGAGCGCAGACAGGTCGGACAGCTCGGTTTTCAACTGGTTCATCGCCGATAGCACGTCCAGGCCGCGCTCATAAGTGGCACGGCCGGCGTCGGTGAGTCGGAAGCTGCGGCCCTCGCGCAGGATCAGCGGGCAGCCCAATTCCTCCTCCAGCTGGCGCACCATCTTGCTGATGGTGGGCTGAGTCACATAGAGGGCTTCGGCCGCCTTGGTGAAGCTTTGGCGTTTGACCACCTCGATGAAATAGCGCAGCGCGCGGATGTCCATATGTGCTTGTCCGGATCATGCATTCCAGATTGGAATGCGTGAAATAATTTTAATTCATTTTTTGAATGCATGGCGGCGCTCTATACTCGAACCACTCCCTGTGTTGTGTAGTGGCTCAATCATGGCAAATCCGAATCTTTCCGCATTCAAGCAAGTGGCGCTGACCATCGGTCAGGTGGCCTTGCTGAGCGTGGTGTGGATCGCGGCCAGTCAGTTGAGCAGCCATTTCCTGCCAGTGGTGCCTGCCGGCGTGCTAGGGATGTTCCTGGTGCTGGCGGCGCTCTGGCTGGGCTGGTTGCCACTGGCCTGGTGCCGCAGCGGCGCCCGCTGGTTGTTGGCTGAAATGTTGTTGTTCTTCATCCCCGCCGTCGTGGCGGTGATCCAGTACCCGGACGTGATCATGGCCGCCGGGCTACGGATTGTGGCGGTCATCGTGTTGTCCACCTTGTTGGTGATGGCGGCGACCTCCTGGGTGGTGGATAAATGTTATCGCTTGGAAGTGGCCCTGCGCTGGCATGGCCGCCAGAAACAGGTGAAGACGCATGGAGCATGAGATTGCACTGGCCAGTTTGCTGATTACCGTTGTTTTGTACGGACTGGTCAAAAAGTTTTATCTGAAAAAGCGCAGCTGGTGGAGCGCCCCGATTCTGGCGGTGCCGCTGTTGGTGATTGCGCTGGTGGTCTTGGCCAAGGTGCCGTACCGGGTGTATTTCGAAGACACCCGTTGGCTGACCTGGATGCTGGGGCCGGCCACGGTGGCTTTCGCGGTGCCGATCTACGAGCATCGGGCGATGATACGCCGGCACTGGTTGTCGCTGAGCTGCGGCGTGCTGGTGGGCATGCCGGTGGCGGTGTTCAGCTCGATCTGGCTGGCGCGACTGCTGGGCTTGTCCGACTTGTTGCAGCGCAGCCTGGCGCCGCGATCGATCAGCACTCCGTTCGCTTTGGCCACGGCCTCCGGCATTGGCGCTTCGCCGGACCTGACGGCGGTGTTCGTGGTGATGACCGGGGTGTGCGGCATGTTGTTGGGCGAAGTGATGCTGGCTTGGATGCCGCTGCGCTCCAGTCTGGCGCGCGGAGCCTTGTTCGGCGCCGCCGCCCACGCGGCCGGCACCGCCAAGGCCAGCGAGCTGGGCGCGGAAGAAGGCGTGGTGGCCAGCCTGACCATGATGCTGGGCGGTTTGGCGACGGTGTTCGCCGCGCCGCTGATAGGTTTGTTGTTGTAGTTTGTGTGTGTACTTGTTGTGACCCGCATTCCCGTGGGGTGGCGTGCGGTGGTTTCTCCTCATCTCCCCAAACGAGCGTTGTTAGGGCCGACCCAATGGGTTGGCCCATTTTTTTGCCCATCAGCCGCCTGGGGCGTGAAAAAACCCGGCCGGAGCCGGGCTTGGATGCCTGCCGTGGGTTCAACCCATTTGCTGCGGCGTGATCATGATCTCCACGCGGCGGTTTTTGGCTTTGCCGCTTTCGTTGGCGTTGCTGGCCACCGGTTGGGTCGCGCCGTAGCCCATGGTGCGCACCCGCACCGAGTTGACGCCCTGACCCTGCAGGTATTCGGTCACCGACTGAGCGCGTTTCTCCGACAGCGTCTGGTTGTAGGCGGCGGCGCCGGTGCTGTCGGTGTGGCCTGCCACGGTGATCGAGGTGTCGGGGAATTGCACCAGCACGCCGGCGATGTCGCCCAGCGGCTTTTGCACCCTGGCGTTCAACTGATAGCCGTTGGTGGGGAAGGTGATGTTGTCGGGCAGGGAGAGTTTGAGCTGGTCGCCAATGCGCTCGACCGCGATCTGGCTGTTCTTCAGCTTTTCGCGCAGTTGTTTTTCCTGGTAATCCATATAGCCGCCGATGCCGGCGCCGATCGCGCCGCAGGCCAGCGCCGAATTGCGGGCGCCTTTGCCGCCATGGGTCAGCGCGCCCACCAGGCCGCAGGCCGCCGCGCCGCCCAGGCCGTAGAGCGCGGTCTTGCTGATTTCGGTCTGGCCGGTTTGAGGGTTGGTGGTGCAGGCGGACAGGGCCAGCGCGGCTAGAGTCGCGGCGGCGGTGGCGGGCTTGAACAAACGGGTCATTGCTTCTCCACGGAATGAGGGTGAGGGTGCGGATCCTGACCGAAGGGCGTGTGACAGACACAAGGTTCGCCTTCGGACGCTTCCACCAGGGTTTGCAGAATGCCGCATTCTGCCACGGTGTGATGGTCGTGGCAGCGGTCGCGCAGCGCCAGCAGCTGTTGTTCCAGCAGACGCAAGCTTTCCACTTGCTGATGGACCTTGCTGACCTGACGGTCTATCAGTTGGTTGATGTCGTCGCAGGCCAGCGAGGAGTCGGCCTTGAAGGCGGCCAGCTGGCGGATGTCGGCCAGCGACATGCCCAAGGAACGGCAGTGCAGGATGAAATTCAGTTCGCCCAATTGCTCGGCGTTGTAGCGGCGATAGCCGGAGGCGCTGCGCAGCGGCGCGGACAGCAGGCCTTCACGCTCGTAATAACGTATGGTTTCCACTTCGCAGCCAGTCTGGCGCGCCAGCTCTCCAATCAGCATCTCAGTCCTCCCGCAAGACGCCCGGCAATGGGGCGGTGGCGGCGGTTTTCCGCCGGATGATGGAATTTTAGCAAAAAAGCTTGACCTTGTAGCGACTATAGGGTTTGCAATGAGGCTATATCAATCCGACCAAGGGAGGCCTCCATGTTCCAAGCAGCGCAAAAACAGCGACGCCGGCGTGCGCCGCATGCCGGCCATGCTTCTTGCCGGGGCGGAGAGGGCAAGCCAGATCCGCGCCAGGCGGACGATTGCTGCGGCCACAAATTAGAGGCGGCGATGCCGGCGCGTGATCATGACCACGAGCATGGCCACAGCCACGATCATGCCGGCAAGTCCTGCTCAGGCCATGATCACGGCGCGGAAGCGCCGCGCGCGGTGGCGCTGGGCGAGGGCGGCCGGCAGCAAGCGCGCTTGCATATCCAGGCGATGGACTGCCCGACCGAGGCCAGGCTGATTGAAAAGGCTTTGGGCGGCATGGCCGGGGTGGCCGCGCTGGAGTTCAACTTTATCGAGCGGGTGCTGCTGGTGCGTCACGACCTGCCCAATCTGGAGGGCGTTAAACAAGCCATCGCCAAGGTGGGCATGAAGGCGGTGGAGCTGAATGACGCCTCGGCGCTGGTGGAGCAGCCCAAGGCTTCGCGCCGGGGCAATTGGCTGCTGGCGCTATCCGGCCTGGCGGCGGCGGGCTCGGAAGGCGTGGCCTGGCTCAGCGGAGCGGACCAGGGCTGGGGCAGCGCGGCGCTGGCCTTGGCCTCCATCTTGCTGGGCGGCATGCCCACGCTGAAAAAGGGCTGGATCGCGCTGTCCACCCGCACGCTCAACATCCATTTCCTGATGTCGGTGGCGGTGATAGGCGCGATGCTGATCGGCCAATGGCCGGAGGCGGCGATGGTGTTGTTCCTGTTCGCCATCGCCGAGCGGCTGGAGGCGATGTCGCTGGCGCGCGCCGGCGAAGCGGTCAAAGCCTTGATGTCGCTGGCGCCGGAAACCGCCTGGGTGCAGAGCGGCGGCGAATGGGTGGAGCGCCCGGCCGCCGACGTGGCGCCGGGCAGCCGAGTGCGGGTGCGTCCGGGCGAGCGAGTGCCGCTGGACGGCCGCATCGAACAAGGCCACAGCGCGTTCAACGAAGCGCCTATCACCGGCGAGAGCCTGCCCGTGGACAAGTCTCCGGGCGAAGCGGTCTTCGCCGGCAGCATCAACGGCAGCGGCGTGGTGGAAGTGCTGACCACGGCGGGGGCCAACGGCAGCGTGTTGGCGCGCATCATCGACACTGTGCGCAATGCTCAGGCCAGCAAGGCGCCGACGCAGCGTTTCATCGACCGCTTCGCCGAGGTTTACACCCCGGTGGTGTTGGCGGCCGCGCTGCTGTTTGCCGTGGCTACCCCTATGCTGGGGTGGCTGAGCTGGAACGAGGCGGTCTACAACGCGCTGGTGATGCTGGTGATCGCCTGCCCGTGCGCGCTGGTGATCGCCACGCCGGTGACCGTGGTCAGCGCCTTGGCGTCAGCCGCTAAGCACGGCCTGCTGATCAAGGGCGGCGCGCCGCTGGAAATGGCGGCCAGGATAGACGCGGTGTGTTTCGACAAGACCGGCACCCTGACCGAGGGCGAGCCGCAAGTGACGGGCGTGGTGACGCTAGCCGAGGCGGATCAGGATCAGTTGTTGCGTTGGGCAGCGGCTCTGGACGCGCACTCCACTCATCCGCTGGCCAAGGCGGTGCTGGCGGCGGCGAACGCGCGAGGCCTATCCTGGCCGGAGGCGGAACAGGTCAGCGAGCAGGCCGGGCGCGGCGTCAGCGGCTTGGCGGACGGCCGGAAGCTGGCTTTGGGTAGCAGCCGGCTGGCGCGGGAGCAGGGCGCGTTGAGCGATGCCTTGCAGGCCGAGCTGTCGCGCTTGGAATTGGCGGGACAGGGCGCCTTGGTGTTGCTGGAGGGCGAGCGGGCGCTAGGCGTGATCGCGGTGGCGGACCGGATTCGTCCGGAAGCGCCGGCGGCTCTGCGTCAATTGGCCAAGTTGGGCGTGGCGACGGTGATGTTGAGCGGCGACAACCAGCAGGTGGCGCAGGCGGTGGCGGCGCAGACCGGCATCGTAGAAGCCCACGGCGGTTTGTTGCCGGAAGACAAGCTGGAGCGCATTGTCCGTTTGCAAGCCTCCGGCAAGATGGTGGCGATGGTGGGCGACGGCGTCAACGACGCGCCGGCGCTGGCCCGGGCCGACCTGGGCATCGCCATGGGGGCGGCCGGTTCCGACAGCGCGCTGGAAACCGCCGGCGTGGCCTTGATGGACGACAAGCTGGCCAAGCTGGCTGATTTGCTCAGCCACGCCCGGCGCACTTCGCGGGTGCTGAAAGCGAACATCGCGGTGGCCTTGTTGACCAAGCTGGTGTTCTTCGTATTGGCGATGCTGGGTATGGCCAGCTTGTGGATGGCGGTGTTCGCCGATGTGGGCACCAGCCTGGTGGTGATCGCCAACGGTCTGCGGCTGGCGCGCGGCGTGCGCAAGGCGGAGTGAGGGAGATTGCGTGGGATGCCGCCTGAATCTGGAACGTGTTTACGATCTGGCGAGCTAGGGCGAGACAAGGGTTTGCCGCTGAAGAAGCGGAATGTACATGCGGTATATGTGCATTTTGAAGCGGGTTTCGACGCCCTTGCCTGACGATCCCGCCGCAGCGTAGCGGAGCGTAAACAGGCTCTCAGGCGTAGGTATCGATGTTGGACCCCAGCCCCGGGCCTTGTTGCTCGGGGCTGTTGATTTTCTGCCGCGCTTGAAGCGGGCTCAAGCCCTGCTTGCCGGCTTGCTGCTGCATCAGTTCAATGCGCGCCTGCTGTTCCATCTGCGCGGCGGCGGCGGCCACCGCGCGGTCCTGGCCGGAGGGGGCGGCCGGCGCCAGCGCGGCGCGCTGCACGGTCTGGGCATTGCTTATGGTTTCTTGCGGGGTGCTGCCCCGCGCCAGGCGGATGCCGACTTCGCCGCCTATCGCATATTGCTTGCCGTCCGGGCCTTGCTGATAGCTATAGGTGGCGCCGCCGCCGGCCAGCGCGCCGCCGGCCGCCAGATGCGCTTGTTCGTGCTGGCGCACATCGCTGTCGCGGGCCTTCAGCGCTTCCACTTGTTTTTGCTGCTGCTCGTCCAGCGGCTTGCCGTCGATGCCGCGCGCGGCGTTGGGTTTGGCTTGATCCGGTTGATCTGGAGCGGCATCGGCGTTGCCGGCGCGGTTTCCGGATGCGGCTGTCCCCACCGGCGCCGCGGCGCTTGCCAGGCTTTGCTGGCAAGCCGGGCACTGGCAGTTGGGGCCGTGGCTGGTCTGTAATGCGTAGCCGCCATAACCGCCGTAGCTGGATATTCCGGAAAGGCTCATGAATTCACGGTTTTAGCTTGATATTTCTCAGTTTAGCCGCTATGGGCCGGCTTTGCCCAAATCAAAAGTCTTACCAAGCAGCATGGGCAAAAACTGTTTAAAAAGGAGGGATGGGGGCACAATAGGCGGTTTCGGATTTTTTGGGAGCGAAACATGGCGCAGCAAGTGGAGCAGGCGAGTCAGCGCGAGCTGGTGATGTCGGTGTTGATGACGCCGGACATGGCCAATTTTTCCGGCAATGTTCACGGCGGAGTGTTGTTGAAGCTGCTGGACCAAGTGGCTTACGCCTGCGCCAGCCGTTACGCCGGCTGTTACGTGGTGACGCTGTCCGTGGATCAGGTGCTGTTCAAGCAGGCCATTCACGTTGGCGAGCTGGTGACCTTTCTCGCCAGCGTCAATCATGTGGGGCGCACCTCGATGGAGGTGGGCATCAAGGTGGTGGCGGAAGACATTCAGAAGCGCACGGTGCGCCACACCAATAGCTGCTACTTCACCATGGTGGCGTTTGAAAACGGTAAAGCGGTACCGGTGCCGCCGCTGTCGTTGGAAACGTCGGAGCAGCAGCACCGTTTCCGCGATGCGGAAATCCGCAAGAAGATGCGGATGGAAACCGAGCAGCGCATGCGCCAAGCCTCCAGCCAGGACGGGGCCGATGCCTGAGGCGGCTTTCACCCTCTTGCACGCGGAGCCGCGCTTCTACCTGGTGGACAAGGCGCCCGGCGTCAGCTTTCACCGAGACGGCGAGGAGGCCGGCTTGATGGAGGCCTTGCGCGCCGGTCTGGGCGACGAGGCTTTGTGGCCGGTGCACCGCTTGGACCGCATCACTTCCGGCTTGATCCTGGTGGCGCGTTCGGCAGAGACGGCGGCGCGGCTGGGTCAAGCCTTCGCCGGGAGAGAGATCGAGAAATATTATCTGGCGCTGTCTGACCGCAAGCCGAGCAAGAAACAGGGCAAGGTGGCGGGGGACATGGGCAAGGGGCGCGGAGGCGCCTGGCGTTTGCTGAACAGTCAGGAAAACCCGGCGGTGACGCAGTTCTTCAGCTATTCGTTGCAGCCGGGTCTGCGCTTATTCCTGTTGCGGCCGCGCAGCGGCAAGACCCATCAGTTGAGAGTGGCTTTGAAATCGCAATCGGCGCCTATCCTGGGCGATCTGCTCTACGGCGGCGCGCCGGCGGACAGGGGTTATCTACACGCCTACGCCTTGCGCTTTGAACTGGAGGGAGAGCAATTCAGTTTTGTCTGTCCGCCGAGCCAGGGCGAAGCCTTCCTGTCCGATGCCTGCGGTGCCGTGTTGCAAGGCTTGGGCGCCCCCTGGGATTTGAACTGGCCGGCAGTGTGAGGGCCGGCCGCGGCCTGCTCAGGCCGCCAGCGTAGTGGTGGGAGCGGCCTTGTCGAAACGGGCCAACTCCACGCCGTACTGGCCGCAGAGATCGGCGAAGGCCTGGCTGGCGAGGAAGCGGAATTCCTTGTCCCGCGTCGCGGCAATCGGGTCGTCTTTATCCACGGCCAAGTGGCCGGGATGGCACATGATCAGACCCCGGTCCGGGCTGCGAGCCAGCCACTGCTGCATCAGCCCGGCGAAGTCCGCTTGCGGCGTCAGCGAGTACATGCCGCCAAACCAAGGCGTGGTGCTGAAGCCCTGCTCGCGAGCGCCGTCGTCGAAACCGGTGCTGACGCTGCGCAGCACCAGCGCCTTGAGCCGGTTGTCGCCGGGGTGGCCAAGACGATCCGGCGCGCGCAAATAGGGCAGCGCCTGGCCCTGCCAGCGTTGGGCAATGGCTTCGAACAAGGCGTCGCGAACCACCGGCAGCGCGTGCACATGCTGGTGGCCGTCGATGAAGTCCGGCAGCCGGCCGTAATGTTGGCAGAACAGATCGATTTGCATGGCGGCGGCATCGCGCAGCGTCGGGCGCGACAGCTGGCGCAACTGGCTCTTCATCAGCCAGTGCGATAAGGGGCGGGCCTGATCGCCAAAGGGATGGCTCAGGTTGAAATGCAGGCCGATGTCGGCTTTGCCGTCGAAGGCTTTGAGATCGGAGGCGTGGCTGGCCCAGCTGGGCGCCTGGCTCATCACGCTGGTGGCGGAGAGGCGGCCGGCGGTCAGCAGCTCCAGAATGCCGGCGCTGATGGCGTCGGACTGTGCGAAGTCGTCGGCGCAGAGTGTCAGTCGTTTTGTCATGGGGGTGTGACCGGGGCAAGCGGATAAAGTTTTATATCCGTTTGTGCTGGAAATTAAGGGTTTATGTGTGGTTTTTGTATCGGCTCCGCGCCGCGGAAGGCCCACAACTTGCTGAGCGCGAAGGTCAGCGCCGCCACGACGATCAGCACCAGCAAAAGCGCGGCGCGATAATTCAGCGGCGTGAAGCGCAGCAGCAGGCCGTACATCGCCTCGTTGACGATGAAGCTCAGGCAGGCAACGCCGAAGAAGCGCGGCAAGGCCTGGCGATGGGGGATATGCCGAGCCTGGAAGGTCTGCTGCCGGTGACCCCAGTAGCTGACCTGGAAAGCGATCAGGAAGCCCAGCACATTGGCTAGCAGCGGCGCCATGCCGAGCGGCACCAGCACCCAAGCCACCATGGCGAAGTGCACCAGCATGGCGGAAACGCCGACCACGCCGAACCAGAACAATTCGCGGCTCATTCGGCGGGGTTCCCCGCATCCCTCGCACCCTGGCCGCTGATGCGGCTGACCAGATAGGTGGGGCGTTGTTTGACCTCGTCGAAAATGCGGCCGACGTATTCGCCGAGGATGCCGATGGACAGCAGCTGCACGCCGCCGAGGAAGCTGATGGCCACCGCAAGGGTTGGCCAGCCGCTGACCGGATTGCCGAACAGCAGGGTATGAATCAGTTCCCAGGCCGCGTAAGCGATGGAGCATAGCGAAATCAGGCAGCCAATCACGGTCCAGATGCGCAGCGGCATATTGGAGAAGGCGGTCAGGCCGGTGATGCCCAAGTCCAGCAGCCGGCGGTAGTTGAAGCTGCTTTGGCCGGCGCGGCGCTCCCGGGTCTGAGTCGGCATCGGACGTTGGGTGAAGCCCACCCAATGATACAAACCCTTCATGAAGCGGTTGCGCTCCGGCATCTGGCGCAAGGCCTCCACCACGCAGCGGTCCAGCACGCGGAAGTCTTGGGTGTCGGCCGGCATTTTATGGCGGCTGCCGCTGTTGGCCAGGCGGTAAAAGGCGTGGGTGAACAGGCGTTTGGCCAGCGGCTCGTCTTCGCGGCTGCTGCGCACGCTGTAGACCATGTCGTAGCCTTTGCGCCATTCCTCCAGAAACACCGGCACCATCTCCGGCGGGTGCTGGAAGTCGCTGTCGATCAGCACGGCGACGTCGCCTTGGACATGGTCGACGCCGGCGGTGAGCGCGATCTCCTTGCCGAAGTTGCGGGACAGCTGGATCAGCGTCACCGGCAGTTCCGCGGCGTGGGTCAGTACCTGCTCCACGGTGTCGTCGCGGCTGCCGTCGTCCACCACCACCAGTTCGTGGCGGTAGCCGGCGTCGTTCAGCAACTGATGCAGGGTCTGCAGCATCGGCACGATGTTGGCGGATTCGTTGTAGGCGGGCACCACGCAGCTGACCAGCGGATCGGCCGGGCGCTCTTTGGCGCGAAGGCCAAGCAGATAAGGCGGGACGAAGGCGTTGCTCATATTAATGGGCCTCGGTCGGGGCCGCCGGCGCGGTATCGGCCAGCAGCAGCATGGTGTCGCTCATGATGTTGAAGCGGGCGCGCTCGGTGAAACGAGCGCGAACGTCGGCGGGCAGCCGTTCGAGATCGTTGACGTCGCAGACGATGAAGCTGCCGGCCTTGCCGGCCAGCCAAGCGCGCAGTTGCAGAGGGTCCTGCGTGGTGCGCACGCGGCCGTGGGAGTAGAACTCCGCGGAAAATTCACGGCGGCCACTCCAATAAATCAGGGCGCTGTCCGCGCTGGGCTGTTGTGCCTGCCAGGCGGCGACCACCTGTTTTTGAGTGCGCAGGTAGCGGTTGCCGTCGTAGTGGTTGAAGGCCAGCAGCGCCAGCATCAACAGTGCGCCGATCGCGGCTATCCCGGGCAGCGCGCTGCGCTTGGCGTCGCCGCCGCGCGCGCGGTGCCACAGCTCGGCGAACAGCAGCGCGCAGCCGGGCAGCATGGGCAGCGAGTAGGGGAAGATGATGTTGCCGGACAGGCTGAAGAACAGCAGCGTCATCAGCGTCCACAAGGCCAGATAGAGCAGCCAGCCGTCGTCGTCGCGGCGAAGGCGAGGCAGCTTGGCGCCGTGGCGCGCCAGCCAGGCCAGCATGGCGACGGACCAGGGGAAAATGGCACCCAGTGTGTACAGCCAGATCATCCCGCGCGGGGTGGCGTGGGCGAAGCCGTATTTGTCGCCCTTCCAGCCGGAGTCCAGGAAGCGGCTGACATGCTCGCCCATGATGAAGTAATCCAGGAAGCCAGGCGTGCGCAGCTCCGCCAGCGCATACCAAGGCGCGGCGATGGCGAACATCAGCAGAGTGCCGCGGATCCATGGCAGCTTGCGCCACAGCGCCAGCCACTGATTGCGCAGCAATACCCAGAAGAAGATGGGCATGCCCACCAGCACTACCGCCAGCGGCCCCTTGGCCAGCAAGCCCAGCCCCAGGCCGGCGAAGAACACATAGCCCCAGCCACGGCTGCCCCGTGCAAGAGCGTGCCAGAAGGCGGCCTGGCTCAGCGTTACACAGAACAACAGCGCCGGATCTGTCATCACCGTGCCGGCGGCGCCGAGGAAGAGCAGGCTGCTGGCCAGGATCAGCGCGGCGGCCATGGCGGCTTCGCGGCCGCTGCGGCGCAGCATCAGGTGAGCGCAGAGTCCCAGGGTGGCGATGGCCAACAGCAGCGAAGGCAGCCGCGCCGCGGCTTCATTGACGCCGAACAGCGCCATGCCGGCGGCGGACAGCCAGCTGGAAAGCGGCGGCTTGGCCCAGAAGGGGATGCCGTAATCGTGCCACAGTGTTACCCAGTTGCCGGTTTCCAGCATCTTGCGGGCGATCTCGCCGTAGCGCGCCTCGGTGGTGTCGGTCAGCGGAATCGTCCACAGGCCGATGAGACGGAGCAGCAGCAACAGCAGCAAGACGGCGATGCCACATTGCTGCCAGCGGGGAAGGGTCGATAGTTTCATTCGGGATGCGGTGCCGTCGGCGCGCGTGGGCGCGGCGGCGAGTATGAGTCAGGAGCCGGAAGCTCCGTATGATAAAGCCTTTTCCCGCTCCTGTGTGGATGGCGGAATAAGCGAAAAGCCGGCGGAGGCCGGCTTTGGGATCTTGCTGGTGCCCCGGCTTGCGGGGCCGCGCGGCGCTTATTGCAGGCCGTGCATCATTTTCTTCAGTTTGTACGACAGTGCGAACAGCACCAGCGAGCTGACGCCGGCCATGGCCACGAACAGCATGAAGAAATCATGCAGATTGTTGATGGCGTAGCCGAGGAAGTGCGGCACCGGCTTGCTTGGATCCGGGTACAGCTCCGACAAGGTGCCGGCGAACTTGTTGGCCGCGGCGTTGGACAGGAACCAGATGCCCATCATCAGGCCGGTGAAGCGGGCCGGGGAGAGTTTCACCACCAGAGAGAGGCCGATGGGGGACAGGCACAACTCGCCGAAGGTGTGCAGCACGTACAGGCTGACCAGCCACAGCATGCTGACCTTGACGCCCGGCTCCAGGCCTTCGACGCCGAAGGCGATCACCAAGTAGCCCAGTGCAAGGAAGAACAGGCCCAGCGCCATTTTAACCGGCGAGTTCGGCTCGCGGTTGTTCTGGCCCAGCTTGGTCCAGATGAGGGCGAAGATGGGCGCGAAAATCACGACCGAGATCGGGTTGATCGACTGGAAGTAGGAGGCCGGCACGGTGAAGCCGAGCACATTGCGATTGGTCTGTTCTTCGGCGAAGAAGGTCAGCGAGGCGCCTGCCTGCTCAAAGGCGGACCAGAAGAAGATCACGAAGGCGGACACAAGCAGGATCACCGCCAGGCGCTCCTTCTCCACGCGGGTCAGCGGGGCGTGTACGACTTTCTCGCCGCTGTCGTGGTGACGCTTGGGCGCCATGCCGATGGGCTTGCCTTGCGGGGTCACCAGATATTTGTTCTTGAACAGCGAGAAGATCACCAGGCTCAGCAGCATGCCGAAACCGGCGGCCATGAAGCCCCACTTGAAGTCGGCGGGGTGGCCGGTGTCGCCCAGGGTGCCGCACACCAAGGGCGCGATCAGCGAGCCTGCGTTGATGCCCATGTAGAAGATGGTGAAGGCGGAGTCGACGCGTTTGTCGCCCTCAGGATAGAGCTGGCCCACCATCGAGGAAATATTCGGCTTGAACAGGCCGTTGCCGGCGATCAGCATGCCCAGGCCGCCGTACAGCAGCCAGGCGGCGCTTTGCACATTGCTGTCGTGCAAAGAGCCGGAGAAGAACAGCATGAACTGGCCGATGGCCATCAATACGCCGCCCACCAGGATGGAACGGCGGTTGCCCCAGTAGCGGTCGGCGATATAGCCGCCTATCAGCGGAGTCAGATAGACCAGGCCGGTATAAGTGCCGTAGATGTCGGCGGCGTGAGCCTTGTCGAACATCAGGGCTTTGATCATGAACAGCACGAAAATGGCGCGCATGCCGTAATAGCTGAAGCGCTCCCACATTTCGGTCACAAAAAGCAGGTAGAGCCCTTTGGGATGCGAAGTGGTCGACATAGATTATTTCCTTGTGTGACTTGAGTGACACCACTTGAACGAGCAAGGTCGAGTGAGGTGTTGTTGTATTTTTTAATTGCCTTGGATTTTGTAGGCAATTTTTGATAATAACTAGGAAATGTTTGTATGTGAAAATTTTTTAATCTTTACTGCCATACAATCGTAATTAATAGAGTAAATGCGTCACTAACTGTCCTCATTTGTCATATTTATTTGTAAGTAAAATGACATGAATGCAGTGAGGGTTCGTATTTGGGCTATTGTCGAAAATCCCGTTGGGAGAGGGGTTTATGCGTATTTGCAGCTGGATGGAGGCGTGCGGAACGGGTTGTGTTTCGATTCGCCGACTCTGAGGCAAAACAGCAACACTCATCTGCGCGGTGGAGGGGGGCAAAGAAAAAGCCCTGCCGGAGGCAGGGCCGGGAGGCGGACGGCTTAGTCGCCGCCGACGGTGTCCAGCCTCAGTTGCGGATGTTCGTCGGCGCCGGCGCGCAGCACCTCGGTCTGGCGGCTACTGTTGTAGCGCAGTTCACCGTTCACAAAGATCTGGCCTTCCACCACATAGCGACCATCGGGTTTGATCGCCTGCTTGTCGTAACACAGGGAGAAGTCCGCCGGAATGCTGCGTGGTTTTTCCAGGATCTGCTCCGCCAGCAGTTGGGGCGGGGCGTCTTGGCGGCTTTGATCCAATAGGCGCACTTTGACGAGCACGTCCTTGGCCTGGGACAGCGTGGCGCTCTGTTGAGGCGCGATATTGCCGGTCAGATAGGCTGGCACGAAACCGCCGGCGTGGGCTGCGCTCAAGGCCAGGCCTAGAGCCAATGCGCATAGGGAGCGGGTCAGTCGCTTCATCATCAGTCCGCCGGCTCCAGGTTTTGATGGCCGAGGGAGACGGTCTGGCCTTCGGCGGGTTTCCATTCGCCCTGCAGCCGCCATTGCTTGGCCTGGTCTTCCAGCAGGATGTACCAATGATTGGCCTTGACCGGCACCGCCGGCAGCACGGCCTGGTAGAGGTTGGGACCGGCCTGGCGCATTTCCACCTGTTGGTCGAAGTCGTCCTGCGCCGGGTGAACCATGCGCATGGTGATGACGGCGGGCAGCGGCACCTTGCTGGTGGTGATCAGCCGCAGCGTGCGCTGGTCCGTGCCCACCATCAGCTGCGCGCTCAAGCCCATATTGAAGGCTTGCTTGTCGCGGCGCAGTTCCATATTGATGGCCTTGCCCTTCTTGTAGTAGTCGTCGGTGACCAGGCCGTCGTCGGTGCGGATCGCGGTGGCGAGGAACATCACGCCGACGATGACGGACACCAGCGGCAGGCCGAACAGAATCCAGGGCCAGGGTTCGCGGTACCAGGGGCGCGGAGCGGGGGCGGTATGCTGCATGTATTACTCTCCGATGAAGCTGGACTTCTCTTCCACTTGCAGGGAAGGGTGGTTGATGGACTGGATCAGGAAGCGGATTTCATGGCTGCCTTTGGTCGCGTACTGCGGGTCGGCCTGCACGTGGACGGTGACGTCGGTGTTGCCGGTGGCGGCAACGGCGATATCGCCGCGGTCGGCCTGCACTTTCAGGCCGGGCAAGCCCGATGCTGTGATCCTGAAATGCTGATTCTGTTCCGTAGTATTGATAATTTTAATGATATAGGTGTTTTCCAGCCAGCCGGCATCGGTTTCGCGCACCAGCGAGGCGCGGTCGCGGATCACATCCACTTTGAACGGCTTGCGCATCCACATGGAGCCGATGGCGGTGGCGATGACGATGGCGAGCACCAGCGTATACAGTATCACGCGAGGACGCTTGAGCCGGGAGGCGATGGCTTTCTCAGGGTATTTGCCCTCCAGCGCATTTTCCGTGGTGTAGCGAATCAGGCCGCGCGGATAGGCCATTTTGTCCATCACTTCGTCGCAGGCGTCGATGCAGGCGGCACAGCCGATGCACTCGTATTGCAGACCGTTGCGGATGTCGATGCCCACCGGACAGACTTGAACGCAGATGCTGCAGTTGATGCAGGCGCCCAGCCCTTGCTCCTTGGGGTCGCTGCCTTTCTTGCGCGCTCCGCGCGGCTCGCCCCGTTTCTCGTCGTAGGAAATGATCAGGGTGTCGGCGTCGAACATCACGCTCTGGAAGCGCGCGTACGGGCACATGTATTTGCAGACCTGTTCGCGCATGAAGCCGGCCAGCAGATAGGTGAAGCCGGCGTAGAAGAACATCCAGAAGGTTTCCCACGGCCCGTAGTCGAAGCGGGGCGCGGCGGCGACCAGGTCGCGGATCGGCGTGAAGTAGCCCACCAGCGTGAAGCCGGTCCACAGCGAGAACAGGATCATCAGGCCGTGCTTGGTGAATTTGAGGCGGAACTTGCGCGCGCTCATCGGCGCCTTGTCCAGCTTGATGCGCTTGCCGCGGTCGCCCTCCACCCATTGTTCTATCCACAGCATGATTTCGGTGTAAACCGTCTGCGGACAGGAGTAGCCGCACCAGAGCCGGCCGGCGATGGTGGTCCAAGTGAACAGGCCGAAGGCGCAGCACATCAGCAGCGCGGCCAGATAGACGAAGTCCTGCGGCCAGATGGTGAGACCGAACAGATAGAACTTGCGCTCGATCAGATCGAAATGCAGCGCCTGGCGTCCGTTCCAGTTCAGCCAGGGCAAGCCCAGGAAAACCAACTGGGTGCCGACGACGAAGAGCACGCGCAGATTGTTGAACAGGCCTTTGACGGCACGCGGATAAATCTTGGTTTGCGACTCGTACAGAGAAACGGTCTCGGTGGCCTCGGGCTGCGAGCCGGCTTGGCGCGGCGGTTCTACCTTGATCGGGATTTCCTTGAGCGAATCGGACATGGGCGTTTCCTTCTCTGCGGATTTGGCCAAGGCCATGGGGGTATGGGCTTGGCGAAATGCGCGGCTGCATCGGAGCGGAGATGTTATATGAAATCATATAACATCCTCGCGAAAGAATACTGCCCGCATGAGCGGGCAGTAGATCAGTACCGGTTTATTGCGGCGCTTTGGGGTTGTTGGACAAGCCCCAGACGTAAGCGGTCAACAGGTGTACTTTGCCTTCACCCAGGAAGTCTTTCCAGGCCGGCATCTGGTTGTTGCGGCCGTTGGTGATGGTTTCGATGATGGTTTTCTCGCTGCCGCCGTACAACCAGTTGTTGTCGGTCAGGTTGGGCGCGCCCAACTGCTGGTTGCCCTTGCCGTCCGGGCCATGGCAGGCGACACAGACCGTGGCGAAGGTTTCCTTGCCGCGAGCCGCGCGTTCAGCGTCATGCTTGCGTTTGGACAGCGACAGCACGTAGTTGGCGACGTCCTTGACCTTTTCCTCGCCGAACGCCGCGCCCCAGGCCGGCATCTGGCCGTGGCGGCCTTCGGAGATGGTGGTGTGGATGTCCTTGACGTCGCCGCCCCACAGCCACTTGCTGTCGGTCAGGTTGGGGAAGCCCTTGGCGCCGCGGGCGTCGGAGCCGTGGCACTGCACGCAGTAGGTCTGGAACAGGCGCTTGCCCATTTCCTGAGCTTTGGGGTCGGCGGCCACGGCCTTGACGTCCTGTTTCAGGAACTGGTCGTACAGCGGCTGATACTTGGCTTCCGCCTGCGCGCGCTCTTTCTTGTACTGGTCTACCGAAGTCCAGCCGAACACGCCTTTCCAGGTGCCCAGGCCAGGGTACAGAATCAGGTAGACCACGGCGAAGGCCAGGGTCACGTAGAACATCAACATCCACCAGCGCGGCAGCGGGTGGTTGTATTCGGAAAGGTCGCCGTCCCACACGTGGCCGGTGATCTCAACCTGTTCGCCCTTTTGCACCTTGATCTTGGATTGTGAAAACACCAGATAGGTCAGCCATACGAGGCCGCCCAGCACGATCGCGGTGATCCAGATGTTCCAGAATTCGCTCACGAAATCACTCATTTTTTTGCTCCGTTGGAAGCTTGGTCTTGTTCCGCTTCCTGCACCTTGTCGTCGTCGAGGAAGGGCAGGTTGGCTGCGTCCTCATACCGGTTCTTGGAGCGCTTGCTGTAGGCGATGCCCAGCACCACGATGAAGAATGCAAAGCACACTACCGTGAACAGCGAGCGTCCGATGGTTACCCAGTCCATGGCTTAACGAACGTTCTTCAAGGCAAGGCCCAGGCCTTGCAGGTAAGCGACCAGCACGTCCATTTCCGACTTGCCCTCCACCTGAGCCTTGGCTTCGGTGATGTCTTTGTCGGTGTATGGGACGCCAACCAGGCGCAGCGCCTTCATCTTGGTCGGCACGCTGTCGGCGTCGGCCAGATTCTTGGCCAGCCACGGGAAGGCAGGCATATTGGACTCAGGCACCACGTCGCGCGGGTTGACCAGGTGCACGCGATGCCATTCGTCGGAATAGCGGCCGCCTACGCGGGCCAGGTCCGGCCCGGTGCGCTTGGAGCCCCACAGGAAGGGGTGGTCGTAAACCGATTCGCCGGCCACGGAGTAATGGCCGTAGCGTTCGGTTTCAGCGCGGAACGGACGGATCATCTGCGTGTGGCAGGTGTGGCAGCCTTCGCGGATGTAGATGTCGCGGCCAGCCAGCTGCACGGCGGTGTAGGGCTTGACGCCGGCCACCGGCTGAGTGGTCGATTTCTGGAAGGCCAGCGGCAGGATTTCCACCAGGCCGGCCACGCTGACGACCAGCAGGGTGAACACGATCAGATAGCCGACGTGTTCTTCGATCAGTTTTTGTATCTTATCCATGATGTTTCCTTGCGCCTCAATGAGCGTGGGCGGTGATGGCCGGAATCTTGGCGTCTACGGCACGGCCCGCGGTTACGGTGCGGAAGGTGTTGTAGGCCATCAGGAACATGCCGAGCAGGTACAGGAAGCCGCCAAGCAGACGCACGAAGTGGTACGGATAGGTGGCTTTGACCGCCTCAACGAAAGCGTAGGTCAGGGTGCCGTCCGGGTTCAGCGCGCGCCACATCAGGCCCTGGGTCACGCCGGAGATCCACAATGCGGCGATGTACAGCACCACGCCGACGGTGGCGAGCCAGAAATGGGCTTCAACCAGCTTCAGGCTGAACATGGATTCGCGGCCGAACAGGCGGGGAATCAGGTAGTACATGGAACCGATGGTGATGAAGCCCACCCAGCCCAGCGCGCCGGAGTGCACGTGGCCGATGGTCCAGTCGGTGTAGTGAGACAAGGCGTTGACGGTCTTGATCGACATCATCGGGCCTTCGAAGGTGGACATGCCGTAGAAGGACAGCGATACCACCAGGAATTTCAGCACCGGGTCGGTGCGCAGCTTATGCCAAGCGCCCGACAGGGTCATGATGCCGTTGATCATGCCGCCCCAGCTCGGAGCCAGCAGCACCAGGGAGAACACCATGCCTACGGATTGGGTCCAGTCCGGCAGGCTGGTGTAGTGCAGGTGGTGAGGGCCGGCCCACATATAGGTGAAGATCAGCGCCCAGAAGTGCACTACGGACAGGCGGTAGGAGTAAACCGGACGGCCAGCCTGTTTCGGGATGAAGTAGTACATCATGCCCAGGAAGGCTGCGGTCAGGAAGAAGCCCACGGCGTTATGGCCGTACCACCATTGCACCATGGCGTCCACGGCGCCGGAGTAGGCGGAGTAGGATTTCCACAGCGACACCGGCACGAAGGCGGAGTTGACGATGTGCAGCAGGGCCACGGCCAGGATGAAGGCGCCGTAGAACCAGTTGGCCACGTAGATGTGCTTGACCTTGCGGATGGCGATGGTGCCGAAGAAAACAATGGCGTAAACAACCCAGATCACCGCGATCAGGAGCTTGATCGGCCATTCCAGCTCGGCGTACTCCTTGCTGGTGGTCAGGCCCAGCGGCAAGGTGATGGCGGCCAGCACGATCACCAGCTGCCAGCCCCAGAAGGTGAAGGCGGCGAGCTTGTCGGAGATCAGCCGGACGTTACAGGTACGCTGCACTACGTAGTAGGAAGTGGCGAACAAACCGCAGCCGCCGAAGGCGAAGATGACCGCATTGGTGTGCAGCGGGCGCAGGCGGCCGAAGTGGAACCAGGGGCCGAAGTTCAAATCGGGCCAGACCAGTTGGGCCGCAATGATGACGCCCACCAACATGCCGACAATGCCCCACACGACGGTCATGATGGCAAATTGGCGCACCACCTTATAGTTATAAGTGGATTGCGTTTCCATTTAGGGTTTTCTCCAAGGTTGCTAACTCAGAACGTGACATATCTAATCGACGGCTTGAAGTCCGGGCGACTGTCCCAATCTGTACTGATGTGACTGTATCCAGACGAAGCCGTAGGGAAAACGACTTTTATTAAAATCAAGCGCTTGACCCAGATCGCAGCGGTACTGATGTCTGTATTAGCAGTTCATCCCGTATTGCGACAGCGCAATTTCCCCATTTAGTTAACCCGGCATTCTAAATCAATTACCCATATCGGGCCAGTTTGGACGGCCGGGGATGTCGCTTTCCCATTTGTCTTTATTTATGTCTCAAGCGAGCGTGACAGTTCTTGCAAATACTGTTGCTACTGGCGAGATTGTATTGTCTGGCGGCCCAGCCTTCTTGACCTGGATCAAGATGTCATAAAACGCAGCGTTTACCCGCGGCAAGTGCTAAAATCAGAAGGTTTTGCAACGATTGCAGGCAGATCATGACCGTTTCCGTCCGCTACACCCTATGTCCCCGCGCCCCTGAGGCGCATCTTTTCGAGGTCGTCCTGACCGTTTCCAAACCCGCAAAGAACGGCCAGATTTTCTCCTTGCCGGCTTGGATTCCCGGTAGTTACATGATCCGGGAGTTCTCCAGGCATATTGTGGAAATTCGCGCGGAATCCGCGGGAAAAGCGGTGCAGCTGGTCCAGTTGACAAAAAACAGCTGGCAAGCCGCGCCGGTCAAGGGCGTGCTGGTTCTGCGCTATAAAGTTTATGCGTTTGATCTGTCCGTGCGCGGAGCGTATCTGGACGCGGAGCGCGGCTTCTATAACGGCAGCAGCGTTTTCCTGGCGGTGGACGGCTATGAAAACGAGGCCTGCGCGGTGGAGATCCTGCCGCCGGAAGGCAAGGCCTACGCCGATTGGAAAGTGGCGACCAGTCTGCCGGCGCGCGGCGCGGACAAGAAAACCGGCTTCGGCGGCTATCAGGCGGCTTCCTACGACGAGTTGATCGACCATCCTGTGGAGTTGGGCGCCTTCGAGCGAGTCAGCTTCAAAGCCTGCGGCGTACCGCACGAATTCGTTGTCTCCGGTCGTTTCCGCGCCGACCTCAAGCGCTTGGCGCGCGACACCAAGAAAATTTGCGAATACCAGATCAAATTGTTTGGCGAGCCGGCTCCGTTCGAACGCTATGTGTTCATGCTTTTCGTCGGCAAAGACATCTACGGCGGTCTGGAGCATCGCGCTTCCACCGCGCTGGTGGCCAATCGCGACGATTTGCCGCAACAGGGCGTTGAGGAGATCGGCGACGGCTATCTGAAACTGTTGGGTCTGATCAGCCACGAATACTTCCATAGTTGGAACGTCAAGCGGATGAAGCCGGCGGCGTTCACGCCCTATGATCTGAACCAGGAAGGCTACACCCGTTTGTTGTGGGCCTTTGAGGGCATCACTTCCTATTACGACGACCTGAGCCTGGTGCGCTGCGGTCTGATCGATGAAAAGCGCTATCTGGGCCTGCTGGCGGAGACCATCAGCGGCGTGGAGCGCGGCGCCGGCCGCCTGAAGCAGACCTTGGAGCAATCCAGTTTCGAAGCCTGGACCAAGTATTACCGGCAAGACGAAAACAGCCCCAACAGCATCGTCAGCTATTACACCAAGGGCGCGCTGGCCGCGTTGGCGCTGGACTTGACCATACGCCGCGACAGCCAGGGCCGTCAGTCGCTGGACGATGTGATGCGGGCGCTGTGGCGCAAGTGGCTGGACGACGGCAAGGGTTTGGCCGAGGACGAGTGGGAAAAACAGGCGCAGGCCGTTACCGGCCTGGATCTCAAAGCCTTCTTCGATCAAGCATTGCGCGGCGTCGAGCCCTTGCCGCTGGCCCAGCTGCTGGCTACCCAGGGCGTGGAACTGCGCTTTGAGCCGGCCGCCAACGCCGGCGATCGCGGCGGCCTGGTGTTGAACGGCAAGCCGGCTCCGGCCAGCCTGGGCGTCAAGGCGGTGGCCGAGGCCCAGGGCGTGCGCGTGATCAACGTCTACGACGGCGGGGCGGCGCAGCGCGCCGGCCTGTCCGGGGGCGACGTGATCGTGGCGATAGACAAGCTCAAAGCGGTGGATCTGGACAAGGCGCTGGCGCGTTATCAGCCGGGCGATAAGCTTAAACTGCATTGGTTCCGCCGCGACGAACTGATCAGCGCGCAAGTGGAGCTGCAAGCCGCGCCTGCCGACGCCTGCCGGTTGCTGTTGCAGGACGACGGCGCCCGGTGGCTGCGCCGCTAACATTCATCGGGACGGCGCCGTTCCCAGGCGCCGTTCCCCTCCAGCCAAGACCGGCGCAGCCGGCATCGAAGGAGACGTAGACATGGCTCAACAGCCGCAAGTCAAGTACCGCAACGACTACGCAGCCCCCGCTTTTCTGATTGACCGGGTCGATCTGAGCTTCGACATCGAAGACGACGCCACCCGCGTGCACGCGCGCTTGGTGGTAACCCGTAATGACAAGGCCGCGCGCCAGGACGATCTGGTGCTGGACGGCAGTGCCGCGCTGGTGGCGGTAACGCTGGACGGAGAGCGTCTGGACGAAAGCGGCTACGCGCTGGCCGACGAACAACTGACCGTGCGCGGCGTGCCCGACAGCTTCATCCTGGAAGTGGAGACCGAGATTGATCCGGCGGCCAACACCAGCCTGATGGGTTTGTACGCGTCCAACGGCAATCTGTTTACCCAGTGCGAACCGGAGGGCTTCCGCAAGATCACGTATTATCTGGATCGTCCCGACGTGATGGCCAAGTTCACCACCACCATCATGGCCGACAAGCACAAATTCCCGGTGCTGCTCTCCAACGGCAACAAGGTGGGCGAGGGCATGGTGGACAAAAAGCGCCACTGGGTGAAGTGGGTGGATCCGTATAAGAAGCCGTCTTATCTGTTCGCCTTGGTAGCCGGAAAACTGACGGCGCTGAAGGACAAATTCGTCACCATGCGCGGCCGCGAAGTGGCGCTGGAGATCTGGACCGAACCCGCCGATCAGGACAAGACCCAGCATGCGATGGAGTCCCTGAAGCACTCGATGAAGTGGGACGAGCAGCGCTTTGGCCTGGAATACGACCTGGACATCTATATGATCGTCGCCGTCGGCGACTTCAATATGGGGGCGATGGAGAACAAGGGCCTCAACGTCTTCAACACCAAGTACGTGCTGGCGCGCAAGGACACCGCCACCGACGCCGACTTCCAAGGCGTGGAGCGAGTGATCGGCCACGAATACTTCCACAACTGGACCGGCAACCGCGTGACCTGCCGAGACTGGTTCCAGCTATCGCTGAAAGAAGGGCTGACCGTGTTCCGCGACCAGGAATTCGGCGCCGACATGAGCAGCCGCGCGGTCAAGCGCATCGAGGACGTCAAGGGCCTGCGGGCTCACCAGTTCCCCGAGGACGCGGGCCCCACATCCCACCCCATCCGCCCGGACAGCTATATCGAGATGAACAATTTCTACACCATGACGGTGTATGAAAAAGGCGCGGAAGTGGTGCGCATGTATCACACTCTGCTGGGCGAAGCGGGTTTCCGCAAGGGCATGGACTTGTATTTCAAGCGCCATGACGGCCAAGCGGTGACCTGCGACGACTTCCGGGCGGCAATGGCCGACGCCAACGACGTGGACCTGGGCCAGTTCGGCTTGTGGTACAGCCAGGCCGGCACCCCGGTGCTCAGCGTCAGCGGCCGCTACGACAGCGTGGCGCGTAGCTACACGTTGAATGTGCGTCAATCCTGCCCGCCCACGCCGGGGCAAGAACTGAAGCAGCCGTTCCACATCCCGCTGGCTTTGGGCCTGGTGGGCGCCGACGGCGCCGACCTGCCGCTGCAGCTGGAGGGCGAAGCCGAAGCGCAGGGCGGCACCCGCGTGCTGGACGTCAAGGCGGCGGAGCAGAGCTTCACCTTCGTCGGCGTGCCGGCCGAGCCGGTACCTTCGCTGCTGCGCGGTTTCTCCGCGCCGGTGAAGCTGGATTTCGATTGGCGCGACGACCAACTGGCTTTCCTGATGGCCAACGACAGCGACAGCTTCAGCCGTTGGGAAGCCGGTCAAACCTTGGCCGAGCGTCTGTTCAAGCAGCTGTTGGCGACGCTGGCCGCCGGCGGCGAACTGAAGCTGCCGGAGACCTTTGTCGCCGCTTTCCGCGCGGTGCTTAAGGATCATGTCGCCGATCCGGCGTTCAAGGCTCTGATGCTGGCTCTGCCTTCCGAGGCGGAAATTCTGGAGATGGTGGAGGAGGCCGATCCGGCAAGCATCCATCAGGTACGCGATTTCGTGCTGGACGAGTTGGCGCAGGCGCTGCGCGGCGAGTGGCGCGAGGCGTACGAGCTGAGCCAGACCCGCGATTACAAGCCGCAAGACGCGGGCAAGCGCGATCTGAAAAACCGCGCGTTGGCCATGTTGAACCGCCTGGACGACGCCTGGCCGGCGGAAGCCGCCGCCAAGCAGTGCCGGGAGGCGGACAATATGACCGACCAGATGGGCGCGATGCTGGCCTTGCGTGATCGCGACGGCGCCGAACGCGACGATTGCTTCACCGCTTTCGCCTCCCGCTGGCAGGGTGACGCCCTGGTGATGGACAAGTTCTTCATGCTGGTGGCCAGCAGCCAGCTGCCGGGCACGCTGGAGCATGTGCAGGCGGCGATGCAGCATCCTGCCTTCACCTTGAAGAACCCCAATAAGGCGCGCGCGCTGATTGGCACCTTTGGCGCCAATATGGCCTTGTTCCACGCCGCCGACGGCAGCGGCTACCGCTTCCTGGCCGATCAGGTGCTGGCGCTGGACGCGATCAATCCGCAAGTGGCCAGCCGCATCGTCAACGCCTTCCGCCGGCTGAAAAAGCTGGAGCCTGCGCGTCAGGCGCTGATGCGCGAGCAATTGCAGCGTCTGGCCGGGCAGCCGCTGTCCAAGGACGTGTACGAGATCGTGTCCAAGATTTTGGAAGCCTGAGCCGCCTCGCGCTGCTGAAAACAAAGCCCCGGTTTCAAACCGGGGCTTTTTTCATGGCCGACGAGGCGTATTTGCCGCGAGGCTTATTCTATGCGCAGCCGCTGCCCGCCTTGGCTGCCTTGCTTCTTCGGCAGCGTCAGGCTGAGCACGCCGTTTTCGTATTTTGCGCTGGCCGCGTTGCGTTCGATTTCCGCCGGCAGTTGGAAGCTGCGCGATACCGCGCCGTAAAAACGCTCGGTGCGTAGTTGGCGCTCGTCCTTGCGCTCGCTGTCCGTCTGGCGCACCTCCGCCTTAATGGTAACCAGCGGGCCGTCCACTTCCACGTGGATGTCGTCTTTGCTGACGCCGGGAATATCCGCGTGAACGATGAACTGGGTTTCGGACTCCTTCACGTCGATCTTGATCTGGCTGGGCAGCGGATCGCCGTGCAGCGGTTTGATGAAGAAGCCTGGGGTGAAGTCGCGGAACAGTTCGTCAAACAGGCTAACATTGCCGCGGGAAGGCAGGATATTCATCTTACTCTCCTTTTCGATCAATGGTTTAGGTGTAAAACGGGCCCTGTTGTCGATATAGGGACGTCGCTGGGATTCTCAAGTCCCCAAGAAGGGAAAATTCATCGGGATTCATGCCGGCCAGTCCGATTGGACAGGCCGCAGCCACAGGCCGGCGAAATCGGTCCAGCCGTTTTCACTCATTTGCAGGCCGGCCAGTTGCGGGCTGGCCTGATGTCCCTGGCGCTCATGAGACAGCGGCAGCACCCAGCCTTCCGCGCACAGCCAATCTCCGATGGCGGCGTATCCGGCCATGCGCCGCCTGCTGTCCGCTTGGCGCTGAATATCCCGCAACTGCGCGTTCAGCCGCGCCTGCGCCTCCGCGCTCAAGCCGCGCTGCAACGGCTGCCGGGTGCCCAGCCACTCATGGCAGCTATAGTCGCGATCGTCGTGCAGTACCTCGCTGCACAGCATGAGATCGGCCTGCCGCCACCAGTCTTGGTCGTGAAAAAAAGCGCGTCTGCTGAGGGCGTGGATCTCCAACTCAATGGCCAGTCCGGCCAGGCGTTGACGGATAGCGGCGGCCAGCGGCGGGAAACAGGGCAGGTCGTAATGGAACAGGCGCAGCCGGGTGCGGTCGAGCCGAGGCCGGCGCTCTGCTTGCGGCAAGGGATGGCGCCAGCCTGGCAGCAGGCCTAGCGCCGGCGTTTGCAGGGCGTCGTTGGCCTGGACCAGCGCCGGCTCCGCCAGCCAGCGCATCAGCGGTGCGCGTTCGCTGTCAGGCAGCGCCGGATTCAGCAGCAAATAAGTGCAAGCGGATTGCAGCCTGCCGTTGGCGTCGTCGTTGGCGTAATCCAGACGCAGGTGGAAGTCTTGGCCGTCGTTGCCGGAGGGAATGAACCACAGTTCGATCTCGTCCAGCAGCGCCCGTTCGCGGTAATGGTTGGCGAAGGCGGCCAGGCTCAGACGCTGCTCGCTGTGACGCAGCGCCCGGAACGGCCCGCTGCCTATCGGGAGGCGGTCGAAGTCGGCATTGCGCCGCAAGGGGACGATGGAACTGTTGGCGGTGGCCAGCCGCTGCGGCCAGAGAAAATCGCCGTCGTCCAAGCGGCAGCTGAAGGACAGCGTGTCGTGGACCTCGACCGAGCTCAGGTGGCGGTATTGCCGCTGATAGGGGTTGTCCGGTTCGCGCAGGCGCAACAGGCTGGCGGCCACGGCGTCGGCTTGCAAGAGCGAGCCGTCGTGGAATTGCAGGCCGGGGCGCAGCCAGAAGCGCCAGCGTCGGGCCTCGGCGTCGCTTTCCCAGTAGTGAGCCAGGCCGCCCTGCAGGCTTTGCAAGGCGCGGTCGAAGCGGCATAGCCGGTCGAAAATCTGCCGGACCAGATGGGACTCAAGCCGGCCGCTGACGGTGATCGGGTCCAGGCTCAACGGCGCATGCGGTATCGGGATGCGCAGGCAGCGGCCTTGCGCGGCGCTGCCCAGGTATTGTGGCAGCGCGCTCAGCAATTGTTCACGCCGCTGCGGTGGCAATTGAGCGAAAGCCTGCTCCAGTTTGCCGTCGCGCAGCAGGTGCTGCAGACGCTCCCATTCCAACTGCTCCGGCCGGCAGAGCAGGCTTAGCCGCGATTTGCGGCCGCGTCCCCGGCCCGGCTCCCAGGACAGCCAGCCGCGCGCGCGCATCTTGGCCAGTTGCAAACGGGCGTTGCGCTCGCTGCACTTCCACAGCGCGCACAGTTCGGCCAGCCCCGGCTGCGCGGGCTGCGCGGGCTGCGCAGGCTGCGCAGGCTGCCGGTCGGCGTAGGCCTGATGCAGCGCCTGATATTGTTGTTCCAGCTTCATGTTTGCTTCCCGCTGAGGACTCCGCTAAAAGCGGAAGCGATTTGTTCTGTTTTCATCCATTTTTGCGTTCCGCTTTTAGCAGGATACTGGGGGCACTTCCTGTTTGCATAGGCGTTGGCATGATTGACGAAAAAGAAATCCAGGTGCGTTGCTTGCTGGCCAGCTCCTGGTTGTTGACGATGAGCCGGGCGGTGATCGCGCCCTTGCTGGTGCTGACTCTGGGGCGGCAACTGAGCTTGAACGGCGAGCAGACCGGTTTGCTGCTGGGCGGAGTCTTGCTGCTGTCGGCCTTGATGGGCTTGTACGGCGGCCATTTGCTGGATCATTGGCCGCGGCGGCCGGTGCTGTTGGGCTCTGTGGCGTTGATCGCGCTGAATTATCTAGTGCTGCCGTTGAGCCAGCAGTTGTGGTGGAGCGCGTTGGCGCTGGCGCTCAGCGAGATAGGCCAGGCGGTGCACAGCATCGCTATCAAGGCCTTGATCAGCGATTTGCTGCCGCCGGAGCGGCGCGGCAAGGCTTTCTCCTTGCGCTACACCCTGGCCAACGTCGGCTGGGCGCTGGGGCCGCTGCTGTGCAGCCTGCTGCTGGCCTGGGGAGGCGACTGGCCGTTCTGGTGCGCGATCGTGTTGGCCGCGGCGGGAGGCCTGGCGACCCCGCGCGGCTCCTGTGCGCCTCGCCGGGAGGCCGGCGCGCCGGCTCCGGGCTTTCTGGCGACGCTGGGCCGTTTGCGGCAAGACCGGGTGCTGGTCTTGTTCACCCTGAGCTGTGCCTTGGCCAACTTGGTGTACGCCCGCTTTTCCAGTTATCTGCCCCTGTATCTGATGCAGTCGCTGCCGGAGGCCGAGGTGTTGCGTTGGATGTCGGCGCTGATCAGCTGCAACGCGGTTGGCGTGGTTTTGCTGCAATATCCGCTGGGCCGGCGGATCGGGGGCTCCGGTTTGATGAAAGCCATCGGCGCCGGCTTCCTCCTGCTGGGGCTGGGGACTTTGGGCTTGGGCTGGGCGCCCGGCGGGCTGCTGGGCATGTGCGCTGCGATGCTGGTGTTCACCGTGGGGGAGATCGTGCTGGTGCCGGCCGAATACCTGTACATAGACGCGATCGCGCCGGAGGACTGCAAAGGCGTCTACTACGGCGCGCAGAATCTGGCCAGCCTGGGCGGGGCGTTGGGGCCGATGTTGGCCGGCTGGATGTTGGCCCGCGCGTCCGGCGGGGTGTTGTTCGCTGTGATGGCGAGCTTGTGCATGCTGGCCTGGTGGCTGGCGTTGCGCGGCGAGGCCTTGCGACAGGCCCGGAGCATCGGGTGCTGGCAGGCTGCGGCTTTGAAGATCTGAGAACCTGTTTACGATCTGCTGCGCGTCGGCGATACGGCGCTGAAAGCCCTTTCGAAATGCTCATGTTCCGTGTGTACGCTCCGCTTTCTCCGCCGTTTTCACCTTGGCTTGCGAGATGGAGTACCGGTTGTGACGCGTGGCGAGCTTTCTCTTTGACGACATTTTTGTCATGATCAAGCGCTTGTTTGAATCGTCGCGCAGACGACGAAGCAGACGCCGATACGAGGAGAACGCATGGAAAAGCGCCAGCAAGACCACTTTGTCGCGGTGGGCGACGAGCAACTGTATCTGAAACGCATTTATTGCCGGGAGGACGGCCCGCCGGTGTTGCTGCTGCACGGGGTGATGGCCAGCGGCCGCACTTTTTACAGCGAGTCCGGTCGAGGGCTGGCCCATTACTTGGCCGAGGCTGGCTGCGATGTATTTGTGGCCGACCTGCGCGGCCGCGGCCGCAGCCTGCCCAAGATCAGCCGGGCTTCGCGCCACGGGCAGACCGAGACCATTTGCGAGGATCTGCCGGCGCTGCATCGCCACATTCGCGAACTCAAGAACGGCGCGCCGTTGCATTGGATGGCGCATTCCTGGGGCGGGGTGCACATGTCCAGCTCACTGATCCGTTTTCCCGAGCTGGCGGAGCAAGTGGCCAGCCTGGTCTACTTCGGCAGCAAGCGCAGCGTGAGGGTGCGCAATCTGAACAAGCTGGTGGAGGTGGACTTCATGTGGAATATCGCCTCGCGTGTGTTGATACGCCTGTTCGGCTACCTGCCGGCGCGGCGCATCCGGCTGGGGGCGGACGATGAGAGCGACAAGAGTCATCTGCAAAGCAAGCTGTGGGCGCAGCCCAAGCCCTGGGTGGATAGCGACGACGGCTTCGACTACGGCGCCGCCGCCCAAAGCGCGCGCTTGCCGCCGGCCTTGTATTTCGCCGCCGGCAACGATCCCTGTCGCGGCCATCCTGAAGACGTGCGCCGTTTTCGCGATGAATCCGGTCCGCATCTGTCGCGGCTGCGTCTGCTGTCGCGGCGCGCCGGCCACCTGCACGACTACAACCATGTGTCATTATTGACTCATCCTGATGCCATCCGGGACCATTTCCCGCTGGTATTGGCATGGCTGCATGGGCGGTATGAGGAGGTCGTCGAAAATTACTGATAAATCACATTTTCCTGGACGCGCGGCTGTGGTAGAAATCGCGCCTGGGAGAATGAACCATGACACAAGACTTTGAAGTTTCGCCCTATTTGCTAGGGCCCGTTATCGACAACCTTGCCGAACAGGGCTGGGTCGTGGACCGCAGCCTGTTCACCGTTGAAGAAATCCGCCTGCTGCGCGAGGAGTGCCTGATCAACTGGCAGCAGGGAAAATTCCATGAGGCCGCCGTTGGGCGCGCCGCGCAGCAGAACCGCCGCAGTGAAATCCGTTCGGATTCGGTGCTGTGGCTGGAGCCGGAGCAAGCGGACTCCGCCGCCTCCTTGTATTTCTCCAAGCTGGATGCCGTCCGACAGGCGGTCAACCAGGCGTTTTACATGGGCCTGGAAGACTTGGAGTCCCACTTCGCCGTGTATCCGCAGGGCGCTTTCTATAAAAAACACCTGGACCGCTTTCGCGACGACGACGCGCGCGCGCTGACGGCGGTGCTTTATCTGAACGATGACTGGCCGGCCGAGGCCGGCGGCGAGATGCGCCTGTACCTGGACGAGGAGGGCGAGCGTCATGTCGATGTCCGGCCGGAAGCCGGCACCCTGGCGCTGTTTTTGTCCGACCGCTTCTGGCATGAAGTGTTGCCGGCCGGCCGGCAGCGTTTGTCCATCACCGGTTGGTTTCGCCGCCGCATGGCGACGGCGGCCGGCTGGTAGCCTGGCGGGTCGTGCTAGAATCTTCGCCAAGGATTCCGCATATAAAGGACAGTGAAGATGTCAGGCAATACCATGGGGTTGTTGTTCACGGTGACTTCCTTCGGCGAAAGCCACGGCCCGGCCATTGGCTGCGTGGTGGACGGCTGCCCGCCGGGGCTGGAGATCAACGAAGCCGACATCCAGGCGGAACTGGACCGGCGCAAGCCCGGCACCAGCCGTCACGTCACCCAGCGCCGCGAGCCGGACTCGGTGGAAATCCTGTCCGGCGTGTACGAGGGCAAGACCACCGGCACGCCGATCGCGCTGCTGATCCGCAATACTGATCAGCGCAGCAAGGACTACGGAAATATCGCCGACACCTTCCGTCCCGGTCATGCGGATTATTGCTATTGGCATAAGTACGGCATCCGCGACCCGCGCGGCGGCGGCCGTTCTTCCGCCCGCGAAACGGCGGTGCGGGTGGCCGCCGGCGCCATCGCCAAGAAATGGCTGCATGAACGCTACGGCATCGTTATCCGCGGCCATATGACTCAGATCGGGGAAGTGGCCATTCCCTTCAAAGCCTGGGAGCATGTGTCCGGCAATCCCTTCTTTGCAGCAGACCCCGAGGTGGTGCCGCAGCTGGAGAGCTATATGGACAGCGTGCGCAAGAGTCTGGACTCCATCGGCGCGCGGCTGCGGGTGGTGGCCGAGAACGTGCCGGTGGGCTGGGGCGAGCCGGTGTTCGACCGTCTTGACGCCGACATCGCCCACGCAATGATGAGCATTAACGCGGTCAAGGGCGTGGAAATCGGCGCCGGCTTTGGCTGCGTGACCCAGCGCGGCAGCGAGCACGGCGACGAACTGACGCCACAGGGCTTCGCCAGCAATCACGCCGGCGGCGTGCTTGGCGGGATCTCCACCGGCCAGGACATCGAGGTTTCCATCGCCATTAAGCCGACGTCTTCCATCGCCCAGCCGCGCCGCTCGATAGACAAGCAAGGCCAGCCGCTGACCATGGAAACCCACGGCCGCCACGATCCTTGCGTCGGCATCCGAGCCACCCCCATCGCAGAGGCGATGCTGGCGCTGGTGTTGATCGACCACGCTTTGCGTCATCGCGCGCAATGCGGCGATGTTTCGGTAGATACTCCCAGAATTGCCGGCCGAATCGGCTAGACTGTAAACCGTAAGCCGGGACGACGCCGGCATATCCGGTAGGATGGAACATGCTGAAAAATCTGATCAGCGGCCTGACCGGCCGTATGAAGAAATCTTCGGACTCCACGAGCGACGAACAGCCTGTGCCCGCGCCGTTCACCGAGCTGGCTCACGACTCGCCGGCCAGCCGGCAGTTGGAGAACGCGCCGCCGCTGGATTTGCCGCCCACTTTGGGCTTCGTTTCGCATCAGCCGGTGATGGACAGGCTGCAGCGGGTGGTGGCTTACGATTTCTTTGTGCGTCAGGGCAAGCGCAATATCGCAGCCGGCAAGCAGCAGGAGTTTGACAGGCTGATGCTCAGCACCCTGCAGAATATGGACATTTTCCGCTTGCTGGCCTTCCGCCGCGCCTTTGTCCATATCTCCATCGACACCCTGGACGAGCCGATGCTGTCGAATATGCCGGCCAGCAGCGTGATCTTCGTGCTGGAGCCGTCGCAGACCGGTTCGGTGTCCGAGGATATGATCAAGCGGCTGGACGCGCTTAAGCAAAAAGCGATGCGTTTCGCGCTGGAGCCGGCCGCCTATGATCCGGGCTGCTTGCCGGCCCATCTGCAGAACGATCTTTTCAGCCGCATGGACTTCATGATTCTGGATTTCGACGCGCCATCGGCCAAGGTGTTGGAGCCGATTCTGGATCAATTGCCCAAGCGTTACCCCACTGTGCGCTGGATGGCGCGCAATGTCGGCACCGCGGAGGATCTGGATGTCTGTCTGCGCGGGCCGGGACATAATCGCTTCGCCCTGTTCCACGGGCCTTTCATCGCCACCGTCCGCGCGCTGGAAGGCGGCAAGGTGGATGCCAGCCAGACCCGGGTGCTGCAAATCATGCGCATGTTGCGCGCCAATGCCGCGGCCGCCGAGATCGAAACCCAGTTCAAGCTGGACTCCGTGTTGCTGTTCAAATTGCTGCGTTTCATGAATTCGCCGGTGCACGGCCTGTCGCGCAAGGTGCAGACCATAGAGGAAACCTTGCTGCTGCTGGGCCGGGAAACCTTGTTCAAGTGGCTGTCCATGCTGCTGTTCACCTCGCGCAAGGACGACGGCACCGCGGTGTCGCTGCTGGAAAAATCACTGATCCGCGCCCGCTTGCTGGAGCGCATGGGCAGCTACCGCGGCAACCGTGTGGAGGCCGAGCATCTATTCCTCACCGGCATGTTTTCCATGCTGGACGTTTTGCTGGGCGCGCCTTTCCCCGATGTACTGGACCCGCTGGAGCTGGCCTCGCCTGTGCGCGAGGCGGTGGTGGAACAACGCGGCATGTTCGCGCCTTTCCTGTCGATGGCGCTGGCTTGCGAGCAGGGTGACACTGAACAGATCGAGGCGCTGGCCAAGGTGTTGGATTTCGACGTCGATTTGGTCAACCAGTACTATATGGATGCCGCGGTATGGGCGCAGGTAGTGTTGCGCGATAGCGAGGTTCATAACAATGTGGAGGCGGTCTGAGAGGGTGTTAGCTATCGCCTCCGGACCATAAACAAGGCCGCGCCCTTAGGCGCGGCCTTGTGCTATCCGCCGGCTTATTGCTGGCCCTTGTTCTGAGCGGCCGCGTCGTCGGCGCCTGGCGCCGCGCGACGATCTCCCGGAGGTTCGCCATGAGGCGCTCCGCCGGGAGGGGCTCCATGTTGCGGACCGCCGTCGGCATTGCCGGGAGCATGGCCGCCTTGCGGGCCTCCCTCGTGATTGCCGCCGGAGCCTGGGCCGCCACCTTCATGTCCACCTCCGCCGGAACCGCCGCCTCCGCCGTCATGTCCGCCTCCGCCGGAACCTCCGCCTCCGCCGTCATGCCCGCCGCCGCCGGAACCGCCCCCGCCACCGTCATGTCCTCCTCCGCCGGAACCGCCGCCTCCGCCGGAACCGCCGCCTCCGCCGTCATGTCCGCCTCCGCCGGAACCGCCCCCTCCGCCTTCATGTCCGCCGCCGCCGGAACCTCCTCCTCCGTCATGTCCACTGCCACCTGCCTGGCTGAACAGCGGGCCGTGTGGAGGAGAGAAGGGCAAGGCAGGCGTGGACAGCGAACCTAAGGCGCAAACCAGCGCGGTTAGCAAGGGCAGGCGTTTCATTGGGCAGTCTCCTTGAACGGTGGCCGGCAGCCGTGAAAGCGGTGCCGGCGCGGATGAAGTCCGAACGCTTCAGCATAGCCGCTAAACCGCGATGACGCCGTGGCGAGCAAGGAGAAATGCGTGTGGCGTCAGCCGCCCCTCAACCCTAGCGCGTAGCGTATCGCTTCGCGCTTCAGCGGGCCGGCGTGATTGGCCAGGCGCATCCCCAGCTTGCGCGCCAGCCGCAGCGGGGCAATGTCGTTGCCAAAACCATAGCAGAAGGCGTCCATCGCGGTTTGCATGGCCAGATTGGCCGGTTTGCGCGCGCGCTGGTAGCGCTGCATCGCGTCGACGGCGGCAAAATCCCGGCCTTGGGCCGCGGCTTCAAGGATCACCTCGGCCAGTTTGGCCGCGTCCTGGAAGCCCAGGTTCACGCCTTGGCCGGCCAGCGGGTGGATGGTGTGGGCGGCGTCGCCCACCAGAGCCACGCCGTCCTTGACATAGCGCTGCGCGTGGCGGCGGGTCAGCGCAAAGCTGCCCTTGGCCACGATGCGGCGGATATTGCCCAGCTTGCGCGGAAAGGCCGCGTGAAAGGCCGCGGCCAGTTCCGCCTCGTCCAGCGCCAGCAAACGCTGGACTTCCGGAGGGCGGTGATACCAGACCAAGGATCCGTATTGGCCGGTCAGCGGTAAAAAGGCTTGCGGACCAGTGGGGGTGAAGCGTTGCCAGGTGATGTCCTGCTGTGTTTGTTCCTGCTCGCAGCAGGCCACCAGCGCGTGCATTGGATAATCCCAGCTGGTGACGCCGATCCCGGCGGCATCGCGCACCGATGAGCGCGCGCCGTCGGCGGCGACCAGCAAGCGGGCGCTCAACTGACGGCCGTCCTCCAGTTCCACGCGCGAGGCGAAGGGCTGGTAGACGATGCGGCGGATGGCGGCCGGCGCCAGATAGTCGATGTCCGCTTTTCCCAGCAGGGCTTGGGTGGCGGCCAATTGCGCCACTCGGTTCTCCACGATGTGCCCGAGGGCCGCTTCGCCGGCCTCCTCGGCGGTGAACAGCGTGCCGTCGATTTCCTCGTCTTCCCACACCTGCATGCGCAGATAGGGGGCCGCGCGCATTTCCAGGACCGCGTCCCAGGCGCCGATGCCCGCCAGAAAACGCGCCGATGCGGGGCTGATCGCCGAAACCCGCAGATCCGGCGGCTGAGTCGCGTCGAACGGGGCGGGCGGCGTCTGCTCCAGCACCGCAATGCTCAGGCCGTGGCCGGACAGCGCGGCGGCAAGCGCCGAGCCCACCATGCCGCCGCCGACGATGAGAATATCGCTGTGTTGCATAAATCCCTTTCCAATCGTTTGCCCGCGCTTTCCCCGAGCGCCAGGTCGCGCGCCAGCATAGCCCAGAGGAGGCGCCGCGCGTCTTGGTCTGGATCAAGCCGTTTGCGGTTCCGCCGCCAGCAGCGCGCGCAGCCGCGGCACCACGTGTTGGATGAACACCTCGTTCTTGCGCGGCAACGGGTGCCGGTAAGGGTAGACCAGAAAAGCCGGCCAGCAGTCGTGGCTCCAGCCCGGCAGCACCGGCACCAACTGGCCGGTGGCGAGAAAGCTGTTGGCCACGTAGTGGGGCAGCAGCGCCAGGCCACAGCCGGCCACCGCGCCGGAAACCAGCGGAGAATACTGATTGCAACTGAGCACCGGCCGTACCGGCATGCGCACATAGACACCGTCTTTTTCCAGCGCCCATTCCACTGTTTCGCTGGGGGCCTTGCTGGAGTCGTACAGCACGCGGTGCAGGCACAAGTCCTCCGGGTGTTCCAGCCTGGGGGCTTGCGCAAGGTAGCCGGGCGAGGCGTAGACGGTTTCGCGCATGAAGCCCAGCGGTTTGGCCACCAGTCCGTCGTCGTAGACATTACGGGTGCGCACGCAAAAATCCAGTCCTTCGGCCACAGGGTCTTGCAGCCGGTTTTCCACTTGCAACTGCATCTCCAGCCCCGGGTACTGATTGGAGAGCTCCGACAAGATGGGCACCAGCAGGAACTGGGCGAAGGCCGAGGCGGAGCTGATCACCAGCGGCCCTTCCACGCAATCCTGAACATTGCCCACGTCGCCGCGCACCCGGTCCAGCATCTCGCGCAATTGGCGCGCGTGTATGGCCAGCCGTTGGCCGGCCTCGGTCAGCGCCACGCGCCGGGTATTGCGCAGCACCAGCACCGTGCCCAGCTCCAGCTCCAGTTGTTTGACCAATTGGCTGACGCGGCTTTTGGCGCATCCTAGCGCGTCGGCCGCCGCGGTGAAGCTGCCGTGGCGGGCCAGCGCGTCGAAAGCCAGCAGAGCATCTGGAGAGGGAGGGTGGTTTGTTTTCATTTCAGAACAGTGTGTGGGTATTTCACGGATTTTATTGTATGGGCATGTAGATTAGCATGCTTGCGTGATCAATAGCAGAACAATTGGAGCGCATCATGACATGGGGAGCCAAGGAGGGATGGAGCCGGTTTTGGAGGTGGCTGGGCCGCTTGTGGTGGCAGGGCATGCAGGCCCACGCACGGCGTGCGCTTCGCGACGAAACCGAGGAGCTGGAGCGCGTGAGGTATGCGGCGTCGAGCGGGGGGCGGCAGTGCGCCAATCCGGTCGATTGTGCCCGGAACCGACGGGTATTTCATTAACCGTGATGTTGAATCGAGGAGAAACGAAAATGCAGGATACCAGAGCGATAGTGACGGGGTTTTTGAACGAGGTGCGTTCCGGACGCAATCCGGATGCGGCGAGCGATTATCTGGCGGCTAAGGTATTGGCGCATCAACTGGTGGCGGAGTCGCCGTACACGCTGGAGCGCAGCCCGGCGGATTACGCGGCTCACGTGCGCGAGTTCCTGCGCGACTACGGCGCTTTCGAACTTCGGGTGGACGAACTGCTGGTGGACGGAGACAAGGCGTACGCGCGCTGGACTCAGATTGGGCGGAACCTGGCCGGGAGCGGCGAGCCGGTTCGGCAAATCGGCAGCGCCTGCTATCGGGTGGAGAAGGGGCGTATTGTTGAGTATTGGATACAAAGCAGCTGAGCTGTCGTCGCCGCTTGCATGCCGCGCATCTATTGATTAACTTTTTGTCATAATTATGTGTTAATTGCAGGTCAATTAATATCGTCTTTCAGTTTTATCAAACATGGCCGATATTGCATAAATATAATGACCGCCAAGATGACAATAAGGAGTTGTACATGGGGATGCTTGGACGCAAGCGCCAACTGGCGCTTTGTCTGCTGTTGTTGACGGCTCAGGCTTGGGCGGAAGAGGCCGCGCCGGCCGAAGGGTCTCAGCCCAAGACGGTGATCAAGTTGCCGCTGAAGTTGAAGGCGGCGGCGCCCGATGCCCACAAGGCGGAACCGGCCAAGCCGGCAGCGCCGGCGGCGGAACATAAGACCGAAGCCAAACCGGCCGCCAAGGCGGAGGTCAAGCCCGAAGCGAAACACGCGGAAGCCAAGCCGGCTGAAGCCAAACAGGCCGAATCCAAGCCGCCGGAAAAAATGGAGCCGGCGGTGAAGATGGCGCCGCCGCCGACGGCCAAGAATTTGAGCGAGCCCAGCCCGGAAGTGCATGCGCCGGTGAAAAAGCGCCGCGCGGCCAAGCCCAAGCGCAAGGCGGTGCCGGTCGAGCACGGCGACGCGCATCTGGCTTCCGAGGCCCAGCAGGTGCGCAGCGTGGTGAACGCCATCGTCGAAGCCAACGCCCGCTATATGAAGTCGCATGACAAGGCCTATTTCGAGCGCTTCGCCGAGCATCAGAGCCCGCGCGCCACTGTGGTGACCTGCTCGGACTCACGGGTGCAAACCAACTCCTTCCACGGCGATGCGGTCAACGACCTGTTCATGGTGCGCGACATCGGCAATCAATTGGCCACCGCCGAGGGCTCGGTCGAATACGGGGTGCGGCATTTGCATACCCCCTTGCTGATCATCATCGGCCATGCCGCTTGCGGCGCGATCAAAGCCGCCTCCGGCGACTACGGCGGGCTGGAACCGGCGATACGCAAAGAGTTGGCCACCATCGATATTCCCAAGGGCATTGACCCCACCAACGGCGCGTTATTGAACGTCAACAACCAGGTGGAAACCGCGATCATGACCTTCGCCGGGGAGGTGGAGGGGGGCAAGCTGGCGGTGCTGGGCGCGTTCTACGATTTCCGCAACGATCTGAAGCAAGGCTACGGCAAGCTGGTGATCACTAATCTGAACGGCGAGACAGATCCGGCCAAGATCCGCGAAATGACTCGCGCCGGCCAGTTCTTTAAGTACAGCTTTATGAAATAGCGGCGCGCCGCTTTTTCGCTTCGCCGTCATGGCCGCCGTCAGGCGGCCATTTTATTTGCACGGCGCGGGCGCGGTAGCGCCGTCATTACAGCCGGCGTGCGCTGATTTCCCTCCATGATTCCGACTGAGACATTTTTTCTCCGCTTAATCCGTATTTGTTTGGCAATGCGCAAAAACGAATATCGTTTTTTCGCTTAGCATGAGCTTATTGATGCCGCCGCTACGGTTTCGCGTTTGCGAGCGACAGGGTTTTTCCGCGCTGAAAGCGTATTGATGTAATGCGCTTGCTACAAAAAAGTTTTTAAGCGATGAGAATGAGCGGTGAATGGACAATAATATTGTCTAGATTGTATTTTCATAAATGAAAATAAATTGTCACCAATTAGTCATTCTCTCGCCGCAACAGGTTTAACTGTTTGGGAGACTTGAAATGACCGTTAGCAATGAACTGGAACTGGACGCGCTGGTGGCGCGGGTGAAAAAAGCACAAGCCGTGTTTGCGGGCTTCAGCCAGGAGCAGGTGGATCACATCTTCCGCTCGGCGGCGCTGGCCGCCGCGGACGCGCGGATACCGCTGGCCAAGATGGCGGTGGCGGAAACCGGCATGGGCGTGTTGGAGGACAAGGTGATCAAAAACCACTTCGCCTCCGAATACATCTACAACAAGTACAAGGACGATAAAACCTGCGGCGTGCTGGCCGAGGACGACACCTTCGGCACCATCACCATCGCCGAGCCGATCGGCCTGATCTGTGGCATCGTGCCCACCACCAACCCCACCTCCACCGCCATTTTCAAGGCCTTGATTTCCTTGAAGACGCGCAACGGCATCATTTTCTCGCCGCACCCGCGCGCCAAGCGCTCCACTTGCGAAGCGGCGCGCTTGGTGTTGCAGGCGGCGGTGGCGGCCGGCGCTCCGCCGGATATCATCGGCTGGATAGACGAGCCTTCGGTGGCCTTGTCCAATCAGCTGATGCACCACCCTGACCTCAACTTGATTCTGGCCACCGGCGGGCCGGGCATGGTGCGCGCCGCTTACTCCTCAGGCAAGCCGGCTATCGGCGTGGGCGCCGGCAATACTCCGGCGGTGATAGACGAAACCGCCGACATCAAGCGCGCCGTCGCCTCCATCCTGATGTCCAAGACCTTCGACAACGGCGTGGTGTGCGCGTCGGAGCAGTCCGTCATCATTGTCGACGAAATCTACGAGGCGGTGCGCGAGCGCTTTGCCAAGCACGGCGGCTACATTCTGTCCAAACGCGAAGCGGAGGCGGTGCGCAAAGTGATTCTGCAAGACGGCGGCCTCAACGCCGCCATCGTTGGCCAGAGCGCGGCCAAGATCGCCGCGATGGCCGGCATCGAAACGCCGCCGGCCACCAAGGTGCTGATCGGCGAAGTCAGCGATGTATCCGCCGCCGAAGCCTTTGCCCATGAAAAACTGTCGCCGACGTTGGCGATGTACCGCGCCAGCGACTTCATCGACGCTTGCGACAAGGCCGCGGCGCTGGTGGCGATGGGCGGCATCGGCCACACCTCGGCGCTGTATACCGATCAGGACTTGCAAGGGGAGCGCATCCGCTACTTTGGCGACAAGATGAAAACCGCGCGCATCCTGATCAACACGCCGTCGTCGCAAGGCGGCATCGGCGACCTTTACAACTTCAGCCTGGCGCCTTCGCTGACCCTGGGCTGCGGCTCCTGGGGCGGCAATTCGATCTCGGAAAACGTAGGCCCCAAACACTTGATCAACAAGAAGACCGTGGCCAAGAGGGCCGAAAACATGCTGTGGCATAAGCTGCCCAAGTCCATTTATTTCCGCCGCGGCTGCCTGCCGGTGGCGCTGGAAGACCTGTCCGGCAAACGCCGCTGCCTGATCGTCACCGGCCAGTATCTGTTCGACAATGGTTTCGTGGACGAGCCTATCCGCCTGCTGAAGAAAATGGGTTTGGAGGTGGAGGTGTTCTTCGAGGTGCCGGCCGATCCGACGCTGGCGGTGGTGCGCAAGGGCGCGGACCTGGCGCATGCTTTCAAGCCTGACGTGATCATGGCCTTGGGCGGCGGGTCGCCGATGGACGCGGCCAAGATCATGTGGGTGATGTATGAGCATCCGGAAGTGCATTTCGAAGACTTGGCGCTGCGCTTCATGGACATCCGCAAACGGATTTACCAGTTCCCTAAACTGGGGCGCAAAGCGGAGTTGGTGGCGGTGCCCACCACCTCCGGCACCGGTTCGGAAGTGACGCCGTTCGCCGTGGTCACCGATGAGAACACCGGGGTCAAATACCCGATCGCCGACTACGAACTGACGCCGAACATGGCCATCGTGGACGCCAACCTGGTGATGAACATGCCCAAGTCGCTGACCGCCTTCGGCGGCATCGACGCGGTGACTCATGCGCTGGAAGCCTACGTTTCGGTGATGGCCAACGAGTATTCGGACCCACAGGCTTTGCAGGCGCTGAAGCTGTTGAAGGATTACCTGCCGTCCGCCTATCGCAACGGCGCGGGCGATCCCAAGGCGCGCGAGCAGGTGCACAACGCCGCCACCATCGCCGGCATCGCCTTCGCCAACGCTTTCCTCGGCGTTTGCCATTCGATGGCGCACAAGATCGGCGCCGAATTTGGCCTGGCCCACGGCCTGGCCAACGCGCTCTTGATCAGCAATGTGATTCGCTACAACGCCGCCGATGTGCCCACCAAGCAGACCGCCTTCAGCCAGTACGACCGGCCCAAGAGTGTGGCGCGCTATGCTGAAATCGCCCGCCACCTGGGCCTGGAGGCCAGCCGCGACCACGAGCGGGTGGAGAAGCTGATCGAATGGGTGGACGCGCTCAAGCGCACGCTGGACATTCCGGCGTCCATTCAGGCCGCCGGTGTGGCCGAGGCGGACTTCCTGGCCAAGGTGGACTTGCTGGCGGAGGCCGCTTTCGATGACCAGTGCACTGGCGCCAACCCGCGCTACCCGCTGATCAGCGAACTGAAACAGCTGCTGTTGGATAGCTATTACGGCCGTGCCTACAAGGAGAGTTGGGAGCGAGAGGCGGGCGCGGAAGCCAAGCCCGAGGCGCGCCCGGCCAAGGGCAAGCTTAAGGCGGTGTGAGCCCCGCAGCCGTCCGTCAAGCCGCCGCGCGTCAGCCCGGCGGTTTTTTCTTTGCGCAACGGCCGGCTCAGTATTTGAAATAGCCTATGGTCTGCGCCAACTCCACCGCCTGCTCGCTCATGCCGCGCGCGGTGGCGGTCAGTTGTTCCGACGCCGCGGCGTTGGCTTGCATCGACCGGCTGATTTCGCTGACCCCCTGATTGATCTGTTCCACCTGCAGCGCTTGCTGGTTGGAGGATTGATTGATCTCCTGCACGAAGCTGGCGGTGCTTTGTATCGCCGGCAACATCTGGTTGAACAGTTCGCCCGCGTGTTCGGCGCGGCGCACGCTGCTTTGCGTCAGCTGGCTGATTTCCTTGGCCGCCTGCTGGCTGCGCGCCGCCAGTTTGCGCACTTCCCCAGCCACCACCGCGAAGCCGCGGCCATGCTCGCCGGCGCGGGCGGCCTCTATCGCCGCGTTCAGCGCCAGCAGATTGGTTTGATAGGCGATATCGTCGATGATCAGCACTTTGTTGGCGATGTCCCACATCGCGGCAATGGTTTCGTCCACCGCTTGGCCGCCGGCCAACGCGTGTCTGCTGCTGTCGCTGGCCATCTGGTCCGTGGTGCGGGCATCGTCCCGGTTCTTCCACACGAAGGCGGAGATCTGTTCGAGACTGGCGCTGTTCTTGTCGATGTTGTTGGCCTGCTCTGCCGCTTGCTGGCTCAGCGTGTCCACCGCCTGGCTGATCTGACGCGCGGCGTTGGCCAGGTCCGAGGAGAAGGCGTCGATATGCCCCAGAATGCCGGCCAGCTTAGCCACCAGCCTGCGCGTGGATTCTGCCAGGTCGCCCAGCTCGTCCTGGCTGGTGTAGCGCGGCGGCGCGGTCAGATCGCCATCGGCGATGGCGTGCAGGGCTTGGCTTACTTCGCGGATGGGCTGATGCAGCAGGCGGCGTACCAGCAGGGACAGCACCATGACGGTGACCAGATCCAGCAGCAGGATTTCCGCCGATACCCGCCACAGCACAGCGTGCAGTTTCTCGCGGATTTCTTCTGTAGACACTTGCAGGCTTAGTTTGCCGACAGTGCGCGCGGTCGCGCCGTCGTGAAAGACCACGATGCGTTCGCGGGTCATATCCGCATCAGAGGCCGGCTTTCCTACGCGAAGCAGCGAGCCGTCGGCCTCGCGGCGGTAGCCGGCGAACGGCGCGCCGTTGGCGTCGCGGACGAAAACGCCGCGGAGGGCGCGTTTTCCCATCTCCGCTTCCAGTACCCGCAAGCCTTGGGCACTGTCGAAATTCCACATTGGCCCGGCCAGGTTTGCCGCCAGCCGTGCGCCGATCGCGGCGATTTCGCTGTCCAGCGTCTGGTGCAACTCCTGTTGGGTGCGCCAGTAGTCCAGCGCGCCGAACGCCGCCAGCAGGGCGGACATGATGAGCATGAAGGCCAGGTTGAGCTTCAGGCTGATGCTGTGGTGCCGCATAGGTGCATGCTCCCGGCTCGATAAACCGATTCAACGCTTTATTGATAGCACCTGTTGGCCTTGGCCGGACTGTGGGATGCCGCCGATCTAGATCGGCGGAGGGAAGGGCGCTGGGGGCTGCTGGCACGGATGCGGGAGAGCCGGCATTAAGCGCCGTGTTTATGCCTTTTGCGCGTAGCTATATTCTGAAACATGACATGACAAAGGTCTTGAGGTAATCTCCTGCCCCATGTGTTATGGGCCACAACGACAATCCCAAGCCATAACATCGGCGGCGGCGCTGCCCTTGAACCTGTTTACGACCTGCTGGCTGTTGCGGAGCGTTACACCGTGAGTGCCTCTTCGAAATGCTCTCGCGAGATCGTGAACTGGCTCTAAAGAACGTGTTTACGATCTCGCGAGCAAGAGCAAGACAAGGCGAAAACGTCCAAAAAAGCGGAATGTACTCGTGGTACATGAGCATTTTGAGGGTGTTTTCAACGCGGTCTCGCCGAAGCGCCGCAGATCGTAACCGGGTTATAAGCGCCAAGGCCACAACCCTTACGCAATACAAAGACAGTTAAAGGAGCAACTATGCAACCTGCTCAGGACTCCCTGCACAGGGGACTGGAAGAGCGGCATATCAACCTCATGGCTCTTGGCGCCACCATTGGCGTCGGCCTGTTTCTGGGATCGGCCACCGCTATCAAAATGGCCGGCCCCGCCATCATGCTGGCTTACGCCCTAGGCGGCTTTGCCATCTTCCTGATCATGCGAGCGCTGGGTGAAATGGCCATCCATAATCCGGTGGCCGGGTCGTTCAGCCGTTACGCGCTGGATTACCTCGGCCCCTTGGCCGGCTACCTGACCGGCTGGAACTACTGGTTCCTGTGGCTGGTGACTTGCATGGCGGAAATCACTGCCGTCGGGGTCTACATGGGCATCTGGTTCCCGGACATTCCAGCCTGGTATTGGGCTCTGGCCGCGCTGGTGGCCATGGGCGGCGTTAACTTCATCGCGGTCAAGGCCTATGGCGAATTCGAGTTCTGGTTCGCGCTGATCAAGATCGTCACCATTGTGCTGATGATCATCGGCGGCCTGGGCATGATCGTGTTCGGTCTGGGCCATGGCGGAGTGGCCACCGGCATCTCCAATCTGTGGAGCCACGGCGGTTTCATGCCCAATGGCTTCAGTGGCGTGCTGATGTCGCTGCAAATGGTGATGTTCGCTTATTTGGGCGTGGAAATGCTGGGACTGACCGCCGGCGAAGCCAAGAACCCCAAGAAAGCGCTGGCACGCGCAGTGGATTCGGTGTTCTGGCGCATTCTGATCTTCTACATCGGCGCGCTGTTTGTCATTTTGGCCATTTACCCGTGGAATGAACTGGGTACCCGCGGCAGCCCCTTCGTGCTGACTTTCGAGCAGTTGGGCATCCCGGCTGCCGCCGGCATCATCAACTTCGTGGTGCTCACCGCCGCGCTGTCTTCGTGCAATAGCGGGATTTTCAGCACCGGCCGCATGTTGTACAACCTGGCTCAGCAACAGCAGGCGCTGCCTGTGTTCGCCAAGGTGTCGCGCCAAGGCGTGCCGGTATTCGCGTTGCTGATGTCGGTATTCGCGCTGCTGATGGGCGTGCTGCTCAACTACCTGGCGCCCAAGGAGGTTTTCACCTGGCTGACCGCGATTTCCACCTTTGGGGCGATCTGGACCTGGGTGATCATTCTGCTGGCCCAGCTGCGTTTCCGCCGCACTCTGAGCCGCGAGCAGTTGGCGGCGCTGGCCTACAAGATGCCGTTCTGGCCGTATGGTTCTTACATCGCCATGGGGTTCTTGATCCTGGTGGTGGGCTTGATGGCTTACTTCCCGGACACTCGCATCGCCTTGATTATTGGCCCGGGTTGGCTGGCCTTCCTTGTGGTGGCCTACTATCTGCTGGGCTACCACAAGCGCAGCGCCGAGGAAGTGGCGCGGCTGGCGCAAAACGCCCGTTGACGTTTGCCCGTTTCCAGCCGCAATGAAAAACCCGCTCGCAAGGAGCGGGTTTTTTGCGTCTCAACGCGGCAGCCAGCTGCCGCGCAGCGAGTAATCGCCCGGCTGCTGCCGGGTGGGGCCGCTGAGCGGATAAGCCGGCGGGGGCGCGTGTTGTTCGCAGTTGCTCTGGCCGAAGCAACGCGGCAGCGGGTTGAAGCCGACGCTGGGGCAGCCCGGAGGCGGGTTGATGCCGATGCAATGCTGCATCTGTTCTCTTTGCATCCGTTCCCGCAAGCTGGGTGTGTTCAGATCCGCTTTGACCGAAAAATCCGGGCCGGCGTCCAGGTCTTTCAACTGCACCGCGCTTTTGAACTTGAGTGGCTTGTTCTTTTTATCCGTCGGCTTCATTGACGGCTTGACGCGAGCGTCCCACGGATCTTTCAAGGCGAAGTCGTAAGAAGGCAGGGGAGCCGCCGTCAGGCTCGCGCTCAAGGCGGCCAGCGACAGGAATAGGGCGTGTCTACACTGCATGATGAATCTTTGTCCTGCGGTGGCAATGCCGCTGACGCTTGGCTGCTGCCAGGCAGACAAGGCGCGCGGAATGCTCTTGTTGGGGATATGGCTGACGCGGCGGTAGCCGCGGTGGCTGTGAGCCGCTCACCGAAAATTTAATGGGAGCGGTCGGATGCTTTTTATAACATCAAAGTTTTTCAGCTGGCAATAAGACGCAATGACATGCGAAGCTGAGCGGGGCTTAATCGCAGAACGCGGCTTCGGTTGTTCATACTCATGGAGATCCTCAATGGCGCACTATCTGGTAGAACTGTACAGTCCAAAGCCGGCTTGGCTGGCTTTGAGTTTTTTGCATCGCACCGACTTTCTGGACCAGATCAAAACCAATATGGAGGCGCTGCCCGGCCTGGGCATTCAATTGCTGACTTTAAGCCAGATCGCCGCCGACGCCGATCAGGCTGCGCCCTATCGTTTTCTGGGGGTGTGGAGCCTGCCGAATCAAGAGGCCTGTGAGGCGATGCTGGCTGGCATTCGCGCCAGCGGTTGGTACGACTATTTCGACCACGTCAACGCGGTGGGCGCGGCCGGCGGCGTGGACGTCCATCTGGCGGACCTGCTGCAAGTCAAGTAAGCGCTTTGGAAACCGTTGCGGACGACAGCTTAAGCTGCCGTCCGCAAAGAGACGTCAAAGGCGGCCGGCGGACAGCCGGCCGTTCCGCTTACAGTTCCCGCAGCACGCGCCATTCCACGAACTCGGCGGGATCGCCGGTTTCCTTGGTCTCGAAGACCGCTGGAATGTGGAAGGGCTTGCCGGTGGCGACATTGGTGCCGGCGATGGTGACGGTCATGCCTTCTTGCAGGTGGTTTGGCCGCTCCCCGCCTGCCACGGTCACCGACCACGTGCCGCCGGGCAGCAGGCCGGCAAAGGTGGCGATGCCCTTGCCGTTTTCAATCAGCGGAATCGATAGTGGCTCGTTGGGCGGGATGTAAGCGCTGACCGACACGTCGTTCAGGTGGATCTGGTAAGCGATATCCTCATGGAGATCGGCGTCGTCGCGCACCTGCGGCCGCGGGCGGCCATGGGTGATGGTGCGGCCGAATCTGGGCGTTTCTCCGCCCTGGAGGCAAGTCAGCCACATGGTGGTGAACTCGCTGCCTTCCGGATTGGTGCAGATGGCGTAGTAGCGGTTGCCCGAATGGACGCCGCTGTGCTGAGGCTCGCCCGAAGTCAGATCGAGGTTGTAAAACACATTCCTTCCCAGGGTGCCCACCGAGTAGGTGCCCGCGCCGCCGGTGAACACCGCGGGCACGACGATGAGCGAATTCGGGATATAGGGGTAAATGCGGACCTGACTGACTTTGGTAGGAAACGGCGCCATGATTTTCTCCTGGCTAATGAAACCGGTGATAGAGGATGCGAGGGCGCTTATTCGTATTGAATAGGTGGCGCCCGGCGCCCACTAAACCTAGACCAGGAAAATGTTTTGGCTCCTGTGCTAAAGAGCAGACGGCGGCCATGCGCGGCCGCGGGCTTATTCCTGTCGCCCCGGCAAGGAGCTATGTTCATGAAATACCTTCCACTGGCCCTGCTCGCGACGCAAGCCCATGCTGATGCGGTTGCTCAGCGACCTGAGCGTTTCCCCCGTCGGCGACAGGGCGGTATAGGTCAGCAGCGCGTGGCCTATGGCCAGTTCCGCGTTTTCACAGGACTCGATTGCCTGCGCGCTGACTTGAACCCTGTCCTCCCCCAGTGACTGAAACCACTGCTCGGCCATGCTGCGCCAGGCGGCGATGCCGCGCAGAGAATCCCGCTCCCATATATCGAACACATGCACATCGTCGCTGTATAGGGCGGCGAACGCCGCGGCATCCTTGGCGAACACCGCGGCGCCATAAGCCGCCAGCAGTTGTTCAAAAGCGCTGTGCGCTTGTTGCATGTCCGGGCTCCTTGATGGGGATGGGGTCCTTGCTCCGGCTAATCATAGAAACGCAGACGTCATTGCCGCAAGCGTCCGGTGGCAAGGGGGAGACAATGCAAGTGGCGTTGCCGTATGTGGCGGCTTGCCTTAGGGTGAGGTTCATCGCTCATTCGCTCCCGGTATCGCCATGTCCTTGCTTCACTCCGAATCACCGTCGCTGTTTCAAATCCGTTCCGCGCTGGCGGAGGATGCCGAAGGTTTGATCCGGCTACATTTCCGCGCGGTGCAGGCGATAGCGCCATCGTTCTACTCGTCGTCAGTGCGCGCAGCCTGGTCGCCGCCGCCCAGTCCCGCGCGCGCCGCGTGGATGCGGCAGACGATTGCCACTCCGGAACGTCGGGTGCTGCTGGCTGCGGCCGAGGGGCGCTTGGGCGGTTTTGCCATCTGCGCGCCGGAACAGGGTTTGTTGCAGGCGTTGTACGTGGACCCGGCCTGCACCGGCCTGGGCTTGGGCCAATGCTTGCTGGGCGCGGCGGAAGAGACGGTGAGGGAAACCGGCTGTGCCCGCGTCACGCTCAAGGCATCGCTGAACGCATTGGGCTTTTACCTGGCCATGGGGTATAGGCTGGGCGCGGCGGCGCGCCAGCCGCTGGCCGATGGTGTGGAAATGGACTGCCGGGAGATGGACAAGGCGCTCTAGCGAAGTTTCTGGCTAGCCAACATTTGGCCCCTGGGCGTGTCGGACCCGAGATGTTCTGCGCAGCGCTTCAAGGCACTGATAAACGATTGTGAACCGGTTCATGGGTGTTTCGCCGCGATATAGCTGCGGCAAAAGCGCGCGGTCATGCCGGCGATCAGCGTGCTGGCTTCGGTGATGTCGGTCATCACGCGCTTGGGCGGCGGGTTTTCCGAGGCGCCGTGCCGGGCGTAGATGCCGAGGATGCTGGTGTTGTTGCAGGCGGCGGTGAACAAGCTGAGCTGCTCCGGGTCGGCGAAGGTGTCAATGGCGGCGCCTATGGACTTGGCATGGTGTTTGACGCTGTCCAGTATCTTGTACAAGGTGCCCCAGGTCAGCACTTTTTCCAGCGTGGTGCAGGTGGATATCAGGCCCAGCAGGAATAGCAGGTCGCGTAGATCGGGATCGCGCTTGCATAGGTAGAGAAGGTAGGACGGGTAGCGTTGGCGCGGGTTTTCGTAACGGGTGTGGACCTGGTCGATTCTGGGGTTGCGGCTGAACGGGTCTTCTTCTATCTGCTGAGCGCTGATGGAGTGAAAGCCGCCGTCCTCGTAGGCGCTGAAACCCAGAAACTGGATCGGCATGCTGTTGATATCGCCAGTGGAGGCGCGCAGGGCGCCGTTGAGCAGCAGCTGCAGGCTGTAGAGACGTTGGGATACGTGCTCGGGATCGTCCAGGTCGTCGATATGGCGGGAATAGGCGTAGAACTGCATGCCGATGTGATCGTTTTCATAGCCCAGATCGATGTCGTTGCCGAAGAAGTTGTGGGCGAGATCGGGGTAATAGCCGCCGGCGGCGACGGTGATTTCCCATTTGTGTACTGGCGACATGAAGCTTCCCTGACGGCGGTAAGAGCCTGTTCAAAGTCAGCCGCGCTTCGGCGGGATGGATAAAAAGGGGCGTTGGTTTTCGCCTCGTCTTGCCCTAGCTCGCGAGACTTTAGAACAGGCTCAAGATGGATGGGCGGGACGCGTATGGGCGTTTTGCCGCGCCGGATGCTAGCACAGTTCAAGCTTGTTGGCGTAAATATGGCGGATATGAAAACCCAAAGTCATTATTCGTGGGTTTTTAGATGGGGAGGTGGGCGGTGGCGTTTGACTGGCTATGCCCGGCGCCGGCCTTGCCGGCACAGAGCCGCGACGGTTTGACCTTGCGGTCGGCCGCCATATCGGAGATGGAGGCGGTTTACCTGATGGGGAAGGATGCCTGGGGCGAGGGATGCTCCGAGGCCGACTACCTGCGTTTGTGTCGCGATTCGCGCAAATACCAGCGCGGCCGCTGGCATGTGTTGGCGGACGCGGGCGGCGGCTTGCTCTGTTCGGCGATTGCTTATCAGCTGCCGCGACTGGCGGGACGGGTGACATTGGGTTTGGGGTCGGTGGCCACGGGGCCTGAATGGCGTGGCCAGGGTTGTGCCAGCCTGGCCTTGAACGGCCTGCTCGCAGGATATCGGCGGCATTGCCGGGCAGAGGTGTTCTTGTTGTTCGCGGATATTGAATGGCGGTTTTATCAGCGTTTGGGTTTCATGCCCCTGCCACAGTCTTTGCAAGCGCATGGCAAGGCGGTGGGGATGGCGCGATGCGCGCCGGAACTGTGGGAAGACGTGCTGCTCGCCTTGGCTGAGCGGCCGCTGGGATATTTTTAAGCGGCACCGGCGCGGTCACGAATGGGGTCATTGCCCCATTCGCTTTTGGCCGCGTTGACGGCGCTAGGGCTTAGGGCCTGTGCAAAGTCTCGCTAGCAAGAGCGAGTCTTAGAACCTGTTCACGATCTGCTGCGCGTCGTGAAGCGTTGCACGGTGAGTACAAGCTCAAAATGCTCATGTACCACTCGTACATTCCGCTTTTTCGCTTGTTTTCGCCTTGTCTCGCTCTTGCTCGCCAGGCTCTTAGAGCCTGTTCAAAGTCTTTTGAGTAAGAGCCCCAAGAAGGCCAGATGGATGAACTGTAAGCTGGTATTGAGTTTCCGCTCGCAGTTCTTCCACAGCCTTCTGCTCTTTTCCAACCAAGCGAAGCTGCGCTCAACAACCCAGCGTTTGGGCATCACCTTGAAGGTATGCAGCTCGCTCCGTTTGGCAATCTGCACCGTCACGTCCGCCCCCAGAATCTCACTCACGCCTTGAGCAAAGGGGTTGCCAACATAGCCACTATCCGCCAGCAGGCTCTGAGCCCCAATCAATCTGGATTTACATTGCCGTAGCGCCTGTAGCGCCCCTTTGCGATCCGTTACCTCCGCTGTAGTCACGGCCACCGCATGTGGCAGGCCCTGCGTGTCCACAACAATATGGCGCTTGATACCTGAGACCTTCTTACCTGCGTCGTAGCCTTTTAACCCTGCTGTATCAGTGTTCTTCACGCTCTGCGCGTCCACGATCAAGAACCTGCTGCAAGCGTTCCGCCCCAGTTTCTCTCGGGCCGCGCCAACCTGATTTTTTAAGCGCCTGCTCCAGCAGGCTGCCCCCTTCTCGCGGCTCACTCCACATGGTGAAATACGAATGGACGGTACGCCATTTGGGAAACGCTTCAGGAAGCATTCGCCATTGGCAGCCGCTTCGGAGCAGGTACAGCACGGCACAAAACACTTCATACAAGTCCACTCGACGGGGGCTTGTTCTCTTACGCGCACTTTCCAGAAGTGGTCTGATCACTTCAAATTGTTCGCGACTGATATCACTTGGGTAGCTTTTTCTCACCTCTGGATTTTCTCACACTACGCTACACTCAGAGACTTTGAACAGGTTCTTAGAACAGGTTCTTAGAACAAGCTGGGCTGCGCGCCTTGCGGATGATCGATCAGCGCTTCGGTGCTGCCTTCGGCCAGGCGCAGGGAAACCCGCTCGCGGTTGCGCAGCTCTTCCGGGGATTTGACCGCGGTGCCGTCCTGTTTTTGCACGATGGCGTAGCCGCGGGCCAGCACCGCTTCAGGGTTGAGCGCCAGCAGGGTGGCGGCCAGGGTGTCCAGCTTCTGAGTTTGCCGGTTGAGCAGGTCCTGGCGCGCGCGTTGCAACCGGGTTTGCAAACGGTCCATGGCTTGGACTGCATGCGCCAGGTCGGGCCGACGGCGCTGCAACTTGCTGTCCGCCAGTTGCAGCGCCCAGCGCCGTTGTTCAAACAGACCGCTCAGCCGGCGTTGCAGCCGCTCTTGCTGACGCTGGAGCGCCTCGCGCTGGCGTTGCAGCTTTTCGCCCGGGTGAGCTAGCCGGCGCGCAAGGTAGTCCAGTTGCTGAGACTTGTCGGTGAGCAAGCGGCCGAGCGCGCGCTCCAGCCCGCGCTTGGCGGTTTCGAGCTGAGCACTCAGGTGCTCGCGGCTGGGGGAGACCAGCTCCGCTGCGGCGGTGGGCGTGGGCGCTCGCTTGTCGGCCACGAAGTCGCAGATGGTGAAGTCGGTTTCGTGGCCGACGCCGCTGACGGTGGGAATGGGGCTGGCGGCCACGGCGCGGGCGACGATTTCTTCGTTGAACGACCACAGGTCTTCGATGCTGCCGCCGCCGCGGCAAACGATGAGCACGTCCACTTCGCGCCGCTCGCCGGCGCGCCGGATAGCGTCGGCTACTTGCTGGGCGGAGCCTTCCCCCTGCACTTGGGCCGGGTAGAGAATGACCGGGATGCCGGGCATGCGGCGGCGCAGGGTGCTGACCACGTCGCGCAAGGCGGCAGCGGCCGGCGAGGTGACGATGCCGATGGCGGCGGGGTGCGGCGGCAGCGGGCGCTTGTGCGCGGGGTTGAACAAGCCTTCCGCCTGCAGCTTGGCCTTGAGCTTTTCAAAAGCCTCGTACAAACGGCCCAGGCCGGCGGAACGCATCTGATCGACGTTGATCTGGAAATCGCCGCGTGCCTCGTACAGGGTGACGGTGCCCTTGAGCTCCACCTGCATGCCTTCCGCCGGGCGGAAGGGCAGTTGCGACACTTTGCCGCGAAACATCACGCAACGCACTTGGGCGCGGCCGTCTTTCAAGGAGAAATAGGCGTGTCCGGACGCGGCCAGGGTGAGGTTGGAAATCTCTCCGCCTATCCACATCGGCGGCAGTCCGCTTTCCAGCAGATCGCGCGCCATGCGGTTGAGGGAGGAGACGCTGATGACGTCGTTCTGGGTGGTGGTAAAAAACATGGTTGTCAAGTGATCCACAGCGGGGGGTGGAAAATATTTTCAGCTAAAGCGAGTTGAGTCTTGGCTTGCGTAGCGTTTGATATCTCTAAAAAATTCAATAAAATCAATAACTTGATTGTTTTCTTATCCAGGGCGGACTAAGCCTAAAAACGGCCTGGCGCTTGGCTTGAGAGCATATTTGCACAGTTTTATCAACAAAGTTATCCACAGGGTTTTCCGTTTCAATCCTGTGACAATAGTTTTTCCTGTAAAAACAAGGGACAAGGCCTTTTCCCTCAGAGTCGCTGTCCTCGTTTGTCTTGATATTGCTCAAGTAAGCGCTTTCTTCTTTCATCCGAACCGGATGCCGGCGGGTTGGCTTTGTTGGCCGGTTATGCTTTTGGATTTCCCTGTCCGCGTTTAGGCAGAGCCCGGAATTTTCCTTTTTGGGGCTTGGTTCACGATCCGCCGCAACGCCGTATCGCCGACGCGTAGCAGATCGTAAACAGATGTTCAGGAGCTCAGCTCCTTCAGCAGTTCCTTGACCCTGACCACGCGCAGCGCCACGTCCTGGATATCGGCCTCCACGCGCAGCTTGTCCTGGCCCGCCAGCCGGTAATTGCGCTTGGTTTGCAGCAATTGGATGATCTTCATCGGGTCTATCGGCGGGTTCTTGACGAAATGAACCTGGATGGCCACCTCGCTGGCGTCCAGCTTTTGCACGCCCAGCGGCTTGGCCAGCAGGCGCAGGCGGTGGCTGTCTATCAGCGTCTTGACGGTTTGCGGCGGCAAGCCGAAGCGGTCGATCAGTTCTTCGTGGATGTCGTCGATTTCCTGCTCGCTCTCGCAGGTGGCCAGCCGCTTGTACAGGACCAGCCGCTCGTGCACGTCGGGGCAATAACCGTCCGGCAGCAGCGCCGGGCTGTGCATATTGATTTCAGTGGTGACGCCCAGTGGCGCGTCCAGGTCCGGAGTGCGTCCTTTTTTGAGGTCGCGCACCGCCTGTTTGAGCATTTCGGTGAACAGAGAGAAACCCACTTCCTGCATTTCGCCGGATTGGCCTTCGCCCAGCACCTCGCCGGCGCCGCGGATTTCCAGGTCGTGCATCGCCAGGTAGAAGCCTGCGCCCAGCTCCTCGGACATCTGGATGGCTTCCAACCGTTTCATCGCGTCCTTGGTGATGCCTTCCGGGGTCAGCAGATAGGCATAGGCCTGGTGATGGCTGCGGCCGACGCGGCCGCGCAGCTGGTGCAGTTGGGCCAGGCCGAACTTGTCGGCCCGATTGATCAGAATGGTGTTGGCGTTGGGGATGTCGATGCCGGTTTCAATGATGGTAGAGCACAGCAGCACATTGAAGCGCTGCTGCAGGAAGTCGCGCATCACTTGTTCCAGCTCGCGCTCGCGCAATTGGCCGTGGGCCACGCCAATGCGAGCTTCCGGCACCAGTTCCGCCAGCTTTTCCCGCATGTTTTCTATGGTGTCCACCTCATTGTGCAGGAAGAACACCTGGCCGCCGCGCTTGAGTTCGCGCAGTACCGCTTCGCGTATCACGCCGTTGGCCATCGGGCTGACGAAGGTTTTAACCGCCAGCCGGCGACTGGGGGCGGTGGCGATGACGGAGAAGTCGCGCATCCCTTCCAGCGCCATCGACAGAGTGCGCGGAATCGGCGTCGCGGTCAGCGTCAGTACGTCCACATTGGCGCGCAGCCGTTTGAGCTGTTCTTTCTGGCGCACGCCGAAACGGTGCTCCTCGTCGATGATGACCAGGCCCAGATTCTTGAACTGGATGTCCGGCTGCACCAGCTTGTGGGTGCCGATGACGATGTCGACGCTGCCATCGGCCAGGCCGGCCAGCGAAGCCTTGCTTTCCTTGGCGCTGCGGAAGCGAGAGAGTTCTGCGATTTTCACCGGCCAGTCGGCAAAGCGGTCGGAGAAATTCTGGAAATGCTGTTCCGCCAGCAGAGTGGTGGGCACCAGCACTGCCACCTGTTTGCCGCCAAGGACAGCGACGAAGGCGGCGCGCAGCGCTACTTCGGTCTTGCCGAAGCCGACGTCGCCGCAGACCAGCCGGTCCATCGGCTTGCCGGAGCACATGTCTTGAACCACGGCTTCGATGGCGCTGGCCTGGTCCGGGGTTTCTTCGAAGCCGAAACCGGCGGCGAAGGCGTCGTAGTCTTGATGGGACAGGCTGAAGCTGTGGCCTTCCCGCGCGGCGCGTTGCGCGTAGAGGTTGAGCAGTTCCGCGGCCGTGTCGCGGGCTTTTTCCGCGGCGCGTTTCTTGGCTTTTTCCCAGGCGGGATTGCCCAGCTTGTGCAGGTGGATCTGGTCCGCCACGCCGCCCGCGTAGCGGGAGATCAGGTGCAGTTGGCTGACGGGCACATAGAGGGTGGCGCTATCCGCGTACTCCAGTTGCATCAGTTCGGTTTCGCCTTCGCCCAGGTCCATGGACACCAGGCCCACGTAGCGGCCGATGCCGTGCTGCTCATGCACCACCGGATCCCCCGCCTTGACTTCGGCCAGGTCGCGCAGCATGGAGTCGGAACCGGCGCGCGCGCTTTTGCGGCGGGCGTGGCTGCGCGCCACATGCTGGTACAACTCGGATTCGGTGACTACGGCGATGCCGGCGCCGGGCAGGGCGAAACCGGTGTAGAGCGGTGCCACGCAGAGCGCCAGCGGCATGTCGCCGGCGATGAATTCGGCCCAGCCGTCCACCGGGCGCGGCTTAATGCCGTGCTCTTGCAGGAACTGGTGGACGGTTTCGCGGCGGCCCAGGCTTTCCACGGTAATCAGGATGCGCTGACGGCCGCTGCGGATGAAAGCGTCCAGCTTATGCAGAGGCTGCTCGGCACGGCGTTCCACCGCCAGCTCCGGCAGAGGAGCGCAGCCTTCCGCGAGTTCGCCGTCGCCGGCCAGTTCGATGCGGGCGTAGGGTTTGAGCCGCGCCATCAGTTCGTCCGGACGCAGGAAAATGTCGGCCGGCGGCAGTACCGGGCGTTCCAGATCGCCGCGCGCCATGTCGTAGCGGCTTTCCACGTCTTGCCAGAAGACGTTGGCGGCGTGTTGCACATCATGGTGCAACACAATCAGCGCGTCGTCGCCCAAGTAGTCGAACAGAGTGGCGGTGTCGTCGAAGAACAGCGGCAGGAAGTATTCGATGCCGGCCGGCCACAGGCCTTGAGAGACGTCTTTATAGATGCGGCTTTTGCTGGGGTCGCCTTCGATGCGTTCGCGGTAACGCTGGCGGAAGGCGGTGACGCCGCTTTCATCCGCCGGGTACTCGCGCGCCGGCAGCATCCGGATTTCCGGTACCGGGTACAGGGTACGCTGGTTGTCCGGATCGAAGGTGCGCAGGCTGTCGATTTCGTCGTCGAACAGATCGATGCGGTAAGGCAGCGCCGAACCCATTGGGAACAGATCGATCAAGCCGCCGCGGATGGAGAATTCTCCCGGGGCCATCACCTGAGTGACGTGGTGGTAGCCGGCGGTGACCATATTGGCGCGCAGCTGTTCCACATCCAGCCGCTGCTTGGCCTGCAGGAAAAAGGTGCGTCCCAGCAAATAGCTTATCGGCGCCAGCCGTGTCATCGCAGTGCCGACCGGGGCGATGATCACATCGCATTCACGCTGATGGATCTGCCACAAGGTAGCCAGCCGTTCGCTGACCAGTTCGCCGTGGGGGGAGAAGTGGTCGTAGGGCAGGGTTTCCCAGTCAGGCAGCAGCGCCACGCGCAGCGAGGGCGCAAAGAATGGGGCCTCGGCTTGCAGGCGTTGGGCGGATTGCGCGTCGGCGGCGAGGATGAGCAGCGGACGCCGCTGGGCAGCGAGGCGGGCGACGATGTTGGCGTCCAGCCCGGCGGGCAGGCGTCCGTGACGAGTTTTCTGACTGGCGGGAGGTATCCGCGGGAGATTATCCAACATGCTGCTTCACTAGTTTTGGCGGTTTCGGGCTTGGCGGTTTCGGGATTATAGCAGCCGTCCGCCGCGCGCCGTTCGCTGGGCTTGCGCAAGGTCGGCGCGGCTTGTGTTCGGCGGGGTGAATATTTTCATCGGCATTGTCTGGCTGCATCCGGCAATTGCATATATTGTATGTCAGTCGGGTGGTTTTGTTTTTCATTTGGCATATATGCATTTGATTTTTTAATGCAAAGTTAATTGCGGCGCGCGGCAGAGCGCCGGCGCGAACGGGGGCGGGGTGGTGTGACAGTCGGATCGGCTTGCCGGGACGCGGCGGTGTTTCTCGGGTTTTTGGCGTGCACGGCATTCTGGCCGCGCGAGCCGGTATTGGGGTTTTCGCTGGCGGCCTTTCTGGCTCACGGCGTATGGAGTTATCGTCTTTTGCGTCGCGGCTGGCGGCAGTCCTGGTGGTGGCCGGTGGCCGCCGCCGTCCTGGCCGCTCAATGGTCGTCACCGCAATGGGCCGCACTGCTGCTGATCAGCCTGTACGCGTTGGCGCCCGGTCTGTACGCGGCCGGCTTGCGCGGAGGGCTGGCGGTGCGTCAGCCGGCGGACTTGTTGCGGCTGCTGCTGCGCTTGGCCTGCTATCCGTCGGTGCTGCTGGCCGGTTTGGCCGCCGGCGCCGGATGGCGCTGGTTCGGCATGGAGGGTTTGTGGTCGTGGGCGGCGCAGGCTTGGGGCGTGTCCGGGCTGGCCCTGTCCTTGTGCGTGCCGCCGGCCTTGTATGCGTCCGGCGCAACGCCGACGCGGCGTCAGGTGTTGGAAACCGGCCTGATCCTGGCTTTGGCCAGCGTGGCGTGGCTTAGCCTGCTGGGCAGTAGCCTCGCTTATTCGCTGCCCTGCCAACTGGTGTTCTTTCCTCTTATGTTGTGGGCGGCATTCCGCGTGGGTTTCCGCGGCGCGGCGCTGGTTGGCGCCTGGGTGCTCGGCCTGCTGTCGCTGTACGTGCTGGCGCCGGAGTTGACCATGCACGCCAGCGTGCTCAACGGTGCCAGCGAGGTGGCGCTGACCTTGGCCTTGAGTTGCGCGACTCTGCTGGTATCGGTGTTGGCCGATGGCCATCGCCAGAACGAGAGCGCGCTGCGTGAATTTCGCGCCAGGGTGGAATCCCTGGTCAACAACAGCCCCAATATGATGTCGCTGAAGGGGCTGGACGGCAGCTTTCTGTTGGCCAACGCCGCTTATGCGCGTCGGGTGGGCCGCTCGCCGCAGGGCATGCAGGGCTTGACGGTGGAAGAGCTGTTCGACGCGGCGGACGCCGCGCAAATCCGCGCGCAGGACGCGGTGGTGCTGTCCTGCCTGGAGCCGCGCCAGTTTGAAGAGAGCTTCCTGTTCAATGGGGTGCTTAGCCATTTGCTGGTCACCAAGTTTCCCCTGTTCGACGCTCATGGCCGCCCGGCCGGGGTGGGCAGCGTGGACACCGACATCACTCAGACCCGCCAGGAACAAAAGGCCAAGCGGGAGGCGGAGGAGCGTTACCGCGCGCTGGTGGAGCAATCGCTGGTGGGCATTTACATCTTGCAGGACGAGAAGCTGATCTACGCCAACCCCAAGCTGGCGGCCATTGTCGGTTATCAGCCCAAGGAGCTGGAAGGCATGGCGATGGATCTGTTGCTGGTGCCGGGCGAGGCGGCGCGCATCCGCCAGCAAATCGTCAAGCGCTACCGCGAGAACATCGCGGTGCTGCAATACGGCACCCGCGCGGTGCGCAAGGACGGCGTGGTGGTGGATGTGGAGATTCACAGCCGCTTGTTCGATTACGAGGGCAAGAAAGCCATCATCGGCGTGGTGATGGATATTTCCGAACGGCTGGCGGCGGACGCCAATCTGCGGCTGGCTGCCAAGGTGTTTGAAAACTCGGCGGAAGGCATTCTGCTGATGGACGCCGAGGCGCGCATCATCGCGGTCAACCACGCTTTCAGTCGGATCACCGGTTACGCGGAGGCCGAGGCGCTGGGGAAGGTGTCGCGCATCTTTGGGGATCAGAAGCAGCTGGGCCGGCAGGCGATGCTGGAAGCGCTGGCGGGCGGCGGCCATTGGCAGGGCGAGATGCTGGACCGCCGCAAGAGCGGCGAGTGGTATCCGGCGGAGCTGGCGATTTCGGCGGTGCGCGACGCCGGCGGCGCGCTCAGCAATTATGTGGCGGTGTTTTCCGACATCACCTTGCGCAAGCAATCCGAGGAACGCTTGCAGTTCCTGGCCAATCACGATCCGCTGACGCAACTGCCCAACCGCAGCAGTCTGACCGCGCGGCTGGATGAAGCCATCATCAGCCTGGATTGCGTCAGCGGCTCGCTTGCGGTGATGTTCATTGATCTGGACCGTTTCAAGCTGATCAACGACTCCTTCGGCCATCAGGCCGGCGACGAATTGTTGCGCGAGACGGCATTGCGCTTGCAGCGGGCAGTGGGCGCGCGCGGCCTGCTGGCGCGGCTGGGCGGCGACGAGTTTACTCTGGTGATGACAGGGTTCAAGGACGCCGCCGCCTTGGTGGCCGCCGCGGAGGACACGCTGGCGGCGCTGGGCCAGCCGCTGCGGCTGGAAAATCACGAGGTCTACGTTACCGGCAGCATAGGCATCAGCGTCTACCCCAACGACGGCACCGACGCCCAGACCCTGCTCAAGAACGCGGACGTGGCGATGTACCGCGCCAAGGAGGCGGGCAAGAACACCTATCAGTTCTTTGCCGCTGAAATGAACACCCAGACCTTCGAACGCCTGCTGTTGGAGAACGGTTTGCGCCTGGCCTTGGAGCGGGGCGAACTGGAGCTGCACTACCAGCCGCAGGTGGATGCTGTCAGCCGCCAGGTGCTGGGCGCGGAGGCGCTGATCCGCTGGCGCCATCCCCAACTGGGTTTGGTGTCTCCGGGCCGCTTCATTCCGCTGGCCGAGGAAACCGGCCTGATCAAGCCCATCGGAGACTGGGTGCTGCAAGAGGCCTGCCGCCAATTGGCGGCTTGGGACCGCCAGGGCTTGTCGGTGCCCCGGCTGGCGGTAAACCTGTCCGCGCGCCAGTTTGAACAGCAGATGCTGCCGTTCAAGGTGGCGGACGCGCTGAGGGCCGCGGGCCTGTCCGCCGCGCGGCTGGAGCTGGAAATCACCGAAAGCATGATCATGCTCAACCCGGTGGAGGCGGTGCGCCAACTGGGCGAGTTGAAGGCCTTGGGCGTGGGCCTGTCCATCGATGATTTCGGCACGGGTTATTCCTCATTGTCCAATCTGAAGCGTTTCCCGCTGGACACCTTGAAGATTGACCAATCCTTCGTCGAAGGCCTGCCGGACGACGGCGACAACGCCGCCATCGCCGAGGCCATCCTGGCGATGGCGCGCAAGCTGCAATTCCAGGTGGTGGCGGAGGGGGTGGAGAGCGAGCGCCAGGCGCAATTCCTTACCAGCAAAGGGTGCGCCTTGCTGCAGGGCTATCATTTCGGCCGCCCGGTGCCGGCGGCGGAATTGCCTGCCTTGCTGGCCGGCATCGTCGCCGTGGGCGAGCAGCGGCAACTGGAGCTGATGTCCGGCGTGGACGTGCTGGGCAGCTGAAAGCAAGCCGGTTTTGCCCTGAACCGCCGCGCGCTCTAAAATGGCGGGATTGTCATTAGAGAATCGCCATGAGCAACAAACGCCTGATCCACGGCTTTCACGCCATCAATGCCCGTTTGTGGCAGAACCCCAAGAGCCTGCTGGAAATCTGGCTGGCCGGCGGCCGCCACGACGCCCGCGCCAAGGCGGTGATAGACAAGGCCGCCGAGGAAGGCATCAAGCTGCACATCGTCGATAAGGAGCGTTTGGACAGCATGACCGGCAACGCCCGCCACCAGGGCGTGGCGGCCACCATAGACGCCAGCCGCAATTTCGTGCATCTGGACGACGTGCTGGACAATCTGAGCGAGCCGGCCTTGCTGCTGATTCTGGACGGCGTGACTGATCCGCACAATCTGGGCGCCTGCCTGCGGGTGGCGGACGCGATGGGCGCGCACGCGGTGATCGCGCCCAAGGACCGTTCCGCCGGTCTCAACGCCACTGTGTCCAAAGTAGCGTGCGGCGCGGCGGAAGTGATTCCCTATATCACGGTCACCAATCTGGCGCGCACTTTGCGAGACCTGAAAGACGCCGGCATCTGGATTGCCGGCACCACCATGGAGGCGGACACCGACCTCTATCACTGCGACGCCGCCGGCCCGCTGGCCTGGGTGATGGGCTCGGAGGGCGAGGGCATGCGCAGGCTGACCCGCGAGCACTGCGACGTGCTGGTGTCCATTCCGATGTTCGGCACCGTGGAGAGCCTGAACGTGTCGGTATCCGCCGGCATGGTGCTGTCGGAAAGCCGTCGCCAGCGCACGCTGGCCCAGGCCAAGGCCGACTGATTCCGGTTGTCCCGAAAAACCAGGCCCCCGCAACGCGGGGGCTTTTCTTTGGGCGCTCGGTTTGACTGTGATCAGATGCCGTCCTAAAAAAGTAGACAGAATTTGGAACCGATCTGGCGCCGCCGCAGTCTTGTTGATACCTTACCTGGGTATCCTATTGAGAAAGGAATGCAGTGATGGATAGACGTGGATTCATCGGCGCCGGCGCGGCGTTGGCCTTGGTTCCGCTGCTGCGGCAGGCCTGGGCGGCGCAGCCGTCCGCCATCGATCATGCGGCGATGGGGCATGGCGCGATGGGAGCGGAGACGGCGCCGGCCGCGGCCGGCCTTGGCCTGCCGGCGGGCCTTGCCTTGCCGGTCCTGCCGCTGCTGCGCAATCAGAGCGGGGACCCCGGCGTGTTTCAAGCTGCTTTGAGCGCCGGCGCGCAAGCGCTGCCGCTACTGCCGGGCAAGCCCGCCACCGTGTTCTGGAGCTATAACGGCCAGGTGCCGGGACCAACGATAGAAGTGTTTGAAGGCGACGAGGTGCGGCTGCATTTCGAAAACCGCCTGTCCCAGCCCACCACCATTCATTGGCATGGCCTGCCGATTCCCGCGGATCAGGACGGCAACCCACAAGATCCGGTCCCGGCTGGGCAAAGCCGCGAATACCGTTTCATCTTGCCGCAAGGCTGCGCCGGCAGCTATTGGTATCACCCGCATCCGCACGGACATACCGCCGAGCAGGTGTATATGGGCCTGGCCGGCGTGTTTGTGGTCAAGAGCCGCAGCGATCCGCTGGCGCATCTGCCGGAGCAAAGGCTGGTGTTGTCGGACCTGAAGTTGGACGCCGAAGGCAAGATAGCGGCCAGTAGCGAAGCGGACCGCATGGATGGCCGCGAAGGACAGTTCGTGCTGGTCAACGGCGCTTGGAGGCCGCATTTGACGCTGGGCGCGGGCGAGCGCCAACGCTGGCGGATCTGGAATGCGACCAGCGCGCGCGTGCTCAAGCTGGCCCTGCCCGGCCACGAATTGGAACTGGTCGGCAGCGACGGCGGCCTGCTGCAGCGACCGCGCCGCATAGACAGCCTGTTGCTGCCGCCCGGTGGCCGCGCCGAATTAGTGGTGACCGGACGCTTCGCGTCTGGCCAGGGCGCCGGCCTGTTGGCCCTGCCGTATCGGCGCGGCAAGATGATGTCGGCCGAGCAGGAAGACACCTTGACGCTGCTGGAGCTGCGTCGCGGAGCCGCGACCGAAACCACTGCGCCGCTGCCGGCGAGACTGCGAGAGATCAAGCTCTTGGGCGAGCCCGCGGTGCGGCGTAAAGTGGTACTGTCCGAGGACATGGCCAATCCCGCCGCGATGTTCCTGATCAACGGCAAGACCTTCGATATGGGACGGGCTGACTTTGTGGGCAAGGTGGGGTTGGTGGAAGAGTGGGAGATCGTGAACCAAGCGGATATGGACCACCCCTTCCACATTCACGGCACCCAGTTCCAGGCGCTGGCGCGCCGCAAGGACGGCGTCTGGCGCGATGAACCGTTCCTGGCCTGGCGCGACGTGGCCAATGTCTCCGCCGGGGAGACGCTGCGACTGCGTTTCCGTCAGGACATGCCAGGCCTGCGCATGTTCCACTGCCACATCCTCGAACACGAGGACGCCGGGATGATGGGCATGCTGAAAGTAGAGGCCTAGGCGGCCGTGCGCAACTGCGTCACAATGATTGTTGCCCGGCCTGTTTTAAGCATGGCCGGGCTCGCTTTGAACCCGCTTGGATTAGGATGGACATGACGCAAGAAAAACCGCAGGACGGCTGTTGCGACGCAGCGGCCCCGCTTTCCGATAAAACCGTGGTGCAGCCGGGGAAGAGCGCGCTGATCAAGAGGCTGGCGCGCATCGAGGGCCAGGTGCGCGGCATCAGCGGCATGGTGGAGGCGGATCGCTACTGTGTGGATATCCTGACCCAAGTGGCGGCGGTGAAGTCGGCGTTGGACGCGGTGTCCATGCAACTGCTGGAAAATCACATGAAAGGCTGCGTGGCGCGCGCGCTGCATCAGGGCGACGCTACCGGCATGGTGACCGAACTGATAGATGTGGTCAAAAAAGTGCGCTGAACCGCGCCGTCGCAAAGGAGTACGTATGAAAACCCCGCTCGCTGTTTTGCTTTCTCTCGTTTCCGCGCTGGCCACGGCGGGGCCGATCCCGTTCGAGGTCTACATCAAGCTGCATAAGGGCATGTCCGAGGCCGAGCTGGTATCTCAGACCGGCGCCCCCGACTACAGCAGCAACGGTCCGACGGTCAAAACCAAGGACGTCAACGCGGTGGTGGAAACCAGCACCCGCACGCTGTCCTGGCTTGCCAACGACGAGGTTCCCTACACCACCACCGTGACCTTGAGCAATGGGGTGGTGATGGACATCTCGCGTGACAAAAAGCTCTGAGAGCTTGTTCAAAGTCTGCTGCGCTTCGTGGAGCATTGCACGGTGAGTACAAGCTCAAAATGCTCATGTACCCCTCGTACACTCGGCTTTTTCGCTCGTTTTCGCCTTGTCTCGCCCAGGCTCGCGAGCCTTTATAACAGGCTCTGAGAATCCGTTTGTCCACGCCCTCGGGACTCTTGCAGACACCAAGCCGCCGTTTTTGCCACATACGCATACCACGCGGCGCGGAAGGCACTGATTTTATTTGCTTGTCACCGCCTAAGCGCGTAGAATGCTGCGGTTTCAACCCCTTGCCTTTTGCAACTGCATGGCAAAAGGCTTCAATAGCCACAAGGAGTTAACATGCGTCATTACGAAATCGTGTTCATCGTCCACCCGGACCAGAGCGAACAGGTTCCGGCCATGATCGAGCGCTACAAGGGCATGGTTCTGGCCGCTGAGGGCAAGATCCATCGTCTGGAAGACTGGGGCCGCCGTCAACTGGCTTACCCGATCCAGAAGCTGCACAAAGCTCACTACGTTCTGATGAACGTAGAGTGCCAGTCCGAAACCCTGGCCGAGATCGAACACGCCTTCAAGTTCAACGACGCTGTTCTGCGTCACCTGACCATCAAGCTGGATCGCGCGGTTACCGAAGCGTCCCCGATGATGAAGGACGAAAAGGCCAAGAACCTGCTGGACGCCCAGCAGCCGGCAGCCGAGGCTGAAGCTTCCGCCTAATCGGCGAGGAGCGAGGTCTTGCAGAACCGTCTGGCTCTGACCGCCACGGTCGACCGCGAGGATGCGCTGAGATACACCCCCGCCGGCTTGCCGGTATTGGAAATGTGGCTCAAGCATCAGTCCAGACAGACAGCTCACGGTTTTGATCGGGATGTGGCCTGCGAAATACAGGCCGTGCTGATAGGCGAAGAAGCCCGGAAGTTTTCCGGGAAACTGGCGGGAAACACGGTGAACCTCACCGGCTTTCTGTCCCAGCGCAGCCTCAGGAATCCGCGGTTAGTGCTCAATATCGAATATGTTGAATTTGTAAAAGGTTAGTCAAAATGGCTCGTCAACTCTTCAAGCGCAAGAAGTTCTGCCGCTTCACGGCAGAAGGCATCAAGGAAATCGACTACAAATCCGTTGATCTCCTGAAAGACTTCATCGCCGAAAACGGCAAAATCATCCCGGCTCGCATCACCGGCACCAAGGCCCGCTACCAGCGTCAGCTGACCACTGCTATCAAGCGTGCTCGCCTCCTGGCCTTCCTGCCGTACACCGACCAGCACTAAGCCGGGAAAGGAACTTAAAAGATGCAAATCATTCTGCTCGAAAAAGTTGCCAACCTGGGTCAACTGGGTGATGTGGTTAAAGTCAAGGATGGTTACGGTCGTAACTTCCTGATTCCGCAAGGCAAAGCCAAGCGCGCTACCGAAGCCAACCTGAAAGAGTTCGACGCTCGCCGCGCCGAACTGGAAGCCAAGCAAGCCGAGATCCTGGCTGACGCCAAGGTCCGCGCCGAGAAGCTGAACGAAGCGGTTGTCACCATCGCTCAGAAAGCCGGCGTTGACGGTCGTCTGTTCGGTTCCGTGACCAACGTCGACGTTGCTGAAGCCGTGACCGCCTTCGGCGTGCCGGTTAAGCGTTTCGAAGTTCGCCTGCCGAACGGCCCGTTCAAGGCCATCGGCGAGTACGATATCGAGATCGCTCTGCATCACGACGTTGTTACCCCGATCAAGATCGTGGTTGTTGCCGAAGCTTAATTTCCGCTTTCGGGAATCGCTTTACGAAAAAGCCCGCTCATCCGAGCGGGCTTTTTGTTTGGGCGCGCGGGGCGTTTCAGTCGTCCTGATTCAGTACCAGGCGCGCGCGCAGGCCGGGGGCGTCGGCCTCGGCGATGGACAGCAGGCGGTCGATATTGGGGTGCTTGCCCGGATTGGCGCGGGCGTCCGGCGTATGTTCAGCGTAAAGCGCCAGCCCTTCGCGCGCGGCCTTGCGGTCAATGTGGCCGTGGTTCTTGATCAGGGCATGGTAGACGCGTACCGAACCGGCGGTGCCGGGCTGATTCTCCAAACGGCCGACCGGCTCGCCGCTGGCGTCCAGCAGCACGATGGCGCGGATATCGTCGACGGCGGGCAGGGTGTTGAGAATGTCCTTGAAAACGCTTGCTTGCATGATGTGCTTTCCTATTGTCGTTATCGTGGCGGGCTGCGGCGGCTGCCCGTTGAGTGGCGGGGTGTTGCAGGTGGCCTGTGGAGCAGATCTGGGCCGGATGCAAAACCGCCGAGTGTAGTCGGATATTAGGCGTAGGAGAGGTTGAGAAAGTTCAGACCGTCGCCGCGCATTGCACTTTTTTGGTGCGCCCTATTGGGGTTTTTGCCTTTATTTGGTGCAACTTGTGCCCGCAGGCATTCATTACACCATGCTTTGAGCGGTCTTGTGTTGCAAAGGTATTAATTAATCAATGGCTTGGCCAGTTACTGTTAACTTGGCACGGCAATTGCTAAATATAAAGCGATCTGGTGACGCCAGGGCATGGCCCGGCGTCTCGCGCCAGTCTCCAAAGGGGATAAGAGAGCGGCAAAGCCGCCTTGGATCGGGGTCGATCGGCGAAGCCGACGGCCCCGTTTCATTTTTGCGTTATGGCTGCTCGCCCACCAGGTAACGCTGGCTCATTCGCTTGAAGTGCTCTCCGCCGGCTTGGCGCAGGCATTCGAACAACACCATTTCCTTGCTGACGATGACGGCGCCGGCGTCTCGCATCCGCTGCAAACCCAGCTCAATGTCGGACACCTTGCGGCTGGATATCGCGTCCGCCACCACGAAGACCTGTTTATCCAGCTCCAGCAGCTCCAGCACGGTTTGCAGCACGCAAACGTGGGCCTCCATGCCGCAAACGATGGTTTGAGGCCGGACCAGGACTGTTTCCGGCAGACAGTTCGCCGCAACGCAGGAGAAGTGGGTTTTCTCTACCACTTGCGAGTCGGGCGCTTGGGCGAGCAGTTCCGGCAGGGTATGCCCCAGGCCGCGCGGGTATTGCTCGGAAAACACTACCGGCAGGCCGTGATCGGCGGCCACGCCTATCAGCCAGCGACAGCGCGCTGCCATGCCGGCCGCGTCCACTACCGCCGGCGCCAGCTTTTCCTGGATGTCCACCACTAGCAGGCTGGCCTGTTCCTTGTGCATCAGCATCCTATTCTCCTTTTGCTTATTGGTCTTGGTCGCGGTGTTCAGGATACCGCTTTTGGCCCGGACATGCGCCATCACGGCATCTGATTGTCATTGTTCTTGCCGTTGCAAGCTTCTCCCGGTCATGATGGTGATTTCTGAATTGCAATCTTCGGGGGAATGTTATGCACGATTTACTGATCAGGAAGGTTGAGCCGGAGGATGCGCCGGCCTTGGCGGCGATGATGGTGTCCGAGGAGGTGGTGGCCAATACCTTGCAGCTGCCTTACCAATCGGTTGAAGACTGGCGGCGCAAGCTGGCGCAAGCGCAACCACATGTGCATTCCCTGGTGGCCTGTAACAGCGATGGCCGGGTGATAGGCAATGCCGGTTTGATTTGTGGTGAACGCCCGCGCATCCGGCATACGGCCAGCCTGTTTATCGTGGTGCATCCGGAATGGCACGGTCGCGGCGTGGGATCGGCATTGCTGAGGGCGGTGCTTGGGCTAGCGGATAATTGGCTGGGGCTGCTGCGGGTGGAACTAGCCGTGGTGCACGACAATGAGCCGGCTATAGCGTTGTACCGCAAGTTCGGCTTCGAGCTGGAGGGACGTAGACGCAAGGAGCAATTGCGCGCCGGACGCTATGAGGACACGCTGATCATGGCGCGGCTGCGCGGGCTGGAATGACAAAGCGCCTGCGGTAGGCAGGCGCTGGCTGAGTGTCGCGCGGTTTACTTGCCTGCGGCGTCTTGCGCTTGCGGCGCTTGCTGCTGCTGTCCTTGCAATTGCGCGTCCATGCGCGCGCGCATTTCCCACATATTGGACAACCCTTCGCCCGCCATCGCGGCGCTGGACAGCAGGATAAGGGACAGAGTGGTCAGTACGGTTTTCTTCAGCATGATGTTTCCTTTCATGGCAAATCGACCGGTCGACCGGCTCGGCGCAGGGCGTCGACGGAGGTCGGCTAAGGGCCTGGCGAGGCTTGTCGCTGTGCTAGCGGCCTGCATCGCCATTGAATTCTAGTGAGTGCCGGGACTTTGTCCGGTCATGGCGGCGATCAATTTGCAAACGAGTGTGAATCGCGTTTCGCGGGGGGCTTGGCCTCCCGCCGCGGAGCGCGGGCGGGAGGGGCGGCTTGCCATCTTAGCTGGCGGACTGGTTGGTCTGAGCACCGGCTGTTGGGGGTTGCTGCGAAGCGGCGGCTTGCTTGGCTGCGATCTGGGCATCCATGCGCTCGCGCATTTCGCGGGCGTTATTGGCGCCTTCACCGCCGGCCATGGCTGCGCCGGACAAGATGATCAGGGATAGTGCGGTGAGTACGGTTTTCTTCATGGTGATTTCCTTTCATTGCGATCTTGCCGCGGCCGGATTGTTTGGGTCCGGCGACAGGGCTTGAGTCGACATTCTATGGCGGGCTTTGCCGCAGTGCGGTAAACGATTGTGATCGTGTGCTAATGAACTTTGATCGCGTTTACAAAGCTGGATTAGCGGCCTGCCTGGCTGGTCTGGGCCGGAGCTTGCTTGGCGGCGATCTGGGCTTGCATGCGTTCGCGCATTTCGCGGGCGTTGCTGGCGCCTTCGCCGCCGGCTGTGGCGGCGCCGGACAGAACGATCAGAGACAGGGCGGCGATAACGGTGTGTTTCAACATGGGGAATTCCTTGTAAAGTGTGGGATGCGCGCTTATTTGGCTTGCTGAGCCTGAACTTGGGCTTGAGCCTGCTTGGCGGCGATCTGGGTTTGCATGCGCTCGCGCATTTCACTGGCGTTGCTGGCGCCTTCGCTGCCGGCTGCGGCGGCGCCGGACAGAACGATCAGGGACAGGGCGGCGATAACGGTTTGCTTCAACATGGTCAAAATCCTTGTGTGATTAAGTGGCTTGGCGGCAGTCTGGATGTTCAAAATGCTAGAATCGATCCGGCGCTCCGCTAAGGAGTCAGGCTGCCCGCTCTGGCAGGCTGCGCGACTTAGTGACTGAATATTAAGGATGTTTTTTGGCCGCAGATAGCGGAATGATTTGCACTGAACCATCAGTAAATTTGAATATGAAACTATCACTCGATGCTTTGCTGGTGCTGGACGCCATCGACAACCACGGCAGCTTCGCCGCCGCAGCGGACGCTTTGTTCCGGGTGCCTTCCGCGGTGACTTACACCGTGCAGAAGCTGGAACAGAGTTTGGGCGTGCAGATATACGATCGCAGCGGACACCGCGCCCGGCTGACGCCGGCCGGCGAGCGTCTGCTCAAGGACGGCCGCCATCTGCTGGACGCGGCGCGTCAGCTGGAGCTGAGGGTTAGCAAGCAAGCCCAGGGCTGGGAGCATCAGTTGCGCATCGTGATCGGGGATCTGGTGGACTTTGGCCAGGTAATCCCGTTGATAGCGGAATTCGATCAACTGGCTTCGGCCACGCGACTGATTTTCCGCAGCGAGATTTTCGGCGGCACTTGGGACGCCTTGTACGACGACCGCGCCGATCTGGTGATAGGCGCGCCTAATATGCCGCCTCCCGGCGACTATTTCACCCGCACCATAGGCAGTTACGATTTTGTGCTGGTGGTGGCCGCCGGTCATCCGCTGGCGGCGGAGGATAAGCCGCTGCCGCCGCATGTGCTGCGTCAGCACCGTGCCGTGGCGATAGGCGACACTTCACGACGCTTGCAGCCGCGCACCGGAGGTTTGCTCGATGGTCAGGATGTGCTGACCGTGCACAGCAGCCTCGCCAAGCTGGATGTGATCCTGGCCGGCCTGGGCAGCGGCTATCTGCCGCGCTCCATGGTGGGGCCTTATCTGGCCAGCGGGGATCTGGTGGCCAAGGAAGTGGCCGAGGACAGTCCGGACCACCAGATGTGCTTTGCCTGGAAGCAGGCACAGCCTGGCAAGGCGTTGCAGTGGTTCATTCAGCGTTTGGAGCAGGCGGTGGAAGCGGGCGAACTCCGGCCGTGAAAAAGCCGGCGTCCGTGAGGAGGCCGGCTGGTCATGCGTGCCGCGGGCAGATTCTTAGAGCCAGTTCAAAATCTGGCGAGCCAGAGCGAGACAAGGCGAAAACCGCTGAGAAAGCGGAATGGTCAAGTGGTACATGAGCATTTCGAAGCGGTACTCACCGTGTCACGCCTCGCGAAGCGCAGCAGATTATGAACAGACATCTTAGATGTCCTGGCCCTCGACGATGCCGTCGTGACTGGTGGCCTGCTTGGGCAGCAACAAGTTCAGCACGATGGCCAGCAGCGAGCAAAGGCCAACGCCGGCCAGCTCGAAATCGCCCAGCTTCAGGCTAAGGCCGCCGATGCCGGAGGTGAGCACCACCGAGATGATCACCAGATTGCGCGGTTCCATCAGGTCCACCTTGGCCTCGATCAGGGTTTTCAGGCCGATGGAGGCGATGGTGCCGAACAAGAGCACCATGATGCCGCCCATCACCGGCAGCGGGATGGACTGCAATAGCGCGTTGAACTTGCCGAAGAAGGCCATGGCGATGGCGAACAGCGCGGCCCAGGTCATGGTGACCGGGTTGAAGTTGCGGGTGATCATCACCGCGCCGGTGACTTCGGCGTACGTGGTCACCGGAGGGCCGCCGATCAGGCCGGCTACGCAGACACCCAGGCCGTCGCCGGACAGGGTGCGGTGCAGGCCGGGCGATTGGGTGTAGTCCTTGCCTGTGACGCCGCCTATCGCCATCACGCCGCCGATATGTTCAATCGCCGGGGCGATAGCCACCGGAAGCATGAACAGCGCGGCCGCCCAGTTGACTTCCGGGCTGTGGAAGGCCGGCATCGCGAACCAGGGCGCGGCCGCCAGTTTGGCGAAGTCCACCACGCCAAACAGCGCGGCGGCGATATAGCCGACGATGACGCCGGCCAGAATGGGCACCAGTTTGAACAGGCCGCGCGCGAAGATGGACACGATGATGGTGGTGGTCAGGGAGATCGCCGCCAGCAGCATGGACACCGCGTAAGGCGTGACCTGCTTGCCGCCGGCGAGGCCCATCGCCATGCCGGAGGCCGCGGTGGCCACCGACAGGCCGATGATCATGATCACCGGGCCGATCACCACCGGGGGCAGCAGCCGGTTGACGAAGGCCATGCCGCGCCAGCGGACCACGGCGGAAAACAGGAAGTACATGAAGCCGGCACAGAACAGGCCGAACTGCGTCGCGCCCTGGCCCCAGGTGTGCATCGAATAGATGATGGGGCCGATGAAGGCGAAGGAGGAGCCGAGGAAGATCGGCACTTGGCGCCCGGTGTACAACTGGAACAGCAGGGTGCCGATGCCGGCCCCCAGCAGCGCCATCGCCGGATTGAGGCCGGTCAGCAGCGGCACCAGCACCAGCGCGCCAAAGGCGACGAACAGGATCTGGGCGCCGGACACGGCCAGCTTGATTTGTTGGAGCATGATTTTAGCCTCTGGGGTCGTCTCTGTCTGAATGGGGGGCATGGCCTAAAGCAGCCGTTTGCCGAGAATGCGCGCTTGCGGTTCCAGGCCTCGGCGCAAGTAGAAGTTCAACGCGGCTTGGTTGAAATCCTTCACCTCTAGCCGGATCTCGTCGGCCGAATGTCGCCGCGCCCAGTCTTCGGCTGCGTTCAGCAAGGCTGAGCCCTGGCCCTGCCCACGCCGCTCCGCCGTGACCACTAGCGTGGCGACGCGGCAAATGCGTCGAGGCAGCAGGAAGGGGAGGGTGAGGTCCAGCAGGGTCAAGGCGACGAAGGCGGTGACCTCGCCATCGGTCTCCGCTAGTAGCAGCGCGGCGTTGGGCGTGTTCAGCTGACCGGCCCAGAACGCGCTGTCGCGGTCTGCGGCGCCGTTGTCGGCGAAAGTGTGCGGCAACGCCAGATGGTGCTGCAGATTGATTTCGTCGGCAAGGCGGCAGATGGCGGGCAAGTCGCTGGCGGTCGCGGGGCGTATTGTCATGGCTGAGACCGGATGAGGCGCGCAAAAAAACGCCGCGTCCGGAACGGGGCAGCGGCGCTGGAATGGCTCATGATCAGGCTTGCTTGGTGCCGAAGATCTTGTCGCCGGCGTCGCCCAGGCCGGGAATGATGTAGCCATGCTCGTTCAGGTGGCTGTCGAGGGAAGCGGCGTAGATCTGCACGTCCGGATGGGCGTCGTTGACGATCTTCACGCCTTCGGGCGCGGCCACCATCACCACGGCCTTGATCTGTTTGCAGCCGTTGCGCTTGAGCAGGTCTATGGTGGCGACCAGCGAGCCGCCGGTGGCCAGCATCGGATCGATGATGATGGCGATGCGTTCGTCCAGATTGCCGACGAACTTCTCGAAATAAGACACCGGCTCCAGCGTTTCCTCGTTGCGGGCCAGTCCAACCACGCTGATCTTGGCGGAAGGCACCAGGTCGAGCACGCCGTCCAGCATGCCGATGCCGGCGCGCAGGATGGGCACCACGGTAACTTTCTTGCCCTTGATTTGCTGGACGTCGATCTTGCCGCACCAGCCGTCTATGGTGACGCTTTCCAGTTCGAAGTCGCGGGTGGCTTCATAGGCGAGCAGGCGCGCCAGCTCTTGGGTCAACTGGCGGAATTTCATGGTGCTGGTGTCGGCTTCGCGCAGCAGGCCGAGTTTGTGTTGCACCAGCGGATGCTGGACGACGGTGATGTTCATGAGACGTTCCCATACCTTGGCAAAAAGCTGCTTTCGGCGCGGGCGCGCCAAAAGCAGCTCTTGGTATTAATTATATGAAGCCGACAGCCTTGGAAGGTCTTGGGCTGCCGGTGCGGGGTATTTGGTATGGGGCCGTATTTTACCCCTTTTCCCATTCCGAAATCCACTGCAAGAATTCGGCGGCGGCCCGCGGCGGGCTGCAGATATAGCCCTGCACCGCGTCGCAGCCTAGTTCGGCCAGCGTGGCCAGGTCGGCGGTGTCCTCCACGCCGATGGCCACCGTGGTGAGCCCGGACGCTTTGGCCAAGCTTATGTCTTCGCGCAGGATCGCTTGCAGATGCTGGTTGGAGCTGACGCCTTGGACGAAGGCGCGATCCACTTTCAACAGACTGAAATGGCTGATCAGCAGTTTATCGGTCAGGGTGACGCCGATGCCGAATTCGTCGATGCCGATGCCGAAGCCGGCGGTGCGCAACTGGGCCAGCTGCGCGTCGGCTTTCTGCCAGTGCTGTCGCAACGTGGATTCGGAGAACTCCAGGGTCAGCTTGGCTGGCTCCAGGCCCAGAATGCGCACTTTCTGCAGCAGTTGCTCGCACAGGCTGTCGTCGTCCAGCGACATCGAGGTCAGGTTGATGGTGACCGGAATGTCATGGCCGCGTTCCTGCCAATCGCTGCAGGCGTACAGCGATTTTTCCAGGATCAGCTCGGTCAGTTCGCGGATCATGCCGCGCTCTTCCATCGCCGGCACGAAGCTGACCGGCGACAACACGCCAAGCGCCGGATGCTGCCAGCGCGCCAGCGCCTCGGCGGCGATCACCTTCCGGCTGGAGATTTCGACTATCGGTTGGAACCAGGGGATGAGCTGATCGTTGACCAGCGCGCGCCAGATCTCTTCGATGGGCATGGCGCTGGCGGGGCTGAGGACGGCTTTGGTTTCCTGATGTGTCGGCATGGGGCGGTTTGGATTGGGCAAGCGGATGTCACCCTGATTGTATGACATGGCGGGTGTTTTCGAAACGGTAAATTCCGCTGCAAAAACAAAGATCCCGGCCATGGCCGGGACCTGGGAGAGGTGCTTACAGGTCTTTCAGCAGCTCTTGCAATTCACCGTTCTGGAACATTTCATACATGATGTCGGAGCCGCCGATGAATTCGCCTTTGACATACAGTTGCGGAATGGTGGGCCAGTTGGAGAAATCCTTGATGCCCTGACGGATGTCGGCGTCCTGAAGCACGTCTACGGTCGCGAACTGTTCAAGGCCACAGGCTTTGAGAATTTGCACCGCGCGGGAGGAAAAGCCGCATTGCGGGAATTGGGCCGAGCCCTTCATGAACAGCACCACCGGGTTGTCGGTCACGGTTTGCTGGATGGTTTGTTGCGCGCTCATTCAGTGGTCCTTGCTTGGATCGTCAATGTGGCTGCGGGCGCCGCTTGCGCGGAGAAATACCCGAGCGTTTCAATAGGTTATTTTACTTTTCGGCCGCCCGCGGGTCAATTTGCTTCGCAGCGGACGCGGCCTGGCCCGCGTGCCATTGCCGCAGGAAGATGTGCACCTGTCCGTCGTACAGCGCGCGGCGGGTGATCAGCCGCGATACATTGGACGCCAGCAGGGCGGTGGCCATCAACGGGATGATCATGGCGGAGGAGTCCGTCATTTCCATCACGATGATGAAGCCGGTCATCGGCGCGCGGGTCATGCCGGCGAAGAAGCCCACCATGCCCAAGAGCACGATCAAGGTTTGCGGCAGGAAGGGCAGCAGATTGGCCATGTTCAAGCCAAAGCCGGCGCCTACCGCCAGCGATGGGGCGAACATGCCGCCGGGCACCGCGCTGATAAAGCTGATGAACATGCTGAGCAGCTTGAGCAGGCCGTAGCCCTGCATGCCGGCGCCGCTGCCCTCGATGATTTCGCGGGCGCGAAAATACCCGGTGCCGAAGGTGATGCCGTCGCTGGCGATGCCGATCACGGCCAAGGCCAGGCCGCAGCCGGCGGCGAACACCACCGGTTTTTTCAGACGCCAGTCGTGCAGCGGGCCGGGCAAGCGCAAGGTCAGCGCTAGCATGATGCGGCAGCAGACGCCGCCGAGCAGGCCGCCGATGATGCCGCAGACCGGGATGGCGAGCCAGGACTGCTCCAGCTCCATATTCACCGACACCATGCCGAAATAGCTGTAATTGCCGAGGATGGCGGTGGCGGTGAGACCGGACACGATCACCGAGAGCAAAATGGTGGAACTGGCGCGCAAGTCGAAGGTGCGGCCCATTTCCTCTATGGCGAACACGATGCCGGCCAGCGGCGCGTTGAAGGCGGCGGCCACGCCGGCGGCGCCGCCGGCCAGAATGAAGCTGCGCGCCGCGCCTTCATGACGCAGCGCCGCGTGGCGGTTCAGCGAATATTTGATGGCCGCGCCCACCTGCACGATGGGGCCTTCGTAGCCGAAAGTGGCGCCGGAGCTGATGCCGATCAGGGTCAGCAGCATTTTGCCGATCGCGGCGCGTATGGTCAGAATGCGTTCGCGCAACGCCTGCATGCCGCCTTCCAGCGCGGCGATGGATTGCGGGATGCCGCCGCCGGCGGAGCCGGGAAAGTAATGTCGCATCAGCCAGATGGCCAGCGCCAGGCCGGCCGGGGTGATCAGCAGGCTCCAGTAAGGCGAATTATCGTAGATGCGGGTGAAGATGGCGTGCGACAGATGGCTGCCGTTGGCGAAAACGCTGGCCATCAGGCCAATCAGAATGGCGGCGGTCCAGATCGGGATGTGGCGGCGCCACAGGACTGCGGACAAGTAGAGGTAGCGCAGACGGCGCTGGACGCGGCTGCGGACTTGTCTGGCAGTGGGGGAGTCTGGCATGGAGCCGGCCTTTGCGGATGAATATGTGAGTTTTTTCTAATATTCAATGGTAAGGCGTATTGAGTTGAAAGACAAACCCCGGGCGCATCAGCGGCCGGGGTTGAGGCATGCTCAGGCGTTTTTTTCCAGTACGGCGGCGAAGAAACCGTCGGTATTGTGCAACTGTGGTTTCAGTTCCAGGTAGTCGCCCATTTGTAGCGGGATCTTCTGTTCCGCCAACACCTCGTCCATTTTCACCAGTTTGAAATCGGGGTGGTCCGCCAGGAAGGCGGCGACGATGTCTTGGTTTTCTTGCGGCAGCAAGCTGCAGGTGGCGTAGACCAAGCGGCCGCCGGCGCGGACCAGGCGGGAGGCGGAAGCCAGGATGGAGGCCTGCTTGGCGTTCAGTTCGGCCACGCTGTCCGGGCTTTGGCGGAATTTCAGGTCCGGATTGCGGCGCAGGGTGCCCAGGCCGGAGCAAGGCGCGTCCACCAGCACGCGGTCGGCCTTGCCCGCCAGGCGTTTGACCTTGGTGTCGTTTTCCGAGGCCAGCAACTGCGGGTGGACATTGGACAGGCCGGAACGCGCTTGGCGCGGCTTGAGCTTAGCCAGCCGTTTTTCCGAAACGTCGAAGGCGTACAAGCGGCCGCTGGAGGCCATCTGCGCACCCAGCAGCAGGGTCTTGCCGCCGGCGCCGGCGCAGAAGTCGACAACCATTTCCCCGCGACGCGCGCCGGTGATCAGGCCCAGCAGCTGGCTGCCTTCATCCTGCACCTCGAACACGCCGGCTTTGAACAGCTCGTGCTTGGCCAGCGAAGGCTTGGTTTTCAGACGAATGCCCAGCGGCGAGTAGGGGGTGGCCTCGCATTCGAGGCCGTCCGCCTGCAAGCGGCCCAGCAATTCGTCGCGCTTCATCTTCATGGTGTTGACGCGCAGGTCCAGCGGCGCGCCTTCCGCCAGGCCCTTGCCCAGCGCGATCACCTGTTCCGGCGTTTGTTCTCCCAAGCGCTCAATCACCCATTGCGGCAGCTCGGCGTCCACTTCCAGGCTGGCCGGCAGGACTTTGCCCTTGATCTGGCCCAGCCATTCCTTTTCGCCGGCGCTGGCGGCCTCGCCCAGCTCCTTGACGTTGAGCTTGTGGATTTTCAGCAGGGCCACCAGAGCCAGCCGGCGCGGGGTGGCCTTGTCCGGCGCGATCAGCGCGCGCAATTGCAGCAGGCGGCGCAGCGCGCCGAAAGCGGTTTCCGCGATGATGTGGCGGTCGTTGGCGCCCAGCTTGCTGTGTTCGCGGAAATAAGCCGACAGCACCGCGTCGGCCGGCCGGTCGAAGCGGATCATCTGGCCGATGACGGTTTCGATATGTTTCAGTTGATGGTGATTAATAGTCATTCTTGTGTTTTCTCGTGGGTTGCGGCGGCAGCTTCCATTGCGGCGCGCCGTTCACGTCGATGCGGACGGCCCGGAGGTCGATCCGTTTATCCTTGTCGATGCGCTGGATGCGCACCGGCAGATTGGAGAATTCCGGCGCGAGCCAGAATTCGTTGATATCGCCGTCGCCCTGGGCGCGGAACACGATAACCCGGATCTTGCCGGCGCCGGTGTCGTAATCGGCCTCGCCGCTGGGGTGCATCGGGTATTCGTACACTTTCTTGCCGGTGGTGATCTGGATGGGTTCGGGCCCCAGTTCGCCGCCTTTCAGCCCCAACTGGAAAGCGAGGCTGAACACATCCTGCGCGCCGGGCTTCAGATCCAGCAGTTTGTCGCCTTGATCGCCGTAGCGCAGCTGACCCGCATTGTAGTCGAAATGCGCGGACTCTTTGACTTGACCACCGCGCCAGGCTTGAAGGCTGTCCGGCAGCAAGCCGGTCTTGCTCTTGAAACGGCCTTCGGAAAGATAGCGCAGCTTGGGTCCGATAAAGGGTGTGGCGTTGATATCCAGCCGGTAGCCGCCGTCTCCGCGGCTCCAGTCCAGCGTGCCGGTGCCCAGCATCGCCGAGCCGTAGAACACCTGGTAGCCCAGCGTGGCCTGACGCGGGAAGCCGCGCAGCTTGCTCTTGGGATGGAGATAGCCATCGTCGGCGGCGGCTTCGGCCATCGGCGCGCTGGCTTCGTCCTTTTCGTTCGCTGCCATATTATCGGCGACCGGCGCCGATGAGGCGATTTTGTTCTCCGCGCTGGGCATGGACGCGTCGGGTTTGGGCTCCGCCACCGGCGCGCTGCTGGCCTTCTTGCTTGGCAGGGCCTGAGCGACAACCGGTTCCGACGCCGCCTGCGGCGCCGAGGCTTCCGCCTTCTTGGCGGCGGGCTTGGCCGGCGCAGGTTTGGGCGCGGCCGGCCGCAATTGGGCCACAGCGCCTTGTTGTGCCGGCTTGGCTGCCGGTTCGTCGGCGTCCAGCGCCTGCATCTTGACGCTGATGTCGCGCAAATCCTGGTCCGGCGGCAGCTCCAGCCGCACCTCCGGCAGCAGGCCGGAGCCCAGCACGCCAAGGTGAATGGCGAGCGATAGGGCCAGGGCCAGCAGGATCAGACGACGGCTTTTCATGGACTCAGGGCGCGGGCGCCATCAGGCTGCCGGCAACGGAGGCGCGGCTGGAGGTCTTCCCGGCGACGATGTTCAGTTCGCCGGCGACGAAGCGGCGCACGGCGGCCGGGTAGAGTTGGTGTTCCAGTTTCAGCACGCGCTCGGCCAGTGTGTCGGCGTCGTCGCTGTCCAGCACTTCCACCACGCCCTGGGCGACGATGGGGCCGTGGTCCAGTTCGGCGGTGACAAAGTGCACGGTGCAGCCGGCTACCTTGCATCCCATTTCCAGCGCGCGCTGGTGGGTGTTTAGGCCGGTGAAGGCCGGCAACAAGGACGGGTGCACGTTCAGCATGCGGCCTTCGTAGCGGCGGGTGAAGCCGGCGCTGAGAATGCGCATGAAGCCGGCCAGCACCACGAGGTCCGGCTGGTGGCTGTCTATCAGCTGCGCCAGCGCGGCGTCGAAGTCCTCGCGGCTGGCGAAGGTTTTGTGGTCCAGCGCCGCGGTGGCGATGCCGCGCTCGGCCGCCCAGGCGAGGCCGGCGGCGTCCGGGCGATTGGAAATCACCGCGGCGATGCGCGCGCCCGCGATATTGGCGTCGACGATGGCCTGCATATTGGAGCCGCGGCCGGAAATCAGGATGACGATGTTCTTCATGTTGGAATCGACGGAGACGTTGCCAGATAGTGTTCCCAGTCGGCGGCATCGGTGATGCAGCGCAACTGCTGTTCGTGCCAGCTGCCGCCCTGGTCCAGGCAGCGGTCGAGATCGGCCAGGATGACGGCCTCGCGATAAATGACAAACGCCGCCAGCAGGGCCAGCGGCGCCAGTAGCATCCAACGCAGCGCTTTAGGCGATCTGGGTTTGATGCTCGTCACCATTGCGGGCGCGCACCGCGCCGATCCGGTACACGGTTTCGCCTTCGCCCTGCAGCAGCGCGGCGGCCTGGTCGGCGTGCTCCGCCGCCACTATCACCACCATGCCGATGCCGCAGTTGAAAGTGCGGTACATTTCCTGGCTATCCACCTTGCCCTCCTGCTGCAGCCACTGGAACAACTTGGGTTGCGGCCAGGCGGCGGCGTCGATCTGAGCGACGACATGCTCCGGCAGCACGCGCGGGGTGTTCTCCGTGATGCCGCCGCCGGTGATGTGGGCCATGCCCTTGACCGGCAGCGCCTGCATCAGCTTGAGCAAGGGCTTCACATAGATGCGGGTGGGGGCGATGATGGCATCGCGCAGGCTGCGTCCGTCCTCGAACGGCGCGTCCAGATCGGGTTGAGCGCGTTCGATGATCTTGCGCACCAGCGAGTAGCCGTTGGAGTGCACACCGTTGGATTTCAGACCCAGCACAACGTCGCCTGGGGCGATGTCGCGGCCGCTGATCACGGCGCTCTTCTCCACCACGCCGACGGCGAAGCCCGCCAGATCGTATTCGCCGGTTGGGTACATGCCGGGCATTTCGGCCGTCTCGCCGCCGATCAGCGCGCAGCCGGCCTGTTCGCAGCCGGCGGCGATGCCTTTGATCACGTCGGTGGCTTGGGGGACGTCCAGTTTGCCGCAGGCGAAGTAGTCGAGGAAGAACAGCGGTTCCGCCCCTTGCACCAGGATATCGTTGACGCTCATTGCCACCAGGTCGATGCCCACGGTATCGTGACGATTCCAGTCAAAGGCCAGTTTCAGCTTGGTGCCGACGCCGTCGGTGCCGGAAACCAGCACCGGCTCCTTGTATTTCTTGGAAATCTCCACCAGTGCGCCGAAACCGCCGATGCCGCCGATGACCTCCGGGCGCATGGTGCGCTTGGCATAAGGCTTAATGTTCTCGACCAGCGCGTCGCCGGCATCAATGTCGACGCCGGCATCACGGTAACTGAGGGAAGTGGTGTTCAAGGTAAACTCGCTTTCTGCAAACTTGAAGTATTTTTACATCAAGCTTTCGCCGACGCGAAAGCAGCACATTTTAACTGAAGTCGAGATGAAACGCTCCCAAAACCGTCTGATTCCCTGGGCCATCGGCGCAACAGCCTTTCTGTTCGCCGGCTGGCTGTTGCAGCAGTTGGCGGCCGCGCTGACGCCGTTCGCGGTAGCCGCGGTGCTGGCTTATGTGCTCAATCCGGCAATGCGCCGTCTGGCCGGAAAAGGCTTGCCGCGGCCCTTGGCCGCCGGCCTGTTGACGCTGGCAGGCATGGCCGCCACCATCGCCCTGTTGCTGGTGGTGGCGCCCATGCTGTTTAAGCAGACCCAGGGCTTGATAGACCGCTTGCCTGTCTTGGCGGATTTCGCCCAGGGGCGGGTGCTGCCCTGGCTGCGTACCGAGTTCGCCATCCATCTGGAACTGGACGCCGACGGCTGGAAGCGGGTTCTGGCCGCCAACGCCGGCGCTTTGAAGGGCGCGCTGTCGACGGTGGCGCTGAGGGCGACCCAGAGCGGCTTCATGCTGGCCGGCCTGTTGTTCAATCTGCTGTTGTTGCCGGTGCTGCTGTTTTATTTCCTGCAGGATGGGCCGCGGATGGCCGCGATGCTGGCCACGCTGGTGCCGCGGCGCTGGGCGGACGAAGTGGCGTCCCTGGCGGGGGAACTGGACCGGGTGTTGGGCGAATTCCTGCGCGGGCAACTGTCGGTGATGCTGATCATGGCGCTGATTTTCGCCTCCAGCCTGGCCTTGCTGGGGCTGGAGTCCGGCATCGCCATCGGCGTGGTGGCCGGTTTGTTGGTGTTTATCCCTTATCTGGGCACTTTTCTCGGCTTCGCTCTGGCCGGGCTGGCCGCCGCGCTGCAGTTTGATTCCGCCGGCGATGTGCTGCTGGTGCTGGGCGTGTTCGGCGCGGGCCAGTTGCTGGAAAGCTTTTTGATCACCCCTTGGCTGGTGGGCGAGCGCATCGGTCTGTCGCCGGTGGCGGTGATCTTTTCCTTGCTCGCGTTTGGCCAGTTGCTGGGCTTCGCCGGGCTGCTGCTGGCCTTGCCGATGGCGGCCGCCACCTTGGTGATATGCCGCTTTCTGGCGCGTGCGTATTTCAACACACGCTTTTATCAGCGTAAAATCCGAAATAGACATCAAAACCCAGTTTGATCGCCTTCACTTGGACCAGTTAATACTTGATTTGACGCCCACCCCCTTGCCGGCCTTCGATAATTTCCTGGCCGAACGCAACCGCGAGGTGATCACAGCGCTGACGGCCGAGGCCGGCGAGCGCTTCATCTATCTGTGGGGCGAGCCCGGTTGCGGCAAGACGCATTTGCTGCAGGCCTGGATCGCCCACGCCGAGCGGCTGGGGCGCGCCTCCATTTATCTGGACGGCAAGACCGAGCATCTGCCTGACTTTGCTCGCGAGGCCAGCTTCATTGCCGTCGACCACGTCGACGACCTGGCGCCGGACGACCAGATTACCCTGTTTTCTTTCTACAACTCGCTGAAAGAAAGCGGCGAGTCGCGGCTGTTGATGGCGGGCCGCCAGCCGCCGATGGCCCTGGCGGTGCGCGACGATTTGCGCACCAGGCTGGGCTGGGGCCTGGTGTTCGAGGTCAAGGCGCTGTCGGACGAGGACAAACTGGCCGCGCTGCGCAGCCACGCCGCCAGCCGTCAGTTGTCGATCCCGGACGATGTCTACCGCTACTTGCTGACGCATTGGCGGCGCGACCTGTCCAGCCTGATCGGCATGATTGACATATTGGACCGCTACTCTCTGGCCATGAGGCGGCCGATCACCGTGCCGCTGGTGAAAAACGTTTTGCAAACCGCAAGCCCGGAACCATGACCAATACCACCGCATTGCGCAACTTGGCGCTGTTCGACCTCGACCACACCCTGATCGCGGGCGATTCCGACTTCGAATGGCCGCGTTTTCTGATCCAGCGCGGCATTCTGGAGCAAGCGCATTACGACGAGCGCAACAATTATTTCTATCAGCAGTACCAGCAGGGCACGCTGGACATCCACGAGTATCTGGCTTTCGCGCTGGAGCCCTTGAAGCGCTTCAGCCGCGCAGAGCTGGACGCCTTGCACGCGGACTACCTGGAGCAGCACATCAAGCCCATCATTACCCGCAAAGCGCGCGATTTGCTGGCGGCGCACGCGGCTCAGGGCGACGAGATCATCATCATCACCGCCACCAACCGCTTTATCACCGGGCCGATCGCCCGCGAGCTGGGCGTGGAGCACCTGATCGCCATCGAGCTGGAAGAAGAGGAGGATGGACGCTTTACCGGCCGCGTTAGCGGCGTGCCCAGTTTCCAGGAGGGCAAGATCACCCGTTTGCAGCAGTGGCTGGATGAGCGCGGCTTGAGCATGAACAGCTACGGCCAGAGCTTTTTCTACAGCGATTCGCACAACGATCTGCCCTTGCTGAAGCTGGTCGACCACCCCGTGGCGGTGGATCCGGACGACACCTTGCGCGCTTACGCGGAGCAGCAGGGCTGGCGCGTGATTTCCTTGCGCGATTGAGGCGAGGCAATTATCCACAGCGGCGGCTGAATAACCTTGTGGATAACAGTGTGGATTGCTTGCCGGGGCTTGGCTTTTGCTGGCAAAGGTTAAAAAAGCGGCAGTGCCCAATCATGGTCGCGAAATTGATAGATTTGCTTGAAAGCCTTGCCTGGCGCGGCTTTCGTCAAGTTGAGTTTCGAGCGCCGCCGACGAAATAAGGCGAGTATTCGAAAGTCTTTATAAAAGATGGGTTTAGGCGGCTTTGTTGACAACTCTGCGCAGTTTTCGCCGCTAAGCGCCTGTTTGCGGTTGCGGCAATAGCCGCGCGCGGCGGCGCCGGTTGCTGAATCTGCATGGATGCCGCTAAAGTTCAGGGTCTGTCGCGCCGGGTTTCGCTAGAGTCGAGCCGGCGCGGCGGACCCTAGTGTTTGCAATCGTTTTTCGGAGAACCCCCTCGTGTGGTCAATCATTGAAGCGGCCGGCTGGCCGATCTGGACCATCATCGCCGCCTCGGTCGTGTCGCTGGCGATTATCTTTGAACGGTTGTTCAGCCTGAGAAAGGGCAGCGTGGCGCCTGAGGGCCTGCTGGGGCAGGCCTTGCAGGAATACCGCCGCGCCGGCGCCAGCGAGGAGCTGTTGCGCAAACTGCAGGCGCATTCGCCGCTGGGCCGGCTGTTCTGCGCCGGTTTGCGCAACGTAGGCGGCAATCGCGAAGTGATGAAGGAAGCCATCGAGGACGAGGGCCGCGTGGTGGCGCACCAGTTGGAGCGCTTGCTGACCACCTTGGGCACCATCGCCGCGATGGCGCCCCTGTTGGGCCTGTTGGGCACGGTGATAGGCATGATTGAGATCTTCGGTTCGCAGTCGCCGGCCGGCAACAACCCGCAGGCGCTGGCGCACGGCATTTCCATCGCGCTGTACAACACCGCTTTCGGCCTGATCGTGGCCATTCCCAGCATGATGTTCTATCGTCATTTCCGCTCCAAGGTGGATGGCTTGTTGGTGGAGATGGAGTCGCAGGCGGTGAAGCTGGTGGAAGTGCTGCACGGCGAGCGTAAAAACGGGGGTTGAGCATGAATTTCCGCCGAGGCCGCAGCCGCGAAGAGCCCGAGATCAACTTTATTCCGCTGATCGACGTGCTGCTGGTGATCCTGATCTTTCTGATGGTCACCACCACTTATTCCAAGTTCGCCGAACTCAAGATCAATCTGCCGGCCGCTCAGGGCGAGCAGGCCAAGACCAAGTCGTCGGAAATCACCGTGGCGGTAGCCGCCAACGGAGAGATGGCGGTGGGCGAAGCGAAACTCGCCGCCGGCGACAAGGCGGCTTTGTTGAATAAATTGAAGGACGACGCGGCGGGCAAGAGCGACGTCATCGTCATTGTCAACGCCGACGCCAAGGCCACGCACCAATCCGTGGTGACGGTAATGGAGGCGGCGCGCGAGGCCGGACTCAACCAGTTGACCTTCGCCACCCGTTCGCAATAGCCGCATGCATTGGATAGAACGGCAATGGTATCGGCCGCGTTGGTGGCTGACAGCCCTTCTGGCTCCGCTGGAAGGGCTGTTTGCCCTGTTGGCGGCGGCCAGGCGGTTTGCTTACCGCCGCGGCTGGCTGCGCGCCGAACGTTTGGACGCGCCGGTGGTGGTGGTGGGCAACATCAATGTCGGCGGCGTCGGCAAGACGCCGCTGACCTTGGCCTTGTTGCGCGATTTGCAACAAGGCGGCGTCAAGGCGGGCGTGATCAGCCGCGGTTACGGCGGCAGCCATCGCCAGCCCACGCTGGTGCGGCCGGATAGTTCGCCGGAGGAGGTGGGCGACGAGCCGCTCCTGCTGGCCGCCGCCGGTGCGCCGGTGGTGGTGGGGCGGGATCGCGTCGCCGCCGGCCGCCATCTGCTGGCGCTGAACCCTGATGTGCAGCTGATATTGACCGACGACGGCTTGCAGCATTATCGGCTAAGCCGCGATCTGGAGATTGTGGTGCTGGATGGCGCGCGCGGAGGGGGCAACGGCCGCTTGTTGCCGGCCGGGCCTTTGCGAGAACCGTGGTCGCGGCTGGGGTCGGTGGATGCGGTGGTGGTCAATGGCGGCGAAGCCGCCGGCCTGGCTCTGCCGGCCGGGCCGCGCTGTTTTGCCATGCGTCTGCGCCCGGCCCTCCTGCAGCGGCTGGATGCGCCCGACGAGACGCGAGCGGCGGCGGATTTCGCCGGCTTGCGCTTGGCGGCGATGGCAGGCATCGGCCACCCGCAGCGCTTTTTCGACACGCTGGCCGGCTTGGGCTTGCGGCCGGAGCTTTGTCTGGCCTGGCCAGATCATCATCAGTTCGAAGCCGCCGACCTGCCGGCCGGCATGGACGCGGTGATCGTCACCAGCAAGGACGCGGTCAAGCTGCGGCGGGTGATTCATGATGCAGCGCAGCGTGCTAGACTATGGGTTTTGCCGGTTCAGGCGGAGTTGGAGCCTGATCTGAGCGCTTGGATTCTGGATCGACTGAAGATAAAACATGGACGCTAAATTCCTGGATATTCTGGTATGCCCGCTGTGCAAGGGACCGCTGGTTTTCGACAAGGCCAAGCAGGAACTGATCTGCAAGGGCGACCGGCTGGCTTACCCGATCAAGGACGGCATTCCGATGATGCTGGAAGCCGAGGCCCGCGAGCTGGCGCCGGAAGAAGAGATAAAATGAGCCGCGGCTTTTGCGTGGTGATTCCCGCGCGTTTGGCGTCCAGCCGCTTGCCGGGCAAGCCGCTGGCCGACATCGCCGGCAAACCCATGGTGGCGAGGGTTGCCGAGCAGGCGGCCAAGAGCGGCGCAAGCCGGGTGATCGTGGCGACCGACCACGACGATGTGCTGTCCGCTTGCCGCGCTCACGGCATTGAAGCGCTGATGACGCGCGCCGACCACGCCAGCGGCACCGACCGGTTGGCCGAAGTGGCGCAGGCGCTGAACTTGGCCGACGATGAGATCGTGGTCAATGTCCAAGGCGACGAACCGCTGATCAACCCGGCACTGATCGACCAACTGGCGGCACTCTTGGCCGCCGGCGACGCGCCGGTGGCGACTTTGGCGCATCCGTTCCGCGAGGCCGCCGACATGTTCAATCCCAACGTGGTCAAGACGGTGCTGGACCACGCCGGCCGCGCGCTGTATTTCAGCCGCGCGCCGATTCCCTATGCCCGCGACGCCTTTGCACAAGATGTGAGCGCGTTGCCCGTGGACCTACCAGTGCTGCGGCATATCGGCATGTACGCCTATCAGGCGGGTTTTCTGAAGACCTATAACCGTTTGGAACCGGCGCCGCTGGAGCGGTTTGAAGCGCTGGAGCAGTTGCGGGTGTTGTGGCACGGCTTCGCCATCAAGGTGGCGGTGGTAGAGTCCGCGCCGCCAGCCGGCGTGGATACGCCGGAGGACCTGGAACGCGTGCGCCGCTTGCTGGGCGACGGACGGAACCCATAAGCCGGGCCGCCTCGGCGCGGCCCGGATTTCGATATCAAATCATCTTATTCAAATTGACGGAGCGATCTTCATGCGACTGATCCTGTTGGGGGCGCCTGGCGCCGGCAAAGGCACCCAGGCCAATTTCATCAAGGAAAAATTCGGCATCCCGCAAATCTCCACTGGCGACATGCTGCGCGCCGCGGTCAAGGCCGGCACGCCGCTGGGCCTGGAAGCCAAGGCGATCATGGACGCGGGCGGCCTGGTGCGCGACGACATCATCATCGGCCTGGTGAAGGAGCGCATTGCCGACGCGGATTGCGCGAATGGCTTCCTGTTTGATGGTTTTCCGCGCACGATCCCGCAAGCGGAGGCGATGATCGCCGCCGGCGTGGATATCGATTACGTCGTGGAGATCGATGTGCCGGACGCGGCCATCATCGAACGCATGGCCGGTCGTCGCGTGCATCTGCCCTCCGGCCGCACCTATCACATCCGCTTCAACCCGCCGAAAGTGGCGGGCAAGGACGATGTGACCGGCGAAGAGCTGGTTCAGCGCGACGACGACCGCGAGGACACCGTGAAAAAGCGTCTGGCGGTCTACCACGAACAGACCGCGGTGCTGGTGGGCTTCTACGGCGAGCGCGCCGCCAGCGGCGACGCCAAGGCGCCGAAATACGTCAAGATCGACGGCACCCGCGCGGTGGAAACCGTGCGCGATGAAGTGCTGAAGGCGCTGGGCGCCTGATAAGCCGCTTACGATCCATTGCGCGTCGTGAGACCTCGCGCGGCGAGTACGGATTCGAAATGATCATGTGCCACGAGCGCATTTCGCTTTCTCAGCTGTTTTCGCCTTGTCTCGTCTTGCTTCGCAAGATCGTAAACCGGCTTTGAGAACCTGTTCAGCGTTCTCCTTAAGGACAAGCGGGCCCTGCGGCCCGCTTTTCTTTTGAGCTTTGAGAAAGGGCTGGCGCGCCGGCGGCAACAGGCGGACAATTGAACCCGGAGCCCGCGAGCGGCTCCAAAAGTTTTTGTACGACAAGCCGGAGCGATGCCGGCGCAAGGATAATACCTATGTATCACGGGGAACGTTTCAACGGGATTTCCCATTTGATCGGCACCGTGCTGGCCATTGCCGGGCTGGTGGTGCTGGTGACCATGGCCGCGCGCGAGGGCGACCCCTGGAAAGTGGTCAGCTTCAGCCTGTACGGCGCCACTTTGGTGGCTCTGTATCTGATATCCACGCTGTATCACAGCTTTCGCGGACGGGCCAAGGCGGTGCTGCAGAAATGCGACCATTCTGCGATCTACCTGCTGATAGCGGGCAGTTACACGCCGTTTGCGCTGGTCACTCTGCGAGGCGCCTGGGGCTGGAGCCTGTTTGGCGTCAGCTGGGGCCTGGCCGTGTTCGGCATTATTCAGGAACTGACATTGGGGCGGCGCACCCGTTTGCTGTCGATGATTCTCTACGTGGTGATGGGCTGGCTGGTATTGGTGGCGTTGCCGCCTCTGATTGAATCGCTGCCCAGCGGCGGGCTGTTTTGGCTGGCCTTGGGCGGGATTCTGTACAGCGTGGGCATTTATTGGTTTCTCAACGACGAGAAAATACGCCATGGCCACGGCATCTGGCATTTGTTTGTGCTGGGCGGCAGCGTCTGCCAGTTTGTCAGCGTGTTGTTATACGTGGCCTGAGCCACGGTTTGAATTTCCCCGGCGGCGGGCCGGAAGAAGAAGGGCGAAACCAGCGCAAGCGCTGCTTTCGCCCTGTTTTATTCTGGTTTCCGGCCGCGTCCGGGGCGCGCTCACTCGTCCGGCAAATCCTGCAGCCGGCGCTCTTTGACCAGGGTTTCCAGCGCGCGCACCACTTCCGGGTCAAACTGGCTGCCGGCGCGGCCTGAGATGTAGTCCATGGTGTCGCGCAGCGTCCACGGTTCCTTGTAGGGGCGCTTGTTGAGCAGGGCGTCGAATACGTCGACCACCGCGACGATACGCGCCGACAGTGGGATTTCGTGGGCTTTTTGCTTTCTGGGGTAGCCGTTGCCGTCGAAGTGCTCGTGGTGGCCGCCGGCGATTTCCGAGCCCAGCGACAGATAGCTCATGCCTTCCACCATGCTGGCCGACCTGGCCAGTATCTGCGCGCCTATGGTGGCGTGCTGTTCCATGATCACCCGCTCGTCCGGGTCCAGTTTGCCCGGTTTGAACAGGATGTGGTCCGGGGTGCCCACCTTGCCCACATCGTGCAAGATGCTGGCCATGCCCACCATGTCCATGAATTCCTTGCTCATCAGTTCCGGATAGGCGCCGTTGTCGCGCATCTGCCCGGCGATGGCGTCGGTCAGCCTCTGCACGCGCAATACGTGGTTGCCGGTGTCGCTGTCGCGGAATTCCGCCAAGTCCGCCAGCGCCACCACCGTGGCTTCCTGCGCGCTGCGTAGCTGGCTGTAGAGATAGAGGTTGTCGTAGGCCGCGGAAATGCGCTGGCAGAATACGTCGAGCAGATCGCGCTCCACCTCTTCAAGCGGCCATTGCGGGGTGAAGTGGATGATGAATTCGCGGCCGTTGCGCGAGGTGATGTAGAGCACGTCGTAAGGGTGCTGGTAGATGCTGCGCTTTTCAGCGAAGGAGCGCAGGATCACCTGTTCCAGCTCTGGGAAAGGGCTGAGGTCGCCGCTTTGTCCCAACGATTCATAGTTGCCGGAGGCGGCCAGGATTTCCAGTTCCGGCCGCCCGTTGCTGTTGTCGTTGCGCACGCACAGGATGCCGTCGCTGCCGATGTCCAGCAGCGCGCTGATCTGCCGCAGCACGCCGGAGGCGAACTCGCGCAGCGAATACAACTGGTACAGGTCGGAGGCGCTTTCCAGTATCTTGGACAAGCCTTGGCGGTTTTTCTCCAGCGACAGCAGGTTTTCGTAGGCGCGCAGCGAGGAGATGATGGTGGTGAACAGCTTTTGCACCGTCAGCTCGGTCTTGGTTTTGTAGTCGTTGATGTCGTAGTTGAGGATGACTTCCTGTTCGGGCGCCTGCCCAGGCTGGCCGGTGCGCAGCACGATGCGCACCAGACCGTTTTTCAGGTCCTGGCGGATCTGGTGCACCAGCTTCAGCCCGGCGTCCTCGCTTTCCATCACCACGTCCAGCATGATCAGCGCGATGTCCGGATGCTGGCGCACCACTTCATAGGCTTCCTTGCCGGAGTGGGCGCTGAGCAGTTCCAGCGGGCGTTCTTTGTAGCGGATATTGCGCAGCGCGATGCGGGTGGCGGTGTGCACGTCCTTTTCATCGTCGACGATCAGGATTTTCCATGGATGACGGCCATCGCTCACGGCGGGCGCGGATTCGGCTGGAGCGTCATCGTCCAGCAGCCAGTCGTCTTCCTGGTTGGTGATGTCGCTCATGCTATGTTCTCCTTGCTCTGGTTGACCGGGGCGGAGCAGGGCATGGTGATGGTGAACGTGGTGCCTTTGTTCACTTCGCTGTGCACCTCGATCGACCCGCCCAGGCGTTGCCGTACGATGTTGTAGACGATGTTGAGCCCGAGGCCGCTGCCGCCGCTGCCGCGGCGGGTGGTGAAGAAGGGGTCGAATACACGGCTCAGGTTTTCCGGCGGGATGCCCTTGCCGTCATCGCTAAGCGTCAGCGTGATGTAATGAGGGTTGTCGCGCCGGGCCTCGATATTGATTTTGCCGCTGCTGCGGTTTTCGAAGCCGTGAACCAGCGAGTTGACCATCAAATTGGTGACCACCTGAGCGAAGGAGCCGGGGTAGCTGTCCAGCAGGATGTCTTCCTCGCATTGCACGTTGATTGTGGTATTGGCGTGCTTGAAGCGGGGTTTCAAGCTGGTGATCACTTCATTCAGGTAGTCTTGCAGTTGGAAGCTGCGCCGCGCTTCGCTTGTCTGATCCACCGCCACCTGTTTGAAGCTGTGTATCAGGTTGGCCGCGCGTTCGGCATTGGACAGAATCAGATCGCTGCATTCCTTGGCGGTGTCCAGATAGGCTTGGAAGTCGCTTTTCTTGACGGTGCCGCCGTCCACTTTTTCTATGATGTGGCTGGTGGCGGTGCCCAGGTGCGATGCCGTGGTCAGGGTGATGCCCACCGGGGTGTTGATCTCGTGGGCGACGCCAGCCACCAGGCTGCCCAGCGAGGCCATCTTCTCGGTTTCCACCAGGGTTTGCTGGGCTTCCATCAATTGGCGATAAGCCTCTTCGGCGCGGTCGCGTTCGGCGCGGGCCACGGCTTCGGCCTCGGTGCGTTTGGCCAGATCGCCGGCGGTGCGCGCCACGATGCGGTTGAAGCCGTTGACGATGCCGCCGATCTCGTCGTCGGCGACGTGGGTGACCTGGGCTCCGCTGGCGTCCGGCGCTCGAATCGCGGTATTCAAGGCCTGCTGCAGCCGCGCCAGCGGCTGGAACAAGAAACGTTGCAGGTTGAAGGACATGATCATGAAAATCATCACGTCCAGCAGCAGGATCTGGGCGGACAGTTCGATCAGTTGGTCGCGCTGATGCTTGGCGAGAGCCTGGCGGGACAGATAGACGGTGGCGTTGCCCAAGTGCTCCTTGCCCTGATAGATGATGGGGATGTTCAGCATATCGTCCGAACGCGGCTCTTCCGACGGCGGCATGTCGCGGATGCTGCCGTCGGTATCATGGCTGCGGCCCAGGCTGAGCCCGGATTCCCCCTTGACGCTGATGGCGATGATGGAGGGCCAGCTCAGCTCGCTGTCCAGCGTCAGCCTGACGTTCTCGTCGTCCAGCTGCCAGACGCTGTGCGGCAGCGACATCGCCAAGCGGGCTTTGACCGCGGCGCGTTGGGATTGGTAGTCGGCCTCATTGCGTTCTTGGTTGTGCAAATAGGAAAACAGGCCTGTCGTCCCCAGAATGGCGGTGATCCAGGCCATCAACCAGAACATCAATTTGGTTTTTATGCTTTTCATTATGTTCACAGTTCCAAGTGCCCACACTGAATCCTAGGCAGTTCTGGCGCGAATACCAAATCCGGATGAGTCCGGTCAGCCGCCGCTGTCGGCGCTCAGCACCGCGGGGGGCTTGGCGCGCGGGGCAAGCTTTTGCAGCGCCAGTCCGCTCAGGATCAGACCCAGTCCGACCAGAGTGGAGGGCAGGATGGCTTCGCCGATCAGGAAATGGATTAGCGCCAGCGACAGCAGTGGCGACAGGAAAATCAGGTTGGCGATGCGGGCGGTGCTTGGCGTCAGTTTCATCGCTGTCAGCCACAGGACGAAGGTGAAGCCCATTTCGAAGGCGCCGACGTAGGCGGCGCCGGCCAGGCCTTGCCAGGCTACCGGGCCTAGTTGCCCGGTATAAGCGCACCAAGCCAGGCTCAGCGGCAGCGAAAAGGCGAAATTGAGCGTCAAGCCGATGACTGGCTCGCGCGTGTCGCGGGCGTTGAAGATCCAGTAACCGGCCCACAGCAGGGTGGAGGCCAGCGCCAGCGCCACGCCGAGCGAATCGGAAAACCGCAGTTCCAGCACCTGGCCGCGGGTGCCTATCACCAGCACGCCCAGGTAGCAGACCAAGGCGGCGGCGATGTCGCGGCGCTGAAGTTTCTGCTTGAGCAGCGGCACCGCCAGCAGGCTCATGGTCAAGGCCCAAGTGTAGTTGATGGCCTGGGCTTCCTGCGCCGGCAGCAGCGCGTAGGCCTGGAACAGGATCAGATAGTACAGCGCCGGGTTGACCGCGCCGAAGATAAGAGAGGCGCGCCAATGGCGGCGCAAGGCCGGCGCCAGCTCCGGCAGCCGGCCCTGGACGGCCAGCAAGCCAAGCAGGCAGAGCAGGGAGGCTGCGCTGGCGTAGAGCACCAATTGAGCGGGGCTAAGATGGGCGAGGCTGATCTTGAAGGCGCTGGCCACCGTGGACCAGGCCAGGACGGCGGCGAGCCCGTAGGCGTAAGCTTTGGATTGTGACTGCAAGGTAATCCCCAGGGTGACGGATGAGGGGCCGCGGGACGGCCATGCCGCCGGCCCGCGCGCCGATGACCCATTCTAATGCAAATGGATTTTCACCGGGGAGCTCGCCTGGGTTTTAGCTTGCCTGTTCCTGCGCCCGTTCCTGGATCAGCCGGTTCAGCATCAGGCTGGCGCGCCAGGCGGTGTCGGAAGCGGACAGGCCGATGGGGCCGCCGGTTTCCATTTCAAAATCATCGCCGGCCAGGCCGTGAATGTGCACCGCCAGGCTGGCGGCTTCGAAAGGCTCCATGCGTTGGGCCAGCAGCGCGGCGATGATGCCGGTCAGGACATCGCCCTGGCCTGCCACCGCCAGCGCTGGGCCGCCACTGGTGTTCAAGTGATAGAAGCCGTCCGGGCCGACGATCAGGCTGCCGGCGCCCTTGAGCACGACCACGCAGTTGAAGTGATTAGCCAGCCGGCGAGCCGCCAGCAGCCTGTCCTTCTGCACCGTTTCGGTGCTTTGTCCCAGCAGGCGCGCGGCTTCCGCCGGGTGCGGGGTCAGGATGGTGCCGGCTTGGCGTTTGGCGATCAGCGCGGCAGCGGCGTGGTCGTTGGCCAGCAGGTTGAGCGCGTCGGCGTCCAGCACCAGCGCCTGTGGCTGCTGGATGACTTGGTCCAGCAGGCGGCTGGCCAGCTCTTGCAGGCCGAGGCCGGGGCCGACGGCGAGCACGTCCGCGTCGGGCAGATCGGCGACTTCGTCCAGCGCGGAGATCATCAGTTCCGGCACCACCGGATCCACCGGCAGCCGGTCGTCCAGCGGGCAGACATGGACCTTGCCGGCGCCGCAAGCCAGCGCGCTGCGGCCGGCCAGCAGCGCCGCGCCCAGCATGCCCGGCGCGCCGCCAATCACGCAGACGGTGCCGAACAGGCCCTTGTGACTGTTGCGCGGCCGTAGCAGCGCGCGGACGTCCGGCTGGTTAATGCTGCCGTCCGCCGCGGGAATCAGCCTGGGCGGGCAGTCCAGCAGGTCCAGCTCCACGTTGCCGGCCAGGTCGGCGCCCGAGGCGCTGAACAAGCCGGGTTTCTGGCATAGGAAGGTCAGGGTGTGGCTGGCCTGGATCGCGGTGTTGGCGGGCACGCCGGTATAGGCGTCCAGACCGCTGGGGCAGTCCAGCGCCAGGATGGGGCTGCCCAGTTGGTTGATGCGGTCGATCAGGGTGGTCCATTCCAGGTCGAAGTCCCGGCTCAGGCCCACGCCGAACAGACCATCGATGACCAGCTGCGGCGCGCGGTAGTCGCGCGGCAGGTCGAACAGCACATGGCCTTGCGCTTGTTCCAGCTCATGCAACGCTTCCGAGGTGGCGGGGCTGGTGGGCTGGGTAGGCACCAGCACGTCGACGCGGAAGCGGCGGCGCATCAGTTCCAGCGCCGCGTACAAAGCGTCGCCTCCGTTGTTGCCGGGGCCGGCGCAGATCAGCAGTCGGGACGTGCTGGGCAGGTGGTGGCTGACCCAGTCGGCGGTAGCCATCGCCGCGCGCTGCATCAGGTTGTAGCCGGCGTCGGTGGCTTGGCGCTCCAATTGGCGCAAGGCGTCCAGGCTGAGAATGCTTTGGTCTTGTGTCGGCATCCCGATGCTCCTCGTTGGCCGGGCCGCAAGCGGCGCGGCGGCTGGCTAGGGCGCCGCGGGGCTGTCCGAGGCGGGCTCGCCCCAGCGCGGCGTCAATTGATTGTCGATGCGGAGCTGATCCAGAATTCGCGCCACCACGAAGTCGATCATGTCGTCCACGGTCTTGGGATGAGTATAGAACCCCGGAGACGGCGGCAGGATGACAACGCCAAGACGGGCCAACTTGAGCATGTTTTCCAGGTGAATGGCGGAGAACGGCGCTTCGCGCGGCACCAGCACCAGTTTGCGCTGTTCCTTGATACTGACGTCGGCGGCGCGCTCGATCAGGTTGTCGCTGCTGCCCTGGGCGATGGCGGCCAGCGTGCCCATCGAGCAAGGGCAGACCACCATGGCGTCGGCTGGGTTGGAGCCGGACGCCACCGGCGCGAACCATTCTTCGCGGCCGAACACCGCCAGCTGGCCGTCGCGGGCGCCGCTGCGTTGCATCAGCCACTGTTGGGCTTCTGCCGAGCGCGAGGGCAGGGTCAAGTCCATTTCCTGTTTGGCCACCACCTGGGCGGCTTGCGAATACAGCACCCAGACGCGGACGCCGGCCGCGATCAGGCAATCGATCAGGCGCAGACCGTAAGGCAGGCCGGAGGCGCCGGTCAGGGCGACGGTGACGGTTTTGATCGGGCGCATGAAAGTCTCCTATAGGCGGGCGGCCCGAACGCGTTCAGTTCTGGCGGTAGAGCTGGCGATGACGCACCAGCACCTGTTCGGCGGCGAAAAGGCGGGCAAGTTGTTCCGTGATGTAGACCGAGCGGTGCTGGCCGCCGGTACAGCCGACGGCGACGGTCAGATAACTGCGGTTTTCCATGCTGAAACAGGGCAGCCACTTGCTGACCAGTTGCTGGATGTCGTCCACCATCTGCTGCACTTCCGGCGTTTGCTGGAAAAAGTCGATGATGGGTTGGTCGCGGCCGGTGAAGGGGCGCAGCTGCGGGTCGTAATAGGGGTTGGGCAGGCAGCGTACGTCGAAAACGAAGTCGGCGTCCCGCGGCAGGCCGTGCTTGAAGCCGAAGGATTCAAAGATCAGCGTCAACCGGCTGCTGTCGGCGTCCACCAGTTCGCGCACCCAACTGCGCAGCGCGTTGGCGGATAGCTCGCTGGTGTCGATGCGGGTGCCCAACTCCATAATCTCGGCCAGCATTTCCTGTTCCAGCAGAATGCTTTCCTCCACCGTGACGTCGGTGCCGGACAGCGGATGGCGGCGACGGGTTTCGGAGAAGCGCTTGACCAGGGTGGCGGGCGTGGCTTCCAGGAATAGCAGGCGCACGTCCACCTGCTGGGCTCGCAGTTTTTCCATTTCAGCCGGCAAGGCGCCCAGCGACGGGCCGGAGCGGGTGTCCACGCTGATGGCGATCTGCTCGTAGCCGTAGTCGGCGTACAGCGACATCGCCTCGTGCAGCATGGTGGCCGGGAGATTATCCACGCAGTAGAAGCCGGCGTCTTCCAGGGCGCGCAGCGCCACCGACTTGCCGGAACCGGACAGGCCGCTAATCAATATCAGGCGCATTTTCCTGGTCTCTGAGGAAGTTGGTGTGGCGTTCGATGAACTCGCGCGTGCTGTCGATGCCGCGCAGCTGCAGAATGTAGTTGCGCACCGCGGCCTCCACCAGCACCGCCAAGTTGCGACCGGCGGCCACCGGCAGCACGACCTTGCGGATGGTGACGCCGATGATGTCCTGGGTTTCCGACTGGATGTTGAGGCGGTCCAGCGCTTGCATCGCCTGATCATTGGCCTTGACCAGATGAATGATCAGCCGCAGAACCTTTTTGGGCCGCACCGCGGTTTCGCCGAAGATGGTGCGGATGTTGAGGATGCCCAGGCCGCGCACTTCCAGGAAGTCTCGCAGCAGGGGAGGGCATCGGCCTTCCAGCGTGTCCGGACCGATGCGGTACAGCTCCACCGCGTCGTCTGCCACCATGCCGTGGCCGCGGGAAATCAGTTCCAGCGCCAGCTCGCTCTTGCCCATGGCCGAATCGCCCATGATCAGCACGCCGATCTCGAACACGTCGAGGAAGACGCCGTGCAGCACGGTGGACACCGCCAGCGCCCGCGCCAGATAGATGCGCAGCACATCCATCAGATAGGGGCTTTCCAGCTTGGTGGTCATCAACGGGACGTTGTGGGTGTGGCAGTAGTCGCGCAGCAGCTTGGGCACGGGCTGATCGTTGGCCACCATCACCACCGACATGCTTTTGTGGAACAACTGATCCAGCGCGGTCTTGGCGGCGGATTGCTCCAGCCGGTTCAGATAGTCCACCTCGGCGAGGCCCAGCACCTGGACCCGGTTGGGGTGGATGAAGTTGAGGTGGCCGACCAGCGCCTGAGTCGGGCGCTGTTCGTCGTTGCCTATCATATTGTCGGCGCCGCCGGTGCCCGCAACCCAGGTGAGGTTGAGCTTCTGCTGGTTTTCCTGGTACAGCCGGCGGACACTGATGCTAGGCATTGGGCACCCAATTATTGAGCAGCTGGTAAAGCTCGTCGCGAATGGAGATGCCCAGCATCTGCTCGCGCATCTGGCGGCTGGAGAACAATTGCGCCAGCTCGGACAGCACTTGCAAGTGCAGGTCCGTGGCCTGTTCCGGCACCAAGAGCACAAACAGGCACTGCACCGGCTTGCCGTCGGGGGCGTCGAAAGGAATAGGCGTTTTCAGGCGGATGAACACGCCCATCGCTTCCTTCAGCCCGCGCGCGCGGCCATGGGGAATCGCCACTCCCTGGCCAAGGCCGGTGGAGCCGAGTTTTTCGCGGGCAAACAGGCAATCGAAGATTTCGCTGCGCGCGATGCCCCGGGTATTTTCAACCAAGAGGCCGACCTGCTCGAATACGCGCTTCTTGCTGGCGACGTCGAGATCCAGCAACACGTGTTCGGGGGTCAGGATTTTGCCGATGAGGTTCATATTGGGTTATGCATGCGGCTGAGAAAAACCCGGCAATTCTACGTTGCCTTGATAGTACTGAAAACGGGCAAGTGCAAAGAAAAGCGGGAACCCGCAGGCTCCCGCCTTCCAATTCAAGGGATTACAGGCTGACTTCAGGCGCCGGAGCACGGTGTTCAGACTGCTTTTCCTTGTGTTTCAGCACTTGGCGGTCCAGCTTGTCGATCAATAGATCGATGGCGGCGTACATATCGGATTCGGTGGCTTCCACGTGAATGTCCTTGCCGGACAGATGCACGTTGACTTCAGCCTTTTGCACCAGTTTATCAACAGACAGAGTAACGGAAATGTCGATCACATGGTCGACATGTCGAGTAACGCGCTCCATTTTGGTTTCAACGTATTCGCGCAGGGCGGGAGTTACTTCCAGATGCAGTCCAGTTACTTTGAGGTTCATACCCTAGCTCCTTCTGGTGTTGACAGTCCGGTCGGGTCGGCCGGATCGCTGTATTCCGCCGCCTGGCTCACAACGTCTTGCGTTGGTTGACCGGCGGTATCTGCATGGCTTCACGATACTTGGCTATCGTGCGTCTGGCAACTTGTATTCCCTGTTTGGACAGCGCTTCGACCAGAGCGCTGTCGGACAGCGGTTTGCTCGGCGATTCGGCGTCTATCAGGCTGCGGATATGCGCCTTGATCGCGGTGGCGGAGCACTCGCCGCCGCTGTCGGTTTCCAGCGCGCTGCCGAAGAAATACTTGAGCTCGAACAGGCCGCGCGGGCAGAGCAGGTATTTCTGGGTGGTTACTCTGGAAACCGTGGATTCATGCAAACCCAGCTCGTCCGCGATGTCGCGAAGGATTAACGGGCGCATGGCCACTTCGCCGTGTTCAAAGAACGATTGCTGCCGTTCAACGATAGCTTCCGCCACTTTCAGGATAGTGTCAAATCGCTGCTGGATGTTCTTCACCAGCCATTTCGCCTCTTGCAGACGCGAGGACATTTCGCCGTTGCCGCCGCGGTTTTCCGCCAGCAGCCGCGCGTACATCTGGTTGACGCGCAGCCTGGGCACGGCGCCGCCGTTCAGGGCGGCCACCCAGCGGCCCTTGCGCTTTCTGACCGAGACGTCGGGGATCACGTATTGGGTGTCGCTGGCGCCGAAACCGGCGGTGGGGCGGGGATTGAGGCGGGCAATCAGCGCCTGGGCGGCGCGCAGCGCGGCGTCGTCCACGCTCAGCTGCTTTTTCAGCCGGGTGTAGTCTCGGTTGCCCAGCAAGGTCAGGTGGTCGCGGACGATGGCCAGCGCCAGCTCGCGCTGGGGCTCGTCCGGATCCAGCCGCTGCAATTGCAGCGCCAGCGCTTCCGGCAGCGAGCGCGCGCCGACGCCGGGCGGGTCGAACTGTTGCAGCAGGCGCAGGCCTATCATCAGTTCGTCGGCTTCGATTTCCAGTTCCAGCGGCAGGTGGCTGGCGATGTCTTCCAGCGTTTGGCCCAGGTAGCCATCGTCGTCCAGTTCTTCGATCAGCAACTGAACGATGGCCTGGTCGCGCGTGGGCAGCGCCACTTCGCCCAGTTGCGCCAGCAGGTGCTCGCGCAGGCTGACAGGACAGGGTACGTTCAGCATCGGGTCCAGTTCGTCGTCGCCGTCGCCGCGGCGGCCGCCGCTGCCCCAGTCGCTCAGTTCGCCGGCCTCGGCGCCGCGCTCGCCGTCGTCGCCGGAGGCCTCGTCGCGGGTTTCCGCGGCGCCGTCCTGTCCCTGGCCGGCGGCGGCGTCAGCCGCTTCGCCCTGCGGCGCTTCGTCGCCGCGCTCAAGCAAGGGATTATCCAGCAAGAAGCGCTCGACTTCGGTCTGCAGGTCGAGAGTGGACATCTGCAGCAGCTTGATCGACTGCTGCAGCTGCGGCGTCAGGGTCAGCTGCTGCGATACCTTGAGCTGAAGGGTCTGTTTCATCGCTTACAGGTGGAAGTGTTCGCCAAGGTAGACTTCGCGCACCTTCTCGTTGTTGACCAGTTCTTCCGGTTCGCCGGAGGCGAGCACCGAGCCTTCGCTGATGATGTAGGCGCGGTCGCAGATGCGCAAGGTTTCGCGGACATTATGGTCGGTGATCAGCACGCCGATGCCGCGTTCCTTCAGGAAGGAGATGATTTTCTGGATGTCGATCACCGCGATCGGGTCGACGCCGGCGAAGGGTTCGTCCAGCAGGATGAAGCGCGGCCGGGTGGCCAGCACGCGGGCGATCTCGACGCGGCGGCGTTCGCCGCCGGACAGCGAGAGCGCGCTGCTGTCGCGCAGATGGCCGATATTGAGGTCGTCCAGCAGCAGGTCCAGCTCTTTTTCCAGTTCCTTGCCCTTGAGGCCGGACACTTCCAGGATGGCGCTGATGTTCTCTTCCACCGTCATGCGGCGGAAAATGGAGGCTTCCTGCGGCAAGTAGCCCAGGCCCAGGCGCGCGCGCTGGTGGATGGGATAGTGGGTGATCACCTGATCGTCCAGGCGGATTTCGCCGTCGTCGGCGCCGATCAGGCCGACGATCATGTAGAAGCTGGTGGTCTTGCCGGCGCCGTTGGGGCCGAGCAGGCCCACCACTTCGCCGCTGGCGATTTCCAGCGCCACGTCCTTGACCACGGTGCGTTTTTTGAAGCGCTTGCGCAGGCGCTCAACCTTGAGCACGCTTTGCGTCATTTGCTGGCTCCGCTGGCGGGTTTGGCCGCCGCCGGCTGCGAGGCGGTGTTTTTCGGCTGCAGGATCACGGTGACGCGGCCCTTGTTGGGGCCGGTGGCGGTGCCGCCGGTCACTTGGTAGGTTTCGTTCTGGGTGTTGTAGGTGATCACATTGCCCACCACCAGATCGCCTTCGCGCTTGACCCGGGCGTTGCCGGTCAGCACCGCGAGGTTGGCGGCGCTGCTGTAGTCCAGGCGGCTGGACTGGCCCTCCACCCATTCGTTCTTGCCGTCCATTTTTTGGCGGAAGGTGACGATGCGGCCGGTGGCCACCAGGGTCTGTTGGCCTTGCTTGTCCTGAGTGGCGACGACTTTGTCGGCGTTCAGGCGCAGCGTGCCCTGAATCACCACCACATTGCCTTCGCAGGTGGACACGCCTTTGATCTGGTCCATGGTGCAACCGTTGTCGCTGGTGATTTCCATCGGCTTGGTGCGGTCGGCCTGTTCGGCGTGGGCGACGGAAGCGGCGGCCAGCGCCAGGCCGGCCAGCAGGAGACGGAGCTTATTTTTCATAAATGATCTTGGTGTGAGACAGCAGGTTCAACAAACCTGTCTGTTGCTGATAGACGAAGCCCACGGAGTTGCCGTGCGATTTACCGTGATAGAACACGGTGGGCGCGGCGGAGCGGGCGATTTTCTTGGCGGTGTCGACGTGCATGGCGCTGGTGACGACCTTGGTTTCCGGCTTGTCCGCGGCGGCGGGCTGGATCATGGTCGCCTTCTTGTCGAAGTAGGCCTGCTGAGTCTTGTTGTTGTAACGGCCGACGTCGCCGATCAACTGGTATTGCAGCGCGCCTTGCTGGTACTGGTAAAGCTCGGGGTTCTCGAAGAAGGCGTCGTCCTTGCCCGGGTACTGCCACATGCGGGTGGCGATCAGCCGTTCATTGAGCTTGCCTTGGGCGTCGAAGCGGGTGGCGGTCAGGTGTTCCGCCACGTATTCGGGCTTGTCCGGGTCCAGTTCGCGTCGGTTGCTGTCCCAGCGGGAGACTTGGTCCAGCCACACGGTCAAGAGGCCGGTCAGGCCCACCAGCAGCAGCGGGAACAGGCGGTGGGAGCGCAGCAGGCGGATCATGCCAGATACCTTGCCAGGATCTGATCGAAGGAGCCTTGGGCCTGCATGATCAGTTCCGCCAGCTCGCGCACCGCGCCTTTGCCGCCGGAGCAGCCGGTGACGTAGTGCGCGCGCTGACGCACCAGGGCCGGCGCTTCCGGCACCGCGACGGCCAGGCCGACGCGGGTGATGATGGGCAGGTCGATCAGATCGTCGCCGATGAAGGCGCATTCTTCGGCGCTCAGGCCTGTGCAGGCCAGCAGTTCGGCCAGGGCCAGCTTCTTATCGTGCACGCCGCCATAGTAGTGGTCGATCTGCAGCGCCTGGGCGCGATGCTCTACGCAGCGGTCGGCGCGGCCGGAGATGATGGCCAGCTTGACGCCGGTGGATTGCAGCAGGCGCAGGCCCAGGCCGTCTTGTACGTTGAACGATTTGCTTTCTTCGCCGTGGGCGTTGTAGTAGATGCGGCCGTCGGTCATCACGCCGTCCACATCCATAATCAGCAGCTTGACCTTGCGGGCCTGCTCGAAAATGCTTTGCATGCTTGTCCTTGCTAATGCCGACGTTCAGATCACGCCGGCTTTGAATAGGTCGTGCAGATGCAGCGCGCCTATCAGCTTGTTGTCTTCATCTACGACCAGCAGGCTGGTGATCTTGTTCTGCTCCATCAGGAACACCGCCTCGGTGGCCAGTTTTTTCGGCCCTATGGTGCGCGGCGAGGGGCTCATCACCTGATCTATGGTCAGATCGTATAGATTGGCGGAACGTTCCAGCGTGCGGCGCAGGTCGCCATCGGTGTAGACGCCCAGCAGGGCGTTGTCTGCGGAACAGACGGCCAGCATGCCCAGCCGCTTGCGCGACAATTCCAGCAAGGCGTCTTTCAGCGGGGTGCCCGGCGCCACCCGCGGCAATTCGTCGCCGCTGTGCATGATGTCGGAAACGTGAACCAGCAGCTTGCGGCCCAGGCTGCCGCCCGGATGCGATAGTGCGAAGTCGCCTTGACCAAAGCCGCGCGCGTCCATCAGCGTGACCGCCAGCGCGTCGCCCAGCGCCATCTGCACCGTGGTGCTGGTGGTGGGCGCCAGCCCCAGCGGACAGGCTTCCTTTTCCACGCGGGCATCCAGATGGATGTCGGCCTCCTGCGCCATGGTGGAGCTTTCGCGTCCGGTCATGCAGATCAAGCGCACGCCCTTGCGCTTCAAGGCAGGCAGCAGCGCGATGATCTCGTCGCTTTCGCCGGAGTTGGACAAGGCCAGCACAATGTCTTGAGCGGTGATCATGCCCAGGTCGCCATGGGCGGCCTCGCCCGGGTGGACGAAAAAGGCCGGCGTGCCGGTGCTGGCCAGGGTGGCGGCGATCTTGCGCGCCACGTGGCCGGACTTGCCCATGCCGGTGACCGCCAGACGGCCGGTGCTGGACAGGATCAGGTCCACGGCGGCGAGAAAGTCGCCGTTCAGGCTGCGCGAGAGCGCACTGATGGCTTCCGACTCTATCTGCAGGACTTCCCGGGCCAACTGGAGCCGGGACGGAGCTTGTACTTTTTCCATAATTCGAAAGTATATCAAAGGTTATAATCGCTGAACGCAGGCTGGTGCATCTTTTGCTTGGCATGTGTTAAAAATTGCAGCCTTCCATCCCATCAGCCTCAGGAGTTCCGCCGCGCGATGCATTCGTCTCTTGCCCCTATCGTCTTGGTTTTGCTGGCCGCGGTGTTGTCGGTGACTTTGTGCCGCAGCCTGAAAGTGCCGGCCATGCTCGGTTATCTGGTGGTGGGTTTCCTGGCGGGCCCCGGCGTGATGAATTTGATCCCGCAAGGCGATGAAACCGCCTTTCTCGGCGAGATCGGCATTGTCTTCATGATGTTTTCCATCGGCCTGGAGTTTTCCCTGCCCAAGCTGCGCGCAATGCGGCAGCTGGTGTTCGGCGTTGGCTTTGGCCAGGTGGCGGCCACCATGCTGCTGGTGGGCTTGGCGGTGGGCTGGATCAGCGGTAGTCCGCTGACCGGCTTCGCCGTAGGCGGCGCGCTGGCGATGTCTTCCACCGCCATCGTCAGCAAGCTGCTCAACGAGCGGCTGGAGTTGAACCAGGCTCACGGCCAGTTGGCCATCGGCGTGCTGCTGTTCCAGGATATCGCGGTGGTGCCCTTGCTGATCCTGTTCCCGGCCTTTGCCGGCGGCAGCGACACCTTGTGGATGGACCTGGGTCTGGCGGCGTTGAAGGTAGTGGTGGTGCTGGCCCTGTTGTTGTTCTTCGGCCAGCGCCTGCTGCGGCCGTGGTTCCACCTGGTGGCGCGGCAGCGCTCGGGCGAGCTGTTCATGATCAACGTGTTGCTGGTGACCTTGGGCGTGGCTTGGCTCACCGAGCTGTCCGGCCTGTCGCTGGCCTTGGGCGCCTTCGTGGCCGGCATGTTGATTTCGGAAACCGAATACCGCTATCAGGTGGAGGAGGACATCCGGCCGTTCCGAGACATCCTGTTGGGTTTCTTCTTTGTCACCGTCGGCATGAAGCTCGAGCTGACGGTGTTGTTCGAGCGTTTTGGCGAAGTGCTGCTGATGTTGGCCCTGCTGCTGCCGATCAAGGTGGCGGTGGTGTTTGGCGTGGCGCGCGGTTTCCGCCACAAGTCCAATGAGTCCATGCGGGCGGCCCTGGCCCTGGCGCAAGGCGGCGAATTCGGCTTTGTACTGTTGGCGCTGGCCTTGAACCTGCATTTGGTGCCGGCCGGCACCGCCCAGGCGGCTATCGCCGCGATTCTGATTTCAATGCTGATTGCGCCTTTCCTGATTCTGTACGGCGACAAGATCACCCGCCGTCTGATCAAGCAGGACTGGATGTTCCAGGCGCTGGACTTGCACCATATGCTGGTGGAGAGCATGTCCAAGAACGACCATGTGGTGATCTGCGGCTACGGCCGCAGCGGTCAGGCGCTGGCGAGGCTGTTGGAAGCGGAGGACATTCCGTTCTTCGCGTTGGACATGGATCCGGAGCGAGTGCGCGAAGCCAGTGAGGCCGGCGATCCGGTGGTGTTCGGCGACGCCGGCAAGCACGAGGTTTTGGTGGCGGCCGGCCTGATGCGCGCCAAGGCGGTGGTGGTGACTTTTGCGGATACTCACGCGGCCTTGCGTATTTTGAGTTCGGTCGAACATGCGCGGCCGGGGCTGCCGGTGATTGTGCGCACCGTGGACGACAGCGATATGGATCAACTACGCCACGCCGGCGCCGACGAGGTGGTGGCCGAGATGATGGAGGGCAGCTTGATGCTGGCCTCGCAGGCCTTGCTGGTGGTGGGCGTGCCGCCGAGCCGGGTGGTGCGTCGCATCCGCGCGGTGCGCGAAGAGCGCTACGGTCTGTTCCGAGGCTTTTTCCGCGGCGCCAGCGACGAGGGCGAGGCCATGGACGAGGCGCTGGTGCCGCGCTTGCAGAGTGTTCAGGTCTGCACCGGGGCGGCGGCGGTGGGCCAGCCGCTGGCCAATCTGCATCTGCAGGATTTAGGCGTGGAATTGAAGGCGATTCGCCGTCAGCGGGTGCGGCGCACCGATTTCGACGACAGCTTCGAGGTGGAGCAGGGGGACGCGCTGGTGTTGCTGGGCACGCCGGAACAACTGGCGCTGGCAGAGTACCGGATTCTGCAGGGGGACTAAGGTCCGACGAGAGAAAGCCGAAACGGCCCCCGCGGCGTGAGTCGCGGGGGCCGTTCGTGTTAATGCGGGTTCTCAGAACGTGTTTACGATCTTGCGAGCTAGGGCGAGACAAGGCGAAAACGGTTGAAAAAGCGGAGTGTACACACGGTACATGAGCATTTCGAAGCGGGTTACAACGCCCTTTATCTATCCATCCCGCCGAAGCGCAGCAGACTTTAGAACAAGCTCTAAGGCAAGATGGTGGTGATCTGCTTTTGCAACTGCTGCTTCAGCGCCTGCTGTTTTTCCACCTCGGTTTTCTTGCCCTTGACCATGGCGTTGAAGTCCAGCGCGTACACCGGGGCGTTCAGCGGGCCGGTGATCTTCAACGGCACGTTGACGCCCTTGAGGCGGGCGAAGGCCAGCGGATTGGCCTGCACGTCCATGGTGTAGTCGACAATGCTCTGCTTCAGGTCTATCTTGCCGCCGCCGCCCACATTCATCAGCTGAGAAGCCAGTTTCAGGTCCTGGCTGCGCGCCACGCCCTTGTCCAGGCGGAAGCTGCTGGACAGTGTGGAGAAGGTGGTTTTCTGGTCGTTCTGCGCGGCGCTGTTCCATTCCTTCAGCTCGGCCGGCAGGTTTTTCAGCGCGGCCACCAAGTCGATCCCTGTCAGCGCGCCGTTGTTCAGGCTCATTTGTACATTGCCGCTCAGAGTGTTGCGCAGTTGGGCGAAGGATTTGCCGTCGGCGTTGATATCTATCTTGCCGTTGCCCTTGCCGTCCAGGCGGCTGAAGTTGAACAAGTCAACCAGCAGCGGGCGGATCTTCATGCCTTGCAGGGTCTGGTTCACTTTCAGCTGAGGCACGTCGCGGCGGCTGAGGCTGGCGTCGCCCTGCAAGCGGCCTTCGTAAATGTCGGCCGACATCTGGTCCAGCTCCAGTTCGCGTGGGTTGATGCGCACATTGCTGCTGATCTGCTTGATGCGGAAGCGCCCCACCGCCAGTTCGCCTATCGCCACCTTGCCGGTGAGGTCGAACAGGTCCAGCCAGTCCAGCGGGATGTCGCCAGTGTTTTGGAAGATGGCCACCGGGTCGCCCTTGCTTTCCGGCAGGTAGCGGTTGAGGTCCAGCCGGCCCACGGACACTGTTGCCTCATGGCGCGGTTTGATCAGCCCGTACTGGCTGACGGTGACCGCCAGGTCGGAACCGTCCATCTTGCCGGCGACGCGCAGATTGAAGCGCGGTTCGTCCAGGTCGCCGTCCAAAGCGCCGTCCATGGTGGAGACCAGCTTGCCGCGCGGCAGCAGCGGAGTGGTGATGGTGGAGGTCAGCGCCAGCGGCTGCATTCGCAATTGGTTCATGCCGGCCAGCGACAGCGGCGCGTTGAGTTTGACGTTGACCTTGGTGGAGCCGGCCTGCCAGTTGAAGTCGCCGTGCAGCTTGTCGGCGTACAGGCCTGCCTCGTTGAGCTTGAGGTTTTCCAGCGCGGCTTCCAGCTGGTACTGGCTGCGCGCGTAACTGAGCTTGGCGCTCAGCTGGCCGGAGGGCATGGTGAGCTCGTCGAAACTGGCGTTGATTTGAGGCAGCGCCAGGTGGACTTCGCTGCTGGGCCGCTCGCTGCTGAAGGCGAGCGCCACATTGCTGCCGGTGGCTTGCAAGGTGGCGAAGTTGAGCTTGTACTGGCCGCTGACGGTGAGCTTGCTTTCGCCCAGGCCGGGCACTTGGGTCATCGCCACCGCGTCCAGCGCTTCCAGGCTGACCTGATCGTCCTGGATGGACAGCGGGGTGTTGACCGCCAGCCGCACCGGGCGCGAGCCCTGTTCCAGGATGGCGCCGGCGCTGAGGCTGGCGCCGCCTCGCAGATCCTCGGCGTCCAGGCTGATGCTGGCGACGCGGCTGTCGGTATGGGTCATCTGGTCGGACAGCACCAGAGTGCCTTCGCGTATCTTCAGCGTGTCCAGCTTGATGGAGAAGCTGCTCTGGCTATGGCGTTGAAACAGATCGGCGATGGATAGGCGGCCGTCTTCGCCGCGGCTGATATTGGCGCTGGGGCCGTACAGCGCCACTGAGCTGACTTCGCGGTTGCCGAACAGCAGCGGCCACCAGGCCAGGCCGACGCGTAGTTCTTCCACTCGGGCGAAGGGCGTTTGCTGGCCCGGCTCGGAGACGGAGAGCTTTTCAATCTGGATGCCGGGGGCGGGAAACAATACGGGGGTGACACGGCCTTCGATGCTGATGACGCGGCCGGTATCTTGCAGGGCGTGGGACAGGGTGCCGCGCACTTGGGCTTCATCGAACTGCCAATAGATCAGCGATTGCACCAGCACGACGACCGCGACCAAGGCGGTGAGGCTGTAAACAGTGATGCGAAGCCACAGCCGGCCGGAGTTCAATTTCATTGGTGGATGCTCGGATGGGCCATGCCAGCGGTTTGATCTAGGTTACTGGTTGGGGAATCGGACTGGAGCGGGTGAAGGGAATCGAACCCTCGTCGTAAGCTTGGGAAGCTTCTGCTCTACCATTGAGCTACACCCGCGCATTTTCGGCTAGAGCGCCCGAATGTAGCGTTTTTTGTCTGTTTTGGCAAGGCGCGCGGCGGCCCCACAGGGGGCTGGCGACGGCGATTGGAGCTAAGCGATTGATAAAAAAAGAATACGCGCTCAATGCTCTGCGCGCAGTCCGGCCAGCAAGGCTTCCAATTGATCGGTGGCCTGGCCCCAGCCGCTGGCGAAGCCCATCGCCTCGTGTTCACGCAAGTCGGCCTCGGTCCAATGCAAAACGTCGGCGCGGTAATGGGTCTTGCCGTCGAGGGGCTCGAATTCCAAGGTCACGGTCATGAAGGGCTTGGCCGACGGCAGCCAGGCTTCGGTATAGGCGTCGGTGAAGACCAGGCGCCGTCCCGGCTTCACTTCCAGGTAGACGCCGCGATTGGGGAAGTCCTGTCCTTCCGGGCTGCGCATTACCACGAGGCTGGAGCCACCGGGCCGGACGTCCAGTTCGGCCGAGGCCACGGTCCACGGACGCGGGGTGAACCATTGGCATAGCAGTCGGGCTTCGGTCCAGGCGCGGTAAACCAGTTCCGGCGGGGCGTCGATCAGGCGTTCCAGCGTGAGCCGGTAAGGGCCATTGGCGTGGTTCATGGCGGATCTTTCAGGCGGGGGTATCGGCTCAGATTAGTTCTTCGTCATGGCGACTGCAATCCCGCCGCTGGAATTTGCCGGCGCAGCGCCTGAGCCAGGCGGGCGACGCCTTGGTCCAGTTGCGCCGGTTCCAGCGCGCCAAAGCCCAGACGCAGCGCGGGGATGTCGCGGCCGTCGCTGCCGAAGGCGCCGCCGGGCAGGAAACGCACGCCGGCGCTCCGCGCGTCCGCGCTCAGCCGCGGCATGTCCACCCAGGACGGCAGCCGCAGCCATAGCGCCAGCCCGCCTTCCGGCAGCGTGTATTCGGCCAGGCCGGCCAGGTGACGGTCTATCGCGTCGGCCAGCGCTTGGCGGCGCGCGCGGTAGATGCGCAGCGCGCGGCGGAGATGGCGCTTCAACTCGCCGCTATGCATCAGTTCCGTCACCGCCAGCTCGGTGACGGCGTTTCCCTGGCGGTCTATCAGCATGATGTCGGCGGCGAAACGCTGGATGAGGGCGGGGTCGGCCACCAAGTAGCCTACGCGCAGGCCAGGCGCCAGCACTTTGGACAGGGAGCCCACGTAGACGATGCGTTCGGCGGCGTCCAGGCTGGCCATGGGCAGCACCGGGCTGTGGCTGAAATGGAATTCGTGGTCGTAGTCGTCTTCGATGATGGCGAAACCGTAGCGCCGCGACAGGGCGAGCAGTTGCAGTCGGCGTTCTGCCGGCATCATCAGAGTGGTTGGGTACTGGTGGTGCGGGGTCAGGTAGATGGCCTTGACTGCTTGAGTCCGGCATAGCCGTTCCAGCGCGTCCGGCCGCATGCCGGCGGCGTCTTGCTCCACGTCCAGCGGTTGCGCGCCCAGAGAGCGAAAGGCTTCGCGCGCCGGCGGATAGCTGAGCGCGTCCAGCCCCACGGCGTCGCCGGGACGCAACAGCGCGCGGCCGGCCAGATAAATGCCCATTTGGCTGCCGCGCACCACGCAGATGCGCTCGGCGTCGGCGTTGAGGCCGCGCTCCATGTCCAGCATTTCCGCCAAGGCCTGGCGCAAGGGCAGTTCGCCGCGCGGGTCGCCGTAGGCCAGCCGCCCGGCGCGGGCCGCGGCGATCAGCGCGCGGCGGTAGGCGCGGCCCAGCACGTCGAAGGGAATCAGCCGCGAATCCGGCACCCCGTCGCCAAAGTCGATGTCGTCGTTTGCAGGGATGTTTGTAGGCGTCCGCGCGGCGGCCGGCGCGGCCCGCGGCGCCAGCAGCGGCAGGCTGGGCGCGACGAAGGTGCCTCGCCGGCCCTGTGTCAGCAGCCAACCCTGAGCCGTCAGTTCCTCATAGGCCAGCACCGCGGTCTTGCGGTTGACGCCTAGTTGCGCGGCCAACTCGCGGCTGCCCGGCAGCGGCGCGCCCGGCCGCAGCCGGCCGCGCTGGATGTCGGCGCTGATCTGCTGGGCGATTTGCAGATGCACCGGCAGTCCGCCGTCTCTATCCAGGCTGAGTTGCAAATCCCATTTGCGCAGCATGCGCGGCCTCCTTCCCTAATGTGTCCATTTTGGCACTGGACCATCAATATTATCAAAACTGGATGTTTTTGCTGGTCCAAAAGCGGCCTAAAGTCTAGCCGTTCATCTGCGCCGCCGACACGGCGCGCGAGAGATCAAGGAGCGGCAAATGAAGGAACAGGAAGACAGCGGCGCGCGCGGCTACCGGCTGGCGGCGATGGAGCGCTTGGGACGCGATGTCCGCCGATTGCGGTTGGAGTGCGTTGACGCGGCGCCGCTGCGTTTTCGCAGCGGGCAGTTCGTTTCGGTGACGGCTCCGGGCGGGCTGACGCGCAGTTATTCGATGGCGGCGGCTCCGCGAGCCGATGGCGATATCGAGCTGCATGTGAGGCTGCAGCCGGGCGGCGCTTTTTCCGAGTGGTTGCGCCGGCAAGCGCGGCCGGGAGACACGCTATGGCTGGAGGGGCCATACGGCGATTGCGTGTGGCGGGAGGACTCCGGCGCCGAGCGGTCGTTGATGTTGGCGACCGGCACCGGCATCGCGCCGCTGCGGGCGATGTTGCAGCAGGGGCTGGGAGTGCCCGGAACGCGACCGGTGACCTTGTATTGGGGCGTCCGCAACGCGGAAGACTTGTATTTGCTTGAGGAGATGCGGGAGTGGGAGCGCGAGCGTCCGGGCTTTCGTTTCGAGCCGGTGCTGTCCGAGGCCGGGCCGGGCTGGCATGGACGGCGCGGCTTCGTGCAACAGGCGGCGGCGGAGGATTACCCCTGTTTGCGCGCCGCCGAGGCCTACGCCTGCGGCGCGCCGGCAATGGTGGACGCGGCGCGTCAGTTGTTGTCTCGGGAGTGCGGCCTGCCGGAGGAGCGCTTCCTGGCGGACGCGTTTCAGCCGGCGGTTTCAGCCGCGCCAGCCTCGGAAGCCATGGCTTTAAGCGTGCGCGTCGCGGATGGCGGGGAGCAGCGGCTGGAGGTGGCCGTTTCCGGCAGCCTGATGCAGGCGCTGGCCGCCGCCGGGCTGATGCGCGGCGTTTGCGGCGGGCAGGCCGCCTGCGGCACTTGCCTGGTTCGCGTCGAGCGGGACTGGCTGCCGCGTTTGCCGGCGATGGAGCGTGCGGAGCGGCGGCTGTTGGCGGCGCTGGACGCCGGCGACGGCCACAGCCGGTTGGCCTGCCAGATCGCCTTGCATCCGCGTTTGCAGGGTCTGAGCGTTGTCATTCCAGGGTAGGCGGCCGCCTGCCCGTATTTAGCAAAGGAGCATGAAATGGAAGCAAATATTCAGCAATCGGCTTTGGAAGGCGTGGGGCCGGTTTTTGACCCGAGGCAATTGATGGCGGTGCGCGATAAAACCCGACAGGCGATTGCGCTGATCGCCGCGGCGATGCAACCCGGAATGCTGGAAGAGGACGCGGTGGAACTGGCCAAGGATATTCTGGCGGAGCGCGGCATGTTGCGGGGCTGGCACGATGTCTATGTGCGCTTTGGCCGCAACACGCTGAAGACTTTCGGCGCGGCGTCCGATCCCGGAGTGCGCCTGGGCGACGATGACATTTTCTTCATAGATATCGGCCCGGTGTGGAAGCAGTGGGAGGGCGACGGCGGCGACAGCTTCGTTACCGGCTCGGACCCGGAGATGGCGCGCTGCGCCGCCGACGCCCGCGCCATCTTCCATGAGGTGAGGCGCAAATGGGCGAGCGAGGGCTGTAGCGGGCGCGAGCTGTACCGGTTTGCCGAGGACTGCGCCGCCGGCCGCGGCTGGACGCTGAACCTGGACCTGTCCGGGCATCGGCTGGCGGACTTCCCGCATGCGGCCATTCACGAGGGGCCGCTGGCGGAGGTGGATTTCACCCCGGCGAGGATGTTATGGGTGTTGGAAATCCACATTCGCCACCCGTCGCGGCCTTTCGGCGCCTTCTTTGAGGACATGTTGCTGGAGGATGCCTGCTTCGCGGAGTAAGGGCTTGTTTACAAGCCCAGCTCGCTCAGGCCGGGATGATCGTCCGGCCTGCGTCCCAGCGGCCAGTGGAACAGGCGCTCGTCCTCGCGGATGGGCAGATCGTTGATGCAGGCGTAACGACGCCGCATCAGGCCGTCGGCGGCGAACTCCCAGTTTTCGTTGCCGTAGGAACGGAACCACTGGCCGGCCTCGTTCCGCCATTCGTAGGCGAAGCGCACCGCGATGCGCTCGCCGTCGTGGGCCCATAGTTCCTTGATCAGCCGGTATTCATGTTCGCGCCGCCATTTGCCGGCGAGGAAGTCGACGATCTGCGCGCGGCCGCGCGGGAATTCGGCGCGGTTGCGCCACTGGCTGTCTTCTGTATAGGCCTGAGCCACTTGTTCCGGGTTGCGGCTGTTCCAGCCGTCTTCGGCCAGGCGGACTTTGAGTACGGCGCCGGCGCGGTCGAAGGGAGGCAGCGGCGGACGAAGGACATCGGACGGGGACATTTTGTTCTCCATGGGGATGTGTGAAGGAGGGGCCAGTGTGCGCCGCCGCCGCAGCGGGCGGAATAGCCGCCGCGAGCAATGCACTATTGCGCATGGCGCAAGAGCGTCCGGGCCGGACTGGCGCGCCGCTCGCGCTTGAGGCAGACTGCCGGACTGGGGCGCTCCGCCAGATCTTGCCGAATCCACGCCGTGAACAAATACAGCCAAATCTTTTCCGACATCGTCGCCGACATCGACAACCAGCGTTATCAGCAGGGCGACCGCATTCCTTCCGAAACCGAGTTGATGCAGGGCTACGAGGCCAGCCGCGGCACCGTGCGCAAGGCGGTGGACATGCTGCAGGAGCGCGGCTATGTGCAGAAGATCCACGGCAAGGGCGTGTTTGTGCTGCGCTCCGGCAATATCGAGTTCCAGCTCAGCGGCATTGTCAGCTTCAAGGAGGCGCACCAGCATCTGGGCCGCCGCGTCAGCTCCTGGGTGGCTGAGATGGAGACGGTGCCGGCGGATGCGCAACTGGCCAGGCAGCTGGACGTGCGCGAGAAAACCCCGCTGCTCAAGATCAAGCGGGTGCGCAATATCGACAATGAAAACGTGATCCTGGACATCAACTATTTCGTCGCCAGCCTGGTGCCGGGGCTGGACCGTGAAGCCGCCGCCGGCTCCATCTACGAGTTCATCGAACAGCGGCTGGGCCTGAACATCAGCTACGCCCGCCGGGTGATAGAGGCGCAGGCCTGCAACGACGACGACCGCCGTTACCTGGACCTGAACGGCATGGACCACGTGATCGTGGTCAAGAACCACACCCATCTCTACGACGGCCGGCAGTTCGAATACACCGAATCCCGCCATCGGCTGGACAAATTCTTCTTCTCCGACGTCGCCCGCCGTAAATAGCGGCCCGGCGGCGCGCGCCGTCATTCCTTGATCTGAAGCGATTTATGGCGCCTGTTGCGTTAGCGCACCGGCGCGCTTGATTTTGCGCAAACTCGTCTATACGAGTATTGACACAACTCGTCTGTACCAGTTAGCGTGCCATCAGCATCGGCGGCGCTTGCCAATACCGCCGCCAGGTTTGATAACGGGCTAGACGGCGCAGACCGGCAGGCCGAGAGATACAGGGACCCTCAGATGAGCCACGATTACCAGAAGATCGCCGCGCGGATACTCGAAGCGGTGGGCGGCCGCGACAACCTGCAACAGGCCGCGCACTGTATTACCCGGCTGCGCTTGTCCTTGAAGGATGAAAGCCGGGTGGACCAGGAGGCGCTGCGCCAGGTGGAGTTGATCAAGGGTCAGTTCAGCCACGGCGGCGTGTTCCAGATAGTGATCGGTTCCGGCGACGTGGACCGGGTCTACCAGCCCTTGATCGAGCTGGCGGCGCTGCAACGCGCCACGGTGGCCGAGGTCAAGTCCAGCGGCGATCAGAAGCAGGGTCGTTTGCAGCAGTTGGTCAAAGTGTTCTCCGATGTGTTCATGCCCATCCTGCCCGCCATCATCGTGGCCGGCCTGCTGATGGGGCTGAACAATCTGCTGGGCGCCAAGGGCATGTTCATCGACGGCAAGAGCCTGCTGGACGCCTACCCGGGCCTGGACGGGGTGTGGGGGCTGATCAATATGATGGCCAACACCTCCTTTGTGTTCCTGCCGGCGCTGGTGGGCTGGTCCGCTGCCAAGCGCTTTGGCGGCAGCGAGGTGCTGGGCATCGTGCTGGGTCTGCTGCTGGTGCATCCGGATCTGCTCAACGCCTGGAACTACGGCAAGGCCGCCGCCGGGCTGGATGGCGCGGCGCTGCCGTATTTCGATGTGCTGGGCTGGTTCCGCATCGAGAAAGTGGGTTATCAGGGCCAGATTCTGCCCATCCTGGCCGCCACCTGGGTGATGTGTAGGGTGGAGCTGTGGCTGCGGCCGCGGGTGCCCAATTCCATCCAGTTGCTGGTGGTGCCCATCGTCACCATCGTGGTGAGCGGCGTGCTGGCGCTGGCTGTGATTGGTCCGGTGGCGCGCCACCTGGGCATCGCCATCACCGATGCGCTGGTTTATGTGTTCAACCTGGCGCCGCTGCTGGGCGCGATGTTGTTCGGCGCCTTGTACGCGCCGCTGGTGTTGACCGGCATGCACCATATGTTCATCGCGGTGGATCTGCAGCTGATCGCCAATCAGGGCGGCACCTTCATCTGGCCGATGATCGCCTTGTCCAATATCGCCCAAGGCAGCGCCGCGCTGGCGATGTTCTGGCTGGCGCGCGCCAGCAATGAGAAGAGCATGGCGTCCACTTCGGCGATTTCCGCCTTCTTCGGCATCACCGAGCCGGCGATGTTCGGCGTCAACCTGCGCTACAAGCTGCCGTTCTACGCGGCGCTTGTCGGCTCGGCGCTGGCGGCCGCCACCATCACCCTCAGCCACGTGCGTGCTTCGGCGATCGGCGTCGGCGGCTTGCCGGCCTTCATCTCCATCATCCCGCAGCAGATTCCGATGTTCATGGTGGGCATGGTGGTGGCCCTGGTGGCGCCGTTCGCTCTGACCTGGGTATTGGCGCGCCGCCAGTTGCCGCAGTCCTGATACGAAAGCCGTTCCGATGAAGAAGAATCTGAAATCCGCGGTGGTGTACCAGATCTACCCCAAGAGCTTTTACAGCCACCACGGGGCGGCCACCGGCGATTTGCTGGGCGTGGCGGACAAGCTGGACTACCTAGCCTGGCTGGGGGTGGATTATATATGGCTGACGCCGTTCTATCGTTCGCCGCAGCGCGACAACGGCTACGACGTCAGCGATTACTACGCGATCGATCCGGCTTACGGCAGCATGGCCGATTTCGAGCTATTGCTGGCCGAGGCCCGGCTGCGCGGCATCGGGGTGATGCTGGACATCGTGGTCAACCATACCTCCACCGATCACCCCTGGTTCCGTCAGGCGTTGCAGGGCAGGGACAATCCCTATCGAGACTTCTATATCTGGCGGGACAGGCCCAACAACTGGCGCTCCAAGTTCGGCGGTTCCGCCTGGGAGCGGGACGAGGCCAGCGGTCAGTATTATCTGCACCTGTTCGACAAAACGCAGGCGGACCTGAACTGGGACAACCCGGCGGTGCGGCGCGCGGTGTTCGACATGATGAATTTCTGGGCGGATAAGGGCGTGTCCGGCTTCCGGCTGGATGTGATCAATCTGATCTCCAAGGATCCGGCTTTCTCCGAGGACGACAGCGACGGCCGCCATTTCTACACCGATGGCCCGCGAGTGCATGAATACCTGCAGCAGATGCATCGCGAAGTGTTCGCCGGCCGGGATTTGATGACAGTGGGCGAGATGTCGTCCACCTCGCTGGAGCATTGCGTCGCCTATTCGCATCCCGAGCGGCGCGAACTGTCGATGACCTTCAATTTCCACCATCTGAAGGTGGATTATCCGGATGGCGAGAAGTGGCGGGCCGCGCCCTTCGACTTCATCGCGCTCAAGCGCATTCTGTCTGACTGGCAGCGCGGCATGCACGAGGGCGGCGGCTGGAACGCTCTGTTCTGGTGCAACCACGACCAGCCGCGAGTGGTGTCGCGCTTCGGCGACTCCGGCCGCTACCGCGTGGAGTCCGCCAAGATGCTGGCGTCCACGCTGCACGGCCTGCAAGGCACGCCCTACATCTATCAGGGCGAGGAAATCGGCATGGCCAACCCCGGTTTCTCCGACATCGAAGACTACCGAGATGTGGAAACCCACAATGCTTATCGCCAGTTGCTGGCTAGCGGCCTGGACCGCGAGCAGGCGATGGCGGCGATCCGGCAGAAGTCGCGCGACAACTCGCGCACGCCGATGCAATGGGACGACAGCCGTTTCGCCGGCTTTTCGCGGCGTGAGCCGTGGATAGGGCTGGCGCCGGACGCGGCGACGGTGAACGTCGCCGCCGCGCGTCGCGATCCGGAATCGGTGCTGCAGCACTACCGGCGCTTGATCGCGCTGCGCAAGCAATACCCGATCTTCAGCGACGGCGATTACCGCTGCCTGACGCCGGACGATCCGGCGCTGTGGGTCTACGCGCGGACCGGCGAGCGCGAGAAGCTGTTGGTGATCAGCAATTTCAGCGCCGAGGAGCGAGATTACTCGCCGCCGGCCGACTACCTGAGTCCGAACCATGCCTGGCAGTTGCTGTGCGCCAATTACGCCGACGCGGCGGCTAATCCCGCCCGGGCGCGGCTGCGGCCTTACGAATCGTTGATCTACCGCGCCGTTCTGAACTGAGCCTCAGAGTTTTCGAGGAGTTAATCCTCTGCGAGCTGCCGGCATTCCCGGCCGGCAGGCCGCGTTGTGCCCAAAACTAAGGGAAATGGAGAGAACAATGACTCAATTCACCCCCCGCGGCCTGGCCTTGCTGGCCTTGTCCGCCCCCCTGCTGCTGCCCGCCGCCGCGCAAGCGCTGGATTTTCACGGCTACGCCCGCCTGGGCGCCGGCGGTTCAGACAGCGGCGGCAAGCAGAGCTGCTTTCAGCTGGCCGGCGCCGAAACCAAGTACCGGCTGGGCAACGAATGCGAACAGTACGCCGAGCTGGAACTGGGCCAGCAGCTATTCCAGGCCGAGAACGGCAGCAAGCTCAGCGTGGTGGGCATGGCCAGCCTGTACAACCGCAACGGCCATTCGCTGACTTTTCAGGGCGACAACGGCAATGTCCGCTTGCCGCAGGCCTACGCCAAATGGAGCGATATCCCGGAACTGAACGGCGCCACGCTGTGGGCGGGCCGGCGCTATTACAAGCGGCACGACGTGCATATCGCCGACTTCTATTTCTGGAACCCCAGCGGCACCGGTTTCGGTCTGGAGGATTTCAAATTGGGCCAAGCGCTCAAGCTCAGCTATGCCTTCTCGCGCAACGACAATTGGTGGCAGGCGGATCAGGCTAATAAGCATGATCTGCAATTGGGCGGCATCGCCGTCAATCCCGGCGGCGAGTTGACTCTAGGCCTCAGCTACATCCAGCGCGCCGGCCAGGTGACGGGCGCGAACAGCGGCTGGTCGCTCAGCGCCTTGCACGAGCAAAAAGGCGTGTTGGGCGGACGCAATCTGTTTGCGCTGCAATACGGGGTGGGGCCGGGCACCGGCCTGGGCGGCACCGGCAGTCTCGTCAGCGACAGCGGCACGCGGCGAAGCCGGCTGGTGGAGGCGCTGGACTGGCAAGCCACGCGAGAGTTCGGCGGCCAGTTGATGCTGGCCTGGCAACGCGACGCGCGGCCGGACGGCGGGCAGACCTGGTGGTCGGCCGGCGCGCGGCCGGTCTACGCCTTTGGCGAGCGCTTCAAGCTGGCGGCCGAAGTGGGCTTCGACCGGGTCAAGGCCGCCGATGGCCAAGTCCGCACTCTGAGCAAGTTCACAATCGCGCCGACGCTGGCGCTGGACAAGGCGTTCTGGAGCCGGCCGGAACTCCGTTTCTTCTATACCTACGCGCGCTGGAACCGCGCCGCCCAGCAGGCGGCCGCGCCCGGCTCGACTTTGGCCGACGGCGGCGCCTTCGGCCATGCGCTGAGCGGCTCCACCTTCGGGGTGCAGCTGGAACACTGGTGGTGAGCAATGTTTGAGCGCAGCGGGCGAGGTCCATCAAATTTTTTGAATGTCTCGCCCGGATAATTGATCTGTCGATCCCGCCCGGCGGCTGTTAGATTGCCTGTCTGAAGCTAGACGGGAGGGACTATGCCGGACATCAACGCTCTATTTCGGGCCCGCATCGGCTGGGATGCGCAGCGGCCACTGGCCTTCGAAGACATTGACGCCTTGTTGCGCGAGACGGCATTGAGTCTGCCGTTTGAAAATCTGAGCCTGTTTCAGGGCGGTCCCGAACCGATCAGCGAGCGGGGCTTGCTTGAAAAAATCGCGCTACGCGACGAAGGGGGCCTGTGTTACGAGCTCAACCCCTTGCTCTATCTGTTCCTGCGCCGCAACGGCCTGGAAGCCAGCCTGATCCGCGCCACGATCTTCGACGAGAACAGCCAGGACTGGCTGCCGCTGGGCGGCACCCATGTCGCCATTCTGTTGTGGCACCAAGGTCAGGGCTATTTGCTCGATTGCGGCTACGGCCTGAAGCAACCGCTGCGCATGGTGCCGCTGTGCGGCGAAGTGGCGCGCTCCGCCAACGGCGACTACCGGGTGGTCTGGCCGGCCGGCGCCGGCTTCGCGCAACTGGAACGGCGGCCGCCGGGTGAGGGCGAGGGCTGGCGCATCGCCTACGGTTTTGACCTGGACGATGAGATTGCCGATTGCGGCGCGCTGAGCGAGATCCAGCGCCGCATCGCCGAAGACCCGCGCTCGCCGTTCAACAAGACCCGGCTAATGGCCTTGCTGACCGCCGAAGGCAGCCGGGTACTGACCGAGGAGACGCTGACCGAGACTCGCAACGGCAGGCAATGTCGGCTGGCGCTGGCCCCGGGCGAGTTTGAGACCTTCCGCCGTCTGTTCACCCGGCGTTTCAGCAAGTTGCCGGCTTAAGCGGCGAGGGCTTGCCGCCAGCGCCCGGACAGGTACACTGGGCGCTGGTCCATTCCTTCAAGGGGAGCTTAGCCGCTATGTCCGCCCTGTTACGCGCCGCCCGTCGTTTTGCCCCGACCCGCATGCTGCTGGCCCGTCCACGACTGGTGGGGGCCGCCGCCGTCGGCCTGCTGGCTTTGCAGACGCTGCCGTGGCTATTGCCGTTGCAGGACATCACCCGCTACATCGTGGCGTGGAACATCGGCGTGCTGCTCTACTTGGCGCTAGTGGCCTGGATGATGTTCAGCGAGGGTCGCCAGCATATTCGTCATTGGGCCAGGCTGGAGGACGAGGGGCAGACGTTGGTGATGACGCTGGCCGTGCTGGCGGCGATGGCCAGCCTGGCCGCCATCGTGCTGGAACTGGCGGTCGTCAAGGACCTGCACGGCTGGCCGCGCGCCGGCCACGTCGCGCTGGCCATCCTGACCATTTTTTCCTCCTGGGCCTTCATCCACGTGATGTTCGCGCTGCATTACGCGCGCGCTTATTACAACGCTCACGCGCGCGGCCTGGCTCCTGGCCTGGAGTTTCCCGGCAAGGAAGAGCCGGATTACGGCGACTTCCTCTATTTCGCCTGCATTATCGGCACATCCGGGCAGACCGCAGATGTTAGCTACACCACCAGCGCCATGCGCAAGGTGGGCACGCTGCATTGCGTGCTGTCCTTCTTTTTCAACGCCACGGTGTTGGCCTTGATGATTAATATCGCCGCCGGCCTGATCTGATGCCGGCGCGCAGCGAGACCCCATGTTGAACGCTTTGAAATTGTTGTTGTTGTTCGGCCTGACCGCCGTGGCGGAAATCGTCGGTTGTTACTTGCCCTGGCTGTGGCTGCGCAAAGAGGGGCCGTGGTGGTTGTTATTGCCGGCGGCGCTGGCCTTGATGCTGTTCGTCTGGCTGCTCAGCCTGCATCCGGCGGCGGCGGGCCGGGTTTATGCCGCCTACGGCGGCGTCTACGTGGCGGTGGCGCTGTTGTGGCTGTGGCTGGTGGACGGCATCCGGCCCAGCGCCTGGGACATGGCTGGCGCGGCGGTTGCCTTGTTCGGGATGGCCATCATCATGCTGGCGCCGCGGCCGGGCTGAGAACCAGTTTATGATCCGCTGCATTGCGCGGCGGCATGAAAAAACCGGGCTTGCGCCCGGTTTTTTTTGACGGCGGCGCGATTCAAACGGACGGCGGCGCGATTCAAACGGACGGAGGCAGCGTATCGGCGAAGGACGGCCGCGTCATCAGCCGCTCCAGCAGGCTGGCCAGATTGGGGTGGCTGTCGCGCCAGTCTATTTCCGGGAAGCGGAAGTCCAGATAGCCCAGGCAGGTGCCGACGGCGATGTCGGCCAGGCTGTAGCCCACGCCGTTGCACCACTGGCGGTCGGCCAGATCGGCGGCGAGCGCGGCCAGGCCGCGGTCTATCTTGCCGCGTTGGCGGGCGATAGCTTCCGGCATCTGCTTGTCGTCCGGGCGGCGTTTTTCCAGCACGATGGCCACCGCGGCGTCGACGATGCCGTCGGCCAGCGCTTCCCAGCGCCGAGTGGCGATCAGCAGGCGGTTTTCCTGGGGAAGAATGCGCGATACCGGCGAGATGTTATCCAGATACTCGGCGATGACGCGCGAGTCGTAGAGCGTCGAGCCGTCATCCAGTTCCAGAACCGGCACCTTGCCCAGAGGATTGTAGTCGCCAACGCGGGTGTCCGCGTTCCATGGCACGTCTTCCTCCAGCGGGCAGTCTATTTTCTTTTCGGCCAGCACGATGCGCACCTTGCGGGCGTAGGGGCTGGTCAACGAGGCGATCAGTTTCATGTTTCGGGTCGTTCTGGATGATGGCAGGCGAAGTGCTCGCCGGACGGATAAGGCCCGGCGAGCGACTACTTTAGCGCAATGCCGTGGCGGCTGGAAGGCTTACTTCAACTCCACCTTGCCGCTGACTTGCAGTTGCAGTTGAGATTGTCCTGGCTGCAGGTCCGGTTGCGCCACTTCCGCGTTGGCGGCCATGCCGGCGGCCTTCATCATCATAGGCGGACGAAAGATGGGCGACTGGCTTCCAATATCCAATTCCTTGATATTGCTGACATTTTTTCCGATAGCCTTGGCGGCGATCTTGGCTTGGGCTTCCAGATTGGCGATGGCTTCCGGCAGCATGCTCTGTTCCGCTTCCTTGCGCGCCTGGTCGGATACGCTGAACTGCAGCCCTTGCAGCAATAGGTTCTGTTGCAGTTTGGCCATCAGTTCGGCGGCCTGGGCGAAATCGCGGCTTTTCAGCTGGATTTCCACCCGGCCTTGCCAGCCCTGGATCTTGCCGTTTTTGTCGTAATTGGGCCAGGTGTTGTAGCCGCCGCTGGACAACTGCACTTTGGTATAGGTTCTGCCCAGAGCGATGCCCTGGGCGGCGGCCTTGTTCAGGCGGTCGGCCAACACCGCAGGCTGAGCGTTGCTCAACTGCTGGTAGAAGGTGGCGCTGATCTGGTCGTTGGGCACTTCACGCTGGGCGCTGGCGGACAGATTAAGCTGGGTGGCGTCGGCCTGGGCCGGGGCGGCGCTGACGGCGAGCAGGGTTCCTAAGCTGGCAAGCAAGAGAGTCTGTTTGTTCATGTGTCGATTCCCATGACATTGTTGTCTTGATCGGAAAAGTCCGATTCGCAGTGTGTAGGCCCATCATGCCCGAGAAAAGTTTCCGACGGCATACTGTCCTTCGGCCAGTTCTATCCGGTTGCGGCCGTTACGTTTGGCCCGATAGAGCTGGCTGTCCGCGGCGCGGAACAGGCTGGACAGGCCATCATAGGGCTGCTGGCTGGTGCTGGCCACGCCAATGCTGACGCTGATGCGCAAGGGCGGGGCGGCTGAGGCAGGTTGCGGCCGCAGATCGGCCACCGCTCGCATGAGGCGTTGGGCTGCCGCGTGAGCGTCTTGCAAGCCGGTGCGCGGCAGCAGCATCACGAATTCCTCGCCGCCGTAACGGCCCACTATGTCGCCGGCGCGCGCTTGGGCGCGCAGACAGGCGGCCAGTTGTTGCAGCACCAGATCGCCGCATTGGTGGCCGTGGCGGTCATTGATGCTTTTGAAGTGATCGACGTCCAAGAGCAGCAGGGCCAGCGGCTTGCGCTCGCGCCAGGCGCGGCGGCAGGCGGCCTCGGCCAGTTCGCGGAAGCCGCGCTGGTTGAGCAGATTGGTCAGGCCGTCGTGACTGGCCTGGTGCTGGGTCCGTTCCAGCGCGCGTTCGTAGCAGATGTACAGCGCGCACAAGATGAAGCTGAAACTAAGCCAGTGCATGCCTAGAGAGCTGAGCATGGAAAAGCTCATGGAGTCGGCGTTGTAAACGTTGCCGGCCCAGATGGCGTGCACGATGCGCGCCAGCGCCAGCAAGGCATAAAGCAGGCAGACCGCCAGCGCCATTTTGCGGCCGGCGCCGGCGATGCGGGAGTGTCCAGGCCACAGTTCGCGGGCGGCCAGCAGCCAGGCGACCAGATAGACTAGGCAGATCGCGATGGTGCGCTGTCCCATACCGGCCGGGCCGGCGTGAAGATAGGCGGCCATGCCGGCGGCAACCAGCAACAGGCTTTGCCAGATGCGCGGACTCTTGCCGTTCAGATGGCGGATACCGCAGAGCGCGAGGGGATGAAACAGCATCCACAGCAGATTGTTGAATACCAGCTGCGGCCATGGCGGCAGGCCGATGGGCAGCAGGCTGAACATGCCGCCCAGGCTGACGCTGGCGCCGGCCGCGCAGAAATACAGGAAGGCCCGCTCACCGCGGTTGCGCAGCCAGAACATCGTAATAATGGCGGTCAGCGCCAGGCCGTAGCCGGTGGTGCTGAGCACGGTGGCCTGGAAGTCGAGGATGCTTTGCATGTGGGGTCTGTTCAAAGTCTGCTGTGCGTCGTGAAACCTCGCGCGGCGGGCGCGGCGTCTTGTCTCGCGAGCGGTGGCCAGAGCTTGAACAGATGACTGGCGGGCGCGCTTTGCAAGGTGAATTATGACAAGCGGCCCATGATAGGGCCGTTGTCCATGAGCTTCAATCCGCAAAGCTACGCAGCCAGGCTGACAAATCCCGACATTCACGCCGTCGGGATCCATTTGTCCTGTCAGGCCAGGTATTCGTATCCAGGCAGCGTCAGGAACTCGACAAAATCGTCAGAGGTGGTCAGCAGGTAGAACATCGCGGCGGCATCGTCGTACTGGCGGGTCCAGCGCGCGCCGTACTCGGCCTTGAGCTTGGCCACTTCCGCCGCGTGCAACTGGTGGAACAACTCGGCTGTTACTTTGCGGCCGTCGTCCAGCACGCCCTTGGGGCTGCGTATCCATTGCCAGATCTGAGAGCGGGAGATCTCCGCGGTGGCGGCGTCTTCCATCAGGTTATGGATGGGAACGCAGCCGTTGCCGGAAATCCAGGCGCCCAGGTACTGGATGCCCACATTGATGTTCATCGCCAGTCCGGCTTCGGTGATCGGCGCTTCCGGGCGGAAGTCCAGCAGTTCGGCGGCGCCGACCTGAACGTCCGGCCGTTGTTTGGCGATCTGGTTGGGCGCGTTGCCCAGCACTTTGCCGAAGGCCTCGGCGGCGATGGGGACCAGGCCGGGGTGGGCCACCCATCCGCCGTCGTAACCGTCGGCGGCGTCGCGCTCCTTGTCCGCCCGGACGCCGGCCAGCGCCTTCTCATTGGCCGCCGGATCGTTCTTGATCGGGATCAGCGCCGCCATGCCGCCTATCGCCGGCGCCGCGCGGCGGTGGCAAGTCTTCAGCAGCAGCAGCGCGTAGGCGCGCATAAAGGGCACGGTCATGGTGATCTGTGCGCGGTTGGCCAGACAGAAGTCGCGATTCTGACGGAATTTCTTGATGCAACTGAAAATATAGTCCCAGCGGCCGGCGTTGAGGCCGGCGCTGTGCTCGCGCAGTTCGTACAGAATTTCGTCCATTTCGAAAGCGGCGAGTATGGTTTCGATCAGTACCGTGGCCTTGATCGTGCCCTGCGGGATGGACAGCTCCTGTTGGGCGAATACGAACACGTCGTTCCACAGCCGCGCTTCCAGATGGCTTTCCATCTTGGGCAGGTAGTAATAAGTGGAGCTGCCCAAGCTGCGTAAGAATACGATGTTGTGGAAGAAGGACAAGGCGAAGTCGAACAGCGCGCCGGAGACGATGTCGCCGTCCACCTTGACGTGTTTTTCCATCAGGTGCCAGCCGCGCGGACGCAGCAGCAGGGTGGCGGTATCGGCGTTGAGCCGGTACTGCTTGCCGTCGGGGTTGGAGAAGGAGATGGTCTTGCGGTAGGCGTCGCGGACATTGATCTGGCCGTTGATCTGGTTGTCCCAGCTGGGGCAGTTGGAGTCCTCGAAATCCGCCATGAAGCTCTTGGCGCCGGAATTGAGCGCGTTGATCATCATCTTGCGGTCTACCGGGCCGGTGATTTCCACGCGGCGATCCAGCAAATCGTCCGGCAGCGGCGCGATCTTCCAGTCGCCGGCGCGTACGGCGGCGGTTTCCGGCAGGAAGTCCGGCAGCTTGCCCGCGTCCAGCTCGGCTTGGCGCGCGGCGCGGGCGGCCATCAGTTCACGGCGGCGAGGTTCGAAGCGGCGGTGCAGCTTGGCGACGAAGGCCAGCGCGTCGTGGCTGAGGATGTCGGCGTAGGCCGGGGTGAGCGTTGCGAGGATTTCGATCCCCTGAGGAAGCGTGGCTGCCATGTTGGGACTCCTTTGCAGTGTTGGCCGGGGCGGGAGGCGCCCGCGTTCGGACCTGGGACAATGAAACGGGACCTGGCTAGTCTAGCTAGGCAAAGCATAAAAAAAAATGCATATATAGACATATCATCTTTTACTTTTTGTTAGCTAATCGTGGGGCGGCCTGAATGTTGAAACAAATGGAGACCTTCGTCGCCGTGGTGTCGCAGGGCAGCTTGTCGGCCGCCGCGCGCCAGGAGGGGGTGGTGCCGGCCATCATTGGCCGGCGCATCGACGCGCTGGAGAATCGGCTGGGCGTCAAGCTGCTGACCCGCAGCACGCGCAGCCTGGCCTTGACTCAGGAGGGGGCGGCCTTTTTCGAAGACTGTCAGCGCATCCTCGCCGATCTTGAAGACGCGGAGGCGGCGGTGGCTTCCGGCAGCGGCCGCGCGCGAGGCCATTTGCGGGTTTCGGCGCCGGCCGGTTTCGGCCGCAAGCACGTGGCGCCGCACATCGCGGGCTTTCAGCAACTTCACCCGGACGTGAAGGTGACGCTGGATCTGTCTGACCGCTTGGTGGACCTGCAGCGCGACCGCATCGACTGCGCGATCCGCATTTCAGACCTGGCGGATTCCTCGCTGGTGGCGATCCGGCTGGCGGAGAACCGTCGCGTGGTGGTGGCGGCCCCGGCCTATCTGGCGCGTCACGGTTTGCCGCTCCGGCTGGAAGACCTGGCCGAGCACAACTGTCTGTCGCTGGGGGAGAGTCAGAGCCGCGGCTGGGCGTTTCGTCGCGAGGGCGAGGCGGTGAACCTGCGCGTGTCCGGCCGGCTGGAGTGCAACGACGGCGCGGTGCTGCACGACTGGGCGTTGCAGGGTTTGGGTTTGGCCTGGCGTTCGCTGTGGGAAGTGAAGGACGATCTATCCGATGGCCGCTTGGTGACGGTGCTGGACGAGTTCTCCGCGCCGGACTATCCGGTATGCGCGGTGGTGCCGCAGCGGCGCTTGCTGCCGGCGCGTGTGCGGCACTTCGTCGACTATCTGCGGTCAGTGTATGCTGACGCGGCTTATTGGAATTGAGGCGATGAAGATGAAAACAGCGATGGTGGCGCTCCTGGCGGCGCTGGCCGCCGCTCCGGCCTGGGCCGGCGCGGGCACGGTGGGGCTTAGCTGCCTGCCGTCGGCCGGCGCCGGCGTGGACATGCGCGAATGGCTGCTGGATCGGCTGGCTTTGAAGGGCGCGGCAGTGGATGAGACGCGGCCTCAATGGAAGCTGTGTTTCAAGCAAAGCCAGCAGCGCCAGGTGTATTGGCCGGCGGACGGTTGGTATGCCGGAGGCTGGCGAGATTGGCGCTACGGCGGCGGCATGTACTGGTCGCCGGACTATCAGGTGAGAACAGTGCGCACGTTGGCGCTGGAAGTGGTCAACAGCGCGGACGGCGCGGTGTTGTGGCAGGGCCAGCAGGAGTTGGGCGATGGGGACAACGGGCGCCAGCAATTGGAGAACGCGGCGCGCAAATTGATAGATTTGATGCCATTGCCATGATTTGTTTTGCGCTATGATGACGTGCAGGGTTTGCCAATGGCGTGCTATATGGGGTTTCCCGTATTGCCGGCCTCAGGCCCTGCGGTACTATCGCATTCTTCCCCGGCATGAACTGCGTGGATCGGCGGCTAGTCAAGAACGGCGAACAAAATCAGCGTAGCGTCTGAGAACCGGTTCAATATCTGCTGTGCGTTGGCGATACAGCGTCGAAATCAGCTTAGAAATGCTTATGTACTTGTGTACATTCCGCGTTCTTAGCCATTTTCGCCTTGTCTCGCCCTTGCTCGCTGGATTTTGAACAGCTTCTTAAGGCAAGGCGCGTCGACGAAGACCGTACACAGAGTACGGCTAGTCGACGCAACGCCGCATCAGGATTTTGTCGTGCCGTTTTAAGCCGACGGCGGACAGGACAGCAGGGGAGAGGACACAACAGATCATACAGGCCCCATCCGAGTATGAAGCGCCCGCCGGGACAGCGGGCGCTTTGTCGTTGTACCGGACGGCCGTTACGGGACAGTGAAACAAATGAGTTTGATGCGCAAAAAGAGCGTCCAGGGAATGCTGGCTACCGCTCAGACCTCGCGTGGGCTTCGCAAGGAGCTTTCCGCTTTCGACCTTACCATGCTCGGCATCGGGGCCATCATCGGCACCGGCATCTTTGTGCTGACCGGCACCGGCGCCACTGTGGCCGGCCCCGGACTGGTGCTTTCCTTCGTGATCAGCGCTTTCGCCTGCGGCTTCGCCGCCTTGTGCTACGCCGAGTTCGCCTCCATGCTGCCGGTTTCCGGCTCCACTTACACCTACGCTTACGCGACGCTGGGCGAGATGATCGCCTGGATCATAGGCTGGGATTTGTTGTTGGAATACCTGCTGGCTTCGTCGGCGGTGTCGGTGGGCTGGTCCGGCTATTTCCAGAGCCTGCTGTCCGGCTTCGGCGTGACCTTGCCTGAATACTTGACCGCCGCCGCAGGCTCGCTGCCAGGCAAGCAGACGCTGTTCAATCTGCCGGCCTTTTGCGTGGCGATGGTGATCACCGCTTTGCTGGCCTTCGGCATCAAGGAGTCCAAGCGCGTCAACAATGTGGTGGTGCTGATCAAGGTGGGCGTGGTGTTGCTGTTCATCGGTATCGGCGTGTGGCACGTCAAACCGGTGAACTGGCAGCCGGCGCTGCCCTTCGGCTTTTCCGGCGTGTTCCACGGCGCCGCCATTGTATTCTTCAGCTTCATCGGCTTCGACGCGGTGACCTGCGCCGCCGAGGAAGTGAAGAACCCGGCCAAGGATATCCCGCGCGGGGTGATCTGGTCGTTGGGGGTGTGTTCCCTGCTCTACGTGGTGGTGGCGGCCATCATGACCGGCATCGTGCCTTATATGCAGTTCGCCGGCGTTGATCATCCCGTGTCCCTGGCCTTGCAAGTGGCCAAGTTGGACTGGTTCGCCGGCTTCGTCGATCTGGGCGCCATCCTCGGCATGATGACGGTGATCCTGGTGATGACCTATGGTCAGACTCGAATCCTGTTCGCCATGTCGCGCGACGGCCTGCTGCCCAAAATCTTTTCCGAAGTGAACCCCAAGTACGGCACGCCGTACAAGGCCACCTGGCTGATCGGCACCATCATCGCGCTGCTGGCGGGCTTCGTGCCGCTGCACACTCTGGCGGAACTGGTGAACATCGGCACCTTGGCTGCCTTTACCCTGATCGCCTTGTCCGTGATCGTGCTGCGCAAGCGCGAACCCAATCTGCCGCGCAAATTCGTTTGCCCGGGCGTGCCTTACATCCCGGCGCTGGCCATTCTGTGCTGCGGCTTTCTGATGACTCAGCTGTCGCTGCTGACCTGGCTGTGTTTCATGGCTTGGTTGTTGATAGGCTTGGTGGTGTATTTTGGGTATTCGCGGCGGAATTCGCTGTTGAACAATCCTGCCTGAGGCGGAGTGTGAAAAAGCCGGCAAAAGCCGGCTTTTTTTGCGCCCGCGGCCGACCGCGGGCGGATAATGGCGGCATGGACGGAGGAGGGGAAACGATGGAAGCGAAGACCGAATTGACGGCATGGCAGGGAGACATCACCACGCTGGCGCTGGACGCCATTGTCAATGCCGCCAACGCCAGCTTGTTGGGCGGCGGCGGGGTGGACGGGGCCATCCACCGCGCAGCTGGGCCGGAACTGCTGGCGGAATGCCGGACCTTGAACGGCTGCCGCGTCGGCGAGGCCAAGCTGACTGCCGGCTACCAGCTGCCGGCGCGGCATGTGATTCATACGGTGGGGCCGATCTGGCAGGGCGGCGCTCAAGGAGAGGCGGAGTTGCTGGCCGCCTGCTACCGCAACAGTCTGGCGCTGGCGGCGCGGCACGGGCTGGCCAGCATTGCCTTCCCTGCGATCAGTTGCGGCGTTTACGGCTACCCGGCAACGGAGGCCAGCGATATCGCGGTTGGCACCGTCCGTCAGTGGCTGGCGCAGGAGCCGCATACGCTGCGGCGCGTGCTGCTGGTGGCCTTTGACGACGCGATGGCCGATCGCTATCGGCGCTTGCTGGCCGGCTAGGCTAGCTGACCTCGCCCTTGGACGGGCGCGGCAACTGGCCGCCGCAGTGCTTGCAGAAGCGGGCGTCCCAGTCGTGGCCCTCGGTGAAGCAATGAGGGCACAGCCGAGTGCCGGACACGGCTTCCACGGTCTTGGCCTTGGCGCCGCTGCCGCGCGCGATTTCCGCGGTGACGATGCCGGTGGGCACCGCGATGATGCCGTAGCCGGTAATCATGACCACGCTGGCCAGCGCCTGGCCCAGCGGCGTCTTGGGCGTGATGTCGCCGAAGCCCACCGTGGTCAGGGTGACGATGGCCCAGTAAATGCTGACCGGGATGCTGGTGTAGCCGTGCTCCGGGCCTTCTATCACGAACATCATCGTGCCCAGAATCACCACCAGCAAGACCACGGTGACCAGAAACACCGTGATCTTGCGGCGGCTGGCCAGCATTGCCCGTTTCAGCTCGCTGGCCTCGCCGATGTAGCGGGTCAGCTTGAGAATGCGGAACATGCGAAGCAGGCGAAGGATGCGGATATCGGCCAGGAAGCGGCTTTCCGGGATGAGCAGCCCAAGATACAGCGGCAGCACCGAAAGCAGATCGATGACGCCGAAGAAGCTTTTCACATAGCGCATCGGCTTGTGGATGCAGATCAGCCGCAATGCGTATTCGATAGTGAACAGAATGGTGAAACACCAGTCTAGAATCTTGAGTTGGGGCCCCCAAGCGGCTTGTATGCTTTGCACGCTCTCCAAGATCACCGTCAGCACCGACAGCAGGATGGCGACGATCAGCGCCAGGTCGAAGATGCGGCCCGGCCGGGTGTCTGCCTCGTAAATGATGATGTAGAGCTTGCGGCGCCAGCCGGTGAGGGGGATCAGGGTTTCCTGTGTTGGCATAAGCGGGGAGTGGGCCTCGGTCTGCGGGTGGTGGGCAATGGTTTCAGTGTAGCTGCCGGACCGCGGCGCGCGCGGGGCCGGCTGAGACTGCCAAGTTTGTCGATTATAAGCAAACAATATTTTGGTTCGTTGCTCAGCTTGTTTATGATGCTGGGTAATATGGTTTTCTTCAAAACAGTTTGTGGAGAATAAAGATGCGAATTGCCAATGCTGTGACGGATTTGATCGGCAACACCCCGCTAGTGCGGCTTAACCGGGTGACCGAAGGCTGCGGCGCTACCGTGGTGGCCAAACTGGAGTTCTTCAACCCGGCTCACAGCGTCAAGGACCGCATCGCGGTGGCGATGATCGACGCTGCCGAGCAGGCCGGCAAGATCGGCCCGGACACTACCATCGTCGAACCCACCTCCGGCAATACCGGCATCGGCCTGGCCATGGTCTGCGCCGCGCGCGGCTATAAGTTGGTGATCACCATGCCGGAAACCATGAGTCGGGAACGTCGTCAACTGCTGCGCGCCTACGGCGCCGAGTTGATTCTGACCCCTGGACCCGACGGCATGGGCGGCGCCATCGCCAAGGCGCGCGAACTGGTGGAACAGAATCCGGACAGCTACTTCATGCCGCAGCAGTTTGAGAACCCGGCCAACCCGGCCATCCACCGCAACACCACTGCCGAAGAAGTATGGAAGGACACCGACGGCAAGGTCGACATCTTCGTCGCCGGCGTCGGCACCGGCGGCACCATCACCGGCGTGGGCGAAGTGCTGAAGGCGCGCAAGCCCGGCGTGCGCATCGTAGCGGTGGAGCCGGACGCGTCTCCGGTGCTGTCCGGCGGCCCCAAAGGCCCCCACCCGATCCAGGGCATCGGCGCCGGTTTTGTGCCGGCCATCCTCAACACCGGCATTTACGATGAAATCATCCGGGTGAAAAATGAGGATTCGATGGAAACTGCGCGCGCGGTGGCGGCGCGCGAGGGCCTGCTGGTGGGCATTTCCTCCGGCGCGGCGGTGTGGGCGGCGCTGGAACTGGCCAAGCGTCCGGAAAACGCCGGCAAGCTGATCGTGGTGGTGATTCCTTCTTTCGGCGAGCGCTATTTGTCCACGCCGCTGTTCCAGCATCTGGCGGATTAAGCGCCTGCGGCCGGCGTGGCCGCAACATCGACAGCCTGGCGGCTTTCTGCCAGGCTGTTTGTTTTTGTCGTTTCGCATCGAGGGGAAATCATGGAGCAGTTGCAAGCTTTGCTGACCCGCGCCGAAGCCATGCTGGCGCGTTTGGAGCCCTTGCTGCCGCCGGCGCGGCCGGAGCCGGACTGGGGCGCGCTGGCCTTCCGCTGGCAGCGCCAGGGTATGGCCGGCTGGCTGGAGGCGGTGGCGGAGCCGCACGCGCCGGAACTGGAGCGGCTGACCCATATCGACACCCAACGCGCGCAGCTGCTGCGCAACACTCGCCAGTTCGTCAAGGGTCGGCCGGCCAACAACGTGCTGCTCACCGGCGCGCGCGGCACCGGCAAATCCTCGCTGGTCAAGGCGCTGCTGCCTGAGTTCGCCGCCAAGGGCCTGCGCCTCATCGAAGTGGACAAGGCGCAACTGGGCGACTTGAACCGCATTGTTGACCTGGTGGCTGGACGCAAGGAGCGCTTCATTCTGTTTTGCGACGACCTGTCCTTCGAGCAGGGCGACGACGCTTACAAGGCGCTGAAGACCGCGCTGGACGGCGGCCTGGCGCGCCGCGTCGACAATGTGCTGGTGTACGCCACCTCCAACCGCCGCCATCTGATGCCGGAAAAGATGAGCGAAAACCGCGAAGGCTGGGTGCAGGACGGCGAAATCCATCCGGGGGAGGCGATTGAGGAGAAGGTGTCGTTGTCGGACCGCTTCGGCCTGTGGCTGTCTTTCTACCCGTTTGATCAGGACGCCTACCTGGCGGCGGCGACCGAGTGGCTGGCGCATTTCGGCCTGAAGCTGGACGCCGAGGCGGAAAAAGCGGCCTTGCACTGGAGCCACCTGCGCGGCAGTCGCTCCGGCCGCGTCGCCTGGCAGTTCGCCTGCGATTGGGCCGGGCGCAGTGCCAAGGAGCGCAAGGCCTTGCTATGACTTCAGATAGCGCAGGCCCACGCTCTTGACCTGACCGTCGGCCGCGGCGCGGATCACCATCTCCAGCCGGTCCAGCCGCAGCACGTCGCCGGCCACCAGCGGATAGCCGCAGGCGCGTTTGCAGTATTCGGCGATGCTGTCGGCGCGGTCGCGCTCGCTCAGCGTCAGGCCGTAGCTGTCGGCCAGATCGCCCAGCCGCGCCAGCCCGGACACGGTGAAGTAACCGTAATAAGGATCGTCCCCGGGCGGATGAAAGGCCTCGCCGGCCGTCTCCAGCGCCGGGCTGGGGCCGATCAGGCAGGCCCAATCGCCGGCGCGCAGCGTTTGGCTCGCTGCCGGCTCAAGCGCTTGTTCATCGCGATACAGCGCCGCCAGCCGCACGCCGCTGGGCAAGGCCAGTTCGCCGGCCAGTTGGCCTTCGGCCGGGCTGTCGGCGCGTACTAGGCAGGAGGCGGCCTCGTAGCGGGCCTCCTGGCCGCTGACCACGGGCACCCGGTGTTCGACGTCCGGCCGCGCCGGCAGCTTCAGCTTCAATTTCTCCGCCAGCGGCGCGATGGTCCAGCCCTGGAATAGCAGCGACATCATCACCACGAAGAAGGCCACGTTGAAGAACAGCTGGCTATTGGGCAAGCCCGCCATCAGCGGGAAAATGGCCAGAATCACCGGCACCGCGCCACGCAGGCCCACCCAACTCATGAACAGTTTTTCCGCCTTGGGCACCGGGAAGGGCAGCATGCACAGCCACACCGCCAGCGGCCGCGCCACCAGCATCAGCACGATGGAGATCGCCAGCGCGTAGGGCGCCACCGGCAGTAGATTGGACGGCGTCACCAATAGCCCCAATACCAGGAACATGGTTACCTGGGCCAGCCAGGCGTAGCCGTCGTGGATGTTCAATAGATTGGGCAGATCCGCCACTCGGGCGTTGCCCACCACGATGCCGGCCAGATAGATGGCGAGGAAGCCGCTGCCGCCGGCCGCGGTGGTCAGGCTGAACAGCGCGCCGGCGGTGCCCAGGCTGAACAGCGCCAGCATCGCGCCGCGCGGACCCAGCCGTTGGAACAGCCAAACCATGGCTTTGCCGCCGGCCCAGCCGGCCAGCGCGCCCAGGCCCATTTGCTTGACGAACAGCCACAACATGGAAGCGACGCCGGCATCCTGGCCCTGCTGGCCCAGCACCCCGATCAGCGCCGAGGTCAGAAACACCGCCATCGGGTCGTTGCTGCCGGACTCTATCTCCAGCGCGCTGCCGACGCGGCGGTTGATTTCCAGACCGCGCCCGGACAGGAGGGCGAACACCGCGGCGGCGTCGGTGGAACCGACGATGGCGCCGATCAGCAAGCCTTCCAGCCAGCTTAGGTTCAGCACCCAGGCGGCGAACAGGCCTGTCACGCCGGTGGTGATCAACACCCCCAGCGTGGCGAGCACCCCGGCTGGTTTGAGGCTGATGCGGAAGCTGTCCTGGCGCGTGCGCAGGCCGCCGTCGAACAGGATCACCACCAGGGCGATGGTGCCGACCACGTAACTGAGCTGGTAATTGCTGAACACGATCTTGCCGGGGCCGTCCTCGCCGGCCAACATGCCCAAGGCCAGGAATACCAGGAGCAGCGGCGCGCCGAAGCGGGAAGCGATGGAGGACACCACCAGGCTGGCCAGGAATACCAGCGAGCCGGCCAGGATGAGTGAATTTAAGGTGTCCAAGTGCATGCTCCTTCAGCGGGATGGGGGAGGTCATGACGAAATCGATCAAGCCCGTAGGCGGAGCGCGGATGGCTTGCCTTGTGTCGCCACGAGATGGAATGACAATCGGGATAAATATGCAGATTTCGCAGGTTTACAGTGCTAATGGTAACACTTTGAGACTTATCAGCCGCGCCTGAAACCAGCAATCGGCTCATTTTTTTGCGTTTTTAATGCTTATTATGTTTTTTCTGACTTGGCAATAATGCCGGCTATATGACGTGGTGTTTATTTTTTGTTCGATGCAATGTATATTTATTATGCATTTTATATTTGTAAATTAATGATAAATAAATATATTGAGGTGTGTATGACTTTTCGTAAAATCGCCTTGCTGGCTGTGGGGCTGAGCGTCTCCTGGATGGCTTTTGCTTCCATGGCTCCTTGGTACAGATGGGAAAGCAAGTTTGACGGCCAGCTGGTGTGCTCGCAATTCTCCTATGGCCCGGGGTGGGTTTTGTTCAATAACATTCCTTACAAAGACGCGGGCTGCCGCATTCCTGGCCGTCCGGGCTGATTAGGCTCGACGCTAGGCCTTGGCTGGGTTGCTCTAGGCGCGCGGTCCCGCTTGTTCAATGCGGTGCCATGTGTTGAGGCCGACGATTTCAGCCCAGGGCTAAGAACCTGTTTACGATCTGCTGCGCTGCGGCGATACGGCGTTAAAAACAAGCTCAAAATGCTCATGTACCACGCGTACATTCCGCTTTTTCGCTCGTTTTCGCCTTGTCTCGCCCTTGCTCGCGAGATCGTAAACATGTTCTAAGTGCGTAACTTTAGGGTTTGTGAAAATAAGGGCGCCGAGGCGCCCTTAATGCTGGGCGGCGCTTGGGGTAAAATGCGCTGCCGGCCGCTGAGAGCCGGGACGATTTTCACCGGGCAAGACCAAGCAATGAGCGACAGCAAGATCATCGAGGTAGTGGCCGGCGCGCTGATGCGGCCGGACGGCAGTTTCATGCTGGGCAGCCGGCCGGAGGGCAAACCCTACGCCGGTTATTGGGAGTTTCCCGGCGGCAAGGTGGAGCCGGGTGAGAGCGGCGAACAGGCGCTGGCCCGAGAGCTGTACGAGGAAATGGGCATTGAGATGGAAGCCGCCACGCCGTGGCTGACCAAGGTCCACCATTACGAACACGCTTCGGTGCGGTTGAGTTTCTTCCGGGTCTGGGCCTGGCGCGGCGAGCCGCAGTCGCGGGAAGGCCAGCGCTTCGCCTGGCAGACGCCGGGGGCGTGCACGGTGCAGCCCATGCTGCCGGCCAACGGGCCTATTCTCAAATCGCTTGAATTGCCGGCGGTTTATGCGATCAGCTGCGCGCACGAGATCGGCGTCGACGCCCAATTGCGGCGGCTGGAGCAGGGGCCTGCCTGGAGCGTGGTGCAGATCCGCGAGCCGGGGATGCCGCGCGAGGAGCTGGCCGATTTTGTCGCCAAAGCGGCGGCTATCGTTCATGGCCGCGGCGGCAAGCTGCTGGTCAATGCCGATCCGGCCTGGGCGATGGAATGGCCGGTGGACGGCGTGCATCTTAACGCGGCGCGGCTGGCTTCGCTGACGGAGCGCCCGGCGTTCGCCTGGGTGGGGGCGTCGGCGCATGATGCGGCGCAAGTGGCGCGGATCGGAGAGCTGGGCCTGGACTACGCCTTGCTCGGCCATGTGGCGGCTACCCCCAGTCATCCCGGCGCGGCGCCGTTGGGTTGGGACGGTTTCCGGCAGTGCCTGGCCGCCGGCGCGCCCGTGCCGGTCTACGCGCTGGGCGGCATGAGCCTGGACGATCTGGATGCCGCCCGTCGTCATGGCGCGCACGGCGTCGCCTTGATGCGGGGAGCTTGGCGATGAATGCCAAGCAGCGTAAATGGCTGGCTCTGGGCGGCGCCTTGCTGCTGTTGGCCAGCCTCAAGTTCAGCTTGATCTACCGCTGGTACGGCGAGCGGCAGCCGGCCAAGCCGACGCCGTTGGCCTGCGTTGCCGGCCGGCCATCCTGTGATCTGCCCGGCGGCGGTGTGTGGCGTTTCGCGTCGCCGCCGCAAAATGGCAAGCCGTTCGAGATTCGCTTGGAAGGCGTCGCGGCGCGGGAAGCGCCACAGGTGGAATTCAATATGGCTGATATGGACATGGGCTTCAATCGCTACACCTTTGTGCGCGACGGCGCCGATTGGACGGCGGTGGTCACTCTGCCGCTGTGCGTCAGCGGAAGCCGCGACTGGTTCGCTGTCTTTAGCCTGAACGGCAAGCGCTATCTGCTGCCGTTTTCCACGCATTGAACAGAGGGGCGGCGCGCCGCCTCATTTCTTCTTGCGTTTGATGTACAAGGTCTTGAATACCCTCGCCACCAGCTCGCCCTGCTGATCCAGAATATCCACTTGTAATTTCGGCAGGTATTTGTCTCCGGCGGCGGTGTGCAGTCTGATCTCCTCCAGCATGGCGGGCTCCAGCCGGAAATGCGCGCATACCGTGCCTCGGCCTGGTTTGACATAGTCTATGCTGCCGCTTTTGTCCCACACATAGTAGTCCCGTCCCAACTGGCGCATCAGCATCAGCATGAAGAAGGGGTCGGTCATCGCGTACAGGCTGCCGCCGAAATGGGTGCCGACGTAGTTGCGGTTGCTGAATCCCAGCTTCAACCGCACTTCGATATCGCTGAAGTCGACGGCGAGCCGCTTGACGCGGATGCCGGCGCCCAGGAAGGGCGGCCACAAATTGAGCAACAGTCTGAACAGCCAGGCGGGTGGGCGCATTGTATTAAAACACTTGTTTGAATTCTGCCATCGTCAATAAAAAAACCGGCCTTGTCAATCGCGCCGGTTTTTCTTTGTCGAAGATGGGTTTATTTGACCACGCCGCAGGCCATGCGCGCGCCGCCGCCGCCCAGCGGCTGCGGATGATCGCTGTGATTGTCGCCGCCGGCATGCACCATCAGCGCATGTCCGGAGAAGTCCGCAGCTTTCAAGCGCGGCGCCAGCACGGGATAGTTCGCCTTGCCGTCGGCGCCCACGTATAGCGCGGGCAGATCGCCCTTATGACCTTGCCCGTATGGGCCTGCGTGAACGCCGGTTTTGTCCGGATCCCAGTGGCCGCCGGCCGCGCCGGCCGGGGTGGCCGCGCCGTTGGCGCCGATGGACGGCGCGCAGGAAGGTTTCTCATGCACATGGAAACCGTGCAGGCCTGGCGGCAGTTTTTCCAGGTTGGGCGTTAGCAGCGCGCCGTAGGGCGTGTCCTCTATGACGATGTTGCCGGCGGGGCCGGCATTGCCCTTGGCATCGACGAAGGACAGTTCCACGCTTTGGGCCAGGGCCAGAACGGGTAGACAGTACAGTATGGCGGATAGGGTGCGTAACATGGGGCGGTTCTCCGTGTAGGGCGGGGAAGGATCAAGACTCCGATTGTGCCATTTCGGCTCCTGCTTGGAGCCTGGCTGTTAGAACCTGTTCACGACCTGCCGGGTTTTGCGGAGCGTGACACAGCGAGGGCTCTTTCAAAATGCGCATATGCCACGAGCACACTCGGCTTCATGCCGTCGTTTTCTCCCTTGTGTCTTTCTTGATTGCGAGACTTTGAACAGGCTCTCACGTTGGGGTGAAAGAGGGTCGGGCGGCCTGTCGTTTCGATGGTCCGGTGGCGGAAGTGCCAATGCGCATTGCAAGCTTGAATCGCTTCAGCCTGCAGAGCCGTCCGCGCACGGTGGCCGTGATGTAAATCCGTTTGGGGTTAAGGGGGGGGGCCTCCCTGCCGATTTTTAACTTGGGCGCGAGCCGGCTTGCCGCGGATCAACTGGCGTGTGGACCGCTCCAGGCATACTGGGGCTAGAACCTGTTCAAAGTCTGCTGCGCTTCGTGGAGCCTTGCACGGCGAGTAGCCCCTTCGAAATGCCCATGTACCCTATGTATATTCCGCTTTCCCGGCCGTTTTTGCCTTGCCTCCCTTGCTCTCGCGAGACTTTGGGCAGGCTCATATTTTTAGAGAGGACGGGAAATGATTGCAGTGATAGGAGCGGGAATGTCCGGCCTGGCCTGCGCCTGGCAGTTGCGCCGACACGGCGTGGATGCGGTGGTGTTCGAAGCGTCCGGCAGGGTGGGCGGCAAGGTGCTGAGCCTGGATTTGGCGCCGGGCCTGATGGAGGCGGGGCCCAACACCGTGTTGGCGGACGAAGCCTTGTGGCAATGGCTGCTGGAGCTTGGGCTGACGCCCTTGTCGCCGGCGCCGGGGCCGCAGCGGCGTTTCGTGTTGCGGCACGGTCACTACCGCGCTTTGCCCGACGGCCTGGCCGCTTTGCTGACCGGCTCCTACTTCAGCTGGGGCGCCAAATGGCGTTTATTGAGCGAGCCCTGGCGTTGTTCCGCGCCGGCGCAGGCGGAAACGGTGGCGGCCTTTTTCCGGCGCCGGCTGGGAGAGGAAGCGCTATCCACTCTGGTGGACCCGTTCATCGGCGGCGTATTCGCCGGCGATCCGGAAGAGTTGCTGATGGCGGAATGCTTGCCCGCATTGGCGGCTGCGGAGCGGGAGGCCGGTTCGCTGGCCTTGGGCATGTGGCGGCGCTGGCGGCGCGGGGAGGTGAGACGCAAACGGATGTTCACGCTGGGGGGCGGGCTGTCCAGCCTGGCCGAGCGGCTGGCGCGCGATCTGGACGTGAGGCTGGACTGTCCGGCGCTGGGGCTGGAGCGCGCAGACGAGGGCTGGCGGGTGTTGACGCCGAGGGGGCCGCAACTGGCCAGTGCCGTGGTGCTGGCCTTGCCTGCGCCGCAGGCGGCCTTGCTGTTGAGGGATTGCGAGCCGGATTGGGCGGGCGCCTGCGCGGCGCTGCCCTATGCGCCGCTGACCGTAGTCGCCACGGTAACGGAGGAGCAAGCGCTGCGCCGGCCGCTGAATGGGTTTGGCGGTTTGCACCCCGCCAGCGAGCAGGCTTTGGCCTTGGGACATTTGATGTCCAGCCGGATTTTTCCGCACACGGCGGCGCCCGGTTTGAAACTGGTGACCAGTTTTATCGGCGGCCGTCGCCAGGCGGAGTTGGCCGGATTGCCGGATCAGACCTTGTTGCGGCGTTTGAACCTGGAACTGGCGCGCCTGTTCGGCCTGGAGGGCGAGCCCTTGAGCCAGCGCATCGTGCGTTGGCCGCAGGCGCTGCCGCAGGGCACCTCGGCGATGGCGGCCTTGCGGCCGCTGGCGGCGGCCGCGAGCGAGCGCGGTCTGCATGTATGCGCCAACTGGCTGGATGGGGTGTCGCTGCCGGATTGCCTGGCCAAGGGCCGGGCGCTGGCCGACCGGCTGGCGGAGCGGGCTTTGCATTGTCGCGGATACGGCATATAACAAATCGTCGCGGACAGCCGGGCGAAAGGAGCGGGCGATGCGGGCGAGTCTATGGATGGCGGCTGTCGGAGCCGGTTTGCTGGCGGCGGGCGCGGCGGCGCAGGCCCCGATCAAACTATGCGGGGTGGAGTGGCAGCCGTTCACCTATGTGAAAAACGGCAAGGTGGACTCCGGCATCAGCCACGATGTATTGCAGGAGGCCTTCCGCCGGATGAATGTGCCGGTCACGATGGAGGCCGCGCCGTGGGAGCGTTGCCTGCGAGGTATCAAAACCGGCGATTACGACGCGGTGATCGACAATGAAGTCGCGGCGCAGACGCCGCGTTTCAAAAACGTTTACTCCAGCTATCCGGTGGCCTTGTGCGTCAAGCGAGGCTCGCCGGTCAAGTCCTTCGACTGGAAGCTGGTGCAGGGCCAGGCCGTGGGCATGGTGCGCGGCTACACTTATACACCGAAGATCCTGAACTACCCCAACTGGAAGCTGGAGCCGAGCAACGACGAAGATCAGCTTTACGCGATGCTGATCGGCGGCCACCGCCAGTTTGTATTGTGCGATGTCTGGGGCGCGTCCCTGCGGCCGAATGTGGATATCCTGCAGCCGGTGATAGACCGCACGGATTTATCGCCCAATTTCAGCGCTCGACAGACAGCGCTGGCCGCCCGGCTGGACGCGACGATTGGCGATTTGATCCGCGACGGCAGCGTGGAACGTATCTACGCCAAATACACCAAGCGCAAGTTTCGGGACATGGTGCCGGCGACGGGCAAATGACGGCGACGCGACGCGAGGAGGGCCGGCGGGACGAGATTTCGCCGGCCTTTTTGATTTGCCGCCAACGGCTTGGCTTTGCGCGGGGGGCGCTAGGCGGTAGAATCGGCCTTTGACTTTTCACTTTGCTTGCCACGTCTATGCTTACCTTCCAGGAAATCATCCTTACGCTCCAGCACTATTGGAACCGCCAGGGCTGCGCCTTGCTGCAGCCTTACGACACCGAGGTGGGCGCGGGGACTTCCCACACCGCCACCTTTCTGCGGGCGCTGGGGCCGGAGCCGTGGAACGCGGCCTATGTGCAGCCGTCCCGTCGTCCCAAGGACGGCCGCTACGGCGAAAACCCCAACCGCTTGTTCCAGCATCATCAATTCCAGGTGGTGCTGAAGCCGTCTCCGTCCAATATTCAGGAACTGTATCTGGGCTCCTTGAAGGAGCTGGGCCTGGACCCGACGATGCAAGATATCCGCTTTGTTGAGGACGACTGGGAAAACCCGACCCTGGGCGCCTGGGGGCTGGGCTGGGAAGTATGGCTGAATGGCATGGAAGTGACCCAATTCACCTACTTCCAGCAAGTGGGCGGCCTCGACTGCAAGCCGGTGTTGGGCGAGATCACCTACGGCCTGGAACGCCTGGCCATGTATTTGCAGGGCGTGGAGAACGTCTACGATCTGATCTGGACCCATTTGCCGGACGGCCAGCCGGTGACTTACGGCAATGTGTTCTTCCAGAACGAAGTGGAGCAATCCAAGTACGCGTTCGAACACAGCAATGTGGAGCTGTTGTTCCGCCAGTTCAACGATTACGAGGCCGAGGCCAAATCGCTGCTGGAGGCCAGCCTGCCGTTGCCGGCCTACGAAATGATCCTCAAGGCCGGCCACACGTTCAACCTGCTGGACGCGCGCGGCGCAATTTCCGTGACCGAGCGCGCCACCTACATCGGCCGCATCCGCACTCTGTCTCGCGGCGTGGCGCAGGCCTATTACGACGCCCGCGAAGCGCTGGGCTTCCCAATGTGCCGGCAGGCCTGAGCTTGGCTTGCCGCCCCGGCCGCTTCTCGAAAGAGGGAATGCGCATGAAAGCTATTTTCGCATGCATGTGCGCCGCGTTGGCCTTGCCGGCGCTGGCCGAACCCGCCGCCGACTGGGTGGTGTATCAGGACGGCAAGGCGCTGCAGCTGGCGATAGACGGCAATTCGCTATGGCTGGGGCAGGACGGACTGGTGCACTTTGTCAACCAGGAACGGTTCGACAAGGTCCAGGACGAGAAAAACTACAAGCTGAAATTCAATATCCGCCGCAGCGTAGGCTACGCCGACTGCGGCAAGTACCAGTACGTGTTTGTTAGTTCCGATTATTTCGATCGCAACAACAAGCACCTGTTCTCAACCCTGTTTCCAGTGCCGCGTCACGCCTGGAAATGGCAGCCCGTGTATGGGGGATCGGTCGCCGACGCCATGATGAAGGTGATCTGCGAAGCCGCCGGGGCCGCCAAGCGTTAAGTTTTCGAGTGAATATGAACCAGACATTGCTGATTGAGCTGCTCACCGAGGAGCTGCCGCCCAAAGCGCTGGAAAAGCTGGCCGCCAGCTTTGCCCAGACCATTGGCGACGAATTGAAGAAAATGCAGTTCGCGCCGGCCGACGCCGAGACGACGGTTTACGCCTCCCCGCGCCGCCTGGCGGTGCAACTGGCCAATGTGGCCGCCTTGCAGCCGGACCAGAAGATCACCCGCAAAGGCCCGGCCGTCACCGCTGGATTCAAGGACGGTCAACCCACGCCGGCGCTGGCCGGTTTCGCCCGTTCCTGCGGCGTGGAGGTGTCCGCGCTGTCCACGATGAGCGACGGCAAGCAGGATGTGTACGCCTATGAAAGCGTCAAGCAGGGCCAGCCGCTGGCCGCGGTGCTGGCCGACGTGGTGGCGCTGGCGCTGAAAAAGCTGCCGGTGCCCAAACTGATGCGTTGGGGCAGCCTGGACGTGCAGTTCGTGCGCCCGGTGCACGGCCTGATCATGTTGCACTGCGACGCGGTGGTGCCGGGCGAGGTGCTGGGCCTGCAAAGCGGGCAGAGCACCCGCGGCCATCGTTTCTTGTCCGAAGGCGAGGTGACGGTGGCCAACGCCGACGCCTACGCGCGCACCTTGCATGAATCCGGCAAGGTGGTGGCCAGCTTCGACGCGCGCCGCGAACTGATCCGCCACAAACTGACCGAGGCCGCCGCCCGCCTGAATGCCACCATCGCCGCGCCGGAGGCCTTGTTCGACGAGGTGACCGGCCTGGTGGAGTGGCCGGTGGTGCTGGAGGCCGGCTTCGAAGCCGAATTCCTGCGCGTGCCGCAGGAGTGCCTGATCCTGACCATGCAGCAGAACCAGAAGTATTTCCCGCTGCTGGACGCTTCCGGCAAGCTGATGAACCGTTTCCTGCTGGTGTCCAATCTGGAAACCGCCGATCCGTCCTTTATCGTCGGCGGCAACGAGCGCGTATTGCGCGCGCGTCTGTCCGACGCCAAGTTCTTCTTCGAGCAGGATCAGAAGGCGCGCTTGGACAGCCGGCTGCCGCGGTTGGCCAATGTGGTCTACCACAATAAGATCGGTTCGCAACTGGAGCGCGTGGAGCGTCTGCAGAGCATTGCCGGGGCCATCGCCCATGAATTGGGCGCCGACGCCGCGCTGGCCGCCCGCGCCGCCTATCTGGCCAAGGCCGATCTGGTGTCCGACATGGTGGGTGAATTCCCCGAACTGCAAGGCGTGATGGGCATGTACTACGCCCAGCACGACGGTGAGCACGCCGAAGTGGCCGCCGCCATCGAAGGCCATTACCACCCGCGTTTTGCGGGGGACACGCTGCCGGAAGGCAAGATCGCCACCGCGGTGGCGCTGGCGGACAAACTGGAAACCATCGTTGGCATCTGGGGTATCGGCCTGATCCCCACCGGCGACAAGGACCCGTTCGCATTGCGCCGCGCCGCTCTGGGCGTGGTGCGCATGGCGCTGGAAGCGGACCTGGATGTGAAGGCGCTGCTGAACATCGTCGCCGCCGCCTTCCCGGCAGGCAAGTTGTCCGCCAATGTGGCCGACGAGGTGTTCGGCTTCATGATGGACCGTCTGAAGAACTTCCTCGCAGCCGATTACAAGGGCGACGAGATCGACGCGGTGCTGGCGCAGGCGCCTAGCCGGCTGGCGGAAGTGCGCGCGGTGTTGTCCGCGGTGGCCGCCTTCAAGGCCTTGCCGGAAGCGTCCGCGCTGGCCGCCGCCAACAAGCGGGTGAAGAACATCCTGAAGAAGGCCGAAGGCGAAGTGGGCGCGGTGAATCCCGCGCTGCTGAGCGAAGCGGCCGAGCAGGCGCTGTTCGCCGCCGTCGAGCAGCTGGCGCCGCAGGTGGACGGCCAATTCGCCGCCCGCGATTTCGCCGCCGCGCTGACCCAGTTGGCTTCGCTGCGCGCGCCGGTGGACGCTTTCTTTGACGGCGTGATGGTGATGGCGGACGACGCCGCGGTGCGCAACAACCGCATCGCCCTGCTGGCGCGTCTGGCCGGCTTGTTCAACCGCGTGGCGGACATCTCGCTGCTGGCGGAGTGATTCGATGGGGCGGCCTGCGGCCGCCCCGGCGCTCTAGACGGGGACAACCGTGAAACTAGTGATACTCGACCGCGACGGCGTGATCAACGAGGACCGCGACGATTTCGTCAAATCGCCGGCGGAGTGGGTGCCGATCGAACACAGCTTGGAGGCGATCGCCAACCTGACCCAGTCCGGCTGGCGGGTGGTGGTGGCCACCAATCAATCCGGCATCGGCCGCGGGCTGTTCGACATGCAAGCGCTTAACGCCATGCATGAGAAAATGCACAGGCTGGTGGGCCAGGCCGGCGGCCGCATCGATGCGGTGCTGTTCTGTCCGCACGGCCCCAGCGCCGGCTGCGACTGCCGCAAACCGTTGCCGGGCATGGTGCTGGAGATTGCGGAGCGCTTCAATGTGAAACTGGACGGCTTGCCGCTGATCGGCGACAGCCGCCGCGATCTTGAGTCGGTGGCGGCGGTGGGCGGCTTGCCCATCTTGGTCAAGACCGGCAAGGGGGCCAAGACGCTGGCCGACGGCGAGCTGCCGGCCGGCACCCTGGTGTTCGACGATTTGTACGACGCCGCGGAATATCTGATCGATTCCCGCGAACGTTGACTTCAGAAAAGGATAGTGTTCCAAGCATGCTGAGTTTATGGCTTCGTAACCTGCTGTATTGGCTGGTGCTGATCATCATCACGCCGCTCTTCTTCTTTCTGCTGCTGCTGTCCGCGCCGCTGCCGCGCCGCGCGCGCCATGTGTTCGGCGTCAGCTGGGCCTTGAGCCTGTTGTGGATGCTGGAGCACGTGATCGGCTTGAAATACAAGGTGCTGGGCGCGGAAAATCTGCCTGAGCAGCCGTCGGTGATCTGTTCCAAGCACCAGTCCGGTTGGGAAACCTTGGCCTTGCAGAAGATTTTCCCGTGGCAAGTGTACGTGGCCAAGCGAGAGCTGACCTGGATTCCGGTATTCGGCTGGGGTTTGGTGCTGATGAACCCCATCATCATCAACCGCTCCGACCGCGCCAACGCCAACCAGCGTCTGCTGGAGCAGGGCTTGGAGCGCAAACGCCACCGTTTCTGGATCACGGTCTTCCCGGAGGGCACTCGCACCAAGCCGGGCGTGGCGGGCAAATACAAGCTGGGCGCCGCGCGCATGGCCAAGCAGTTCGACATGCCGCTGGTGCCGGTGGCGCACAACGCCGGCGAGTTCTGGCCGCGCAACGCCTTCCTGAAATACCCCGGTGAAATCACCGTGGTGGTGGGCCAGCCCATTGTGCCGAGCGAAGAGCTGGGGCCGGAGGCGATGATGAAAGAGGCCGAGCAGTGGATCGAGGCGCGCCAGCGCGAGATCGGCGGCGTCGGCCCGTTTGCGGACGAGGATGAAAAGCGCAAGCGTCTGGCTGCGTCTGCCGCTGCCTGACGGCGAGGTGGATGTGGTGCTGACCCGTCGTCCGCGCAAGAGCGTGGGCATTAGGGTGAGCGCGGGCAGGGTGGAGCTGGTGGCTCATCCGGCGGTTAGCGCCGCCCGTCTGCGCGAAGTGTTGTTGGAGCGTCGAGACTGGATCGCCGGTCATGTGGCGCGACAGAGGCTAGAGCGGCGGCAAGCCGAAGATCTCAGCCAGCTGCGCTGGCGGGGGGAAGCGCTGCCCATCGTGCTGACGGCCGGCGTGAGGCGCACGGCCAGACTGACGGCGGAAGGGTTGATTGTTACCGGTATCGAGCACGGCGACGCGGCGGCCTTGAAGCAGGCGGTCCGCCGTTTCTTCAAGCGAGAGGCTGCTTTGCGGTTTCCGGCTCGGATGGCGGAACTAGCGCGCGGCTGTCGTCGCCAGCCCTGCGGCCTGCAGCTGTCGTCGGCGCGCACGCGTTGGGGCAGTTGCACCGCCGCCGGGATCATCCGGCTGAACTGGCGCTTGCTGCAAGCCCCGCCGATGGTGCTGGACTATGTGATCGCCCATGAACTGGCCCATCTGGAACACATGAACCATTCGCCCGCCTTCTGGGCGGAGACTGCGCGTCTATACCCGGACTGGCAGGCGGCACGGCGTTGGCTGAAGCTGCGCGGCGCCGAGCTGTTCCATTTTGATTAATGAATAAAGAACCGGTTCATGATCTTGCTAGCTAAGGCGAGACAAGGCGAAAATGGTTTCGAAATGCTCATGTACCGTATGTACACTCCGCTTTCTCAGCCATTTTCGCCTTGTCTCGCCTTAGCTCGCGAGATTGTGAATAGGCCCTAAGCATTCTTGTTCGAGGTCCCTTGAACAACTTTCAAGACAAGGCCGGCGGCAATGAGCCGCCGGCCTTGTTTCATCAAATGCTTAATTAGCGTGGCAATTGCGCAAAAACTCTTGGTTCCGATTCCGGTTTTCCTTGTCCGGACTGCCCGAGTTATGGGACGATGTAACGCTTTGTAACCGTTCTGGCCGAAACGGAGGCGCCGCTTCCACGGAGACGAGATCCGCGCCGGCCTGACGGCTAAGCGTCAGCGCAACGGCATCCGGCTGCCGTTTCGCGTCGATAACACTGCCGGAATCCACTCTTTGCATAGCCTGCCCTCACGCGGCGCAGGCGATGGCGCTTTTATCAATGGGCGTCATGCCCTCGGGAAGATAGATGACCAAAAAACTCTTTAGCGCCGCCGCGCTGGCCCTGCTGCCGACGCTGGCGCAAGCCGCTGAACTGGACGGCGCCACCTTGAGCCTGGCCTGGGGACTGCCGTTTGCCGGCATTTTGCTGTCCATCGCGCTGTTCCCCATATTCGCGCCGGGTATCTGGCACCACCACTTCGGCAAGATCACCGCGGTCTGGACCGTGCTATTCCTGGCGCCCTTCGCGGTGGCATATGGCCTGGGCACTTCTATGGCGCTGATCGTTCACGCCCTGTTCGCCGAATATATTCCCTTCATCGTGCTGCTGTTTTCGCTGTACACAGTGTCCGGCGGCATTCTGGTGTGGGGCTCGCTGCACGGCTCGCCTAAGCTCAATACCGCCATCTTGGCGATCGGCACCGCGCTGGCCTCCATCATGGGCACCACCGGCGCGGCGATGCTGTTGATCCGCCCCTTGCTGCGCGCCAATGAAAAGCGCAAGCACAATGTGCACGTGGTGGTGTTCTTCATTTTCCTGGTGGCGAATATCGGCGGCGGCCTGACTCCGCTGGGCGACCCGCCGCTGTTTCTCGGCTTCCTCAAGGGCGTGAGCTTCGGCTGGACGGTGCAGCACATGGCGCTGCCGGTATTGGTGTTGTCGCTGGCGCTGCTTGCCATTTTCTACGTGTTGGACAGCTATCTCTTCAAGAAAGAAGCCCAGGCGGGCACGCTGCCGGAGGTGGATCGCTCCAAGGACAAGCCGATCAAGCTGCATGGCAAGCGTAATCTGTTCCTGCTGGCCGGCATTGTCGGCGCGGTGTTGATGTCCGGCGTTTGGAAGCCGGGCGTGGAGTTCGACATCATGGGCACGCATGTCGAGCTGCAGAACATCATTCGCGATCTGGCACTGATCGGCCTGGCCTTCGCCTCGCTGTGGATCACTCCCAAGCAAGTGCGCGCCGGCAACGAGTTCAACTGGGATCCCATTCTGGAAGTGGGCAAGTTGTTCGCCGGCATCTTCGTCACCATCGGCCCGGTGATCGCCATTCTGCGCGCCGGCGCCGACGGCCACTTGGCCGGCCTGGTGCGCATGGTGTCCGATGCCAACGGCCAGCCGGTGAACATGATGTATTTCTGGATGACCGGCATTCTGTCCAGCTTCCTGGACAATGCGCCCACCTATCTGGTGTTCTTCAACCTGGCGCATGGCGACGCTCAGGTGCTGATGGGCCCGATGGCGGACACCCTGCTGGCGATCTCCATGGGTGCTGTGTTCATGGGCGCCAATACGTATATCGGCAACGCGCCCAACTTCATGGTCAAGGCCATCGCCGAGCATCGTCATGTGAAGATGCCGAGCTTCTTCGGCTATCTGGGCTGGTCCTGCGCCATTCTGTTGCCCTTGTTTGTGCTGATGACGCTGATTTTCTTCTGAACCCGCCGTCCTGTTGTAGACAAAGCCCGCTGCCGCGGGCTTTGTCTTGTTCGAGCCGGAGGGCATGGATGTCGGCCCCGCCGCTTTCCGGTATGCTTGCCGTTTTGCCGTTTTCAATACGCTGAACCAAACTATGCACATCCATATCCTGGGCATTTGCGGCACCTTCATGGGGGGCATCGCCGCTATCGCCAAACAGGCCGGCCACAAGGTCACCGGCTGCGACGCCAATGTATACCCGCCGATGAGCACCCAGCTGGAAGCCATGGGCATCGAGCTGATCCAAGGCTTCGGCGCGGAGCAGGCCGACATCGGCGCGGACATCTTCGTGGTGGGCAATGTGGTGACGCGCGGCAAGCCGCTGATGGAGGAAATCCTCAATCGCGGGCTGCCTTATATCTCCGGCCCGCAGTGGCTGGCGGAAAACGTGCTCAAGGATTTATGGGTGCTGGCGGTGGCTGGCACTCACGGCAAAACCACCACCAGTTCGATGCTGGCTTGGATCTTGGAAGATGCCGGCCTGGCGCCGGGCTTCCTGATCGGCGGCATTCCGCAGAACTTTGGCGTGTCGGCGCGCCTGCCTGGCGCGCCGCGTCAGGACGCGGCGAGCGTCAGCCCCTTCTTTGTGATTGAGGCTGACGAATACGATACCGCCTTCTTCGACAAGCGCTCCAAATTCGTCCATTACCGGCCGCGCACCGCAGTGTTGAACAACCTGGAGTTTGACCACGCCGACATCTTCGCCGACCTGACGGCGATAGAAACTCAGTTCCACCACCTGGTGCGCACCGTGCCGGGCCAGGGCCTGATCGTCAGCAATGGCCGGGAGGCGAGCTTGGATCGGGTGCTGGAGCGCGGCTGCTGGACGCCGGTGGAGCGCTTTGGCGCGGACGCCGGCTGGCAGCTGGGCGCGCTGGAGGACAATGGCCATTTCGATGTGCTGCTCAACGGCCAGATTCAGGGCCGGGTGCGTTGGGATTTGATGGGCGAACACAACCGTCTCAACGCCTTGGCGGCAATCGCCGCCGCTCGCCATGTCGGCGTGGCAGTGAGCCAGGCCATTGATGCATTGTCGCGCTTTCAAAACGTAAAGCGGCGTATGGAGGTGCGCGGCGTGGCGGCCGGAGTCACGGTGTACGACGATTTCGCCCATCATCCCACCGCCATCGCAACCACCCTGGCCGGCCTGCGCCACAAGGCAGGCGGGGCGCGCATCCTGGCGGTGCTGGAGCCGCGCTCCAACACCATGAAGCTGGGCACGATGAAGGCTGCGCTGCCGGCCTCTCTGGCCGATGCCGACCTGGTGTTCTGTTCCGCCGCCAATCTGGGGTGGAACCCCGGCGAGGCCTTGGCAGAGCTGGGCGACCGCGCGCAAACCTTCGACAATTTCGACGCGCTGCTGCAAGCGGTGGTGGCCGCGGCGCGCCCGGGCGACCATGTGCTGGTGATGAGTAACGGGGGCTTCGGCGGCATTCATCAGAAGCTGCTGGACCAACTGGCCATGCGCGGCTGAGCGACAAGCGTCGACGCAAGAAAGGGGGCCGTTGGCCCCCTTTGTCTTTTACGACGCGGAGTTTATCGTAAACAGGTTCTTAGCCGCGCAGTTTGGCGGCAATGCCGGCCACGCGCTGGCCGTAGGCCTTGGCGGTGTCCAGATCGCCCTGCGGGATTTCGTCGACGCTGGCGTCGGACGGCGATTGCACCAGCAGGCCTACCGAGCCGCCCAGATTGTTGATGTCCTCGCGGCTGGCGTTCTTGGCGTTGCTGGGCAGCAAGCCCAGGCTGACCCACAGACCGCCGTGCTGAGAGGCCAGGGTTTGCAGATAAATCAGCGAAACCTGTTTGTCGCCGTTCAGGCTGGCGCTGTTGGTGAAGCCGCCGAACACCTTGTCCTGCCAGCCTCGTGTGAACCAGACTTTGGAGCTGGCGTCGGCGAATTTCTTGAACTGCCAGCTTGGGCTTCCCATATACGTGGGCGAGCCGAAAATGATGGCGTCGGCGCTATTTAGCAGATCCCAGGCGCCGGCGGGCAGATTACCCTCGGCGTCAATGGCCAGCAATTGCGCACCGGCGCCTTCGGCGACATGCTGGGCCACTTGCTGGGTGTGACCGTAACCGGAGTGATATACAACGACGACTTTCGCCATGGCGAGCCTTTCATATTGCCGTGAATTAACAAAGGCCCGCAGCGAGGTGGGCCTTGTGCAAGTATTGGCGATGATGGTGAATTGAAAAAGCGTCGTCGGATAAATTAATTATTTAGTCGCATTAAACAATCTAGACGGCTTGACGCATTTTCGGTATCGCGAGCCGTGGGCTTGAAAAGTAGCTTTTCGGCGCAGCGGCAGGTCAATAAAAACGCCCACGGCAAGGTGGGCGTTTTCTCGGCTTGAAGCCTGTGCCGCGGCTTAGTGGAACTGCTCTTCCTCGGTGGAGCCTGTCAGCGCTGTGACGCTGGATTGGCCGCCCTGGATCACGGTGGTGACGTCGTCGAAGTAGCCGGTGCCCACTTCCTGTTGATGGGATACGAAGGTGTAGCCGCGTTCGCGGGCGGCAAACTCCGGCTCCTGCACTTTTTCAACATAGGCGGACATGCCGCGGGCAACATAATCTTGCGCCAGGTCGTACATGTTGTACCACATGTTGTGAATGCCGGCCAAGGTAATGAACTGGTACTTATAGCCCATCGCACCCAGTTCGCGTTGGAATTTAGCGATGGTGGCGTCGTCCAGGTTCTTCTTCCAGTTGAAGGACGGCGAGCAGTTGTAGGCCAGCAGTTTGCCCGGATGCTTGGCGTGAACCGCTTCGGCGAACTTCCGTGCGAATTCCAGATCCGGTGTACCGGTTTCGCACCAGACCAGATCGGCGTAGTCGGCATAGGCGATGGCGCGGCTGATCGCCTGTTCCAAGCCTTTCTTGGTCTTGTAGAAGCCTTCGGCGGTGCGCTCGCCGGTCAGGAAGGGACGGTCGCGCTCGTCGCAGTCGCTGGTCAACAGATCGGCGGCTTCGGCGTCTGTGCGGGCGATCACCAGAGTGGGCACGCCGTAAACATCGGCTGCCAAGCGCGCGGCGATCAGTTTCTGCACGGCTTCCTGGGTCGGGACCAACACCTTGCCGCCCATGTGGCCGCATTTCTTCACCGAGGCCAATTGGTCTTCGAAGTGCACGCCGCCGGCGCCGGCGCGTATCATCGCCTTCATCAATTCATAGGCGTTCAGCACGCCGCCGAAACCGGCTTCGGCATCCGCCACGATAGGGGCGAAGTAGTCGATGAAGCCGGCGTCGCCTTGCGCCACGCCCTTGGAATGCTGGATTTCGTCAGCGCGGGTGAAGGCGTTGTTGATGCGCTCCACCACCTTGGGCACAGAGTCCACCGGATACAGCGACTGGTCCGGGTACATCGCCGAGTATTCATTGTTGTCGGCGGCCACTTGCCAGCCGGACAGATAAATGGCTTTGACGCCGGCCTTGACCTGCTGCATGGCCTGACCGCCGGTCAGCGCGCCCAGACAGTTGATGTAAGGCTCGCTGTGGAGCAGGCCCCACAGTTTGTCCGCGCCGTTGCGCGCCAACGAGTACTCAATCTGCAGCGAGCCGCGCAGTCGTTCCACATCAGCGGCGCTGTAGCCGCGCTTGATGCCTTTCCAGCGGGGATTTTCGTTCCAGTCTTTCTGGATGGCTGCAATGCGTTGTTCGCGAGTCGTCATGCTAAAGCCCTTCTCGATACGTTTCTGTGCGCGCCGGCAGGCGCCGGCGTCCTCATTAAGCGATCTGTTTCATCCGGTTTTTCCGGATTTTCTTGCGGCCGGCCCTCATGGCGCCGGCTCGGCATGCCCGCCGCTCAGACCCTGTGGATAGAGGGCCGCCCGGCAGTGCACTTGCGGGTGTGGCTCAATTATTAGCACAAAAAAAAACGCTTGTGTGCAGTGCAGCACAAAGAAAATTGTTGATTTTCAAAAGCTAACAGCAACTTTCCTAAAACGAATATTGCGGCTCGCTCAAGCGTTTGCTTTTAGAAAATAAAAGTCCGCAAACGCACATCCGCGTTTGGCAGCCTGGGCGCGGCGGTCTGAAGCGGTTCAGTCGTTTTCAGGACTTGAATTCCGCGATGAAGCCCCTACCTTGAGTCGGGACTATTCGTACCGCTGAATCCAAATCCGAGGAATTGCCATGCAGGACAAGCAAAACATCGCGGCAGACGCCGTGGACAATGACAATATCGACGCAACGGTGGCGGAGCAGGCCGTAGAGCAAGAACTGAGCGCAGAGCAGCGGATCGCCGCTCTGGATGCGGAAGTGGCCGAACTGAAGGACGCATTGCTGCGCGCCCGCGCCGATCTGGAAAATCAGCGCCGCCGCGCGCAGGAAGACGTCGCCGCCGCGCACAAGTACGCGATCACCAAGTTTGCCGGCGAGTTGGTGTCGGTGAAGGACTACCTGGAAATGGCCTTGCTGGATCAGAGCGGCCAGATCGACACCCTGAAGATGGGCGTGGACATGACGCTGAAGCAGTTGGTCTCCGCTTTCGACAAGGCGCAGATCAAGGACATCGCCCCTCAGGCGGGCGACAAGCTGGACCCGCATCAGCATCAGGCGATGAGCGCGGAAGAGGCCGACGCCGAGCCCAACACCATCGTGCGAGTGATGCAAAAAGGCTACCAAATCTCGGACCGCGTGCTGCGTCCGGCGATGGTGGTGGTGGCTAAGGCGAAAGCATAAAAAAGGGCGGCGTGCTCCTCTTGAAATAATGGGCATAGCCAATACCTATTGAGACAACAGGCGGTCGCTATCGAACAAATGGCCGCTGAAACGAATTAAGATAAAGGAACTTCGACATGGGTAAAATCATTGGCATCGACTTGGGCACCACCAACTCCTGCGTATCGGTAGTGGAAGGCGGCAACCCGAAAGTCATCGAGAACGCCGAAGGCGCTCGCACCACCCCGTCCATCATCGCTTACATGGACGACGGCGAAATCCTGGTCGGCGCGCCGGCCAAACGCCAGGCCGTGACCAATCCGCGCAATACTATCTACGCCGCCAAGCGCCTGATTGGCCGCCGCTTCGAAGATAAGGAAGTGCAGAAAGACATCGACCTGATGCCTTTTGAAATTCTGAAAGCCAAGAACGGCGACGCCTGGGTGAAAGTGCGCGACCAAGAACTGGCCCCGCCGCAAATCTCCGCCGAAGTACTGCGCAAGATGAAGAAGGCCGCTGAAGATTATCTGGGCGAGGAAGTGACCGAGGCGGTGATCACCGTGCCGGCTTACTTCAACGACAGCCAGCGCCAAGCCACCAAGGACGCCGGCCGCATCGCCGGTCTGGAAGTGAAGCGCATCATCAACGAACCGACCGCCGCGGCACTGGCTTTCGGCCTGTCCAAGCAGGAAGGCGACCGCAAGATCGCGGTGTACGACCTGGGCGGCGGTACTTTCGACGTGTCCATCATTGAAATCGCCGATGTGGACGGCGAGCACCAGTTTGAAGTGCTGTCGACCAACGGCGACACCTTCCTGGGCGGCGAAGACTTCGACCAGCGCGTGATCGACTACATCGTGACCGAGTTCAAGCGCGAACAGGGCGTGGACCTGAAGAACGACGTGATGGCGCTGCAGCGTTTGAAGGAAGCCGCGGAGAAAGCCAAGATCGAGCTGTCCAGCGCGACTCAGACCGAGGTGAACCTGCCTTACATCACCATGGACGCTACCGGCCCGAAACACTTGGCGATGAAGATTACCCGCGCCAAGTTCGAAAGCCTGGTTGAGGACTTGGTGGAGCGCTCCATCGAGCCGTGCCGCGTGGCGCTCAAGGATGCCGGCCTGTCGGTCAACGACATCTCCGACGTGATCCTGGTCGGCGGTCAGACCCGCATGCCCAAGGTGCAGGAAAAGGTTAAAGAGTTCTTCGGCAAGGAGCCGCGCAAGGACGTGAACCCGGACGAAGCCGTGGCTGTCGGCGCGGCGATCCAGGGTTCGGTACTGTCCGGCGACCGCAAGGACGTGCTGCTCTTGGACGTGACCCCGCTGTCGTTGGGCATTGAAACCCTGGGCGGCGTGATGACCAAGCTGATCCAGAAGAACACCACCATTCCGACCAAGGCGTCGCAGGTGTTCTCCACCGCCGACGACAACCAGACCGCGGTCACCATCCACGTGCTGCAAGGCGAGCGCGAGAAGGCTTCCGCCAACAAGAGCCTGGGCCAGTTCAACCTGGGCGATATTCCGCCGGCGCCGCGCGGCATTCCGCAGATCGAAGTGGAGTTCAATATCGACGCCAACGGTATTCTGCATGTGTCGGCCAAGGACAAGGCTTCCGGCAAGCAGGCCAACATCACCATCCAGGCTTCTTCCGGCTTGTCCGAAGCCGAGATCCAGCAAATGGTGAAGGACGCCGAGGCCAACGCCGAGGAAGACAAGAAGCTGCACGAGCTGGTCACCGCGCGCAATCAGGCGGAAGGCCTGATCCACAGCGTGAAGAAATCTCTGGCCGAGCACGGCGACAAGATCGACGCTGCCGAGAAGGCCAAGATCGAAGACGCGGTGAAGGCGGCCGAGGAAGTGGCCAAGAGCGAAGACAAGGCCGCGATCGAAGCCAAGACCGAAGAACTGGCCAAGGCCAGCCAGAAGCTGGGCGAAATCATGTATGCCCAGGCTCAGCAGGCTGAAGCCGGCGCCCAGCAGGGCGGCGCGGACGCGCAGGCGGGCAAGCAGGAAGACGGCAACGTCGTCGACGCCGAGTTTGAAGAAGTGAAGAAAGACAAGGCTTAATCGCCAGCCGATGTCTTGACGCCTGATGACCGGGCCGGGCCCGCCGGAGTGTTCCGCGGCTCGGACCGGTCATTGGCGTATGGTGGCCGGCCGCGCAGGGGGCTTGCTTCCCGTGCAGGCTGAATTTTGAGAGAGACAGGAACATGTCCAAGAAAGATTACTACGATGTGTTGGGCGTCAATCGCGACGCCTCCGACGACGACATCAAAAAGGCTTACCGCAAGCTGGCGATGAAGTATCACCCGGATCGCAATCCGGACAGCAAGGAAGCGGAAGAGAAGTTCAAAGAGGTCAAGGAAGCTTACGAGGTTTTGTCTGATAGCCAGAAGCGAGGCGCGTACGACCAATTCGGCCACGCCGGGGTGGACCCGCAGGCTGGCGCAGGCGGCGGCGCGGGCTTCGGAGGCTTCGGCGATTTCGCAGATATCTTCAGCGACATCTTCGGCGGCGGACGCTCCGGCGGCGGCGGGCGCTCCAACGTCTATCGCGGCGCGGACCTGCGATACAACATGGAAATCTCGCTGGAAGAAGCCGCGCGCGGTTGCGAGAAGCAGATCCGCATCCCTTCGCATGAAGAGTGCGAAGTCTGCCACGGCAGCGGCGCCAAGCCCGGCACCCAGCCGAAGACCTGCACCACTTGCGGCGGCCACGGCCAGGTGCGGATGAGCCAGGGCTTCTTCTCCATTCAGCAAACCTGCCCAACCTGCCACGGCACCGGCAAGCAGATTTCCGATCCCTGCACCAGCTGCCACGGCGCGGGCCAGAAAAAGACCAACAAGACGCTGAACGTGAAGATTCCGCCCGGCGTGGACGAGGGCGATCGCATCCGCTTATCCGGCGAAGGGGAACCGGGCCAGAACGGCGGCCCGTCCGGCGATCTCTACGTGGTCACCCACATCAAGCCGCACCCGGTGTTCCAGCGTGACGGCATGGATCTGCATTGCGAGATGCCGATTTCCTTCTCCACCGCGGCGCTGGGCGGCGAAGTGGAAATCCCCACGCTCGACGGCATGGCCAAGGTCAAAATCGCGGCGGAAACCCAGAGCGGCCGAGTCTACCGCTTGCGCGGCAAAGGCGTGAAGGCGGTACGTGGCGCCGATTACGGCGACCTGCACTGCCATGTGGTGGTGGAAACCCCGGTCAAGCTGACCGATCGCCAGAAAGAGCTGCTGCGTGAATTCGACGCCATCAGCCAGGGCGACGTGGCGACTCATAACCCGCGTTCCAAGTCTTTCATGGACAAGCTGAAGGATTTCTTCGGCTAAAGGGATATCCGAGCGGCCCCCGCGGGCGTCGGCGCAAAACGGCAAGCGAGAGAGCTTGCCGTTTTTTTTGTTTCATCATTTTGTCTATTGGTCAAATGTTTTTGGGTAACTTGTTGTAATGAGCGTTTTTTTAAAATGAATTATCTGGAGGCTTCCGGTCTACGGCCTTATCTTGGAGGGGCTCCGGAACCCCGCTCCGGGGCGAGAACATAAAAATATCCGGGTGTCCGCCGTTAGGCGAAGCACACCCGGCTTCGCTCAAAGGAGAGTTTCATGGATGCATTCGTCAACGCCGCCAACGGCGTTATCTGGAGCCCGGCACTGATTTACCTGTGTCTGGGCGTGGGGCTTTACCTGTCTGTGCGTACGCGCTTCCTGCAGTTGCGCCACTTCAAGGAAATGCTGCGGCTGATGTTCAATACCGAGAGCACCTCCAGCGGCGTGTCCTCGTTTCAGGCGCTGGCGATGACCTTGGCCGGCCGCGTGGGCACCGGCAATATCGCTGGCGTGGCCACCGCAATTACTTTCGGCGGCCCGGGCGCCATCTTCTGGATGTGGATGGTGGCCTTTCTCGGCGCCAGCTCGGCCTTTGTCGAATCGACGCTGGGCCAAGTCTACAAGGAGAAAATAGACGGCCAGTACCGAGGCGGGCCGGCTTTCTACATCGAGAAGGGGCTGGGCATGAAGTGGTATGCCTGGCTGTTCGCCATCACCACCATTGTCGCCACCGGCGTGCTCTTGCCGGGGGTACAGGCCAATTCCATCGCCGCCTCGCTGGATACCGCCTTCGGCATCGCGCCCACCGTCACCGCCGCGGTCCTGGCCATCATCCTGGGTTTCATCATCTTCGGCGGGGTCAAGCGCATCGCGCTGTTCGCCGGCGCGGTGGTGCCGTTCATGGCCCTGGGTTATATCATCGTCGCCTGCGTGATCATCGCGCTGAACATAGAGCAACTGCCCGGCGTGATAGCGTTGGTGCTGAAAAGCGCCTTTGGTTTTGAGGCCGGCTTCGGCGCCATTCTAGGCCTCGCCATCCAATGGGGGGTGAAGCGCGGCGTGTATTCCAACGAAGCCGGTCAGGGCACCGGCCCGCATGCCTCCAGCGCCGCTGCGGTGTCGCATCCGGCCAAACAGGGCCTGGTGCAGGCCTTCTCGGTCTATATCGACACCCTGTTCGTCTGTTCCGCCACTGCTTTCATGTTGCTGATCACCGGCCAATACAATGTGCAGGGCCCGGAGGGCCAGGCCATGTTCACCGGCATCGCCGGCGTGGCGGCGGGGCCTGGCTATGTGCAGATCGCGATGGAAAGCATCATGCCGGGCTTTGGTTCCATCTTCGTCGCGCTGGCGCTGTTCTTCTTCGCCTTTACCACCATCGTCGCCTACTACTACATCGCTGAAACCAATATCGCCTACATCAACCGCAAGATACAGCTGCCTTGGCTGAGCTTCGTGTTGAAGATCGCGCTGATGGCGGCCACGGTGTACGGCACGGTCAAAACCGCGGATCTGGCCTGGGGGTTGGGGGATATCGGCGTGGGCCTGATGGCCTGGCTCAACATCATCGCCATCATCCTCATGCAAAAACCAGCGCTGGCCTGTCTGCGCGATTACGAAGCGCAGAAGGCGCAGGGCTTGGACCCGGTGTTCCATCCGGAGAAACTGGGCATCGTCAATGCCGCCTACTGGGAAGGGCGGCGCGCGGAGGATAATTTGGCCGCGGAATTGGCGGCGAAGGCCAGTCACGAGGGGGGGGAGGGCAAGCTTGCTCCGCGTGAGAGCTGAGCCAAGGAGGATGCGGACGGCGCCGGTGTCGGCGTTGTCCGCAGGCCGGGCGTGCAAAATTCAGAACACTCTGTTTTGCCGGCCGGCATCCGCTGCGGGGCGGCGGCAACAGGCGTACAATGGCCGGGCTGATCCTTCTAATGGAATTGTCATGATTTTCGCCAATCGTTATTTTCCCGCCACTCGCATGCGTCGCATGCGCAAAGATGAATTCTCCCGCCGCTTGATGCGTGAAAACGTGCTGACCGCCAACGATCTGATCTATCCGGTATTTGTGATGGAGGGACAGAACCGGGTGGTGGAAGTGCCGTCGATGCCGGGCGCGCCGCGCCAGACGCTGGACAAGCTGTTATACACCGCCGAACAGGCGCTGGAATTGGGCATCCCGATGCTGTCGCTGTTTCCGGTGATCGAGTCCGGCAAGGACAATAGCGCGCAAGAGGCTTACAACCCCGAAGGCTTGGTGCCGACCGTGGTGCGCGAGTTGAAAAAACGCTTTCCCGAACTGGGGGTGATGACGGATGGCGCGCTGGATCCCTACACCATTCACGGCCAGGATGGGGTGATGGACGACAGCGGTTACGTGCTCAACGACGAAACCACTGAAATCCTGATCAAGCAAGGCCTCTGTCACGCCGAGGCCGGCGTGGACATGTTCGGCCCGTCCGACATGATGGACGGCCGCATCGGCGCGATTCGCGAGGCTTTCGAGGAGGAAGGCTTCATCCACACCAAAATCCTGGCGTATTCGGCCAAGTACGCATCCGGTTTCTACGGCCCGTTCCGCGACGCGCTGGGCTCATCCGGTAATCTGGGCAAGGCCGACAAGAACAACTACCAAATGGATCCGGCCAATCTGGACGAAGCAATCCAGGAAGTGGCGCAGGACTTGGAGGAAGGCGCGGACGCGGTGATGATCAAGCCGGGCATGCCTTACCTGGACGTGATCCGTCGAGTGAAAGATACTTTCCGGGTGCCGACCTTTGCCTATCAAGTGTCTGGCGAATACGCGATGTTGAAGGCCGCGTTCCAGAACGGCTGGCTGAACGAGGAAAAGTGCATGCTGGAAAGCCTGATCGCGTTCAAGCGCGCCGGCGCCGACGGCATCCTGACCTATTTTGCGCTGGACGCTGCGCGCTTGCTGCGTCAAGGCTAAACGCAGGAAGGCAAGCCATCGCGCCCCGGCTCAGACCGGGGCGTTTTGCATGGGAGCGGATATGGATTTGATGCATTCCACCCTGTTCTGGGTGATCATCGCCGCCGCGCCAGCGGTGACGGCGCTGGGTATTCTGATCCGGTTGGCCAGGCGCGAGCCGCCGCCGGAGCTACCGGCAAGCGTCAAGCCGCTGGCTTGGGACGATGAGGATCAAGACGGCGATGCTGGGCCGCCGGCGGCGGGTGGCTAGTCGAAGCGCCAGCTAGCCATGGACAGATTGCCCATGCGCCAGTCGTCGTGCAGTTTGGAAGCCTTGGTGTCGCGGCCCCCGGCGCCCAGCGCAATCCACAGAGGGGCGATGTGCTCGTCGCTGGGATGGTTGCGGCGCGCGTCGGGGGCCAGCCGCAGCCAGTCCGTCAATGCTTCATGCGCGCCGGTTTCCAACTGCAAGTCCAGCCAATCCCGGAAAGCCCGCGCCCACGGAGCCGGTTCCGAGCCTTCCGGCGCCAGCGCGCGCAGATTGTGAGTGTAGCTGCCGGAGGCGATGATCAGAACACCCTCGTCGCGCAGCGGGCGCAGCGCTTCGCCAATGCGCATCAACTCGGATGCGGGCGCCTGATGCCGCAGCGACAGATTGACGATGGGAATATCCGCTTGCGGATACATCAGCATCAGAGGCGTCCAGGCGCCGTGATCCAATCCTCTTTGTTCGGTGCTTTGAGCGGGAAGACCGGCCGCGGCGAACAATTCATGCAGACGCGCGCAGAGCGGCGCATCGGTGCGTGCCGGGTAGCTCAGGCGGTATAAGGCCTCGGGGAAACCGTAGAAGTCGTGAATGGTTTCCGGATTCGGGCTGTGGTTGACCACCAGGCCGCGAGTTTCCCAGTGCGCGGAAACGATGACGATGGCGCGAGGGCGGGGCAGCTCCGTTCCCAGTCGGGAGATGAAGTGACGGCTTGGGCTGTCTTCCAGCACCAAGGTTGGGGCGCCGTGCGAGATGAACAGCGCGGGTAGGCGAGCGGTCATGACTGAAGCTTTCATTCAAGAGATGCTTCAGCTTAAGCCACGCCGATTCTCTGATAAACCGCAGTTTATTGGTTTTATTGTTTACTCTTTGGAAATAATTTGGCGGAGGGGCGGCTAGGCGGAGATCGGATGCCGGACCTAACTTAATCCGGCAAGCAGGATAGCGCAGCCCGCAATGAAGATGAGGAAGCCCGCGATGCGTCGCCAATTGCGCCTGCCTTGCCTGCCGGTAAGCGGCTGCCGCTTCAACCTTCTGAGCTGTTGTCGATACATGGTCATTTGACGCTCCTATATTCGAATGATAATCATTATTGTTTGAATGTCAAAATAAACGCTCCTGTGTGGAGCGGCTGGAGCTGAGATGGATCTGCAATTGGCAGGCGGGTCGCGAAAACCTGCGTATTCCTCAGAGGGGGCAGTGCTTATTGCAGCCAGGCGAAGTTGGCGCACAATTCCAGCCAGAACGCTTGCCAGTTGACCGGTTTCATCGGGGGCTCCGTTGCTAGATTGTCTTCAGTATCGCTCAGCGGTTTTTATCAGTGAAATTGATTGTTTTTTGTTTTTGGTTAGCCAGGCGCTATGAGCGTGGGGCTCAAGAAATGAAGTTGTGAGAATGGGGGAGGAAAATGCGCCCCGCAAGCGCTTCGTTTGCGGGGCGGGTCAGGGATCAATCCCAGGGGACTTCCGCCGAGTTTTCAACTACGGCGGCAACCGTGCTGTTTGCCGCGGGTGAGACTGTCGGGCTGGATGCTTCTTCCAATCCGCCCAGGGCGGCGACCAGGGCGTCTACCAGTTCGCCCAGTTCTTCGCTCATCAAGGTGAAGGTGGCTTCGAACAGGCTTTCTCTATCATCGCCCGCCTGGCTGGCTTCATCCTGCAGCAGGTCCAGGAATTGCAGCCGCTTCAGCTGCAGCATGTCGGTCAGCTGGAAGCGGATTTTTTCCTGCCAGATCAGGCCTACCCTGGTAACTTGCTTGCCGGTGGCAATGTGCTGACGGATTTCGTCCGCGGTCAAGTCGATGCGCGCGCAACGGACCACCGCTCCGTTTTCTCCGCTGTCCTTCAATTCGCAATCCGAGTCCAACTCAAAACCGGCAGGGGCTTCGCCGGCCGCCAGCCAGTCCGTCATCGCGGTGTGCGGAGCGATCTTGGTGCGAGGCAGCGCGGCGGGGAAAGGCGGCAAGGCTTCGCGCAGCTTGGACACCAACGCCTCCGCCTTGCTGGCGGCGGCCGAATCCACCATTAGCCAGCCGCGGCGCGTGTCCAGATAGGCGCTCATCCTGCTGCTGCGCACAAAGGCGCGCGGCAGCAGGTCGTCGGTGATCTGCTCTTTCAGCGCCAGCTTTTCCTTGCGGCCCACCTTGCGCAGCTCTTTGTCTTCGATTTCCGCGACTTTCAGCTCGACGAAATCGCGGATCACCGACGAGGGCAGCACTTTGTCCTCGCGGCGCAGCGAGACCATCTGGCAGCCGCGCACTGCGTAAACCGGCGCGTCCAGATGGTTGGCGGCGGGCACCCAGCCCTCGCTGAACCAGTCCAGACCCATGCAGTGTTGGAATGGACGCTTTTCCAGCGCGGCGGAAAGTTGCTCGTTGTTAGGGGCGTCGTCTTGATTCAAACGGTAAAAAGATAGTTGCCTAAACCACATATTTGTTCCATAATGCGCGTCCTCTGATGCCACAGATTGTACCGCAGCCAAGACGGCAGCGGGGCGGTTTTCAGACAAGCTTTGGATGGTCGTCGGAGTGTAGCTTAGCCTGGTAGAGCGCTACGTTCGGGACGTAGAGGCCGGAGGTTCGAATCCTCTCACTCCGACCAGATACAAAAACATGAATTCAAATCTTTGAATTCAGGGTTTTTGCATTAAAGCGCGGATAAATTAAATCTGATATTTGGAAACGCGCGCCGCCCCTTTTCAAATCGATGGAAACTGTTTATTATTACGCGCTCTGCTTCAGGGCGGAGTGATGTGCCGGTATAGCTCAGTTGGTAGAGCAGCGCATTCGTAATGCGAAGGTCGGGGGTTCGACTCCTCTTACCGGCACCACAATCCTCTTCTGAAACTGCAATGAGCCCGCTGTCGCGGGCTTTTTGCATTTCCGGCGGCCATTGCTGTTGGTTTCTTCATTCCCGCCTGTTTCATTTGCGTTGGTGCGCTTTGAAATTCCTGCCACGGATGCCTTTGCGACGGCTGGTGATCGCATGTCGAATATGATATAAGCATTTTATCGGCGGGCGTGCTGAATGAGCGGCCCTACCGGTGCCGACGACGACTTGAGAATGCGCCTGGGCTGAAATATATTGTGAACGTCTGTTATGACGAATGGACATGACGGTCTAGGCTGTCATCTAATGGAAAGCTACAGCAATTGTAGAGAGCGAACATGCTATCCAATTCCGTTGCTACTTTCAGCCTGTATTCGGATTTATATGCCCGGTTTCGTCCGGCTTATCCAGAGGCCTTGTATCAGTGGTTGTTGCCGCAGTGCTTCGAGCGTGAACGGGCCTGGGACTGCGCAACCGGCAACGGCCAGACCGCGGTGAGGCTGGGGGAGAGCTTTGCGCGGGTAGATGCCACCGACATCAGCTCCGCGCAACTGGGCCAAGCCGAGGCGCATAATCAAGTGTATTACCGGGAGTGTCCCGCCGAGGTCACGCCCTTTGACGACGCCGCTTTCGACTTGATCACGGTATCGCAGGCGCTGCATTGGTTTCATTTCCCATCGTTTTGGCCGGAGGTGGTCAGGGTGCTCAAGCCGGGCGGGGTATTCGCCGCTTGGGGCTATCATCTATGCCGGGTTTCCCCCGAGGTGGACCGCGCCGCGGCGATTTTGACTTCCATTATCGAGCCGTTTTGGTCTAGCCGCTGCCAGATTCTGTGGGACGGCTACAGTACCGCGGGTTGCCCGCTGCCTACGCTTGAAACGCCGGAGCTGGCGATTAGCTGCGATTGGACGCTGGAACAATACCTGGGTTTTCTCAACACGCTTTCCGCCAGCAAGCTGTGCAAGCAGACTTTGGGCGAGCATGTGCTGGACGATGCCTCTGGCCGCATCGCCCGGGCCTGGGGCGATGGCGGGCAAGCGCGTCAAGTGAGCATGCCGTTAAGCTTGCTGGTGGCGCGGTGCCCAGCGTAAAGCCGTTCATGTTTTTGCGAGCAAAAGCGAGACGAGGCGAAAACGAGCGAAAAAGCGGAGTGGTCGAGGGGTGCATGAGCATTTCGAAGGTGTACTCACCGTGTAACGCTCCACAACGCGTAGCAGATCGTAAACAGGTTTTTAGCGGTGCTTGTCGTATTCCGCCTGTAGATCGGAAAGCAGGATGTTGAGCGCGTCCGACGAGCGCAGTAGCTCTATCAAGGACACGGCCAGCGAGCAGATCATGCACAGCAAGCTGATGCCGAAAGTCAGCTCCCCCCAGGCCTGCCAGCCGGTATAGACCTGAAACATCGCCACGGTACACAGGAACAGGCTGGCGATGCCCAGGCACTGCATCCATTTGATCAAGGTGATGCGAGTGCGCAAATTGCCGATCTGGCGCAGGATTTTTGGATCCTGGCTGTCGCGGTACTCCTCATACAGATTGCGAATGATGCCGGCTAGGCCGAGAAAACGGTTGGTATAAGCCAGCAGCAACAGGGAGATGGCGGGAAACAGCAGGGCGGGTGTGGTCAGGGTCAGCGCGGAATGCATCAGGCGTTCTCATCAATCAGGACATCAATGCCGTTGTCGGTGGCGTCGAACAGTTCGATTACGTCCGGGTTTTTCATGCGGACGCAGCCGAGGGAGCTGGGGGTGCCCCAAGGCACATGGTCCCCGGCACCGTGAATGTAAATGGCTCGATTATAGCTGTCTACCTCGCCGCCTTGGTTCTTTCCTGGCTCTTCGCCGCAAAGCCACAGGATGCGGGTGAGGATCCAGTCCTTGGTAGGATACTGTGCGTGCAGTTCCGGCGTGTATTTCCAGGGCGTCACTTTGCGGCGAAAAATAATGGTATTGGCCTCTACGCCGGCGCCGATGCGTTCGCAGACCCGATGCCAGCCGCGAGGCGTCTGATAGCTGCCGCTGGCTTCTCCCACGCCGTTGCGCGCGGTGGATACCTGGTATTCGCGCTGCAGCAGGCCCCAGCCGTCGTAATGACGCAGGGTTTGGCTGCGTACGCCAACCAGAATCCAGGGCGCGCCGTAATGGCGAGGATTGGGGCGGGTGTCCAGCAAGGGCGCGGCGCTTTGCTGGCCAGCAGCGAATGCCGCCGCCGCCAGCGGGTCCACTGTCAGGGAGGCGTCGTCTTCCATGCCCGCGGCGAAAGCGGATGCGCTCAAGGATAGGACGAGCATCAGTCGCAGCATGGCATCAGCCTTTCCGACGGGTTTGGAAAAACGCCGTCAATGGTTGCACGCAGGCCTCCGCCTGCTGCTTGCCGAACACCGCGGCGTGATGATTGAGACGGCTGTCTGCGAAAACGTCCAGCACGCTGCCGGCGGCGCCGGTCTTGGCGTCCGGCGCTCCATAAATCACGCGAGCGATGCGGGCGTGCATGATGGCGCCGCTGCACATCAGGCAAGGTTCCAGCGTCACGTATAGATCGCAGCCGTCCAGGCGGTAATTGCCCAGCTGGCCGGCCGCATCGCGCATGGCCATGATTTCTGCGTGGGCGCTGGGGTCATGCCGGCCTATAGGTTGATTGTAGCCGCGTCCAATCACTTCGCCTTGTCGGACAACCACTGCGCCCACAGGAATCTCGCCTTCCAGGCCGGCCTGGGCGGCCAGTTCCAGGGCTTGGGTCAGATGGAGGGCGATTTCGGTGTCGGACGGCGGCGCGGCCACGGGCGGGTGCGCGGCGAGTTGTCGCAGCAAGGCGTCTTTGGCCTCGTCCCCAAGCTGGTTCCAATGAATGCCGCGGCAGGCGGCTTCCAGCGCGAACAGCAGTTTGCGGGTGGCGGTGTGCCCGCGGCTTTTCAATTGCAAGAAAGCCAAGACGGGGCCCCGTTGCCGCAGGGTGTCGGCGTCGATAATGCCGATTTCGGCGAGCCAGGCGATGGCCGCGGGCGGCAGTGGGGGCGAGGCCAGCGGCGAACTGATCGCGATGGTCTTGGCGGACGGGAGGGGTTTGTCTTGCATGATGTCGATTTTAGCGTAAAGAAATCCCTTTCACGGCCGATAGAATGTCATAACCATAGGTTTTTTCTTATATGCCCGTGATAAAGCCCTATTCCGCCTCCTATACGCCGTCCCAACCCAAGTCATCGGCCGGCCGCGCCGCGGCAGCTTCTTTCGCCGAATCCGCTGCGGCCCAGGCGGCCTCCCCTACAGCTTCCTTGCCGGCCAGTCCGGCGCAACAGGCGCGTCAGCAGCTGCAATCTTCTTTGCAGCAAAGCTTGGGTAAATTCATGCAGCAACTGAAAGTGACTTTGCGGCCATTGCCCAAGCGTTCGCCCGAAGTGGATGGCATGCAAAAGGAGATGTTGAAGAAGAAGGTGGACATGCTGCTGAAGATGGCGCAGATGGCGGGCCGAGACAAGGCCAGCCTGAAAGCGCTGGCGGGGGAACTGGCCCGCGCGGTCAAGGAGTTGAAACAGTTAGTGGCCAGCATGACGCAAAACGCAGCCGATTCCATGATGTCGGTGAGCGTAGGCGGCGACGCGGAGGCGGCAAGCGCGGCCGCCTCGGATGCGGCGGTGCCCGAACCGGCGGATGCCGGCGGAGACGCGTCCGGCGCCGCGGCCCAGGTTCAGGCTCAAGCCGCCGCAGCCGAGGATGAGACGCGGCAGGCTAAGGACGGGGCGGGGGAAGCGTCCTCGGCCGCCGGCGCGCGAGGCGACGAGGCTGCCGCCAACGGCGACAAAAACGCAGGGGGCGTGGCTCGCGACGATGGCGCCGCGCCGCGGACGGGGGGCGGTAATCCGCTTTCCGGCGGCAATCCGGTGGCGGGAGACCCGGTGATCCAGGACATCATGATGAAGCTGAAGCAGCTGCAAAACTGGCTCAAGCAGCAGACGCGCCAGCTGCAAGCGGATCAGGAACTCCGGAAGATGATCAAGGAGATGGACAAGGACATGGTGGGCATCGAGAAGATGCTGGCGACTGGAGAAATAGCGGAGAACGGAGAGATGGACGTTCAGGTCCACGTTGAGGCGGAGGCCGGCGCGGGCGTGAACGTCCAGGCTTGATCAGCGGCTGCGCCAGAGCCGGCGTCCCAGTTGCCATAGCGCCCATAGCCGCGCGCCGGTGCCAAGCCAGGATTGCAGTCGTCCGCCGGGCGGCAGCAGGCTGCCGAGCGTGGCCAGAATCTTGCCGAGGCCGCGCTGCCGGCTCCAGGCCTTCAAACCTTCCCCGGCGGCGCCTAGAGGATGGCGCCGCAGAGTATCCAACTCCAGGCGCAGTTTGACTCTGAGCGCTTCGCCCTTCATCACCAGCAACTGTTTCTTGATGGCGCGGTCCCTTGGGTTCACGGAGCGTCTCCTCCACCCAGAGCTGCCCAGTCCTTGCGCACTTCTTCCAAGGTGGTGGCGAAGGCCGGTCCTTGGTCGCGAAGACGTCGGCGCAAGCTGAAGCCCAGCCAGGCGCCGGCGCCGCAGAACGACAGTGCGCAGACGGTGAGGACCCAGGCGCGCAGAGTCGGCGGAGTCAGCGTCCAGACCAGCAGCAGCCCAGCCGTCAGGCCTACGGCGATGAGAATCAGCGCCAGCATGCCGGTGAACAGGCTGCCGATGATGTCGTCTTTCAGTTCCTGGGCTTCAAGCGACAGCAACTCCGCTCGGGTCAGCAGCAGGGAAGCCACCCCGCCGGCGAAGGAGCGCAGGCTGCCGGGACGGGGTGGGGATGGGCGTTGCGGCATGCCTTAGCGGCGGGAAACCAGCATGCCCAGCAGGAAGGCGACGCCAGCGGCGATGCCGATCGATTTCCAAGGGTTTTCATGCACGTATTGATCTGTCGCCTTGGCGGCGACCTTGGCCTTGCCGACCACCACTTGTTCGGCATCCAGCAACTTGGCCTTGGCCACTTTCAGTTTTTCGCTGACGCGCTGGCGGATTTCCTTGCTTTTCTGGCTGCCGTCGTCCAGCGAGGCGTCGATCAGCTCTTCGGTGCTGACCAGAACCTGGCGCACGTCATCCAGTAATTGTTCTTTTTCCTTGGCGATTGCAGCGGCATTGGACATAAAGATCTCCTGGTGAAAATGAATGGGAACTCCGCGATGGCACGGCTCTCGCGGCGCAGCAATCAAGCTGACTACCATCAACCTATCAGGCTGGGCCAGTGACGTCAAACACTGGATTTGACCGATTTCGACTGCGTCAAATCCGGCTATAGGCTGCGTTTTCCCAATGTGGAACGCTAGGCGCGCGGAAGCGGCTGGCCGCGAACAGGCCGACGCCGCCCATGGCCAGGCCGAACCAGGCGGAGACCCAGGGGCTCCAGGGTGCGGCGGCGATCAGCAGCAGCGGCGCGGCGCTGGCCCATAGCGAATAGGCGATGTTGTAGGTGACGGCGATGCCGGACACGCGGATATCCGCGGGGAACAGGCTGATCATCGCCGAAGGCACCACGCCGACGATGCCGCAGCATAAGCCGGCGATGGCGTAGGCGACGCCGGGCCAGCGCCAGCCGCCGATCAGGCTGGCGTAGAGCAGGCCAACGCCCACGGGTAGCAACAGACTGTAGAGGATCAGGCTGTGCAAAGGGCCGACACGGTCTGTAACGCGGCCGGCGATCACGCAGCCGATGTTCAGAAACACGATGCCGAGGCTGCCTAGCGCGAAGGCATCCTTGGCCGACCAGGCGAAGTGTTGCTGCAGCAAGGTGGGCGTTACCACGACCGGGATTATTACAGCGGAGGTCAGCACGCAGGTCAGCAGCGCGGCCGGCAGCAGTGTGCTCCGGTGAGAGCGCAGCACTTCCAGCAGCGGGTAGGCGCGTTCCTGGCGCTGAGAGCGCAGGGACAGGAATACCGGTGTTTCATTCAGCCAGCGGCGCAGCCAGACGCCGAACAGGCCCAGCGGGCCGCCGAGCAAGAACGGAATGCGCCAAGCGTAATCCTGCATTTGCTGCGGGCTGAAGATTTCGGCCAGCAGGGTGGCGGTGAGCGCGCCCAGCAGGTAGCCCATGGTCAGGCCGGCCTGAAGCAGGCCCAACGCGTAGCCGCGGTGGCGGGCCGGAGCGTGCTCGGCGACAAAAGTCCAGGCGCTGGGCACTTCGCCGCCCACCGCCGCGCCTTGCAGCAGCCGCAGGCATAAGAGCAGCAGCGGCGCGAGATAACCGATCTGGGCGTAGGTGGGTAATAGACCGATCAGCAGACAGGGGCCGGCCATCATCAGCATGCTGAGGCTGAACATCCGTTTGCGGCCCAGGCGGTCCGCAAAGTGGGCCATCAGCATGCCGCCCAGCGGACGAGCCAGATAGCCGGTGGCGAAAATGCCGAAGGTTTGCAGCAAGCGCAGCCATTCCGGCATTTGCGGCGGGAAGAACAGGTGGCTGAGCGTGGCGGCGAAGAAGGCAAAGACGATGAAGTCGTAGATTTCGAGCGCGCCACCCAATGCGGCCAGTCCCAGGGTGCGGTAGTCGGTGCGTGAAAGTGCGGCGGCAGGCGTGGAGATGGCGTTCATGAGGGTTCGGGGGCGACGGCGGAGGAGGGGCTGGGGTCGGATTCAATGCACGCCGACAGTGGCTAGTCGGGGGGCTCGGATCTGCTTAAGGCAATGCGAATATGGTGATATGGCAAACATGCCGCCAGTTTAGCGCGTGTCGGGAAATGTGGCGATAGTCAATTGCATTTTAACGGCATAAATGACACCGGACATGGACAAGAAAAAACCCCGGCGCTGGGCCGGGGTTGATAGAAAGGCGCTTATTCCCACTCAATTGTGAATTGAAGGGCTGTAATCATTGCTGGGTAATGATTGTCGGTAGGTTTGAAAATAACTATACCGTCAAATATACCGTCACCAAAGAAATGTACCTATCAATATGGCTTGGCCGGCCTGCCACCCATCGCCTCATGATACCTCTCTTTTATCGCAGCTTGCAGCAATGGCACCTCAGCCATTTTCAGCTGACCTGGCAATCCAAGTCCGCGATATCTCTCCAGCAATCTATCCGTCTCACCAATCAGCATCAGCATCCACGTCGCCAACTCAAGCTGCCGCCCATCGGCAGGGAACAGGTCGCCGGCCAGAGGCTCAACGCCACGAAACGACGCGACGATCCGCGCACCTTGCCTGAGCGTCAGCGCCTTACTCCGGCACAGGTGGTCAAACGCGATTGCCGCGCGCTCAAGGATCTCTTCGGGGGGCATGCTGGAATCCGGTTGTGGCCAGATTCCAGCATAGACATCACTCGGCACGGTCGGCGGCCAGGATCACCTGGCAGGCGCCGAGTCCTTTTGCAGCTTTGTCGGAGTCGCTGGCGATTGAGTACTGCTCAATCCCAAATCGCTCAAGAGCAGCTGCAAGTTTTTCTCGCTGCGCTCCAGAAAATTCGGCGCTTGCTTCTCCATTACGCTGGCCGGCGCCGGCGGAAGCTTCGGGCAGATTGCCTCCGGCGGCGCGCTGGTCGCGCAGCCGGAGCTGAGCGCGCAGACGAGCAATAGAGCCCTGCAATTCAACTTTTCCATTCTCCAATCCCTCCTGATATGCGGCCGCGGCGGATGCGTCGCTCTTGGCCGTGCTCTGTTCCTTTGCCCGTGCTGCTTTCTCCGCAACAACTACCGTTTCAGCAGCCGCTGCGCGCTGGCTCGCCGCGTCACGCTCAGCAACGACCGCGCGATAGTGCCAGCCGGCAGCTGCAACGGCCGCCAGCACAATGCAGGCGATGATCAGTCTCAAGTTCATCTCATTTCCCCAGAAACAGTGCTTGCTCAGCGGCGCGGCGCCGGGTGAGGCCTGGCAGTTCCTTGCCGCCTGCCTTGTTCCAGCGCGGGAACTGGGCGGCCGCGCCGGCGTAGTCGCCAGCGTTGAGCAGTCGCAGCAGCGTAGAGCCTTGCAGCGCGCCAAGACCCAGGTTGAAGCTGAAGCAGACCAACGCATCGAACTGGTTCTGGTTCAGTGGCACCTGAACCAGCCGGGTGACGCCGCTTTCAAAGCGGTTCAGGTCGCGCGCCAGCAGCGCGTCGGCCTGGGCCTGGGTGATGACCATGCCCGGCGTTACGTCCGGCCCAGTGTGGCCGTAGCCGATGGTCCAGATGCCCACCGAGTCCTGGTAGGCCTTGAGGCGTAGACCTTCAAAGCCTTGGATCAGCTTGATACCGTTGGCAGATGTTTTCATTGCGGCTTCGCCCCCATCTTCTTGCCCAGGCCCAGGCCTGCGATCAGCGCTCCGGCGCCGATACCGTAGCCCTGCAGATCAAACGGCTTTCCTTTGACAGTGCAGTAGATCTGCAAGCCAAGACCGATGACGGTTGCGATGCCGCCCCAGATGTAGGCCGGTTCCAACTGACCGTTATCGTCTGTGATCGCTTCAAGCAGCTTTGACATGGGTAACCTCATGAGTGGAAATAGTGGAAATAGAGGCGGCTCGGTGCTGGGCCTCAAGAACATCTGGAGAGAAAACGAATCCATCGACGAAGGGGAAGGCCTGCAGGAGGAAGATCGGGCCGGTGACTTCATGCGCGCCATGGTTTTTGCCGCGGTGCAGGTTCTCGTGCAGCCAGATCATTGCCTGCGGGCTGTCGACGAATGTTTCCGGATTGGACGGATCGAATGCCTCAAAGTCAAAGCCGCGCCACTTGAAGAACAGGATGATCCAGTAGATCAAGAAGCCTTCGACCGGCGCCATTTCGCCGGTGGGTAGCCACGTGTAAGGATCGCGCACGGGAAATTCTTTGACGGTACCGAGGGCAATGCCTTTCACCGTGCACCAGTCGACGGCATTCTGAAATGCCCACTCCAAAAACCCGTGATGGGCCTCCAGCTTCACCCTTTGGCCAGTCAGAGCGCATCGCACGCCAGCAGCTTTTCCTTCGCGCTTGGTTTTGATAAATGTGGGCGACTCGGTGCGGCCGTCATGGTCTGGGTAGTAGAAATCCTCATGCACGGCGTCGGTATGTTCATGCTCATTTGCCGGCGCGGCGATGCGATTTGCAAGCTCAACCATGCGCTGGTGCTGTGGTGATACGGCAGGCATAGTCTGCATTGCCTCGCCGACGCAGCGGCTGCATGCTTTTTCGATGTCTAGACCGTGGCGGCATTTTTCCATGCTGTGGCTCCACAAATAAAAAAACCGCCAGAAGGCGGTTTTAAGTGACGAATGATTTAAGCCTTATCGGCTTTTCCGTCTAGCTTCCCGTCAATGCGGTCAAGCTTCAGGAACACAGCATCAATGGCTTTGCTAAGCGCTTCTATAGCTTTGCTTAATTCGTTGCTAGTGACGTAATGCTCGGCAACATATAATTTGTGCGCAGCAAGTTCTTTTTGCAATTCAGCTATTTCAGCACTGTTTTTCCTGCTGTCATCTTTCGAGCTGTTGAATAAGTACCAAACAACTGTTCCAGCGCCGCCGGCCGCAGTACATCCAATTGTTGCGAGAGAAGCCCAGTCCATTTATCCTCCGCGGGCGTAAAAAAAACCCGCGCGCGGCGGGCTGTTTTCTAATTTATGTACCGGATCAGTTCCAATTAACCGCCTGTACGGCTGCCACCGTTTTTGCGGCCTGGACTTGCTGCACCAGCGTACTGTACTGTTGCTGCTGCGCAGTGCGCCATGCATTCAAGTCTGCAAGCACTTGCAGCATCTGCGCCTGTGTGTGCTGCACAAGCGGCGGGTTTTGCATCTGTGCTGGGCTGCAGTAGATGTAATACGCGGACGGCGGGTTACTAGATTGACTTGCTGCAAACTGAATTTGCAGGTTGATCTGATCTGTTTGAAGCGATCCGTAATGGTTGGGTTTCCCCAGCGCGCTAGATATGAATCCGGCAGTGATGGCAGACTGACATGCAAATTGCAGTATCTGGAGCTGAGATTGCACCGCAGCTGTTAGAGCGCCAGGACCTACTGACCACTTGTCTTTTGACCACACTCCAAACGGCGGCGGAGGCAGTGGAGTCGCAGCAAGGCTCTCCAGCGTATCACCAAGCTCGGCACAAACTGGCTGCGCCGTCGCAGTACTCCAGAGCGGGACGCCACGAAAGTCTGGCACAAGTGTCCACGCGCCTGCGGCATATACAGCAGATTGGTTGCCTGAAGCTTCTGGCGGGGCTTCTTCTGTTGAGTTTGCGGGCATCAGCCAGACTACGTTTTTGTCTAATGGCGATTGAAATGCCGTTGTTTCGCCGGCGAAAATGCCCGTCTTCGGGTCATATGAATATACGGTTTTTGCAGGCACACTATCTCCTTAATATTTGATGCATGCGAGTAGCGCCACGTTCACAGGACGGTTTTCACTTGCAGTCGGGACGACACGAGAGACATCAAAACCCATTAACGACGGACCAGAATTAGGACCCGCCCCGTCTGCGATTGGGAGTGAATAATTGTTGCCGTTTATAGTGAACGGCCCGGTGGCCGTCACTTGTTCGCCTAGGAACTGCGAAACACCGCCAGGAGTTGAAATCGAGCCTGTTATGTTCCGAATGGCATCATTTTGCCAGCTTCCTAAAGTTCGACCTGGGTCTACGTTGCGCCCATTATCTACTCCGCGCAAAAACACCCCTCGCAAATCCGGGACGTTAAATGTCGTTGATCCGTCTCCGGCGCCGTGGGTTACTCCAATTGCACTGAAAAGATTTGCGTATGTTGATCGCGAAATTGCGGAGCCGTCCGCAGCAATCCATCCGGTTGGCGGGGTTGATCTAGCAAAATGAACCACACTGCCAGGCGCAATAACTGCACTGGTAGCACTGTTCAATTGGCTAAGGTTCACTGCATGGGAATTTTGAGTTGCATTTGCAACAGAAAATACTTGAGTGGCAGAGCCAGTTAATGCCGCAGCATCAGTGATGCCAAAGCCAGCCAGAGTTGTTGGTTTATTTGTTATGTCACCCCAAGCATTAGCGTCAAGCCGTTTCCACGACGACCATGCTGATTTTGCCCAGCCCCCCCTATACCAAACCTCTCCACTGTTTGCCATGTATAGTTGGCCGATGGCGTTAAATTCAAAAGCATTGGCAACCAGTAATACCCCGTATCGATAAGCGCTCGGCATGTTTGCGCCGCTGCCATTTTGCACATCATAAACTCCTGGGGATGTGAGAGTATTCCAGTCTTGAGTCGTAATCCCCACAGAATTCTTCAAAGGCAGTGCGTCAGTAATTCCGTATCCCGCCAAGGTAGTAGCAATGCCAGCTTTGCTGGATAGGGCGCTGTTAAGCTGCCCTAAATTAACAGCATGGCTATTTTGCGTTGCAGCCGCCACCTGCGAAGCCCCGCCAGTGCACACGAGAAGAACGTATGAGCCGCCAGAACCAACACTGCTATTCCACTGAGCCCAGCAGTCGCCATTAGCGGCAATCTCACCGCCCTGTAGGGCGGAGTGCGCGCCACCGACAAAAGGAACCGATCCGATGCCGTCGTTCAGCGTGCTGGCGCCTGTGTTTGCCGTTTTGGCCTTAAAGCGGATCACCTGGCCTTCGGTTCGAGAGGTAAACGCCGGCGTGAAATTGACAACGTAGGTGTTTGCCGTGCCGGTATCCAGCGCGAACGGCGCGCCTTGGGATTGAATCGCGAGCGCAAGTTGATTCAATTTCCCTTTCGTCAAAGTTTGCCCACTGGCGCTTACCGCATTACACAACTCCATCATGACAGTGTTGAACCACTCTGCAGGGACAATGGTCGGCGCCTGACCTGTTGCCGGATTGCCATCCGTAAAAAAACCCGGCGTTCCCGGGTTTGATATGGTTGGCAGTTGCGTTGCCGCAGTAGAGTTGTCGATCTGGAACATGGTTTCCTCACATGGAATATCTGAACTGCAGGATGGTGTGAGCTGGTGCAATGCGTTGCAGAATGGACTGCAGAATGGCATTACCCCAAACAGAAAGCGGTTCGCCCGATGCGCTGGCGCCGGCAGCGAAGTGGTTTATGGTGTTGCTGGCAGCGGTGATGGACCAGGTATGGTGCCAATCCACTGAGCCAACCGCCTGGCCGCTACTACTTTGCCCACAACGGAATGGCGCGTAATTGGTGACGGTAATGGAAAACCCCAAGCCAGCGGCCACCGACTGGTAGTACGCCGCGGACTGGCCGCCCGTGGCGGTCAGCTTGGCTACAACCTGTTGGCGCCTACCGGCAATCGTGGTTGCAAGCCCCAAGATCGGATCGGGAAGGCCCAGCGCGGCTTCCCATTCGGGAAGAAGTTCTGTTGACGATGCCGGGAACGCGTCCACCAGCAGGTTGTTGATCCGGCTATGGGTGCGGCCGTAAATCTGAGCTAGTGCCAGCGCCACCTTGGACTGCACAGCATTTGGATCGTGTGGCCACACACGGCCGCGCGGCAGCAAACGCTGCAGCGCGCCTTGGTAATCCAGGGCGGTGTAATTGGGGAGCGGCATAGAACCTCACTGCCAGGTGATAGTGCCCAACACAGGCAAATTGCCTACCGGGCTGGTAATGTCGGAGCCGGACGGCGAGACTACGATAAAGTCGCTAACGCCTGAAACCGTGGAGATGGCGGACCAGATCAATTGCAGCTGGATGGTGCCGCCAGGCCTTCCGTACTGAAAGAAAACTCCGGATATGGCCAACGCGACGGCAGCTTGTGACGCCATCGGCACCCCTTTGATTGTGAACGGAACGGACTGAGCAATAGGCGCCACCACGTAAACCAGCGCAGTCACGGGTTGTAATGGCGCAATCGAGTTGGCGACCATGAGCTGATCACCCGTAGCCACCACGCCACGCGGTATCCCGCCCGGCCCCTGGTCAAATTGGGATACCCCATTACTTCCCACCGGGAACCCTCCATTTGCGGATTCCGCGCCATCCAGCATGACGTACACCACCACCGTGCCGGCGCCGAATCCATTCGGCGCGCACCACGCGCGCGTGACGCCCGGCACTGCCAGCGCCCACATCTCATAATCGCTACGCGCGCCGCCCTGCGGAGTGGATTGCCACGCAGAAAGCACGCGGGCGCGATACGCTTCGTCATCTTCTAGATCTGCGCCGCCGGTCAGCGACGTGGCAGCGGAGCCGGCGGCTTGAATACCCGGCACAGACTGAGCAAGCGAGAGGAGTGTGCCAGCAGGGGCATTGCCTACTGCGCCCACTAATCCAGCCGGGTCGGCGACGGCGGAGATCGGAACGGTTACCGTGCCACTCGATCCGACCGCGCCGTCACTGGTGACGGTATATTGCTGGCCATCGCCACGATTGATTAGTGTGCCGGCCGGCAATGTTTTGTTGACTTGCCCCGGGAATGTTGCAGAGCCGCTGGCTACGGTGGCCGGTTTGATGTAAACACCCTTCATCGCCCCCCAGCCCTGCAAGAACTCTCCAGTAGCGGTCCACGGCGTGGATTGCTTGGCTACAAAGTCGATGTAGTCGTAATGGCCATAAGCCATGGCCGCCTGCGCGGCAGCCATTACGCCCAGGTTGCTGAACCGCAGCAGGCCATCGCCTCCGGGCACGGTGGCGGCAATATCCTGCGCCACCTGCTGGCGCAACGCGGTCAGTGTTGGTTTTGCATAGGGCATCAGTTCACTCCGTTCCAGGCCCACTTATATTGCAGGGATGTGCGCGCGCCGGCACTGTTGTAGGCCACAACCTGGGCGCCCAGCGTGGATGCCGCAACCCACTGCACCGTGATATCGAATTTGGCCACAACGCCATCATCGATGAGCCATTGCAGGGCCTCGGCGATATAGTCGCGCGCGCGATTGGCTGTCTCACGGGTTTGTTTGGCACGCTGCAGCAGCCATAGCCGCGAACCGATCGGTTTTGCATCGTCCAAGCACCAGCCTCTCGGGTCGCCACTGCCATCAGGCACGGCGTCATCCGGACCCGCGATGCGATCAGTGAACAGGCTGATCAGGATTGCGGACTGCAGATCATTGCCTGATAGCAGTCCTGGCCCCGCTTGGGCCCAGTCGCCATGCGTGCCGGCCACCCAGATTGTGGAGATATCCATGCCTACTCCTGTTGGTTGGGGTGTTGGGTGGTGACCGTGGATCCACCGCTTTGAACACCCTGTACGGCATGGTCGTGGCCGTTGTAGATGGCGCGCATCTGCGCCATGGAGTGCGCATTGCTGCCTGCATTGTCGGTGATGTCGCCCCCGGCCTTGATCTGTCCGCTGACATCCAGTTCGGGAGTGTTCAGCTGGACCTTGGTTGCAGCATTGACCGTCACTGTCGGCGCGTTATTCACGATCAGCGGCAGGCCGGCGCCGTTGATCACGATGCCGGACCGGGTCAAATAGACCGACTGACCCTGGTTGTCGAAGATCGCCACTTCTCCGGGTTGAAGCCCCTTCATCCGGCTGCCTTGGTGATTGGTGGCCACCACCACGCCGTTGTTGCAGTCCCCCTGCGGGAACAGCACGATGGCGTCCGTGCCCACCGGTGGGTGACTGGTAAACCCGAACTCAGCCGCGCGGCGCAAGTGGTCTCGTGTTTCGTCTGCGCCAAACTGCACCTGCAGGATTTGGATGGGTCCTGCGTCGTTGGCCGGCGCCGATATGCGTCCGCGCCCCAGCAGCATCCAGATGCGGCGTGCCAGGCGCTCAATTTGCTGAATCATGACTTGCCTCCATTGGCCACGCCGGCGACAACATCGCGCTGAGTCGGGAACAGGTTCACCGGCTGTACCGAAAAAGCCTCAGGCGGCATCAGCACCAAATCAGCGTGTGTGCCGGTGGCGTCACGCCGATAAGTCACATCCGATACCAGCCAGTTGACGCGTGGTACATGAACCGTCGGCGCGGTCAATGTCACTATCGTGTTGGGCTGCCACAGATTGCCGGCATCGTCGCGCCAACTATCCACTGTCACCGTTGCTTGCAGGCTCCGGCCGGCGCGGCGCGCCGCTTCCCAGTTGGTTCTAGCCTTGGTGATCTGGTAGTCGGTTGTGTCACCGGTTTCGGCAATGATGCTGCGCACGCGCAAGCGTGGCACTCCGGGATCCGTGACGATGGCAATCACATCCGGGCCCGTGCCGGCATCGCTCATCGTGTCCATCGGTAAGCTGCGGCCAATGTATTGGCTGAACCGCTGCGACATAGACCAGCGCATGGCGATGGACTCGATGTTGACGCCCTCGGCGAGGACGGGATAACGCTGGCCGGCTGCTGGGTGCATGGCTTGCGATAGACGCAGCGAACCGTCAGGGCTTTCGTAAATCAGCATCTGGCTGTTGCGCGCCACCGGCTCCAGGATGTTGTAAGGGGTCTCGCCCCACTGAAGTTGCCACACCGGGACCGCCGCGCCGGCGCCCACGTCGGATGTCACATCGATCCCGTATGGCGTGGCCAGCTTGATGGCCATCGCCAGTGGGGTGATGTTGGTCATCTGGCAGCCCTGGTAGAAATGGCTGCAGTCCACCAGGTCCTGGCATTTGCCGCGTCCGCTCACGGCGATGGAGTGAGTCGACGCATTCAGCGTGGGTGTGAAATCATCCACATACCCTGTCACCACCACATCGGTGCCCAGCAGCACCTGCACCGGATCACCTGGATAGAGCAGCAATTTCCCAAACTCGCCGGGGAAGCGCTCGGTCATGCTGATATTAAAGCCAGAAGGAAACCGCTCAATCCCGCGAACGACGGTGATCGATGTCCATCCCGATATGCGTTGTCCATTGGTAACCAGGGTAAGATCGTCCATACTCTCAACTCGATGTCATGACGGAGGCCGCAATGATTGGATTTTTGTTGGTAATGGTGATGGCTGACGGATGGCAAGGTGGCGTGGTGCCGCAGGGAATCTACAAGACCGAGGCCGAATGTCAGCAGGCTGGCCCGCGCTGGGTGCTCCACAACAACAACATCGGCCACCCCTCAACGTTCTACTGCCAGAAGAAGGTGGTACCCAAAGGGCAAAGATGGAGCGAGGAGGGGATCACGCCGCAGATGCGCGAGAAGTGGTCAAAGCAGCAAGCCGAGAAGTACAAAAACATTACCTACCCCATGCCGGAAAATCCAATTTCTACTGAGCCAGCGCCTTGAACTGCGTCGGCATGAACAGCGGATGGATGGCGCCGGCTTGTTTCGCCAGTTCCGTTGCGCGCGCTGGGTCACGATACAGCCGCTGGGCCAGCACCATCGATGGCATCGGCTGCGGGATCGCCACTTGCGTGATTCGCGCCAACGACCCGCCTCTTGCCGTCAAATCCGCAACCACCGCAGTGCGTAAATTGCGCAACGCCAGATAGCTGGCCATATCCCCCGCATCCGCAGCTGCTACCGCCTCGTTTTCCACCAACAGACCAACCCGTGCCCGCAATGCTGCTGCGTCGTCATAGCTAACCGGCTGATAGTCGGCGACCGATCGGCACACACCAATGACCGACGCGCGGCGCATCATGGTCACGGTCAGTTGCTGGGCCGTGGTCATGGCTTTCCCCATGGGTGAGGTGTCGATGTTTTGCGGCATCGGCATCTGATGCAGGGCGGTCAGCACATTGATTGCGTCCATGGGGCTGATGCAGGACGCACATAGAGCCTGAACCGATTGCGTTACCGCGGTCGGCAACGGCTGGATGGCGGATGCCTGAGCACCCAGTCGGCCAGCGGCTGTTGCCACGGCGCCAGCGGCTACCGCGACGGTTTGACGCTGCACGGCACTGGCGGCGACTGCTCGGCGGGTGGGCGAGGGGGTTGGGCTACTGGGTGCAGCCACTCCGCGCGGATCACCGTAGCGATTGGCAAAGCTGTCCATGCGCTGCAGTTGGCCCGCAATGCCAGCAACCGAGTTGTAAATGCTCTTGGCTGCATTGACCACCTGGTTGATCCGAGTGACCCATTGCGCGGCGACATTGACCACGGCTTGCACCACGGCGACGCCTTGCTTCACCTGACTGATCAGCCCGGCCACAAAATCAGCCTCAACGGACAGGCCGGCCTGGTCCGCCAGGTCGCGCAGCCAACTGGCGGTGTCCTGCTGCTCGCCCGGAAATTCGCGGTCTCCGGACTCGATGAACTGCATCGACAACTCGACATAGCGCCCCTGGTCCCAGCGCTCGGACACGCGCATCGGCCCCAAACTGACGTAAAGCGTTCCCAGTGTCGGATGGACCAGCTCGCCGCGGCCTTCCTGCTCGGCGGCGGCGATCATCTGTTGCATCTGGCTGATGACATCGTCGCCAACCAGGAAGCCGATCATGTTGATGCGCCGGCCGCGCCGGCCCATGTCCTCCACCCACAGCACATCGCGGTTGGGATACTCGTGTTCGGCCAGCCGGCGACCGAACTCCCCATCGGAGGCCAGCACCGCAAACGGAATGCCGCGGTAGCTGGCCGGGCGCAGTTGATCCCAATATGACTGGCCACCCAGCCCCAACGCATTGGTTAGTTGGCCAGCAGCGGAGACAACGCCATCCAGCGCGCCGGCGGCTCGGCTGACTGTGTTCAAGACGTCTTGGAAACTCATGGCGTTATCATCTCCGGCATCGGGTAGCTGTATCGCGGGGTATTGCTCGCCACCGCAGGACCTCCCGTTGCTGTGGCGCGCGCGCCGGAGGGCAGGCCGCTGACCGCCACCTGGACCTTCATGTCGGAAAGTTTGGTGACCGCATCTTGCAAGGACTTCAGCTGCTCAAGCAGCATTTTCTGCGAAGGCTCCACTACCGCGGCATTGCCCGTGACGACCGAGGAGGCGGCCGCGACAGGAGAGGCCAAGGGCTTGACCGCCTTTCCACTTCCGGACCTTCCTGTGTATGTCACCGCCGACGCAGCGGAAGCTTCCAGCATTTTTTGGGAGTATGGATTGTTGCCGTTCTCGTGAACGATCATGGCATCCATCAGCGACCGAATCACCTCGGGACGGCTCATGTCCAGCGCCTGGCTACCGCTAACCCCCATGCGCTTGGCCACTGCCGAAACATAGGCCGCTGTGTTGTTCTCGGAACTCGGCGCCCATTTCTGCACAATGTCGCTCACAGAGTTAAGCCCGGAGTTGGAGTAGCGCTTGAGCTGCTTCGCCATTGCATCCAGCCCGGCTTGCGGTGAATTGAAAACGGCAAACCGGCCGCCAGCGCCGCCTTCTTTGACGGCGCCGGCCTGGCCAACGAACTGCAGGTTGCCTGGGTTATTGTTGCGGATTCCGCGCGGCATGGCTTTTGTGCTCTGCGCCTTCTGGGGCGGTTCCGGCTGCGCCGCCTGCTTCAGCTTCTGGCCGGGCGTGGCGGGTGCCTCCTCATCTTCCTTCCATCCTGCTGGCTTGGCATTCGGGTTCTCCTTGATGTAACGCTTTATATACTCCAGCGCTTTCTCATCTCCGAACTCTAGCTTGGGCTGGTATGCCTTTTTTGCCTTGTCCTTCAGGTCAGCGAATTCCTTGCTTTGCAGGTCAAGACCATGCCAGCTTCTCGACCCAATTCCATAGCGCTTTTGATTGGCCAGCACCATCGCGTTTTCACCGACGTTCAGCTCATCGGACTGCAGCAGCAAGCTCAGGCCAAGGGAGATGCGGCTCGCGAGTTCGCCAAAGAATGGCAGCGTCGCGCGGGTGATCTTGTCCAGGCCGGCTTTGGCTGCGGACTGACTGGCCGCGGTAGTAGCTTCGCCGGCGACGGCCTTGCCGAGGTTGGTGGCCACAGACGAGATCAGGCGTTCACCTAGGCTGGACATCACCTTCTTGACCGCCCATGCGCCGCCGAGTCCCACGCCGGCCACGCCGGTCAGCGTCATGCCGGGATGCTCCGATAGCATCTTGGCTGCGCCCTCCATAATCTTGCCGTAGATCGGGCCCACATAATCGCCCAGCCAGTTGCTGGCGCGCTGATGCCCAAGGCCGGCTTCACGTTCGCTGCGCTTGGCTGCGTCGGCCTCTTTCAACTTCTCCGGCGATTGGACGGCGCCCATCTGCTCGGTTTTACGCATGTCGTCTTCCAACTTCTTGCGCCCATCCATCAGCATCGGCATCAGGCCTTGAACCCCAAATTGGTCAGCGATCATCGCCTTAGTTTGCGGGTTCATCTTGGGGTTCGACATCACCTGGGCCAAGTCCTTCAGCGCGGCAGAGGTGTCGATCGCGCCATCCTTGGTGCGGCGGATGGTGATTCCCAGGCGGTTGAGCATGGCCAGCGCGGTCATATTCCGGCCATTGGCCGCATCGTTGAGCGTGGTGCCCAGTGCGCCGATGCCGCCGTCCAACTGCTCGGCCTCAATGCCGGCCAGCTTGGCGGCGCCACGCAGCTTTTGCAGCTCGTCGGTGCCAACCCCGGTCATTTGCGCGGTGCGCAGCACGGAGTTGCCATAGCTGGCCCAGCTGCTGGCGGAGGCGGTGATGCCGGCAACAATGGCGCCGCCGGCGATGGCTGATACCGGCGCCGATAGGTTGCTGGCGGTATTACCCAGCGCGCTGCCAACGGACTGGATTTTCTTGGCCAGGCCCTCAAAGCGCTGGGTGACCCGCTGCTCAAGCTGGGATTTGGACAGGTCGTCGACCTTCTTGCCAAGCGCCATTTTGGCGGCGAACTTCCCAAGCCGGCCTTCCAACTTCTGGATTATCGGGCCGGCCTGGTCGTCCGCGGTGATGCGGATCCGGAATTGATTGTCAGCTGCCGCCATCACACATCCTCAGCATTTGCGATCGCCACCAAGAAAGGCGCGACCAGGTCAGGCCCCAGGCATCATGAGGCCCCCAGCGGTAAAACCGGGTGACCTCGGCCACGATGTCCATCCAATTGGATGGCAAGGAGCCCTCCGGGGCGATCAGACAAAATTTGCCAGATACTCCTCCGCGGCCTTGTAGTCGCGCGCACCGATGCGGCCGATGGCAGCTACCGGGTGGCCGCTGACCAGCGAGATCAGAAACTTGCTGCCCGCGATATGGCCGTTCTTCTGGTACTCCTTGGAGAACTTTTCCAACTCGTCCAGTGTCGGCTCGCGCAGCTCAAGCACATGGATCTGTTCGCTGCCGAAATCAATCGGCTTGCGCAGCGTCAGCGTCAGCTCATCCGGCACTTCGGGTTTGTTTTCGTCCACCATCAGGCCTCCTCGACACTGGCGCTTTCCCATTTGACGTCGATGGTGCCTTCCACCGAATCGACTTCTGGGGATTCCACCGTCCACATGTTGCGGCCCACGATGTTTTTACCGTTGGCCAGCTGCAGGGTGACAGTGACGTTGGTCATCTGGTTGAGCTGAGCGACGGTCAGGCCGCCGCTATCGCGCAGCTTGGCCTTGATGTAGCCGGCCACCGGCTCTTCCTTGTAGCCATGCACGCCGTCCTTGCCGGTCAGCGTTTCACGTTTGACTTTGGCCGGGCTGTAGCCGAAGTCGCCGGCCACCAGATACGAGGTGCCATTGACGCTCAGCTGGCAGGTGCCGGCGAGCAGGTAAGTGTTGTCTACTGCCATGTTTGCTCCCAGAAATGCGAAACGCTGCCCAAAGGCAGCGCTCCATTGCGTGGCTTATAGCAGCCGGAATTGGTTGAGCAGCGCAAAGATGCGCAACTGGTTGATCAGCGTCGGCGGGAACAGCACATTGACGCGGCTCGGGTTGCTGGGGTCCAGCTGCACAACCAAGCCGGACTTGAAGGCATCACCGTTCTGTACCAGCCCTTGCGATTCCAACTGCCGGTACGCGGCCACCAGTTCGCCCTTGATGATGGAGGGCGTCACGATGTTGGAGCCTGGTGCGAACCGCGTCCCGTCGGCGGCCAGCTTCACCCGCGCATACTTGCTGGTGACCATGGTGCGCAGGAAGCGCATCACGTAGGCCAGGGTATGCAGCGTTTCCACTTCAAGGTAGCTGTTGTCGGGGTTACCGAACGCGTTTTTCTGGTAGGTGGTGATCAGGTTCTCGATGGCAACGGTGCCATCCTGAGCCACCGTGAATGTGCTGATGCCGTCGTACAGCAGAGTATTGCGGTCGGTCAGTTGGAAACGGCTTTGAACCGGCGGCGCCAGAACGCCGGCCAGCGGCACCGTCTGCAAGGGTTGGGCCGGGTCGGCGCGCGTGCTCACTGCCACGGCGCCGCCCAGCGCGGCCGCCCAGAGCCAGTTCGGCGTTGGGCTGTCGTTGAAGCCCATCACGGTTTCATGCTGATTGTTGCGGGTGACGCCGAAGGTGGTCAGCGCGCCCAGCGTGCCGCGCAACGCGGTGAACACGTGACCGTACAACTGTTTGGCGTAGCTCCAGCGGCCGGTTTGATCGTTCATGAACTGCTGCAGAGCCGACAGACTGGTGGTGTCGTTATACGGGCAGACGATGAAGTCAAAAGGCTGGTCGCCCAGGTTGGCCAAGGCCGCCGACAGACTGGGCGCGGTGGCGCCGCCGGTCAGCGCCGTGATCTGCACGCCTAGGCCTACCGGCATGGTTTCGCCGCCGATCGGCCCGAGGTAGTTCAGCCGCAGGTCGATGTCATTGCCACACGGTCCCTTGTTGACCGCCGTAATCGTCACCACCGCGCTGTTTGCCGTATTGGTGGCTTGCACCGGACAACCCGCGTCCGCGGACAGAGTGGCGGCGATGAATGTCGCGATTTGCGCCGGCGTTTGGGTGGGTAGCACCGGTATGGCATAGCGGATGCCGGCCACGTATAGATAGAGCGTACCGCCGGCGGTGGGCGCGCTGGCGATGGTGATGCTGCCGCTGGCGGCGGTGGCATTGCTGTCATCTGCCAGCGGCAGATACCAGACCTCGCCGAACTGGTCGTTCTTGCGATACCATGCGGTCATCAGCGCCAGCATGGAGTTGGGGCCGCCCACGGTTTGGGCATCGGTCACGCCCTGGCTGATCACCGGGATGTTCGGCACCGTTCCTGCCGTAATGGCGGCCGCAGTCACTTGGCCGATGATCAGTGCGCGCTGGTTGGCCTGCGCCGTGTTGGCGCGGCTATTGTCCAGTTCGGCATAGAACAGCGGTACCCGAATTTGCTGCGGGATGTTCTTAAACGGGATGGTCATTTGTCACCGCCTTTCTTGACGGATGGGGCTGCCTGGGCCGGAGCCTCCGGCGCCGCTTGCACGACATCGCCATCACGCAGACGGCGCTGCCAGTAGTCGGTGTCGGGCACCTCTCGGCCGCCGGCCGGCAACAGGTCAAGCAGGTCGGGGTCGCGGATGGCGAAACCGTCCTTGGGTTTGACGTACATGGATCACTCCTGAGGAATGTGAAAATCGAATTCGACCGGCGGAGTCACTCCATTTCCGGTGGTGGCGATGGCCGTGCCATTGATATCGGTGAGCGGCTGAGTGACGGGCAAGGCAAAAAGCTCGGGATACTCGAAGTCGAAACGCATCCAGGCTTCGCCCAGATGATCTCGCTGCTGGGCGCTGACCTCGATCTCGGTTTCCACCGCCAGCACTTGCTGAACCATGCGCAATACGGCGGAGTCAGTCAGTACTGCGTTTTCAATCTGATCACACAGCGTGTCCAGCAAACTCTCCACCTGACCAGCATTGCCTGCCGCCACCCTGGCGTTGACCGCCACCGTTGCGGTGGTCAGGAACTGCGGCGCGCCAACAGGGCCACGGCCCTGTTTTCGCTCCAGAGGGGTCTGCACCAGGATCAGAGGCATGCCTGGCGGGGTAACCGGCAGGTCGCGCGGGGCATAAACCTTCTGCCCCGCCAGGGTGTTCGCCGCCTGCAAAGCCGCTACCACCGCATTGCGCAATTGAGTGCGGTAAAGCATGTCAGCCTCCGGACACAAAGTTCAGCATCAGCTTGATGGCGCCGTGCCCATCGGGATGAACATCAGCCACCGAGTAGGTGACATTGGTCCGCAGAATGGTGATCTGGTCGCCCTGTTGCGGCGGAAACGGCAGCTCGGCCGCGCGGATGCCAAGAACCGGCTGGGCGGTGGAGGTGTAGATCGAGCTGCCCAAGCCGTCGACCGCGCGGTAGGCCTCATCGAACACCCCAGTGATGCCGAGAGACTGTCCGGTGACGGTGGTGTACGTCACCGGCTCGCCAAAAACACCTTGCAGAGGGGAGAGGACCATGGCGTCCCAGTCGATCACGATCAGCCCTCGGCGCGGCCGGACATCAGCACCTCAGGGCGGGTGCAGATGAACAGAGGGTAGGAGTAGGTCTCCATTTTCCACCACATGCGGCGTTGCTGGTCGAAGATCGGCAGCACGTACACCGGTTTGCCCGGAGTGTTCACCCAGTCCACCGTTTCGCCGGGCGCATTGGCTTCGCGGAAGATGCCGGGAGCACCTACCGGGAAGAATTTGACCTTGTCGTCGGGGATTTTGATCGTGGCGTTGTCGTCCGATCCGCGGTAGTTCCACCAGCGGATGCCGCCAAATTCGAACGAATCGAATGCACCGCCTTGGCCGTTGTTTCGCAACTCAGCAGCGTCGCTCCAGTTCAAGAAGGTGCGGATTACGTCCGGGTGGTTGGAGAACAGGTCATAAAAACCATCGCCGCAGAGGGCGTGAACACGGGTGCTGGAGGTGAACGAGCCTTGGGCCGCGCGCGCCATGGCACGGGTAATGCCGTTGCAGATCGGGCGGAGGGTATTGGCAGTGGCGGCTGCGAGATTGAACGCCACCTCCGGCGCCTGATTGATGCCGAACTCGTCGAACCAGTTGTACAGAACGCTGCCATCGCCAGGGTTCAGGCACAGGCCTTGTACAGCGGCCAGTCGCAGATATTCCTTGGTGTATTCCACCGATGCCAGCAGGCCGGTGGGGCCGGAGAGCCGACGGGCTACCTCGGTCTCCACTTGCATCAGCACCGATTCCTGGCCGAATTCACGGATGCCTTGCAGCTCCTCGGCATAGATGGTGTCATCGTGCATCAGGCGCGGCACATCGAAGTAGCGCATTTTGCGCTTCTCGGTGGTGCGCTGGGTGCCTTCGGCACCGCGCTCGCTAAACGGGATCAGCACCAGCTTGCCTTGGCGCTCTTCAACGGCCAGCGCTTTGGTGCGGATCGGATTGGGATCGAAAATGTCGAGTTCGCCCAGGCCGCTCGGTTGGTAGGGGTTGCGTTGGACAGCATCAGTCAGCGTGATGGCCGAGAACGCATCCTGGTGAAAGATGTCGAGGATATTGCCGGACATGGATCAGCCTTTCGGGAATTAAAAAAACCGCCCACTGGGCGGCTTTCCAAATAAGTGGTTTCGGTATCAGCGCACGAGAATGTGAGCTTGAGCCAGTTGAGAAACCGCGGCGGCCTGCTGGATCGGCGTGATACCCGCCGGCCAAATCAGCTCGGAACCGTTCACTTCCGCCAGACGAACAACGCCCAGGGCAGGTTTGGGCCCGGCGGTCACATCCTTGGAGGCAAACAGTACGCCTGCTGCCACTTGGGAGCCATCCGACGCTGTCGGGTTCAACGGGCGCCACTGGCCGGCGGTTCCTGGCGACGTGACGGTGATGCTGAACGAATCCCCTGCGGCAAACGCTTTGCTGCCCGCGGTCACGGTAAACACCATCCCATCTGCGTCGAAAGCGGTTCCGACCGGCTGGTCAACATTGTTGAAATTATTCGGGCCGGTGACGCTGAACACCGTCGGCGCCGTCAGGGTGACGGTGAATACGCCAGCCGGGGTGAAGCCGGTCTGAGGTTGAGTGCCGATGGTGAGCGTGCCATTGCCGACGTTGGCAGCACCAGCTGCAGCAGTTGCGGCCGGGGACGAATTGCTGGTTGATATCTGGCCCAGTACCGTGCCGGCCAAAACCATCTGGCCTCCGGTCAGCAGAATCTGGTCGCGCGATTGATGACCGGGCGCTTCCGAAACCATGAATCCGCCGTTATGCCACCACTCTTGCAGTGGGGCGACAGTAGGGTTTCCCATGTGTCTATGTCCTTTCGAATGGTGGAGTTATCGACGGGCCTTGGCAAAGGCGCGATCCCATGCGTTGTCTTGCACGGCCTTGCGACTGGGCGGGGCGCCATCGGAAGCGCCAAGCTGCGGGTTGCGCGCGGCGCGTCCTGCATTGCCGGCTGGAATGCCCGCCGGCGTATCGCGCAGCACTGCCAGTGCTTCGCGGCGGGTCATCGAGCTGTTGAACGCTAGGTTGGCGGCCAGAACCGGGTTGCGAGCAGCATTCTTGCTGCCGAAGATGGCGGCGCAGCGGGCGCGCTCGCGGCGACGCGCTCGGGCGACAGCGCTCTTGCCGCGCATCTCGTCCTCGTCATCCTCTGCATCCGGGTCGCTGTCGCGATCTTCATCCTCGTCAGCGTCCGGCTCTTCTGCGCGCTTGGCTTTCTTGCCGCGCTTACCTTTACCACTGTCGCGGTCGTCGTCGTCCAGGTCATCGTCCTCCGCGCGGCGACTGCGCTTGCGGTCGTCGTCGTCATCGTCCTGACCTTCTTCAACGCGCCGGCTGTTCTTGCGCTCATCGTCGTCCAGATCGTCGTCTTCGGCGCGGCGGCTGCGGTTGCGCTCATCATCGTCGCGGTCCTCCTCCTCTGCGCGACGTCCACGAGTGCCGGACACACCGGCGAGATGGGCAAAGGAAAGGCTGCCCGACAGGCGGGAAAGAAAAGACATAAATACCTCCAGATGTTTAGCCCAGCTTGGCCAGCAAGGCGCGGAATGCGGCGTCCGGCGCCATGACGGCGTCAGCAAAGCCGACTTTGACGCCAGCAGAACCCATAAAGGTGCCGGCCTGGGTGCTTCGAACAGCGCGGGCGGAAAGTCCCCGATTACGGGCGACGGTATCGACAAACAACTCACCCATCTCATCCACATCCGACTGGATGTCGGCCAGGGCCTCGGAGGAGAGCGGCCTTACATCGCTGCCGTTTGCCTTCTTGTTGCCGTAGTGAATGATGGTGACGTTGACACCGGCGGATCCGAGCGCCTTCGACATATCGACGTGCATGCAAATCACGCCAACGCTTCCAGTACCACCCGTGCGCGGAACGATGATTCGGTCGGTAGCACTGGCCAGCGCGTAAGCAGCGCTATAGGCGTTTTCAGTCAGAATCGACCAGATGGGCTTCTCGCCACGTGCGGCGTAGATGGCATCGGCAAGGTCAAAGCAACCCGCCACTTCGCCGCCAGGCGAGTCGATATCAAACACGATGCCATGCACCGAGTCATCCTCCAGCGCCAGGCTGAGGTTGGCTCGAATGCCGTCGTAGCCCGTCATGCCGGAATACGGAGACATGGTGCCCAATTTCTGCACCAGCGTGCCGCTGACCGGGATGACCGCGACGCCGGCAACCACTTGGTATGGTTTGTTCTCGGCCGGTGCGCCTGCGTCTCCATCCCAACTGTCCAACGCAACCACGCGACCATCTGCATGAAAAAGGCGAGCCAGGCCAAATCGGTCGGCCAACGCTGCCATGACTACCTCGGCTTTTTGCGGGGTAATGGCCAGCGGCACGTTGAATAGCCGCTGGGCCAGGTGAGGGTAGTTGATCATTGCGGGGTCGCTCTTTCTTCTGGGGTTGAGGCCTCGGTGGCGTCCGCGCCATACCACTTCGGCGCCGGGAGACCTGCGTCCTTGAACTTCTTGGCCTCTAGGGCGCGCTGGTCGATGACTTCCTCATAGTCGAGTCCTTGTTCAGAGCATTCCTTCTTCAAGGAAGAGAGAGCTGCATCCATTTTCAGGACAGAGCCCTGCGGCTCCTTGACCGGATCCACCCAACCGCGGCCCACGCTGAGCCAGTCACACCGCGCATACTGTGTCCGGAACTCCAGAAAATCAGGCGCGTTGCGCGGCAGGGGGAGGTCGCCGTTGTCCATCGCCTCGTGTAGCCAGGTGGCGTACATGGGCGACGCGGTGCCGATCTTGAACTCGGCACGCCGGCGCTCCAGTGTTTTCCAGCTTTCCAGTAGTGCCGCGCGTGCGGATGAGTAGTTGGTGCGTGACCAGTCCTGCGTGATCTGTTCCGCTGAAACACCGGAGGCGGCGGCAAACGTCAGCTGCATGGCTCGGACAAACTCACCGAACCCACTGTGAGGGTGTGCGGACGCTACAGTTTCAATGGATTCACCCGGTGCCAACGTGGGGATGCGCGCGCCATTGAGCATGACCGGCCGCGCCTCATGGAAGTCAGCGCGTAGGTCCTGATACGCCGAAAGCTCATCAGTGCCGTTGATCGCCTCCTCGACTTGTGCGGCATCGAATGGGCTTGTGATGTAAGTACCGAACGATGACGCGATAGTGGCCGCTTGCAATTCAACGCCGTAGTAGCGCGCCAGCATCTTGAAACGGCTAAGCACCGACGTAAAAATGCCAATGCCACGGTTCTGACCGGCTCGATCCCGTTCGAAATCGTGAATCACGCGCATCCAACCATCTTGGTCTTCGCGCTCGATACGCTCCCACTCGTTGGACTCGATTGCGTTGTACCAGTCGTTCTGGTGTGCTTTCCGGAGGTGATAGGCGATAGGCACGCCATCGTCGTCTATCTCAACTCCGTTTCGCAGGTATTTGGTATCCACCATCTGGTAAGGATTGGACAGGCGGTCCGGGTCCACTACCAGATAACAAGTGGCGTAGCGCGCACCGCCTGGGTACACACGATCCGGCTTCCAGTAGTTGACGATCAGGCTATCTCCATCCACCAGTTTGTGGCGCAATCCCAGCCGTAATTGTTGTGACACAGTCAATTGGCGTGATAGGTCGTTGTAGCGACCAATATCATCGGCAAATCCACGCCACAGCGCTTCAGTGGACCGCTGAAACTCATTGGCCCATTCCGCATCGAATGCCTTGATCCCGGTCAGCGTAGCCAGGGCACGGTAATCCGGCATGGCCGACAGGCGCATTGAGACACCGACGGTGTTGTCCAGGATGCGGGTGACCGCACCCTGGGCCAGTCCGTCGTTGCGCACCAGGTCACGGCTGCGCGCAACCATCCGATCGCGGAATTGGTTGATTTCCGCATCCGGCGAGCGAATCCACGGAAGCCAATCGCCCATCTCTTGCGTCGTCCAACTTGACGCGTCGTATGGGAATGCCGATGTCCCTGCCAGTGGCAGCCCCTCCGTCCGGATGGTTGACTCGCTAACAGAGGAGCGCGCCGGAGGAAGCGGGCGGCCATCCGATCCCAGTAGAGAGAGTTTGTTGTCCATTAGAATACCGGTCGGATGGGCCTGCGCCTCCTCATTCCCAGTGCATACATCAACGAGTTGATGTGCTGCTGCAACTGAGCCAAGTTGGCGCGGGTGTAGGTTACGGATTTGGTTCCATCGCCCTGTGTGTATGAATACGACTCACCCATGGAACCAGTGCTAAGGCGGTGAAGCGCAACTTGTGCCTCAGTCAGCCACTGCTGCAGTTGGGCCGGGGAAATGCCGGTGAAATTATTGGTTTGCGGCGTAAACACTTTGGCTCCTATGCCATGCGGCGGACGAGTGATCTAGGTTTAGAGGTCAATGGTTTTGCCTCCTCAGGAACAGAATTAGGAAGGACTGGCTGCTCTGCCCTTGAAGCGGTTGATGTTGAAAGCTGATTGAGCTTTAAGCCGAAGTGCAGCAAGCCACATAAAGCGCCATACGCGTAGACGCGGCAATCGCTCGCCTCGTTGGCCTTGTTGGATGGCTGCTCCCAAACCCGGTAACGAGCGCCGCCGACTTCTTTCACAACAATTCGCTCAGCTGTTAACTGGGCGAAATAGTTGATGTCTCGATCAGCAGGGAAATGCATATAGCCCGGGCCCGGCGCCTCAAGTTGAAGCCGATTCCTGATGGTGTCCTTTGCGGCGTTCACCCCCAAGATAATGGGGCGGAATGATGCCTTGGTTCGTGAGCGTGGGCGTTTGGTTGGCCATACAGGGTTTCTTTGCCCACTACGCGCGGATTCACCCTTGATAGCCCAGACCTTGCGCCCGAGACGAGCTTTTGCAAACTCGTATACCGCTTGGGTGTGATGGCCGCCTGAGTCGATACAAGCAGCCATCGCGCCAAACCCACGGCCATCATTGCGATGCCATATCCGTTTCAGATACTCATCCAGTTGCTTCTGGGTTTCGGGCTCACTCATTTCACCATCGATTACGTGGTAGTCGATGGACCAGGATTCTTCGTTGCGCCCCCAGCCCACAACCTCCATCTCCAAGCGATAGTCTTGGACGTCTACGCCAATCGTGATGACCGCGACACCCTCCGGCACTTCCGCGGGCCAGACTTCGCCGCGCGATACCAGCGCTTCCAGTCTTACCTCTTTGCCGGAGTGGGGCCGATGCGGTAAACCCATCTGGGTATTCCACCAGGCTTGCTCTCTGTCAGGGTCGCCTTTTGCGGCCAAGTACTTCGCGGCAATGTCAGATGGCTTATCTTTCTGCCAAGGGCTGAACAGCTTGCTGGCCTGGTAGCCCGCATGAGCGTTGTCTACACCCCAACTGCCGCATTCAGGGCACTTGGCGCGGTACACGGCGTGGCGCTCGCTTACCCACCAATCCCAGACCGACTCAACCGGGCCTTCCTTCTGTTTTGCCTGCTCATACAGATCCAGCGGAGAGTGCCGGTGACCGCAGCATTCAAATGGTCGAGTTTGGTGCCAGCGCACCGTTTGAAGGGCGCGCAGACGCTCGCCCTCTGACCAGCCGGCGCCACAGCAGTCGCAATAAATGCGCGCGGTTTTCGGAGCGTGCTTTCCGTCAGGCTTGTCCCAGTTGACGTGTTTGAAGAAGTCCAAGAAAACGCGGCCGCCGCAGTGCGGGCATTCGACCGAGGCTTTTCGTTGATCCGATTCCGCATAACTGTCGGCAATCCGGCTCTCATCTTCCAGGGTGGGAGAGCACGCACGCACGGAGAGCCAGTTGACGCCGAATGTCGCCGTCCTCTCTTCCGCCAGCGCGATAGGGTCGCCCTCGCGAGTAACCGGGTATTTGTCCACCTCGTCGGCCAGCAGGACACGGATGGGACGCCGCGCCAAGTTGTCAGGACTACCGGCGCCGGCCAGGGCCAAGAACCCACCTGGGAACGACTTGTAAAGCAGGGTTTCGTCAGCGTTTCGGGTTTTACCGCTACCAATCAGCTCCCGTAGCGCCGGTGTCACACGAATCAGCGGGCTTATGCGCTCTTTGGAAAACTGCTCCGCCGATTCCTCTTTGGGTTGCAACAGCAAGATGGGGCAAGGATCGAGGTGGGCGAAGTAGCCAAATACGTTCTCGATCAGCGCCGTTTTCATCAACTGCGTGCAGCACATTGTTGTGATGACGTGGACGCCTGGTTCTGTGACTGCAAGCATGGGGCCGCGGGCGACCTCTACAGTCGCGGTTTCCCAGTTACCAGATGTGCTGCCGGCTTCTTTTGCCAGCTTGCGGTATCTGTCCGCCCACTCAGGAACGCTGATACGAGGAGGAGGGGTCCAGCCATGCTGAAAGGACGCACGCAGTGCGTCAGCTTTCTGCGCTGAAGTCTCCCTCGGGTTCGCCGAGCTGTTGAATGTGCTTGTGGACATGCTCGGTCAATACCTCTGTTACCCGGTCGGCCTCCAGTCCGAGGTCGGCGGCAACAAGAGGCCCTACGCGGGCCGGCCAGTTAAGCCAGGCGTCGCGCGCCGCCCTGGCGCATTCAAAAAGCACCCCTTTGGCCAGACCCAGTTCAATCAACAGTCCGGACTTCTGTTCGTATTCCAGCTGGCGGAGCAGTGCGAGATAGTTTTCCTTGATGCGCAATGCCTCGGCATAGTCGCGATCCGGCGCCGCGCCACTGGCAATCATGCTGCGCGCAGTGTCCTCAATCGATAGATTCGCGTCGTCATCCGGTGCGAACTGCGAACTGCGAACACCCTGCGAACTGTTCGCACTTGTGTTCGCAGTGTTCGCACCCTTTGCATTGGCCTCTCGCCATGCAGTGCCGACCAGTCTTGAATCAAGCTTCCCACCGTCCGAAAGCACCAGCCGGCCTTGTTTTACGGCGCGGCGCACCAGTGTGTCGGAGCAATTTTCGCGGCGCGCAAATTCTCTGAGCGAGATCAGTTCAGACATGGGTGCGAACACCTTTCAGGACCTATAGCTGGGGAGGAATCGCGGCGCGCAATGCCCGTGGAACTCCTGCCCCACGGAAGGACCCGGGAGGATTTCAGCGCCTCTTTCTGGCCTCCTCACGCAGGGATGCCTTGCACGAACGACAACACAATGGCGTGCTTGCATGAAACGCTGCCACCTCCCGTTCCACTTCCACTCCGCAATGTTTGCAGGGGGCCGATACTGTCAATCGTCTTGTATTGAGAATGTTTTCACTACGAGAGACTGCGCGAAGATTGATCCGGCGGTTATCAAGTGGATTGTGATTGATGTGATCAACATCTCTCGTATCGGACCCGCATAGGCCCAATACCTCTCGATGCATCCTTAAAGTCACCCACCGGCCATCTCTCAATAAATTTCGCACCGCATATACACCGCTACCACTGCCATTTGGTTTAGCCTTCCAGCGCCATTGCGACAGGAAGGCATGCTGATCATCATCAATCATGGCAAAGCGATGTTCGCCTACTGCATATTTTCCGGTTAGCTCTATTTGTGCCATCTAATCACCTCGCTGACGCCAGGGCCTTGGCCAAGGCGCGCCCCATCTCGCGATTGAAGTGACGGTTGACCAGCGCCGCGGCCAGCTCGTGGTAACCCAGATGGGTCTCCACCGGCAGCGCGTCGCCGAACCTGATCAGCAGCTTGAGATGGCCGCGCTTGTCGTCCATCACTTCGTTCAATCCGCGCAGCTTCTTACGCTTGCCGGTCAGCAGCGTCACGCGCCGCGGATCAACAGGCCGTTGCCATACGCCATTGACGATACCGCGCTTGGTTTTCACCTTGCCGATGAAGATATCCGGCCGCGCCTTGAGCCTTGCCAGCGTGCCACGCGACAGTTGGCCGTAGGCGTTCTTCTTGATGTCCTTCGGGTTCAACAGCGCTCGCCCGTTGAGAACGTGCTGTCCGCCAGTCTCGTAGGGTGCGAGATACCGTGCTGCCTGGTCCTTAATGAAGACCATCGCCTCCTGGTTGCTCTTGCGTGCGCCGCGCATGCCCACGCTGTTGCGCGTGAACGGCGATGGATTTTTCAGCTTGTTGCGCAGTTGCTCCGTCTCGCCGGCTTGGACAATCTTGGCGACTGCTGTAAGCGCCTGAGCCGTGGCGAACGGCAGTTGGTCGCGGGCGGTCATGGACAGTTTGCGGCGCAGTTGCTGGACGTTGGTGCTGACGGAGATAAACGGCGCAGACATCGACGCCCCTCTCAGAATTAATACTTTTACTCAGTAGGGCCTTCGGTGGGCTCGGTCTGGCCCAGAAGGTGGTTATTTCATTGCCGACTTGATATCGTCAGCCAGGGACTCGACCACTTTGGCGCCCTCTTTGGCGACAGCCGCGACGGGCTTGGCCAATGCATCAGCTGCAGTGACGGCAACAGAAACTGGGGCTGCCACAACTTTAGCAGCGGCGGTGGCGATTTCTATCAGGGACTGAAACATAGGACTCTCCTGTGGTCACACCCGAACGAGCTCAGGTATCTTGTGGCGTGGGATGACGATGTAGTCGTCCGGCTGATTGCGCTCCAGATAGTCGAAGCGGATCGTCTTGGGCCCGATGACTGCAACGCGTGCTGCGCGGCCTGATGCCATGAGCACATGCTGCCCCTCGCGAAGGTGACAGGCGTCGAGGACTGCGCGGGTGTGTTCCATGTGCATGGCTATTCCCCTACCAGCAATGCCTTGGCTTGCTTCCACGTATCGGCGGTGCAGCTATCGATTTTCCAGAAGCCAGGATGGATGTGATCGTCAATCATCTGACGAATGCCATCGCTTTGCAGATACCATGTCATCACAGCAGGCCTCCAGAAACGCAAAAGGCCCACGCGAAAGCGTAGGCCTGGAATGCAAAAAGCCCGAACTGGACGTAGTTCGGGCTGCTGCAAAACAGTGTAGTTTTATTCACGCTGCAGCGCAAGTACTTCTGTGAAAAGCCTTGCTACGCGAGGCATTGCGGTACGTTGCATGCCTTACCAAATCCAGCACTTGGACCTCGATCACTGCGAGGGCAGTTGAGAACGCGCCGCTGAGTATGCGGAAGGCTTCCTGCTGGCGCCGGCAGATTGTGGGCTGTGACAGCATGTAGGTCTCGCCCATGTCGTCCTGGCTTCTGGCCATCTCCTGATCATTCGCCCAGCCGCGGGCGAGCTCCCGGCGCAGCGCGGTGGGCCAGCCACCCGGCAATAGCTTGGCGGCCTCGTTGACCGCCCTGATGTCAGCCGTGAAGTATGCAGCCAGCACCTGCTGTTCGCGCGCCGGCAGCCGTGCCACCTTCGCCAGGATGTCCACCGCCAGCATTTTCAACTCGTCCGGCGTCAACGAGCCGAACTCGCGCGGCGCCGCCTCTGCGAACTTCTGGACCTTCACCGGGATTGCCTCGGACATCTGAAACGCCCATCCCACCAAGCTCCTGACTGTGCTGAATTGCATATTGTCCCCGATCCAAAGTGTGTTGTTATCAGGCGGCGAACAGCGCGCCCTGTATCTGTGGCTTTGCCAACTGGGTGATGGTCACCACCACGCGGGCCGGCCCGTCCGGCTCCATCACTTCGCCGCTATCTCGCTTGATCAGCTTGTCGTCGCCGAATGCGATGCCCTTCAGCGCGTCGTTCAGCACCTTGCGAGCGTTGTCCAGGTCGATGCACTGGACGCTATCCCACCAGCCATCCGGATCTTTGGCGGACCGCCGGGCCCAGTCCTGCGGACGCTTGGCGTACAGCTTGATGTCGACCTGAACGCGGCCGCTGATTGGCGTTGTGATGCCGGCCATGTGTGCAATGTGCGCGACATGCGCCTTGTAGGCTTTGGCCTCTTCGCTGACCACCACCAGGGCGCGCTTGTGACCGCGAGGTGTGAACGAGCGCCAGTAGCGGTTCGCGCTGATCGGGTAGGGGAGGATCAGCTTGATTTGGCGAACGGTCATGCCGCGTCCTCCATGGGGTTGGTTTTCGTCAGGAACGGAACAAGGCTTTCCGGCACCGGCTTGCGCGAGTCTTGGATCGCTTCGGCAGCCATACGCTTGCCATGCATCCCGCCCTTGTAGACGCCTCGCGCGGTCTCGTCTGCGATCGCGTAGGCCCATTCCAGCTTGCGCACGTTGTCACTCGGGAAGCGCATGCTTCGCGCTGCGCGTTTGACCTGGGCGATCTGCACTTCGGCCTCCTCGCGGGTCATCTTCGGCGCCTCCAGCTGGGCCTGGTTGTACTCCGGCGCCGGCGGCCGGATGTCGCGGGAGCAGCAGGCGGTCAGGAACTCGTCGGCGCTCGGCGGGTACTTGAAGCTGCAGCCGAGGCCATGCTGGATATCGGCCTTGGTCAGGTTGCGCAGCTCGAATGCCCAGACGTCCATGGCCTCGAGCAAGCCAGGGTCAACGAGTTTGCCGCTGGTCGGGTCGATGACCTTCTCGCCGCCGTCCCTGAACTTGTCCACGAACGACGAGCCAAACCGGCCGCGAAGGGTGCGGAAAATCATGCGGATGGCGTTGGAATCAACGGAATGCATTTGCGGCCTCCAGGTACGGGACTTCTTCGCGGTATTGCGATCCAACGCCCAGCGCTGCGCAGTCAGCGGCCATGCTTGACTGCTTGGTCTGCATGCGGGAGTTGGTCACCTTGTCGCGGTCGGCGTTGAACTGGTGGGCGTCCAGCACCCACTTGCGGAACTTGGCCTGCCATGCCCTGGTGTCAGCGAGCGTTGTGCCGGCGGCCTGGTGGTGGGCAGTGAACTTGGCGAGCTCGTGATCCAGGTCGACGTTCATTGTCGTTGCGCTGGCGTTGGTCATGCGGTCGGGCTGGAGGTCGTCGGGAACGGGGATGCCGGTGCCGGTTGTTTGCTTGCGCGCGTCACTCACGAAAGAACCGTTAGGTTCTTGAGTAGAAGATGTAGATGTAGATGGACGTCCGCCCTCGTGCGGACGCGCACGAGAGGGTGAAGGGTTTGGTGATGCATCAATGCCATCACCATTGTCTTCACCAAAGGGGGGGTTAGGTGAATGGTTGGGTGAACATTCAGTGCCTGATCTTGCACATCGTTTGTACTCATCAATGACCATGCGCGACGAGTACCAAAGGGGGCCTTTGGTGATGTCGATCAGCGTAACCATTGGACCCTTGCGACGGCCAGAAACCGGGGTATAAGTTAGGGGCTCGGTGAGCTCGGTATCGCTGCCCTTGAGAACGCCCTTTGTAACCAGAGACTTTAGTTCGGCAGGCTTGCAGCCTACAGCCTGAGCGATCTCTTTCAGGGACCAGCGCAGGATGCCGTACTCTTCGGAATCGTGCATCAAGCACAAGACGTCCATCCACACGCCTTTTTCGGCGTGTGTGCAGCGGCGTAAGTTGGAATTGCCCAGCCAGTCGGCCGGGTAGAACTGGAAGGATGGGCGCTTCATACAGCCTCCCCGCACTTGGCAAGGAGGCTGCTAATCAGCCTTCTACGGCGGCCTCTTCCTGCAGAGCCCTGATTAAGGTGGGAATTTGCTCTTTGGGAATGGCGATATATTGATCGTCCATATCCAAGCTCATTCCCTCCTGTCGAATGACGATTTCCCCTCTTGGGTTGGTATACACGGCAATCGCTCTTACGCGTGGAATGATGGTCAACTCTTTGTTTTCCGTTTCTTCCCAGTCCCAATTGTCGGACATGATGACCTCCTCTCATTTTGACGAGGTCATATTCTATCGCGCATAGAGTGCGGTTGTGGTGTTGCAACGATTGCGGCCACTGCGTGGTATCGCGGTTGATATGTTCGATTTGCTTGTGCATAATTACCCCAATCTCTGCATAACCCCCGCGAGCGGCTGCAACCGCATTGACCGGGGGTTTTGTTTTTCCCGCGACGCCGCGGGCGGCTTATTTCCCCAATTTCTTCCGGCGCCGGCCGGCTACTGCTTCCACCGTTGCAGGCTTCAGCTTCCGCGCGCCGGGTAGCTCATATCCCGACAGCTTGGCTTGAGTGTCCCCGGGCCTGAAGATCACCAGCACTGCGTCAAATGGCGCTTTCTGGGCCGCGCCCACGAACTGCAGGCGAGGGCGCAGACAGCGCACCTCAGAGGCCAGAAACACGTTCCGGTGCCACCACAGCACCGACACACGAGCCGGCACCAAGCAGACGACCGTGGCGCCCCGCATGCTGCTCAGGCGGGCCTTGTCCATCCAGCGCTTGGTGACGTGGCCAAACGGTGGATTCATCCAAACCACTTCATTGCTCCAGTCTTTGGCGAGACCGTTGTCGGCCTTCGTGTAGTACCGAACGCACTTCGCTGTCTTGTCAGATGCGCACACGTCCACCGTGAAGCCGAACTCAGCGTGCAGGGCGTCGAACAGGTCCTGGGGTGTTTCCCAGTCGTCGCGCGTGCTGCGGAAGTGGATCGAGGCCTCGTCAGTCTTCGATTTCATGAGCCACCCTTGCCAAGTAGCCCTGCAGCTTGTTGATCTTCTTGCGCAGATCCGCGCCGATGAAACTGCGCAGCTGGCCGAGGGCCTTGTGAATGTCCTTCTCGGAGTCGTTGCCCTTAGTGGCATCGGTCAGCAGCGAGAGCAGGGCGCGGTCAGCGTTGTCCACGGAATCCGGCATGGGGGAGATCAGATAGCCGAACTCATCGGCCATGGCCTGCAGAATCCGGTGATCGCCGGTCAAGCTCATCAGTTCCACGGCCTCAGGCAGGTAGAACCAGCGACTGTCGTCGTTGGGGTTGGCTTTCGCCCGGATCACGCCTTCTGGGCTGCCCAGGCGTTCGGCGATGACCTTGGCCCCACCGTTGACATGCACGGTCTTGTGGACAGCGTCATTCACGTTCATCTGTGCGTATTCCTAAAAAATGATCATTTTTTAATGAAAGGGCGTTTGTCATACTTCACTCAACAGCTGGCCCGGGCGAGTTCGACTTTGCCCAGTCTTCCTTATCAATCTGGTCCAGCTCAGGGAAGCGTCTGACCAACTGGTATGCGCTGCCATCGGGAACGGTCTCGCCCCACTTGGCAACTGCAGCAGTGGAGACGCCTAGTGATCTGGCGATCCGGGACTTTGTGCCGCGGCCAGGTCCAAAGTACGAAACAACAATGGCGGTTCTCATATTGGTGATGATAACTATGGTTTACAGTCAATGCAATCCTGGGTTTGCAAAATATCCGCTAACCTTGGTTATCATGGAAAACAATCTTGGAACCCGGATTCGCAAGGCGTTAGATGTCCTAAGCGAGAAGACCGGGAGTAAAAAAACTCCAAACTGGCTTGCTAACCAGGTTGGAGTGTCACGGCCCGCTGCTTACAAGTGGATGAACAACCCGACAGCTGGGATTGATGGTGAAAACCTCTACAAAGTCGCTAAGGCACTTCAAGTCAGCGCGGATTGGCTTGCATCTGGAAAAGGTGAAATGCAGCCAGAAGCTGTTAGTGGAGGGTACGTGGTAGCAAACTCGCTCGAAGAGTTGGTGCGCCAGGTGAAGGAGAAGGGGCCAGACGAGGTGTTGCAAGCGATCAGGTTGCTTGCCGAAAACAGCCAGAAATTGCCAAACTAAAAAGGCGACCATGTGGTCGCCTTTTTTTATTCCATTGACCTGAACAGCTCGTTCAGTTTGCTAAGAAGTGCCTTTGCCTCACCTCCATACATGAGTTTTAGCTTTCCTGCCTTGTCAATCCTGAGGCTTACGAACGCCCGATCTGTGTTGCTGTATAGGGAGACTGCCCTGTAGTGATGGCAATTCTGAGCATGTATGCAATGTGCTGCCGCGCTTCCGCAAGTCATTTCCACTCCGTTCATCGTTATCTGCCGCCCATGTCCTGGGCTGTGGGAGTAGTGTGCGACTGAAGCATGCAAAACGCGAAATCAGTACAGATTTGTTGCTGTTCACTTTTGCTACATTTTTGTAGCAAGAAGACCCTCGGCGAGGGTGATCATCGCGTTGACGTGGCTGGTCTCAAGGTCAGTAGACAGGGCAAAAAGGATCTGGCAACGCATCATGTGGTCGTGATCAATCTCAGACCCACGTTGCAGGTGGTCAACGCTGACGTTCAAGTATGCGGCGAGTCTGGAAATCTGTTCATCATCAGGCATTTGGGATTTTAACCAGCGATTTACAGTAAACCGGCTGACCCCAAGGTGTGTGGCAACGGCTGTGACTGTTGTGCCACGAGCCTCAATTGCGGCCCGTAGTCGGGTGTGGAACGTCTCTTCTGGCACGTGCGCATGTTAAGCGTTTTTACTTAGTTTTAACAATAGCAGTGCCAGGTAGTGCTAGCGCACACTTTTGTAGCAAAAAGAGTGACGCTTATGCGCAACAATTCAGGCCGGAGCGGCCAGAATCAGCGACGATCCGCTTGTTTCTGCAGCAGTAGGGTCAGGAGGCGGCCGGCTTCTTCTGGGCCACGAGCAAGAAGTTGATCTGCAAGATCTTCAAGGCTGTCCGCCGAAATGTAGGCGGCGCCAGGCTCAGGAATAGGCCGTTTGGGTTCTTTCCCAGTTTCAAGCCATTGAGGGCTCACGTTCAGGGCCTTTGATAATGGGAGCAGATGAGTTGTGCCTTTGCTCATGCCATTCTCAAGAGCGGACACGGTTCCGCGCGTCACGCCGGCCTTTCTGCTGAGCACCTCTTGAGACCATCCGCGCGCTATGCGCTCTTCCCTGATGCGTTTGCCTCGTCCGTTCATTGAGGCATTTTCGACGACCAGGGCGATACAATGCTTTCGAAGGGCGATTGTAGGCTATCGGTTGGCGCGTGAAAAAGCCCGCGCACGGCGGGCTTGTCTTGGTTACTTCTGGGGCTGTGGTGGCGCCGCGATCAACTTATCCAGCTTCTTGTCGATCGCATCCAAGCGCTCCTCGCGTTTCTGAAGGTCTGTCTGGGCCTTGTCGATGGCTTGGGCGGTGTTCTTCCCGGACTCGAATGAGGCGACCATGTTGCTGAGAACCGTAGCATTGAAGGCGGCAATGCCAATGATGACGGATACCCCAGTTCCCAGCATCCACCACTTCATGTTCTTCATCTCTGACTTGATGTCGCGCATGTCCTCTTCGATGCGCGTGGCTTTTTCCTCGATGCGCTGCACCCTGGCGTCCATCTTGGTCTCGATGGTCTCCAGTTTGGCCTCGAACTCTTCACGTGTAGGTGCGGTGCTCATGGGTTCATTATGGGGCCCGACACTGCGGCTATCAAGGCTTGTCGGGTTAATCGTTTCCACAAGTGGTGGCAGATCTCCAATAAACTTCCCTTCGTCATTTGCTACAGCTAGGTGGGCATTTCTTATCAGCTCAGTCACGGTGGCGACAGCAAATTGCACTTCCTTATTTGATGCCTCGTTCATCATGGTCAATCCCCTTGCGGAGATTGGGGTGGCGATTGAGGATCCTGAACATATTGCGACTCGGGGTTTTGTGTTGGGAGTGGATTTGCCGCAAGCCACAGGCGAATTTTGTGGTAGTTGAAATTTTTAATAAAGCCGCAGTTGCTGCATTCTACGATCACCAATGGGAACCCTGTTACATAGATATTCGAAGACCCATCGTAATAGCCAACCGATGCCATTGGCAGACAGTACGCACGCCCCTTTAGATGGTCGATCACGCCCAAATCGTGAATGATCCAAGGGCCTGGCTTTATGCAGCCCGGGCAGTCTTGTCTGATTTCGGGCTGTTGCATGTATCGAAGAACGTCGTTGAATTGCATTGCATGCCCTTTCTATTGATTGGCGTATAAATAAATACCTCATCCACTGCAGGATGGTCTTGTCGCTCTGTAGCTTGCCAGCCTGCTCCGCATCACTGCCCCGCGCTGCTGTCTTGGCTGGGTATGGGGATCATGGGTTTGGCGGCCGCCTCTTTGGCTTCGGGCTGTGCGACCTGAACTGGTGGTAGGGGCTCCTGTATGGCGGCCGGTGCCTGGTCGTGGTTAACGCTTTGCGTTTTCTCTGGCGGCTTATCTTCGAGACTCATCGGTTTCAAAACGCCGTTAGCTGCATCCTCAAACATCGCGTGTAGTAGGCTGGTTGGGGTGGCGTGAACAAACTCTTGCCTGTTTGTCAAAATCGAAACTGACTTCGCATATTCGCATGGGGTTTTGCAAGTGATGATGTCGTTTCCCAAAGCGATTGTTTCCAGGTCATTCTTCTTGCCCAGGTAGAGAATCATCACCACATCACCCGCAGACCGGCCTTTCTTTTGGTCTTCTTCAGTCAAGGCAGACTGATATCCATACATCCCATTGTCTTCAAGCACGTAGTGATGCGCCGGTTCCGCTTGAGCTGCTGGAGTTGTTTCGCCGGGACTGCGGTTGTCGTCCTGATTGCTCCCGCAAGCGGACAAAAGGGAGGTAGCAAGTAAAGCGGTTACAAGGGTTTTCAAAAGCATTGCTCAATTTCCCATGTTGTCGATTTCGTTTGAGCGGGAGGTTGCCTTCAAGGCTTCAAGTATGTCCGCTACCTTTTCTAAATCAGCGGTTCTCATCCCGTTTAGAGCCTCTAACACCCTGCAAATCACCGGGTTTTCCCTAGCTTCAATGCCGTATGTCAGCCATGCGGGATCGACGCCAAGGGCATCTGCCAACGAGTTCATATCGTTGATGTTTGGGGTGTTTCGGCCATTCAGCCAGCATGCGAGTGTGCTCTGGGAGCGGCCCATGCTGGCTGCCACAACCCGCTGGGTCAGCCCTTTGGTAAGCATCACTTCGCGGATGCGGTCTTTCCAGCTTTTCATTTCTTCACAGCACTCATCTCAATGACCAGTGTGACGTTGGCATTTTACCCCGGTGGCTGTGTGTCATAAATGCAAACCTGAGTTAACAAAAAATGAAACCAAGGTTGACAAGAATGGAAACTAGGGTTTACATTGAGTCTCACCAGCCCAGCACACTGGGCACTGATCTCAAACAACCTACAAATACGGACGCCGCTCGCCGGCGCAGGCCTCTGGCAAGAGAACTGCAAACGAGCGGCAGCCGACCAGCATGCAAACTGATGCGACCAGCGGCGCCGCGCGATGAAGCGGAGGCGGTGAGCGGGAGGGCCCCAAGGTGGCCAAGACGCAGAGGACGGGAGCAGGGTGGTCGGAACAAGAGCCGCTTCGCGAGAGGCGGCACATTGAAGCGGCGGCGTGGAAGGACACGCTGAAGGCGTCTCAAGCATGGTACTTCGGCCCGGAATCTATCTAGTGGGATGGGCAGTGATGAGGTTCGTCGAAACGAACCAGTGGACTCAAATTCCATAGGAATCCATGCAAGCCGGTATCAAGCCCGGCCCGCTTCAATGTGCAGTAGATGGACTGGTGACCACGGCCAGGCGACCCAACAACGGAAGCGAACGGGTGGAGGTGAGTCGTAGCCCACGGAAAGGCGCAGTTTGATGCCAGCTACCGCCCCCTATTGAACTTGGCCCGATGACAAGGGCGGCGAAAGGGCAACAGAGACGGCCGGGCAGTCACCTGGCGCCGGACAGCGTAACCGGCAGCAGTAAACAGGGGAGCGGCGCCCTGAACCAACGGCTGACACGTCGGGAATGCGCTGGAAAGTTCGACGGAAAGCTACCGCAGCGCTGACACCCCGGAAAGACGGGGACAGATTTCCCCCCGCAGTACCTTGGCCGCCCGCGCTCACCCCAGCCGGGCGGCTTCTTTTTGGAGGTCACAGCATGCCTCGCTTCATGATCGGCTGGCTCAGCGACGCCCAGGCGCAGCAGTTGCGCGCCAACGGCGAGTGTTTGCGCTTCATGTGGTTCAGCCGCCGCGGTACACCGGTTCACCAAGTCGTGAGGGCGCGATGAGCTACGCCCTTCAAACCATCGCCATCGGCGCGGCCATCGTGCTGCTGCTGGCGCTGCAACCTTTTTGGAGTTGATCACCATGAGCCTGCAAAACCTGTCTTGCAAAGTGCTTGCCGACCTGGGGCGGCACGGCGCCGCGATGGCGGCGGAAGAGATGGACCACCTGGCCGTCGAGCATGAGACCGACCTCATGCTCGCCGATCCCGATTGCTGCCGTGCGATGGGCGAGCGGTTTTTCCAAGAGATGTATGAGAGCGGCCGCCCGGAAGCGCTGGAAGCCTTGTACCTGTTCCTGGGGCAAGACCTGCTGCGCAAAGTGTTTGACTGCTGCCCGATGGGCGAGCCGATGCAGCCGCTGGTCGCTGCGGTGCGCACTTTCAACACCGCTGCAGCGCGCGACCAGATGGACGGCCGGGCAGACGATGAACGGGAGGCTGCGTGATGGAGCACACCCAAGAGCCGTGGCGTCTGGGTATTGGCTATACGGTCATTGCTAATGATCCTGTCCCAGAGATGCCGGGGTCAGAACACGTCGAGTACTACGGAGGCCATTTGATTGCGGAGTCCGTTGTGCATCGAAACGCCCGCCGCATCGTGGCATGTGTGAATGCCTTGGTCGGCTGGGATACTGCAACGCTGGAGCGCTATGCGCAGGGTGGCGCGCCGGGTAATCCAAACCTCGGTCAGAGGTTTGCCGAGCTGAATATTGCACGCAAACAGCGTGATGAACTTCAGGCTCAACTCGCCAATTCGAATGCCGCTTTGGCCGCGATGGCTGAGGAGCGTGATCACGCTTGGGCAGAGCTGCGCGCGATCCGCGAGGCAATTGGCGCCCGGCCGGAGGAGTCCACCCTCGACGAGGTGGACTGCAAACTGCATCAGCGCACCTTGCTACTGGCGGCGCTTTCCGGCTTGGTCGAAGACATCCAAGGCCTGATGACCGAGAGCGAGGGTGTAGCCGGCTTGCACCTCAACGGAGACGTGGCACCGTGGCAAGAACTGGAGGCCGGTAGCCGGTTTGAGCGGTTATCCCATCTGCCCGACGCCGTCGCTGCGCTCTTCTCCGTGGAAGGGCTCATCGCATGATCGGCCACAACACCGAGCTGCGCGACTTCATCCAGATCGCCCAGGGCGCCAGGGCCAGCGAGCTCGTCCCCAAGGTGCGCAGCAAGCCAGAAACCCCGGAACACCGCCGCCGGCGCGGCGACTACTGGCAGCGCCAGCTGGAGCGTGAGCTCGCCGGCGAAGACCCAATCAACGACAAGGCCGCCTAAGCGGCCTTTTTTACGCCCACAGGGCGAGGAGAAGAACATGCAAATTACCAAGGTTCTACTGAAGCAATGGTCCGCTTGCCGTGAGGGCTATCAATGGTTCATCGCCAAGTTTCCCGCTGGCGAGGGCTCCTACCACGACATTGTGGTCGCGCTCTATGACGACAAGCGCGCCGCAGATGCTCGCTGGCTGTCCGCGAAGTGCTTCGAGCACTTCGGCGACGAGTTCCTGCCGGTGGAAATGGCTTCGATCGATGCTGTGAGCGCGTCGATTATCAATGCTGAGTTGCCGGAGGGAGAG